>OY969100.1:0-2091725 GCA_963697895.1 uncultured Methanomicrobiales archaeon | reverse complement strand
GTGATCGTCCTTGCGATCGTGATCGGGAATCTGGTAAAGGCGATCCCGATCACCCCCGGAGGGATCGGCACCTATGAACTGGCACTGGTCGCCACGTTCTCGCTTGCCGGGGTCTCTCCGGCAGTAGCAACACTCATCGCCGTGATCGACCACCTGATCAAAAACCTGGTCACCCTTGCCGGCGGGGTCATCTCCATCCATTTCATGGGCGACTGGGTGGTGCCGACGATCCGGAAGGCACTGAAACGTGAATTAAAGGAGGTCGGTCAGGCTGACCATTGAGTTCCAGTTGTTCGACGTGGCCCGCTGGCTCCTCCTGATCACGGTTATCCAGCTTGCCGTATGGCCTTATCTCAGGCGGGTTCTCGGATCGGTCGCATATCCTGCCGCTTTCACGGCAGGCGTTCTCCTGTTCACGCTTATCACCTGGTACTGCGGGCTCGCCCGGATCCCGCTCGCGGCAGCGATGGTGCCTTTTGTCATCCTCCTTGTATACGCCTTTTTCACCGGCAAATATTCCCGGGAGGCTTTCCACGGCGTATGGAAGTGGGAAGCCGTATTCCTGATCTTCTTCCTCTTCATGCTCGAGGTGCGGTTCGTGAACCCGAGCATCTCGTATGCGGAAAAGTTCATGGATCATGCATTCCTCGCTTCGGTGATGCGGGATCCGGTGGTTCCCCCCCTCGATCCCTGGTTTGCCGGCGGTACCCTGAATACGTACTACTATCTCGGGTACTGGATGATCGGGGCCCTCGGCAACGTGAGCGCCGTCCCCTCCCCCATCACCTTCAACCTCGCCCTTCCGACGATCTTCGGCCTTGCAGCCGTCAACCTGTACGCCATAGGGCACCTCCTTCTCCCGCGGTTCCGCTGGCTGCCCCTGCTCACGCTGCTCATCCCGAACCCCTCCTTCATCGTCGGCCTCCTCCAGGGAAAAGCTCCCGGCGCGGTCCTCTGGGACAGCACGCGGACGATCCCGAATACGATCCAGGAATACCCGGCATTCTCATTCGTCTGGGGAGACCTGCATGCCCATGTGATTAGTATCGGGGTACAACTCTACCTCATCCTCCTCCTGATCGTGGCATGCCGGTCCTGGAAGGACCAGACCCCGGGGGCCCGCTGGGTTCTGGCAGCCCTCGTCGGGCTCGGTCTGGGGTCCCTACCCCCGATAAATACCTGGGATGTGCTCATCTATGCCCCGATCACGCTCCTTTTCGGTATCATTATCTGGTACCGGAGTGAGAAGACCCCGTTCCGATCGCGTATCCTCCCGGACATCACCGGAGGGCTGAAACAGATCATCCGGGGGCCGGGACGCCTGAATGCCCTCATCTCCGCCCCATGGGGGTTTCTTGTTGTTGTCCCCGTTCTTTCGGTACTTGCCTACCTTCCGTACTACCTGCAGATGGATACGCTCGGTGTCCAGGGCATCTTCCTGGTGACCACCCCTACGGATCCCGTCCCGTTCCTCCTCATTCACGGGTTTTTCATCGGAATCTTCGTATGGTATCTCGCCCGGGATATCATACGCCGGCCCTGGCTCCTCCTGATCCCGGTCATCGTCGCCATCGCCGGTTTTCCTGCTGCGGCGATCGCGCTCGTGCCGCTCTGTTACTTTATCGCCCGGAAGAAACTTACCGTTCCGGAGATACTCGCCGCAGTCGGCCTGGCGATCATCATATTCTGCGAATTCCTGTACCTCAAGGACAATATGGGCGATGTGTATTACCGGATGAACACCGTCTTCAAACTCTATCTCCCGGCATGGCTCCTCATGGGAACAGCCGCGTTTGTCATGCTCGGTGAGCTGCTCATTCCCCGGATCCGGCCAGGTCTCGGGGGCGTGAAGGCGAAATGGATCGCGGTGGTTGTGGTTATTGCGCTCTTCCTCGCCATTCCCCTCGTTATACCCCTTGACTTTCCCTACCGGGACCACACCCTCGACGGGCTTTCGTACCTGTCGACGGCTCATCCCGGTGATGCCGCGGCGGTCGCGTACCTCCGGTCGCTCCCGGGAGTTACCGGAATCGCCGAGGCAGAGGGGGGAGACTATACCTATTACTCGCGGATCTCCTCGTTTACCGGTATTCCCACTATCATCGGCATGCCGTTTCACGAGTACATGTGGCGGGGGCAGGTGAGCGGGGTGTACGGGGATCGTGCCACGGACGTGCGGATGATCTATGAGGATCCCGGGAAGACGGTTTCCCTCATGGAGAAGTACGGTCTGAATCTCCTCTATGTCGGGGACGCCGAACGGGAGCGGTATCAGATATCGCTCCCTGAAACGGGGCTTTCTGAGATCTATGACCAGCAGGGAGTCCAGATATACCGGATCGTTCCCGCCTAGCAAGTTCCGCCCGAACAACCGGTGATCGGGGGCTCCTGGAGGCGTTACGGCGTATTCACAAACCTTTATTTCCGTTCCTGTTGAATTGATATGGCTACATCGTCGCTGACTGATGAGTGATGAAGGAGGGTTCCTCCTGAATGAGGTGAGTTATGGCAAAGAATTACGTGAAATTCCAGGTTCCTGAAGAGATTCAGAACAAAGCGCTTGAAGCACTCGAGATCGCAAAGGATACGGGCAAGATAAAGAAAGGGGCAAACGAGGCGACCAAAGCCATTGAACGAAGTATCGCCACTCTGGTTCTGATCGGGGGCGATGTCGAACCCGAAGAGATCGTGATGCACCTGGGGCCGCTTTGCGAAGAGAAGAAGATACCGTACATCTTCATCAACAAGCAGAACGATATCGGGACTGCAAGCGGCCTGGATGTCGGTTCTACCGCCGCTGCCATTGTGAAACCCGGGAAAGCGAAAGAACTTGTGGATGAGATCGCGAAACAGGTCGCCGACCTGAGAGCGTGAGGAGACAATGGCAGACGAAGGAACACCCGCAGAGGTGATCGAGGTGATCGGTTCGACCGGCATGCATGGCGAGGCGATGCAGGTGAAATGCCGGATACTGGATGGGATCAATAAAGGCCGGATCATCACCCGGAATACGGTGGGGCCGATCCGGGAAGGGGATGTCATCATGCTCCTCGAGACCGAACGTGAGGCAAAGAAACTCTCGAGGCGGTGAAACATATGGTCGAGATACGCACATGCAACTTCTGCGGGGGACCGGTCGAACCCGGAACCGGGAAGATGTTCGTCAGAAAAGACGGGACAATCTTTTATTTCTGCGGAACAAAGTGCCAGAAAAATTACCGGCTCGGGCGGGTGCCACGGCGCGTTGCCTGGACAAAAGCTGGACGTAAGGCACTTGGCAAGGAGTGAGCTTCCATGGATCGCACCTTCGTCATGGTCAAACCGGACGGCGTGCAGAGGGGACTCGTCGGATCCGTCGTGAGCCGGCTGGAGGCGAAGGGCCTGAAGATGGTGGCTGCCCGGTTCGAGCGGCTGACCGAAAAGCGGGTCATGGAACAGTACCGGGAGCACCTCGAGAAGCCGTTCTTCCCCTCACTCCGGCACTATATTATGAGCGGCCCCTGTTTCCTCATGGTGTGGGAGGGGAAGGATGCCGTTCCGATCGTCAGGCGGATCGTCGGGGCGACAAATCCGGCCGAGGCATCCCCGGGGACCATACGGGGGGACATGGCGATGGATATCGGGAGGAACGTTGTTCATGCGTCCGATTCTCCGGAAAGTGCCGACCGTGAGATCGGGATCCACTTCTCCCCCGAAGAACTCATCTCCTACAAACGGGTGGATGAGCCGATACTATTCGAGTGATCCGGCAATAACCGGAATTTCCCTTTTCTCCCCTATTGAGGGCAGGATGTTACGGTCCGGACCGCCTGATTTTTCAAGCACTCCTGACGTCGTCTCTGGTTGCTTCACCGATACGGAAGCGTGGAAACGGATGGGAGAAATGCTTTAATGAGGGCAGCACCTATGGGTGCATATATGGCCGGGGACATTCTCACGTTTACCCTGCTCGTTTTTTCTTCCCTCATCATCATCGTCAATCCCCTTGCGGCCACCCTTATCTTCGTCTCCCTCACGGCGAATATGGATCAGGCAGCGAAGACCCGGACCGCAAAGGATGCTTCCCGGTACGCTCTGATCATATTGGTTGTGTTCGCCATCCTCGGCGGTGTGATTCTGCAGCTCTTCGGGATCACGCTGGAGGCGTTCCGGATCGCTGGCGGTATCCTCCTCTTTCTCATCGGGATGGAGATGGTTTATGCGAGGACGTCCCGGACGAAACTGACCGATACGGAGAAGTACGAGGGGATCGAGGCAGAAGACGTAGCGATCACGCCCCTCGCCCTTCCGATGATTGCCGGGCCCGGGGCGATCACCACGACGATCGTCCTCATCAGCGAGGCCGGTGGGAACCTGGGACAGGACTTCATCGTCATCGTCGCGATCGTTGTTGCGATCGCACTCACCTATCTGGCGATGCGGAATGCTGACATAATTGTGAAAAAGATCGGACAGAAGGAGTTCCGGGCGATCAACCGGCTCATGGGGATACTGCTCCTCGCGATCGCGGTGCAGTTCGTGATCGCGGGCCTCATCACGGCATTTCCGGTACTCTCCGGCGGAACGGTCCCATAAAAGGAGGAAACTGTGCCGGAACGGATCTGCGCCGCCCAGGTGGGAAGTATCTGGGAGAACCCCCGGGCAACCATCGAAACCATCGAACGGTACATTCATGACGCAGCGGAACGTGGCGCTTCTCTCGTGTGCTTCCCTGAGCAGTTCGCCACCGGATGGGATCCTTCCTCGCGGTTGCATATCCAGGGGCTCTCCGGTGAGATCGTGCAGACGCTCCGGCAACTCGCCCGGAAGCACAATATCGCGATTCTCGGTTCGTTCCGTGAACAGTATCATCCGCTTCCCCGGAATACCGCACTTGTGATAGACAGGCAGGGAGTGGTGATCGGTGTATATGCAAAGTGCCACCTTTTCTCGCCGGGAAATGAGGAGCAGAACTACCTGCCGGGAGAGGATATTGTACTCTTCTCCCTGGGGGATATCTGCCTTGGCATGGCAATCTGTTATGATCTCAGGTTCTCACCCCTCTTCCGGGTATATGCACGACAGGGGGCCGACGGGGTGATCGTCTCGTCCGCATGGCCGGCCTCCCGGGTAAGGGCATGGGAGCTGTTGATTCGTTCCCGGGCACTCGAGGAGCGGCTTTATATCATCGGGGTGAACACCACCGGCATAACGCCGGTGGATGCCTATTGCGGTAATTCGATCATCGCCGGACCCGACGGTGAGGTCATCGCCCGTGCGGGAGCAGGGGAAGAGCTGATATGTGCCACGCTCGACCCGGCAGTAATTCGGCTGGCCCGCGCCAGCCCTCCTCATGTGGAGGCGGACCGGCGGGATGTACTGTATCACGCGCTGCTCGGGGGTGCGGGGGATCCGGGTCGTCCGTGAAGGAACCGATCCGAACGTCTGCAGGTCCCGTCGGATCTGCATCGATGGATAAATGCACTCCTATATGTAGGTCGGAGGCCGATATTTTATTATATGTACAGGCTCCGGTGCGTCAACTGCGCCGCCGAGTACGGCCCGGATGAAGTCTTGTATACCTGCCGGAAGTGTGGTCACCTGCTCGCCGTCCGGTATGACCTGGACGCGGAACCCGTGAGCAGGGATACCTGGAACAAAAGGCCGCTCTCGGTCTGGCGGTACCGCGAGCTGCTCCCGGTCAGAATCCCGCCGGTGACCCTGCAGGAGGGCGGAACCCCGCTCTACCACCTGAAGCGGCTCGGAGACGAGCTGGGGCTCCGGGAGCTCTATGCAAAGCACGAGGGAATGAACCCATCCGGCTCGTTCAAGGATCGGGGTATGACCGTCGGGGTCACGATGGCCATACAGCTGGATAAAAAGAGCGTGGCCTGCGCAAGCACCGGGAATACTTCGGCAAGCCTGGCCGTGTACGCGGCGAAAGCAGGTATCCCTGCGGTCGTTCTCCTTCCGGCCGGGAAGGTGGCGGTCGGAAAAGTGGCCCAGGCGCTGATGCACGGTGCCCGGGTCATCTCCATCCGGGGAAATTTCGACCGTGCACTGGAGATGGTACACGCAGCTCTGTATCTCCCACGGTCTGTACCTCCTCAACTCGGTCAACCCGTACCGGCTCGAAGGGCAGAAAACGATCGGATTTGAGGCGCTGGACCAGCTCGGCGGGGTGCCGGACCGGTTCGTCCTCCCGGTAGGGAACGCAGGGAACATTTCGGCGGTTCACAAGGGGCTCCTGGAGCTGCAGGAGATGGGGTTCATCGACCGGCTTCCGATGATGACCGGTATACAGGCAGCGGGATCGATGCCGATCGTCCGGGCGATAAGGGATAATCTTCCTGTTGTGGTCCCCGAGGAACACCCGGAGACCGTCGCCACCGCGATCCGGATCGGGGCTCCGGTCAACGCCGAGAAGGCCCTTGTCGCCATACGGACCACGGGGGGAACCGCGGAGGCAGTGACCGATGACGAGATACTTGCCATGCAGCGGGATCTCGCCAGGAAGGAAGGAATCGGGGTCGAACCGGCTTCGGCCGCATCGGTAGCCGGGGTAAAGAAACTCAGGGAACAGGGAATTATCGACCGGGATGAGCAGGTCGTCTGCGTGGTAACGGGACACCTCCTCAAGGACCCGGATACCGTGATCAGACAATGCGAACCACCGACCGAGATCGACGCCGATCTGCAGTCGCTTCTTTCAGCGCTGCATTTATCCTGATCATTCTTCTTACCATCGCTGCCGGGAGCGCCGCGATACCGGAGGCCCGGTATACCATTTTTCCGAACGGTTCGGCATACGAGGCAGCCGTCACCACCGGGAATGTGACCGGCTACGAGTTCTATGAGACGGGTCCCCTCGGTGAACGGGTGCCGATCCAGGTCACCAATGTCTCCCTGTCAGGAAATTGCACCTCTTGCACGTTCAACTGGACCAACAACAACGGGATCAGTTTTCCTGCCGGCAGTTACACCATTCATTACCAGGGACCCATCAGGGATAATCACCTGCAGGGTACCTTTGACCAGCCGTACTGGGTTGAAGTCGTTATTCCGGGAGAATATGATGTGCGGAACCCGCTCCTCGGGGTTATAAGCCCGGGCGGCCAGATCACCCCGGTGGACAACAGCAGCATCTCCGTCGTCTGGAACGGAACCCGGAGCTTCGAGCTCCGGTTCTACGACCAGGAGAGGGAGTCTCTCCTGTACCTTTTCGGGAACTTCTGGATCGTCATCGCCGTGGTGCTGCTCCTGCCGTTCGTCATGACCTGGAGGAGAAAGAAGAGAGCATGATACGGGCTCCAGGTGATTGGTGAAACCTCTCCGGAGGCATTGCAGGGAGTACTTTCCTGTTGAGGATGTCTTTGGTTAAGGGACTAAAGATAAAAAAAGGGTTAATTTACGGCCCTTCTGTTTTCAGTTTGATGTCTATCCCGAAGCGCTCCGCGTTTCGGTCTGCAATTGCCTGTATTTTTGCGATCTCCGCATCGTTACGCTTCGGTTTGAAGAGGTGCCGGAACCGTTTCTGCTCTTTCAGGTACTCCTCTACCGGTTTTCGGACCACCTTTCTCACGCGGGTAACAACGCCGTTCTCCATCTCATAGTTCACCCAGAGACCGGTCTCGATCGCCAGCTTCCCGATGGCGATCGTCTTCTCGCCTTCAAAGCCCCAGCCGGTGCAGCATGGGGCATGGAGCTGAACATAGCAGGGTCCAGGTGTCCGGATCGCCTTTTCGATCTTCTTCACGACGTCCATCGGGTATGCGATCGATGCAGTTGCCACGAACGGCGCCCCGTGCGCTGCCAGGATCGCGGGCATATCCTTTTTCGGCCGGGGGTTGCCTGAAGAACATCTCCCGGCGGGGCTTGTCGTGGTGCTCGCATCGTAGGGAGTCGCACCGGACCGCTGGATCCCCGTGTTCATATAGGCCTCGTTGTCGTAGCAGACATAAGTGAAATCATGCCCGCGCTCGAACGCGCCGCTGATACAGAGGACACCGATATCGAACGTTGCGCCGTCGCCGCCGATCGCGATCACCTTCTCTTTCCTCCCCTGACGTTTCAGCGATGCTTCAATGCCCGATGCCACCGCCGAGTTATTCTCGAAGAGGGAGTGGATCCAGGGGATCTTCCAGGCGGTCTCCGGGTACGGCGTGGAGAAGACCTCCATGCACCCCGTCGCGGAAGACACGATCGTATCCGGACCCGCCGCCTTCAGGATCAGCCGGGAGGCGAGTGCCGCACCACACCCGCCGCAGGCACGGTGCCCGCATTCGAACAGGTCACAGGACGGGGGTTCGGCCTTCATCAGAGCACCTCCGTCCGGAGACCGTAGAACAGGTCCCCTTTGCCCGCCTCCGCCATCGACACAATTGCGGCAATATCCTTCTTACGGACATCCCTTCCGCCGAGTCCGATGATATAGTCCAGGACCGGAATCTGTGACCCATACAGGGCATCCTTCACCTCGAGCGCCACGGCTCCTTTCGCCCCGATGGATATGTTCTTGTCGAGGACCGCGACCCGGTGCACCGCGGAGAGCGCCTTTCTGACCTCTTCCGAGGGGAACGGCCGGAAGCACCGGATCTTGAGGAGCCCGACCTTCTTTCCGCCGGCACGCAGCTCATCGATCGCATCCTTCACCGTCCCGCAGAGGGACCCCATCGCCACTATCCCCACATCCGCATCCTCCAGCCGGTACGCTTCCACCGGTGCGCTGTAATCGCGACCGAACTGCTCACCAAATTCCTTCCCTGCCCCGGCGATGATTTTTTTCGCCCGAAGCATCGCCTGGTCGATCTCATACCGGAATTCCATGTAATAATCCGGCGTCGCATACATGCCGAAACTGATCGGATCGGCCGCATCAAGCCGCTGGTAGGGAGAGAAAGGCGGGAGATATCGGTCCACCTGCTCCTGGGTAAGCATATCGACCGGCTCATACGTGTGGGAGAGGATAAACCCGTCGAAACAGACGAATGCGGGCAGAAGGACCCGGTGGTCCTCCGCCACCCGGTAGGCGATATAGTGCAGGTCCGTCGCCTCCTGGTTGTCCTCCGCATAGAGCTGCATCCACCCCGAATCACGGAGCGAGATGGAGTCCTGCTGATCATTCCAGATGGAGAGGGGTGCCCCGAGGGCCCGGTTTGCGATCGTCATGACGATCGGAAGACGGAGGCCGGCGACATTGAAGCAGACCTCGAACATGAGGGCAAGCCCCTGCGAGGTGGTCGCGGAGTACGTCCGGGAACCGGTTGCACTGGCTCCGAGACATGCCGAAAGGGCGGAAAATTCGCTCTCGACCGTGATGTATTCACAGTCCAGCCGGCAGTTTGCGACCATATCGGCCAGGGCTTCCACGATATGGGTCTGGGGTGTGATAGGATAGGCGGCGATCACCTGTGGCCGGCAGAACCCGACCGCTTCCGCGACCGCGTGCGAACCCTCCATAATTTCCATCATGAAGGGAACCCCCTTCCGTTCACCTGACGATGCCTTTTAGATGCCCGTGAGGAGATCATTATTTTTCCTCCAGTTCCATGACGATCCCTTCGGCCGGGCATTCTTCGGCGCAGAGGCCGCATCCTTTGCAGTACTCGTAATCGGCGATGAAGTTCCCGTCTTCTCCTTCACTGACGCATCCCTCCGGGCAGATCGTCCGGCACATCCCGCATTTTGTGCATTTCTCCGTGAGGAACCGTGGCTTGAATACCCGCCATGAGCCCGTTTTATTCGCACGCGACCCGCCGGGACGGGCACAACACCCGATGTTGAGCGGCATTATGCCACCCCCTGCACGAGGTTGAATGCCCGCCGTGATGCCTCGATATTCTTCTCCGCCATCTCACCGCTGAACCGGTGGCGGAGAGCATCTTCAAGTGCCGGGAATGCGATCTCCCCGCTGGCGGCTGCAAACGCACCCATGAGCGCAGTGTTCGTGATCGGGAGCCCGAGAACTTCGAGGGCTATGGAAGTCGCATCGATCAGGATCACCCGTACTCCTTCAGGTATCGGGTAATCAGGCTTTTTTTCAGTATTGACGATCACGATACCGCCGGATTTCACACCCTGGAAGACATTGACGTCCCGGATCAGGGTGCTGTCCTGAACGATGATATAATCGGGTTCGTATACCTGGCTTCGCAGCCGGATCTTACTGTTGTTGAACCGGACAAACGCCTGGACCGGTGCTCCTCTTCGTTCGACACCGAATGCAGGAAATGCCTGTGCATACACGCCGCCCGCAAAAGCCGCAACAGCAATCAATTCAGCGGCGGTGACTGATCCCTGCCCACCTCTGCCATGGATACGTAGCTCTCTCACAAAAATCCCATATGAATCTTACACGATTAATCATATAAATTTACAGATGAACGTCTATCCCCAGAACGGTGCGGGCACCCCCGAATACATCCCGGGCGATCTTTGCCAAACCCCGGGATGCGCACCATTCATCATATACGGCAACGGGGCTCCCTAACAACCGTTCCACCTCGGCGGAGACACGGGGTGCAAGGGTGCCGGCGACCGCAACCTTCGCCCCCGGATTCAGGAGCCGGAGCGCGGCGCATTCCATCGCTGAAAAGAGTGCGACGGTACGTTCCCGTTCCGTTGCCGGGAGATGAAACTCCACGCCCGCCTGCTGAAAAGCCTCGTTTGCGCTGCACTCATGGCGATCGATCCGGCGTATCGCATCGAGGTCGATCGCACCGTGCTTCATGCCCGGGGCGAAGATGCAGGCATCGATCGCTCCCGTGATACGCCCTCCGGATATGAGGAGGGTAACCGTATTGGAGCTGATGTCGGATACAACAACCTCTCCGCCCAGGTCCCCGCAGACCTCATAGGCAATCCCGATCTTCTCCGGGCTCGCCTGGTGCGAGTAGGCCTTGAACCGGGGATCCGTGGGAGAACCCCGGTGCAACCCGGGGATAGCGACCGCAGGGAGTCCGGATGCACATATTTCGTCGAAAACCCGCGTTCCTCCGCCGACATGCTTTCCGGCCCCTTCCCTGCTGACAATTCCCCGGTTCTCCAGCGCTCCGGCCCGGGTAATGGAGGAAAAATTATCCCCCATGGAGTACGTGATCGCGACGCCCTCGATCTCCCGGATCGGGCACAGGCGGGAGAGATCCTGCCAGGAGAACGTGCGGGCTTCCTCCCGGGGAATTTTGAACTCCCGGGACCCTCCCGCAAACCGGACGGCGCTCGTTCCGTGGTCGATCCCGATGAACATAGCACTAATCCTATAGCATGGAATACATATTAGGATATGATGATCTCGGTGGTGACGGGCGGAGCCGGCTTTATCGGCTCCCATCTGGTGGATGCGCTGCTGGGCCGGGGCGACGAGGTACGGGTGATCGATTCCCTGGTCTCGGGGTCACCCGGAAATCTCGGCAGCATTGACAAAGGAAGGATCCGGTTGATCGAACAGGACCTCCGGGAAGACGGCTGGCAGGAGACCTTCAGAGGAGCCGGACGCATCTATCACCTTGCGGCAGACCCGGACGTCCGGCAGAGCGCATTATCACCGGAAGCACAGGTACAGAACAACATCGTCGCGACCTACCGGGTCCTCGAGACGATGCGGGTGAACGGCGTCCCGGAGATCGTGTTCACCTCCACCTCGACGGTCTACGGCGAGGCACAGGTCCTCCCTACACCCGAGAACTATGCCCCCATGGAACCCATCTCCGTGTACGGAGCAACAAAACTTGCCTGCGAGGCACTCATCTCGGGGTACTGCCACAGTTACGGGATTCGGGGCTGGATCTACCGGTTTGCCAATATCGTCGGGGAACGGAGCGGTCACGGGGTTATCCACGACTTTATAGAGAAGCTCCGGAGAGATCCCGGCCACCTCGAGATACTCGGGGACGGGCGGCAATCCAAATCCTATCTGGAAGTCACCGCCTGCACCGAAGCAATGTTATTTGGGGCGGATCATGCAAAAGAACGGTTGAACATCTTCAATATCGGGTCGGAGGACTGGATCGACGTGCGGACCATCGCCGATATAGTTGTCGCAGAAATGGGCCTGTCACGGGTGGAATACCGGTTCACCGGAGGAGACCGGGGCTGGGTCGGCGATGTCCCGCGGATGCAGCTCTCACTGGATCGGATCAAAGCTCTTGGTTGGTCGCCTCCCTTCGGTTCACAGGAAAGCATCCGCCGGGCAGTCCGGGCGATGCTCAGATGACCATGGAGATCGGTTCTGCACTCGTCGTTCTCCTGCTCGGCGCCACGCCGTTCTTCGAGGCACGGTACGCGATACCTGCGGCGATCGTGATGGGATATCCCCCGACGTCGGCGTTTGCGCTGGGGATTCTCGGGAATATCCTTCCGGTCATACCCCTCCTCCTCCTTCTCGAACCGGTCTCGCAGAATTTGAGTGCACGATCCGCCCGCATGGCGGATTTCTTCGGGTGGGTCTTCGCCCGCACGAGAAAGTACGAAGATTCTGTCACCCGTTGGGGGGCGTTAGCACTTTTCCTCTTCGTGATGGTGCCGCTGCCCCTCACGGGCACCTGGAGCGGCTGCGCCATCGCGTTCGCATTCGGGATCCCGTTCCGCCAGGCGTTTCCGGCCATCATTGCCGGTGCAGTCGTGGCCGCCCTGATCCTGACCCTGCCGACGATGGGGATCATGTACCGGTTCGGAGGCTGACAATGAAGACTATCCTTATACTCGCCGACGGGATGGCCGACGAACCGCTCGATGCACTTTCGGGGATGACCCCCCTCGAGTATGCCGAGACGCCCAACATGGACGCAATCGCCCGCACCGGGGCATGCGGGATGCTCAGGACAATCCCGGCCGGATGCGAGGCCGGGAGCGACATCGCAAATCTCTCCATCCTCGGGTATGACCCCCGGGTCTCTTATACCGGCCGGGGTCCGCTCGAGGCCGAAAGCATGGGGGTCATACTCGGACCCCGGGATATCGCGTACCGGTGTAATCTGGTGACCATCGAGGACGGGATCATGGTCGATTTTTCGGCCGGCCATATCTCCAGCAGGGAAGGGGCGGACCTCCTGAAGGCCGTAGGAAACCGCATTCCCGGTCTCCTCCTCCATGCCGGAATCAGCTACCGGAACCTCCTCGTGGTACGGGATGGATCGGGGGCCGTCACCGTTCCTCCGCACGATATCGTTGGTTCACCGGTATCCGGGTACCTGCCGGAGAACGGGGACGCGTCGCTCCTCCGGAGATGCATGCAGGAGTGCCGGAAGATCTTCGCAGAACACCCGGTCAACCAGGCCCGGATAAGGGAAGAATTGCCCCCGGCAACGGATATCTGGCCATGGAGTGGCGGAAAGAGACCCGATTTGATGCAATTCCGGGAGAAGTACGGGAGAAGCGGGGGTATGATCTCCGCAGTCGACCTTCTGAACGGGATCGCCCGGTGCGCGGGGATGGAGGTGATCCGGGTCCCCGGGGCCACCGGATTCCTGGATACCGATTACCATGCCAAGGCACGGTATGCCCTCGATTCCCTCGGGCACCTGGATTTTGTATACATCCATGTGGAGGCTCCCGACGAGGCCGGTCACATGGGCAGTATCGAGGAGAAAGTGTGCGCGATCGAGCGGGTGGACGAGATGTGCGGGATAGTTCTGGATGCATCGCCGGATGTGATCGCGGTTTTACCTGACCATCCGACCCCCATCCGTCTGAGAACGCATACCGCCGACCCGGTCCCCTTTGCTGTGTACGGACACCTGATAGATGGGATAACCCGGTTCTCAGAACGCGAGGCCGCCTGCGGGGGGTACGGTCTCCGGGATGCCGGAGAACTCCTGCCGATCCTCTTTGGCCGGTAAAAAAGCGCATCAACTGACCGGCATCAGGCCCGTGCTTCATCATCAGGTCAGTGGGGGTAACTATCATCATCTGCCGGCAGCGACCCCGATATTCGACTGGGTTAATATAGCACCTTACTCCTTAAAAGGCAGCCGGGACTGGAGAATGACGAATGCCCGTCATGGAATGCCTTAAGAAGAGGCGGGGCGGGGTTACGATCTTCGTTCGAGGGGTGCAGGGCCTGCGGGCACATGGACGTGCGTAAATATAAGTAGCCCTCAGCGAGATGGAGAGACATGGCAAATTCCGACTGGCTCTCCGAGATAGAGGGATGCATCGGGAGGCTATCCCCGCTCCAGAAGGTTCTCCTCGGAACGGACGGCTCTGTCACGAGGCTGCTTGAACTCGCAACCGGATTCCCGGTAGAGATCCGGACACTTCTCCAGGAAGTGGTTCCCGCAGACCACATAGCAACCATGCGCCTCGAATGCCAGGAGGGGGAGCCGGTAAACCACCGTGTCGTGGAACTCCGGAGTACCCGAACCGGTGAGGTGTTGATCCACGCGATATCGGATACTCCCGTCTCCCGGCTCTCATCAGCCATCCGGGATGACCTCATGCGTGCGGATATCCCCATCGGGAGGATCCTCCAGGCCCATCGGATCGAGTCCCGGCGGGAGATCACGCGGGCCTGGGTGCATGCGCCGGATGCTTCTTCGAGCGGCGCCTTTCCGTCTTTCCCCGTTGAACCCCTGCTCAGTCGTGAATACCGTATCATCCACAATGGCGCCCCGTTGATTGCCATTCAGGAGACGTTTCCCTGCCATGCATTCCGGGATCGGCAGAGGGTAATAACGGAATCTCCATCACGGCTTCATCTCGGGTTGATCGACCTGAACGGAGGGTTGGGGCGCGTGGATGGCGGGATAGGGATCACCCTCCGGGAGCCCCGCATTATTCTCTGGACCGAGGAGGCATCCACGATACAGGTGGAAGGGGGCGATGCAGGATGCCGGGACGTGATCCGGAGAGCGGCAGAAGCCACCATCTCGGCCCTCCAGCTCCCCGGTGCAGCTTCATTCAGGCTGCAAACCTGGTACCCACGCCACATAGGACTCGGAAGCGGTACCCAGCTCGGGCTCGCCGCGGCCCATTCCCTCTGTGTGCTGTATAAGTACCCGCGGACAGTCCGGGAGCTCGCGATGATCGTCGGGAGAGGGGGCACCTCGGGGATCGGCACTGCCGCCTTCGAAACCGGAGGGTTCATCATCGATGGTGGTCATTCCTTCGGCACGAATGGCGGGAAGACCGGTTTCCTTCCGAGCGCGGCCTCCCGCGGGGTAATTCCGGCATCGGTAACCGTGCACCATCCGTTTCCGGAAGCCTGGAAGATCCTTCTCGTGATACCGTCAGGCGGAGAGACCGTGAGCGGACGGCGTGAACAGGACCTGTTCAGTGGCTGCTGCCCTGTACCGGAAGCCGATGTCCGGGAGATCTGCCATGAGATCCTGATGCGTCTGCTCCCCGGCCTTGTCGAAGAAGATCTGGATCTCTTCGGGGCGGCCGTGAACCGGATTCAGCAGCTTGGATTCAAAAAGGCCGAGCGCGAGATGCAGCCACAGGCGATCCGGGATCTCCTCTTTTTTCTGGAAGAAGCGGGGGCTCCGGCATACGGAATGAGCTCATTCGGACCGGTCCTCTTTGCGATCGGTGACACCGGAATGGTGGATCTGGAAAAAACCCTCCGCGAATTCATGGACGGGCTCTGTGGTGGAACCACGCTCCTTTCCGGCGGCCGGAATTCCGGTGCGGTCGTCCGGACAATTCCCCAGGTGTGACCAGGCAAACTCCGATCATCCGGGGATAATTACCGCTTTCTTCCCTCCTTACGCAAGTCATAAGAGAGTGCCGGAGGACTATTGTACTATGGGATCCCGAAAGACACTTGCGATCGGTGTCACCGTAAACCTCGAACACTATGAGAATCTCCGGCTCGAAGTGAACGGTGAAGTGGATTCTCCAGAAGATGCGAATGATCTCATCGCATATCTCGACACCGTGCTCGGTCAGATGGGAAGGGGAGATCCGGCAACCGCAGAGCGGATCGACAGCTACCGGCAACGGGTACTCTCCCGGAACGCACCGGACCGGGTTCCGGCCGGCGTGGCCGGCTGCCAGGACGGGGTCTGCCCCCTCCCGGCTGATATCCTTGCAGATGTAACCCGGCCCGGCACCGGTCCCGCGAACACCCCCCGGAAGAAGCCGGTAGCCCCGAATCCTGCAGCCCGGCCAGGTACCTCTTCTTCAGCCGGAGAGCACTCTATGCATCCCATGCCGGGTGCACCCGGAAATCCCGCTACCCCGGAAAGTACTCTGAAATCCGGCCCTTCTGCCATAGAGACAGTCGCAGGAACTACCGGGACCCGGAGTCCTGCAAAACCGGGAGCTTCACCCCCCGGCCAGGCGAGGAGAGATTCGTCCGCTCCGGGTTCTTCTCCCAAACCGGTCCTGTCACCCCGCCCTTATACCGGTACCCCGGCCGGAAGTCCGTCCTTACCGGATGATACGCATCCACCGGGTGACAAAACACAAAAAGCCCCAAAACCGGTCGCTGAGTCCCCGGCGGGGAATCCCCCTCCGTCAGGGGGTCTGACCTGCGAAGAATGCGGCGCCCCGATCACCGAGACCGAGCGGAAGATGAGCCAGCTTTTTGCAAGCAGGACCCTCTGCCGATCCTGCATGAAAAAGACCGGATAAAAGAACGGTGAGGTTATATACGGTGGATCCTGAGGAGTGTATATGAAGAAAGACCTGCTGATGTGGGATGAGACCCTGTTTCGGGATCCGGAGGTTTTCGAACTCGATTACGTCCCCGAGCAGTTCAATCACCGGGAGGATCAGATGCGGGAGCTCGCCTTCCAGATTCGACCGGGATTGCGGGGAGGACGCCCGCTCAACACCATCTGCAGGGGTCTTCCCGGGACCGGGAAGACGACAAGCGTCCGGAAACTCTTCGGAGAGATCGCGGAGACGACGAAGAAACTGGTCCCGGTTTATATCAACTGTCAGATCGACAATACAAAGTTTGCCATCTTCTCCCAGATCTATCGCCGACTGTCAGGTCATCTTCCTCCCTCATCGGGAACCTCGTTCAAGCAGGTCTTCGATGCGATCGCCCGCCTGCTCCAGAAAGAGGAGCAGGTCCTCCTCGTCTGTCTGGATGATGCGAACTATCTCCTCTATGAAAATGAGCTCAACAAGGTGCTGTATACCCTGCTCCGGTCACATGAGGCATATCCGGGCACGCGGATCGGGGTGATCGTGATCATCAGCGATCTCGATGTGGACATCTCCCGCGTGGTGGACGCCCGGGTATCATCGGTGTTCCGGCCGACCGATATCTACTTTCCCCCATATTCAGAGGACGAAGTTGCTGAGATCATGCGGGAACGGATCCTCCAGGGTTTGTATCCCGGCGTGCTCGGTGACGCCATGTTCGACCTGGTCGTCAGTCAGACCCTGAAGAGTGGTGACCTTCGTGTGGGGATCGACCTTCTCAAACGTGCTGTCCTTAATGCCGAAAAAAATGCACGGAAGGTGATCGAGAGGGAGGATATCTGTGGTGCATATTCCGTCTCGAAATACCTCCATCTCGCATACTCTGTTAAGACCCTGAAAGACGAGGAGAAACAACTCCTGAGGACCCTTGCCGTCCGCTCGGGTGAAGGGGGTGAGATGAATGCGGGAGAGGTCTATAAGGCGGTCAAGGAGTCGATGGGCATCGGATATACCCGTTTTTACGAAATAATCAAAAAATTCGATGCCATGCGTCTCGTAAACCTGCAGTACCGGGAGGGGAAGGGACGAACCCGGTTGATCAGCCTCCGGTACGATCCGGCCCGGGTGCTCTCTTACCTCTCCTGACACATTTGACAAATCTTATCTGGTTCACAACCATTTGGTATGTGGTGTGTAGGGGGTTTCATAATGCTCAGTGTGAATGAACTGGCACTCGAAATATTTGAGAACCTTGCAGAATATGCTGAAGAGTTCAATGCTGCGTATCACGAGCTCGACAATGGCGCACGGATTGTAGATTGCGGAGTCAGCACAACCGGAGGATATGCAGCCGGGAGAGCTTTTACCGAGATCTGTATGGGTGGCCTGGGAGAGGTGAATTTCCGGATGGGACATATCAAGGAATTCCCTCTGCCCTTTATCGACGTGTTTACGGACTTTCCCTCGATATCCTGTCTTGGTGCCCAGAAGGCGGGGTGGACGATAAAGCATAATAACTATTTTGCGATGGGGAGCGGGCCTGCACGGGCGCTTTCACTGAAACCAAAGCATACGTTTGAGGTTATCGATTACGAGGATGACTTTGATTCGGCAGTGATCGCCCTCGAAAGCGATCATCTCCCCAACGGTGCGGTTATGCAGAAGATCGCAGAGGAGTGCCAGATCGATGTGGCGAACGTGTGTGCCGTGGTCGCCCCGACGGCATCCACTGTCGGTTCGATCCAGGTATCCGGCCGCTGCGTCGAGACGGCTATCTATAAACTGAACGAGCTCGGATTTGACACCCGGAAGATCGTCTCCGGCATGGGTACGGCTCCTATCCCGCCGGTCAAGAAGGATGCGACACGAGCGATGGGAACCACCAATGATGCAACGATCTATTACGGGCGGATCATGCTCACCATGAAAGCTCCGGAGATAAAGGACTACCTCGAACGTATCCCGAGTAACAAATCCAAGGGTTATGGAAAGCCCTTTTATGAGATCTTCAAGGAAGCGAAGTTTGATTTCTATCAGATTGACACTTCTCTGTTCTCCCCTGCCGAGGTCATTATCAATGAACTCACCGAAGGCGTCATGTACCATGTAGGGGCCGTGAACCCCGATGTCACCCTGAAATCGTTTGGATTAATGTAAAGAGCGTTACCCGCCGCTAACAGGAGGAAAGATTGCCACCTGGTCGCCATCTTCAAGGGGGGTATCCGGCCCCCCCCTAAATGCGGGATATTTCTTCCATTTTTCAGGATATTGATAATCGTCTCCTTAGTGCACCCGGACCGCAGATTGAAAAGGCTCCGGTCCGGAGAACCCTTTTACCGGTGAGGCCCTGCCCCGTGACCGCCGAGATCATCTCCGCATACACTGAAAGGGCAATTGCCCGGACATGTCCGAAAACCAGAATCAGGAGATAGTTCCGTTCGCCGGGCCCCCCCCTGACGAACACAGGGCAATATTAATCTTTTTTCCGGATCAAACCGTCCGGGTGAAAAATCTCCGGGACTCGTGGGACCGGTTATACCAGGTAAGAGGGAGACTCTGGGGAGGTTCTCCGCGTCCTCTCCCGGATCTTCCCTCCGGAACACAAGTCCTTGATCTCGGCTGCGGCAACGGCACCATAATCCGTCCGATGATCGATCGCAAATGGCAGATTACCGCGATCGACTGCTCCCCTGCCGCCATCGGATTCTGCCGGCAGGTGAAGGATGCCGGATCAGTTGACGGGTTTATTATTGCTGACGCAGCAAGACTTCCCTTCAGGGAGCGTGCATTTGATGCTGTCTTCTGCAATCACCTGCTCGGACACCTTTTCCTCCCCGAACGGGTTCTGTGTGCGGAAGAAGCGACACGGGTGCTCAAAAATAATGGTCTAATTTTCTTCGCCGCGTTTGCAACCGATGACATGAGGGCTGGAAGAGGAACGATGGTTGAACCTGGTACCCTTCGGCGGGGGGGAGGAATAATCACCCATTATTTTTCCCCGGAGGAAGTTATCGGGCTGTTCCCGCTCCTCACCCCGGTCCGGATCGACCTGCGGCAGTGGTGCATGAGAATCCGCGGAGAAGATCGCTTGAGATCGGAGATTGTTGCGACGTTTAAAAAAGAACCGCGGTATCTCCCGAAGTTGGGAGGGTTCGATGACCATTAATTTGTTTTTGCTATATATATCGGGTCATCAGAGGGTCGGGGAAAAAAGAGATGGGCAGAAAAGCCCAGATCCCGGGAATATTAAGAATTCCCCGATATTTTCAGACGCGTGCAAAGTCCTGGGTGGCCAGGTACCCGTAGTACTGTGAGTTGTACGCCACGCCAACCCCGATCCGGTTGAAGTTGATCGAATCCCCGAGAATATTTGCCCGGTGACCGTCGCTGTTCATCCACATCTGCACGATGCCCTTTCCGACCGCATCCGGATCGCTGTTCAGGGTGTAAAAACCGGTCGCCGCGATATTCTCTCCCCATGCATAGAATCCGAGGGCATTCAGCCGCTGGCCCGGAGATCTGCCATCGTAGCTCGTATGAGAAAAGAACCGGTTTTTCGCCATGTCTTCGCTGTGGGAACGGGCAGCCGATGCCAGCTTCGTGTCCCAGATCAAGGGAGCCTTCCCGTTGTTCTGCCGTTCAATATTTGTGTACTTGAATATTGCCTGTTCCACCCGTGAGATCTGGCTGTCGCCCGGTACCGGGGTAACCGGTGTTGTGGGAATTACGGTCGGCGTTGACGTGGACGAAGGTCTGGGTGTCGATGTTGCCGTCGGCAATGGCCGGGGTGTTGGAGTCGGTGTGGATATCTTCACCAGTTTCAGGCCGGTGAGAGTGGACGTGTGACCCGCCCTTACCTGTACCGTCTTTGAGAGATCCTGGTAACCCGACAGTTTCAGGGTGATCGTATGGGTTCCTGCCGGTACATTTTTAAGGGTCGCTGAAGTGGTCTTCCCTGTACTGGAGCCATCGAGTAGTATCGTAGCCCTGCTCGGGCTCGACGATATGGAGATTGTACCCGTCGTTGCCGCTGTTACCGATGCGGTTAGCAGCAAAAGAACGAGACATATCAGCAGGATAAGACCATATAGCCTCTTCGTATCTGTTTTCATGGTAGTTCGCCTTCCTTGATCGTATTATTTTGATATCGGGTACTGGCAATGGCGAGTTCTGGTACCTGTTCTCTATTCAGGGGTACTCTTGCTCGCTGGGACGGAAGATAGGCTATTTGTTCATGCATATTTAAGCATTTCGTTTTATTATTTGCTCGCAAATGCCACAAATGTTGCCTGAATTGTCGTATCACCCTATCATTAAAGAGATTTAAAATTCTTTTCGGCAGCTGTTTTTAAATATCGGGCATCTGACATCGGGGGAGAATATCCTGCTCATCGCGACCGAATTTTTTACAAAGGAGGATTGGACGACTTCACAGGAATAATGGACGGGAAGTCTACCGATCGTGCGGGGTACTGCGCCTTTCATTGTCCTCATGAATGAAACGCAGGAGGTTTTTTCCACCGTGAAAGATGTTTTCAATTTTTCTTGGATAATCCAACCGGGATTCCGAAGGTCGCCTTTCAGCCAAGAATTTAATAAGAACGGATCCAATAGTACCAGGACCGGGGCTCGTGGTCTAGTCGGTTATGACGTCGCCCTTACACGGCGGAGGTCGCCGGTTCGAATCCGGCCGGGCCCATCTGCAGTTCTGATCATCTATTTTAGCGGATTCGGCAAATTCCCGGGAAAAATGCGGGCAAACCAGAATGTTTCCCCAATTCGATCCGGGAAATTGTCATGCAGAACTCCCCCCAAATCTGCACCCAAACGATGCGGCACCTCCCCCGGATTCCCCGGTTCAGACAGTATATTCATGCGAACCCGGGCTCCGGAGAGGAAATATCTCCTGTCGGTTTTTGCAGGCATGCGCAGAAAGATGATCCAAAATAAAAGATAAATAAAGATTATTTTACCAATCTGGTCATTTTAAATGAAGATGAATGTATTGAACTTTGTTTTACAGAAGCGTGATAATTTGACTGACGCTCACGCAAAAAAGCCTCATTTAGGGTCCGTAAGTATACTAATTTATATACCTAAAGAATGAATCCAGATTATAGGTGCACCGGTCCGCAGGGGACGCTGCCTGAATGAACGCCTTACAATCAAGGTGGCATTAATATAAGCATCACAACAGGCATACGATGATGGAGCGGGATTCGGTACACCTAGTTCTCATACTACATTCAACCTAAAAAGGTATCGGAATGTATCGGCCGGTGAGGTGATCTCACCGGTCAGCTAAACGAATCTATCTGCTCCTTTTCAGAATTTGGTGGCATATTAGTTTTTATTTCAATTGAATCGTCCCGAACCGGGGAGTTTCCTATAACAATCATCGGTTCCTCGCGAAATGCCCGCATATTCTTGCAATAATAGGAAAAGAGATATTGTGTTGATTTTCTTTCCGGTTATGCCGTATTCTTCTCGATCTCCACGAGCTGAATATTGAAAACCAGTGTTTTCCCTGCAAGCGGGTGGTTCTCATCGACGGTTACCGTCGTGGGCGTAACATTCAGGATAAGGACCTGCCCCGTTTTTCCGTCGGGCGTCTGATAGGTCATGTATCCGGGTTGGAGATCCATGGTGCTCAGATTTCCCGTACGCGGGTATGTATTGATCAATTCCGGCTTTACCGGACCGTAGGCATCCTCGGGTGGAATCGTGACCTGCTTTATTTCTCCGGGGGTCATCCCGATCACTGCCTGCTCAAATCCCTTAATTAATGTGCCCGAACCAATGGTAAATTCTATCGGAGTTCCATTGAAATTGGACTCAAAGACGGGACCACCCGCTACAGAAACATTATAATACACTTTAACGGTATCATTCACCTTCGCACCGGCCGGAGCGGATGTACACCCGGCCGAGAGCATGGCGGCCACCAGGAGCACCATGCCTATGGACAGAACGACTAAGCCGGTTTTCGTAATCCGGCGTTTCTGACTGCCGATCATACTCATTTTATTGGCGATTCTTTCCTATATACTTCCCTCTCTTCACACCGAAATCCGGTCTCCCCGGGTTCTCCCCGTTACCAAACCGGAACAACGGTGGGTGATTCGGCCGGATCGCTGAAGCGTCCTCTTCGCTATTGGTTATTTTAATTTGATTATCCCATCACAACCCGGAATAGAATGACGAATCCGACCCGGGGTACATTCTAAACAATCCTGCGCGCGAATAACGTCAGGGAAGGAGGAATTAAACCTCATATGTCGAAATTTTTCCCCTGGCCGGCCTGTTCCGATCCCGCTTCAAGATATATAATATTCTTCGGAACAGGGGTCTGAACTGATAACGAATCATCCGAAAAAGACATTGCGAAAGGGGATATGTAACACGGTACAGAGGATCCTGCAGGCAAATGGTGCGGAATTCCCATTTATATCCCGCGGGAGCCATCCATTCATTTCCTCTGGCAGAATTGAATTTTATATATAGCTTAACAGACCAGATCAGATGGTTGTTGTCCATGGCAAAAGACGAATATAAGGAAGCGGATGTGGGAGGAAAGAAGGTCAGATGGGATCCGGAACAGATGAGGAAGATCTCGGAGCACCCCTGTTTCTCAGAGAAGGCATGCCATGCATTCGGGAGGTGTCATATTCCGGTCGCGCCAAAGTGCAATATCCAGTGCAACTACTGCATCCGGGACTTTGACTGCGTGAATGAGAGCAGGCCCGGGGTTACGACGAAGGTCCTGAACGCGCAGGAATCGGTAGAACTGGTCAGAAAAGTCATGGCGAAGTACGAGTATATCAAGGTCGTCGGAATTGCCGGACCAGGGGAACCCCTGGCAAACGAAGAGACATTCGAGGCCCTTCGCCTCCTCCATGAAGAATTTCCCCATCTCATCCTCTGTATCAGCACAAATGGCCTCCTTCTGCCGGACAAGATAGATCTTCTGCAAAAATATGGTGTCGATAACATCACCGTCACGCTGAATGCGATCGATCCTGAGGTCGGTTCGCGGATCTACCAATTTGTCGACTATAAAGGCAAACGATATCATGGCCTCGAGGCGGCAAAGATCCTCCTGGATAATCAGATGAAAGGGATCCGGATGGCGGTCGATCGGAAGATGATCGTGAAGATCAACACGGTCTATATCCCTGGGATCAACGAAGAACACATCCCCGAGATCGCGAAAAAGGTGGGAGAGATGGGGGTTTACACCTTCAATGTGATCCCCCTGATCGCTCAATACAAGTTTGCCGATATCACCCCGCCGACCCCGGAGATGAAACGAAAGATGCAGGACGAATGTGCGCAATACGTCAGGCAGATGCGGCATTGCCAGAGGTGCAGGGCGGATGCAATCGGGATGCTCGGAAAAGATGTCCAGTCCTGCATATATACCGGTTCGCGTTGTTCAGATTGATCAGATCCCTTCGGCAGCGGTCCATCAGGGCGTATCCGCAGTGGATAACCCGACCTCGCCTCTCTTCTGACGATAGATCCGGGTGATGTTATCCTGACCCGATAGCTCCGTTCACTATTTTTGAAAAAAGGGTCACATTTCCCGACTTATTCCGATTGATCCTGTGCCTTAATACCGTCGATTCCTAATCCGACTGACGAGGATACCACAGGATTGCGTCATACCTATATAGCACCCCGATAAAGGAGAGATGCATAACGAGGATACCATGGCAGAGGTAACGCAATACAGTGCCATCCACCTCTTCTCCGAAGCGGGGGTGGATCCGGTGCGATGGAACCGGGAACCATCGGAGGAGGAGATCGCCGATACTACAAAAGCGCTGGAAGCTCATAATATTCGCGTGATAAAGGTTCGGGACGGGGCTGAAGCGCTTTCATGGATCAGAGAACTGATCCCCCGCGGAAGTGAGGTGATGAACGGCTCATCGACTACCCTGGTTGAGATCGGGTTTGAGGAGTACCAGCAGAGCGGAGATTCCGGATGGAAAGACCTTCACCGGGTTGTCAATGCCGAAGACGATGCAAACAAACGAGCAGATATCAGGCGGATGACTGTTACGGCCGAATATTTTCTATCCGGAGTAAACGCAATCGCTCGCACCGGTGAACTGGTCGGGTGCGACAAGACCGGTAGCCGGGTGGGGGCATGGCCTATTGCGGCAAAGAACCTGATCTTCGTCGCGGGAGTCAATAAGATCGTACCGACCGTCACCGATGCACTTGAACGGGTCAGGAATTTTGCTTACCCGCTGGAGAACGCCCGGGCACAGAAAGCATACGGTATACCGAGCAGTATCGGGAAATGTGTGATCCTTGCGAATGAACCGGTCCCTGGCAGGGTAACATTGATCCTGATTAACGAACACCTCGGATACTAATCCGTATGCGTGCTGTGTTCGGGAACCCCCGGCCTTTTATCGCGATCTCAAGATTTAGCCGTGCAAAGATCCAGAATTGCTCGTTCGACTCCGGATTGAGGTCTTTCTATCGCGGGAAGTCCCTTCAGGATTCTTAACTCATTGAGGAGGTACTCATTTGAGAATTTTCGGCCCCTTATTGCTCTTATTTCCCGCTGAGGCGAATCGCCGCGATCGCATTGCGGATTATTTGCCTTTCCAGAATCGCTCCGCTTCGGCTTCCATTTTATCGAGCCGGTCGTAATAGTCCGGAAATTCATTCAGATGTGCCAGGGCGATCTTCCCGGTTGTCAGGAGATCATCATCGGTCACATTCGTCACCGGGTCCCGGAGGCCGTGTTCCAGCTCTACTTCCATACCCCGTCTGAACTGGTCCAGATCAAATTTGTCCCATTTGAGCCCCAGACGTTCGCCGATTCTGCGTGCCCTGTCGGAGGTCACCTGTGGTTTTACTGGCATGATGGTTCATAACTCCCCTGTCAGCATTAATGCATCGGCACGATTCCCCCATCATTCCGGGGTCCGCAGCGGGTGACCAGTCTGTCGAGTATGGTGATGACCGGTTCGAGCGCCGGAGGCGCACCGGTTGTTTCTGTAGTCACCGTCTTTCCCTGATAGGTGATGGTATAGCGGAAATAATCTGCTCCCGGGGTCGGGGCAGGGTAGTTATCCGCGAGTGCCGGGAAATTCGCCTGACTGAAGATCATCCGCAATCCCTCTATGCTGGCATCGTCGAGCATGCAGTGGCCTGGAACTCCATTTTCCGTCACCATAACCGAACCGTTCTCGTAAATCGCCAGATCGTCCGAGAAACCGGCGATCCCGCCGGTACGGTGGTATGAGACGAGGGGAGGGGAAGTTTCCGATATCCCTACGCACCCGCTGATCATACCGGTGCAGAAGATCAGAGCAATGAAAAAAAAGGAGACACAAATCCTCGAACAGGATAATGGGTTCAATTCCTGCGATTTCCCCGATGTATACAGAGCACTCGTGCGAATTACAGGAAACGAAACCCTCCTGCCGGTATACGGCTCCTGCATCTATATCTCCAATACTTCTGCCTGGCCTTTCTTCTGGAGCTTCTTCTCGGGCATGACCGTTTCCATCGCATCGATGAGCGCGATTAGCTTCTCGCTGGCAAAGATCTCAGAAAATGCCTTCACTTCCTCCCTGTTCATGATCATGATCCCCTTCTTTTTCATCGGGCGCCCGTTCTGATCGAGCGGATTGATCTCGATTGCCAGAGATGCGGGCCGCGTTTTGGTGCTGGGCAGCCTGATGATAGAAACTCCCGGAAGCGACGTCTGTTTTCGTTCCCAGTCCTCTGCTCCTTCCAGAAATGACCGTAAATTTTCCGATATTTTCATGCGAGTAAATTTGTTCTGATCTATAAAAGACTGCTCCCTGCAGGATGAAAGAGAGAGGATCTTGCAGGTCTCATGAATCCGGTCGGCTGAAATAAATCCGATCGTGACCAACGATTTCTCCGGAATGAAAACCGGCATCCCGCTCAGGCAAACAGAGGATAAGGACAAGTCGATTATTTCACTCGATCCCTGTCAGCCGTTCGACCTCGATGTTACCCTGCAGTGCGGCCAGGTCTTCCGGTGGGAGAAGCGTGACGGATGGTGGTACGGAGTGGTCGGCCCGTACGTCATGAAAATCAGGCAGGAGGAGGCAGTTCTCCGGTATCACGGAGCCCCCGAACAATTCATCAGGGATTATTTCCAGCTCGGCCTCGATCTCCCCCCCATACTGGCATCGATCGACCGTGACCCCCTTATCCACGATGCCATCCACCGGTGCAGGGGACTCCGTATTATCAGGCAGCCTGGATGGGAATGTCTCGCCTCCTATATCTGTGCGACCTTTGCAAATATCCCCGGGATTCGGAACCGGATTGAACTCCTTGCCCGCAATTTCGGAGACCCGATCCGGTTCGAAGGGAGGATGTATTTCGGTTTTCCCACGCCGGAATCGCTTTCGCGTGTTGATGAATGCGCGGTGAGGGCGTGCAAGGTCGGGTACCGGGCACCCTACCTCTGTGAAACAGCCCGTAAAATCAACGATGACCCTTTATTTTTCCAAAGAATCGCAGCCCTTCCATATGAGGAGGCACGAGCCGATCTTCTCAGCCTGAAGGGTGTGGGGTATAAAGTCGCTGATTGCGTGCTCCTTTTCGGTTTCAGGCACTACGAATCGGTGCCCGTCGATGTCTGGATACAGCGGATTCTCCGGAATTCATATGCGGGTTGTCATGAATGCCGGAGTTACGAGCAGTTCCGCCGGTTTGCCCGGGAACATTTTGGCGAGTACGCCGGGTATGCACAGGAATACCTTTTCTCCAACCGGAAAAAGATTGTTCAGGAATTTGCCCGTAGACAAAAGATCTTCTGAACGACAGTGCAGGGACACTGGTCGATCAGAACCCGGTTAAGGGGTCGGGGTGCGCTATGTCCCGACATCCCAGCTCTCCAGATAGGTACGCTGTTCCTCAGTAAGAGAATCGATGGTTATACCGAGGGCCTCAAGTTTCAGCTCTGCGACCCGGTCATCGATCTCCCCCGGAACATCATAGATCCCCGGAGTGAGGTTCCTGCCATTTACGAGGATGTAATGGGAACAGAGTGCCTGCAACGCAAAGCTCAGGTCCATCACCTCGATCGGATGGCCCATGCCCTTCGGACTCGCGAGATTTACGAGCCTCCCCTCGGCAAGGAGATGAATGCGGGTATCACCGATGCGGTACGTTTCGATCCCCTCACGTCCCTCCCTATGCTCCGTATGTGTTTCGAGCCACTGGACATCGATCTCCACATTAAAGTGACCGGCATTTGCGAGGATCGCCCCGTCTTTCATCCGACGGAAATGCCGTTCGGTGATCACCCGTTCATCCCCGGTGGTCGTGACAAAGATCTCCCCGAGCGGGGCTGCATCATCCATGGTCATCACCGAATACCCGTCCATGTATGCCTCCAGAGCCCGACGGGGGTCTATCTCCGTGATAATTACCCGTGCACCGAGACCATGTGCCTTCCGTGCAAGTCCCCTTCCGCAATATCCATATCCTGCGATCACCACGCGTTTGCCGGCGATGAGTACATTCGTGGTCACCATGATCGCGGTTAACACGCTCTCGCCGGTTCCGTGCACGTTATCGAAGAAATGCTTCATCGGTGTGTCATTCACCGCAATCACGGGAAATTTAAGATCCCCATCGCGGGTCATCGACCGGAGGCGGTGGACACCCGTTGTGGTCTCTTCGCAACCCCCTATCACCCGGGGGAGGAGCTCCTTCCGTTGAGTATGGATACGAAGTATCAGGTCCATTCCGTCATCAATAGTGATCTGGGGTTCCGCATCGAGGACCCGGTCGATAGCGGCATAATACTCATCCACCGAGGCACCCCGCCGTGCATAGCACCTGACCTGCGGCAACCGGTTCAACGCATCGGCCACATCGTCCTGCGTCGAAAGCGGGTTGCAACCGGTAATAAAGACCTGCGCCCCCCCGGCAGCAAGGGTCTCAACCAGGTTTGCGGTCTTTGCCTCGACATGGAGCGCCATGCCTATCCTGATACCGGTAAACGGCATCTCCTCTTCAAACTTCTCGCGAATGGACGAAAGGACCGGCATAAACTGCCTGGCCCAGTCGATCTTTTGTTCACCCGTCATCAGTTCTGCTGTCATATTCTCCCACGCTCACCAGCCGAGGGAACGCTATTCCTCTAACCATTATTATGAACCGGCACCCCTGAAATACCTGTAACCCGGATATCTGAACATATCCTTTCCTCGCCGTTCGTTCATTGCTAAACATGCAATTCATCCGTCTCCCCTGCCTTGCCATCGACTATGTGGCTCCGGGTATTCTCACACAACGCTTATTGTGTGACCACAGAGATGGTACTACCATGGTACTGACACGCCGGATCATTCCCTGTCTCGACCTCAAGGACGGCCGCGTGGTAAAGGGGACGCATTTTCTCGAACTTCGGGATGCCGGAGACCCGGTGGAGCTGGCGGAAAGGTACAATGAGCAGGGTGCGGATGAGGTGGTCTTTCTGGATATCACCGCCTCAAAGGAGCACCGCGGTGCAATCATCGACGTGATCCAGCGTGCAGCCGACAAGCTTTTTCTTCCCCTCACTGTCGGTGGCGGTATCCGGAGTATGGATGATATCCAGCAGATCCTCAGGGCCGGTGCCGATAAGGTGAGTATCAACACGAGCGCGGTCCAGGATCCGGCGCTGATCAGCCGCGGGGCAAGACGGTTCGGTACCCAGTGCATGGTCGTTGCCATGGACGTACGCCGGAACTTTTCTGAAAATCCGGATGCAACGCCTGTCGATCTGGGAGAAGGGTGCTGCTGGTATGAAGTGGTCATCTATGGCGGGAGCAGCCCGACCGGTATGGATGCCATCACATGGGCATGTGAGGCGGAATCGCGGGGAGCGGGCGAGATCCTTCTCACGAGTATGGAGACGGACGGAACCAAAAAGGGCTTTGATATCCCGATCACCGCGGCCATCTCTGAAACGGTCGGAATTCCAGTCATCGCAAGCGGGGGTGTCGGGACTCTTCCCCATTTTTACGACGGGTTCGTGAAAGGAAAGGCAGATGCGTGCCTCGCGGCCAGCGTCTTTCACTACGGCGAGATGACGATCCGGCAGGTCAAGGAATATCTGGACCGGCTGGATATCCCGGTACGGCTCTGAGGTCGAGTTCCAGGGCTGCAACCGGATGTTCGAGATCAAACCCGTTCAGAACCCCCGGATGAATCTCCCCGAATATTCCCCTGCAACATCCGCCGATGATAAGATTGCCCCGCCTTCCTTCGATGAATGCAGGATCTTCTGATTCCTCTACTTCATAGCTGGCGGACAGCTCCCGGCAGAGTCCGTCGGCGCATGCATAGGCCTCGGAAAAATCCGCCCCCGCATGCATACTTACGCATGCCGCCTGCTGGTGGGTACAGAGGCCGGAGACCACATCACCTGTGGCAAACAGCCGCTGGGGGAGTTCACGGTGACGGTTGAGGCGGCATATCTCCAGGAGCATGGGAAGGATCTCCGTCCTCACCACCGTATGCTCCTCACTGATAGGATGACTGACCCGAAGCGCCGTCCTGGATACCGGACGTTGCATCAGTCCGTACAGAATCCGTTCATTGGTCAGCGTGAAAGGGATCACCTCCTGGTATCCGAGACCGACGCAGATCTGCCGGGCCATTCCGGCAATCAGCGAGACCGGGTGTGCATTTCCGATAGTAAACGTCTCGGGAAGCGTCCCCTCAAAGTTCTCGTATCCGTGTGCAATTGCTGCATCCTCAAAGATGTCCCAGTCATGCATGATATCGGCACGGTAACAGGGAACAAATACCCGTACCATACCATGATCCGCGGGTACTGCTCCGAAACGCATCTTTTCCAGCAGGCCCGCGAGAGATTCCGGGGAGAGGGCGATACCCAGAAGATCAGCACATTCCCGGGCACTTACCATCCGGGCCTGCGGGGCAAGTGCAGGGCATTGCACTCCTTCGATCTCCACGCTTTCTACCTTGGCTCCACCCTCGATGAGTGCGGTGCAGATGATGTTCACGGCCATCAGGACTGCCTTCTGATCGGTGCCTGTGGTGTCGAGGAGCAGATCCGTCGTGTCTCTGGTTACCCTCGTGAGTTCTCCGTTGATGATGGGCGGGAATGATAAAACCCGGTCACAATCATCCACGATAAGCGGGAATAACGGGAGTTCATTCACAATATGTGCGTACTGTCTGCCCTTCGGGTGCTCGCGGAGGATCTCATCCATGGAGAGTGGCCGATCATAATCGAGCGGAACAAACTCCCTGCTGCGGGGGGATGCGATATAATGGAATGGGGGAGTGATCCGTGCAAGGTCGTGCACCCCGATCGCCACTTTGCTTCGTCCACGGCCGACCGCCCAGTGCAATGCCTCCTGAAGGCTCATCAGGCTCTCGATCGACTCTTCATCGAATGATACATTTCGTATAACTGCAGAACCGAGGTACGGCCTGATGCAGGCCAGTTGCGGGTCGACAGTAAAACTCATCCCAGACGGACGGACCCGGTACTCGGGGAGACCGGTCTCGATACCAAGGAACCCCCGCATCGCCCGCGCTACCCCTTCCGTAGAGAACAGGTCCGGCCGGTCCGGGAAGAATTCGACATCCGCATGATCCTCAAACACCCGTTCGATGTCCGACCCGATCATCGGCAGACGGGAGAGGATCGTGGCGTGGTCAATTCCCACGAGCTGCTCGAGGTACCGGTAGGGGATGTTGATGATTGCCATCAGGATCGCCTCCGTATCCCCAATTCTGACCTAAAAGATGGACTATCCCGAATCCATTCGATATCACTCCGGTACAGCATCCGGAGGTCCTTCAAACCCATCGTCAGCATCGCCATCCGGGAGACTCCGAGTCCCCAGGCGAGCACCGGGTAAGCAATCCCCCAGGGTGCTGTCACCTCCTGGCGGAAGATCCCCGCACCTCCCATCTCGACCCATCCGAGGCCGTCCACATACACCTCCGGTTCCACACTCGGTTCTGTGTAGGGAAAATATGCCGGCCTGAACCGGACATTTTCAAATCCCATTCGTCCATAAAATTCCTTGAGAAACCCGAGCAGATTGCGGAAACTCACCCCCCGGTCCATTACGATCCCCTCCAGCTGTTCGAATTCCGGGAGATGAGTGGGGTCGATCGCTTCACGCCGATATACCCTGTTTATGCAGAAAGCCTTGACAGGCGGTTCGGGGTGGCGTGCCAGGTGCTGGATCGAGAGACTGGTTGTATGAGTACGAAGGACGCAGAGTTCCGCTTTCTCCGTACTCCAGGTCCCTCCCCACCCGGTAGAGGATGTGGTTCCCCCGTGCTCATGCATATCGCGTACTCTCTCATACCCTGCCGGCACCGGGATGCACTCCGAGAGATAAAACGTATCCTGCATCTCCCGGGCCGGGTGATCCTGCGGCTGGAAGAGCGCGTCAAAATTCCAGAACGAGCTCTGAACAATATCCCCGTAGATCTCTTCAAATCCCATTTCCAGAAGGATCTGCCGCATCTCATTGATCAGTCGCTGGTACGGGTGTAGTTTGCCCGGGTATACTCTTTTCGGAAGTTTCGAAATATCATAGCGCCTGAACTGGAGTGTCCGCCATGCTCCCGACACGATCTGTTCCTGTGTCAGGGTACCGGTCTCTTCGTTTATTTTCAGACCGCTCCGGACCAGCGCTGTTCCTTCCGGTGTGATCCGGACCTGCCAGCTCGTCTCATCCTCACGTATCGCGAGTCCCCGCCGGATCAGCTCATCCATGCCCCTCCCTGCTTCCCCGGGTGAACTGAGGGCGAGCTCATCCTCGCCGGGTTCTGCATTCCCGGTTTTTTCGACGACCCCGTCACGGATCCGGATCCATCCTTTCTTCCGCATCTGGCCTATCGCGATGCGGGAAAGCGGGTTGGCAGTCAGTTCAGCCATCGGTATCCGTTCGCCGAAACACTCGAGGAGCTGTCGTTCGGGCAGTCCTGATTCCCGGTATTGCATCCCCTCAGCGGTCAGGGAATACCGGGGGACGACCGTTCGCTCCACTACCGCGAGTCCCCGGTCAGCAAGCAGATGGGCATGCTGGATTATAGCGTCCTCCCGGGTACACAGGACCTGCGCAAGTGCCGCCGGATCTGCAATTTTTTCTTTCTCCAGCGCTTCGAGGAGTTTTTTTTCATTCAGAGATAGTTCCATCTGCATTAGCCCTCCACGCGGTGTGCAACCGCATCCATCTTTTCCCGGAATTCCCGGAGAAATGTCATTACCCGATCCGCAGTCTCCTTTTTGCAGGTTCCGCACTGCATCTCCCCGGTGATACACCGGCGCCGTATCTCCTCGAGCTCACGGTCTTCGAATACCATATGAAAGAGATTAAGCAGATAGAGGGGGCAGCGCTCAGGTTCGCCCCCCATCCTCTTCTGTTCGGCGAGCGTGGCACGTCCCCCGGTCAATGCGGCCATCACCTTCTTTCTGACCATCTCCTCGGGCTCCGTAAAGCTGATGATACTCTCCGGTATGCTACTCGACATCTTTCCCCCCTGGAGGCCCGGAATGAACCGGTGATAAGTGGACGAGGGGGTGAAGAATCCAAACCCGCCATGTTCCCGCTCGATCGTTCTCACCCGCTCACTGACTGTGCCGCAGGGCTGGTGTCTGATGTCCACATGCCCGGAATATCGTTTGGACCCCGGAAATGCCGCATGGACCGCTTCGAGCGCTTCTGCCGGTGCATTTTTGGAACGGACACTTACATGATCGCCCCGGTCCACTATGGTAAACATGCGGAGTTTATGCGCCACGCCCCGGGTCAGGCGGATATGGGGGTCCTGGTCGATACCTACCGGGACGACAGTGGGTGCCGGCCCGTCGTCGATCTGGGGGTACAGGATGTCGGCCACCTGGGTGATGACGCTCATCGCATGTGCGAGTGTCGTTTCCTGCGAAAAGCCATATATCGCCTGCAATTCCGAGAAGTTCACCTTAATGGCTGATTCAAACGCCAGGTTGCTCAACTCCTTGTTGCGGCTTTGGAAATATGTTTTTCCTTCAAACCCGAGGGCATACAGGCACAAAAGGTACTCCTTCCCGTAACTCTCACACAGGGACCAGGGTGTATCCCGGACCGCATGCGCTTCACGGTCGGCAATGGTCACATAGCCGTTCCCCCCCTGTTCCACATGCCACACTACCTCCTTCATCACCATGAGGTGCCCGAGGTGGGGGTGACCGGACGGCATGAACCCCGTCAGTATGTGAAACGGACGGTGCTTCCGGATCGCCATGGCAATCTGCTGATAATCCCGGTGACCGATCACGATCCCCCGCCGGATGAAGTCGGGGACAACCGGGAGCTGATCAATGACCGTGCCGATCGGTTCTATCCCGAATTCGACGAATAGTTTTTCGATATCCAATGATTCCTGGCCTGACCAGGGATTGATTGCTCCTTCCATTGTTGGGTTCACTCACAGTTTGATACGTGCAAATTCGAGATACGAAATTCCCGTAGAATGTACACAGCCAAACAACATCTTCTTTTTCACGCTGTGGGCAAGCCGTACGGACCGGGAGATGGTACTCATCGGAAGACTCCCGTCTCCCGGGATCGCATGGACAAGCATATCTGAATGGACCTTATTCACCGTATAGACCCGGAAATGATGCCCGAATTTGTAGCCCGTACGCGGAACGTACCCATTTTTGCGGAGATCTTCATAGACTGCCGTCTTTTCGACCATTTCCCGGTCTTCCTCTGCAGCGATAGCAACATAATCTGCCTCCCCGATCGGTCCTTCCAGGCCCTGCAGGCTGAGGCAGCCGGAATGAATCAGATACAGGGTTTCCATCGGGGAGAGAAGAAGCCTGGTCTGATCAAGCCACATGCCGAGAGATCCGGGTACCGGTTGTCCATCCGGTGATACCGTGACGACTGCGGAGCGTCCTGCCAGGAATGCCTCAAGAAAGGGGCAGTCCGGTGCCGAAGCGATCGCAGTCAGCTGCTGAACCTTCGCCTCATAGTAGGTGAGTTCATTCTCGTCATCCACGACCGCAAGCACATGTTGCTTCCGCATCTTCGCACTGGTGGTTGTTTCCTGTAAGAGTACGGAAAAATGGATCAGCTGCCGCTCGGACAGGACCCGGATGAGATACCGGGATTCCCCAGTCCCGGGGCGTTCCCCCCGTCGGAATACCCGGAAGTCGTGCGGACCGGTCTGGATTGCATACCCCCGTTCCCGGATATCACGATACACCAGAAAGTTCCGGAGCATATCCGGTTTCCTGCAAAAGACAGCCAACAACTGGTTGAAATCGAATCCGGCAACATCGATCCGGCCCCGGTGAACGAGATAGAGCGCCTCCTCCGGGGCGAGCCGGAGTCCATCCCCGGCCAGCCGCCCGTACCCGCTCTGCTCATAGAGGGTCCTGCCGTCGGGGCCGAGGATCACCCCTTTTCCATCGAATGTCGCCTTCATTTCATCTCTTATTGGTGTTTCACCCTAATAAGCGAGACGAAGGCATATGATTTTGCCAACGGATAACGGTGAAAAATTTGTCTTGCAATGCCAGGAAATTGGCCGAGATCAGTTCCGATAAACCCTATGCTGCGATATCATAGAACGGCGGTATTCCAATCGGACCGGCGGTCCTCCTGCTTCCGGGAGGTAGAAGTCTTCCCTACAGCCTGCGATACCCAAAATCTTTCATGCGAAACCCACCTACAGAATACGCGATTGATATGCAGGTTGCGATCCTCCAGCACTCGGGTTCCGAACCACCAGGGATCATCTGTTCATTCCTGGAAGAACGGAAGATTCCGTACTCCTGTATACGGCTTTATGAAACGGCAGAGATTCCGAACGTTACTGCATCGCATCTGGTCGTTTTAGGCGGACCGATGGGAGTGCATGATGAGCAGGAATTTCCTTTTCTTGGCGGAGAAAAGGTATTGATACGGGAGTATGTGCGGAGGGGCCGACCCGTTTTCGGAATCTGCCTCGGCGCTCAGCTGATAGCAGCTGCATTCGGTGCGCCGGTCATGCCGTATCTGCAGGAAACCGGTTGGATGTCCGTTCAAACGGTTCATGGAGGGCTTCCCCTGCCACCTTCATTTCCGGTATTCCAATTCCATTGCGATACATTCGGGATTCCTGACGGGGGCATACTGATCTGCACCGGTGACCGGGTACGCCACCAGGCGTTCCGGTACCGGAGTGCCGTAGGTCTGCAGTTTCACCTAGAGTTAACAAAAGACATTATCCTGGATTGGATAACGGGCATGAACAAAGATGAGCAGGCGGTCATCATCGGGGATTCGGAGCATTATCTGGCAGAGAGCAACCGGCTCTGCGAGGTGATTCTCCGGGAATTTCTCGCCGGATTTTAATTTACTTTAAAGGACCGGCAAGCTCCCGGACCTTCCGGATGTTCCCGCTATCACCCCGACGGGCATCCACAGGCGTCTCACAGATGAGCGGGAGATCCCGGAAGACAGGATGATGGAGAATAGTCCGGAACCCTTCCTCTCCGATGAAGCCGAGACCGATATGCTCATGGCGGTCAAGGCCGCTCCCGAGGTCGCCCTTGGAGTCGTTACAGTGAACTGCTTTCATCTTACCGATACCGATTGCAGCCTCGAATTGGGCAAGGGTTAGTTCAAGCCCCTTCTCCGTCCGGAGTTCGTATCCCGCACCGAATGCATGGCAGGTGTCGAAACAGACCCCTATTCGCTTCTGGTCAGTTATTCCCTCGATCACCGACCTGATATCCTCGAACCGGTTCCCAACCCCGTTCTTCTCGCCAGCGGTGTTTTCCAGGAGAAGCACGACCGGGTTTTCCACTTCCGTAAGTGCGGCGTTAATGGCGGCGATAACCCGTTCGCGGCCTTGCCCGATACCCCCGGCATGGTAGTGCCCGAGGTGTGTCACCAGGTATGGAATTCCCAGCCGCTCGCACCGTACAAGCTCCTCGGTGAGTGTCATCACAGTCTTTTCATAGTGCTCCGGGGTTTCCGTCGCAAGATTCGGAAGGTAAGGCATATGATCGACCGGCGGCCAGATTCCGGACCGATCCAGGTTATCCCGGAATCGTGCAGTATCCTCTTCGGAGAGCGGCTTGGACTGCCATCCGCGGGGATTACGGGAAAAGATCTGGAATGTGTCACACCCGATTTCTCCAGCCCTGTCCACTGCCTTTGCGATCGAACCCGCGATGGAGACATGCACACCGACTTTCACCATGGGAAACCTCTTCCGTTGTCAGAGGCATTTTTTGTACTCCGCCTTAATAACACCCGGGTATCCCGATGTTCAATGAGGGTATGGTTCCTTATCCGGGTCGCTTCATTGAAGCCAATGTATCGCGGACCTCACGCCCGAATCTCCTTGTGCCTGCGTTTCCACCTATATCGCATGTTTTTACTCCACGCGCAAGCGTTTTTGTGACTGCGTCCTCGACCATTCTTGCCGACCCGTCATCCCCAAGATGGCGGAGAAGCATCGCTCCACTCCGTATCGCAGCGACAGGATTTGCAAGGTCCCTTCCTGCGATGTCAGGGGCGCTCCCGTGTACAGGTTCAAAGAGGGCATGCCGATCACCGATATTGGCGCTCGGGAGCATGCCCAGACCACCTACCAGATATGCCGCGACATCCGAGAGGATATCCCCAAAAAGGTTCGACGTAACGATCACGTCATACGCCCGGGGATGGCGGAGAACGTCCAGGCAGAGTGCATCGATGAGACATTCCCCGCAGGGAACGTCAGCGAGATTTGCCTCCTCCAGGCAGATACCCCGGAAGAACAGATCGGATTTGAGAACATTCGCTTTGTGACCGATCGTCAGGTGCATCCGGTGCCTGGCAAGACCGCAGGCATACCGGGCAATCCGCTCGGTTCCCTTCCGGGTTATCACCCTGAGGGTGGTCGCCCGGTCCGGCTCGATCGTCTCGATCCCCGTATAGAGCCCTTCGGTATTTTCCCGGACGATCACCAGATCCACATCGTCCCCTGATACAGGACGGACGTTCGCGAACAGATCGAGTGCCTTCCGGATCTGAACCACCACACTCCGGTATTCGGGAGTGGGTGGGGTCGTCACCGCCCCGAACAGGATTGCATCCGCGGATCCCAGCATTTGGATGTCTTCATCGGTGATCGCGTGACCATCGCGCTCCCACCGTCCGAACCCGACCTCCACCTGGAAAAACTCAAAATCGGGTCTCATCACGGCAAGCAGATCCCGTGCGACCGGTACCACTTCGTGGCCGATACCGTCCCCCTCAACGACCGCGATCTGCATGCTCCCTCCACCCCCGAACCACCTCGTGGACTGCCCGGAGAATTGTACATGGACTGGCACCCCAGTGAACGATCGTACCGAACCGCCCATGGTGGATCCCTGTCCCTTCACGCTCGCTTCGGCAGCAGCGGGTGATGAAGGGCTCTGACATTACCGAAGAGACCGGGCAGATATCCTCCAGAGTGAATTCCCCGTCGTAACATTCACGATACAGCTGGGCCCCGGTCAGGCACCCTGCCATGCGCTCCCCCCCCTGCATCCGGTCCGCGTCGAGCGTCCGCGAGAAGCCGGCAGCCCTGCAGGGGAAGACGTCGGCGGCCCTCCTTCCGACATCCTGCACATGATGTTCGAAGAGAATGTCGAGTTCCCCGTATAGCCCGCACGCCTCCTGTTCGCAGATGGCGGACGAGAGGGCCGGCAGCGGGGGAAAATTATCATAGACGTGGACCGTAAGGAAAGAGGAGAGATCGGAATCAAGCACAAACGTAGTATGTTCATCCCGTCCGGAAAATATCGTGCACCTGTACCCGCTTTCGGACGCAATCCGTACGAGACGCGCACGGTCATACAGGTTCACCTTTTCAGGATGCCGGTGGACATCCCCAGCGGTGGCAATCACCCGGGTTCTGATCAGGTCCCGCATCAATCCCGTCCCGGCAGGGTCAGGCTCTACCTCGAGGATCTCATCTCCGGCAGGGGTCTCATGGATCAGGTACCTCGAGAGGAAATACGTCCGGTCTCCACAGGGTTTTGTCGAAGCATAGCCGACCTCCTTACACTCTCGCGGAAAGATCACCCTCTCTCCCTCCAGTATTCCACCAGCCCTCCGGATGTGAGAATTTCGAGCATACGGGGCGATAGTGGCCGGATTCGGTAACGTTCCCCGTTCAGTTCGACAATTCCTGAACCGAGGTCGGCGCTCAAGAACGCCCCCTCAACGCAGGAACAGGAACATTCGGCAAGGGGAAGCCCGATGTTAATCGCATTCCGGAAAAATATCCGGGCGAAGCTCGGCGCAATAACGCCCCTGAGTCCCGCCTCTTTCAGGGCGATTGCAGCCTGTTCACGTGAGGACCCACAGCCGAAGTTTTTCCCGGCGATGATCACGGCACCATCCAGGCGGTTTGCAAGACCCGGATCGAGATCTTCAAAGACGTGCAGAGCCCATATCCGCCGATCCTTCGTCCTGAGATACCGCCCGGCAATGATCTGGTCGGTATCAATATCCGGCCCGAGGCAGATCGCCGTTCCTTCCATCCGCATCAGCAAACCTCCGGTTCGGTGATTTCCCCGGTCAAAGCGCTCGCCGCTGCGGTGGCGACCGACGAGAGGTATATATCCCCTCCGACACCCATCCGGTTCCGGAAATTCCGGTTTGCCGTGGAAAGGCAGATCTCCCCCTCCCCGATCACCCCTGCATGGGCACCGAGACAGGGTCCGCAGCCCGGGGTGATGATCGTGCAGCCTGCTGCAACGATATCGGCGAGTACCCCTGTTCGGATTGCGTTCTCCAGAATTTCGCGGGAGGCGGGTGCAACAATTGTTCTGACTGCAACCTTCCTGCCCCGGACGATCCGTGCAAATCGCTCAAGATCTTCAAAGCGGCCGTTTGTGCACGTTCCCACCAGAACCTGGTCGATTCCGAGACCTGCTAGATCGCTTACGGGACGAATGGTATCCACCCGCGGCGGGATGGCAATCAGAGGAACGATCTCGCTGCACTCGATCGGATACTCACGCTCATAACAGCAGTCCTGTGGGACCTGGGGTTGGATTGTCTGCCCGTACCTCTCGAGATACCGGCATGTCGTGCCGTCCGCGTAAAAGAGCCCGGTCTTCGCACCGGTTTCAACCGCCAGGTTACACAGGGTGAGTCTGCCGTCCATCGATATGCTCTCCACGCCTTCCCCCACGAATTCGAGCGCCCGGTATGCCCCGCCATCCATCCCAAGGAGCCCGACGTACTTTAGGGCGAGATCCTTTGGCTCGGCCGGAGCCGTGAGCCTCCCCAACAGCCGGATCGCGAGTGTCTCGGGAACCCGGAACCAGGTGGAGCCTGATGCCCAGATTGCGGCCATGTCCGTCGCCCCGACACCGGTTGCAAACGCACCGAAGGCCCCGAGGGTGCAGGTGTGGGAATCGGCGCCCACCACCACCTCACCGGGCAGCACCTCTCCCTCGCTCATGACCTGGTGGCAGATCCCGCCACCGATTTCAGAGAACCGGATACCGGTACAGGAGGCAAATTCACGGAGCTCCGCTTGCAGTATCGCTGTCGTGGCAGTATTTGCCGGAACGATGTGATCAAAGATGATTGCACACTGTTCCGGATAAGCCACGGGCATCTCTCCCAATCTCCGCCATGCATCCAGGGTCAGCACCCCTGTTCCGTCATGCACGTACGCACGGTCGACATGCCGGTCCACATACTCGCCTGCCGTGCCGCAGAGGATCCGTTCCGAAAGAGTGCTCATCCGATCTGCTCCTTTTGTACATGGCGTATAAGGGCGGTGAGCGTATCGGGAGTTATCCCGCATTTACTCTCCCCAAGCTCCTTTACTTCGTCAAGAACCCGGCATATCTGCTTTTCATCAAGTTGATATCCGAGGGTCGAGACCACATATTCGAGCGCCTTCTTTCCCGTATGTTTTCCAAGGATAAACCGGCGTTCGCCTCCTACGAGTTCAGGGGGGATATATTCATAGGTGGATGGATCTTCGAGGATTGCCGCGATATGGATCCCGCTCTCGTGCGAGAAGGCATGTTCACCGACGACCGGTTTGGTCTTGGCAATCCGTATCCCGGAATACTCTTCGACAAGCCGTGAAAGACCCGTGAGATAAGAAAGATCATACCGGTCCACTCCGCCACGCATCCTGACAGCGACCAGCACCTCTTCGAGCGCTGCATTGCCGGCACGTTCCCCGATACCATTTACCGTTGTATGCAGCTGGAACGCCCCGGCCTCTGCGGCGGTGATCGTGTTTGCCGTCGCACATCCCATATCGTTGTGGCAGTGTGCACAGAGCGGTCGATCGAGAGCGGAGACCAGTTCCAGCATGATCCGGTACATATCCAGGGGCGTAAGGCATCCGACGGTATCGGCGAAAGAAAGCAGGTCGGCGCCGTATTCCTGCCCCTGCCGGTACACTTCCCCGAGGAAGACAGGGTCGGTCCGGGATGCATCCTCGGCCGCGAACCGTACCTCCACACCATGATCGTGCGCGAATTCGATCAGTTCCAGCGCTTCACCAACCACCTGTTCGCGGGGTTTCTTATATTTATGCCGGATATGGAGGTCAGATGTAGCGATGAAGATGCTCACCATCCCGACGTCACAGTCGATCGCCTGCTCCACATCCACTTTTCGTGCACGGGCAAGGCAGCAGATGCGGGCATCCAGTCCCAGGTGAGCGATCGCTGTCACGCAGTGTTTTTCGTACGGAGAAACGACCGGAAATCCCACCTCGATGACGTCGATTCCGATCTCGTCCAGCACTCCGGCGATCTTCACTTTCTCCTCACAGGTGAACGACACCCCCGGAGTCTGTTCACCGTCTCTCAACGTTACATCACAGATCTCAATATTCCACGGCTTCATTTCAGGTTTCCCCCATGCAATTCCTGTTCATTCCACGAACCCCGGTTAACATTCCACGAATGCGTGCGTGGCCCCGACAGGACACTCGCCTTCTACGATCACGGTTCCCGGCATTTCAGGGCGTCTGATGACCATCCGCAGCCGGCCCTCGTCATCCGCATCACAGATGACCGGTTTTGCCCAGGCAAGATAAGGGATCGAATCCGGGATCGGCTGCTTTCCGGTCATTGCTGTACATCGGTTCTTCATCACGATACATAACAGGGGAATTCTCTTCTCATATACGTCAATAAGTGCGTTTATTCCCGAATGGAGAATAGCGTAGTCACCAATCAGAGCAACCCCCGTGCTTCTCGCGGCAACGGCGATACTCGCACCCATCCCGTAACTGGCCACGCCCATTTCATAGGGAGGGGTCATCGCGAGCACCGAACACCCCGCATCACAGATCACCTGAATATCTGTTTCTTTGAGGATATCCAGCAGGGGTCTGAACGGACACGATGCACAGAAGGTCCGGTAATATCCTCTGTCCTTCCGTTTTTCCGGGCTTTTTTGCGGTTCCGGGGGCGGAAGCCCCCGGTGGTCCCGGACAAAACTCCGCCCGGATTCATGCACCACCGGTATTCCGGCAGCCTGCTCCGGCATGGGGTGAACCGTCACGATCCGGGTCCTTCCTTCTGCCGCACCTACCCCTGCCGGATCCCCCTCCCACCGGTTCAGGGGAGAGCGGGAAGACCAGGTGAACATCGTCCGGTACAGTTCTTCAGCGGCTGTCACCCGCCCCTGCATTGTCCATGATCGGTCGGACAACCTGCCATTCCGATCCTGCCGTTCGACGGGATGCCGATCGACGACCGTACCGAGGATCCCCGGGGTGATGCGCACTATCGCAACACGTGAAAACTGCTCCGATGCCTGGAACGCCGCTTCCACACCCGTATAACAGGTTCTTACGTCCGGTTCTATCACCGGTAGTTCCCCGAGTTCTCCGTAGTATCGCGAGTCCTGGGCGGTCTGGGATCCCTGTGCATCGGGATCGTCCCCCGCAACAATAACGACCCCGCGGATGAGCCCCTGTGCCGTCGCCTGCAGGAGCGGGTCGGCACATGCATTCAACCCTACATTCTTGACAATGATGGCCGCTCTTCGTCCCGTAAGAGAATCTCCGAGCGCATACTCAAGCGCTGTCTTCTCATTGATGACCATTTCTGCACCCACCCGATCACCGAGACCCGTGATAGGAAACCCCGGGACACTGTACCAACGATCGGCAGAGATCATGAGCGCCTCTGCGATCGCCTCCTCTCCTCTCATGGAATATCCCTCCCGGGTACCAGGTCGCACCCGGTACAGGCGGTGCACATCGAAATTGCCTGACAGGGATCCAGTCCTGCCTCTTCAAGCGCTCTTTGGTGGAAATCCGCAAGCCGCATCAGCCGTTCTGGTGAAGGACGCGAAAATCCCGAGAGTTCGGCCGCGGGGTTCAGGGGTCGCAACACCGGAATCACCCCGATGGCCGTCAGGGCGCGTATGCAGGAGCGCATCTCCTCGTCGGATTCCCCGAGTCCAATGATCACGTTGGAGAAGACATGCCCCCGACCGAAGAGATCCACCGATTCTTTCAGTACCAGCCACATCAGGTCCCGGTCAAGACCGGGGCAGAGGCGTGTAAAGAGTTCCGGGGTCGCCGTTTCGAGGTTGAATTTGACCTCCACGACCCCCAGTTCATGGAGAAGGCGGGGAGTCTCCGGTGTAGGGTATATCGATACCCCCATCGGGATGCCCAGTGGAATGAGTGCTTTTATCACCGAAATCATGTACACCTCCTCCTCCCGGATCGCTGTCGCGACACCACTCGTAATAGCGATAGCATCGATGCGATCCTTCGCCACACTGACCATCTCCACTATCTCATTCACTGATTTCCTCCTTCCTCCCTGTGCCGGGACAGGGCAGTACCGGCAATGGTAGATGCAGCTGCCGCTTATCGTGATGTATGCCTGTCGGGGACAATGGAGACCGATTGGTTCCAGCCTGCCATACCACGTATTCCCGTCCATAACGAGCACTGCCTTTCCGCATCCCTGATGGTTGATGAGAATACTGCTGTTCGGATCTACGGCAAGGCGTACGCACCGGTTGTCCAGGGAAAAAAAAACCGATCCTGAACCTCCCGCCCCGGGGCCGGCCGCGGAGCGGGCTATATATGCATCTGCCGGCGCACCGGTCAGGCGGGCCGTCCCCCGGGAGAGCAGCGCCGCTTTCAGCTCGACCCATCGCACAGTGCAAGCGCCTCCTCATACCGGGTATAGAACGGTATTGCCGCGACCGCCCCGATAATACCGCGGCCATTCATCATGATGCGGAGTCTCGGGTCCCGTATCTCCATCAGGAGATCCCGGGAGATTTCTCCACATTTCACTTTCCTTCCAAATGGATACAGAAAAGACGGATCGAAACCGCTGAACACCGCCATACCCGTCTCGTCTGACAGGGTATACCGTTCCAGGAGCTGTCGAAACCGTTCTATAAGCGTCAGGGGGTCGGATGAAGCGAATTCACATACCAGACTGACGCAGTTCTTGGTCCGGTACGGCACGGGATAGAGCTGTACAATAGTGTGCGAGAGATAACGGGTCGCACAATCTTCCACTGCCTTCGCGATATTATGCACCAGCGTCCAGGTAGCTCCCTGTTCAGGGGTATCCGTGTCATCGATCCCGATCAGGACCCGTGTCTGCCTTGGAAGCCAGATCGTTGCACCAGCCTGTCGTCCTCCCCCTGAAGGGTCGCTTTCGCACCGGAGCACACCCCCCGCATTTGCCCTGCATCCCGCAGCACCGACGCCACCCCCGCCGATGCCGATATAGCTGATGATGATCTCGTCGTTGCTGACAGAGGCCCCCGATATCCCTGCAGGGAATCGGGATCCCTCCAGTGCGAGATCTACCGCTCCCGTTTTCAGCATATACCGGATGGTCCCCCCGACATGCCGCACCGACTCGACCAGTGGACTCTGAATGTAGTGGTACTTTGACCACATCGCCCCGCCGGTACATTCGAAAAATTCGATGAGCTCAATCCGGGCATCTGCCTCATCAGCAACTGCCACAATCTGCGGATAGCGAATGAGATAGGGATCAGGGATATTCGCCATATATCGCCGCCTTTCCGTTTACCCGATACTCCGATCTGATAATTCGAATGCCCCCTGAAGGGAAAATTTTGTCGCCGAAATTATCGTTAACAGAATAATCGGTAATGAGATATTTAAAGAAATCGAAATGGTGCAGAAATAAAATTAAAGGATTTTATGCAGTTCGAATTTAAATGGCCCGAGAGTGCCTCCAAAATTTCCTGCACTGATGTATTTGACTCCCGGTACCATGACTGCCGCCCTGATTCCCTCTGCCATCGCCTCTGATACGCAGCTCTCATCCAGACCATCGATAACTATCTCGAACATCGCATTCACCCCTTTCGGCACCTTGCTGTCCGGGACCTTATCACGAAGGGTTGGGCAGTATTTTTCATTTGTGCTCGCAGGAATGAATTTATATTTGTTCGAACCCACCTTCGAGCCGCTGGCTACGATGCCTCCGGGGAAACTCGTTATTACTCCACAAACAGAACCTATTGCATCGACCGCTGCCTGGGCACCCATTAGTGCAGCCATTTGATTCTCCCCCATCACAAAGAAGTTGCCCCCTGCAACACCCTTCATAATCCCGAACTCTTCCTCACCGATGTATTCTCCGGACATGATAGGCACCGCCCAGACTTGTCGTCCCCCCAGTTCCTTCTTGTATTCATATCCATCCCCGAAGAAGTGTAATTTCACAGGTATTTTTTCTTCTGCTTCCGGAAGACCGTCAAATACCGCCGTTGTGGCAGCGGTAAAAATACACTCTCCAATTCTTTCTATGAGCTGTTCCTTCATTTTCTTCTTGGCCGTGCATATGAGGATTGATACCCCGGGCCTTCCATCTGGGGTCTCATCCGGGCTGAGCATACTCTCAATTCCTGCCTCGCACGGACAGCCGATCGCAGATGTCGCAAATCCTGTCGCTTCAGTTGCGGCCCTGTAGGCCCATTCTTCTGTTACTGCAGTGATAATGACCCTCGAAATCCATATCGGAAATGCTTCAGCGTAGGTATCATCAATCGGTACACCGTTTAGTTCCATTTCACAACCTCGTTTCATCAGGAGGTACGGTAAGCGATGAAAATAACTTTTTCTTATTGCGATTCTCCTAGCGGACTCCGGATGGATCAAACCCGAGAAAATAAAAAAAAGTGAAAACCCGAAAATCCCCTGACGAATCCCGGTTCTCCATATTCTTTGCAGAAATATCCGGGGTGTGGATCAATAACAGGATCATACCCCTATCCCGGTTTTGCCGAAAACCAATTGCAGTTTTTCCGGAATGAGACCGCGGAATTCAACCCGATCCGGAATCGAACCAGAAATCGTACCGTTAATCTACCCGTCTCCCGAGTGAGAATCCAGTTATGTCAATATCAAAGCATTAACCATACGCGGATAAAAACGGGGATTAGAATAGGGAAATGAAGGGACGACAGGATTCAGGAATGACGAAAATAATCTAAAAGATTTCCCGATTTTTTTCCCGAGTACCTAGATATTACGTAATAATTTCACAAAAGACAACTATATAACCCTCCTTTACAAAAAGAAGGAAAAGACCAACAGATTTTTATTCTATGACTGAAATGAATGAAAGCACCTGATGAACGCAGGGGTCTCCGGCGTATTTTATGGTATTTCAGTTAACTTATTTACTAAATAAAAACAAATAATTAATCATACCCGCCCAAATTGCCGTCATAACAGGGAGAAATCAGAAGAGTTTATCTACATTAGTTAACCATTCTTCTTTAGTCGATTTTTTAATCGATCCAATCTGGTGCGTGATAAAAACATGGCATTTGCAGTGCACGTAAACATGGAACGTTGTACTGGCTGCGGTAATTGTGTGGTCGCATGTCCTGTCGATGCGCTTGAACTCTATACCATAGATCCTGTCACAAATGAGAAGATCTACAAGGTACGCCATGGAAAATCCATGGTGATTGATTTCAAGTCAGAGCTCTGCGCGGGGTGCGGTGTATGCGTCGAAGCATGTCCACATGATGTCATCCGGCTGGAAGGTCGTGGTTCCGTGATGTCAGAGGCAAAGGTGTGATGAATGAGCGTGAAGGAATGTGAGGTACCTGCATGACAACGATTTATCCTAAATATTCCAAGAAACGGGAAGGTGTGAATGTTACCGGAGAGCAGCGGCTTCTCCAGCAAGTTTCAGACCTGATTCTGAACGCAGAGGTATGCACGGGGTGCGGGGTCTGCGTTGAGGCATGCCCTGAAGATGCGATTGCCCTCGGGCTCGTCGGGGCAACCAAGCGGGGAGTGGTCGAATATGCGGCTCCGGTCGATATCGATGAGACAAAATGCGTTTACTGTGGCGTCTGTGTAATCATGTGCCCGTTCAATGCACTGACGCTCAAAGTGGATAACGAGGAACGCCTTCCCATTATCGAGAAGGAGGGATTCCCACAGTACAATATCGTTGCAGAAATCAGCGACGAAAAATGCGTGAAATGCACCATCTGTGACGAGGTCTGCCCGCGTGATGCGATCATCAGAAATGTCCCCGAGTTCGAAGGCGCTGCTGAAGGCGCCAAGGACCGGCAGACGGCACTGACCAGCAAAACCACATTCAAGGTGGATATGGAGAAATGCACGCTCTGCGGGATCTGTGGAGCACTCTGCCCGGCGATCGATGTGAAACACAAGGAGTTCACAGCCGAATCCGGAAATATTCAGGGAGAAGTCGTCTGGGATGAGAGCAAATGCGATGCATGCATGGTCTGTGTCGAGATGTGCCCGGAGGAATGTATCACCGTCGAACGGCAGATCGAGAGCGACAAGATGCCCGGTAAAGTCGACATCGACAAGGATCTCTGTTGTACCTGCACCTGGTGCTCCCGGAACTGCCCGACCGAGGCGATCACCGTTGAAAAGATCTTTGAGGGCGATATCGAATTCCATGCGGAAAAATGCCCCGGTGGCTGTTCCACCTGCGTAGAGATCTGTCCTGCAAATGCCATTTACCTCCCGAGCTCCAAACCGGCAGCCGAGATGAAAGGCCAGATAGAGCCGACCATTGCGGTGAACAAAGATCTCTGTATTCTTTGTGGTGCGTGCGTGAATGCATGTCCAGGTGAGGATATCATTCTCCTTCACCGGACAGGCATTCGAATCACCGGTAAAGAGACGGATCTGTACAATAAGATCAAAGAGAAGCTCTGCACACCCCGGACTTCCAAGGTGAAAGAAGAGACGCCGGGAGAGGTGCAACTCAAGGTTACGGAGAAGGCGTGAGGAATGAGACATGGCAAAAACCAAAGGTTACCCTGAAGCACTCGAAAACAAACTGAAGGACCGCAATTTATACGATGAGGACTCGAACCCCGCGTTCACGAAGACCGTGGAAAAGATCTCGATGACCATTCCACACATGTGCTACCAGTGCGGGACCTGTACCGCATCATGTCCTTCTGCACCCCGAAGCTCCTATAGAATCCGTAAGTTTGTCCGGAGAGCATTGCTCGGGCTCGAAAATGAAGCACTTGTTGACCCGGACCTCTGGCTCTGCACAACCTGTTACAGCTGTACAGACCGGTGCCCGAGGGATATCGCACCAACCGATGTGATCATGGCCATGAGGAATCTCGCATTCAAGCGCGATATCATACCGGTCAATTTCTTGAAGACGGTACAGGCGATTTATACCACGGGCCATGGCGTGCCGAACAATGATGTCAACAGGGCGGCACGCGTGAAACTCGGTCTTCCCGCAGACCCCCCGACAACACACGGGAGACCCGATTATATCAAGGGTATCCAGAAGATCCTTGATCATTTCGAGCTGAAGAAGAATGCAGACAGAATTGTTAAGGAACGAGAGGGGTGAATGCTGATGCACGAATACGCGTTTTATCTCGGATGCATCGCACCCAACCGGTACCCCGGCTCCGAAGCGGCATCGTACCGGACCTCGGAGAAGCTCGGGATCAAATTATTGGACCTCGAGGGCGCCAGCTGCTGCCCCGCACCAGGTGCGTTTGGATCGATTGACCTGAATGTATGGTATGCGATGGCTGCCCGGAATATCGTGCTTGCGGAACAGATGAAGAAGGATATCGCTCTGATCTGCAATGGCTGCTATAAGTCCATCTGGGAAGTGAACCATAAACTCAAGCACAACGAAGAGCTTCGTGACGGGGTCAATGAGGTACTGAAAGAGATCGATATGGAATATAAGGGCTCCATTGAGGTCTACCACCTTGCAGAACTCTTATACGACCCGAAGATCGTCGGTGTTAAAAAGATCCGGGACAGTGTGACGAACCCGCTCACGGGCACCCGAATCGCGGTGCATTATGGCTGCCACCTGATGAAACCCCGGAAAGAGCGTCACTTCGGAACCACAGAGCACCCGGTCTGGATCGAAGAGATGGTCGCGGCCCTCGGCGCAGAGCCGGTGGAATACCGGAACAAGATGCTCTGTTGTGGCGCCGGTGGTGGTGTCCGCGGTTATGATATTGTTCACGCACTCGATATTGCCAACGAGAAACTGATCACGCTGTCCAAGATGGGCATCGATGCACTCACTGATATCTGTCCGTTCTGTCAGCTTCAGTTCGACCGCGGACAGATTGAAATAAAGGAAAAGTTTGGCGTGAGCTATGACCTTCCCGTCCTGCACTACAATGAACTGCTCGGGCTCGCCCAGGGAATGACCCCGCAGGAACTTGCACTGGATCTCCATGCGATCAGCTGCGAGCCGTTCCTGCAGAAGATCCTGTGATGGAGGAGACGAAAATGGCCGAAGCGAAAAAATCAAAGAAAGAATCAACTGCATCGAAGAAGGAACAAAAGGCGGAAGTGAAAGCGAAAGCGGCACCGGCAATAAAGCGGTCTCCGGATACGAAAGAGGCGCGGATCGGTGTCTTCATCTGTCACTGTGGAACGAACATCGCGGGTTCGATCGACATCAATGCTGTCCAGGATTATGCGAAGACACTCCCGAATGTAGCCTTCGTGGCAAATTACCAGTATGTCTGTTCGACCCCCGGTCAGAAGATCATCGAGGACGCAATAAAGGAACATAACCTCACTGGCACGGTTGTTGCGGCATGTTCTCCCCGGCTCCATGAACCGACATTCAGGACCGCAACCAAGGAAGGAGGTATCAACCCTTTCCGCTTTGAGATGGCCAATATCCGTGAGCAGAACGCCTGGGTACATATGCATGACCGCGAGGGCGCCACAGATAAGGCAAAGGACGCCGTAAGGATTGCGGTTGCCAAGGCCTCCCTGCTTGAGGACCTGATTCCGAAGGCTGTCCCCGTAGAACGGGCGGCAATGGTGGTCGGTGCAGGTATCGCCGGTATGCAGGCGGCACTCGATCTTGCAAATGCAGGCATCAAGACCTATCTGATCGAAAAGAGCCCGACGATCGGCGGACGCATGTCCCAGCTGGACAAGACTTTCCCGACCCTGGACTGTTCCCAGTGTATCCTCACCCCGAAGATGGTGGATGTCGGAAGGTCGGAAAACATCGAGCTCATGACCTATACCGAGGTAGACTCTGTGGAGGGGTATATCGGTAATTTCGATGTGACACTCCGGAAGAAAGCCCGCGGTGTGCTCACCCCGGCAGAGGCGGAAGCTAAGGGCATCGTTGGAGGTGGCTGCAACGGCTGCGGTGACTGTGACCCGGTATGTCCGGTGATCCAGCCGAACGAGTTTGAGATGGGGATGAAGCCGCGGAAGGCGATTTATATCAACCACCCACAGGTTGTCCCGCTCATTTATACCGTCGACAAGGACTCCTGTATAAAGTGCGGCCTTTGTGTCACCGCCTGCGGCGACAAGAAGGCAATCGAACTCGAGCAGGAGGATTCGTTCGTTAAAGTCAAGGTCGGGACCGCCATCCTGGCACTCGGCTATGACATCTTCCCCATCGAGAAGAAGGATGAATGGGGGTACAAGAAGTTCGATAATGTGATCTCGAGCCTTGAATTCGAGCGGCTCATTTGTGCATCCGGACCGACCGGCGGCCACCTGGTCCGCCCGAGCGATGGGGTGACTCCGAAGAAGGTCGCGTTCATCCTCTGTGCAGGGTCCCGTGACAACACCGGAGTCGGAAAACCATACTGTTCCCGGTTCTGCTGCATGTATTCCCTGAAGCATGCACACCAGATCATCGAGAAGATCCCGGGTGTACAACCATATATATTCTACATGGATATCCGGTCATTCGGCAAGATGTACGAGGAGTTCTATTACCGGATCCAGGATGAAGGAGCGAAATTCATCCGTGGCCGGGTATCGAATATCCTCGAGGATGCAGAGAGCAAGAATCTCACCGTCATCGCAGACGACACGCTCCTCGACCGTCCGATGAGGCTCGATGCTGACCTTGTGGTGCTTGCTGCCGCAGTCCAGCCTTCCTCGGATACGGACCGGACCAGGAAACTCTTCGGGGTCTCCTGTTCCATGGACGGATGGCTCATGGAGGCACACCCCAAGCTGAACCCCTGCGGAACAACCACGGCCGGAGTATTCCTTGCCGGTGTCTGCCAGGGACCGAAGGATATCCCCGATACCGTCGCCTCCGCGGAGGGAGCCGCATCGGCGGCAAGTATCCCGATCCAGCGGGGGGAAGTCGAGCTCGAACCCTACTTCGCCCAGTGTATGGAGGAGAAATGTGCCGGATGTGGTATGTGCGTGAACCTCTGCCCGTACAATGCGCTTTCCCTCGTCGAGAAAGACGGACGAAAAGTGATGCAGGTCACGGAGGCTAAATGCAAAGGCTGTGGTACCTGCGGCGGATTCTGCCCGGGTGGCGCAATATGGATGCAGCACTTTGCAACCCCGCAGATCGTGGCACAGATTGACGCTTTCCTCCTGGGAGGTGCGAAGTAATGGCAGATCCAGAGTGGAAACCCAAAATCCTCGGTATCGTCTGCAACTGGTGCTCTTATGCCGGTGCAGACCTGGCCGGAAGTGCCCGGACCCAGTATCAGCCGGACATCCGGATCGTCCGTGTCATGTGCACCGGTCGTGTCGACCCGCTCTTCATCCTGAAGGCGTTCAGTGATGGTGCAGATGGTGTTCTCGTCTCCGGGTGCCATTTCGGGGACTGTCATTATCTTGAAGGGAACTATAAAGCCGCAAAACGGATGTTCATCTTAAAGAGCCTCCTGAGGAACATTGGTCTTGAAGATAAGCGGCTCCGGATGACATTCGTATCGGCATCTGAGGGAGCGAAGTGGGCAAAAGTGGTTGATGATGTGATCAAGACCGTCCGCGATCTCGGCCCGAGCCCGCTCCCCGATCTGACCAGATAAGGGAGGAAAGGAGCGTGGCTAAAATTTCGCTGAATCTTATTTCGGGGCGCTCGATCCAGCAGGGCGTCGCCATGGAGGGCGGTAAGGAGAAAGATGCCTATCGAAAAGCGTGCGGCATCATCGAGCTGGATATCGCAGACTTCCGGAAACTGGGTGCCTGGCGCAATACCAATGTGCGGGTTACCAGTGAGTTCGGAAGTGTGGTGGTAAAGGCGATCGAGACGACACAGGGGCCGCATCCCGGCCTCGGTTACATCCCGATGGGGCCCTGGGCAAATTCGGTCGTCAACCCGAACACCTATTCCACCGGTATGCCTACCTTCAAGGGAACTCCTATCGAGGTGGAAGTTGCAATGAATGAACCCGTGCTGAATTCCATAGAACTGGTCCAGAAGAAGTGCAGAGGTGAGATCTGATGTCAAAGACAGTACCCGATGTAATTTGCCCGTTCTGCGGGACTCTTTGCGATGATCTGGAGATCGTTGTCTCCGACGACGGCAAAAAGATCGAAGATGTCTATAATGCATGCGTGATCGGTGCGTCGAAGTTCCTTCATTCCCAGGCAACTGACCGGATTACGCGTCCCCGGATGCAGCAGCCGGACGGTTCGTACAAGGAAGTATCCTATGATGAAGCGGTCGAATATACCGCACAGATGCTGGTAAAATCGAAAAAGCCGCTCATGTATGGATGGAGCTCGACGAGCTGCGATGCCCAGAGTATCGGTCACGAGATCGCGGAGAAGGTCGGGGCCGTCGTGGATAACACTGCGACGGTGTGTCACGGCTCATCCCTGCTCGCAATTCAGGACGTGGGGATCCCGAGCTGCACACTGGGAGAGGTTAAAAACCGTGCTGACCGCATCATTTTCTGGGGGTCCAACCCTACTCATGCACATCCGCGCCATATGGCCCGGTATTCTATCTTCCCGCGGGGCTTCTTTGTAAACAAAGGACATAAAAACCGGAAACTGGTCGTGGTCGACCCGAGAAACACAGATACCGCAAAGATGGCGGATATTCACCTGCAGATAGAGCAGGGACGTGACTATGAACTTCTCGATGCCTTCCGTGTTGCAATCCGGGGCGAAACCCTGCCTGATATAGTAGCCGGCATTCCGAAGGAAAAGATATACGAAGCCGTGGAGATGCTCAAGAGCGGCCGGTTCGGAGTCATCTTCTTCGGGATGGGGGTAACACAGTCGCTTGGCAAAAATCACAACATCGATGAAGCGATCATGGTTACCAAGGATATGAACGAATATACAAAATTCAGCATCATTGCGATGCGTGGTCATTATAATGTCACCGGTTCCGGCCAGGTACTCGGCTGGCAGTTCGGCTTCCCGTACTGTGTGGATTTATCCCGGGGATTTGCCCGGTACAACCCCGGTGACAGCAGTTCCAATGACCTCCTCCGGAGAGGCGAAGTGGACGCGGTCTTCGTGATCGGCAGCGACCCCGGTGCCCACTTCCCGATCAGCTCGGTAAAACAGATCTCCAAGCTGCCCTCTGTCGCTATCGATCCGCATATCACGCCCACCACTGAAGTGTCAAAGCTGCATGTACCGGTTGCATTTGTCGGGGTTGAGGTCGGAGGCAACTGCTATCGGATGGATAATGTGCCGATCGAGGCACGCAAGGTCGTTGATCCGCCCGAAGGAATGCTTACGGATGTGGAGTTCCTGACCCGTGTCCGCGACCGGGTTACCGCAATGCAGGGGGTATAAGGATGTCGGAATACCTCGTCAAGAACGGGTTTGTCTTTGATCCGGTCCAAGGGATCAAGGGTGACAAGAAAGATATCGCCATAAAGGATGGCAAAATCGTAGAGAGTTCCGCTCTTTCCGGCAAGGCAAAGACGATCGATGCAGCAGGAAAGACGGTCATGGCTGGTGCGGTGGAGATCCATGCCCATATTGCGGGTCCGAAAGTCAACGAAGGAAGAAACTACCGGCCCGAAGATAAACTCCAGGTGGCATACCGGAAAGGGACCGGGACCACCAGGATGGCCGGCGGATTCTCCATTCCAACCACATTCAAGACCGGGTATGATTATGCCCGGATGGGTTACACCGTCGCGATGGAAGCAGCGATGCCGCCGCTGTACGCACGGCATGTCCATGAAGAGATCAAGGATACCCCTATCATCGACGAGGGTGCATTCCCGGTCTTTGGCAATAACTGGTTCGTTCTCGAGTATCTCAAGAACGACGAGATCGAGAACATGGCCGCCTATGCCGCATGGCTGCTGAAAGTGACCAAGGGATTCGCGATTAAGGTCGTGAACCCCGGTGGAACGGAGGCGTGGGGCTGGGGGCTCAACTGTCTCACAATCGACGATCCTGTCCCTTACTTCGATATTACCCCTGCCCAGATCGTCAAAGGACTGATCGAGACGAATGAGTATCTCGGTCTGCCCCATTCGGTCCATGTTCACCAGAACAGCCTGGGCGACCCGGGCAACTACAAGGTGACCCTGGATACCCTGAAGCTTGCCGAAGGAATAAAGCCGAAGAACAAGTTTGGACGTGAACAGGTCCTTCATTCCACGCATCTCCAGTTCCACTCCTACGGTGGGGATAACTGGGGAAATTTCGAGTCGAAGGCACCAGAGGTCATAGATTACGTCAATAAGAATAAAAATCTCACGATCGACCTCGGCTGCGTGACACTCGACGAGACGACGACAATGACCGCCGACGGACCGTTCGAACATCACCTTACCGAGCTGAACCACCTGAAATGGGCAAACGTGGATGTCGAGCTCGAGACCGCTGCCGGGATCGTACCCTACGTGTACAGCCCGGACATAAAGGTGTGCGGGATACAGTGGGCGATCGGGCTTGAGCTGGGGCTGCTCACCAAAGACCCGATGCGGACGTTTATCACCACCGACCACCCGAATGCCGGGCCGTTCATCCGGTACCCGCGGGTTATCAAGTGGCTCATGAGCGAGAAAGCCCGGAAGGCCCAGATCGATGCCTTCAAGTACAGCGACAAGGTCGTTTCAGGAAGCAATATCGCCGGAATCGACCGTGAGCTCGGTCTGTACGAGATCGCCCAGATGACCCGTGCAGGACCTGCGAAGTCGCTCGGTCTCGGAAGTATCTATGGCGGACTGATGCCAGGGATGGATGCGGACGTCGTGCTCTATGACCTGAACCCGGAGAAGCCATTTACACCGGATGCCATCGAGAAGGCATTCAGCGCTGCGGCTTATGTCTTTAAGACGGGTGTACCTGTCGTTAAGGACGGGGAGATTGTCAGCAACGGAAACAAGCGGACGATATGGGTCAATCCAACCGTCAATGACAACCCGCAGGTCGTCCGGGATGTCCAGGATAAGTTCCTGAAATTCTACAGCGTGAACCAGGGCAACTACGAAGTCCAGAGCCACTATGCACCGAACCCGAGAATCATCGAGGTGGATGCAACCCACTGAGGGGATGAGGAGATGGAAACGGTAACACTCACAATGAAAACCCAGCCCGGCCTCTACCTGGAGGTGGACAGCATCACCCCCGATGCATTTGCCGGTAAAAAGGTGACAGAGATCGCAAGCCTCCCGGTCTATGAGGGCAGGACCTCTTCGACACTCGGCGAGTATTTCGACATTTCGGGTGCACCCGGGGCGACTCCGGCTGACACAAAAATCGTTCTCAAAGGAGATCTCTCGCGGTTAAAATACATCGGAACGAAGATGAGCGCCGGAGAGATCGAGATCGAAGGCAGTGCGGATATGTATGTCGGCGGCTGGATGCAGGGCGGAAAAATCCATGTGAAAGGAAATGTCGATGCCTTTTCAGGTATCGCCATGAAGGGCGGAGAGCTTGTCGTCGATGGAGATGCAGGCAATTACCTCGGGGCGGCGTACCGGGGTGACTGGCGCGGAATGCAGGGCGGAAAAATCCATGTGAAGGGTAATGCCGGGAGCGACATCGGCACATTCATGAATGGTGGCGAGATCGTCATCGACGGGAATGCTGATGTCCATGTCGGGACTCATGCAGAAGGCGGAAAGATCGTCATCAAGGGAAACGCAAAGAGCCGGGTCGGCGGCCAGATGGTCGAGGGTGAGATCTGCGTCTTCGGCACGATCGACGTGATGATGCCGGGATTCCGGTACGTGGAAGACGTCGACCTCGAGTGCGAGGGCGAAAAGGCCAAATTTGCATTCTACGAAGGAGACCTCGGGGAACGTCACCGCAAGAGAAAAGGACAGACGGTATATGGAAAGTTATATCAGAAGATCTGATATTTTTTTTTGAGCGGCATCTCCGGGTGGGTACTGATTCAGCTGAAGAACATGTCATTGTATCCTTACCCGATCTCCTTCAAAAATCGGTGAAAAATGTGTTCCCCACCAAGCGGGAAGCGCAACGGATTTTCTGAAAAATTGTCGATATCAATAACATAATATCACATATTTTTTAAAAATCGTAATACTCCCCAAACACTTGAAACCAAAAATATATCTAATATTTGAATATTCCCCTAATTTTCATAAATATTTTAATACTATTATATAAAATATTATTTGAATGCAGATCGGAATACTTATATCACGACATATAGTATTATCTGATGTCCCGTGAGGGGACGTGCATAGTCACCGACATCTCCTGTCAGCGTTCAATTCCAGCACACTCAGTGTTCAGTAAACGTAACGTATATTGTGGCGAAATAGACTATTTGGAGGAAAATTTATGAAATATAAAGAGACAGTAGACCTCTACGATGACGAGGGAAAACTGTTAAAGAGTGGTGTAACCCTCGAAAAGATCAGCCCCCTGATCAACCCGGGTGCAAAGAAGATCATCGACCTCACCAAGAGGACGGTAGCCATCAACGTCGCCGGTATCGACAATGCGTTAAAGACCGGTAAGATCGGGAAGGACCAACAGATCCTTGGCCGGAGCATCAAGGCAGACGTCGTAAAGGACGTGGATGCCCTCTCCGACAAGATCAAGAAGATGGTCTCGGTCACCGACGGGGACAACACCAAGATCACGAAGGTCGGCGGCGGCAAGATGCTCCTCGTCGAAGTCCCCAGCTCCCGCCTCGAGGCAGCCGCAACCTATGATGCGGCATCGACTGCGGTTGCAGCGGCTACGACCTATGCTATAATCGAGCAGTACAAGGTCGGCATGTTCGACGGGGCGTTTGTCAAGTCCTGCGTCTGGGGTGCATACCCGCAGACGATGGACATGCAGGGCGGAAACATCGTCTCGATCCTTTCCATCCCCCAGAACAACGAAGGTCTCGGTTATGCGCTCAGGAACATCCCCGCTAACCATGCGGCGATGATGACCCACCGGAATGCCATCCAGGCATCGGCACTCTCGTCCACCTTCGAACATGCGGGAGAGTTCGAGATGGGTATGGCAATCGGGCCATTCGAGCGTGCACAGTTGCTTCTCTATGCATACCAGGGCCTGAACGCGAACAACATCGTCTACGACCTCGTCAAGAAGAACGGGAAGACCGGAACCATCGGAACCGTCGTCCAGAGTCTTGTCGAGCGTGCCATTGAGGACAAAGTCATCAAGGCAGGCAAGAAGGGCAAGTCCGGGTATATCTTCTACGATACCAAGGACCCGATGCTCTGGAACGCCTATGCGGCAGCGGGAACGCTTGCGGCAACCATGGTGAACTGTGGTGCCGGGCGGTTTGCGCAGGCAGTATCTGCGACCCTCCTGTACTTCAACGATCTCCTCGAGCACGAGACCGGTCTCCCCGGCTGTGACTTCGGGCGAGTCATGGGTGTCGCGGTTGGGTTCTCGTTCTTCAGCCACTCGATCTATGGTGGCGGCGGTCCCGGAGTCTTCAACGGTAACCACGTCGTGACCCGTCATGCGGCCGGTGTAGGTATCCCCTGTATCGTTGCCGCCTGTGCGCTCGATGCAGGAACCCAGATGTTCGGACCAGAGGCGACCTCGAAGATCTACCAGGACACATTCGGCCAGCTTGAAGAATTCAAGAAGCCGATGCAGACCATCGCAAAATCCGCGTAAATCTCTCAGGATACGAATGACAGACGCCATATATCCTCAGGTACGAATCGTTCCCATGCGGCTTATCAACCCGGAGCGGGTTGAACGGCTCCTGAACCTGATCGTTACCACAGAAGGGGTGAGGAGGATGGTCCTGAACGGACCAAGCCTCCCCCCTGCCGTCCCCTATGGACCGGCCCATGGTACCCCGAATCCTCACGAGATGAGGAAAGAGATTCATGTGGGTGATCAGGAGATAGAACTGGAGGTCCATGTTGGCACGATCATACTTGAACTCGAAAGTAAGGATGTTATACCCGCGATAAAAGTCGCATGCGACCTGATCCTTTCTGACCTGACTTATCAGATGACGGAAGGACGGTTCATGAAGACCGAGGCATCATTGACAGATTATGCAAAGTACGGACCCGATGCCGACAAGGCTATTATTGGAATGGCCGATCCAAAGAGTCGGAGCGGTCCGATCATTCTTCAGGGAACGAAATAACCATGCCGATGGGAAGAGTCACCCAGGTAGTCGATTGCCGTGAGGCGATGGGTACCGGAAAAGGCGGAGGGATCGCCCAGCGTGGCACGATATCGGAGACCCGGTATCCGGATGTCATTGTAGTGGGGATGTCCCCCGGCCGCCGGCACGTGACCAAACCGGTCTGTGATATCACCTCGGCATTACGGCAACAGGGAATAGAATACAGCATCAGCACCATCGTTCTCAATGCAGGGAGCGGGGTGCCACCGGATGCGCCAAACATCGGAGGAGCGGTGCTCGGTGCAGGCTTTGGCCTGACCGAGAAGGAAGTCAGGCAGATCGAGAAGCATCGGATTGCAATCCTACACCATGGAAACGTCCGTTCTCACGTGGTGCACAAGGTACGGTATATCCTTTCGGCCTGCGAGGTGCAGGCGGTTGTCGTTTCCCAGGCTCCGGTTGATTTCGAGGACTTTGCAAAAGTAGGTGTCAGGACCGCGCTCGTCATGCCCCCGCCGGATAAAATCCGGACAAAAGGGACGGTCATGGCGATCGTTAGTGGTGTGACGCGGGGGCAGACGCCCACTCGGGAGAAAATGGCAGAAGTCATTCACGCAGTGTTGAGACTGATGAAAACATCCCAAAATAGGAAGTGATGAAATAATGGCTTACAAAGCACAGTATGGACCCGGTTCATCCACAGTCGCCGAGAACAGGCGGAAGTACATGGACCCAGCCCATAAGCTTGAGAAGATACGTGATGTGTCGGATGAGGATATTGTATTGATCATGGGACACCGTGCCCCGGGTTCAGCATATCCGACCGCCCACCCGCCCCTTGCAGAGCAGCAGGAGCCGGCATGCCCGATCCGGAAGATGGTGACCCCGACCGACGGCGCGAAGGCCGGCGACCGTATCCGGTACATCCAGTTTACGGATTCGATGTGGTTTGCACCCTGCCACCCGTACGAGCGGAGTTACCTTGAGGCATACCGGTTCCGCGGTGTCGACCCGGGAACCCTGTCAGGACGTCAGATCGTCGAGTGCCGCGAACGTGACCTCGAGAAGTACGCGAAGGAACTCGTCAACACCGAGATCTTTGACCCGGCACTTACCGGTGTCCGCGGTGCGACGGTGCACGGGCACTCGCTCCGTCTCGGTGAAGACGGGATGATGTTTGATATGCTCCAGCGCTGCCTCCTCGACAAGAAATCCGGCATTGTGAAGTACGTCAAGAACCAGATCGGTGAGCCCCTCGACAAGGAGGTCAAGGTTGGCAAGCCCGCTGACGCGAAGTGGCTCAAGGCGCACACCACCATCTTCAACTCGAACGGCGGTGTCGCATTCCGTGACGACAAGGAGTACGTTGAGTATATTCAGCGTATCCACTCGCTGAGGACCAAATACGGCTTTATGCCGACGGAGTGATTACGATGGCAAAAATTGAGAGATCCCAGAAGCTCTTCCTGAAGGCGCTGAAAGAGAAATTCGCCGAAGACCCGGCGTCCACCTCCACGTTCTATGCGCGAGAGGGGCTCAAGCAGTCCGCCCGCAAGATGGAGTTCGTCGCAGAAGGGCAGAAAGAGGCGATGGCCCGCGGCATCAGCATGTACGACCCCGTGCGCTGCCACCTTGGTGGTATCCCGCTCGGGCAGCGCAAGCTGACACCCTATGAGGTCAGCACCACCGGCGTATTCGTCGAGGGTGACGACCTCCACTTCGTCAACAACGCCGCAATGCAGCAGATGTGGGACGATATCCGGCGGACGATCATCGTCAACATGGACCTCGCTCACCAGACCCTGCAGAAGCGTCTCTCCAAGGAAGTCACCCCGGAGACGATCAACGAATACCTCCACGTGCTGAACCACGCGATGCCCGGTGCGGCCGTCGTCCAGGAACACATGGTCGAGACCCACCCCTCCCTCGTCGAGGACTGTTACTGTAAGGTATTCACCGGCGATGACGAGATGGCCGACTCACTCGAGCCCCAGTTCGTCATCAAGCTCGACAAGCTCTTCCCGGCGAAACAGGCTGCCCAGTTAAAGGCAGCGATCGGCAAGTCCCTGTGGCAGGCGATCCACATCCCGACGATCGTCTCCCGTACCTGTGATGGCGGTACGACCAGCAGGTGGTCCGCCATGCAGCTCGGTATGTCCTTCATCGGTGCGTACCGGATGTGTGCCGGTGAGGCCGCAGTCGCGGACCTCGCATTCGCCGCAAAGCACGCCGGTGTTATCCAGATGGCAGACATCCTGCCCGCCCGCCGTGCCCGTGGACCGAACGAACCCGGTGGCATCAAGTTCGGCAACTTCGCCGACATGATCCAGACCGACCGGAAGTACCCGAACGACCCGGCACGTGCGTCCCTCGAGATCGTCGCAGCAGGAACCATGCTCTTCGACCAGATCTGGCTCGGGTCCTACATGTCCGGTGGTGTCGGATTCACCCAGTATGCAACCGCAGCATACACGGACAACATCCTTGACGACTACACCTACTACGGTATGGACTACATCAAGGACAAGTACAAGGTCAATGCTGCGATGCCGTCTGAGAAAGACCGGCTCAAGCCGACCCAGGAGAATGTCAACGATATTGCCAGTGAGGTAACGATGTACGGTATGGAGCAATATGAAGGCTTCCCGACCGCCCTCGAGGACCACTTCGGCGGTTCCCAGCGTGCATCTGTCCTGGCCGCAGCATCAGGTCTGTCGGTTTCAATCGCAACCGGCAACTCGAATGCCGGCCTGAACGGCTGGTACATGTCCATGCTCCTGCACAAGGAAGGATGGTCACGTCTCGGCTTCTTCGGCTACGACCTGCAGGACCAGTGCGGTTCGACGAACTCGCTCTCTGTCCGACCCGACGAGGGTGCGGTCGGCGAGCTCCGTGGACCGAACTACCCGAACTACGCGATGAACGTGGGTCACCAGGGAGAATATGCCGCAATCGCCGGCGCAGCCCATATCGGCCGCGGCGACGCATGGGCACTGTCCCCCCTGATCAAGATCTGCTTCGCAGACCCGTCCCTGAAGTTCGACTTCTCCGAGCCACGCCGCGAGTTCGCAAAGGGTGCCATCCGCGAGTTCATGCCCGCCGGAGAGCGTTCCCTGATCATACCGGCCCGGTAAGATCAATACCTTTTTTTTTGAAAATCCCCGGCCTCGATACTTATAGGTAGGTGATTGAAAGCCCCACACCCGTTTCCCGGACCGGGCAACACCCGGCAAGAGCGATCGTTGCAGGAAGTGAGGTGCAGTGACAGCAGTGGAGGGCATGGAGACCCAAGCCGGACAGACCGGCACAGGTTCCCTCGATCTTTTCCTGCGGCGCATTCTGCAGATGCAGACCGCCGATGATATCCACCACCCGTTTTTCATCGCAGACCTGACGTGCATGGGTGACGATGTTTACTATCCCGGCATGGGAACAACCCGTAATAATAACCAGACCCTTTTCCGAGCGATATGCAAGTGCAGAGTCGTCAATGAGTAGATCCGGCTCCATATTGCCGTTCGGCATCACGATCTTTCGCGTCCCAGGGTCCTGCTCCTCGAACGGGAATCTCCGGGGGATCTCCCCGAGGAAGACCAGATTCTCGGTGAGCCAAACCGGTTTCCGGCTTGTCCTGACGGGGAGGTGGCGTGCCACTTCCTCTTTGCTTACGAGGGAGCCAATATTCGGGAGCGGAGGTTTCGGCCGGGGGTACAAAGCATAGGGATGGGTGATGAGTTCAGGCAGCGGATGCGATACCCCCTCGATCGACGCTTCCGTAAGGTGACGGAGAAGGTGCGGGAACCCTCCGGTATGGTCCAGATGACCGTGGGAAAAGACCACATAATCGAGGGTCAGGAGGTCGATTCCCATCCTTCCGGCATTGCTGATGAATATATCCGAATAACCGGTATCAAAGAGGATTCGATTCCCGTCCACTTCGACAAGCAGCGAGAGGCCGGGTTCCCCGAAAAAATACCGGTCGATGAGGGTATTATTGTCGACCAGTATTGTAATCGTAAGCTCCGATGTCATACGCACCTGTTGTTTCTTACCGTGACCTGATGGATTCTCCGATCGTCATATCCGATAAACTACCCGGGGGTGTGTTTCCTGGAGGTTTTATCTTTCATTCTGCTCTTTTTCGTTCATATGATGATAGGACTTCAGTACGGTTAATATCATCAGCATGTTTATCTATTTTGCACATATGAGTAATATTGGGAGAACTATCAAATGAAAATTTGTATTACTGCTCAGGGACCGACACTGGATGCCCCGGCAGAAGAGCGATTCGGACGCGCTCCGTACTTTATTCTTATCGATACCGATAGCAATACTATCGAGGCGCATGAGAACCAGTTCGCAGCCGGTGCCGGAGGCGTGGGTCCGAAAGCCGCCCAGCTACTCATCGATCGCGGGGTAAAAGCGCTTGTCAGCGGTCAGGTAGGCGGAAACGCCCACGAGGTTCTCGTCGCGGCGGGCATTGCAATGTACGCATACCGCGGCAATGGGACCGTCCGGGACGCATACGGGCAGTTTAAGGAAAATACCCTAAAGCGTACGGGGTAGGGGTAAGAATAGCATTCAAGCAGTCCAATGGCCCAATGTCCCGGAGATGGACAGCGCATGAAGGTAGCGATAGCAAGCGGGAAGGGGGGTACCGGTAAGACCCTTGTGGCAGCAAACCTCGCCTATTCGGTATCCCTGACCCGTGAGGTGACTCTCGTGGACTGTGATGTAGAAGAGCCCAATCTCCATCTCTTCTTTCCTGCACCTGCCACGGTTACTAATGTGACTGTGCCGATCCCGTCCTTTGAAGAGAGTGTCTGCGACCATTGCGGTACGTGTGCCGAGTCTTGCCAGTTCGGGGCGATCACCGTGCTCCGAGACCGGATTCTCTTCTTCCCCGACCTGTGTCACTCGTGCGGAGGGTGTACGCTGGCCTGCCCGAAGGGCGCCATCCGGGAGGACCCGGCACGGATCGGTCAGATCACGGTCGCCACCCCCGCACCCCGGCTGAAACTCATCACGGGGATCCTTGACGAGGGGAAGCCCCAGGCAACCCCCGTAATCCGGGCGGCAAAGGAGAGGGCAAAAGATGATGATCTGGTCATCTATGATGCGGCACCCGGCACTGCCTGCGCCGTGATCGAGACAATGGACGGATGTGATGCCTGCATCCTCGTCACAGAATCCACCCCTTTCGGCCTGCACGACCTCCGTCTCGCCGCAGAGGTGGCAGACGGGATGGGTATACCTTCCGGGGTGGTGATCAACAGGAGTGACGGCAGAGACGAAAAAACCCTCGAGTTCTGCGCACAGCATGAATTGCAAGTACTTATGACAATTCCGTTCGATCGGGGGATCGCCGCGGTCCAGAACCATGGAGACCTGATCTGCCGGGCCGAGCCGGCATGGCAGGAGCGCTTTTTCGCTCTCTTCATCCGATGCTGTGCTCTCACGGGGGTGCACTGATGATCCGGCTCGCGGTGATCAGCGGTAAAGGGGGTACAGGAAAAACGATGATCACCGCAGCGCTCGCCAACCTGCTTCCAAGGAGCCTTGTGCTCGCGGATTGCGATGTGGATGCGGCTAACCTTGGCATTCTCCTTGCACCGAAGCGTATCTGGATGAAACCGTTCTATGGGATGAATGCCGCAGTCATCGATCCCGCACTCTGCTCAAGTTGCGGCGCATGCGGTGCCTTCTGCCGTTTCCACGCCGTTGTCGCTGATGATGAGCAGGGATACCGGATCACCCCTGCCCGCTGCGAAGGGTGCGCTGTCTGTGCCCATGTCTGTCCCACGGCCGCGATCCGCATGGAACCCCGCCTATGCGGAGAGATCTGCCTATCCTCGACTTCAGTGGGAGACCTCGCCCATGCACGCCTCCGTCCAGGAGCAGGAAACTCGGGCTTGCTTGTGCATGAGGTGAAAAAGACCGCCCTTCAGGCGGACAAGGGGTGCGATCTCCTGCTGATCGACGGACCTCCCGGTACTGGTTGCCCCCTCATCTCCACCATCACGGGGATGAATGTCATCCTTATCGTGACAGAACCCAGCGTTTCGGGATTACATGATCTCAAACGGGTGGCAGCAGTCACCCGGCAGTTTACAGGGAAGATCGTTCTTGCGATCAACCGCTTTGATCTGGACATGTCCATCACGGAGATGATCGAACGGTGGTGCCGGGAGGAGGGGATCCCGGTCATCGGAAAGATCCCGTTCGATCCCGCGGTTATCGAAACGGTCAGGGCCCGGAGAGCCATCACCGGCAATGACACTTTTTTGGCGGCACGGGCCATACAGAGACTGGCGGCCAACCTGCTCCCGTCACTTGAGGTGAGTAAGGCGGTATAAGGGCGAAAAAGAGGCGGTTTCTGCAAACGTCGAGTGTGACCTCGCGTGAACCGGACTGCCAAGGAAGCGCTGCTCCCCGCTTCTAACCTCATCAATGCAACCCACGAGCAGACTGCGTTCGTAACGCTTTCCCAGCTGGCACCGCTAAATCTGGTCGATCTCCGGGGGCTCGACCAAAAACCAGCGACCCGGGAAAACACGGCTTATCAAAAGAACCAATTCTGAGGGAGACCTCCATAAAGCCCGACGAAAAATCGCTGATGCGGTGGTGAATGGTAAGACCATCGAGATTGAAGGGCGTAAACGGCGTACCAAGGGGGATATGCCTGAAAAGAAATAGGGGCTTCTGTCCGGAAATAAATGACGATATCTGGTCTGAAATTAATTGTCCCTTCAATATTCAAAGATAAAACCCCGTGGTTCACCAATCGAATAAAACTTGCCCTATCAGATAGGCTTAATTATTTATGCACATATGAGTAGATATGGTTCTAAGGAGTTACCAGTGATACTTATGCCGGGATTAAATGGAACGGGACCCTTGGGGCAGGGTCAGATAACAGGGAGGGGTTTCGGACGATGCCGGAACGCCTCTTTCAGCGCTGAACGTATGACACCTCTCATGCAGCAGGGTACATCCCCGCAGATTGCAGAGAACGGGCAGGAAACTGTGCCACAGGCACCGGTGTATGGTTTGGGACGCGGCGGCATCCCCTGCGGTTGCGGTCGAGGACGGGGTTTCGGCGGGGGCCGGGGCCCTTTCGGTCAGAACAGGTAGGTTTTTTCACATGAAAGTTGCCATAGCACAGGACGGGGACGAGGTCTCCGGACATTTTGGACATTGTCAAGGGTATATCCTCTTCACAGTGGAGGATGGGAAGATTACTCAGCGTGTGGATCTACCAAACCCCGGCCATGAGCCGGGCCGATTGCCAGCCCTGCTCGCCGAGCACCAGGTCACTCACGTGGTTGTCGGCGGGATGGGTCCCAAAGCGGTGGACCTCTTCTGTGCGAACAATATCGAGGTGTATCTCGGTATCAGGGGACCGATCGATACCGTCATCAATGAGTTCATTGCCGGACGGATCACCCCGGGAGAGAGCAGCTGCCACCACACGCATGAGTGCGGCAGCTGATGTGGAATTACCCCCTGCAGCGCATTTGAAAATCCGGCATCGAGCCCGGTGCAGGGTCGTATGCCCCTCATAAACCTTATCCCTATTACGTCCTACTGAGGGACAGGCTCGGATGTATACCCCCGATGTATGTCAGATCCAGCAGTTCGTTGGGGGATCCGCAAAATTTCATAATAAAAAGCTTTTGAGCAGGGGCAATATTTCAATCAAAGATATCTCCCTCTTGGCCCGGTAAACTCAGGGAAATGAACAGTTTCTGACACGCTGGTGCCCTTGTGGTGACATTCACCACACCGGACGCCGTGTCCCCTGGTCGTTCACCCCTTATATTCTCTTCTCCGGAAAGGGTAACGCAAACCGACACCTGTCGGATGGCACAATCCTTCATCCGCTCCTCCTGACCCAAATATGGATAAATCAGGAACGGTCCGATTGCGAGTCGGGAGGGATCCGGATTCAGGGAAGGATCTTTCCGCCCGGTATGAAACCGGTTCTGATATCCTTCACCGTAACACATTGCGTTTTTCCTCCCGCTCTTCCCTAAACCGGGCAAGGAGTTCAGGGACTTACAATGTTACCGGGGATAGAGTCCATTGAGTGCAGATCCGGGGTCGTGAATCGTGAGGGTGCGTGCATCCCGCATGGCGATCAGGTCTCCGTGACAGATGCCGTACGTTCGGCCATCATTTCACGCTCTTCACGGGTAAGAATGTCGAGTACCTCCATGGTCGGCCCGATATGGATGATCTTTCCTCCCCGCATGAGTGCAACGCGGTCGCAGATGTCCCGGACAAAGTCGATGTCGTGGGAGACCACGATGAATGTCTCCTCCATTTCATGGCGTGCATGAAGGATGGACTGTTTCACATCGACCTTGGTGATCGGATCCATCGTACCAGTCGGTTCGTCGAGGATTACCAGCCGTGGTTCCCTGATCAGCACCTGGGCGAGGGCCACCCGGTGCCGTTCCCCTTCGGAGAGTTCCGATGGGAAACGCTGAAGAATCCCGTCGAGGAAGAGATCCGGGAACCCTGCCATCCGCAGACTGATCTTCGCCTTGTGCATCGCGAGCTCCTTTGGAAACTCGAGCCCGATAGCATCCGTCAGGTTATCGAGGACCGTACGGTGGGGAAAGAGGTCATATTCCTGGTGGAGGAGGCCGATGTATCCCTTCGCCCGCCCGCGGGAATTGATCCCCGGCGTGGTCATATCCACCCAGTCTTCCCCGATCCGCATATTCAACTCTCCGGTTGTCGGTTCGATAATCCCTGCAATCATCCGGGAGAGCGTGGTTTTGCCGGCACCGCTCGTCCCGATAATACCAAATATCTCGTGTTCAGCAACCTCGAAGCTGACACCGTTGACCGCCTTGACTACCCCGCGATCCACTGTTATATACTTCTTTGCCACATCCCGTGCCGACAGGATCCGTTCACCCAGGGCACACCGGTCAATAATTTCACCATCCTGGAGCTGAGCCAGGAAAGAAGATATGACCTCCTGGGGAGGCCCCTCCATCGAGATCTCCCCGTTATCAAGGAGCAATGCACGATGGGCGACATCCTCGATCACACCGGAGAAGTGGGAGGTGATCACCATGCCCATCTGATTGTTTTGTGAGGCCTCGACCAGCATCTCATGAACCAGTCGTGCGGTTCTCGGATCCAGGGTACCCGTCGGTTCATCGGCGAAGAGGATGACGGGGTTTTTTGCCAGCTGGCGGGCCAGCACCACACGCTGTTTTTCACCCCCAGACAGGTCCCGGGCGATATGCATCATCCGGTGGCCCAGACGAACCTGTTCGAGGAGGTCTGCCGCCCGGTTGATCGCGTTCTCGGGAGGATATCCGACATCATCAAGGGCGTGCAGGACGTTTTCGATCACCCGGTCGTTTCCATAGAGCGCGAATGTCCGCTGGAACATGATGGCGGTCCGGTGCATAACCCTTGATCTCAGGAGGTCGCTCTTCTCGTTCCAGAGGTCCACATCCTTTCCAACGAGCTTGCCTTCACATTGCGGACATTTCCCCCCCGTCCTGCTCTGCACATCCGTATAGTAACAGGTGTCGCACAGGGCGACATGATAGACGATGGAACCCGCACTCGGGGGCTGCTCAACACCCCGCAGCAGATGCATGAGCACGCTCTTACCCGCACCGCTCCTGCCGATGATCCCGACGATCTCTCCTTCCAGGATCTCAAAGGACAGGTTTTTGAGGACGTTCTTTCCGTCGAACTCTATGCAAAGGTTTTTAATAGTTATCAGTGGTGAAGTCATTCCTTCATCGCTCCCGTGGGTGTAATTACCCTATAGACTGCCTTTCCGGAGCTGGTTTTCCTTTTCATGGTGTGCAGGCGGGCAAAATCCCCTGCATGACTGTCTGCAGCCCCATTCCTGTCCGATCGCACACCCCTGTACCAGGGCTTCGAATCCGTCATAGTTCGGCATGAAAAGTCCTCGATATACTCAGGGATAATTACACTTATGAGGATAAATATTTAAAGTTAGTGCAAAGTCAGATCGTGCGCTTCAAACGATTCACGGAAAAGAAATGCGGTGGAAGAGCTATCGGATGGGATTGATCAGTCTCTGGATTGATTGCCTCGCTGCCAGCGTTTAGGGCAGGTAACGCCCTCTTCTTTCGGGCAGAGGCCATCAGCCAACCGGGGACACCGGCCCTCTGATCTCAGAGTACACCCTGAGATTTCGATCTCTTTTCCATGGACCAGGGCGTCTGCCACTTTTCGGCGGGCTTCGTGCAGATCCCGCCAGACAGTACGCCGTGAAACCCCGATGGATGTTGCTGCTTCCTCCTGCTCGAGCCCCTGAAGATCGACCAGTTTCAGGAGTTCGAGCTCTTCGGGAAGGAGCACCACCACTTCCTCCTTTCCCCGAACATTACACTGGGGGGCGTAGCAGCGGACCGGACCTTCCGGTTCAATCTTCCGGCGTACACGCGGCCTGCCCCGGGGCCGCACTATTTCCAGATGGTCTCCTTCTTCCTGCACAGCAATTCCCCCTTAACTGAATATTACGACCCTCTTCTATGAATGACTTCCGATGCGAGCAGAGGGTCTGGTGAGCATTGAGGAGTCTTCGAATTCCGGAAGTATGACCTGACCAGTATGGGTTTTCATTACTTCAGGCCCCAATCGGGACGGCTTCGCCAGGAAAATCTAAATCAGGGAATACAGCTCTGATGCAGTTTCCCTGACCATTTTGTTGGAACATTTCTCCGGACCCCATATTTTATCTGATACAGAACCAACTAACCACGGATAAAAGAACCGGTGTGACGGATTATGGAAAACGAACGGGAAAAGATAATACTTGCAACCCATGCTGCAGCGACCTTCAAACCTGACTACATGACGAATGATAAGCTGGAGGCCGCCACACGCGGACACGGTTCCCTCGTGATCCCTGTCTATTGTGCGGCAAACTCGCTCGCTGAGGATGTATTCTGTGGCTTCGCGTCGCCCGATATGGAACTTTTATCTCGGATGACCCTGGTCGATGCTGCAGCCGCAAGCCTGCCGCTCGATATGGTGATGGAAAAGGCGATCCGGCAGAGCATGAATGCAGGGGCGGCCCCGGAAAATGCAGCCCTGATCGTGGCTTCTCTGGCGTATTTTACCGGAAGCTGTGCCCGATCGGGTGTACCGCTCGGGAATAGAAAGCTGGGAGCGATTGCCCGCATGCATGCCGGTGCACCCCGGACGAGTGCCATCGCCCTGACAACCGGGAAGTTCACTCATAAAATACCGGCATTTCCGGCATATCTCGCGGTCTATACCGAGTTAATGGACAAAAAACTGACCCGGGTCGATGGTTCCGTGCTTCCGCCGTTCATTGCCGGTGGAGCAATTTATGGCCACAGCGCACTGGGAGAGGACTATAATATCCCCGAGCTCGCCCGAAATGCCGCAAAAGTGGGAACCGATGCAATGATCAGGAGTATGCATGGTGCAGGAATCACGGCATACCCCCTCTGGCCTGCCCTTATCGGTGCAGCGGTATCCCTTGAGATGGTTCACCCGGATGCAGCGCTCGGTGAGGAATTCGGTGCTTTTGGAGAAGTTGATACTGCATATCTGGCTGGAAAAGGTGCCATAGAGGCAGCAGGGCTTCCCGTAAAAATTCACGTCAGGGGTACCCACGAGGAGTATGATACCGCACGGGTCGTCGGTGACTTCGGCCTCATCCTGAAGGACATCGGCGGTCCTTCAGTCATTGCTTCCATGGCGCTCGAAGAAATCTTTGCGGGATTTGAAGAATCCGCGATCATCGGGGCAGGATTCTCTGGGGGGCCGGTCAACCCTCCACTCGGTCATGTCTGCGGAGATACCATGCCCGCGATACGGTTGCTTATAAAAAACAGGGGCGATCTCTACCCGGTTGCTGATGCCATTCGCGAGTATAAGCTGAAATTCTTTCATTGATCCCGAGATGGCATTGTGTTCCCTCAATACCATCGCACGAAAGGCCGAGATGGTTTCCCGTGGTTCGGTTACGCAGGCCTGCATTCTCGCAAGCGAAGATGTACGGGATCGGGCAATCTATCGCCGGGCAGTAACGGCTTATGAGATGATAAAGGCCGGAAAATCGGTTGAAGAGACGGCGAAGACACTTGATGAGGAACGGAAAGCCTTTGTCGAGACCAGAGGCTCTGTGGTCCTTTCTGGATTTACCGGACGGAAAATTGCCCTTAAGTTTACTGAAATCAGGCCGCAGGGACGACGCACCGATTCCTTTACGAAAAAGTACTGGGCATTTGATTCATACGTCGCATATGATATCACGATCGACGGAAAACCGTATCATATTGATAATCTTTCTGCCAAAGCGGTACCAGAATTTGTTATCGAAGGAAAAGGACGTGATAACCCGGATATGGGCACAGCACTCTTTGTCGGGGCGGTACTTACGCAGGAACTGCAATATATTGGTCATACTATCATCAATATCACCGTACCTGCAGCGGTCGCCACCCTGCTTGGCATGGATGAGAAAGCTGCAGCAAAGGGCGCAGAGACAGGTGCATACCTCACTAAGGCAATTCCCGGGGGCCGTGAACGTGCATTCGATGTTGCTCGACTTGCACAGAAGATCTACACACGCCTCAGTAGATCGTCCGGTGCTTAAAATCATCTTACCTTTATGAACATCCTGGTAATTGACCCGAAAATCGCCGGGATAACCGGTGATATGTTCCTGGCAGCCCTCGCGGACCTTACCGGTTCCACGGACCTCTTGCAGCAGCTGGCGGATCTACTCGATGGTTCAGTTCGCTCCGGCAAATTCTCGTTCGAACTTCGAGAGGTCGACGCAGGGGGAATAATGGCCAAAAAAATTGCCGTCTCCGGCGAGAAACAGAATAATCGAATTTCGGGGGATCTCAAAAGTACGGCTGCTGATCTGAACTGTGACCTCGGACTTTCTCCCCAGGCAGGCAAGTTTGCGGGGGAAGTGCTCGATGACCTGATAGGTGCCGCTGGAAAAGTCCATCCCGACGGATATAATCACGAAACCGGATCGGTGGATATCCTCTTCCATATCATTGGTTCCCTCCTTCTCCTCGATAAGGCGGGCCTACTTCAGGGAGAGATCTTCGCCACTCCTCCCGCACTGGGGTCCGGACTAACACGGATCATGACCGGTGAAATTCCCGGCCCGGCACCAGTAACTCTGGAACTCCTTTCCCGGCATCACGTCCCATTCGCGACCCTTCCTTCTGACGATGAACTGACTACTCCAACCGGTATCGCTGTCCTTGCCAATATTGCAGACAGGTGGGTTGATGTCTATCCGCCGTTGACTCCGGCCCGGGTCGGCTATGGTGCTGGTTCAGGACAGGTTCAGGGGAGACCGGCGGTTCTCCGGGTTGTGGAAGGTACCAATATGCATGTAATCCCGGATCATATCATCATGCTGGAGACGAATCTTGATGATATCAATGGAGAGACGATTGGTTATACTCTTGAGCTACTCCGTGAAGCGGGGGCAGTCGATGCCTATGTCACCCAGGCAAACGGGAAAAAGAATCGTCCCGTTCAGATACTCCATATCATTACAGACCGGATAAAATACCCCGTACTCCTGACAATCCTCATGGAAGAGACCGGAACTCTTGGTGTCCGGGTGATGGATATTCCCCGGGTGGTCGCGGACCGTTCTAAGACAACCGTAACGGTTCAGGTGGGTGGCCGCAGGTATAATATTCGGGTAAAGACTTCCACGCTGGAAGGAAAGATCATCAGTGTAAAACCTGAATACGATGATCTCAAGCGCATCGCAACCGAACTCCACCTGCCTCTCCGCTGGGTCTCGGAATATGTTCAGCAACTTCTTCCCCCTGTACATCGTGACTTTGGTTAATACCCGGCGTACGGCGATAAACGGACTTCCATTCCCTGGGTAGTTGGAAATTAGATGAAATACAAAATGGGTATAGTGACAAACTAGCCACTAACCTCTTCCTCTAATAGTTCAAGTATGCGCTTCAATTTCATTTTATCGGTATATTTTCTATGATTATATCTCCAGACATATTCACCTAAATATAGGTATAATTTTTCCCTCCTGATTCCTCCTTTGGCCGCCAACTTACGTTTAAGATAACCCCAGAATCCCTCTAACCCATTGATGTGACTACCCCTTCCATCACTATATTGCCGTTCTCCATGATTTACAAGCCGATGAACAAATCCTCGCGATGCGATTCCTGTATATGCTCTCCACGTATCTGAACAAACAATCGATCCCTTCTTCACCTTGCTGGAAATTAGCGGCAGGAGGGTCTCAGCTTCGACATTATTGACAATCTCTGCCCAAACCAATCCATTTCTACAAAGAATTCCGAAGATAGGTTGTTTCGTTGTTCCTCTTCCTCGCTTGCTCCCGTGATCTCGGATGAATTTACGTTTATTTTTCCACTGCCCTCCCAGGTATGTTTCATCAACTTCAACCGTTCCAGAAAAGATTTCCGGGACATCCTTCATCAGAGCGCTTCGTATCACGCTTAGAGCCCTGAGAACCCTTTTACGTTCAATCCCAGTTCTATCAGCTATGCTCTGGCTGCTCTGTTCGAGGAGGAACCAGGTGATGATCTCTTTCCATTGTTCGCGAGTGAGGTATAGCGGCAATCTATGAGGTTTAAAGTCGTACCGGCATTGAGAACATCTTCTCTTACCACTACCCAATTTATACAGCTTTTCGCATTGGCATCGTGGGCATTGGATCCTGACCATTGTTACCTCGTAGTAGTTACGAGGTGGTGGCTAAAATGGTACTATACCCTACAAAATTTATCGTCAATGATCATTATTAAGGTCTTAAATCGCCCCATTTTTTTGGTGTACATCTGCATTATCCCACGTAACATATAATAATCATTAAGGATCCGTATAACCGACAGAGAATCCGAATGCCCATGCCAGATGCTCCCCTGAACAGTGATCTGCTAATATTGGTCAGAAATCTTCAACGGGAAGAGATAACAGAGTATAATATCTATCTTGCACTTTCGTCTGTGGTAAAAGATCCGTATAATCACAATATTCTCATTCAGCTGGCACAGGAAGAACGGGAACATGCCGATATCTGGCAACACTATACAGGAGAGACCATTCCGCCAGACACTTTTAAATTCTGGTTTTATTATCTCCTCACGCGGATCTTAGGCCTTACCTTTGGCATTAAACTGATGGAGCGGGCCGGGGGGGAGGCAACGAAGATGTACGGGGTTCTGGCAGCCACCCTTCCGGAAGCAGAACAGATCCGTGCCCGGGAACAGCATCACGAAGAGCAGATTATTGCTTTGATTGATGAACAAAAACTCCGTTATATCGGATCGGTAGTCCTCGGGTTCAACGATGCTCTAGTCGAATTCACCGGCACCCTCGCAGGTTTAACCTTTGCACTGCAGGATTCGCGCCTCATCGCAGTAGTTGGACTGATTATGGGCGTTGCCGCATCACTCTCCATGGCAGCAGCTGAATATCTGTCCCGAAAATCTGAAGGGACAAGAAACAATCCTTTTACCGCATCACTTTATACGGGAATTGCATATTTCGTGACTGTCATTGCGCTTATCGCACCGTTTCTCATCTTTCAAAGTCCTTTTGTGGCACTGCCCGTCACTCTTGTCGGAGCGGTGATCATTATCGTTCTTTTCACCTGGTACATGTCTGTGGCACAGGATCTCAATTTCCGGAAGCGGTTCACGGAGATGGCAGGATTAAGTCTCGGTATTGCGGCAGTATCCTTCCTTATCGGTGTTAGTATCCGGATGTTTCTGGGTGTCACTGCGTGACATCCCTCAATCTGATAGTTTTTTTTTCGTCAAAGAAAAGTAAAACTGGAGAATCCAAGAGGACAATTTTTTTTGCTTTAACGAAATGTTATCTGTCAAGAAAAACGGCGTAAAAACGTCGTTTTTATGATTTGCGCATATTAAAAAGCGTTATAAACAAATCTTTTCGAAACCTTTAACTCGTTTATAATCAACTGTTACAAGACCACAAAGGGTTTGTACTCGATGTGAGTGGCACTGCAATATGAACACTCTCGTGCACAATTCAGCACGCAGGGAGGAGGCTAAATGGTGGAAAACATTGTATTTGGCATTGGAATTACTGCATTGGCAGGTGCTCTTGCCACGGTAGCCGGTGCTGCGGAAGATGTTGAATCAGATATCGGATCTCAGGGAGACCCGAATTCGCAGGTTCAGCTCGCTCCGCAGATGGGCTATGTTCACCGCATTTTCAATAAGGCAATTGCAGGTGAACCGCCGGCGTGGGGTCTCTGGATCGCACTCGGGGCGGGAATTGCTTGGGCATTCATGGCAATGCAGATTAACGCGATCCTTGCTATCGCCCTCGGATGTGCGCTTGCCACCTTTGTACAAGGTGTCTACGCGACAACCGCATATCTCGGGAGGACAGCGAGTCTCGCCAAGTTCGGACAACCAGTGTTCGTCGATATTCTCAAGTCCATGACGACCGTCACGATGGCACATGCATTCGTGGCGATATTTACAACGGTAACACTCTGTTACCTGATGAACGCTGCATTGGGACATCCGTTCCCGCTGCCCCTGCTTGGTCTTGTATGGGGTATTGCACTCGGTGCAGCTGGTTCTGCGGTCGGAAACCCCTTCTATGGGAAGGAGCGTCAGTACCAGACGCAGAATTTCGGAGCAGGCGTACCAATCTCCGCATCAGGAAACATCGTACGATATGCAGAAGCTGGCGAGAGAAATTCACTTGACAACGGTTGGTTCAGCGCTAAGCTGGGTGGACCTGCATCCGGAGTCTGCTTCGGTCTCATCGTCTTCCTGGAACTCTGGCGATCGGTCATCTTCGAAAGTACCGGTGCCGGATGGGGAGCAATCATTGTTGGAATTATTCTCATTCTGATATTCATGATCATCGACCGGTACATTGAGGTCTGGGCTCGGAAGAACTTCGGCCCGTACACCAAGCCGGAGGAGGCGTCTTCATGAGCGCTGTCGGAGCGAAACCATCAGGCGGGGCAGGCATGGATCCCGTTGCATCCGTCATTGCACTCGTGATCCTTGTAATTCTCCTCGGAATCATGTATGTGATGATCCCGCTCTCTTTTATCGCATTGATTGGGATTACCATCGGTGGAATTCTCATCGGATTCGGTGTGATGTTCGTCCCAGTAGGAGGAGCACCTGCTGCAATGGGCCAGGCACCCGGTATCGCAACCGGTGTCGCGATGCTCGCTGCCGGTGCTGGGCTCGCAGGGCTCTTTGGAGGGGCGCTCGCTGCCCCGCAGGGGCTTCTTATTGCCTTTGTCACCGGAGCGGTTGGCGGCGGACTGATGATGGCGATCACCTGCCTGTTTGTCAATTTCATCTATGTGTATGGGATGGGCATTCCTGCTGCATCCGGAAAGGTAAAGAAGGACCCGATAACCGGGGACTCCCAGCCGGAATATAAGTCCCAGGGGACTGAAGGACATGGATTACCGTTCGTATCCTATGTCGGCGGTGTGACCGGGGGTCTCTTCGGCGGTGCCGGTGGGACGCTCATCTACATCATGCTGCTCGACGTGTACTCAGGATCCTTGCCGGGAGTATTGAATGCAACGGCCACCCAGGTCATGCCCATTGCAGTGACACTCGCCGGTATATTCGCCATCGGACTCTTCCTCGTGAACGCAGTCCTTGCAGCTTATAACATAACCGGCACGATCGAAGGACCGCACGACCCCAAGTTCAAGCGCTGGCCACGGGCAGTCATTGCATCTGCAACTGCATCTGCTCTGGTCGGACTGGTCGCAATTGCGATTGTGGCAATCTGAGGTGAATGAAATGACTGTGAAAGTTGAAGTTATCGAGGGTGGCATCCCCCATAACAAAATCCTGGTCGCAGGACTTATCGGCAGCATGGTATTGATATACCTGACCTGGCTGAATGTCCTGATCGGCACTCCGTGGTTTTCATTCTTCGGCGGGCTTGGGGCGGTTGTAGCAATTATATGGGGAAGTCATACCATCAAAACCCTCTGCAGTTATGGTATCGGCACGGGTGTACCTTCGGCTGGTATGGTATCTCTCGGTTCGGGAATCATTGCAATGATGTTTGCGACCCGATACGGTGCCCTGACACCCATCGTTGCCCTTGTTATAGCGGCCATTATTGGGATTATTCTCGGTTATCTGGCGAACAATGTGCTCAATATGCGCATACCGGTGATGATCAAATCCCTCACTGAACTCACGATAGTAGGTGCATTGGCACTGCTTGGTTTCTCGGCGATGTTGACCGGGAATTTCACGTTCCTGGGACTGACAACCGGTTCGGTGACTTTCCTCGGGATCTCACTGCCAAGCTACGTGGCCTCGTATATCGGCGGGGCTCTGATCGCGACCATGTTCATGCTCTCGGCAATTGCAATCCAGCACCCGTTCAATGCAACACTGGGCCCGGGGTGGAAACAGGATCGCATGCTGATGCTTGCCGCAGAGGCAGGGTTCCTTTCCATGCTCGCGGGCGGGGTCATATCACTTGCCCTGATCAGCACGGGACCGGCCATTCTGACGATCATCATTAGCCTGATCGGATGGTGGTATACCTACAACCGGTATGTCATGCTGTCGAAACGCGATGCGGCGAGCTGGCTTGATTCAAAGCCGATCCCTGAAATGGAGGGACAGTAATGTTCGTAGAAGTTCTTCCCGAGTATGGGCTTGTGGTAGATCCCCTTGTCGGGATCGTGACGACGGCAGGAGAGTCATTTGCCCCCATCATTGAGAAGGTTCAGATCATTGAAGGGATATCCGAAGACCTCGTCAATATGCTCTCAGGTTACGGCAATTTCCGCGCATCGTTCCCGAACAGGGAGAAAGCACTTCCTATCGCGGGCAGTATGACCGCGTTCTGGTATGGACTGGCTGTCGGACTGCTCATTGCGGGTATTCTGGTGTTCCATTTTGTCTGAGGTGAAAAGAAATGGTAGATAAAAAATCACCGGCCAGTGGCTGGCCGCTCGTAAAAGGTGACTTCCACTCGGGCGATCCCAACAACCCCACCGCTGTCGTGACAATGGGCTCCCACCTCGACGAGCAGGGTATCTGTGATGCGGGGGCTGCGATCTGCGGGTCCTGTAAGACGGAGAACCTCGGTCTGGAGAAGGTCATTGCAAACATCATCTCCAACCCGAATATCCGATTCATGCTCACCTGTGGTACTGAGGTGAAGGGGCATCTGTCCGGGCAGACCATGAAGGCACTCCACGCCAATGGCGTGAAGGACGGCAGGGTCGTCGGTGCGGAAGGTGCGATCCCCTTTATTGAAAATCTTAAGGATGAAGCGATCAAGCGGTTTCAGGAGCAGGTTAAAGTCGTTGACATCATGGAGACCGAGGATCTCGGTGCCATCAAGGCGAAACTCGCCGAACTCAAGGCACAGGATCCGGGAGCATTCCCTGCCGACGCGATGATCATCGAGGTCAAGGAAGCCGCCGGGGGTGCCGAAGAGGCAACTGGTGAAGTACGGCCGCTCTCCGGGGAACTGGCACTGGTTCATGCACGAATGAAGATAATCGAGAAGATGGTGACTGACATCGGATACCGGGATAAATTTGCCTCGGGTGTCTATTCAGGTAAGATCGAGGGCCTTATGATTGGACTTATCGTGATCTTCGCCCTTCTCGGGTTCGTATTGATGGGGTGACGGAGATGGCAGAAGAAGAAGGATCAAAAGCAGCCGGACCAATCAGGATGGTTGCGATCGACAATATGGTGGAGAATATCCGCTATAAATCCCAGATACTGGCCAGGACTAATAAATTCGATTCCGCAATAACGTCTATCGGGATTGTCGGATTCACCGCTGGCGTCGTCGTGGCCCTGATCCTGATTGTGGTGCCGGTGCTCCTCATGCAAGGGGTGTAAAAAATGGTTGATAAGAAAAATCCGGCTAGTGGATGGCCGCTCGTAAGGGGTGACTTCCACTCGGGCGATCCCAACAACCCCACCGCTGTCGTGACCATGGGCTCTCACCTCGACGAGCAGGGTATCTGTGATGCGGGGGCTGCGATCTGCGGGTCCTGTAAGACGGAAAACCTCGGTCTGGAGAAGGTCATTGCAAACATCATCTCCAACCCGAATATCCGGTTCATGCTCACTTGTGGTACAGAGGTGAAGGGGCACTTGTCCGGGCAGACCATGAAGGCACTCCACGCCAATGGCGTGAAGGACGGAAGGGTCGTCGGTGCGGAAGGTGCGATCCCCTTCATCGAGAACCTCAAGGATGAAGCGATCAAGCGGTTCCAGGAGCAGGTTAAAGTCGTCGACATTATGGAGACCGAGGATCTCGGTGCCGTCAAGGCGAAACTCGCCGAACTCAAGGCACAGGATCCGGGAGCATTCCCTGCCGACGCGATGATCATCGAGGTCAAGGAAGCCGCCGGTGGCGTCGAAGTTGCCGCAGCAGGCGTCAATCCTCAATTCCTGGAGATCGAGAAGCGGCTCGACAAGGTTGAAAAACAGATCGAGTTCGTGGATGCAGAGATCGCCCAGCGAGTGGGCAGAAAAATCGGCCGAGATATCGGCATACTCTATGGACTGGTGGCAGGATTGATCGTATTCGTACTGCTGCTGGTGCTGCTGCCAAAATTGAATGTATTACTGTAAGGAGGTATGAAAAGATATGTTCAGATTTGAAAAAGAGCAGAAAATCTGGGATTTCAATGGTACCAAGATAGGTGGCCAGCCAGGTGAATACCCGACCGTCTTGGCTGCTTCGATCTTCTACAACAAGCATGAGATCGTGCTCGATGATAAGGCGGGTAAGATTGACAAACCAAAGGCCGAGGCCCTCTGGAACAGGTGCCAGGTACTCTCTGACACTGTGGGGATTCCCCATTTTATCCAAATCCTTTCGGAGTCCGCTCCAGCGTTTGAGAACTATTTCAGCTGGTTTGACAGTATCGACAACAAGACCGCATTCCTGATGGATTCATCAGTACCGGCCGCACTCGCTCATGCCTGTAAATATGTAACCGAGGTCGGTCTCGCTGACAGGGCGATCTACAACTCGATTAACGGTTCGATCTTACCGGAAAACATCGAGGCACTGAAGAACAGCGATGTCAACGCAGCAATCGTCCTCGCCTTTAACCCGGCCGACCCGTCGGTAGCAGGGAGAGAGAAGGTGCTCGTTGAGGGTGGTGTCGCCGGCCAGACGAAGGGTATGTTGCAGATCGCCGAGGAGTGCGGGATCACCCGGCCCATTCTCGACACCGCGGCTACCCCGCTCGGGCTCGGCTCCGGAGGCTCATACCGTGAGATCCTCGCATGCAAGGCAATTCACGGGTTCCCAACCGGCGGTGCGTATCACAACATGACCGTCGCATGGACGTGGCTCCGGCGCTGGAAGGGAACGAAGAAGAACCCCTCCCTCCTCGAAGCAGGTTACAAGGACAAACCCCTCCTCCTCGAGCAGATGTCCCATCACTACCTCGGCGGCATGGAGGGTATCAAACAGGCAGCATGGTCCGCACCTGATATCGGATGCAACCTGATCGCGAGCACGCTCGGGGCAGACCTGATCATGTACGGCCCGATCGAGAACGTCGAGCCGATGATCACTACCCAGGCGTATATGGATATCGTCACCCTCGAAGCAGTACGCACTATGGGTACCGATGTCGCCGCTGACACTCACCACCCGATACAACTCCTCATCTAATTTTTTTTTACTCCGGATATGGGAATTTGCATCACGAAAAGGGCATCTGTTCTCGCTTTCCCATTAAAATGAACCCGACAATCCACCATCCTTCGGATCATCGACAGATTACAATCCGTCATAATTTTTTTCCTTGATGAACACCTGTCAACTTTCACCTCGCATACCGAGTTTCCACGTTCCGAGGGAGAAATTGGTATCAATGCACAGACACAGTGACTGTATATAAAAACGTCAGCGCAGAACTAACCGGGTACAGGAAAGTATGGCACAGACACCGGGGAGCGCTGGCAGGCGGGTACGCCGGGCACTGAAGAGAGAGCCCCGGCACATCCGACCGGCTCGACGGCATGATCCGTTCTCACACGGACACTCGGTTCGCCACAACCGGTGACCCGCTCGAAGCCGCAGTGCTCTCGGTGTTCATCGAACTACTGAAAGTAATGCGGTCGGATGAACGAGGTCTGCAGACGGAGAGAACAGACCGTGCGGCACGGGATGCCACGAAAGAGGACGATCAGAAAAGAAAAAATTTGATGAGATGATCTGGCAGTCAATGCCCGGGCGTTAGCTTTACACCATCAGGGGCTCAAATCCCTGTTTGAATACCTTTCCATAATCCTTGCTTATTTTCGGGTCGATTGCACAGATCGGGCAGGTATAGTCATCCGGGAGATCCTCAAACATAGTACCGGGTTTAATACCACGATGCGGCTCACCCCGCTGTTGATCGTATACATATCCGCAGACCTGACAGATCCATTTTGTTGGAACGAATTCCTCAAAACCCCAAGTGCCTATCTTCCCTTTCCCTTCCATACCGCAGATCGGGCAGACATACGTATCCGGAAGATCTTCAAACGGTGTTCCCGCAGGAATCCCGTTATGCGGTTCACCCCTGAGTGGGGAGTAGACATACGAGCAGAATCTGCATTTGTATCTCTTTACGACGGCCATATTACTTTCCTCAGTTCTTTGACTCATCCCTGGAGATAACTGATTTATCGTGGGATTGTATAGTGGTTTATGGGAAAAATCATATAGTTATGGATGATCCTCACCCGGTTATGATTTCCTTTTGCTTTGCATATACCTGAAAATGCGGAATTGAAGGGAGAAAGCCGGCATTGAGGATATATGTTCTTTGCCGTATAAAGCAGAAATTCTCAAACCAAATAGACCTTGCATTTTAACCATGATGAGGGGGGTCGCCATATCTGAACAGGCCTTGGTACCACAGCGGGAGCAATTATATTTTTTTTTGTTGTTACCTGAGATATCAGTGCCATTCTCCTTCTCTTTTCCAACCAGTTCAGGATCGAACAAGTAATTTCGTTATCACTTCGTTCATTCCGTACTGCTTTTCTGCTTTGCCATTTTTTTGCTCGCGAGATAAGTACCCCGCCTGATATCGCAATCGGGATATATCTATCGGACAAGGTATATTCCCTCTTTCTCAGACTTTGCGTATCGAAGTCTTGTTCCTCCGGGAAGATTTTCCCGGAAGGAAATATTTATGGGATTATTTTCCTTATACTCCACGTCATGGATACCATGCCCTTTTTCAATCAGTCGGTTGAGACACTGGGAAGAAAGGACCTCGATGCGCTGGTAGACGAACGGGTTCGCTATACTGTGCAGTACGCGAATGAACATTCTCCCTTTTACCGTGCATGGTTTCGCGAACACGCGATAGATCCTGCAACGATCACATCTCATGAAGATCTGGCAAGGCTCCCGGTAATATCCGGTCAGACCATCCGTGAGAATCAACCACCTGTATCGAAGGATTTTCTGTTCAGAAGTGCAGAATGGGAAGAAATTTTTACGGTACATGAGACAAGCGGTACATCAGGGATACCAAAAAGCTTCTTCCTGACGTGGAAAGATTGGGAGCGATATGCAGAACGATACGCCCGGATATTCATCTCGCAAGGGTTCGACCGACACGACCGGGTTGTCATTTGTGCTTCTTACGGCATGAATGTCGGGGCAAACACTATGACACTCGCTGCGCACGATATCGGTTTTACGGTCATCCCGATCGGAAACTGCAACTTTTCCGTACGGGTGCTTAAGAGCTATAAACCAACTGGAATCGTGGGAAGCATCTTTAAGCTGCTTCGGCTTGCACGAAACCTGCGGGAAGAGGGAATAGTACCCGCAGATTCATCGATCGAGCGTCTGGTTGTCGGAGGGGAGAGTTTTGCTCCGGAATCCCGGGCTTATCTGAGCGAGATCTGGGGATGTACTGTCTACAATACCTATGGAAGTACAGAGGGGGCAATGTGCGGGGAATGTGCCGACCTCTCCGGGCTTCATGTACCTGAAGATCTAGTGCACCTGGATCTCTATGATCCGAATCTGAAACAATTCGTTCCGGATGGTGAGTGTGGAAGAAATATCCTCACAACGCTCATTCCGGTCGGGGGGACGTGCGGGACACTGCTCATCAATTATGATACCGAAGATACGAGCGTAGTTCTGTCCCGGGAGCGTTGTGTCTGCGGCAGGACGCATATGAAGATAATGAACCCTCAACGCGAGTCCGAGACCGTTTGGGTCCATGGAACTCCCCTTAACCGGGTGGATATAGAACGAGGTGTTTTTCAACGGGAGAACATGGAGCAGCTGACTGGTGAATATGAAGCATTCCTGTACGGAGGAGAGGACGAAGGAGAGACGATGCTTCGCGTCAGTATTGAATGTCTTGATCTGGATTCCTGCGATCAGCGGGAAGTGCATGATCGTTTCATCTCTGCGTTTATTGGCAAAAAACGCGGACTTCAAGAGGAATATCAGGACGACCGCTTCCGGATTATTCTTAATTTCGTACGCCCGGGAGCCCTTGAACTCTACCGGGTTAAGGGAAGGCCTAAACGACTGGTCGATCGGCGCTAGATCTCATATCGCCGATCTTCTCAAATATCCGGATTTTCATTTCGAAGCAGTGCCGGATCTCGCATGGAAAGCGATCATTTGGATCCGATCATCACAGGCAATTCATCTTAATACCTCAAATTTTTTAAGAACAGGACACCCATATACTATTAGCTCTTGGTGATGGCAACACCTGGTTTTTTTCGTTTTGCTGGACACCCCCCAAAAATCTGGCATCCCCCTATCTATCAGGTGGTTCCAAAATCAAGAGCATCCTCTGAACACGCTCCTTTCTGTCATCATTTTCCTGCATTATTAAAATTCCGAAGATCGGCCCGGTCAATAGTTGGTTCTCGCTCATTCCTTATACGGCCACAGGCGTTCTGCTGGCGTATGACCCCTTTTTTCGGAAGGCATGATTAATTTATGGGGATTCTTTCCTTTATCTTCCTCGGTGGGATTGCTCTCGATCCGGACAATAGGATCCAGCTTGTTTATCCATCCGGAGAGACAACAATTGACATAAGGACCATGCAGGACGCTCTCTCGGCCGTTATCTTTGCATTTTCGGCGCTCTTTGTCATCCTCGATCCCCTCCTGAGCGTCCCCATTTTCGCCTCGATGACGAAAGGGCAACCAGCCGGAGAGATCAATAAGCAGGCATTCATCGCGGTCGCTGTCGCGGGTATTCTGATGTATATCTTTCTTTTTTTCAATTTCCTGATATTTGATACGCTGGGAATAACCCTATCCAGTTTCCAGATCGCGGGAGGCATTCTTCTGTTCATTCTTGGCATGCAGATGTCGCTTGGCATCGCGATCGGAAAGGGGGGCGATCACTCCGCCACTACAGCAGGGGTCGTGATCGGAACCCCGCTCCTTTGCGGGCCGGGAGCAATAACCACTGTGCTCCTTCTCTCCAAGGATTACGGGATAATCATCCCGGCGATCGCAATTGCACTGTCTCTTGCCGCAACCTGGGTAATCCTTAAATACGCAGCCTCAATTCAGCGTTTTCTGGGCGACTGTGTTACGGAAATCATTGCAAAGGTGCTTGGTCTGCTCGTCGCCGCCATCGCTATCAAGATTATTTCCGATGGAATTTTTACACTGATTTGAGGTGATTGGCTTCGTAGAGACGGGGATATTGTCAAACCCAGGCATCTTGTGCCACCTCAATCATCAACGTATAGTGTTGAAGGCCTCCATTATTACCTGCGACCAAAAATTGTTCGATCGATTCCGAATTCAACAAAAAAGATAATCCCAGGGGTCTCCCATTCAAAGATTTTGGGACTCGCTCGTACAATCACGTTTTCGTCCTTCTTTCAGATCATTTATCAAGATACGAGACAACCATATTTCCGGATGAGTTAGGAGCTGCAAACTATATGGGTATCGAGGATCTGTTGGGATATGTGTTTTTTGAAAAAGCCACGCTCGGACGCGCATTGACACGGAAAGCCTTCGCAAACGAGCAGAAGCAGCGGAACTGCATGTGTGTAGATCAGGAGATATTCAGCACACTCGGAGACGCCGTTCTGAAAGCGATCCTGGTAGACCTCCTCATCCGGGGAGGATATTCCACTCCGGATGAGATCACACAGAAAAAGAAAGAACTCGAGCGTGAGGAGCTCCTGGCAAAGATTGCGAGTGATATCGGAATAGGTGCATTTATACAGCTGGGTCTAGGAGAGAAAAAACAACATGCAGAGCGACAACCCTATGTCCTTTCCGAGACACTTGAGGCGTTGATCGGCGCAATATTTATCGATGGCGGGTACGAGGCGGCAGAACAGCGGATCAAACACTGGTTTGATCCCTACCTGCCCTGAACCAACCGGGTTTCAGCGATACATATCGGGTAGAAGCCCGGAATATGCCTTCAACTGGACCATTATGACCGAGTAAATCTGCAGAAATATAAAAAAGAATGTTGTCTCCTATTTGATTTACTGCCTGAAGACCACGTTGTATGTCATAGATTTTGCACCGAAGAATCGTTTGCAGAATTCTGCCATCTTCTCCGGAGGATATTCCTTGCAGCTGAAGATGTCTAGGTATGCTGCATTTGTTTCGTTGGCAAAGTGTCCGGAAACCAGGGATGTTTCGATGAGTTGTGTCATGGAGTACCCTGCGACGCGTTCGTTGGGGCCAAAGTGTACGATAGTGGGCTCGCCGAATCTCTTCATCTCGATCAGATCACAGAGTTCTATGATAAACTCCCTAATCTTCTCCGGGTTCCGTATCGTCTGAGGATTGCACGCTCTCAGGTCGACGTTGGTGCAGAGGCCCCATGCCTTCTCTTTCTTAAACTTTTTAATCACATCTTCATCTTTCATCTGTTGGACCAGAACTTCATGTTTCATGTCAAGCATTTTTTTTCACTCCCACTATAGTTTTCACAAACTATTTCTTAGAAGTTCGGACCTTCCTGACTTAAACTTTTTTGTCGAGTCATCGCATGAATTGACGACGCTTCTGGATATTGCTCACGTATATTAACCCTTTCGTCGAAATAAAACTCATAATCAGGCGCATTTCAAATCTGGCCATTTTGCTCGTAAAATTCTGCCGCGCACCGCTGAAAATGAGGTTAAAAAAAAGACCAAAAATCAGGGTTGAAGGAGGTCCCACATTCAGAAAAATTTTATATCAACAAAACTTTGATTCAATTCTTAAAGGTATTTTTCAAGTTCGTCTGCCCGGGCAGTATACACCTCCACCATATGATCCGGATGATATCGAAGCTTTGCTTCGCGCAGTCCAGGTACCCCCATATCGCTTTCACGATTGATGTACCGGTACGCGTCCTGAAGCAGGAGAGCGGTCTCTGCGTTGATCGCCTTATAAATCCCTTCACAGTCGGGCAGTCCTTTTTCGAAATGAACGACAACTGTATCGGGATTGAGCGGTTCGTAGAGTGAAATGGCCCCAATTTTCCCTTGCACTCGAATAGAAAGACCCTTCAGGCCGAGTTCGCTGAAGTGGTCAATCGCAAAGAGAATGGCATCTTTCTCATTCTTGAGAAATTCTTTCCCGTCGCAATCCTTCCATTCACACCATTCAAGGAGAAATTGTTTCACTTCTTCAAGAGCCGAAATACCCAATGGCTGAACGACCGGTGAACAATTCCGCCTGAATTTATTTACCTGGTGACGGATGGTGAGATATTCCTTTCCCGGAAGATTTGCGAGATCTGATGACCGATATACATACTCCGCATAGTCACGATCGAGCGACAACTCAATGTCTGTGAATATCTCTTGAATCCACTCCCGTGATTCATCGTCTACCAGGACAAACGGAACGGTGTCACCAAAATCCACAGCAAGCCGGATCACCTCGCGAAGGAGACCATTGTCCTGCGGCCCGATCGGTGGCCGGAATGTTGTCTTTCCATCAATTGTGCTTGAAATGATGATATTATCCCGGACGTGAGCAAATTCATAATTGGCATAGTGATTCCAACAGATCATATTGGTAAACGTGTTATCGCTATGGACCTGTGGATACCGCTCAAAATGATTCTGGAAGTAAGATTGATCAGCCAGGGTGACCGGTCTAAAGTCTTTCAATGCCAGCATGCGCGATCTCCCTCCGATATTTCATAGGTACGCAGCCTTCGAGCAGAGAGAACCCCATCGATGTATAAAATCCCTCTGTGCCCTGTTCTGCAATAAGACCAATCCATTCTATATCCCGGCTTCGACAATATTCGATCAATGTTGAGAGTATCCTCTTTCCGACCCCTTTTCCACGCCATTCCGGCAATACAACGAGATCCTGAATATATGCATCCGAAACACCGTCTGAAATCGCTCTTCCCATTCCTACTGCGGTGCCGGATGCGATCCGGTATGCTATGACGAAAGCATAACTGAATCGCATGAGATCGGTCAACTCTTCGTGGTTCCATTCTTCCTTCCACCAGCCACCTGCCCGGTAGAGAGCTGCAACTGATTCAGTGTTCCAGTTAGAAACGATCCTGACCGCGATCTCATGCTCATCCATACGGAACAGGATGTACTCATGAAAGCCTTAACATTGTGCTCCCAGATCAAGTCACTGCTTCCATATCCAGGATCACTAGTAAGAATGGTTAATTTGCTGGTTTGTATCGGAATTCCGGAAATACTGAAACTCATGCTAAAAATCCGGGTAGCATTCTTATATTATGGATTCTGTTCGATCGAAGCAATTGCAGTGTCCATTATCTCCCCAAGACCCTCAATGCCCCATCGCTCAGAGTTCAGAATGATATGATAAGGAGAGAGATCGCTTATATCGATCCCATAGTATTCCTGGTACCGGAGGGATTCACACCGTTCACGCTCTTCGGTCAGCAGTGCAGCGGTTTCTATGTCCTTAATCTGATCGCGGGTCTGAATTCGACACGACCTGCGTTCCAATGACGCAGAAAGCCAGCATTTCAGGTCCGCTTCGTCGATCATCCACCCGGAAAGTCTTCCCTCGACGATGATGTTATCCAATGAGTACGCAATCTCTTTCTGCCGGCAATCGATCAACTTATCTATTTCCGGCTCCCGTTCGGCAAGCATACCAAATTCTGAAAGGTTCATGCCTCTTTGCTCTGCCATCTGCCGGAATACCTCACCAGCAGAAATAAACGAAAATCCCTTTTTTGAGGCAAGATACCGGGCGAGTGAAGTCGTCCCGGAACCCGGGAGACCGCTCACCGTAATCCTCATCAGATGCCCCCGATATTAAGGGACTTTCTCGCCACCTGGCTGATGGTGAGCGAACAGAGCATATACCAGAGAATCCATGAAGGCAAAATCCAGATTGCCTCCGTAAGGGCGAGCTGTCCAAAAAACGGCATTGTTATCGTAGTATTGATGCCATTAAGCCGGTAAAGAAGCCAGAAGAAGATCGGAACCGTAATAACGAGAATATATGCCATCGGTTTGAACTGCTGCTGGGACATCTCCAGTTGTTCCTTCATCAGTCGATCTTTTTTTGTGTCGAGCTTTTTGATCTTTTTTTCATCCTGTGAAAGCTGTGCCTCACGGTATTCCTTCTGGAAATCCTTCATGCGCGCCTGTACATCCTGCATATGCTCATAATCGATGGTATACTTCTGGATGAGGGAGGAATACAGAGCAGTGAGGGTTGCCAGAATGATTATTAGCACATAAAACGGGATCCCGAAAAGATCAACAAGCGGCCCGAATATCAGGTCTATCACACTTCCAACACCATTCCGAATCGCCGGCACACTGTACGCGAGCATCATAAGAAGCGCAACCAGAAGGGCGATATATCCCCCGTATTTCTTCATATCCATTGCATGTCACCTGAGTGTGGCTGCCATATCATCAATCGCCTGTTCAAGGAGATGGTCGGCATTGACAACCGTCTTTACTGTGCATCCGGTCACCATTGCATATGATGCAGCTATTGACCGGTTAAATTGTTGATGGAGTGAGATCGACCTGCTACCTTCCATATCACGCGTGCGGGTCTCGTCTGCGAGCCTCCTCATCAGGATCTGGTCTTCATCGGTCTCCACGAGGATAATGGTATCAGGCAACAGTTCACGGAGGACCCATTCCGGAAGTCCGGGAAGGTATCCATTTGGTGTCTTTACCGATGCGTGAGTGTCGATGATCACATTTCCCGGCACCATTGCCATTCCATGTGCTGCCAGTTGCTGGAGACGTTTCTGCTGTTCCCGATCGAGTCGTCGCATCTCGTCCCGATTCTGCACCATGCCCTCCTGCCGTGCAACATCATACATGAATGTGCCAAAATTGAGGGATTCATATAAGATTCCCTCATCTTTGAGTCGTGCAAGCGCACCGTTCACCACCGTAGTTTTTCCTACACCCGGCACTCCGGTAATGATCACCCTCCTTCCTGTCATCTTTCCTCCTCCGATCGTATATATAAAATGGGTTCCGGATTCACGATTGGCGCGGTGAAATCGGTATAGAAAATCTGTCTGCATATCCCATAAAAAGATCGGTTAATCGTGTGGATTTTCCCTTTTATTTCTTCCATCGGTAAAATGTCATCGAAAACAGGCGGTTCTTACGTGTTGATTATTTCAGCCAAATTATTATTCGATTTAAAAGTTTGGGAAGTGCCGCTCCTTTCCTTTGAAGTTACCGACCCCATTTATAATGCAAAAAAGTCCGTCGTTTTTTATGATCCGCCTATCTGATCGGATTTTTCTTCCGACAAACCTGAAAATTTTGAAAAATAGATTATTCTTTTCCGAAGAATGTCCGCATGAATGGGTACATCTCCATGATCTGCTGGCTTGCGATCTCCTCGTAGAGACGATAGGTGATACTTACCGTCAGGAGGAGACCGGTACCACTCACGGCTCCGATCACCCCGAAAAGATTAGCGGCCACTGAAAGCACCCCGATGAAGATACCGCCGATTACCGTTACGCGGGGGATGTACCGGTCGAGATACTTTTCAAGCACCTGTGGATTTCTCCGGTATCCCGGAATGGACATACCGGAGAGTTGTATCTGTCGAGCCACATCCTTCGAATCGAGTCCGGCTGTTTTAATCCAGAAGAGCGCGAAGACCGCACCTCCGATGACCATGAAAGCCGTATCGATACCCAGACGGATGAGGACCTGCCATGCGGGATGACCGACATCAAACACCCACCACATCCATTGTTGCGGCCCATAAATCGGGGAAAGATAGTACATCAGCCCGCTAACCGCGGTTGCCCCGTCGAATGTGCCTAATATGGTGATTCCAATATTATAAAGGAACAACCCGATCATCTGGATATTTGCCTGCAGCACCCGTACCAGGATCATCGGAAGGACACTTGCATAGATCAATTTTACCGGAAACCGGGCCCTCGCTCCCCGCACCTGGGCATGTGCCAGGGGTATTTCGATCCTAGTCGATTCCACATACACGATGATCAGGAATATCGTTACGGTTGATACGAACGCAAGAAGATTCAACCCGAAATACTGGATGAAATTCGCTCCGTCTATTAGCACCGCAAAGAGGCGGGGGATGAACCCGACCGGGTAGGGATCGCTTACCGGGGTCCAGTTAATGAACCCGTTGACGATCGCTTCGGATATACCTGCAATGATGAAGAGACCGACCCCGGATCCAATACCCCATTTGGTGACCACCTCATCCATGAACATGATGAGGATCCCGCCGATAACAATCTGGATGAAAATGATGAGCGTGACCGCAAAGAGGTTCCCACCGAAGAACTCCGCCGCAATAGCCGGATCAGGTTGCAGAAACCCGCCAATCAGGTTCGGAAGAGCTTCGATGATGATCATCGCGAAGATGAGGAGCTTTTGAAGTCCCATGTACATGACCTGGCCGCGTGCCTCCGTCGTATCGATATGAAGTATATCGGCACCTTTCAGGAGCTGCAAAACGATGGATGCGGTTACGATCGGGCCGATACCGAGCTGGATCAATGATCCGCTCGCTCCTGCAACGAGGGCACGGTAATAGAGAAACATATCCTGTGAGGTCGGGGCGAGACCCCACAGAGGAATATTGGTCAGTACAAAATACAGGATTAATATGCCGGCTGTCCAAAGCAGCTTATTCTTAAAATGGATGTGTCCCTCCGGGCTCCTGACTGCAGGCATTGCTGCCAGGAGGGGTTCCATCCGATCGAGCAGGCTTCCCATTTCCTCACCCGGGAATTATCAGGTCAGATGACCTGTGCCTTACCACCCATGGCTTCGATCTTCAGCTTTGCCTGTTCTGAGAAGGCCTTTGCAGAGATATACATCTTTTTTGTAACCTTCCCAGCTCCCAGTACCTTATCGATACCCATACCCGGGGCATGAATCACGAACGCATCCCCTTCCTGCATCACTATACCCTCTGCGAGCAGTGCCGGTAGCATCTGATCAAGGGCGCCGATTGATAAGGCACTGACGGGGACCGCGGCCTGGTTGAAGAACCCGTGTTTCCCGTTATGGATTTCACCTGAAAGGAGGAAGTGGGTGAACCGATGATCCCGGTGACCCGCCCTACCTCTGCCACCTCTATTTCCCGCCCCGCGACGATTTTTATGGGTGCCGCCCCCACAGGTTCTTGACCCGCGGAATTTTGAACGTTTGTTGACTGGCATTGCCTTCACCTCATCTTATGCAGGAGCGCATTAATCTCTTCTCCATAGTAGCCGAGGGCGCCACCTTGTGGAAATGTTCTCTTGATAGTCTTATATCCCTTCCGAGGTGGGTGCAAGCGAAGAACCGGTTTTAATCCGGGCATATCGATGAGCCGCTGTTCACCTGACGCAAGTGCATTCGCAAACTCCCCAATGCTCTGATAAGACGAATGAGAGCGAACATATTCGTCAGTAAGGGGATAATCTCCCACAACCCGTCCTCTGGTTCGCAGGATCGTTTCAATGGTTTCGGCATCTGCTTCACCATAGGCCACAAAGTCCTTTACTTTCCTGATCATGCCCAGATACTCGGGCGTATCGGGAACAAGCACACAGTGATTGATATGGTGCAGGCGAAGCATTTTCAGGGTATCCTTGATATCGCGGCGGGTATTTACCACTCCGCGGACCTGGACAATCGCAAACATCACTGCGCTCCCCCCATCCTGATCATGTTTGTTGCTTTCAACGCATTGAAGGTCGCTTTTGCAAAATTAATCGTTGTCCGTGTCTGGCCACGTGAAAATGTCCAGGCATCCCTGATCCCGGCAAGTTCCAGTACCTTCCGGCTGATCTCTCCTGTGACAAGCCCGATTCCCTGCGGGGCCGGTTTCAGGGTGACACGCACACTTCCCGCAGCCCCTTCGACCTGCATAGGAATCGAATGTGTGAGATTACATCCGCATTCCCAACTGCCACATCCTCTTTTGACTTTGATGAGGTTGGTCTTTGCATCCACAATCGCCTTTTTAATCGCATCGCCGACCTGTACATCCTTTCCCTGGCCGAACCCGATATAGCCGTTACGATTTCCAACCACAACAACCGCACGGAACTTCACACGGCGTCCGGAATCTGTCATACGCTGCACCATCTGGATATCCAGCACTTCGTCCTCCAGGTCTGGCAGGAATGCGTCCACGATCTCGGGCTCTTTTATTGGCCTTCCGCTCTCGAGTACCTGGTCAATATTGGTCACCTCTCCGGCGGCGACTGCTTTGCCAAGTCCGGTGAGGGGGACCCACTGCTCTTTTTCATATGCCATGTTACTCAAGCTCCTTCATGATAGCATCCATCGTCTGTTCTACGTTCGTTGCCAGCCCGGATGCACGGTCCGGTTCATATGATACTATATGTAATCCGCGCACCCGGCCATCATCCGGCAGAACCTCCTCGCCATGGGGGATGTCCAGACCTGCCGCGACCGCACCTTTCAACGAGGCAAAAACCCGTGCACCAGGTGTCGCGCGATTCAGTCCGATATCCAGTATTGCTCTCTCACTGCCTGCGTTCAGTGCCCTTACCCCAAGCAGCATCCCAGTAAGAAACGCAGCGGGAGTACTCGAGGCCGAGCCTGTATACCCATATTTCACGAGCTCTCCCGAGTTTGCTGCAGCGAGAGTCCGGTCACCAATGAGCTCGGCGGTGACCAGCTGGACAATGATATGCCGGTTCGTCTTCCGGACGACCATCCGGGGCCGATCCGCAACAACCATTTTGGAACGTTTGTAGTAGTCTGTTTTGCCATCCCTTCTCCTTCTGAAGGGGACAAAAAATCGTGCTCCTGTTGCCATATCACTTCATCCTCCCGGTCATTATCTCCAGTTGCGCCTTCAGATGCGCAATATTCCTAAATTGCCCGCCTGCCGCCTTACGGTACAGGATCCGATACATATGTGGATCAATCGCGGAGCTACCGCGCAGTTCTACGAGAACCCGTCTGATCGCCCGGATTCGCTTTATCCACTGGCGCTTGCTTGGGTGTCTGGCTCCTGCGGCGCCTCTTCTCCGTCCCGGGCCTCTGCAATGGCCATAGGAGCGCTTGGCAATCTTCAGGCGTGCTCGTCCCCGGCTCACTCCCTGTATCTGGTGGGCTGTTATCGCCCCCGCCTCGATGAGTCCGCGGATGTCATCCCGGGAGATGGCATTCTGGATATCCGTAAGACGTTCGGGATCGAACCAGATACGATTGGCACCACATTTAAGGATTGAAGCCCCCATTCGTCTCTGATTAGAGAGATTACTCATCGCTCTCCACCTCTTCTTCACCCTCATGCCTTATGGCGATGTTACGTGCATTCAACACCTTCAGTCCACTGGATACGGCGTCCTGCTGTATCAGCAAACGCTTACGATTCCCTACAGAACCTGCAATTCTGACCGCGTGCATATCCGGGTCAAGAGCTTTGAGTTCTCCGGGGGTGGAAACACGCACCTCATAGTATCCACTCGGGTGCATCCCTCGGACCGCAACCGGACTTCCAAATCCAGGAGTCGGAAGTGGGCCTTTTGCTTTTTTTTGTCTGCGTTGCTTGTTATGTAGTCCTCGCGGACGCCGCCATGCATCGGAGAGCTGTTTCTTTTTCCCTTCTCCGTCACGTTTAAACGAAGCACGCTTCGCAACACGGGCACGCAATAACCTCTGTTTTTCACCAGCCATCTGAATCATGACCTCCGTACGTGGTATATCCCATCCTGAAACACGCGGGGGTCACGGTTTCGTATTCTGGTCGCATGCTCGATGTTCGCTGAACTCGTACCCACTGCTTCCTTATCGATTCCCGAGAGGACGATCTCATCGTTTCCCACTTTTGCACTGACCCCTTGTTCAACCCGCGCGTATCGTGATTTTTTCTCCCCGAGGAAATTTGTTATCTCCAACCGGTTCCCCTGCAACTTCAGCTGTATGGGGAAGTGACTGTATACCACCTTCATGTGGTATTCAAATCCCTCGGTCACCCCGGTGAACATGTTCTTCGTATGGGCACCATAGGTTCCGACCATCGCGGTGATCCGTTTCCGTTCAGAACCGGTTGCGATAACGACCTCCTTCCCTTCAACTTTCACAGTTATCTGGGGGAATCGCATATCCCGTTCTAGTTGTCCTTTCGGCCCTGATACATGCAATACCGTGCCCTGCACGGTTACGTTCACGCCCTCGGGAATCGGGAGATTAATAACGTTTGTCATTTCCTTCACCCTTAGTACGCATAACCGAGCAGCTCTCCACCGATACCCTCTTTCCGGGCCTGGTCATGGGACATGACACCCCGTGAGGTGGAAAGTATCAGGAGTCCAAAGTTTTTACCAGGAAGGAACTGCATCTCCCAGTATTCGAGTTCACTGAGAGGTACGGAATAACGAGGAGATATCGAGCCACATTTGTTTATTCTGCCATTCAGATGCACCCGGAACTGACCACCACGGCCATCGTCGATGAATTCAAATCCACCAAGATATCCGGCCTCCTGCATCGTACGGAACATTGCACCAAGCAATTTGCTCGCTGGTTCGATGACACATTCCGATTTGCCGCAATCCGCTGCGTTCTTGAGTGCGCTCATTCCGTCTGCGATAGTATTGAGTCTAGACATGTCAGCACCCCTCAGTTCATCTTTTTAAAACCCATTTTCTGGGCCCATTCGCGGAAACACTGCCTGCAGAACATGATATGATACCTGCGAACAAGGCCCTGTTTCCGGCCGCACATCTTACATTCATTTGCACCGCGACCAAATTTTTTCGTCCGTTCTCCACCCATTATCGCACCTCTGCCTGGTACGATGACTGCAGAAATTTCATCGCATCTTCGCGGTTGACCTGCTGTTTCATCGGAAGTTTCTTCTGTTCGGCGCGACGTCGGGCAATTCGCACGCCCTTCCTGGCGAGAACCACATTGACATCCATGCCGTATATTCCGATCTGCGGATCATATGACATACCGGGAAAATCAGTATGCTCCTCGATGCCGAACGAAAAGTTCCCTTTATTATCAAACTGTGTAACAAAAAGCCTCCGCTCTATAATGTCGAGAGATGTAGCAAGAAAATTCCGGGCTGCTGCGCCGCGAAGTGTGACCCTGCAGCCGATAGGCGCACCCTTTCGGATTCCGAAGGCCGGCTGGGTCTTCTTTGCGATGCTCTTTACGGGGGTCTGCCCGGTGATCGTCTTCATGATCTCAATAGCCTTGGAGAGTTTATCCCCGCTCTCACCGACTCCCATGTGAACAACCACCTTATCGATATGGAGCTCATGCATAGGGTTCATTCTTCAATCCCCCATTCAGTGAGTGCCGGAGTCTCTCTTCCCACCATGTAGATGTAGGAATCAATCGTATCGAAGCGCGTTTTGGAGATATCGTCTTCCAGGATGACACGATTCGGTACGCTCCCGGGAACTTTCTCAATTGTAACAATCCGGGCAACCTTTCCCGAGTGCTTACCGCCGATCACCATTGCCATATTCCCGACGGCAAATGGAAAGTGATCGACAATTCTGAAACGTTCTTCAGGCACAAGAGAAAGGACCACGGAATCCTGTGGCTTATATTGGTTATCGGCAATGATATTACCTCCAAACCGTAGGTTTAGCTGCACACGGCCACCGGATATGATCGTTTTGTTCCGTATTTTTGCCAATCGGGTATGGGCCGCTTCGTCGTTTATTTCGATTGTCCGATGGCGACCTTTCTTATCCCGGAGGATACGATAGTGTTTCCCGGCCCGTGGGAGGGATATGATGTCAAATATACCAATCCCGATCTTCGGATCCCGGCACGGACGGCCGTTAATGATGACGTCCTTCCGCGAAAGGATCTGTTTGGCTTCCTTCAGGTTCCTCGCGATCCCCATGTGATCGCGAAGCCACACCACCAGCGGCATAGCATTGGCATTATGCGGTCCCGGGGCTGTTTTCGTGATGAAGACATTCGTCTTCTTCGAGATGTGCCACGAATCAGGGGCATTCAGACGCTTCAGATGATCGCCCATCTAGACACCTTCCCCGAGTTTTTCCATCCGACGCTTGTCTTTCAGGTTTAGCTTGGTGATCTCGACATTTGAGGGATGCACCGGCCTTGGCATCTCGGTACCATCTGATTTCGGTATGGAGACCCCCTGAACAACAATTCGGGATTTGTTCGTATCGACCAGATCAACCATCCCCTCTGTTCCGACCGATTCACCACGGAGGATCTTTACGGTATCTCCCTTCACAACCCGCAGACTCCGTTTCTTGTACTGATCTCTGAGCACGGTCGAGAGGGGTGCAGAGAGGAACCTGCTCCTGAGGTGAGCGGGTGCATTATAACGTGCTTTTCGCTGTTTCCTTGGTTGTTTGCTGACAATTCGTACCATGTACTCCCCTCATACAATGATTGTGGCCATGGTCCCGAGTTTCGGGAACCGTTCTGCCACTTCACGGGCAACAGGTCCCTTAATCTCTGTTCCCCTGGGTTCATTCTTTTCATCAACGACCACGACCGCATTGTCATCAAACGACACCCGGAGCCCGTTCGGTCTCCGGATTTCCTTTCTCTGCCGGATGACAACAGCCCGGACCAGCTTACGCCGCATATCCGGGGTTCCTTTCTTTACGCTCACGGTGGCGAGATCTCCTAGTCCCATCTTCGGCTGCCGGCGCCTTACTCCATGATATCCAAAGACAGAAACGATCTGGACCTCTCGTGCGCCGGTGTTATCGGCGCAGATTAGCCGCGTTCCCGTTGCAAGTGCCCGGGGGGTTTTTGACTGTTTTGCCTTCATGACCGGGCCACCTCCACCACGACAAAGGTTGCCGTTTTTGAAAGCGGCCTGCATTCAGCAATTTTCACCATATCCCCGGTCTTCGCGTGCAGACACGGAGGACTATGGGCATGGAACCGGGAACTCCGCTTCTCGTACCGGTTGTACTTACTTACAAAGTGGAGATAGTCACGCTCGACAACGACCGTTTCCATCATGTGATCGCTCACGACTTTGCCGGTGATCACCTGGCCGCGCACCGGTAAAGTGCCGTGAAACGGACAATTAACGTCATTGCATGCCTCTTCAGGCTGCTGGACGTTCAAACCGATATTTTTTGCCATTATGTACCTCTATTTTTTATCTGGACGGTGATTCGCCTTTCAGGGGCCATCACCAGCACAGAGCCATCCACCTCGACCAATCTGCCATCCGGAAGCGTAACGCGAACGATGCTCATCCTTTTGGGAATCCTCCGCACGCCACATCCTCCTTCAATGATCAGCAAATTTCTGGTTTCATCGATGATCCGGCCCTTAAACCCTTCCTGTGTCGGGTTGCTGGCATGGACGACCAGAACGTCAAGGCCGATCAGTTCGTGCCGTATGACGTTCTGGGGCGAAATCATGCCCGTACCCTCTTATTCTGTTCAGTCATCATACGGGCGATGGTACGGCGGAGTTCTCTTATCCGACCGGGGTTCTCGGTTGCCCCACCCGCGCTCACTTTACCGTAATGCTGGATCAATTCAAGCCTGAGCTTTCCCATCTGTTCTTTCAACTCCACATCGGAGAGCTGAGCCACATCATGTGCCCGGAATATGGCCATCACTCTTCCTCCACGAACTCTTCATCCCCCGCAAGATCGAGATCCAGCTCGACATCTTCGCCTATATCGGTAACGATAATCTCCGATTTTTTGGGCGCCTTCTCTTTGGGCTCGATCATTTCGAAGTGATCGGGCAGGCGTGCACCGGGTGGAATGATTCTTACCTGGACACCGATAACACCCAGTTTCTTGATTGCGACTGCAAACCCTTTTTCAACGATGGTGTTGACCGGTTCACCACTATGTTTGATGTATCCTTCGGTGAATTTTTGTACCCGCGCACGTGACCCGGTCAGTTTGCCCGCAATGATCACCTCACAGCCAAGTGCCCCGGACTCCATTACCCGGCGGATCACGCTTGAACCTGCTTTCCTGAAATACCAGCCGCGTTCTAGCGCATTTGCAAGCCTTTCTGCCATGATCTGTGCATTAAAGCTCGGATTTGGGACCTGCTGTACTTCTATCTGCGGGGACTCCACCCCAAAATCGGTGGCAAGATCCTGAGTCAGCTGACGTACCACCTTTCCCCCTTTTCCGATAACTATACCGGGTTTCTCGGCGAATATCGTTACCTGTGTGCCGAGTGGGGTCCTGACCAGGTCCATCCCTCCGTAACCGGCACGTTTCAGTTCATGAACGAGATGCCGCTCAACTCGCGCCCGTCGGACTCCTTCTGCGATAAATTTTCTCTCCACTGCCATCATTCCACCTCCCGGACGATGATCTCGATGTTAACCGTTTCCCGCATCTTCGGCGTGGCCCGCCCCATTGCCCGTGGGAAAAACCCTTTCTGAGCCCTTCCTCTGTTTGCTGCGGCGTGAACGATCTCGAGTTTCTCCGTATCGAGGCCGATATATTCGGCGTTCTTTTTCACCGACTCCAAGAGTCTGATGTAGGCCTCCGATGCCTTTTTAGGGTAGCGGCCGGCATCCCAGCCTTCCAAGCCATGCCGGTGTGCCACGTTCCGGTTGAATCGCCTGAACGGTATCGCTTTTTTCCGGATGACAACCTGTTCGAGGTATGCAATCGCGTCATCAGCCCGCTTCCGTTTGATGAACTGAGCGATCTCAATTGCATGCTTCGGAGAAATGGGCAGTTCATTTGCCTTACCGCGGGCGATGTTCTCTCCTGCGATTGTAGTTCCATATGCAACTCTTGCCATTTCCATCACTTCAACGGTACATATTTGCTCGAACGGGTCGCTCCGATACCGGCACTGCCGTGAGAGACCCTCTTCCGGGTCAGGGCAAACTCTCCCAGGTAGTGGAAGACTGCCTCTGGCTGGAGTTCGACTTTTACAAATTCCTTCCCGTTATGGACCTCGATCTCTTTCCCGATCATTTCCGGCATGATCACCATATCCCGAACATGTGTTCTGATATGCTCGCCACCCTTTCTGATCTTCGCGAGGAGATTCTCCTCACTCCGGGTGAGACCTCTTCTTATCTTGCGGCGGGCACGGGCTGGCATCACCGGGAGCAGTTCAATGGTTGCCATTTTTTGTAGCTCCTCGACCCTGAGGCCGTGGTAGGTGAACTCCTCACGCCGTCTGGGTAATCTCTTCTGTGTTTTCTTTGCCATATTTCACCATCTCCTTACTTTCTGCCCCTTCCAGTCTGACGGGCGGCAATATGGCCAACCGTCCTTCCCGGCGATGTACCACGGGCAATAGTCTTCGGTCGTCCCGGGTGCTGATGTCCCCCGCCCCCGAAGGGATGATCGATTACGTTCATTGCGACGCCACGCACACGTGGCCAGTTGGATGCCGTGTTTTTCATCTTGTGGTATTTGTTTCCTGCCTTAACGAACGGTTTCTCACCACGGCCCCCTCCGGCAACGATTCCGATCGTTGCAGAGCACCGAGCATTAAACCATTTCGTCGCCCCGCTGGGCATCTGCACACCAACCCGGTCCTCAGCTTTATCGATCACGATTGCCTGAACCCCGCTTGAACGCACAAATTTTCCCCCGTCCTGTGGGCGCGCTTCGATGTTACAAACATATGCGCCGGTCGGGATCGCCCGAAGGGGGAGCGTATTGCCGTTCTTCACCTCAGCATCCGATCCCCAGGAGATCACATCACCGACCCCGATACCCTCAGTGATAAGGGCATAGGATTGAGAACCGTTATCGAGGCGTACCTTTCCTATCGGGGAATTCCGTGCCGGATCATGCTCGATATCGATGACTGTTCCTGTTACCAGCGCGTCTCCGTTCCCGAGGTGGCGCAATGCTGCCTTATATCTATGAGATGGCGCCCGATATGTGGGTCCTCCCTTTCCTCTGTTCTGTGTTGTTATTCGATGTCCCATATCTAACACCTACATAATGCCGAGACGGCTGAGTATCTCCTCTGCAGCCTTTTCATTTACAAAACTCACAATGGCCTTTTTTTCACCTTTCGATGTCATGATTGTGTTCACCGAGGTGACTTTCTGTTCAAATGTGGTTTCGATCTCCCGTTTGATCTGCTGTTTTGTGGCTTCGTTTCGTACCAGAAACTGAAGCTTATTCTGGTTTTCGAGCATCATCATGGCTTTTTCTGTGACGAACGGATGTTTCAGAACCATGGTTCATCTCCCCTCCAGCCGCATCAATGCACTCTCTGTCCACACCGTGAGTCTCCCGGGGTGAGTTCCCGGTGCCAGATGTTCCGTATTCAGCTCATCGACTGTGACCGCATCGACACCCGCAAGATTCCGGGCTGCACGGAGTGGTTTATCGGCGGTGACGATTAGCAGACTCTTCCGCTGACGGTACCGGCGCCCCCGCATCTTCCCACGACCTGGCCGCACTTTTTTACTCAACTTGGCCCGTTCAACATCCCCATAGACACCGGCAGCCGAGAGTGCCGCAATAACTTCGCTGGTCCGGGAGAGCTCTTCGAAACGGTCTTCGATTACGACAGGGACATCTCCTTCGAAGACATGGCCCCGGCCTCTCACTAATTCATCACATATACTTGCGGCTATTGCTGATCGGAGCGCTTTTTGTTTTTCCTTCTTGTTAATATGTCTGATAAGAATCTTCGCGGTAAGAGGGGGGTGTGCTGCCCTGCCCCCCTTTGCCTGTGGTACTTTTGCAGCCCGCGATCCATTCCTGATTCGTGGTACATGGGATACCCCGCGCCCGCTCCCCCATCCGACTGCCGAAGACCGTATTCCGGCAAAGGGGTCGGTGCCATGTGGCTGTCTCCGGGTACTCTGTAGCGCAATGACCGCTCTCTTTATGAGATCCGGTCGGTATTCCTCCTCGAATACTGCCGGAAGCGGAATCTCACGCGTGATATTCCCGTCGAGTGTCCTAACTTGTGCTTTCATACCTGATCACCCCTGCTTACTCTGTGTACTCACAAATTCGAGAACCGGAGCACGCACTACATGTTCTCCCAGACGCATTGCAGGTCGAATCCGCACAAGCCTCTTCACCGGTCCGGGTACGGAACCCTTGATCAGGACATACGGATTCTTCACAGTCCCGTAATGGAGAAATCCACCTTCCGGGGTAATATCCGCTCCATCTTCTCCGATTTTCAGGATCCTTTTATTAAACTCTGTCCTCTGCTGATACCCCATCTGTCCCATCTGGGGTACCTGCCAACGGATATGGTGAGGGTTCCACGGTCCTAAAGTACCTACATGTCGCTCCTTTCCACCGCGGGAATGTTTGCGCTTCCGAAGCGCCACTCCCCATCGCTTTACCGGGCCCTGAGTCCCTTTCCCAGTCGTAATTGCGGTGATATCGGCATATGCACCCATCGAAATGACGTTGTTCAGGCTTACTTCTCTTCCGAGGAGCCCTGAAATGAATTCGTACCGCTTATCGAGGGACCCTCCGGCTACCCTGATCTCCATGAGATCCGGAACTTTTTTAGGAATTCCCGTCACTGAACCCGGCTGAGTATACATCAATGCACACAATTCAACAACTGATCCGCTTGCGATGCTTTTCTGGATCTCTTCACGTGCATGGGTAGGATCATATTCTTTCGGGGCGGTTATCCGACGCGAGAGTTCCGGATCGATCTGATCGGACCAGATCTCAGTGAGCGGGCGTTTCCCGTACGTATCCTTCGTATAAGCCCGGATTGCGGCGACTTTCATTGCCGGCACTTCGATTACGGTAACCGGTACCATGATGTCCTTTCCCTCGGTGGGGCTGTTCTTATGGTCATCCACCATGATAACATGCGTCATTCCCACTTTGTACCCGGCAAAGCCCTGCAGCATCGGTGCCCCTTCGAATACCGGCCATGACTGATATTTCGGGATCGGACTCTTTGCACGCTTCCGCGGGCTGAATGCAAGGGAACCCCTGCGTGGCCTGTTAATTTTTGGCATGCTTCAATCATTCCTCTTGTGCTTTTTTATGAGCACACTATCCACTGTTATCTGAATCAGCCGATATCCGGCCGATTCCATTGTTTCTGTTCTCTCCCGTTTCATATAGGGAGGCCGAGATTACCGCGATAATTCTCGCGTAATACTGAACCGAAACCGCTTTCTGTTGAAATACCCATACCCCGGCCAGTCACCCCGCCATCCGTACCCGGATGAAGAAGTGTTGACCGCATATCATGTATGTGGTTCCACCACTGCCCTGGATTATACCAGACTACCAGTCTCTTGAATAGATCCTGACTCGGACGCTCTGTACGGGCTCGTTTTCATCAACGTCCACCCTGCGTACCTGATCAGATTCCGCGCTTCAGCCCGTTGTGAACAATTCACAACTTCTTCTCGGTATAACCCCCGTTCGATTTTACGGGGGGTGGACCATACGGGTCACGGAAACAGAGCACATCCGGATGAATCCACATGCAGGAATCCCTCTCGAGAGCCACCATGCGGAAATTATCATCCTGATTGTGGAGCCCCTGCCGTTAACCACATATAGGCTTCCATTATTATTAGTTAAATTCGGATATAAATATTAGTACAACCTGCTGGAATTTGTGAAAATGTATACCTGATTATCCGAAATAGAGATCACCTTCGTCATTAATGTAAACATCGACATTCTCCCTGACTTGTCTGGCTCTGAATCGCTCCGGCGCTGATTCGCGGAGTTTATTGATGAGTGAGATGGTATCGTATTTCACCTTGATACCATGGCGTTCCGCCTCCTGGTATACTACAGGAGGGACGTCCAGCAGATCGGTACCGGCCTGTATCGTGCAGAGATGGGTCGCATCCAGAGTATAAAGGAATTCAAGCGTGTCACGAGCTCTTCTGATGTTTTCCATTGCCGATTTTTCGATCGTGCAGACGTTCGCCTTCGAGGTATCGATGATATCCGCAATCTGCTGCTGGGTCATCCCCTGTTTCCTGTAGCGGAGTACTTCTTTCTGGCGATCCGTGAGGAGCCCATCCTTCATACGAGAGCATTGTGCGGGGAGACATAAAACACTTTTCGTTAACATCGGCTGGATCCCGCCACATCTCCTATATCACCCCAAATGCACGCGCTCCGCTGAACAGAGAGCATAGAAAGAAAATTTTCAAAACGTTTATATTTCCCCGGTGGTATAGTAACGTGTTATAAAATTGTGAGGTGTAAAATGGTAGTTAAAGTAGGAGTTGCCAAATTGGGCAACATTGCAAGTGGTGTAATGGCCGAACTGCTCCTTGACGAACGGGCAGACAGGGAAGATATGCAGACATTCATGGCGACCAGCGGGACGAAGCTCCAGCCGGAAGATATCGACCGGGTAGTTTCGAACATGAAGGCATGGAAGCCTGATTTTGCCATCGTTGTATCTCCAAATGGGGTGTTGCCGGGTCCGACCGGTGCCCGTGAGCAACTTGCTGCGGCGGGTATACCGGTAGTTGTGATTACCGATGATGTCACGACTAAAAAAGAATGGGCCGAAATGAAGGATAGTAAATTCGGATACATCATCATGAAGGCCGACTCCATGATTGGTGCACGCAGGGAGTTCCTTGACCCTATCGAGATGGCTGACTACAATGGGAATCTCGTCAAAGTCCTCGCCCTTACCGGCGCATTCCGCAAGATGCAGATGGCGCTCGACGACGTGATCAATCAGGTAAAGGCCGGGAAGAAAGGGCATGATCTGGTTCTTCCCAAGATTGTCATGTCCTCCGATAAGGCCGTGATGGGAGAATTCACCAACCCCTACGCATTGGCAAAGGCGCGTGCCGCATATGAGATTGCATCCGCCGTTGCAATGGTAAACGTAAAGGGCTGTTTCATGACGAAAGAATGGGAGCAATATGTCCCGATTGTGGCAAGTGCTCATGAAATGATGAAAGCAGCAGCAATCCTCTGCGACGATGCACGGGAGATCGAGAAAGCCTCTGATGGTGTGATAAGAAAACCACACAAGAAGGACGGCGTTATCGTCTCAAAGACCAAGCTGATCAGCAAACCTGAATAATTCAGCATTCTTTTTTCTTTTCTCTGGTAGGTTCTGTCACCGGTGAAAGGTCAACCCGGATCTGTTCTCAATTATAATTGACATGTTCTCATGTATTTCAAAGATCTGGAGAAAAATAAGCTGTCGGTTCGTGATGAGATTATCTGGCGATCGCCTCGCGATAAAACCTCCCCAGTTCTTCAGGGAGCGTGAGGATGACGGGTTCCAGATGAAGCCGTTCCATAAATGCCGAATCACTGATCGAAGAGGCGTTGGGGTTAATTCTTGAAATGAACGAACAGAATGCCGAGAATCCGTGATCCCTGTCGGACCGGTCGAAAAAAATTCCCATGTTAAACGCATGAGTGCCGAGATGCCGATAGAACTCGATCACCCGCATAATACCGGATATAAGAGGATCGAGATATGATTCAAGAGAATCGAGATGGGCTATCGGGAGATATCCCCGTATCTCCCGTTCCCCCAGAGGGACGCCCTGTGACGCCCAAACGATCTCATCCCCGAGGAGGTAACGGTCCGTAATGGTTTCCGTAATCCTGAGAGTTTCCCAGTATGAGCACCCGGTCCGTACACGATGCTCGCCGCTCCTGATGATGTACCGCTCCGCGATGACACCCGGCCGTCGGTCAGCGATTCCCTGCAGGTGAGGGTGTGTCAGACTCGCTCCTGAAGAGGTGAGGAAATTCCAGTTGATGCTTGGATATCCTTCTGTATGCTGGAATGAACGGATCTGACCGATGAAGGCGTCCTTCAGCTGCGATGCGTTGAATTGTTCCGGGTTGTGTGAACGGGTTATGACCGTTACGGTATGGTGTGCTGCAAAGGGAAAGAGGTTTGGAAATGTTACACTCTCCCCGACATGGATACGTTTCCCGTCCTTAAAACAGGGTGTGACCTTAGTGACGGAATCCGGACAGAACGGGCATTCAACAGGGACCGATGGCATGAAGAAGGAGTTATCGACCCGCCTTTGGAGTCTCTCCGGTGAGATCCGACACCGCAGACCGGTGAGTGTCTCTTCCCGGTATTGTAAAATCCCTTTACCAGCAGGGATCTCCGTTATGGTGAACATGGTTCCCTTTTTGGGATACTTCTAAGAAAACCGGTACTTATTAAAAAAAGATTGGTTTTCTCTCTCAGTTTCTTATACGATGTATTTGCCAAGCAGACGGATCGAAGTTGTCATATCAGGCCCGAGGGGGGACCCGAAGATGATCTGTGTAACCCCGGCCTTTGTGAGTGCGTCGCATTTCTGCTTGACCATGTCGGGTGTTCCTGCGATGGTGAATGCATCGATCTCTTTGTCACCGACGAGCTCTCCTACCGTTTTGAAGTCGAATTTGGACAATGCTGCTTTGATCTTCGCGACATTGTTCAGGTCGAGTCCGTGGCGGGTGAGGAGATCCGGCGGGGATCCGGCGGCGATAAATGCAGCAACGATCTTTGCCGCATTTCGTGCCTTTTTCTCGTTCATATCAATGGACATTGCGGTATACGCGCCTACATCGAATCCCTTCTTTCCGACCTTGTCGGCGGCGGCCTTGATAATGGGGATCGCGACCGCGAAATCCTTTGGATTGGATGCATTAATCAGGGCGCCATCCCCGACCGTACCGGCAAGCTCGAGAACTTTCGGTCCCTGGGCTCCGATATAGATAGGAACGCCTTTTTTGCCCGGGAGATTGACACCGGTCAGCTTCGCGCCATCATAGTCGAAGAACTCCATACCTGACTTCTTTACTTCCTCACCGGCACAGAGCTTCCTGATCTGAGCGACCGCTTCTTTCAGCCGTGCTACGGGTTTCTCCGGTTTGATCGCAAGTTTCGGAAGGGTAGAAAGGTCTCCGGGTCCGATCCCGAGCACCGCCCTTCCATCTGATATCTCATTTAATGTGCAGAAGAAAGAAGCCATTGCGGCGGGGGTATCCGTAAACGCATTCATGATCCCCGGACCCATCTTCAGGGTTGTCGTGTTCATTGCGATCGCGGCCAGAGTCGGGTAGCAATGACGATTGTTGTAGTGATTCGTGATCCAGGCATAATCAATGTCCTTTGATTCCGCAAGCTTGCAGTAATTGACCACCTGTTTCACGTTCACGTTTCCTGGTACAAATTCTATTCCATAACTCAAGGTAATGCACCTCAGTGTGTAGTATCGCCCACAAGGGTTAAATATATTATCGAATCGATCTCCCGTAGTCAAAAGAAGCCCCGACCGGGATCGAAACGGCGCCATAATCGGTCCTTAATATTCGCGCTCAATGGAATGGGAGGTAAAGAAGTCGTTATTTCCCGCCTGAAAAAAAAGAAAACCCTTTATTGCCATCCGAATAGTGTAGGGAGGAATTAGTGTATAAAATTAATATTTCTCCTATATTCCGTTTCTTTCAGAAATTATCATAAATACATGATGTCTGGGCATTCTGGGTCCCTCCGGGCCGTCGAGTTGCCACTTGCGTCCCCTTCGTTCAAGGCGAACAGGTCTGCCGGTAAGAGCCAAAATAATATGGCACGGGAGAGTACACACAGTTCATAGAACCGGGATGTATGAATTGCCGGCAGGATAGATCGGATGCGGGTTGTGGCTATAGGCCTTGGAGGAGCAGGATGTCGGATGGTGGATACATTGTATGCCAAAGACCGTAAGTTCGGCAAAGTCATCTGCCTCGATGCAATTGCCGTTGATCGCGATTCTGATGTTCTAACGGGTCTCTCTTCTATGCCAGATATGCAGAAACTATTTTTCCCGTCCATGGATCCCCGCCATCCTGATGATATCCTCGAAAATATTACCATCGAAGAGATTATAGAAAAGATCCAAAGGCTGGATACGGGTGATCTGGATGCAATTCTTTTTTGCATGGGACTTGGGGGTACTATGGCGGAAGCCGCCCCCCGTATCATACAGTCCATCCGGAAGGTGATGGTTGAGCCGGTTTTTGGATTATTCACGCTTCCGTGCGTTGCCGAAGGTGAGCAGCGCACGGTGCGGGCTGCTGATGATCTGGATCTTCTTAACCCAATGCTCGATGGAATCATTATTTTCGACAATGAAATCTGGTATCCGAAGGCCGGACGGTTATTGTCTGAAAAAAAGGAGTCGGTGAACCGGTCTTTCGTTCCCGGTTCAGGAAAATTACAACCTGACCGGAGCCTCCATCTCAGGACATTTGATCAGATCAATGACCTCATTGCACAGCGTTTTGGCCTTCTTCTTCGTGCCGGAGAATTCCATGAGAGCCCCGGACGGGATGTCGGCGAGGTCGTGCTCGACACAGGCGAGGTGCTGAATACGATGCGGGGTATGGGATTCATTGCCCTCGGTTATGCGACTGAAGAGGTTGTCAAAGGAGGATTCGAATTCATCCGCCATTTTAAACTAGCGGGGACCTCTTTCGAGGATAGTCATACCAAAGCGATCAGGCTGGTCTCACTCGCGAAAAGAGCGGTCTATGAGGAGATCTCAGTTCAATGCGATCTCTCTTCCGCAGAGAAAGGGCTGATCCTGATCGCCGGGCCAACCCATGAGATAAGCATGAAGGGGTCAATGACAGTGAGAAAATGGATTGATCGGAGCATCGCCGGGAGAGAAGTGAGATCCGGAGATTATCCGTTGAGCCATTCCCGTTATGTTGCAATATTGATCCTTCTCGCAGGGGTCAGGCCGATTCCCCGGATCGATGAGATCAGAAAGATCCGGGACCAGGGAAAATCTGTCGCGAACCCTTAACTGCAGAATATTCGGAAATGATGGACACACCGGTTGGTTCATCAGACTCCGGCCGGTAAGTTTTGAGAACGATATATTTCCCGCTCCGATCTCTGTCTTGATTCTGAACCCGTGTTCCACCGCATTTCCAATAAAATTCAGGCCGCTAAATGCAACAATCGAGAGCCGGTATGGATCCGGCCGGAGATTGAAGATTGATGTTCCCATCCGGATCGGATACACAAATCCGCATTTCCTCATCATTTCGATATACTCCCCGACCTGCGTGCCGGACCCCACCGGCACCTCCCTGACATTTGCAAGGGCTACGCCTTTTTTTTGCGTGACAAGGGAGGATATAGAGGTCAGGCCGGCGGAGATGAACAACTGGAGGGGGTCAATAGTGGTCCCCCGGTACCCGATGAGGTCCAGGAACCGCTGTGGTTCCCCCTCATCAATACTAAGGCGCCCGCCATACGCCATTCTCACCGGTATTCCGCGCCGCTGGAGAACGCCATCCATCGTAATACTGCAGATAGTCATGATCCCGACAGAGCCATCGGGTATCCGGGGATCCTGCTCGATGACATGATATGATGAGAAGAATCCCAAACCTGCCGATATAACCTCATCGAACGCTCCGCAGACCCCTTCAAGCTGGTTTTCCGGCACAATCGACAGGTTGTATGCGACATCCCCCGTCTGCGTTACAGGATCAAAAGTGCTTCTAAATGCAAGCCGTTCCAGTTTTGAAATAATAAATCCGATCCGATCTTCCACCAGGGCATTTTCTGACTCCGCCATTCCTTCGGATGTCAGAATCCGCCCTTGATTTCCCACTTTTTCGGTGAAACCCATCGCATCGAGATAAGAAAGATAGTACTGGACTGCCCGATCTGAAAGAACATATCCATGTTCTGCCATTAACTCCGAGAGACGCTTCGCGCCGAGAGGCTCGTTATGATCCTTTAGAATCCGGAGTATTTCGATATATTTTCGTTCCGTGCGAAGAACTGTCATCTTGCCCTCACCACGCCTGTGCTATCCTGATACCGTCCTTCATACCCGCGAACACCCGACGATACCTCCTGCAGGATCAGTTGCACCACGCGATCATTCTGGTTGAGGACGACCTCGGTCACTCCCAGATTTGTCAGACAGAGGGTCAGCTGACCGCGAAACCCGGGATCGACAAACCCTCCGGTGATTAAAATGCCTCTTCTCCCGAGGGAAGATCGGCAGCGGATTGTTGCCGCCAGATCAACAGGGAGCTGTATCCACTCCAGACTGGAAACGAGAGTACATACGCCCCGTGAAAGAAGGGTTTTGTCAGCAATTCTAAGATCATACGATGCCGGTTGCTGACATTCTTCGCTGTAAGGCCTGATAATGAGGCTATCTTTCTCCCCATTATTTTGAAGGCGTCTGCAGATCTCCTGAGATGACAGGATCATATGACAGATCAATGCGGTTGAAAATGCTTAATATCTTGGATGATAAACGAAATGACGGATCCATGGGGTAGAGGACATCCTCTTGGGCTTCGGACCCAAGGACGCGGGTTCGATTCCCGCTGGGTCCGTTGTGCTATCGGGGGTTATCCAATTCGCCCCCTCAATCCCCGCGATAGCGTCTGTTCTCCATCAGAACCTAAATACCCTATTTGCGGTTACATCTGCGATCCGGGCTCATAGAGGACCGCAGGGTTTTACGACGATCAGATTGGGATTCTCTTGATCCAAGTGTTCATAAAAGCGAGTACAGCCCTATTCTTCCCACCGCATCTCATGGGGTATCCGGTCAAGGAGCATTCCCTCCACCAGCACCGGCATAAGGCTCCTGCCTTCTTCAACCGCTCTCTGGAGGCGCCAGTTCCGGTCCGCGTGAATGGTGAATATCGGTTCACCCGCCTTCACCCTGTTTCCTTTCTTGGCATGGAGGAGTATCCCCGCTCCCGGATCATGTGGTGCACCTGCTGCGCGGGCGATGCTGACGAGAGATGAGTTGTTCAACTCGATCACATACCCTGTTGCGGGAGCATTCACGACAAAGGTGAACTGTCCCGGGGTGATGTCATTTGAGGTAATTTTTGAGTTGCCACCTTGTATCTCAATAATCTGGCGGAGCTTTTCAAGTGCTTTTCCACTTCTGAGGATTTCGTGTGCGGCCTCTGATCCTGCTCCTTTTGCGGCCTTGCCCGACATCTCGAGTGCCATTCCGGCGATGGCTACGCTCTTCTGGATCAGGGAGTTCGGTTCATTCGCCCCCTCAAGAACCTTCAATGCCTCGATAACCTCCAGATGAGGACCGATTGTTCTCCCGACCGGGGAATCGCCATACGTAAGAGCACATTCGACCTGGATCTTGAGGCGATCGCCAAGCTCGATGAATTCACGGGCAAGCTTTCTCCCCTCCTGGATATCCGAAACCTTCGCGTGAGATCCGATGGGGATATCGATCACGACCAGATCCGCCCCGATTGCTGACTTCTTCGCCATCACGCTTGCCAGCATCTGTCCCCGGGCGTCGATCTTGAAGGGATATTCCTGAATGATGATTCGATCATCGGCAGGAGCGATGTTGGTTGCACCTCCCCATACGATCGCACCTCCGACCCGGAGTGTCATCTTCTCGACCTCTGTCGCTGAAAATTCAACCGGGGCGAGCACCTCCATCAGGTCTGCTGTTCCAGCCGCCCCGGTGATCGCCCGGGAACTGGTTTTTGGGATCTTCAGACCGGCAGCTGCTATGATTGGGACTACAAGAAGCGATATCTTGTTCCCCGGGACACCCCCGATCGAATGCTTATCGACGATTGGGTGAGCGTGGAACGTGAGCCGGTCGCCCGTGTCCACCATCGCCCGGGTCAGGTGCTCCACTTCATCCATATTCAATGCATTGATATAACTGGCGGTGATATACGCGGTGAGCTCGGCTGGAGACAGGTTATCCCTGACCACATCGTTTATAATTGCATCCGTCTCTTCCTTGGAGAGCCGGCCGCCGTCCATTTTCTTCCGGATGTACGCAAGCGATACCGGACTTTCCGCCTTTCGTACCTCGACGGTGGCGCCATCCACAACTGAAAGCCGGCCATTTGTTTCCAGATAGATGCCGATGGTCCCTTTGGGAATCAGGGATGTGGTGGTATCCACAAAGGCGGCTACAGAGACCCCGTTCGCCTGATTCAGGATCTGTGCCCGATCCCCCATTAACACACCAATTTCCGCCGCATCGCTTCGATTGAGCAGGACTTCCCGCGTCGCAATATCCATCAGTTTTGCATTCAGCTTCATGTGTTCTCCCGTGATCTCGAGCAAACGCACCGAATGAGTTGCATCATTCACCGTGCCGTTACGATCCCCGATCTCTCAGATTCGATGGAAGTTCTTAGACCAGAATATATGCAGTCTCCCTTAATAATGCTCCACGTCTGGAGATAATCAAAAAAGGCAAAGGCCAAAGAGCGGATCGCGGCCCCTTTTCGTATTGAAACGGCCGAGACCTTAATTCGAGAATTATCGGTTAAGTCACCGGAGAGATCTGCGGTAAGAAAACGTGAAAAAAATGTAGATTTAGTGCTTCCTCACGACGAGGAATGCAACTGCTCCAAGACCGACCAGGGCAATCAATGCACCAAATCCGGGTGTAGTGGTTGGTACCGTGGTGGGTATGGTGGTCGGAATGGTGGTTACGTTGGTAACCGGGACGGTCGTAACAACCGTGGTCGGAACCGTGGTCGGCACATATGCAACGACATTAAACAGTGCGGTTGCGGATGCGGTCACGGTGATGCCTTCGACATCCACGATGTACTCATCGGGCTGGAAGTTCTTGGAATCGACCGGGAATGACCAGGTGTTCAATCCGCCCGTTCCCTGCACGACCTTTACCGTGCCACTGGCACCGCTGAATTCCCCGCTCTGGGTCTTCTGGGTGGGCTGGAAGGACGAGGAGGTTACCTGAACGCTGATCTCGTCATCAACCGCGAGGTTCGTTGTTCCCTTGATGGTAAACTGGTCGCCTACCGTCTGCTGCGGGATCGGTAAGATGTTGATCGTCGGGGTGTCGATCAGGAACTGGAGCTTGGTATAGGTATCGTCAACACTGGGGTTGTTCAGTGCGGTAACGAGTGCCTCTGCCGCGTCAGATCCCTGGAGACTGCCCGGACCGGTCAACTGGAAGACGTTGCTTCCGGGGGTCGGGTACGTGCTCTGGACAAATACCGACGGTCCGCCTGGGAATATTTGCCCGGACGGGTACACATCGAATACGTCATTGTACATCGGGTGCTGGACGACGACGAAATACTGGCCGCTTGCCAGCTGTGACGTCTCTCCCGAGGTGTACTCCTGCGAGAAGGTGCCGTCAGAGTTCACGGTCGTTGTCTTGTAGCTTGCATAGTTCTTTCCGAGAACCCAGATGGCGACTCCCGGAGAGGGCTGACCGGCTGCAACACCGCGGACATACAACTTGTCACCGGCGGCGACGGTCGATGCGGAGGTGGTTGCAGACACGAACGGCTTCTTGATGATGACCGATACAGTCGAGTACTGGGTGTTTCCGAGGTTGTCCCGGTTATTCGGGGTTGATACCGCCCAGATCGTGTATGTACCTGCATCGACGTTGAGGTTTGCCGTCTGCCACTTGTAACTCCAGGTGTTGTCATCGAGCACGGACGTGGTGGTGAATGTTGTGGGATCCCCATCTACGACCGGTGCTCTCGGGTTGGTCAGCTGGCCCCCGGCAACCGGGAGGTTCGGTCCCGTGATGAACAGGTAGACCGTGTCGGTCTCCGAGTTCGTACCGGACAACTGGACTTCCGCACCGAGGTAGTAACTCTGGTCTCCGGCCGCTACGACCGTGACCGTTCCCTTCTCTATTGTGACATCCACTTCATCGGACTTGTACTCCGTGACGTTTGCAAAGATCGCAGGCAGGCCATTCGACCCCGGCGGTCCGCGTTCGACACGGATGGTGTACTTCTGGTCCTTGGTATCCTGGGTGGACTGCCAGCCGATCGTGCGGACGCCTGTGTCCTTCAGGGTCACCAGTCCATAGTAGATAGTACCGTTGCTTGGCACAGCGGGAACGTCCTGCTTGACCGTCCGGCCTGCGCCGCCCTGGAACTGGTAGCCACCGATGTTATAGGGTCCATTGACGGGATCCTGGAGAAGTCCTTCCTGGTTCGACAGGATGAACGGCGGCTGGTTCTGTGGGGCACCGGTCATCTGGCCGGTACCCTTGACCCACAGGATGTAGGGGGTGCTGGGCCTGCCAGTGATGGTGACCGAGAACGGGTTACCTTTCACAACCGAGTCCTTGCTGGCCTCGATGGCTACCGTGTCGGTAGCGATGTTGACCGTTCGGACTCCCGAAATGGTCTTGCCGGTGTAGTCGGATCCGTCAGGTGCCTTGTAGTTGTCTTTCATCCCGTTGACGTTTGACTCAACGGTGCAGCTGTAGGTCCCTGCCTTGTAGATCTTGGTTCCCGCGTTATCAACAACCCCGGTGTTCCATCCGTTTGCATTCAGGGGTGGCGGCGGGGTTACCCAGTAGCCGGGCTGAGCGCTGATGTTGACTCCCAGCAGCGTGATGGTAGTGTCCGTTGACTGGTACAGTGCATTATAGACCGCACCATCCGCGGTCTTCACCTTGATCGTGAAGATCCCCACTGCGGGGCTCCGCTGTTGTGCGACCGTATACAGGTTGGTCTCGACCCGGAAGTTCAGGAATTCTCCCGGTGCAACCGATTTGCCAGACACATCCTTGTTTGTACCCTGATCCCAGACTTTGAGGTCCATGGACGGGTCCAGTGCATTAAATGCCGCAGCTCCCGCCGGGGATGAACCTGACCACTGATACCAGTTGCCGGTTCTACCGACGAAGGTCGAGGGGGCCACATAGAAATTGGCCGGGTCGCCGATCGTCAATACATAGTTGGGTACATCGGTTGCCGGGGCACTCCCTGCGGCAAACCATGCAAGACTTGTTGCAGTTCCGACGCAGGCCGTAACATCGAGGCCCTGTTCGCCGATAAATACATCTCCGCCTGCCGGGACCGTCGCCACCGCCGAAGCTGCTGACGCCGGCAGAATGAGCAGCGCCAGTAGTGCGAGGCATGCGATCACGACAAGGCTTAATCGCTTAGTCATCGTATTTGTCCTCCTTACTCATGTCCAAATGTGGAACGTTCAATCCAAATGCATATCAACCGGTTCGACACCTGTCGATTCCCGGTTCATAGTGCTCCATACTCCGAATAACGGAATATGAATCAATATTAGTGAAACACCTGATATATCCTTTTTGGTCATGAAGACCCCCTGAAGGAGGAAAAAATTGCGGAGTCAGCGTGATCAGCGCTGTTTATCGCGTTTTTGAGAAACCCCTCACCCCCCCTCCCTGCCAACCTGTTCGTGCATGTTCGCCGGGGGAATCTTCCCACGCGCACAGGGATATCAGGGGTATTCCCGGATGATCCGTATTTCACGCATTGTCCGCAAATATCTTCCGTTTGTTCTACTGCAATCCCGGATCACCGGATGCACCTGGTCGGTCAGTACTTGCTCATCTATTTTAATCCGTACTCTCAAACCCTTTGAATCATGAGGGTTATCCGGGCACCAAACATTGCAAGGGCACATGAGCTGGTGGTAAAAATGCTTCTCGAAAAGGGAGAGGTTCTTGAGACAGAAGATGGTGAGGCAACGGTAGAGTTAGATTCCGTTGCCATGCAGATAGATACTCCGCTCGGGAAGCCCATGGTTAGTCCTCATTCCCGTTTTGGCCAGAAATTTATGGAGCGTTATGCAGAGGATCTCATTCACGGCTCAAATGCTGTATTCGAATACGACTACCATGGAAGACTGTTTGCCTGGGGAGAACGGCTTTCCACAGGTGGGAAGGAGGTCCGGATCGACCAGATTGCATACATCGTGAAAAAACTCTCTGCATCTCCGGTCAGCCGGAGGGCGATTGCCATCACCTGGAACCCGGTTATCGATGAGCTGCTGGACGAATGCCCGTGTCTTCAGCTGATACAATGTCTGGTACGTAATGGGACTCTTCGGATGAAGGCCGTTTTCCGGAGTAACGACATGCTTACGGCGGCCGGCGCCAATATGTACGCCCTTGTATCTTTACAGAACCACATCGCCGGGCAGCTTGGTATTCCCTGTGGAACGTATACGCACATCTCCCTGGTTCCGCACATCTATTACCTGCGTGACATCAACGACATAGAACCGTTCTGCGGTAAGGGAGAATATATCCAACCGATTCAGGAAGTGTGCAATAAGTGCGGAGGGTGTTCGCGATCCCGGGACGTATAACCTTCCAACAGTCACTTTAATGAGGACATACGAGCAAAAAATGAGAGGTGCAGCCCGGTAGTGTAGCGGTCAATCATGCGAGACTCTGGATCTCGCGACAGCAGTTCGAATCTGCTCCGGGCTATTCACGCTATTTCTGGTCCGGGATCATCCTGCCCGTTCAATAAAACATCGAATCTCGGTATTTCCCGAAAAGAGGGGTTGTCTACCAGATGCAGGCATAACTCGATTTTATGACATTTTTCGATACGTGAATGGGACAACTCCTCAAAAGCGTTCACTCCCGGTTTACGGAGGAAATCAGGACCGCGTGATCCTGATGGTACGGTGAAAGCCAGAATTCGGATTCGAGGGAAAAACCAGCATTTATCAGTTTTTGGCTTGCCTCACTCCGTACTTCTTCTGGATCTTTTCGCACATCCACGCTTCGCGTTTTCAGTATCAGAATAAATTTCCCCCCGTCGCGGAGAAAGATGGCGTTTTTAATTGCTATTTCGGCCTGGTCCGTCTGCGCCACGTCCTGGTACACGAGATCAACCCGTTCTACGAGGGCGGCATACTCTTCGGGATGGGCCGCATCCGCCATGACCGGGATGATATTCCTCCTCCTTTGCGCGACCATCAGGAGATCCTGCATGGGATTTGGAGCAAATTCAATGGCATATACGCATTCTGAATAATCTGCGACATGGGAAACGGTCGGTACCGTGAGCGGCCCCAAGATAGAGAACTCTCATGGTCACATCGAGTTCAACTCCGTGACCGAGATGATAAACAGCCGCAAGTTTGCTCCGGTATGGATCCCATACACGGTAACCCTGTAATGTTCTTTCCCCATAGACGCCCGGTTCACCCGGAGACACGAGCACCCCCTCAATCCAGTGCATTTTTCACCCCTGCACGATCAATGGCCGCCTGTGCTTTCGCTACAAACCCGGGTGCCAGTTCCCCACGGTAGTAATCAACCCGGGCTGCGATGGCGAGTTTTGCCGCCAATATGCGTGCAACCCTTCCTCGGACATCCCTTCCTGCCGAATGGACACGACGGTGCTGGAAGATTATCCCATGCTTTGGTGGCGGCGTGCCGGATCTCATATGAGAGAAAAGTGCTGAACGGGCCCCGAGGACCTGTATGGCGCTCGCAGGCATTCGGGAAAGTGGCTCGAGACCTCCTGCCCGTTCCATCAGACGGGCAGCCACCAGGCCACCGATGAGAGCGCTGCAATTGGGGAGTACCTGTTCTGCCCTTCCCGATACCTCATACATCAGGGTACGGCGGAGATCCGAGAGGCGGTCGATCTCTTCGCTAAACTGTCTGAGCGTCCCTGAATGTATCCCGCTTCATAGTTTCGACCATTTTCCTTCCGGGGAGCCACCGGTACTTTCGGCTGAATGAGGGATTTCTGGTCCGGTACCATTCAACAGCTCTTCCGGTGAGGAGGTTTATCGCCTCATCCAGCTGATCAAGGGTACGCACCACCTGGAGCAGTTCAATATCGCGACCCCGACAGTATGCGATAATTCGTTGCTCTGCCAGATGGAAACAAAGCTGTCGCAGCTGGTCCAGATAATCGGCACGATCTTTCACTACCCCGCATGATACCGCCTGATGCCATTCGAGGGGCGTGAAGGATTTACTCAAGACTATACGTGATTTCATGTGCCTCGCACGTGCTTCCAGCTCCCGGGCAACAGGCACACAGCCCTGTTCACCTGCATCTCCAAACCAGTAGGTTGGCATTACTCGATCGTTGCATGTGGATTATTATATAATGAACCCGAGTTGGATTCATAGAATCAGTCTTTTCCGCCACCTGTTCACCAATCCCCTTCGGGGTTATGGTTGCCAGCGGATCAGATCGCTGCAAATCCGAAGGAATAGAGCAGGACCGGAAGCATAATCGCACCCATGCAAAAAACCCGGGGAATATTGACCATTCGCGGGACGATCCCGACAAGGGTAGAAAGGAGCAATATTAACAGACCGAACGGCCCGGCAATGATGAATCCCAGGAGGGTTACGAATCCGATCACCGCAAAATTCAGGTTCCGGCTGTTCAGGCCGTTCAGAAAACGTGCAGATCTTGAAAATCTGATGGTGAGCAGATATGCCACACAAGCGGCGATACTGCCGACAATAAGCATCTCCTGCATGGGTGGCGGGTCAATTGCGGCCAGTGCAACCATGACACCGTTCCGCATCCGGGCTATGGCATAAAGTACCGCAATCCCGATGAACGCATTCGCGGTGTTTGCCGCACTCGTAGCAAGGAGATACCCACGTCTGTCCCGTTCGTAGCCTGCTACAGATGCAAGGACCGCATTCGCTGTTGCATTCGAAAGCCCGGGCAGCCAACCCACGACAGTGCCGGCAAGTGTCCCAAGGAGAGTTCCCTTCCTGATCGCGCGATTATCCATATGGATCCCGGAAAACCGCTGATCCGGCACGGGATCTGATGATGCAAAGATCATCACCGAGATCCCGAACATACCGGAGAGGAGGGGCATCAGGATTCCCGACGCCCCCAGGGTATGCCAGCCGACATACCCGAAATGGATCGTAAATACACCGAGAATACCGGATACGATGAAGACGGCCAATGCCCATCCGGCCGACTCACAGGTGACAATCAGATACCCGACGACGCATATGATCAAAATACCTATCCACCAGTCGAAAAAAGGTTGTAAAACAGGTATTATACCCAGAAGGACGACGGACAGGGGAATCGCGATGATCGCTGCACACGCGCTTCCCAGTGCCGCGATACGAACGGCTTCCTCCCCCTTTCCTTCCAGGCACAGAGCATGGGCCGGAAGGACCGAGAGCGCAGTATCCGGGTTCGGCACACCGAGAAAAGTGCTGGGAATAATATCAAGAAATGTATGGGTGACCAGAGCAGAAAAGAGGGCTGCAGCAACAGCATCCGGACCTATGAATGCCAGAAACAAGCCCTGCAGTCCCAGGAGCACCCCTGCCATTGAATTGGCGTGTATTCCCGGTACAAGACCGCTCACCGTGCCGATCACGACGCCAATGAGTGTTCCGATGAAGACCCCTATCATATCAGCGGGAAAATCGGGAGGGATGAAGATAAATCATTCGAAATAAATAATGTGCACGGATAAGGATCTGGAAACCCATGATGATTGCAGTTACCCGCTTAAAGGGGAAAGATGCTCAAGATGCAGTTCGTTGCGCGAAATACGGCCATTCGTGTTTTAGTGTGTCTCCGCTCAAAGCTATCATTCATCAGGACAGGGTGCGTGTATTTGTCGATATGGTGGCTGAAGGTGCATTTGATTGTATTTTCTTTGCGAGTGCCCTTCCTGCCGCGATCATCGCTCCGTTGCTCCCCCAATGGCCCCGGGTGATCGCGATCGGACCCCAGACGGCACATGCCCTGGAGAGAGCCGGTATCCCGTGTGAAATCCTGCCGAGTTTTTACTCGCGCGATCTTGTACCATATCTCGGAATATGGATACACGGAAAGCGGATAGGTATACCCCGGGCCGATCTGCCTAATAGTGCTTTGATTGAATCTATCACACAAGCCGGGGGTATTCCCGTTGAAATCCGGTGTTATGCACTTATTCCGACAGACGAGGAACTCGAACTGCATGATGCGGAGGGAATCCTCTTCACCAGTGCGGAATCCTTCCGGAGGGCGATATGGAAGCGGAACCCTGACCTTCTCGTGATGGCCATCGGGGATGTCACCGCCAGAGTGATGCGGGACGCAGGAATTGCGCCTGATTTGGTTGGTGACGGTTCACTGGAAGGAACACTGAAGGTTCTGAACCGGTACGTATTGGAAGAACAGGAGGGATCCGGAATTATATGAAAACCGCACCCAATAATAATCCCCGGGCACGAACTGAAAGTCCAGCCAGGCCTGTACGGCCCGGTTCCGGCATCATCGTAATCGACAAGCCCCGGGGGCCGTCGAGCCATCAGGTAACGTCCTGGGTAAGAGATCTCCTGGATGTTCCGGCCGGCCACTCCGGCACGCTCGATCCGGGGGTCTCGGGGGTACTTGTGATTATGATAGGGAATGCGGTCCGGCTTGCCCCGATCCTGCTCAATCAGGAAAAAGAGTATGTCTGCCTGATGCGATTGCACCATAGCGTCTCCCGGGAGCGGCTCGAGGAGGTACTCCGGGAATTTACCGGTAGAATATACCAACGTCCTCCCCGAAGGAGTGCCGTCGCCAGGCGGTTACGTATCCGGACCATTTCCCGTATCGACTTGCTCGACATGGAGGGGCAGCTCGTCCTGCTCCGGGTGCGGTGCGACGCAGGTACCTATATCCGCTCCCTCTGTCATCATATCGGGCTCGCACTCGGGACTGGTGCCCATATGCAGGAACTCAGGCGGACCCGCTCCGGTCGCTTCGATGAACACATATCCCATTCCCTCCATGAGCTCCGGGATGCATGGGTGTGCGGGTATGAAGAGGGGTTCCCGGAACCCCTCCGGCAGTTCATCCTCCCGGTCGAGGAAGGGGTATCTGAGCTCCCCCGCGTGGTGGTCACCGATGCGTCAATCGATGCACTCTGCCATGGGGCGACTCTCGCCGGTGTCGGTGTGATCGAAATGGCACCATTCCAGAAGAAGGATATGGTGTCGGTTTTCTCGAAAAGGGGCGAACTCGTCTGCATCGGTGAGGCGCTCGTCCCATCTTCATCGTTCCGGCCCGGGGAACACGGTCTTGTAATCGCCCCGCGTTCTGTATTTATGAAGCCGGAGACTTATCCGAGGCACTGGAAGAGCGGCACGAAAAACAGGCTATTTAGCCCTGATTGAACAACAATTGTCCGTTCAATCCTATACCCCAAGGGATTGATCCGGACCCTGTCCCTCGCTCGTTGGTGCAAGGATGTGTTCTCACCGGGCATCTGATGGATAGTGTTAAAAAAATCCCCGTGCAATGATTGTGGGTACCATTCTCTGCTGAGGTAGTCTAGTCCGGTAGGGCGCAGGCCTGGAAAGCCTGTGGGGCGTTTGCCCCTCGGGAGTTCAAATCTCCCCCTTAGCGCTTGTTTTTCGAGTACCTCCGGCTGGGCCAAGGCTCACAATGTACGATCCAGGGCGGCCTGGCGGGTTACTGTTGCCCAATACCGGTTATCCCCGTTAGCCCATCTCTGCAAGCCGTGCCTTTGCAAATGCGCAATAATCTTCCACCATCTCGAATCCCAGAAAATGCCGATCCATCTCTTTACATACCACCGCAACGGTTCCAGAGCCGACGAAGGGATCGAGGACAATATCTCCCGGGCAACTCGAAAAGCCAAGGATCTTCCTGATTAATGCGGATGGTAACTTCGTCGGTGTCTTTGCTTTCCCTTTCCAATACTCGCGGTTGATCACCCAGACGTCCTCAGGATAATGTTCAATTTTATTGAAGCGGTAGTGCCGGGGATCCTTCACCGCATAAAGGATGTGATAATGGCTGGTGACGTATTTCCGTTGGGTGAACACCCCGAACTGATATTTCCATATAAGATGGTTGATCGTCGTCAGCCCGGCCCCCTCAAGGCCCGACAGGACATCGATCAGCCGGTTCCACCCGGAGAATACGTAAAGGCTCCCATCCGGTGCAAGCACTCGGGCAGCCTGTTTCAACCATCGGTGGGTAAATTGCCCATATTCCTGCCAGGGGATCTCGCGATACCCATCAATGACATGAGCGCCGGTACGGTTATAATTCAGTCGCTGTGAGCGAAAATCGATCGCAAACGGGGGATCGGTGATGATGAGGTCGATGCACCCCCCGGGAAGCTCCTCAAGGAGATGGAGGGCGTCTCCTTGATAGATCGTATCAAGTGCAAATCGCCCGAGCTGTATTGCATCCATCTCTCCCTCGTACGTGATCAGCACACATCCTCCGCATTAACTCCCATCTCAAATGCCCGGATGTTGATCTCGATGGTTTTTTGCGGGACCAGCCGGCGTATCGATTCCTCCAGCGAGCGTGGAGCGAGAGGAATGTACCGGGAAGCAGCCCCGATCATGACGACATTCTGGACGAGTGGGCTCCCTGCATCGCTCGCGATCCCATCGGCATCGATGAGACAGGGAGAGTGGCCCGCCAGGCTCTGTTCTAGTTCTTCAACGGTTGGAGCCGCCACTCCCTGAATGAAGACCGAAGTCGGGACGACAAGATGCCTGTTTACGATCATTTTTCCACCACTGCTAAGATAATGCGAATACCTGACCGCTTCAAGGAGGTCAAAGGCAATGATGAGGTCTGCCGTCCCCGGCGCGATCAGCGGGCCGAGATTACCACCGATGCGGATATGGCTCTCCACGGATCCTCCCCGCTGGGCCATACCGTGGGTTTCGGCTCCACGGACCGGCCTGCCCTCAATGATACATGCCTCTCCCAGAATATTGGAGGCTAGGATGGTTCCCTGCCCGCCTATGCCCACGATCAGGACATCAAAACTTCCATTCATCGGAGACCCTCCCGTGCTATGGCACCCGACGGACAGATCTGCGCGCAGACTGCGCATCCACTGCATAGATCGGTGATGTACGCTTTGTTTTCGTGCCTCTCGATAGCGGGGCACCCGAATTTGATGCAGATCCCACATTCTGCACACCTTTCAGGATCGACTTCATATCTGCCCCTTTTTATTCCTGCACGCCTCGCGGTTATCACGCAGGGTTGTCGTGCAATAATCACCTTCACCCCCCGACGCACTTTTACATCCTGTAATGCTGTGGTCAGCGATGTAATATCATAGGGGTCAATCGTTTCGACCAGTGAAACACCGCAGGCCCGGCAGATTGCCTCAAGGGAGACCGGTGCTGCAGGCGTGCCACATGCCGTGCATCCTGTTGTGGGATTTGGCTGATGACCTGTCATCGCAGTAATCCGGTTATCAAGGATGATTACTGTCATGTTTGCTCCGTTATACACCGCATTCAGAAGTCCGGTCATTCCCGAATGAAGGAATGTGGAGTCCCCTATCGTGCACACAACATCCCGTTCTTCGCCGGAATGGCACATACCGCTCGCCACCGTGATAGATGCCCCCATACAGATGGTAGTATCCACCGCCCCAAGCTGCAATCCCAGGGTATAGCATCCGATGTCACTGGGATAAACAGCATCCCGGAAGATCTTCTTCATGGCGTAGAACACCGACCGGTGCATACACCCTGCACAGAGTATGGGGGGGCGGAGCGGAAGATCCTGAACGGGTCTCGTCTCCGGATACTGGTGTTTCGGTAAAAACCCGCAGGATGCCATAATCCGGGAAAATGCCTGCGGAGATAACTCCCCCTCACCGGGTGCGTGCCCTGTCATCTTACCATAGACAGGAATAACGCCGGCGACCTGCCGTACTATTTCCTCTACGACCGGAGCCCCCTCTTCAATCACGAGGACGGCATCATGTGAACGTATGAATGATCGGAGCCAGTCCTGATCGATGGGATAGGCGCCAATCTGCGCAAATGACATCTCATCGGGCAGGACCTCCTGGACATAGGATGCCGCGATGCCACTGGCAATGATCGCCCGGGTCCCCTTCAACAGATACCGGTTGAATCCCAGTTCGACGAGTCTTTTTTTAATATGCGGTTGTTTTTCATTCAGTTGCTTGTGAAGGACCCGGGTATGCGCCGGGATAACGACGTACTGTCGTGGATCTTTATGGAACACCCCCTTTCTCACGTTCCGGCCGGGATCTCCAAGGATCGTATCACTCTTCGAATGACAGATGCGAGTCGTCGGGCGGAAGAGTACCGGAAGCCGGAGCTCTTCGGAGAGCGGAAACGCATCCCGCATCATGTCATGAGCCTCCTGGACACTGGACGGGTCCAGGCAGGGTATTCCCGAAAAGTGTGCATATATCCGGCTATCCTGTTCATTCTGTGAACTATGGGCAAACGGGTCATCAGCACTCATGATCACCAGCCCGCCCGTCACTCCGGTATATGCGCTGGTCATCAGCGGATCCGCAGCAACATTGAGGCCGACATGCTTCATCGTGCAGAGAGCACGGATACCACACCATGCAGCACCAAGCGCATTTTCAAGGGCAACCTTCTCATTCACGGACCATTCAACGTAAAAATGCCGTTCAGCCATTCCTCGCAGAGTATCGATCACCTCAGATGAAGGAGTACCGGGATACCCGCTCACGAAATCGACCGTCGATTCAAGGCATGCATGTGCAATCGCATCATTTCCAAGGAGATATCGTCGATCCATATTCCATACCCATTCCTTTCCGAAAGGTACAACAATCATGTGCTTTTAATCTACTGTTTCGGGCCTTCATTTCACAACTTATAAAAACCCAGCAGGGTTACCCTATAAGGAAACTCTTGAAGGGCCCGTAGCATAGCCAGGTGGTGCGCCCGGCTGATAACCGGGAGGTCATGTGTTCGAATCACATCGGGCCCATTGTTATTATCCACTTAATACGCGGAGATCAACGATCGGTATGGAAACCAGAGAAAAGATGCTGATAGGTGCGGGAGTTCTTGTAAGTCTCATTCTGCTGATCATCAATATCTATCTCGGTCTGATCGTACTGGTAATCGTTATCGCTCTTGTCATGTCCTTCCTCATCATGCAGGACTCGCGGTTCCACCCTGATCTCGTGGCCCATCTCACGGATGACTCAAAGGAAATTCGGATAAAAAACCAGGGCAATGCAACGGCAAAAAAGATACATGTCTCTCTTGTGCCTCTGAATATCGAATTTGACATTCCCGAACTGCGAGAGGAGGAGGAGTTCCCCTATCGAATCGGTACGATGGTTCCAGATGTGAAAGCGGTAATAATATTCGAGAATGAAAGGGGCGGCCGGTATTCAACAACCTCTCTATTGTCCTCTTTACATCCGGGTGAGGAAGATCTCCTGAAACCGATGTTTCCCCTATTTAAATGGAAATGACTGATAAATCATTTTTTTACTCCTTTTTCGCCAATCCGGCTGATCTCTGTTCCTGACCGCCGTTCTCTTTTTTTCCGAATATATATTCAATAACCCTCCCAAGGGCCTCGATAAGTGCTTCTTCGGCATCGAGATAATCTTTCATTGCACGGTATACCATGAACATGACATCGTACCCATAGATGTTGAGCGCTGCCTCCGCAGATAACGGTTGACGATATGAATCGAGGACATACCCATCGGAGCTATACATCATTTCCTGAAAGACCCCCTCTTCGGTCAGAATGCAGAACTGATCCATTACTTTCTTGCCGGGATCATCGGGCCGGTACGGGAGCGGGTCTGTCTTCCCGAGCACGATTACCTTGTCAGAATAGAAGGTGGTTTCATAAAGCTCCCCTTTTGGATCCTGTTTTCCCTTCTCAAGCAGATTCAGACCAACTTTTCTTATCACCGGGATAGCTGATTCTGCCATGCGCCTGAGCAGTTCGGCATCATGGTTCCGGATCTCCGCTGCAAGCTCACCGGTTTTCGCTTCCTTTTCCTGTATCTTTTCGATCAGTTTCGAAAATCCCTGTTCAATCTCATCCATTTTGCTACCTTCTGTGACCCAACCTTTCCCGTGGTATAGAGATTCTGTTCACCGCCTCACCTGGTTTCAGCCTCATCTCATCCTCCGATGATAAGAACCCTTTTTACACGGTTTTTCAATCTATATGCGGAACATTTGGTTTTGTATCTATTTATGATATAAACTATATGATGCTCTATAAAAAGCCATTATAAAACGCCCGAACACCCTGCGTTGTTGTCGGTGAACGGCAAGACTAGCCCTATTCGCATCTTGCATCGGGGACGAGCTCACCTCTGAAATAATGTAAGTGCTCCGATTGGATGAATGCACATCCCGTGTATCCCGGTGATAGATCCCCCTGTAGGACAACGTTACGATAGCAGGGCGTTCGTGAAATAACCGAATCCGGCCTGACCCGTTCGGTAACCAGCACCGGTACCCTCCTTCCGACCCACAGGGCATTGTTCTCATGATATACCCGGTTCGCAACTGAATTCAGGTATCGTGAACGGATTTTTTTGGTATAATCGGTGAGATCTCCGGCCGGATGCGGGGGAATACCCGGCCGGTGGGAATACCGGGTGATATGTATTTTTTCAGGACGGACTGTCTCGATCGTTCTGACGGTTGCCGACAGGTCCTTCGGAGTCTCACCTGGATACCCGATGATCACGTCCGTTGCAAGAGTCATCTCAGGAAATGCTGCGCGGAAAGCTTCAACGATCCTGATGAATTCTCCTGATGTGTAGCCTCTCTTCATATCTTCAAGTATCCTGTCAGATCCGGACTGAAGGGGACAGTGAATGAACTTAAACATCTTCTCGTGTTCCAACTCCCGGATGAGGGGATCGATCTGGTCAGCTATCCCGCATGGATTCATCATGCCCAATCTCACCCGGAAGTCCCCGGGAATCCGCGTGATACTGTGCAGAAGTGAGGGGAGGCCGCCAGTCCCGAGATCGGCACCCCAACAACCTGCATCCTGCGCCGTCAGACGGATCTCGACAGCCCCCTCGCGAATATAACGGCGTATCTGGTCGAGTATATCATGGCGGGGAAAACTTTTTAGTTTCCCCCGTGCCCGCCTGGTTATACAATAGGAACAGGTGCCTCTGCATCCCGTGGCAACCTGAACGATCCCGATCGGAGCCCGGGGAACCGTCCGGATATTACAATAGAGATCTTGTATCTCATCCGGGGTAATTATCTGCGGGGTACACACCCCTTCGATCTCTTCCATTTGGACGATCGGCATACATCCGGTCACAAAGAGTCTGCCGGTCCCGGTTCTGCTTCAGATATTTGAGCACTTTTCGTTCGGTAGGACCAATTACGGTGCAGGTATTGACAATAATAGCATCTGCCTTTTCAGAAGAGTCTGTGAATGTACAGCCCTGCGACCGCAAAATTTCGGATAATTTGACACTATCGCCCGCGTTATACGTGCAGCCGTATGTCCTCAGATATACCTTTTTCCCTCGCACGGCTTCAAGTATGTTCTCGATAGCGGTCATCAAAACCTGAAAATAAAGTATCCTTTTACGGGGAGTATCATAATTGTACGGTTTTAGCGGAAGTATTCCTTATTTTTTTCATCCCTTCCCGTACGATGTGACTATTCTCCGGTCAATCCGGTATTGGAGAGAAATGCTTAACCAATGATACTGCTATCTCTGTACAATGGTTACCATCGGTCTCCTCGGATGCGGAAATATCGGTCATATCATTGCAAAATATCGGGAAAATATAGAGATTGTCGCATTATATGACAAAATATACGAACGGGCGGAAGAGCTGGCCCTCCTGGCCCGGGGAGATTCTTATAAATCATTCGAGACATTTATCGAACAGGATTTCGATCTGGTGGTGGAGGCTGCCTCTGTCAGTGCGGTCAGGAAATATGCCGGTACTGTTCTCGGACGGCAAAAACATATGGTGATCATGAGTGTGGGAGCACTTTCTGACGAGGCATTCAGAGAGGAGATCATCGATACGGCCCGGAGGGAAGGGCGGAAGATCTATATTCCGAGTGGAGCAGTAATGGGGCTTGACAACCTGAAGGTGGGCCGTATTTCAAAAATGAACTCGGTTGTCCTGAAAACAACAAAAAACCCTGCAAGTCTGGGGATTACCGCAGATAAACGCAGATTAATTTTCAAGGGAAAAGCAAACGAATGTATAAAGGAATTCCCGAAAAATGTAAATGTATCCGTCGCTCTCAGTCTTGCTGTTGGAAGAGAGATCGATGTAGAGCTCTGGGCCGACCCTAATGTAGATAGAAATGTACATGAGATTATTGCCGAAGGTGAATTTGGTGATGCATACATCCGGGTCAGGAATACTCCCAGTCCCGATAACCCTGCCACCAGTTACCTCGCAGCCCTGTCGATCCTCACGTTGCTCCGTGAACTGGATGATCCCCTCGTTGTGGGAACATGAGGAGATTCGGATAGAAATATAAAGCGGATAAGTTGTGTAAGATTGGGTGAACAAGGTCAGCCATCACGAATGAATGATTTATCCAGGGGATGAGGATACGAGAGGGAATAGGAGCATATGGGAGAAGACTCGTGCCGGAAAACCTTCGGATTTCCCTGATTTGCCACATCGATATGAGAAATGCGCCCATGCGGACTTTCCACCCGATTCAATGGGGGTGATTGTAGTTGACGATGATTAATTATCTCCTCACCTTTATCGAGGAAGACGCCCCGTTCGGTGATATCACATCCGATACGGTTATCGGTGAGGATGAGTGCAATGGCGTTATCACAAGTCATCAGAGCGGGATTGTCGCAGGGCTGGAGGAAGCGGGTATGCTTTTCTCTCATTTTGGAGTGGTTGCCCAAAAAAAGTTCAGAGATGGAGATTCCATCCGCAATGGGGATATTCTCATGCGACTTAACGGCAAGGCCCGGGATATTCTTCTCGTTGAACGAACTGCACTGAATATCATCGGGAGAATGAGCGGAATTGCATCGGCTACCCGGGCATGTGTCAATCAGGTACAACGGGTCGATACTTCCTGTCGTGTCGCCTGTACACGGAAAACGGCTCCGGGACTCAGGATGCTTGATAAAAAAGCAGTGGGACTGGGTGGTGGGGACCCGCACCGTCTCTCGCTTTCGGACGGAATCCTCATTAAAGATAATCACCTTGCGTTAGTACCTGTAGAGGAGGCGATCCGCCGGGCAAAGAATGCTTCGCTTTACCGGAAGATCGAGGTTGAAGTTGAGAGCATGGATGCGGCGATGCGGGCAGTTTCATCAGGGGCAGACATCATCATGCTGGATAACATGCCGGTTGAACAGATTGAACAGACCATCCGGGAACTAGAAAAGCGCGGAGTCAGGGAAGGGGTGCTGATCGAACTCTCTGGTGGAATCGGTGAAGAGAACATCAGCCGGTATGCCGGACTCGGAGCCGATGCCATCAGTCTCGGCGTCCTGACCCACTCGGTGAAAAATCTTGATGTCGGTCTGGAGATAATCGGGTGAGATGAAGAACGGGATAGGTTTTACCAAATGACTACTATAAGAGAAACGAATTTCTATCCTTCCTGGGAAATCCCCGGGTCTGGGATCGCATGAGAAGGGGGTATCGTTGGATTTAAATCCGGTTGATCCCGAAATTCTTGCAAAAAAGCGGGAGATTGAGGCGTTGGTGGGACTTCTCAAGAGCCCATACCTGGTGTACCGATGGAAAGCTGCGGAGGCCCTCGGAGAGGTGGGGGATGAAACCGCCGTTGAACCTCTGATTCAGGCGCTCAGTGACGAATATGTCGATGTCGCCTGGCTTGCTGCAAAATCTCTCGGTGCAATCGGCGACCGGAGGGCCATTGAACCTCTGATCCATGCGCTCAAGTCAGAGGAAACCTGGCTCCGGATAGGAGCAGCAATCGGGTTAGGCAAGATAGGTGACCCGAAAGCCGTGATCCCGCTCATCGATGCACTCAAGGATAAGAAGCCTGCGGTCCGAAAGAATGCGGTCTGGGCTCTTGCCCAGATCGGGGACCCCCGGGCGATCAAACCATTGGAAGATCTCCGGAATGATGCCGATCCCGCGGTCCGAACCCAAGTCGGTCTCGCCCTGGAACATCTTAAAAAGGTCGCGAACACGGGAACTGTATCTGCTTGACCCGAAAGAGCGAATGGTGATATTTTCATCCTATATACGGGGATGAACATATCCTTCTAATCGTAATTTTGGCATTCCTCATTCTGTTCTGTTATTACAGCAGAAAATAAACAGACTCAATGGACGCGGAATATTTCTGCTCATCGAGGAATGGATTCTCAAGGAAGAGCAAGAGATCTGGAAGGACGCTATCGGAAGAGCAGAGCCTGATCGCGGGAAAAGTGATTGACCATGTCATCCCCTCTTTCTACTTTCTACAATCAACAGGTGCGCGTTTCTGGGAACCCCGCTGGATTTAATTATGTTCGGATAGGTTTTCAGAAGGGGGATGCTCGTCATGACCTCCTTCTGGAGGTTAAACCAGGTAAACCGCTATCTGACTCCGCGGGAGCGGGTGATATAGGAGTATGTCGAGAAGAAAAACCGTCATGCTTCAGCATCCACCAGGAACCGAAAGATCTGAGTTCGGTGGTAATTAGCGTAAAAATTATTATTCCTGATATTATTCCTGCTCTGAACGGGAGAGGATGATGTCCCTGGGATCGTTCACGAGGATCTCTTTCTTCCCTTGATATGTCTGGACCGTACCAGTGATCGTTACCCGATCATCCTTCCTTATCGATATCCCTCCGGCTACCTGACCGGGAACAAATACCGGAACACCACTCACTTCCATGATCAGGTGACCTCCCGTTCTGGAGACGGTTACACTATTCACCTGTCCGTCCAGTCTGACCGGTGTCCCATCCGCTGCGGCATCAGAGTACGGCGCTGCAAAAGATCCCTTGCCAAATGCATCGAGCACGATATATCCGCACACAGCCGATATTGTCACCGTAAGAAGCAACAACAGGGCTATTTTCTCCTGACGGAGGAGCATGTCTGTACCATAAGCGATCCTCCTATAAAGCGACACCTTTAAGTGTTAACAGCGTTAACAATAGAGTATGCAAGAAGTGAGCCTTCCGCCATCATCCAAGACCGTCCTGCACCTGCTGGACGAGGGAGGTGCAATGACGCATAAAGAGATCGTCAAAAAGAGCAACCTCGCACCTCGAACCGTGCGGTATGCATTAAAGAAACTGAAGGAGAATCATCTCATCATTGAGAAATTCAACTTCAGGGATGCACGCCAGATCATTTACCAGAACAGAGCACCTCATTCGGTGGCTGCATGAGGGAGGTGCCGTGCGATATCATGGTATGTGATTCCATGGTCCGCAAATACCTCCCTAGTATGCGTGCCGAGATGGTATACCGGCTGGTCCAAAACCAGGGGATCAGCCAGAGCGACGCAGCGAAGAGGTTAGGCATCAGTAGAGCAGCCATCTCACAGTACATGAGTAAGAAACGCGGGGATTCAGGAATTGTGATCTCCGACGATCTGAATGCACTTATTGATCGCTGGGCATTTGCAGTACTTGGCCAGGACTCTAACATCACGCTCTGCGACATCTGCAGATGCACGATGAAGAAATCCTGATTTTTCATTTCCTCCATCCGGGTGATTACCGTATCATATCATACGGATGGGTATTATCCATGTAGCGGTAAGTCCCGGGACCCAAAGAGAGGGCTTCTCACCCGTCCTCACCGGGTCCTCCGGTAGACAAAGAACAGGATCAGGAGAAGTACTGCCCCAATTGTAAGACCTATCTTCAAATAATCAATCGGATTATCCGCCGATCCCGATCCTGATGATGCTTTCCAGTCAGTCTTCAAATACCCGGCCGAAATACCGGGCCACCCCCGGATGAGCGATGATGACTCCGGCTTCCCGGTTGAAGGTTGGCGAGTTCGTATTCCAGTTGATGCTGCTGATGAGAACCTGTTCACCGTCAACGATCACGCCTTTATTGTGGATCTTCTCAAGACCTGCCGCATCAAGTCCGGCACACCGGGCTTCAAGCGGCAACTTTTCTACCCGTGCAATGTGGTTGATATAGCTAACCATCTCGTCATTGTCATTCTCATCTTCCACATTGAACCAGTACGAGTCGAGAAGTACCCGGACATTGACCCCGCGTCTCGAAGCGTTGATCGCAGCCCCGAGATACGGGTTTAACTCCTGGCTGGATGTATTGCTGATATAGGCTTCCTCTATGTCGATGGTCTTCTCTGCGGATTCAACCAGCCGGAGCACCAATCCGCTGGTATCGGGAGACAGGACCGGGGTCACCTCTGCCCCGGAAAACCTCTCCGGACGGAACTCCACCTGGCGGTTCTCATGATAACTATCTTCAGCCGTTCCCGATATGCCGGGAAGGGGAGCAATCCAGCCACCCCCGGTATCATATTCGAATACACGGGTAAAATACTCCGCAACCGGTACGCTCTCGAGGTAAACTCCCCATCCGCGGTTCCCACCCTCTCCGGGTTCCGGGAATCCGCTTTCTTTAAAGTTTTCACTGGTGATTAATAGGCTCCGGGTATCAGCTACGATGTATTTAGCGTGATTGTAACGGTACGGTGCGTGAACTCCACCGAGGGTAGTCATCTGGAATACGGGAATTCCGCTCTGGTTCATCTTCCAGCATATTGCTTTCTCTTCAGGGCTGATCCCCCCGACGGGCCCCCCTTCGAGGAGGACGGTGACCGAAACCCCCCGGTCATGGGCGCGGATGAACGCATCTGCCATTCCAGGGTGTGTGAATTCGTAAACATTCACCAGGAGCCGCTCACTCGATTCATCGATCACCTCTTCGTACACATCGGAGGAGCAGTCTGGAGAGACGAATGCGATACCCGAAACATTCTCATAGGTCTGCGTATCGAATGCCGATTGCCCGATAAGAAAAACTCTCGGATCCCAGGTATTATCCTCGAAAAAATGTACCTGCCCTTCTCGGGGTTTTACATCCTGTGGCCAGGCAACCTCCTGTTGAAGGTGACCGTCTACAAAGAGCTGGAGGTTGTCATTCGTATTTCCCAGCCGGAGCGTCCCTCCACGTATCACATCCGGAACTTCAGGTAAGGTATCGTACCATTCATAATCGGGATACTCGCCATGACTTAACCGGTATGCATCCCCATTCCTGGCGATAGTGAGACGGCCCTGGATTTCTGTCCCGGGCGGGAACCGGAACCCACCTTCCCCATCAGAGACCGTCACTCCTTCCAGTGTTCCGTTTCCCTCCAGTACTACGTATTCATCGGGGTCTTCCGGGAGATAGGGATCGGGACAGCACTCCACCAGGGCTAACGCCGATGCAGCGGGAATAAGGAGAAAAAGGCAAAAAATGAGGGTGATCAGACGCATAGAAAAGATTTAGTCGCTAGGACATTAACCTGATGAAAAAGATCCGGTGATGATGGAGCCGTACGTTGTAAAATTGGGGGGAGCTTGATGGGGATGATCCCGACATTGATTCCGGTTCTCATGAGACAGGCACGCCCTCTTCTCATTATCCCCGGCGGAGGGAGGTTCGCAGAAGAGGTCCGGCATTGTAGCATCGGTGATGACCCTGCACACTGGATGGCCATTGCAGCCATGGAGCAATATGGCTGGTATATATCGGCTCATGGGATGAATACCACCACTGAACTGAGTGAACCGGATGATGTGAAGGTGTTCCTTCCCTATGCCGCCTTACGCAGGGATGATCCCTTACCTCACCGGTGGGACGTGACATCCGATACGATCGCCGCATGGGTGGCTCATCGACTCGGAAAGCCGCTTATTCTTCTCAAATCCGTAGATGGGATCAGATCAGGAGGAACTCTCCTGCGGCATGTTAGTGACCCTCTCTGCTGCAGCGAAGTAGACCCCTGTCTCATCCCCTTTGTCCTCCGGAATAACGTGTTCACAACGATTGTAAACGGCCGGTTTATTGAAAGAGTGAACGCGGTACTTCGCGGGGAACAAACGCCGGGAACTGTGGTCAGTGCCAGCTTTTAAGTGTTCCCGGGAAGAGATTATAAGGAATCGTTCAATGGAGTATATTCATGTCAAGTAAATCGTGTACATCCTGCAATGCCCCACTCGCCGAGGAAGGAGCCTGTGAGTTCGGTTGTCCGGTATGTCATTCGGAGATTCGCCGGTGTTACCGGTGCAGAGAACAGAGCATCGCATACACCTGTCCGAAATGTGGATTCGGAGGCCCGTAAATTATGGGTAATGTTGCGCTCATTTTACGAATAATGCCGGAATCGCCCGATGTAGACCTGGAAGCATTGAAGGCTGCGATCAGAAAGGAGGTGCCTGAGGTCAGGGATATTCAGGAGGAGCCGATAGGGTTTGGTTTGCGGGCTCTGAAACTCGCGGTACTGGTCAGCGACAAGGGTGGTGAAAGCGATCAGATTGAGAATAAGATCGGTGCAATAAAGGGCGTTGAAAGGGCGGAAATCGTAGAGCTAACACTCACATAGAAAATTCTTTTTTTTACGTGACTCGATCTCCCAGTTTCCTGGCTTTTTCATTATTGGATGTTCTTCATGACCTGACTGGTAATAGTTCGGATTTTGTCCACAGACTCCCTGAACTGAAGAACTTCTGACTCGTCTATTTTGATGGTGACCGGAAACGCACCCTTTCTGTTGATCCGCGCGGGGACACTGATACAGACATTCCCGATATCGTGGACTTCACTTTTAATGTAGGCCGATACGGTAAGAATACGGTTTTCATTGCCAAGAACGGTCCGCACAAGAGTAGCGATCGCTTCTCCTGGTCCAAAAACCGTCGATCCTTTCTTTATTATGATATGCTCCCCGCTGCTCTTCACGGAATCGATCATCTCCTGCATGGGAAGCTGCGAGAATGCGGGCAGGTTACTGATCTGGATCCCGCCGATGGTCGTTGCCGACCAGAGGGGCACCATGCTTTCTCCATGCTCTCCGATGATCCGGGTGTGGACCTCACTGACATGCACATTGAAATAGGTCGCAATGAGGGATTTGAGCCGCATCGAATCGAGATGTGTGCCCAGTCCGAAGACATGCTCCGGAGCCATTCCCGAATACTTAAGGGCAACGGATGTCATAACATCGACCGGATTTGTCACCATCAGAATTTTTGCCTCCGGTGTGATGGTTCCGATATCTTTTGCAAATCCGGCAACAATCCGGGCATTTTGGAGCGCGAGATCGAGACGATCCTGTCCAGGCTGCCGGGGAATCCCTGCGGTGCAGACGACAATATCGGATTTACGCATATCCTGAATATCGGTAGTCCAGGTGAGCTGAGTATAATTGCCGCAAGCGGCAAAGGAATCGATCAGGTCATGCGCAATCCCGTCCAGCAGCTCTTCTCTTCCCGGTCTGCCACAGAGGAGGATTTCGCTTACATAGGGGATCTCCGATATGGCATGGGCCGCAAATGTGCCAACATTCCCGGTTGCCCCGATTACACTGACCTTTGACATGAGAATAACCATTGGGGACGCGTTATCGGTCGACCGCACGTGACTGTCATCACAGAGGCACCCCTCCTCCGCCCCGCAACCCCATGGGCGCCGAATGTCTGCGGTAAGTCTGCTCCCTTCCGGGCCTCAACCGGTACCCGCAACAGCAGGTCGCCATCCCCTCCGGGATTTTGATGCCTGTCCACCGGCCTCATGGGACGAGGTTTCTTCGTCAGGACACAACCGTATCCGACAGCTCGTAACGGCCTTCTTCAAACTTCGCCTCCCGCATACCGACGGTTTCGGGTAACAGGTGACGCCGAACCACCCGGGCTAGTCCCCATAGGATATGGGTATACTAGGGGATAAATACCTCGCCGGACACATGTTCCTTCCATTTTCTCATTATACGATCCGCTGCCACACGGTTTTCCTTTTCAAAGAGGTCGATCACGGCAAGAACCGGTTTCTTCGGCAACACGCGGTACAGTTCATTGAAATCACCCTGATAGACGTCGATCTCCTGCTCACCGGATGCAACCGCGACCCGGGCCGGCTCCTGCCCGACCGGATGCTGTTTCATTGCTTCATAATTCTGCAGCATTTCCACCGAATCCACCTGGAAGAATTCCCTGTTCACCCAGAGATTATATCCCGCCCAGAATGATGCAGCATACCATGCATCATTCAGGACCACATGAGGAACCCCCATCATGGCCGCGGTGAGACCGAGGGTCCCTATCCCGGAACATGCATCGACAAACCAGGACGGCAGGGAACGATGAACCGCTTCTTCGACCCCGACAATCTTCGGGTTCGAACTCCGTGGGAACTCTATGTGAATCAGCGACTGCTGCTTATACAGAACCAGTGATCCCTGCGTAGAACGAAATATATCCGCCCTAACATCGCACCCCGAAAGAAGTTCATATACCGCCGGTGGCCGGGTGAGATCTGTATTGAGAACCCCCGGCACGAAATCTCCGCTCCTTACCACCCCTCTGACTTCCGGCACCTCCCGAACAATCCGCCCCGCAGTTTCCGGCGTCACCCGCGGGGAGAGGAGCACCAACGATTGTTTGGGAAGATATGGCGGATCCTGCATGACGAACCCCGGGTGTACAAGCGGCATGCCGACTGCTTTGAGCGGATCGGTTCCGGCAAGATTCCCACTCTCGATCATAATCACGTAGATCTGAGCAAAAACCTCATCGATATACCGCTTGCCACAAGTGCACGGCGTTTCGAAGGACAAGTCGGCAAGGGGAAGACGCTTGTCGAGAATTCTCCCTCGGCAACCAGGGCAGGGAGAGAAGATACCGGGAACCAGTTCGAGAATCTCACGCGCCTCTGTGACGCAATCTCCGCCACATACCGGGCATCTCATACGTGAATCTTGTATGCTCCCCTTACTAATCTTTCGAGAAATGCATAGGCAGAGAGAATGGGCCCGATGCGATTCGAACGCATGACCGCCCGGTTATGAGCCGGGCGCTCTAACCAGACTAAGCTACGGGCCCAAAAGTTCACTAGCGCCGCCAACAGGACTCGAACCTGTGACATGCTGGTTAACAGCCAGCCACTCTACCAACTGAGTTATGGCGGCACACCCATTGTGCCTTATTGTATTCTTTGTAAGTCCTTTTAAAGATAGCGTTCGGATTCCCTGCATTCTCCTTCTCAAGTGACAATTTGCTCCGATGGGTTCATTCATGAAGCTTCTTCCTTCATCGATTCCAGATGATCGATGAGCTGATCGAGGTCTTCATTGAGATTCAGGAGCAGTTCTTTTGCCCGGCGTGTCGCTACCGCCCCTGCAGGAGACGCCTGGATATATCCCAGCTGCTCCAGGACCCGGAGTGAATAGCGGATCCGATGGAAGGGAAGATCGAGGAGTTCTGAAAGCTTCATGATTCCGATGGGCTGGTCCCTGACAACTGCCTTCACCACCAGAAGATGCCTGGACAGCAGATATATCTCGTGGTTTACTTGTTCAAGCATCGCCTGATCCCGACCCCGGGGGCGATCCGGCTCATGTATTTTTTTCTCCTCCATGTTCATCCAGCCAGACTTGTGTCCTCCGGTACATTCGTATAAAGGGAATAATGAGCAGGACAGATATTACTATGAGCAGGATTGCAATCCAGGCCCCGAATAGGGGCGGCACGAGAAGGTACGCGATTACCGCTCCTGCGAGCAGGAGTACAATGAGGTTGAGAAGGGCGACCAGCCCGAAAAATTTCCATTTAAACCGTTCCTTTACTGCCTCATCCATTCACACACTAGTCGGCTTCCAGATAAAAAAAGTACTTGTGGTCACACGCCCATGAATACACATGATCGAGCTGGATCATATCATGGAGGCCACGGGAACGAAAGGATACGTGGCGGTTGGTTCCTCTTCTAATCCGGATGTGCGATATCTCACCCATTTCAGGACGGAAGACCCGGTTGTATACATTAAACTGGCCGGTGAAACGGGCCGGATCATCGTCGGGCAAATGGAGCGAGCACGTGCGGAAAAAGAATCCATTGCAACGGTGATAACCCGGGCAGAATCCGGTCTTCTCGATATTCTGAAAGAACAGCCCGATCCCGGAATGGCACTTGCACTGACGATCTCGCGACTCGTCGGCGGGGACGTTCTGGTTCCTCCGTCGTTTCCCTACCGGCTTGGGCATGATCTTGAATCACTGGGGCGGGTTGCCATTGATCCAGACACGGTAAGAACAATCCGCGCAGTGAAGACAAGCGCCGAGATCGACCAGATCCGGGTCGTCCAAGGTGCTGCAGAATCTGCAATTAAGGTTGCTATCAAATTCATCCGGAATGCAACCCCACATGGTGAGATTCTTTTCCATAAAAATGCCCCCCTCACCTCAGAAATGGTCCGGGCGGAGATGCATAAAGCACTGATGAATGCGGGGTGCCATGCGGTTGACACGATCGTTTCCTGCGGAAAAGAGACTGCGATCCCGCACGTGCTCGGGACTGGCCCGCTCCGCGTCGATGAGCCGATTGTTCTCGATATCTTTCCGCAGGCCGATATGACCGGATACTATTCGGATATGACCAGAACGGTCGCGAAAGGAGAACCCGATGAGAAGCTTGTGGAAATGTACCATGCAGTGCTTGAAGCTCAGGACCTTGGACAGTCGCTTATCAGAGGCGGGACTACCGGTCAGGATGTGCACCAGGCGGTTGTGGAGTTCTTCCATGAACATGGGTTTGAGAGCGGTAAAGTGGGCTTTATTCACAGCCTCGGACATGGGGTCGGGCTTGAAGTACATGAACAGCCATCGGTCGGTCCCGGTGGAAGCGCGCTCACTGCCGGAAATGTCGTGACCGTGGAACCGGGGCTTTACTATGAAGAGATCGGGGGTGTCCGCCTTGAGAACATCGGTGCGGTTATCAATAACGGTTTTGACCTGATTACTCGTTTTCCCCGAGAGTTTGTCCTATGAATGACGAAATTGTCGATAAATACTTTGAAGCCGGTAGGATCGCCGGAAATATTCTTAGTAAAGGATCAAGGGAAGTTCGAATCGGGGCTTCTTACCGGGAAGTGGTGGATTTTGTTGAGGATCTGGTCGCCGGGGAAGGGGCCGGACTTGCATTTCCTCTCAACCTCTCCCTTAATGAGAACGCCGCACATGATACAGCCTCGGTAGGAGATATACGCGAATTCCAGAAAGGAGATGTAGTCAAGCTCGACCTTGGCGTGCATCTCGATGGTTATATCGCAGACACGGCGACTACCATCGACCTCGGCAGCAACCACCTTCTGCTTGAAGCATCGGAACAGGCCCTCGCGTGCGCGATCGATCTTGTCCGGCCCGGAGTGACCGTGGGTCAGCTGGGAGCTGTCATACAGCTGCAGATCGAACAGAGGGGATATCATCCGGTCGCAAACCTTACGGGTCACGGGCTGGACCAGTATGTAATCCATTGCCCTCCGAATATCCCGAATGTCGGGATTACCGGAGGCGCCGTTCTTCAAGAAGGGATGGTTTTTGCAATAGAGCCCTTCGCTAGCACCGGGAGCGGTCGGGTCAGTGAACGAAAACGGGTTGAAATATTTCAGCAGATCGCGATCAAGCCCGTCCGGCTTGCATCCGCGCGAAAAGTCCTCGAATCGATACGGGACCGGCATGGCATGCCCTTTGCCAGAAGATGGCTGCCGGAAGATAAAATGGATGTTGCAATCTCCTTACTGGTCCGCTCACAGGTACTCCACGCATATCCCGTTCTGGCAGATCTGCCCGGTTCACTTGTTTCTCAGCACGAGCACACGATCATCGTAACCGGTGACGGATGTACCGTTACCACCCGGTAGGGATACCCTTATGCAATCCGAGAGGCTATAGCTTAGGTTACAGTCATGTCCGGAGAAGATGAGAGCCTGAAACTGATGGAAGTGCTCCTCACCGCAGAGATATTCAATCAGCATCCGAATCTTGACATCAATGACCTCACGCCATCCTGCAGGGAGCTTTTCGGTGCAGGTACCTCGCCAGAGATTAAACGGCCGCTGACGGTGAGTGAAGGGTCTGTCAGGCGTACGCTGGGGATCGCGGATGCCTGCCAGAAGATCAAAGATAACCCTGTGGTGAAATGTGAGGAATTCGGTCAGCGTATCCATGTTACTACCCTCGAACCGGCAGCAAGGTGGTTTCTGAAAAAAGGAGGAGTCCAGCTGATCGGAAAGAACCCCACGCTCGCATTTTTCTTTGAAAAATTTGATTCACTGGATATTGCATATGTCGCCGTCCGGGAAGCGAATCCACAATTTGAAGATTCCCGGGTTTTCATGGATGCGAAGATCTCTCATCTTGTCGGCGAAGACGAAAAACTCCGCGGTGCCCTCGACCTGATTATCATCAGTGCACCGGAAGAGGTTGAGCAGGAGATCCGGGATATTGTTCTCACCCGGGAACAGCTGGATGTGATCGCGAAGATAAAAGTTGCAAGCAGGAACCGTGAGATCCTCCTCAGGCATCGTATCCACGAGGTCGGAAAACTACTCTTCGTCGGCCCACCGGGGACGGGAAAGACCTCACTTGCCCTTGCATTATCACGGGAACTCCACCTTCCCTTACTGGAGGTCCGCCTCTCCATGATCACATCGCAGTACCTGGGAGAGACTTCCAAGAATATCGACCGTATTTTTGATTTAGCCAAAAAATTAGCCCCCTGCATCCTTTTTATCGACGAATTCGATTATGTCGGGAAGAGCCGGATGACGGACGACCATGGGGCGATGAAACGGGCGGTAAACGCTCTTCTGAAAAATATCGACCAGATCAATCTGATCAAAAATCGCGTGCTCCTCATCGGGGCAACCAACCACCCGCAGCTGCTCGATGAGGCAGCCTGGCGTCGGTTCGATGAAGTCGTCGAATTCGGTATTCCAAACGAGGAGATGCGCAAGGAGATCATCATAAAGATCACAGAACATCTCTCCTGCACGTGCGATCACCGCGCCCTTGCTGCACGGACCGAAGGATTTTCCGGCGCTGATCTGCGGATGATGATCAAAGAGGCCATATTGTCGGCCATGATGAAGGACAGCCAGGAGATCGGACCGGACGATATCGAGCGAGGAATCCTGGCGGTCGAGAACCGGAACACAATCAGACGTCTGAACTGGTTATAGGATGAAGGTTACACTGCTCGGGACCGGGGATGCCATAGGGACTCCCAAAATCGGCTGTTCTTGTAAACAGTGCATGGAAGCACAGCGGACCGGTGCTGAGCGTCTCCGAACATCACTCCTTATTGAAACATCCGGGCACCACGTCTTGATCGATTCTTCCCCGGATCTCCGACAGCAGTTGATTACCTATGGATCTCCTCATATCGATGCGGTACTCTGGACACACGGTCATTATGACCATTTCATGGGGTTCGGGGAGTTTTATCGTGTCCAGGAAATGCCCCCGGTGTATGCACCCCCGCCGGTTATGGAGTATTGCGGGGGGATATTCAAGTTCCTCGCGTTCAAGCGAAATCTATGTGATGCCTTTCACCCGTTCCATCTTTACGGGCTTGAATTCACCTTCATCGAGGTAAACCACCCCCCCGCGTATACCTGTGGTCTGATCATACGATCTGACGATGCGTATATCGGTTATACATCCGATACGCGTGCAGACATCTCACCGGAAAGCCGTAGACTCCTTCACGGGTCGGATCTCCTCCTCGTCGATGCGCTGGTGCCGGATGGATACCATATCGCCAAGCACATGAATTATCGTGAGGCCTGCACTCTCGCGGAAGAACTGCGGGTTAAGGATTTCCGCTGTGTTCACCTGAGTCATACTATGCCCTGGAGACTCCCGCACCTTGGCCAGGACGGGGAGTGTTTTTATTTCCCCGACCCGGTCATGTAAGATCCCGGAAAAGCAGAAACGGAGTTTTTCCGGGGAGTGGGAAGTGCATGGCAGACGCCACCAATACTTATATTTTCCCAAACTCCCCAGATATAGGTGGATGAATATAAAAATACTCGAGCTCGAGCGTGACAAAGCACGGATCGTCCTCCAGGGCGAGGGTCATACTTTTATGAATGCCCTCACCGAGGAGATCCTGCGGGATCCCGATGTGGATATCGCAAAATACACCATCGAGTTCCAATTTTCCGATCCGGAACTCCTTGTAACCACAAATGGAAAGAAAGACCCCCTCACGGCAATAAAGGAGGCGTGTCAGCGGTTGTCAGGTTATTGCGACGAACTGCTGGAAAAGATAAAAAAATAAGGAATATTTCAGGCTTCTCACTATTTAGAGGAACGGAGCGGGGGAGTTTGTCGCCGGGTGTTTCCTCACTCGGTCGCTCGTTCCGTGAAAACAATGGATCCTGATATTCGGGAGATTTTAACTTTTACTGTCTGTCCTGGTTTTGCATTTGCGACATACATGATGTAGCGGCCCATCTTCACAACACCGTCACCCCGCTTGCTCACTGACTGGATCTCTACATCCAGAACGGCCCCTTCCTGCAACTCGTTCGTAATCGGTTCACTTCGTGCTTTCCGTTTCCTCACAGGTCGGTGGCCACCGCATGCATCGCACCGGAGCAGAAGGATGCGATCATCCTTGACGAGACGCGTATCCGGTTTTCCGCACTCCGAACAGATCACATAGTCGTCGACGTAACTTTTCACGAGCGATGCGAGGAGCGAAGGTTCAAATTTACCATTGAAAATGGCACGGTTTCCGTCGATCTTTCCTGCAGTACCCAGCTCCCCGAGGAGGAATTTCATGAAGTGATCCTGATCCCGCCGGATAATACCGGCGATCTCGGCGAAGTTTTCAAATACCGTTGTTTTCCCCTCGATATATGCCTTGACCTCCGGAACACTGAACCGCTCGGTCGACTCGACCGGCTCAGTCACACCGGTATATGCTTTTTTCAGGAGCGCCTCGTAACTTTCAACCATAGTATATAATGGGCGGAGACGGGGTAAAAGATATCCCATCCTGCAGATTCGCCCGATGGATATTAACGTCAGCAGAAAAAAATGAGAAGATATGTTATCCGCCGAAGACCTCCGGGAGATCCGGGGTCACCTGCATCGCGACCCAACCGAACTGGAGATTGCCTGTTTCGAGAACCTCTGGAGCGAACATTGCAGTTACCGGTCTACCAGGTATCTTTTAAAGACTCTCCCGACGACCGGGCCGGACGTCCTACTCGGGCCGGGCGACGATGCAGCGGTTGTGCGGTTTACCGAAACGTGCGCGATCACCATCAGTATGGAGAGCCATAACCATCCGAGTTATGTGGATCCCCACGATGGTGCTGCCACGGGAGTCGGGGGGATTGTGCGGGATGTGCTCTCCATGGGTTCGCGACCCGTCGCTCTGATGGATCCGCTCTATTTCGGCCCTTTGGACCGGGAAAAAAACCGGTACCTGATGGAGCATGTGGTGGCAGGTATCGGCGGATACGGCAACTGCATCGGGGTCCCGGTTATCCGTGGCGATCTATTCTTCGATGACGGGTACAATGGCAACCCGCTTGTCAATGTCGTCTGTGTGGGTGTCGTCGACCCGGACCGTTATATCACGGCACGGGTGAAGAGGCCAGGGAACCACCTTGTCCTGGTGGGGGCATCCACCGGTCGTGACGGGCTCGGTGGTGCGTCTTTTGCATCCCGCGATCTCTCAGAGGATGCCGAGGCGGCCGACCGGCCCAGTGTTCAGATCGGCGACCCCTTCACCGAAAAGCTCCTGATCGAGGCGATCCTTGAGATGGCGGAGACCGGTAAGGTGCTCTCGTGTCGTGACCTCGGGGCTGCAGGCCTTGCCGGGGCGTCGAGCGAGATGTGCAGCACGTTTGGCGGAGTTTTCCATGCGGACCGGGTCCACCAGCGTGAGAGCGGGATGCGGCCGGTGGAGATCATGCTTGCCGAATCACAGGAACGCATGCTTGTGGAGGTTGCCCCGGGGGATGTTCCGCTTATCGGGCGTATTGCGGATAAGTACGACCTGAAATGGAGCGATATCGGTGAGGTCATCCGGGAACCCCGGTATATCGTCAAGTTCCGGGGGACTGTCGTCTGCGACCTCCCAATCCCGCTTCTTGTGGGCGGCGCACCCGTCTGCAGGTGGGAGAAGAGGGCGTACACCGCGGAAACACCGTTCGTCCCACCGTCGGGAGACCTGAAGCAGCTCGCAGTTCAGGTCCTTTCCCACCCGGAAGTGGCGGATAAATCCTGGGTTTTCGAACAGTACGATCATGATGTTCAGTTACATACCGTATCCCTTCATCGGGATGCTGCAGTGCTCAGGCTCGAAGATGCCGGACTCGCATTATCCTGCGGGTGTAACCCCCGACAGATGTATATCCGTCCCCGGGCAGGTGCAGCAAATGCGGTCTTCGAAAATGCGGCCAATCTTGCCTGCGTTGGAGGGAAACCCCTCTGCATCGTGAATTGTCTCAACTTTGCAAGCCCGGTCCACCCTGAGATCGCCTGGCAGATGGAAGAAGCGGTTCTCGGCATGGGGGAGATGGCACGGATGCTGGACACGCCGATCGTAGGGGGAAACGTTTCCCTGTATAACGAGAGTGATGAGTTTGACAGCCAGATCAAGCCGACCCTCTCGATCGGCATGGTGGGAAAATGCCCGGTCAGAACGTCCGCGGAGATTCCGGAGGGTGCCAAACTTGCCATTGCGGGGAAGACCGGCCCCCATTTTGGGGGATCCATTCTGGATGCCCTTACCGGCTGCGGCGGTGAAGCCCCACCGGTAGCGGATTGCGGAATACTAAGCGTGATACGTGAAAAAGTTGAGGAATGCGACCTCCTTGCGGTGACCGACCTGTCACAAGGGGGGCTCCTCGCCGCACTGGCCCATCTCTGTCCCCGTTCAATGGTTCAACTGGATGGAGATGCCCTCGAGGAGCTCTTCTCCGAGACGTACGGGAGGTTCCTGGTTGCGTTCGAGGAGGATTCCTCGTTATGTGGGCTGGATTACCGGATAATCGGGGAGACCGGGGGTAATTGCCTGGATATCAGTTGCAGAGGGTCACGGATGGAGGTTCTTCCTGAAGAACTGCAGGCTGCGCTTGCTTCGTTGACCACTCTTATGTCGTTCTCGCCATAGGGATTAACCGATAAACCGTCCCTCAACTCATATCGGGCGTCGCCATGAGAGGCATTCAGGGACTTAATTCACCATTCCCGTTCCTGTTTTTCCGGATATCACTATATGCCATTGTGGGATAGAAAAAAAGATGTCGTCTATTTTTTGAACTGTGGCATGAACGTCCGTATTTCCTTCCCGACCTCCTCGATGAGGTGTTCTTCATCGGCCCGCGTGAGAGCATTAAAAACGGGACGGTTAACGAGGTTCTCAAGCATCCACTCCCTGGCAAATTCCCCGCTCTGGATCTCGCTGAGAATCTCCTGCATCGCCTCATACGCTTCGGGACCGATCACCCGTGGACCGCGGGTCAGGTCGCCGTACTGGGCGGTGTTGCTGATGTACTGCCGCATCTTTGTAAATCCTCCCTCATAGATCAGATCTACGATGAGCTTTGTCTCGTGGAGAACCTCGAGGTAAGCCATCTCCGGGTCGTATCCCGCATCGACCAGCGTCTCGAACCCGGCCTTGATCAGGGAGGTGATACCTCCGCAGAGGACCGCCTGTTCTCCGAAGAGGTCGGTCTCTGTCTCCTCCCGGAAGGTCGTCTCCAGTACCACGGCTCTGGTGGCGCCGATTCCTTTGGCGTATGCAAGCGCAAGCTTGTGGGCATTACCGGTGTAGTCCTGGTAGACTGCAATGAGTGCCGGTACGCCGTTCCCCTCCTCGTATGTTCTCCTGACCATGAAGCCGGGCCCTTTCGGGGCGACCATGATCACATCGATGTTTGGCGGGGGGACGATCTGACCAAAGTGGATATTAAACCCGTGGGAGAACATCAGGCATTTGTTTTCGGTCATGTGCGGACGGATCTCTGTCCGGTACACGGCGGCCTGGTGTTCGTCCGGCAGCAGGATCTGGACCACCTGCGCCATTTTTACCGCATCTGTTACGGGATATACCTTGAACCCGTCTGCAGATGCGTTATTCCAGCTTTTTCCCGGCCGGAGTCCGATGATCACATCAAAACCACTGTCTCGGAGGTTTAACGCCTGCCCCCGGCCCTGGGAGCCATATCCGATCACCGCCACTTTTTTACCGTCAAATATCTGTTGATCGGCATCTTCGTCGTAGAATTTTTTTACCATAGTTCATACCCTGATTTATATCAGCAACAGAGCACTTAAATATTTTATAAATTGATGTTAGTTCCGCAACGAAAACGCTATTTGTTTCTGGAGAGATGCGCCATTAATAATTCTATTACACAGAGATTTTCGCAGGAACTGCCCGATGTGCAGTCAACCACCCCGGATGTCCGGATCAACCTCACCCGCGTCGGGGTGAAAAACGTGAAAAAGCTGGTCGAGGTATCCCGACGCGACAAGCGGCCCATGATTTTTATCTCCAATTTTGATGTCTTTGTCGATCTGCCAGGCAGTCTCAAGGGTGCCAATCTCTCACGGAACTTCGAGGTGATAGATGAAGTCCTCCAGCAGGCGATCGACGGAGAGGTGAAAGAGATCGAGGAATTGTGCAGCGTCGTCGCGCGAAAACTGCTTGACCGCCATGAATATGCCGACCGGACCGAAGTGCTGATGAAGAGCCAGTTCATGATCAAACGGGAGACGCCGGTTTCTCATACGAGTTGCCACGAGGTTGTCAAGGTCCTCGCCCGTGCTATTGCCCGGCGCACCTTCCGGGCACCGATCGTACGGAAGAGCATCGGAGCCGAGGTGACCGGGATGACGGCATGTCCCTGCGCTCAGAATATCATGAAAGAACGGGCAATGTATGTCCTCCAGAATCTGGGCATTGAGGATAACAAGATCGATCTCTTCCTCGAGGAAGTCCCCATGGCCACCCATAATCAACGGGGGCGGGGATTTCTCTGTATCGAGACCGACGATGACCAGCACGTGGAACTCGAAAAGATCATACAGATACTCAAAGATTCGATGAGTGCTCCCATATTTGAATTATTAAAACGGGGAGATGAGAGTTATGTCGTTCATTCTGCACATAAGAATCCCCGGTTCGTCGAGGACTGTGTGCGTGAGATGGCACAGAAAGTACTCGCTACCTTCTCTCATCTCCCGGGGGACTCACTGGTGACCATTAAACAGACGAACGAGGAGAGCATTCACCAGCACGATGCATACGCAGAACGGCAGGCAACGATGGCCGAGTTGTTCGTTGAACTCAATGGGGAAATGCAGGGCTAAACTTTGGTTAATTTTTTTTTTGTGATCGTCCCCCTGATTCCGGATCTGCATTTGGAATCAATTCATTTTTGAGAGGATAACGGATTTTGCCCCTGAATTTTTCGGTGACACCATTGCCGGGCGGTATTATCCCGGGAACCGCATTGACGAATCATCATGTTTATATAGTGGATAAATAACGGCTTATATGCTTTTTGTTAACTTATTGTAACCCTATCTGGAACCGGATTATTGCCAAAGGAGATATATAATATTAGATGGCAAACCTATTCCTGAACGTACTGAGTACGGTCAACATCTCGAAAACACGAGATATGTGTGGATTACACCGGTATCGCGATCTGAACAACTCAATACTATGAGGCGATAATATTGTCGAAAGTTGTAGAGATTTCCCCAACCACGAGACATGAGGGACATTCAAAACTTGTTTTGAAGGTCAACGACGAGGGTATCGTTGAGGTTGGTAACTGGCTCTCCATCACTCCCGTGAGAGGAGTCGAGAAGCTTGCCATTGGGAAGACCATGGAGCAGGCGCCAAAGATTGCGTCCCGCGTCTGTGGTATCTGCCCCGTGGCACACACCCTTGCTGGTATCGAAGCAATGGAGGCATCCATCAAGTGCTGGTATCCGAAGGATGCACGGCACCTGAGGGTGATCCTCCAGTGTGCTAACAGGCTGCACAGCATTGCACTGCATAATATCCTGATCCTCCCCGACTTTTACGTCCCGGGAACGGAGACGAAGATCAACCCGTTCACACCGGCAGAGCCGGTGCGGTCGGTCGCAAAACGTATCCAGAGGCTCCGTGAGATCGCTCAGACGGTCTCCCAGATTGCAGGCGGAGAAGCGGTACACCCGAGCAACCCCCGTGTCGGTGGTATGTACCGGAACGTCTCCCCGCTCGCCAAGAAGAAGATGTACGATCTCGCCAAGGAAGGAGTCGTCCTCGCGCATGAACAGATGGAGTTCATGATCGCCGTGCTGCGCAACTTCCAGAAGCGCGACTGGACAGATGTCGGCGGGAAGAAGATCATGATCCCGAAGAACCTCGGATACCACGACCAGGGATATATGGCGACGGACCCCGTCTATGGAACCACCAGCCACTCGGAGAATCCGACCTGGGCACTGGAGCGGTTTAAGGAAACCCGGCCATGGGACTGGTATATGGGCGAAGTCACTGTCGATCTTGCAGACCCGAACTACCCTGTCGGAGGCACGTCTCCGGTAGGCACCGTCGCAAACCCCCAGATGGAGGCCTGCACTGGTGTGCCGATGTACGATGGTGCACCGGTAGAAGTCGGTCCCCGCGCCCGCCTGGTGAAATTCAAGGGATTCGATGAGAAGGGAACCATCGGCCAGCATGTTGCCCGGCAGATGGAGTACACGGATTGTCTCTATACCATGATCAACGCGCTCGATGCGCTGGACCCCCACGGGAAGGTACTCGCTGACCACATCCCCCAGGGTGACGGTTCCATCGGGTGGGCGGCAAATGAAGCCCCGAGAGGAACGGACGTCCATATCGCCCAGGTCAAGGACGGCAAAGTGCAGCATTATACCCTGCTGGTTCCGACGACCTGGAACTTTGCAACCTGCAGCCGCGCCCTGGTGGGTGCCCCGTGGCAGACTCGCAGAGATGGTAGTGCGGGCGTACGACCCCTGTGTATCATGTGCAACCCATATGATTGTCATCGATGAGGACAGGAAGATAGTGGCTCAGAAACTCCTGCAGTGAGTGTAACTCATGCTGTATCCGGAAATCGTGGTAGTAGGGTGTGGAAACCCGCTCTTTGGGGATGACGGCTTCGGGCCGGCAGTAGTTGAAGAGCTGGCGAAATTATCGCTTCCTGAACGGGTCAAGGTAATCGACGTGGGCCTCGGCGGCCCGCATTTTGTTTTTACCCTCCTGGATCCTGCCGTGACCAGAAAACTGGTGATCATCGACATCGCCGATTTCGGTGCGGAACCCGGGACGATCGGACAGTTCAGGGTCGAAGACCTGCCAGCCGGAAGCTACCGGGATGCCCATTCGTGGGACCTGACCGAGCCGCTCGAACGCCTGAAAGACCGGATCGATATCACGGTGATCGGATGCCAGCCGAAACGTGTTACAGCGCCTGAATTTGAAATAGGGCTCACTGAGGAGGTTCTCAATGCTATTCCCAGGACGGTACGGATCGTACTCGAACTGATTGGGGTGGATTATGGGACTACTATCAAGCATCTTCAAGAAGGATGTCGGCCAGGAGACGAAGGCAAAAGCTGCTCCCCCGAAGGCTGACATGGAAAAAAAGGTGGAAACAACCAAAAAGGAGGAAAAGCCTGTGGCAGACAAGATTACAATCGGCCATGTGCACATGAGTGGGTGCACTGGCTGTCTTGTGTCATTAGCAGACAATTATGGAGGACTCTTAACCCTGCTGGACAAGTATGCAGACCTCGTCTACGGGTTGACGCTCGCGGATGTCCGGCATATCCCAAAGATGGATGTGGCACTGGTCGAGGGTTCCGTCTGTATCAATGACAAACTAGCGGTTGAGGAGATCAAGCAGACCAGAGAGAAAGCGGCGGTCGTCGTCGCGGTCGGAGGTTGTGCCTGTTATGGAAATATCACCCGGTTCGCCCGGGGTGGCCAGCAGAACCAGCCCAAACACGAGGCATTCCTGCCGGTAAATGACCTGATCAACGTGGATGTCTATATCCCCGGCTGTGCTCCGACCCCCCAGATGATCCGGAATGTCGCAATCATGGCATATCTGCTTCTGAAGGGAACCAAAGAGCAGAAGGATCTCGCAACCAAATACCTGACTCCGTTGATGAACCTAGCAAAGCGCGGCACGACCGCGTGCTTCTGTGATCTGATGACCGATGTCATTAACCAGGGCCTCTGCATCGGATGCGGGACCTGCGCAGCGGCATGCCCGGTCAGGGCGATCACCCATGAATACGGGAAGCCCCAGGGCACCCGTGATCTCTGCGTGAAGTGCGGTGCATGTTATTCCCAATGCCCGCGGAGCTTCCTGAACATGGATCTCCTCGCGGAGTATGAGAGCATCCAAGAACTCATTGCTACGGTGATGCAGTAGGTGATGGAAATGGTACTCGGTAAATACAAGATGTGTGTATCAGCACGAAGCACCGATAAGGATATTCTGAAGGGCGCTCAGGATGGCGGAATCGTCACGACGCTCTTTGCATATGCTCTCGAAGAGGGCATCATTGATGGTGCAATCGTCGCAGGACCAAGCGACGAGCCCTGGAGACCGCGGCCGATGGTTGCAATGACCAAAGAGGACCTGATGAAATCCCGGGGAACACGGTACAATATATGCCCGAGCGTCTCCTTCCTGAAGGAAGCGACACGGAGCTTCGGCCTCGACAAGGTCGGTATCGTCGGCGTCCCCTGCCAGGTCCAGGCGGTCCGGAAAGGCTCAGATTTATCCGATCGGGATGCGGGATGTCCCCGATAAGATCGCCTTAGTGCTCGGTATTTTCTGCATGGAGAACTTCCCCTACCAGAGCATCGTCCAGCTCGTGGAAGATCATGCCGGTGTAAAGATGGAATCCGTCAAGAAGATGGAGATCGGAAAGGGCAAGTTCACGGTTATAACCGACCGTGGCAACGTTGTCGGGCTTCCGCTCAAGGTCACCCACAAGTACAACCAGCCGGGAGACCATGTCTGCCTCGATTATGTGGCAGAATGGGCCGATGTCTCAACCGGATCGGTCGGTAGCCCCGACGGATGGAGCACTGTCTTTGTCCGGTCTAAGAAGGGAGACAGTGTCTGGGCAAAGGCCGTCGCTGCAGGCTGTTTCGAGACAAAACCGATCGAACAGGTGAAACCGGGTCTCGAGCTTGTGACCAAGCTTGCGACCGAGAAGATCACCAAGAATAAGAAGACCCTCGAGGAACGAGCGTCCTTTGGTGTCGGGAAGGGGCTCCGGAACCCCTATATCTAACTTTTTTTTATATTAACGGGGAATCCCCGGAATTACTGAACATCCGGATCTTCTTTGTACATTTCTGGAGATGTGAAATCCTTCGGGAATCTGATATAATGCTATCCTGAAATCGGGATCCAGAGAGAGGCATCCGATGACGGAACTGAAGGTAATTTTCATGGCATTACTGCCATACATCAACCGGATCAATATTCGCATCGATCAGGAGATCAAAGGAAATAACTTCGAGCCACCCTGCCTTCTCAAACATCCGCATGAAACATACTCCTAGTTTTTTCGAATCATGATGATCGAGTATCTCCTTCATCTGGTGAGGAGTTACCGGGACGTTCGGCATCGAGAGGCCTCCCATGACGACGACAACCTTCGGGTCGTCGATCTGAACAGGGTCGCCAATCTGCATTCCCGTATCAACGACCGGAATGATCTTTTTTGCCCGACTCTCGTCCACGAAGGGGACGAATACCTGCGCAAGATGAAGATCCCGGATTGCGAAGCCAAGAAGTTCAATAAAAGGGGTACATGTTCCCGGCACTCCGTAATACACGATCTGGCTCCCTGCATCAATCTTCGATCGCTCAATATACGCTTTAAATGGGCGAAGTATCCCGGGGACTCCCTGAAATGTCTGTTTTTCGATCATGGTTCTTTCATCTCTCCGTGAAGAATCGGACGTATGTCCGAACCTTCAACATACACTGAATAACCGATTGTTAACCGGTTTATTTCAATCTTTAGATCTATTCATCGTTCATATTCTTTAATCCGGAATTCAGTATTACAGTCGGAATTTTAAACCGTGAATGAAGAATAGTGATGAGGAAAGAATGTGAAGGGTCGAGTGCTGGTCTGCTATGCATCCCGATACGGATCGACCGCGGAGATCGGGCAGGTCATCGGTGAGACGTTACGGGCTGCGGGTCTGCAGCTGGATGTAGTTCCGGTGTCGGAAGTAAGTTCCCTGAAGCAATATACCAGTGTCATCATCGGGAGTCCGATCTACATGGGAAAATGGCTGCCTGAGGCGATACAGTTCGTAAAGGATCATCAAATTGCCCTTTCACATCGGCAGGTGGCCGCGTTTGCGGTGGGTTACTCACTAAAAGACAGGCTGGAAGAACATCTGCGCAATGCAGACCGGGCAATAGACAGTATAAGACTATTTGTGGAATTGATCGATACGGCACTCTTTGCGGGCCGGGTGGTGCCGGATGTGATGACGATGGCCGACCGTTCGATCATCACCCTCGGAGGGGTGAAACCGGGGGATTACCGGGACTGGGAGGAGATAAGAGAGTGGGCCGCCGCGCTCACGAAGAAGATCGGTCCGGTAAACTGAAAGCAAACTGATAGAATTATTCCCGGTATACGGATCTGACATGAAATATCTATCACATCTGAATCGATGCGAGATACCTCCGTTCTTTCGAGAAAGGGAAAGCAGGGAATTTTAATTTTTTTTGGAATCCAACTGTAAAAAAAACCTTTAAAATCGGGGATTGCCCTTTTGTTCCCGAAAACACAGACCATGAAGTCATGTTGGGGATTCGCATATTCCATGCCGGAATGGAATCGATGCGACCAGGTGCTCCAGGGCAAGAGAGGCCTCTTCATGGGAAAGCGCGGATATGCACAGGATATCCTCAGGGCCAACTGAAATCCGGATCTGCTCAGGTCTCGCCTCATCACAGTCGCATTTGTTCAGGAGAATGATGCGGGGTATTTTTTCTTCCCGGAGTGTCTGGCAGATCTGCCCGGTGAAAGAGTCGGGTGCAGCGGTTGCATCGATCATGACGATTGCACCGTCCATACCCCGTGAAACGATCTCGCGGACAAACTCGAAGCGGTCCTGGCCGGGTGTTCCAAAAAGGTATATAAGGCGCTCCCCTATTCGGACCCGGCCGAAATCGATCGCGATCGTTGTTGTGCCACCAACAATGTCCGCCTCGACGTGATGAGATTCCGGGTCCAGTGTCTGAATGAACGTAGACTTTCCTGCATTGAATGATCCGAAGACCACGATCTTCAGTCTGCCTCCTGGCATGAACCATCTTCGACCCCGCTTCAGTTGAGTCTTTCGAAATGGAACAGAAAGTTCAATGGCAGATTGTGGTTTCCATTTCCATGCGAGTGGCAAATGAGGATGCCATAATCGGGTCCACCTTTAGTTTCATCAGTGCCAGAGGGTCTCGTACACGGAAAGGGATCCGTAACCCTTCCTTATCCCCTTCTTTCTCTCGTTACCGTGAACCCGGGGACTTCCTACCCGAATTCAAATCACTCATATGGGCAAGTATCCGTGAGGATATTTGCATTGTCCCTTATTCATCCATCCCGAAACAGCGGGCAATGATCTTACCGGCAACACCGCGTTTCAGTTCGATTGCCCCCTCCGTGCACATCTCGTGGCAGCAATAGCAACGAATGCATCGGCCCGGGTCGATAATGGCTCCCTTCCCCCCAAGGGCGATCGCCTGCACAGGACAGATCATGGTACATTTGCCACATCGGGAACATCGGGCGGATATCACGGATGGACGGAGGGAATAGACTTTTCCTGCCCGTTGGACGAGCGCAAGCGCGGCATTTTTCCGAATACCCTTTCCGGTACCAAGATATGTCGAAGGCTTCCGGTAATCGGGGACGATCAGATCCTCCAGCTCTTCTCCTATCGTCTTGATGCAACGGGTATTCCCGGGATAGAGTCCATTTTCCATCGCAACCCGGATAAAAGGGACTTCAGACGGTTCAATCCCTATCAGCCGTGCGAGAACAAAGTCCATCGCCAGATACGAGGGGCTTGCACAGATCGCACCGATCTTCCTTGGTATGCCGGAGAGAGGGCCGTTTCCTTCCATTCCCACGATCGCATCCATAACTTGGAGCGATGGACGTATCAGCCCGTTCAGGTCAAGGAGCATTTGTGAAAAGGTTGCGTCATCCCGGAAACGGGAATGGAAAGCCGGTTTCTCCAGGCCGGGGATAACCCCGAAGAGGTTCTTTCCGGCTCCGCTCATGAGGGTCCACAGGTGGGTCTTTGCCTTTGAAATAACGATGACCCGGTCCGCTACAAGCACGGGATTAATAATCGGAAATCGTTTTACCAGAACCCCCGCCGGATTGGCGGTGGCAGTCCAGGACGTATCCATATTCAGCCGGATTCCGGGTTCTTTCGCAATTATATCGTATCCTGCCTGCCGGTACGTCCGTTCGAGACTTGCCGGATTGTAGAGGATTCCCCCCCGGGACTGTCTCCGATCACCACCTCACAGTCGTAGTCCCTGAGCAGCGCTGCGACCGCGGAGACCACAAGAGGGTGCGTGGTGACACAGTGGTCCGGTGAGAGGCCCTGGAGGAGATTGGGTTTGAGGAGGACACGATCTCCCGGGGAGATAAAACGTTTTATCCCGCCGATCAGGTCGATTGCATCCCGCACCGACCGGCGAACTTCTTCAGCCTGATATTCCGTGCACCGCACCAGAGAAACGATCCTGTCATCCATGGTATTCTGCCATACTTCTCCTGTTCCCCGCAGCCGGGAAAACGGCAGAGGAAAATATATTTTTACTCAATCCCATCGATCTCCTCTTTTCTGTTTTTGGACCATTTGTTTCTCCATAACCGACATCCGGATTTCATATTTCCAATGTATTAATTCCCCCCGAAAGGAATAGAATAGTATGCCTGCGGATAAAGAACTTCCAGGGGCCAAACGGGTGCGGTTCGATACCAACCTTGGCACGATCGTCATCGAGCTCTTTCCAGATATGCCGGTCACAGCGGGTAATTTTGAAAAGCTCGTAAGAAAGGGTTTTTATAATGGGGTGATCTTCCACCGGGTTATCCCCGGATTCATGATCCAGGGCGGGGATCCGACCGGGACCGGCCGCGGAGGTCCTGGATATATGATTCCCGATGAGTTTTCCGGGAAAAACCACAACGCGAGAGGAACGATTGCCATGGCAAATGCCGGCCCGAATACCGGTGGCAGCCAGTTCTTCATAAATCTCGTGAACAACAGCCATCTGGACAGGATGCACCCGGTCTTCGGAAAGGTGGTTGAGGGAATGGAGATCGTCGACCTCATCGCAAAAGTCAGAACAGATGCCGCCGATCGCCCGCGGGAACCGGTACAGATCCTCCATGCCACGATAGCCTGATCGGAAAAATTTGCGAGGGATTATTTCATTTTTTGTTTTTTGAAAATTCAAAAAAATACGGGGCGATAAGTTGATTTCCGATGGCGTCTTCCGTTTATTCGTCTGGGAATCAAATTACGCGAGGTAATCCGACGGCTGGGGTATCTGCTCCTTCAGACCCTTTCGTTTGCGGATTGCCATCACCACTTCCTTTACCAGATTGTTCGGCACCAGCTCGAATCCTGCGAACTCCGTGCTCCACATTGCACGTCCTTCTGTTGCAGAACGGATATCCCCGGCAAACCCGAAGAGCTCTGCCACCGGTGCCTTTCCGATAACCGTGATCGTGTCACCTTCGCTCTGCATATCAAAGACCTGCCCGCGACGGCCTTGGATCTGTGAAGTGGCACTCCCCATCTGCTCGGTCGGGACCGTGATCTGGATCTTCTGGATCGGTTCGAGAAGGGAATCGCCTGCGATGAGCAGTCCGGCCTTTACCGCACTTCTGACCGCCGGGATCACCTGAGCCGGACCGCGGTGGATCGCATCCTCATGCAGCTTTACATCCACGAGCCGGATCTTCAGGTTCTGGACCGGTTCGTCGGCGAGAGGTCCGCCTGCCAGTGCTTCATGAACACCCTCCAGTATCAGTTCCATCGTCTCATTCAGGTACTGGATACCTTTCGTCATATCGAGGAACATGTTCGTCCCATAGATGTCCTTGACCGCCTTCGCCTCTTCCTTATCCATTCCGGCTCCCGTGAGTGTATCCCTCCTCTCGAGCGCGGTCATGTTCATGGAGACCCCTCCGTTCTTGATCAGTTCAACAACCGCATCCGGCATCGGTTCAAGCTCGACATAAAAGCGGTTATGGCGGTTTGGTGACTTCCCTTCCACCGGTCCTGCCTTCTGTACCGCCGTTTCCCGGTACACCACGATCGGTTCAGAGGTGACGATCTCGACACCCTTGTCCCGCTTGATACGGCCGGTGATGATCTCAAGATGCAGCTCACCCATGCCGCTTATGAGGTGCTCGCCTGTCTCCTCGTTGATGGTCACCACAAGAGTCGGGTCTTCCTTCGCTACCTGCCTGAGCACTTCCACCAGTTTCGGCAGGTCCTTCATGTTCTTTGCCTCGACGGCGACGGTCATCACCGGCTCGCTGTAGTGTTTCAGAGACTCGAAGGGAGTCATGTCCTGAAGCGATGTAACGGTTGACCCTACTGCTGCGTCTCTGAGGCCGGTAACCGCCGCGATATTTCCTGCAAAGAGCTCCTCGACTTCCACCCGGGTCGGCCCCATAAAGATACCGACCTGCTGGAGCCGGTTTCCTTTCTTTGCCGTCCCCATGACAAAGAGTTCCTGACCCCGTTTCAATTTTCCGGAGAATAGTCGCCCCGTTGCCACTTCTCCGGCATGCGGATCGAACGATATATCCGTGACCATCAGGGTGACCGGACCGTTCGGATCACAGTGGATCATCGCTTTCCCTTCCGGACTTTCCACATCGCCATGCCAGATCGCCCCGATTCGGCGTTTCTGCGCTTCGACCGGGTTTGGCAGGTGTCTGACTACCATATCAAGCACGACGTCGCAGAGCGGGCTCTTTTTTGCGAGTGTCTTCATATCCCCTTCCCGGCACCGGTCATAGACTTCCTTGAACGAGACTCCGCTCTTCTTCATATAGGGGACAGAGACCGCCCAGTTATAGAGGGCGGACCCGAACGCAACCGTTCCCTGTGTTGCATCCAGCTTCCAGCCATTGTTGTAGCGCTCCTCGTTCATCCCCTTGATCAGCTTGTTCACCTTGTCGATCACCTTACCGAGCCGGATCTGCATCTCCATCTCGTCCACTTTGAGCTCGTTGATCAACCGGTCAACCTTGTTTATGAAGAGGATCGGGCGGACCTGCTCCTTTAATGCCTGCCTCAGCACCGTCTCGGTCTGTGGCATGGTTCCTTCGACCGCGTCGACCAACACGAGTGCTCCATCGACCGCTCGCATCGCACGGGTGACGTCTCCCCCGAAGTCCACGTGCCCCGGAGTGTCGATCATGTTGACCAGATACTCCTGTGCTTCATATTCGTGGACCATCGAGACGTTGCTGGCATCGATGGTGATTCCCCGCGCCTGCTCTTCCTCGTCCGAATCCATGAAGAGCTGCCTGCCGGCAAGTTCCTCGCTGATGATACCGGCGCCTGCCAGGAGGTTGTCGGAGAGGGTTGTCTTTCCATGGTCGATATGCGCTACAATTCCGATATTCCGGATATGTACCGGTTCATTCATGAGCTCTGTTACACGCTCAACCATTTTTTTGCCACGAGCCATTTAAAACACCATAAAAAAGATAGATTTCCAGATTTATCGAGCGGATTTTGCAATACGCTCTCGTTCTTCCTTCTTATTCACGGAGTAGGTCTTCACATCACCCTTGGACGCAGCGATCAGTTCATCCGCGAGGCATGCACTGACCGGTTTCTTCGTCTTGTGAGAGGCTTTCTGCACCGCCTCGGATATAAAGAACAAAGCGGTATTCACCCGGCGGAGGGGAGCGGTATCGACCGATTTCGGGACGTTGATACCCCCGTACTTCAACCGGACGGTCTCCTCCCGGGGACCTGTCTGGGCGATTGCGTCGACGAGCACCTGCACCGGATTCTTTTTGGTCTTCTTGTAGATGATATCGAACGCGTCCTTCACGATCCTGATTGCCAGCTGCTTATTTCCCGTATTCATCTCCGATTTCATCAACCGGTTGATCAGGCGTTCCACGATGAGCATATTGGCTTTATTGAATTCCTGACGGGTAAATTTTCCACAGGAGTGCGGAACTATCATGGAATGGAGATTAATGTACCGCACGAGACTCGGGTCATTGATCTGGACTTCGCTCATATCCCACTGGTTGAAGAGAAGTCCTTTCGGGGTCTTTTCCCCGGATTCCTTTGCTACAGTTTCGGTCATTCCGATCACCTGCGTGGTTTCTCCTTCCGCCCGATGACCATCTCATGGAGGCATACGTTGTTCACTTTGGTCACGACATACCGGACACCGGGGATATCCCCCATGGATCTCCCCAATCGTCCGCCGATTCCCTCGATCTCGACCTCGTCATGCTCATCGATGAAATTGATCGCTCCGTCACCCACGGCGAAAGCGGTCACCTGTCGCCCGTTTTTAATCAGCTGAACACGGACACACTTCCGGATCGCCGAATTCGGCTGTTTGGCTTCGACCCCGATCTTTTCAAGGACGATGCCCCGTGCCTGCGGTGCTCCTTCGAGCGGGTCTGATTTCAGGTCCAGACCGTCCTGCCGGCGTGCATAGGTCGGATCACTCCAGCGGAATTTTTTTGCGTTGCGCTTCAGCTTTCTGGCTGCAAATTTACCCTGTCCCATTGAATACCCTCATAAACGTTGATTTTACCCGTGCAGATATGACTCACTGAGATATATACAAAAGCGCGGAAGGAATTTATATATTGTGCCATTACTCACGCCTGCCTGTATCTATAACACCACATTGATAATAATATTATATCATTCGCAGGCATACGCTTTATAATGAGGTCCCGGATTTACAAAGAGGTCACATTCGACGCAAGTCACCGTCTGCTCCATTATCAAGGAAAATGCGCCCACCTGCATGGCCATCGCTGGAAGGTGGAGGTCTGCATCGAGGGTGAAACAGGAGAGGAATCGGGGATATTGATCGATTACAATATGATCCGGTCTATCATAGAGCGGTATGACCACCAGGTCATCCTCAATGCGGCAGATCCGATGGTACCCTGTATTGAACAGTTTCACCGTGTCTGTACCACCCCGGGGGACCCGACCAGCGAACTGCTTGCAGCTATCATCCGGGATCTTCTCGAAACGGAATGCAGACGAACCGGGAGGGATGTTCAGGTGACCCTCGTCCGCGTCTGGGAATCCCCGACCTGTTACGCAGAGTGTTCTTATGCGGATCGCTGAAATTTTCCGGAGCATCCAGGGAGAAGGCAGAAACCAGGGTCGGCCCTGTACCTTTATCCGGTTCTCCGGCTGCAACCTCCGGTGTGCGTGGTGTGACACCCCCGCTGCGCTTTCCGGTGGAGAATCCCGGAGCATTCAGGAAGTGCTGGAACGGACAGGTTCTCTCGGCGGGAGGTATATCTGTATAACCGGAGGGGAACCCCTGATCCAGGCCGATGATCTCCTTCTTCTCCTCCAGCAACTTATGACGTACGGATACGAGATCGATATCGAGACGAACGGTTCTCTCGATTTTCGTCCCTTTCAGCGATTTGCCTCTATCTGTATGGACGTAAAGTGTCCTTCATCCCACGAACAGAGCGATCTTTCACTTCTCTCCGAGATAAGGCAAAAAGACTCGGTAAAATTTGTCGTTGCAGATGAGCATGACTGCCGGTATGCAATGGAGATCCTCTCCGGTAATCATATACAGGGCGAGGTCTTTATTTCCCCGGTGTTTGGATCCGATTATCACAGAATTGCCAAGATTGTCATCGATAATGACCTCCCCGTTCGCCTGCAGTTGCAGCTCCACCGGCTGATAGGGGTGTGCTGATGAAAGCGGTGTGCCTCCTCTCCGGAGGAATGGACTCTGCCACCCTTGCATACCTTGCCCGGGAAGAAGGATATACCCTGTTGGCTCTCCATTTCAACTACGGGCAGCGGACGGAAGAACGGGAGCGTGAATGCGCCCGGAAGATCGCCTCCCTCCTCGAAGTCGAGGAGTTCATTGAGGTCGATCTGGCATACCTGGCCCGTTTCGGGGGAAGCAGTCTGACAGACCACTCCATGAGGGTGGAGGAATTCGACGAAGAACGGGTCTGCATTCCGAACACCTATGTGCCGTTCCGGAATGCAAACCTGCTCTCCATAGCGACCAGCTGTGCCGAAGCCCGCGATGCAGAGGCGATCTTCATCGGGGTCCAGTCTCTGGACTACAGCGGATATCCGGACTGTCGACCTCGTTTCATCGAAGCATTCCAGCAGGTTATCGATCTCGGGACACGGGATGGCACTCATATCCGGCTGAACACCCCTTTCATTCATATGACAAAGAGCGATATTCTCCGGGTGGGGATGGGACTTCATGTTCCGTATGAGCATACCTGGTCCTGTTACCAGAATGAAACACGGGCATGCGGCCGTTGTGGTGCCTGTCACTTCCGGAGGGCTGCATTTCACGAGCTGGGGATAGAAGATCCAATCCCGTACGGAGAAGAGTAAGGATGGAGATCTACCACGGGGAACGCCTGGTGATCGAACGAAATTCGTTTTTCCTCCCGAACGGGAAAGAAGTCGAACGGCTCGTGGTGCATCCGGGAGATGCAGTGGCCATACTCCCGGTCCGGAAGGACGGCTCGTATTATCTAATCCGCCAGTTCCGGTTCTCGATCGGCGAATATATCTACGAGGTCCCTGCCGGGACGGTTGATCCGGGAGAAACCGCCCTCGATACCGCCCGGCGTGAGCTCATCGAGGAGACGGGAATCTCTGCCGAACGTTTCGAACCCCGGGGTTTCATATATACAACCCCGGGATTTACCGACGAACGGATCTATCTGTATGAGGCTTACGGCCTCTCCCCGTCATCCTCGTTCCATCCTGATGAGGACGAGGTCATCGAAGTGGTACGTTTTTCCGGGGAGGAACTGGAAGAGATGATTGCTGATGGCCGGATCAGCGATGCAAAGACCATATGCCTGGTACACCGTTCCCGGCAGGGGATCCGATGAGGGGTCTTCTCCTCCTGACCGGACTCGTTCTCGGCTTAATAGCTGGTGCCGGCTGTCTTCATACGGCAGGAGATTCCCCCACGTACACGGTCGGCTCAACGGGGGATCTGCATATCGTTGCGTCTCCTCCGATCATTGCCGGAGAATCACATTCAGAAATGGGGAATATTACCCTTTCAGAACTCGTATTGAATGATCTCGGCACGCCGGTGAACGCGATCTTCGCCACTCCTGAAGATCCGGTGGCTGCAATTGTATTCGCACCAGGGGCGGGCGTTCCGGCGGAAGGACACCAGGCTCGTGCACTCGATTTTGCCGCCCATGGCATTGCGTTTCTTGTTGTGGACGTAAGAGGAAATGGCGGCAAAACGGAGGGTTATCCATATTCAATTCAGACCGATTACAACCGGTTTCTGGCAGGGGCATGGCCCCAGACATATGCAGTGGCGCTTGATATGAGCGAAGGCAGGAGGTTTATCCAGAATCGCTATCAGGTCCCGGTCTTTGCCTGTGGCGAGTCGCGGGGAGGGATGTACGCGGCGGTTGCTGCTGCGGCGGATCCTGAATTTTCTGGTTATATCGGAGTCTCCACCACTGGTTTTAACCTTTCAGGATCGCAGTATACCGGAAATGCCAGCAGGTTCCTGAACAGCATCGATCCCGAATATGAGATATCCCGGATCTCTCCACGACCGGTATGGGTTCTCCACGCGATTGCTGACACGATCATTCCCTTTGCAGACGGAGAACGGCTCGCCGGACGGGCAGGAGAGCCGAAGCAGTTCATTGTGTTCAATGGCACTCATGGGATGAATGAGGGTGCAGACCGGATCATTCAGGAAACAGTGCTCACTTTTAAAGATACATAGCATCAATATATACTGAATTCTTTACGGGGCATGCGGGGAATGACCGAAGCGACAGAGATGGATGAAGGGAGACGCCGGTATGAGTTCAAAAAAACGCTCGAGAAGCTTGAGGCCAAGCAGGGGAGCGGTACAGAGCTCATCACGATCTATATTCCCCCGGACAAACAGATTCATGATGTGACAGGGCAGTTAAGGGACGAATTCGGTCAGTGCGCCAATATCAAGAGCAAACAGACCCGGACGAATGTACAGAGTGCTATCTCTTCGATCCTCGCCCGGTTGAGATATTATAAAAAACCCCCGGAAAACGGTCTGGCAATCTTCTGCGGAACCATTCTCCTCGGTGGAGACCGCACGGACCTCGAATGCACTATCATAGAACCGCCGGAACCGCTGAACCTCTACATGTACCGGTGCAGTTCAATCTTCGAGCTCGAACCACTCCGTGAGATGCTGGAGGAGAAGAACGTCTACGGCCTCCTCGTCCTTGACCGGCGGGAGGCGTACTGGGGTTTCCTCCGTGGCAACCGGATCGAGCCGATCGCCGGGGCAAATTCCACGGTTCCAGGAAAACAACGCAAAGGGGGACAATCTGCCGTTCGGTTCCAGCGGTTGCGCGAGATCGCGATAAACGAATTCTATACCAAGGTGGGCGAGCGGGCGAGTGCCGTTTTTCTGGCCGAAAAGGACTTTTTTGAGCGGTTCAAGGGAGTCCTGATCGGAGGTCCGAGCCCGACCAAGGAGGAGTTCGCAGACGGAAAATACCTTCATCACGAACTACAGCAGCGCATCATCGGCCTCTTTGATGTCTCCTATACCAATGAGAGCGGCCTTCCCGAACTCGTGGACGCCGCACAGGATGCCCTGAAAGGTGTCGAGGTGATGAAAGAGAAGGAGATCATGAACCGATTCCTGAAGGAACTCGTCAAGGAAAATGGTCTTGCCGCCTATGGGGAGGAGAGTATCAGGAAAAACCTGGACCTCGGATCCGTCGATGTGCTCCTTCTTTCTTCGTCCCTGCGAAAGTCACGGCTTAGGATAAAGTGCCAGAGCTGCGGACATTCAGAAGAACGGACGATCCATCTCGAACCGGGAAAGACCGTGAAGGACATTCTTGCCAATACGTGCCGCATCTGCACGGCTCCGCTCGTTGTCGAGGAAGAAGTGGATATCATCGAGGAACTAACAAATCTCGCAGACCAGACAAGCACACGGGTGCAGATCATCTCTGATGACTTTGAGGAGGGTTCGATCCTTGCATCGGCCTTCGGGGGTATCGCAGCGATCCTGCGGTACAGGACGGGATACTGATGTACCGCGAGACATTTGCTGCAATCGAGTCCCTGCTTCAGGAATATACCGGCGTTGATGATGTTTTGCTCATCGATGGAGAAGGCCATGCGGATCTGGCATCCACGGTCGCATTTGTCCTTGCAAAATCCCGCAGGAAGCCTCCGGTTCTTATCGCGTCAGAAATCGCGACTGCCATCTCGTCCCGGCCGGAGATAGCAGGAATCACCGTTGAGGCGAACGGACCGTACATCAATTTCCGGTTTGGTCCTGCCTATATCCATTCATCTCTTCAGGAGGCACTGAAACCCGGTTACGGGGCATCAACCCCGGGATCTCTGCGGGTTGTACTTGAACATACCAGCGCGAACCCAAACGGGCCGCTCCACGTGGGTCATATCCGGAACTCTATCATCGGGGACACGATCGCAAGGTGTTACCGGAAGGCCGGCCTCTGCACCGAAGTGCAGTACTACGTAAACGACATGGGAAGGCAGATCGCGATCGTCGTCTGGGGATTTGATTGTCTGGGTATATCCCCGTACCCCGGGGAAAAAGACGACCATTATGTTGCCAGGGTCTACATCGCCGCGAATCGGGAGATCGATGCGGGTGAACAGGAAGTCGTACCGGCTATCGACCTTCTGATGCGGCAGGTAGAGAAAGGGGATAAAGAAACGGTAAGGAAATTTCGGACGGCGGTCATTCGTTGCCTGGACGGATTCCGGGTAACTATGAACCGCCTGAATGTGCGACATGACCGTTTCGTCTGGGAAAGCGACTTTATCAGGAACGGGGATACAGAGCGGCTATTCGGGAGGATACGCCGACTCCCGGAGTATCACGAGGATGGGAAAGTATGGCTCGATCTTCGCGAAGAAGGGTTCGAGAAAGAGTACGTGCTGAGGAGGAGCGATGGTACATCGGTCTATGCCGCACGCGATCTGGCCTATCATATCTGGAAGGGGAGGAACTTTGATCGGGTTATCGATGTCCTCGGAGCAGACCATAAGTTGATCGGTGCGCAATTGATTGCGACCCTGGGGTTGATCGGTGAAAAACCGCCAGTAATAGTGCATTTTGAATTCGTATCGCTCCCGGAAGGTTCGATGAGTACCCGGGCCGGTAAATTCGTGTCGGCAGACGAGCTGATGGATGAAGTCACAGCCCGGGCCCTTGAAGAGGTGACCATTCGGCGACCCGATCTCGATGAAGGGACCCGTCACCGAATCGCACACTCTGTTGCCATCGCGGGCATCCGGTATGATATCGTAAAGATATCCCCGGACAAGAGCACCGTATTCGACTGGAAGGAAGCACTCGACTTCGACCGTCAAAGCGGCCCCTATATCCAGTATGCGCATGCACGTGCCTGTAGCATCCTCGAAAAGGCAGGTGAATTTGAGCCGGGGTTTGAATTTGCCGATCCCTACGAGATCGAACTCGCCAAGCATATCGCCCGGTTCCCCGCGATCATCGACCGTGTTGTGAGCGAATTAAAACCGCATCTGCTTGCATCCTATGCACGGGAACTTGCAGACCTGTTCAACACGTTCTATCATTTCGATCCGGTACTGAAAGCCGGGGGAATGATCCGGAGAAGCCGGCTTACCCTCGTTAAGGCAACCCAGAACACCCTCCATGAAGCCCTGGAAACGCTCGGCATCGATGCCATCCGGACCATGTAAAGCGCTGCAGAAACAGGGGTATCAATTCGTAAAGGCCGGTGCTACCGCCGCCGTAAAACCCTGTCTCTGGTGTAAGAGGGCACTCACCGGCGGGGAAATGTGTTATAAGCATCAGTTCTACGGGGTGATCAGCCACCGGTGTATCCAGATGACCCCGACTCTTCGCTGCAACCAGCGGTGCCTGTTCTGCTGGAGATCTTTCGAGCACGAGATGTCCGAAGAGACCCCCTGTTCTCCGGAGGAGATCGTCGGAGGGATCAGAGCGCTGCAGAAAAAGGCACTCTCAGGGTATAAAGTCTCCCCGTACGTGACTGAAGAACGATTCTCGGAGGCACTTGATCCCTGCCATGTCGCGATATCCCTTTCGGGAGAACCCACGCTCTATGAAAATCTTCCCGGTCTGATCGATCTCCTGACAAAAGAGGGTTACACCACCTTTCTCGTCAGCAATGGAACCCGCCCATCTGTCCTTCGCCGGTGTGCACCCTTCCAGCTGTATGTTTCACTCGCTGCTCCTGACCGGATGACCTATAACCAGATCTGCAGGCCGGTCACTGATACGTGGGATGCTGTCCGGGAAAGCCTGGGACTCCTGGGAAGCCGCCGGTCTGCGATCCGTATTACGCTGGTCCGGGGGCTCAATGATCATGATCCTGGAGGGTACGGCCGGCTGGTGCAGGATTCAGGTGCCTCGTTTGTTGAAGTGAAGGGATATATGTTTCTGGGGTACAGTAGAAAACGACTGACCCGGGATCATATGCCCGGGCATGACCATGTGCGGTCATTCGCCGAGGAGATCGCGTCCTGCACCGATTACCGGATCAGGGACGAGAACCCGCTCTCCCGGGTGATCTGTCTGGAGCGGCATGCATGAGGTTCAAAGGAGAAACATTCAAAAAACTGGCGAAAGAGGACTTCGAAAAGGCATGGTATGAGGGACAATCGGTTTTGACCCCGCCCCGCAGGGGGAACCGGTATCCTCAGACTGGCATACCGGAGGGCGGCCGAGCATCCGGTATTTGCCATGGTGAACAGGCTCCGAGACACCTACCTGTCCCTGGGTTTCGATGAATACTGCAATCCGGTTATCGTGGAGGAGCAGGAGGTCTACCGTCAATTCGGCCCGGAAGCAAGTGCGGTACTCGACCGGGTGTTTTACCTCGGCGGGCTTCCCCGCCCCAATGTGGGTATCGCAAGAAAGAACCTTGACGAGATAAACGCCTTGATCGGCAGGGAAATGAGCATTGAAACCGAAGAACGGCTCCGGGAAACGCTCCATGCGTATAAAAAGTCGGCCATCGATGGCGATGATCTGGTTCATGAACTTGCAACGGTCCTCGCGGTGAATGATGCCCGTGTAGTACACATTCTGGATTCCGTCTTCCCCGAATTCCAGGCTCTTGCACCCGAGTCTTCCCGAAATACGCTCAGGAGTCATATGACGAGCGGGTGGTTCATCACATTGGGTGCCATCTGGGACAAAAGACAACTGCCCCTCCGCCTTTTCTCGGTGGACCGCTGTTTCCGACGCGAACAGGAGGAGGGTCCCACGAGGCTGATGAGCTACCACTCCGCCTCATGTGTGGTTGCCGGGGAGGATGTGACGAATGAGGAGGGAAAAGCCGTGAGTGAGGCCCTCCTGTCTGCATTCGGGTTTACAGACTTCAGATTCAGGCCTGACGAAAAGCGCTCCAAATATTATATTCCGGACACGCAGACCGAGGTCTATGCCAGGCACCCGGTACACGAATGGGTCGAGGTTGCTACATTCGGGATGTATTCCCCATCTGCACTTGCAGAGTACAATATCGAAATTCCGGTCATGAACCTCGGGCTTGGCGTGGAACGGCTTGCAATGATTGCATACGGCTCGCAGGACGTACGTCAGCTCTCGTATCCGCAATTCTTTCCGAAGGTGATGACCGATCTCGAGATCGCTCGGGCAATCAGGTACCGTGAGGAGCCGGTTACCGGGACGGGTATGCACCTCGCTGCCTCCATCAGGGAAACGGCGAGGGAACACGCGGATGCACCAGGCCCCTGTTCGTTCGATGCATGGTGCGGGGAGCTCTTGGGAATACCGCTAAAAGTCACCGTTCAGGAGCCGGAATCCAATACAAAACTGTGTGGACCCGCTTGTTTTAACCGGATTTATGTGTACCAGGGTGCGATTCTGGGAGTCCCGGACACAGAGAAATGGGCAGAAGTCAGAACGAACGGGATCGATACCGGGATCAGCTATCTTGATGCTGTTGCATCCCTTGCCGCAGCCCGTATCGAGGATGCTGCCCGATGTGGGAGAGATACAACTGTTCAGGTCAAAATGGCCAAACTTCCGAGCGATATCAACCTGCGAATCGATGAATTTGCAGTCCGGTTCATCACGGACACCAAAAAGAAGATAGACGTACGGGGGCCGGTTTTTCTGACCGTAACTGCAGTCATCTGCGAAGGGGAAAACCCTGGCGAGTAATCGAATTGCTCTTTGGAGATGGAGGGTCACACCGGTCCTCCGGGTACTGGTAAGAAGAATTCAGGGATCTATTGTCCGGGTAATAAAAATAATCCATGAACGACCCTACAAAATATGGCCTTGTAACGGGTGCCAGATAACACCTCCCGCTTTTACGAGTGATACTGTTTTTATTCTCCCTCAGGCACCTGCCTGATTCTGGCTGTTTCGTCGTAGGCCGGAGGACCCGCTTCAGGACTTCCACCTTTTTTGCGGAGCATCAGACGCTTTAAGAAGGCACTATACCGTGCAGCAAAGGCACCGACGATGGACGTGATGATGACCATGGTTGCGATGATACTGGAGACAACCGGCGAACCATACAAGGCAGCAATTGCGATTGAGAATTCCCCCCTCCCGATGGTGTTGGACCAGATCTCGATACCCGACGCAGCACTGTGATGAATAACCCGCCCGATCACCATCCCCGAGGCCCATTTACTTGCGATCGCGAGGATACTAACGAGAACAATGGCGAGGAGAGATACCCCCCCGGCGAAGAGGTTGGTGGTCACCCCGAAGAATACAAAAAAGATAACCAGGAACACATCCTTGAACGGGCGGGAGTGTGTCTCGAATGCCGCGGTGTCGATGGACCCGAGCATTGTGCCGAATGCGATCACCACAAATGACTGGGGAATCCCGATCGCCTCCGAAAATGCGGCAATCCCCAGTACCGCCGAAAAGGTCAGCAAAACAGGGAGTTCGTCGTCTCTTTTCAGCAATGCTCCGATATATCTCTTTCCAAGCCGTATGACGGCATATAACGCACCGAGGACGGCGATCAGTTTCAGAACCAGAAGGAACGGATTATCCGTTGCTGATCCGACAAATGCGAGAATGATGATAAGGACAATATCCTCAAAGATCATCAGCCAGACGATCGTCTCTGATTCCCGCATCAGGAGCTTCCGATTTTCTACCAGTGAGGTGACCGCCATCGCGGTACTGCTGATGAAAAAAGCCGCGGCGACGATCAGCGAATCAAAGAATGAGAAGCCGAGGGCATACGCGGCAACAAAACCGATGATCATGTTGATATTAAGGTCAATCACGCCACTGGTGAGAATCGCCGACTGATTACTCCATATCCGCTCCGGCTTAATCTCCAGGCCCATGAAGAACAGGAGGAAGAGCAGACCCAGCTGGGTGAGGAAGAGCGAAACGGCATCCGATTCGACCAGATTGAGCCCGCTTTCACCGATGAGTAATCCGGCAATGATATAAAACGGGATGGTGGGGAGCGACAACCTTTTCGTGATAAGTGCGAGGATAAGGCAGACGACTAAGGCAATGACGACTCCTTCCATCAGACACCTATGATCTCTGCCTCGAACATTTTCAGCTGATCGCTCTCTCCGATAGCGATCACGGCATCGCCTTCCTGGAAAACAAAATTTGGCGATGGATTGATGACGTTTTTATCTCCTCGGGAGACCGCAATAATGGTGACTCCCGTCTTCGCACGGATCTGGAGATCCTCGAGGCTCTTTCCTGACATCGAATGATGGATGATATAGGTATGAACGCTGATCCGGAGATCGGAGAGGGCTGAGAAGGCTATCTCCACACTTTCCCGGTCTGCTTCCATGATGGCCCCGGTCAGGATTGTCCCCAGCCTCCTCGCTTCACCCGTAGTCAGTTCAGCAACACTGGGGGTCGGGGTATTATGCGGGAGGGTATAGATCTGGATATTTCCACTCTTCAGGAAGAACACCGCGACAGTATCTCCCTTTTCTGTTTCAAGTTCGTACTTTGTGCCTATTCCCGGAAGATTGATGGATCGAAGCGCCATATAGTGTCTTTTTCCCCGGGGGTGAAATACGTTCTTATATGAAATGGGCACCGATCAGGGTTGAACGTGCAGGAAACGGCTTAACCACCCCGCGAGATCCCCCTGATCACACGGTGGGGCTGCGCCGGAAAACGGGATACCATTAGTTATATGATTTCACTTTACTACAACACACGGAAAAGAGAGAAACTCCGTAGGGGAGATACGGGTTTCACTGATCAAGGTCTTGAAGGTTTAAGGGCTCTTCCGGAGGCATTCATGACCGGCATTTCTGAATGAACCGTCACATTCTACCTCCTTACACTATCGATGACATCCAGCTCTTATGAACAACCGCCATGTGGAGTGAAAGTGATGATCGAATCCCGTTTTTTCCCACCGTGGCGTCTTGTTCGTGCGAAAGGCAGAATTTCATGAATGATTACCACATATCTTAAGAATGAAACGCACGAACTGATGATTCAAGCCGGGACCGGGTTCCGGCAGTCAACCTGTACGACCATCATGAAGATCGAAATTCGCGCCATCGGGCATATCAGGGAGGCGTATATTGCCGAAGGTATTACAGAGTACCAGAAAAGACTTCGCCCCTATACCCGTTTCAGCATTCGCGAGTTCCCGGTTGAGAACCTCCCGGAGGTAATGCCTTTAACTCAGAGACGGGGCCGGGATCAGGAGGGGATCCGGTTGCTGAACGGACTCTCCGCGGATACCGTTATAATTGCCCTCGATCCGGAAGGTGAGACCTGGACGAGTGAAGATCTTGCCCGGCGGATGACATCCTTCGCGCTTTCCGGGAGAAATGATCTCGTCTTCCTGATCGGGGGCCCGCCCGGACTTTCGGATCTGATATTGGACCGGGCTGATATATGCCTCTCTCTCTCCCGGATGACGTTCCCACACCAGCTGGTCCGCCTCATCCTGGTCGAGCAGCTCTACCGTGCATTCCGGATCATGCGGGGAGAACCCTATCATAAATAGAAAAGAGATCTCAAATCCGTTGAGCCCCGTTCATTCAAGAAACGTTCCCTCTTTTTCAGCATCCTTTCCCACGTTCCTCCATATCTGGACTTTGCCGATAATTTCTGATGATCTGTTACGTATGTGGGTGTTATCCTTCACGATAACGGAGGAGATAGGTATCCGGAAATTCCCATAACCGGTTCATCTCGAAATCCATGAGCGATAACCCATTTTTCAGAGAGCCATTTACCAAAGACTATAAATATGAGTACCCCGACACGGTTAGATATGGCAATGAGTTTTATCGAAAAAGTCAAAGGGTTCCTGTTCAGCCCGGTCGAGACCTTCCAGAAGTCGCGGCCGGAGACTCTTGGTGGAGCATTTGAGTATTTCATCATCCTGCTGGTGATTTACGCAATACTGGCCGCGATCGTCTGGTCATTGATCGGATTCTCCATCCTCGCCGCGATTGCTCCCCTGTATGGAACACTCATGCCGGGTCTCGGATTATGGCTCCCCGTGATCATCTTCATAGGGGCAATTATCTGGGGTATTATCCTTGTGTTCATCGGTGGGGCATGGCTCCATCTCTGGGTATACATCCTGGGGGGAAGAAAAGGATACATCCAGACGGTCAAATCACTGATGTACGGGTCGACACCTCTCCTCTTGATCGGATGGATCCCCTTCGTCAGCATTATCGGGGAGATCTGGGCGTTTGTCCTTGAGATCCTGGGTATCCGGGAACTCCATGAGATCTCTACGGGAAGGGCGATCGGGGCGGTCATCATCGCGATCCTCATTCCCGTGATCATCGCAGTTATCATTGCGGCTGCATTCTTTCTGGCATTTTCAAGGGTGATATCTCCTCTACCATATTAAAAAATTAATTTTTACCGTTTTCACGAGACAGATGAACGACCATCGGTCCTAGAGAATCTTCCTGGCTTCTGAATGATGGCTCGCTTCTGACACCTGGCTGAACCTTTATGGATAGAACCATACCCGTTTCGGAACAGGAGACCCCCCTCACCAATCGGTTTGTTCCGTGCTTTTCAGCCAATCCGGATTTTCTTCTAAAAATTTCCGTTCTTTCCTCTCCAACTCATCTGTGCTTAAATCAGCAGGCATACAGATACACCGGTGTTCGATGTGCCTTCCACAGGAGAAATGACCGGGTCGGTCGGTCCGCATACATGATCCATACACTCCGGTATCAAAATCATGAAATACCTGTTCCTTTTTTTCCTTGCGCGCGATTTCCTGTGCTTCCTTCCATGACCCGGCCATTATCCCACCACAATATCCCTATTTCAAAGTTTCGGGATAAAAGTATGCCGGCAAAAAGGGAAAAATGCAGCTCATCCTGACGGTTTGCTCGACGCTGAAGCAGGAGACCAGGGTTCAAAGACCAATCAAACAACGTTCAGGGGATGATTTCACAACTATTGAACTTTTCATGCGTAAAATCTTCGAGAGAGATCCTGCCGTCTCTGATGAGATCTTTTACCCGGGGGAGTGCGGCTGTAAGGGTTTCATGGAGGTTTTTTACCGTTTCGCACACGATATTGCGCATCGGTTCCGGCCACGGGCGGATAATATTCGAATACAGGCACCGTCCCCCGCAGAATGAGAATAACCGGCACCGGGTACACGAGCCGTTTATGGGAATTTTCATGAGTTCAGAGGGCGCCGTCTGTGAAACATGTCCTACGTAGTATCTCCGCATCCCGACCATAATAGGGCATGGTGCAATGGACCCGTCCGTCATAATGCTGTAATTGGCATGGCCGCAGCCGCAACGGAGGAGAGAACTCTTTCCGCGAAGAAGATCCTCCATCGTATCCAGAAACGGGTACCACCGGCAGACGTTCCCGTTCTCTTCCATCCGGGATACCCAGATATCCGTCAATGATCGGATACCCGGATTGTAGCTGGAAGCGACCCACTGCTCAAACCCGCCGCGATCGTCACTGTCTGGCCAGAAATTCGCATCGATCTGCCAGTGGATGGATTCAAAGGGAAACGCATCGTTATCTGCAAGGTAACATACCGCCTCTGTTATTTCCGTCTCCTCCGTTACGGTCATGCGTGCAATGGTCTCGCCCCGGTAGCCCTGCGATCTCATCTCCCGGAGATTTTGGATGATCTGCCGGTATGTCCCCTTTCCCCGGTTTCGATCATTCAGCGATTCAGGCCCGTCAATCGAGACAAGAATCGTATTAAACCGGTTTATCAATCCGGGTTCCAGAGTATGGAGCAGCGTGCCATTTGTATGAAGAATGAATCGGTTCACCGGAGCATGATCCATGATCTCCCGGATCCGATGCGGTGCAAGGAGCGGTTCGCCGCCGTAAAATATTAATGCCGGATCTGCATCTTTTTCCAGAAACTGATACAGAATATCCAGATCGAGATCGAGATCCACCGGAAGAGAGAGGTCCAGGTCACCTTCCAGAGCTATATCCTCACCCGACCCGGAGTTCTTCCCCCTGCAGTATGAACAGCACAGGTTGCAGTTATCCGTCAGAATGAGGTGGTAATTCAAAAAAAACACCCTGTTTTATGACGCAGGATAAAACAAATAGTTTATATCCTCATTTACGGATCCATCCGTAAAAAATGAGCAGGACAAATAAACTCGCCAGAGGGATTATGGCCGGAATCGCTGCCGATGTGGGAGGCGTGGTCGGTAACACAACCTCTTCCGCAACAACCAGGGTCTTGTTCTCCACAGGGATGTTTTCCATTCCGATGAGCTGGTCCCGGGATTGCTCCACCTCGGTATTTTTGGGATTTATCTCAAGAGAACGATTATACGAGTCCAATGCTTCAGAAAACTGACCGAGTCGGAACAGTGCATCTCCCCTGTTCGCCCAGAGATCAGCGTTGTAGTTTGCCGTATTGGGATCTTTTCTCACTTGTTTATCAGCTAGTTTCACTACTTCTTCATAGGCCGCCCGGGCCTCGTCGAGGCGACCGAGTTTCTGAAGGTTCATTCCTTTGTTTAGCAGAGCATGCAGGTCATTCGGGTTTATCGCGATCGCCCGGTTATACGCGGCAAGAGATTCATTGAACATTCCATCCCGGTACAATACAAAGCCTTTGTTATCCCATGCCTGACCATAATAGGGATCCAGTTCGATGGCTCTGTTGTAACTCCGGATCGCCTCCTCGTAATACCCGAGAGCTGTCAGCGCATTACCCCGTCCGTTCCACGCGATACTGTAATACGGGTCTAACTCGAGGGCTTTATTGTATGCATCCAGGGCGTTGCGATATTGTCCCTGCTTCTGGAGGTCACCCCCACGCAGGGTCCAGGAGACGGCATCACCGGTATTATTCTCTGCAGCAACCGGTGAACAGACTAAAAAGCCGATTACAAGGATCATGATGACCGGAAGTGAAACGCCGAGTTTCAGGAAACGCCTCTTCATCTTCGTAGTACACGATTGAGCCTGAACCAATATTATCCTAACTAACGGTACATAATTGTTTTCGGTAGTTCTCCGAACGGGCCATAATTTTCGTCAGACTGGGCTTTACACGGAAAATTAGCGCTCATTGCCCGGGTTCCTCACGGATTACCTCGCGGCTCTCCTTGTCATATCGAAGGCCGATGAATCGTGGATGGCGGAGCTTCCCCTCTGAAGTCCACTCAGAAAATCCTATCTCGGCGATAAGGACGGGATGGACAAAATGTACCCCTTTTGTATCTGTTATGTTTTGAAATGGGCTCGTTTCCTGTCCAATCGAACGGAGGGCGGAATACAACGTCCTGAGGGTCGCTGTATCGAACCCGGTTCCGACCTTCCCGGCATAGATGAGGTTGTCCCCTTCGAAATAACCGATAAGAAGCGCTCCAAATCCCGTGCGCCCTCCTTTCGGATCGGTGTATCCCCCGACGACAAATTCCTGCCGGTTAAGACACTTGAATTTTAACCATTCACCCGATCGCCGCTGGATATACCGGGAGTCCATCCGTTTTGCAATGACCCCTTCAAAGCCCCGGTCACATGCCTCCCGGAAACATTCCGCTCCTCTTTCCTCGCTGTGTACGGTGAACCGGATCGGGTCGGTGAAGGTGAAGAGGCGATGAAGGATCTCTTTTCGATACCCCAGCGGGATTCCCATGATATCATATCCATCCAGGTAGAGGATGTCAAAGAGATAGTAATAGACCGGGATCTCGTGGATGAGCGATGCATCCGGGTCCACGATCCCGAGACGCCCCTGGAGCGCGGAAAATTTCGGGACATTCCCGATCAGCGCAACAATCTCCCCGTCAACGATAAAATCAACCTCATGCTCACTTCGAAAGGCTTCCACGATCTCCGGATAAGTGTTGTTGAGAATCTTTCGGTTGCGGGAGGCAAGGCGGATACGGGTGTCCGTGCAGGAGGCAATACACCGTTCACCATCCAGTTTACGTTCAAACAACCATCCATTCTCCGGAAAAGCCCTGTCCGTCAGCTCGGCGAGCATCGGTCCCACCCATGATGGTTGCTCTGACCTTTTCAGGGACTGCCGGATCTCCGGCGGGAGGGCAGAGAGAAGAGGGTTCACCGGAACCGTTCACCCCTGTGCGATCTCTTCCATGGTTTTGCCGCTCAACACCGATACGATCTCGGTCTCGACCGGGTCCTGTCCGGGTTCTGCCATGGGGTCATCCATCTTGATCAGGAGCCATCCCCTGCTCGTCCTGATCAGGGCAAATCCTCCTTTCATTCTTCTGCCTTCCAGCCAGACGGTGACGTGTCCGTTCAGGATTGCCTTCGCCATGCTCACCGGAACCGGCTCTTCATCCTTGATATTCCGGTAAGTCCCGGTATCCCAGACCATCACCACGCCCGCCCCGTATTCCCCCTCCGGGATCACCCCTTCAAAATGGATGTAATCCAGAGGATGGTCTTCCGTGGCGACTGCGAGTCGCTTCTGCCCGGGATCGAGGGAGGGGCCCCGGGGTACGGCCCAGGACTTCAGCACCCCGTCCACCTCCAGGCGAAGATCGAAATGGAGATGGCTTGCCCGATGCTTCTGGACGACGAACCGCGGCCTCCCTTCCGCTGCGTCCCCGGGGGTTGCCGGTGGTTCCGGCGTACGAAGAAAGTCCCGTTTCGCCTTATACTCTTCAAGATCATCTTTGTTGTTCCCGGCGCTCTTCATCGTCAATTCCCGATATCTGGTATCCCGCGTCACACCATGATGGTTGCGCCCGGTTGGCCGTTCCCCGTATTCAACCTCGCTTCATCCCTCGTGAACCTCGTAAATCTGAGCCTTCCCCCAACCATGTTCCGGAACCGGGAAAAGCTCTTTGAGATCCCGGAGCATCTGAAAGTCAATAGGGAACAGAAAAGAGGTTCAGCTGATCAAGGGATATCATGCAGGCACGGTGCAGAGCGGAATGGGAGACGCTTCGGGAAGTCGTGGTTCATCGGCCCGGGATAGAGATGTTCTTCGGGCTCCTGGAGCCGTACTCCTCCCTTTACGAGCGGGCATTTTCCCGGTATGAGGCGCGGATGGAGCATGAGCGGCTGGAACATACCCTTCGGCACGAATTCAACGTCAACGTCATCCGCTTGAAAGCAGATCTCCTCGAGGCGGCCGATAGAATGCCGGAGATCAGGGAAAAACTGATCCGAATGGCGGATGATTCCCTGAACTTCTCGGGGAGTGAGACGGAGATCCGCCTTGCAAAAAAAGAATGGGATTCCAATGCGAAAGTCCTCGATTCAGGGCATTTTTTTAATATTCTTCTCCTTCGTCCACTCGTTGATATCCGGAACGAGACGGGTGACCGTTCCATCAGCCTTTCCGTTACGGAGCGCCAGCCCCTTACGAACCTGCATTATATGCGGGACCAGCAGGTCGTGACCGATAAGGGGCTGGTCCTGGGACGGATGGCGAAATTCCAGCGGCAGCGCGAACCGGTTCTTACCGGGTTCTTCTGGGAGGTGATGGGCGTGCCGATCGTGCACCGGACGGAAGAGCCAGGGACCTTCGAGGGGGGGGATTTTATCCCGATGGAGGAATTCGCCCTGGTCGGAGTCGGAGACCGGTCGAATCCCGAGGGTGCCGCTCAGCTCCTCCGGAATGGCCTCGACTTTCGGGAGGTCGGCATCGTTACCCAGCCGGAACATCCCCTGCTCCCGGGGGGCATGAGGGACCCGATGATCAATATGCACCTCGATACGTACTGCAATGTTGCATCGTCCCGGGTCGCGGTCGGGTCTGAAATTCTGCTCCGACGGGCAAATCTCCGCGTATTTATAAGGGAACCCGGAGATGAATACGTATTTGCGCGCGAAACAACGCTCTATGAGTACCTGATCGAGAAGGAGTTTGATATCATCGATATCACCACCCTGGAGCAGATCTCCTATGCTTCCAATTTCCTCTGTATCCGGGACGGGACAATCGTTGCCGTGGAGGTCGACCGTGTCGCGCGCGATGTACTCGGAAGCCTCCAGGAGAAGGCAACCCTCGACCCGGCCCGGTATGGGGCGCTCCTTGCACAGGCCCGGAAAGATTACCGGTATCTGAAGAATGAGGGGGAGTTTTTTCCCCATAAAAAGGAGATCTACCAGCACGATATCGATGCGTACCCCATCATTCTCCGAAATCTGACCGGAGGGTATGGCGGGGCACACTGCATGACCTGTGCGGTCCGGCGCGGATGAGCGGGATTTCGGGGGAATCGCACTGAAGAGGGGCTGTTCAGCAGATCATGTACGGTGAGGAAAGCCCGTCACCTGGGTTCACCGGCTCCCGGGTTTCACCGATGATTTCATCAGTGATTCTTTCCATAACCCTCGAGGTGAACCGAACCATGAGCTGTTACCAGTGCTCCATATGCGGGCATGTGTACGATCCTTCACAAGGCGAAACGTCACAAAATATAGAGCCAGGAATAGATTTCAACGATCTCCCGTCGGACTGGTGTTGCCCGATCTGTCTGGCAGAGAAGAAATTTTTTAAAAAAGTAGAAAACCCGCATATTCCCGGATCTTATTGAAAAATAAAGGAATTATGAGAGATCAGCCTTTGGATGGAATGGGCTCGTCGTGATTCGAACACGAGATCTTCGCCGTGTGAAGGCGACGTCATAACCGACTAGACCACGAGCCCGCAGTGCATCGACCGGGAATCGAACCCGGGCTATAGGCTTGGAAGGCCTAAGTCATGCCTCTAGACCATCGATGCTTGGCCTTTTTATTATTGAGATAATCGGTATTATTAGTTTTGTTCTGCCCCGGATTTTCCTGACAGAACAGGAGGCCGGAATAAATATTTCCTGCCCGCGTTTATGCAAAGCAGAAAAAGATGATCCACTGGCAGGTTTAGTGAAGATTCCTTCATTAAAATCCAGCATGATTCTCTCCTTATTGGAAAACAGGAAACGCGGCTTCTCCCGCAATGATCCATTCATCGGTTGATGCGGATTCTGGACGGAGAAAAGGGGGGCTCAGGGATACATATGGCCATCAGATGGGGATGATCCCGTGATCCAGTATCTCCTGTCTGGATCCAAATAAAAAAGATCCCGGGGATTATGCACCCTGGATCTCGATTTCAACCTGTTCGAGGGCGGCAATACGTTTTTCAAGCGGAGGATGTGTGGAAAAGATCTCCATCAGCGTGTTCTTTCCTGAAAGTGCCGGGATAATAAAGAACGCATTCGCGCCTTCGACCGCAGCCTTTGCTTCTGCAGGGACATATGGCATCCGGCCGCTGATCTTTGTCAATGCCGAGATGAGATCCTGTGGCCGGCCCGTGATATATGCACTCCCGCGATCCGCTGCATACTCCCGGTACCGGGAGAGTGCCATGATGAGGAGCTGGCTCACAAAGTACACGACGATCGCAACAAGACCGGCGATGATCCATGGGTTTCCGCCGTCCCTCCGGGAGAACATGCTCGCGAACAGGAAATTCTGCATGACGATCGCGGCAATCATCGCGACGAAACTGGCGATCGTGAGGGTGAGTACATCCCGGTTCTTGACGTGCGAGAGCTCGTGGGCGATCACTGCTTCCAGTTCCCGCGGGGAGAGGACCCGCATGATCGAATCCGTTACGGCGACAACCGCGTGTTTCGGGCTTCTTCCCGTTGCAAACGCATTCGGGACAGGTGATTGCATGATAGCCACCCGGGGCATCGGTAGCTCGGCCTCCTGTGCCAGTCGCGCTACCATCTGATGGAGCTCCGGATGTTCATCCTCCGCGATCACATGTGCACGGGTCGTCCAGAGGACCAGCCGGTCAGAGAAGAAATACTGGATGAATGCCATGACAAAGACGAGGATTACCAGGTATGGCAGCCCGACCCCGAGATAACTCAGCACTGCAAGGAACACCAGGTACACGATGAACAGCAGGAAGAGTGTCAGCCATACTCGCATGGTGAGGCCAAAGTCGCGCTTCCATTTCATAGATCACTATATACGAAATGCAGCTCATAAACATTCGCCCATGGACAATGCGATATCTCCATATTATACCTTGATTTCTTTTTGTCCAACATATAGGCGATAAAGGCGCGTAAGGTCGACCGGTTGAAACGGAGGTGTTCATGGAACCGAGGGGTATTCGATCAACCGGGGAGACTGCCCCGGGATGCCGGGGAGCATCGCCTGCTCGATTCGTATTATGGTCTCCGAACATCAACATAACGGGGTGGATGAGATGGACCTGAACGAGATCACGATCAGCAGGGCGATCGTCGCATCGCAGATGGAGACCTTCCTCGATTATATGGAGATGGATGTCGCGGTGGTCGGAGGAGGGCCCTCCGGCCTGGTGTGCGCAGCACTGATCGCTGAACAGGGAAAAAAAGTGGGGTTGATCGAGAAGAAACTCTCTGTTGGCGGGGGTATGTGGGGAGGAGGGATGATGTTTCCGCGGATTGTAGTCCAGGAGCAGGCACGGCATCTCCTCGAACGCTTCGGCATCCGCTACACCTGGTACGAGAAAGAGTATCTTGTAGCCCGTTCGGTGGAGGCCGTTGCAAAGCTGACCGCGGCTGCCGCCGATGCGGGGGTCGAATTTTTCAATCTGATGTCTGTAGAGGATGTGATGGTCAAAGAGGACCGGCGTTTATGCGGACTCGTCATCAACTGGACTCCCGTCGAACAGACGGGTCTCCATGTCGATCCCCTGACCGTGGGATGCCGGTATGCAGTGGATGCCACCGGCCATGATGCGGTCATCGCACGGCTCGTCGAACGGAAGTGCGGGGACGTAACGGTTCATGGAGAGGGATTCATGTGGGCGGAACGTGCGGAATCACAGATTCTTGAACATACCCGTGAGATCTATCCGGGTCTCATCATAACCGGGATGGCGGCGAATGCGGTATGTGGAGAACACCGGATGGGGCCGGTATTCGGGGGTATGCTCCTCTCCGGCGAACGGGCTGCCTGCCTCACCCTTGAGCGGCTTTCCCCCTGACCGGGGCATAACCTTTTTCCTGTTTCCATCGACCCAGTATACATGAGTGAGGTCGAACCCGATGCGCTGGCTGATGTGGCATATGGTCTGTTCGAGCATATGCTGAATACACGCCTGCGTGAACTGGGTCCATACCTCTTTGAGCTGGTGGAAGGAGAGATCGATTTCCAATCTACGTTCTGCATGATCTTTGAGGAATTCAGATCGGTGTACCCGGAGATCGCGGATGCCCTGATGCACCAGTTCGGCAGCATCGACGCTATTTATGCCCTTATCCAGGCCGGTGAAGGGGTTATTCCGAGTAAGACCACCCGGATGTACTGGATCATCCAGGATGCGCCCGGGGTCAGACCCGATGCAATAGAGGATGAACTCGCCGGGAAGTGGCTCATATTCCTCCCCCCGAACAGGTGGATGATGCATGGCGGCTGGTCCGTGACGCAACCGTCTCGGGGATTCTCGGTATTTCCGCAAAGGTCAGCACTGCGAAGGAAAACCCCGATTCACGCGACAATATGAAGGTCATATACGTATACACCCCCGACTGGCGGGATGAACCGGATGTAATGCGGGTCCGGGAAGGGCTGCGGGAACTCGGTTTCGTCGATCGGATCGGGTACAAGCGGAATATCGAAACGTTTCGCGGCGAGTATAGTAAAAAAGGGAAAAGAGTAACGTTTTACAGTGCCTGAACCCTCAGGCTTTCCGCTCCTTATTTTTCGGTCTCAAATTCTGGTAACCGCACTTCCGGCACCGTGTTGCGCGTATTGCATTCCGCGCGTTGCATCGCATGCATATCTTGACATTGAGTAGTCTTGCTTCTGCTTCGGGAAATCGTGCCATCCAGTGAACACCACACTAGCCTTAATTATAACGCGCTTGCTCCACTTAACGGTTATGTTACCGCTCATGGGGATAATCTGAAATCCGTTCCCTGTCGCATCCTGTCGAGGAACCATTCACGGAACAGGAGGAGCGCCTTTCCACGGTGAGAAACAGTGCTCTTTTCGGCAAGAGAATATTCTGATAGGGTTTTTCCCCGGAATGCAAAGATCGGGTCATACCCGAACCCCCCGGATCCCCGGGCAGGGACCACCTCACCTTCGAGACGCCCCCGGAAGACATGGATCCCCGTGTCTTCGGCATAGGCAATGGCCGTTTCGAACCATGCCTGACGGTTTTCAACTCCCTCCATCAGTTTCAGGATTCCCTCATTTCCGATGGTGCGGTGCACATATGCAGCATATGGTCCGGGAAAACCTTTCAATGCGGAGATCGAAAACCCGGTATCGTCCACCATGAGCGGTACCTTCAATTCCCCGAATGCGTGCTCCGCTTTCCTCCTGGCGATCTCCCCGATATCATCATCGCGATATTCCGGGCATTCGAGCGGAACATGGGTGATCTCTGCGACCCCGGCAAAGAAAGCGGCAACTTCCTGCGCCTTATGGACATTGCTGGTTACAAAAACAATATTCACAAGTACCGGCCCCGTTGCTCGATCTCCTGTTCACGGACAAGGATCTCCTCTCCTTCGGGAAAACACCTGCAGAACCCGTTGGCAAAGGCCGATTTCAATGCAGCTGCCTCAGGGGTCGTACTCTGCAGGGTCTGAAAGAGGACGTGAATGTCCACCCCGCGGGTCTCGATCTCTGATGAGATCTGCGAGAGACCGAAATCGATCAGCACACACCGTCCGTCCCGCATGATGATATTGCTCGTCGTCAGGTCCCCATGCACGATGCCTGCCTGATGGAGGAGACCGATCACCGTACCGACCACTTCGAGGTTCTGGCGGGTCAGTGCATCCCGGAGCATATCTCCCCTGACCCGCTCCATCACGATCGTGTCCGGAGTGATATCCCGCATAACCGGAGTCGAAACGCCCGAACGCCGCGCCATCGCGATGATGCGGGCCTCCGCCCGGGTGCGTTCGGCTATCAACTTACGGTCCAGGTGAGCGTTCCGGTATGATTTACCGACCCTCCGCTTGACCGCCGTATCCTCCGAGAGCGACACTACCGCCTCTGCACCTTTTGCGACAGTCAGCTTGTCCAGCGGCGACCGGGTAATTCCTCCATCCGACGACTCCTTCCTCCAGGACACCAGCACCTGGTCTGCCCTGAACGAGGGGTTGACAAATGACTCTTCGACTGGGAGGAATTCCCCCGATTCAAGCATGATTTTGCCGGTATAGGCAATCATGGCACCGTTATCACCGAGGAACCGCGGTTCCGGTACGAAAAACGACGCTCCCCGTTCTCTGCACATCCGGTCGAGCATGGCCTGTAATCGCCGGTTAGCTCCGACACCTCCGACGAGGAGCACTTCCTCCTTGCCCGTCTGCGCAAGTGCCCGTTCCGTCACCTCGACGCACATGGCAAATGCGGTCTCCTGGAAACTGTGGCAGATGTCCTCGATCGGCGCATTGCTTTCTTTGGCGGCACTCACGAGCCCGGAGAACGCAAGATCCATCCCCTTGACGGTGTAGGGCAGCTCGATATACCTCCCCGACTGCGCGAGCTGCTCAATCGCCGGGCCTCCCGGATGCATAAGACCGCGGCTCCGGGCAAATTTATCCAGGGCATTTCCCAGGCCGATATCGAGGGTCTCCCCGAATATGCGGTACCGTGAATCGAGATATCCGAGAACCTGGGTGTTCGCTCCGCTCACGTAGAGAACGATGGGATCTTCACATCCCGTAGCATACCGGCCGATCTCCACATGCGCGATACAGTGGTTCACCCCGATTAACGGAATTCCGAGCGAGAGCGAGAGCGATCGGGCTGCAGTTGCCACCGTACGAAGGCAGGGTCCAAGGCCGGGCCCCCGGGAAAAGGCGATCCCCCGGATCTTCCCGGGGTCCGGCATCGCCTCCGAGACGACCCGTTTCATCGCCGATGCATGATGCTGGGCCGCTTCCCTCGGGTGAATTCCCCCCTGAGCGGGAGTGTACGGGTCAGATGAGAGTGAGATCAATGATTCATCGAAGACGGCAGCACTCAGGTTCCACGCCGTGCCCTCGATTCCCAGCACCGGCCCGAAAAAAGGCATTGGATCGTTATTTTTTGAATTCTGTATAGCCGCATTTGCCGCACGCTGCCCGGTCGCTGTGTTCCGCAAGAATGAACCCGGGTCCGCATCTCGGACAGCACTTCCGCACGAATGTGGCTTTTTCTCCTGTAACCGTGTAGTATGCACTTCTCTTTGGTGAAGCAGCCGCTTTTCCCTTCTTTGCAGCCATACTCAGGCTCCTTCTTCCTTGGGTTTGGGAATACCCCGCGCCATCAGGTAGGGACGTTCGGTCTGATCACGCTTCTCCTCACTCTCGTAGACCCGGGCCGACCCCTTCAGTTCGGTGGCCCCGAAGATCGTCTTCAGCGAATCGAGCACCATCTCCTTTTCCGTGACATTCAGGAGTGCGGCGAGTTTCCCGATGATCTGGGTTCGCGGAGGAGTGGCACCTTCGAAGCGGAGAGTAAATTCGATCTCCTTTCTCATGAGAAGTTCATTCCGGATATTTTTCGTTATTTCGAATTCCATCGGTATCCTCTTATAATTGGTACTGACATTATTTATTACTATACCATCGGCCCTCGGCCCCTGATCCACATCTGGAATGGGTAAACCTATGTTGGTTGATGGGAGAGTGGTTGTTCTTTTTTTGGAATTCTCAACCATAAAAAGGAAAGGCGGCATTCAGCAACTGTTGGGTTCTTCCGGTTCCCGGATAAAAACCGAAAGGAGCTGTCTGGCTTCCTGCTTCGCAGCAGCGTCCACCACCCGGAGTACAACACCCTGACGGGGTTGTCCATACAGGATTACCGCGCCTTCCGGTGCGGCGATAACAAGAGGAATAACGGCCAGATCCTCTTCGCCAACCACGAAGATCATGACCGGTGGATTCGCAACGGCATGGTTCAGCTCCCGCATCAGCTCGTCCGAGATCGTACCCGGCGGATTCGTGACCCGGATGCTCCGTTCAAATGCGACGGGTTCGCGGCTGCAGGGTACACGCATGGAGTACCCGTCGATAATGGCGATATCGGGCACGATTCCCTGCTGGATGAGCCGGTACGTGACCACATCACCCACTGCGTAGACGATTCTCCCTCTGATGAGCGGAACCACATCCGCTATGTCCTGATAGAGCGTCCCAAAAGGTGACTTAAAGAGGTGCCTTTTATCCTTTGGGAGCCGGAGCATCAACGGACCTTCAGCGCATACCTGCCGGGAAGTTTGATATTCATTCTCTTGGCGATCTCCGAGTGCTCGGGGTCTATGATGACCAGGTACCCGGCCCAGTCGGAGGAGAGGTTGGTAGTACCACAGAGTGCGCAACTCTCGCCTTCGACCACCCGGTGACACTCCCGGCAGACGTGGATCTTCTTTTTAGATACGGCCACGTTCACCACCTTTCTCCTTATCCCGGTCCTTATCTTTCTGCATGTCCTCTTCCAGCCAGCGTGCGGTGCCAAGTCCCGATTGTCGCATTGTCAGACCGATTTTACTGTCCCGGGGTTCCCGTTCATTCAGGGAGAGGGTGACCACCCGTGACCTGACAGTTTCTCCGACACCGATAAAACGTTTTGATTCCTGGCAGATAAGCCGGGCATTCTTCTCATCATAATTGATATATTCATCCGATATCTGGCTCACATGGAGCATTGCATCTATGGGACCCAGGCTCACAAAGGCACCAAAACTGGTTGTTTCCACCACCAGCCCTTCGATCACTTCCTGAAGGGAAAGGCGGAGAACAACCCCTTCAAAAGTCACATCGTAATAGACTGCCCCGTCCCCCGGTACCAGTTCCCCTTCTCCGATGTCCAGCACTTTCGTTATCGCGATGAATACACCGATCTCCTTGTCGATGCTCCCTTCGAGCCTGCTCCTGCAGCACGTCCAGAATGACCCGGGATAACTCCTCCCCCAACCGGTGAGGCGGTACACGCACTTTGTCCTCAAGCTTCATTCGGTAATACATATTCCCACCTATTGTCTCATCATTCCCAGTGTTTTCTGGTTTTTCAATGATATAACGGTTATACCCTCCGTCAGAAGGGCTTTCCTGAGCTTTCTGTCATTCGTTAATACCATACACCCCGACCGCTTCGCACAGCCAAGGATCTGTTGATCGACTGCCGAACCGGGAGACCCGCTCTCCACAACCGAGCACCGTTCAACCAGGGTCAGGCCGAACCGGGCGGCTCCACCCCCGGAACCCCTTCCCCGGGCAAGCCCTTTCAGCTCGTCGATTACCGCCTGAATCACGAGAGGTTCCGGCTTCCCGACAAGTTCCCGTAATTCGCTAAAGAGGTCGATCCTGAATTGTGCGGGCATCATGAGCGCATTGGCATCCAGGAGGACCTTCACTCGGTCAGCACTCCCATCCCGATTAAGCGCCACCGTGCTCCGACCTGCCGGCTGATCGCGATCCGTGCCCCCACTTCTGCACATACCGGCCTTTTCAGGGATACCTCAACCGTGTCCTTCTTCGTATTGGTGACCACACCGACCGTGACTGCGGTCCCCACGGAAAGCATGAGTGGTTCATGGTGTTTCAAAGGTTCGATCACCAGTTCGCTGCTGGATCCGACAACCCGCTCCATGAGGGTGACATGGAACTTCAGTTTATCCCAGACCGGGGGAAGGGCACCCACGTGGCCTGCTACCTGACCTGCAAGCGCATCGCTCTTCGTCAGTGCCGGATCCAGTTTCGTCCCCACGCCGAGAAGGCCCCCTGGTGCAGCGTCGGTGACCTTTTTGGAACCGGCATTTATCGTGGTGATCTTCGTCTCGATAGGCTCCCAACGGATCCGGTTCTCCACCTGGGTCTGTCGGCCCGGTCGGATCTCGATATCATCGCCTTCTTTCAATACGCCACGGATGAGCGATCCCCCGATTACCCCTCCTTTGATCTCTTTCCAGTTGCATCCCGGCTTATTTATGTCAAAGGAACGGGCGATCAGCATCATGGGTTCGGCTTCGGGATCCCGTTCCGGTTCGGGGATGGTCTCATCAAGTGCCTCAATAAGTGCCCCGAGGTTTATATTCCGTTGCGCAGAGACGGGAATAATCGGAGCCTTCTCTGCAATGGTCCCTTTAATGAACTTTTTTATCTGTTCATAATGGAGTTTTGCGTCTTTCTGGCTGACCACATCGATCTTGTTCTGGACGATCACGATCCGATTGATGCCGACCAGCTCGAGCGCCATCAGGTGCTCCTTTGTCTGCGGCTGAGGACAGGGTTCGTTGGCGGCAATAACCAGCATCGCTCCATCCATCAGCGCAGATCCCGAGAGCATGGTCGCCATGAGAGTCTCGTGCCCCGGTGCATCCACGAACGAGACGGCACGGAACGGAACGGGCTTGGATCCGCAGGCAGGGCAGGCTGCCTTCGACGTATAGGCATCGGATCCCTGACACCCTTCGCACCGGTAGAAGATCGCATCTGCATATCCGAGCCGGATGGAGATACCTCTCTTGATCTCTTCGCTATGCCGATCTGTCCAGTTTTCCGTCAGGCCATATACCAGCGTAGTCTTCCCATGATCGACATGGCCTACGACCCCGATATTGACACTGGGAATGGTTGCATCATGCACGGATAATTCCGACCTCCTTCTCCCCCGGGTGCTTGGTCCTGAATATACTCATAATGGGGATTATTTCTCAATTCGATGAGATATAACCGTTCGATATGGATGTGATATCCGGACTTCTTTTTATAACTGTGGTGTACAAGGTAATATAATCTGCCTTTTATGTATAAAAGGTATGAAAAGGACCGGGCAGCAGTCGATCATCCTGAATTTCATACCAAGTATTACGGAACCTCTCCGGATCTTCGAAAGGTTAAAAGTGAAGGATGAACAGATACAGGAGAAAGAGGATTCTCGTATGACTATGGACACGGAGCTTTCACGAATAGGAATATCCCTTCCCAAGAACCTTCTGGATAAATTCGATGAGATCATTAATTACCGGGGATATTCCTCCCGATCGGAAGGCATCCGGGATGCGATCCGGAATTATATCCAGTATTATAAGTGGATGTCCGACGTCAAGGGAGAACGGCAGGGCGTCATCACCATGATATACGACCATGAGCAACGGGGTCTTCTCACCACGCTGACCGATATCCAGCATGAATTCATGAGCATCATCCAGGCATCACTGCACTCGCATGTCACCCATGATCGCTGCCTGGAAGTCATCCTGGTCCGGGGTGACGGCTCTCAATTAAAGACGCTTGCAGAACGCCTTATGTCGCAAAAAGGGGTTGAGTCGGTGAAACTGACCACCATAACGGTCTCGGATTAGCCCCCGCCCTCGCAGCTCTGGTCCGAGTGGCTGATTGCCTCGGCAAAACCGGCCCCGGAAACATATTCCCTCTCTTTTTCGAGCTGTTCGATCAGATCCTCGTGCTTCTTCTCCTGTTTCTTTTCGGTGGCACCGGCACGGGAGAGCTGATCGACCCGGTAGAAGAGATGGGTGGTGTCGATCTCTGCAAAGAGGCTCCCCTGTTCCTCCTCGATCCGGACGACGGTCCCCGTGGTTCCCGTGCGCGAATACCGGACCTTCATTCCGACCGCGATCTCTGCAGCCTGCATGCATGGAGATCAGTGCTATCCTGACCATAAAGGTATCATCCGACTACACAACGATCTTCTTCAGATCACGGACGAGCCTCACGGTACTGTCACGGGCGGAGAGTTCCGGTATTTCAGTGACCTCCCCCTGTAACGCACGAAAAATGTGTCCCGTTGCATGGCCAAGCGAGGGGCCATACCCGCCTTCCAGGACAAGGGCGAGGGGGCGTCCGGCTGCTTCCATGAGTATTCTGGTTAGAATGCCAAAATCGGGGGGGTTAAGACGCATGCTTTCAAGCGGGTCGTCGATGAGAGGGTCCTGGCCGGCCGAGACGATCAGAAGGCCCGGTTTGAAATCCTCGATTGCAGTACGGAACACTTCGTCGAAGATGAGACGATAATCCGCAATGGTCGCACCCGCCCTGATCGGCGCATTGATGGTGAATCCCCTCCCCTTTCCTTCCCCGATCTCGTCGACCCATCCGGTCCGCGGGAAGATGTTCCCCTGGTGGATCGAGCAGTAGAGCACCCGGTCGCTCCCATAAAAGATCTTCTGGGTCCCGTTCCCGTGGTGGAGGTCCCAGTCGACGATCGCTACCCGCTCGATCCAGTCGAGCGCCTTTGCCGCCGCGATTGCGGCATTGTTAAAGAGGCAGAATCCCATCGCCCGGTCCGGTTCTGCGTGATGTCCGGGGGGCCGGACAAGGGCAAAGGAGTGCTCCCCGGTCGAGGCCCGTTCCGCTGCCTGGATCGTTGCACCCGCCGCAGAGGACGCCACCTCGAATGAGTCGGCGGTAACAAAGGTGTTCATATCGATATAGCGCCGTTCCCCGTAGGAACAGAGGTCCTGGATCATCCGGATATAGGCGGGATGATGCACCCGTTCCAGGTCGTCGATGGATGCGGATTTGGGCTCGAGATGGGTGATCCCTTCGGGGACACCTTCTATTGCGAGGCGAATACGGTTGCTGGACTCCCGGTGCAGGTCCATGTCGTGCTTGGCAAAGATATCCCCGTAAATGACCGTGCACTTGTCTGTCATGAAATGAAAAAGAGGAGGGAGCCTCCTCAGTTGATCTGCAGGCCGTTCTGGATCGCGTCCTCGCTGACATCAAACTCCGCGCCGGTCCCGACGATCCGGTATTTACCTGTGGCTTTGACATCATACGGGTTCCCAGTGGTTGAATAGGGCACGACGAACTCCCCGTTCACGCTCTCCTGCCGGTAGGTGAACTGCCGGCCGGTATTCGACACCAGCGGGATCTCGATGACGCCTTCTCCCTTGATCTTCGCTCCCGGCACGTACTCGAAGACCTTCACGTATTTCACGTCGGCGCCGCCACCACTCACCACGTTGCTGGGAGATTCGTGGACGAGACGGTAGTGGCTGAGGGCCGGAACCGTATCGGCCGGCTGGAATACGTTGGTTCCGAACACTCCCGCCCGGGTTCCCGCAGGTGCATTGCTGTTATACCTGTCGGCTGCTTCCTGTGCTGCAGTCGCGTTCATCTGCTGGACACCGGTGATCACCGGGTATGGCTGATTCGCTGCCTCGGGCAGGGTATACTGGATGTAGTAGACCTGTCCGGCATCGGTCAGCGACCCGTCGAAGTTATGGAGCCGGGAGATGGTCGTCTCGTAGTAGGCCGGGGTGTAAAGCGTCGCCTGTTCCAGGCTGTTCGGGTCGGACTGGCTCGGGACGAGGAAGGGCTGCTGATAGGGGGATGCCCCGAGCGTGGAGTTATACCAGGTGGCCATTGCCCAGAACTTCAGGGTATCCATCTCGATGTCGGTGATGACGTATTTTGTCCCTAGAGCGTCGAGGACGTCATTTGCGGTATCCTCCGACTGGGTGATGAAGAACGTGGACGAACTGTTCGGACCGCCCGCTCCTTCCTGGAACGGGTTCGCGTTCGGGATCCGCTTGGCAATAAACGTGATCATGTGGCCGTAATCCCACCAGGACATGACCCCGTACGACTGGGGGGGATAGGTGAAATTTGTTGCTGAATATTCCTTGTAATAATCGATGCCCGGATCCGGGGTGTTGGTATTCATCCACTCGAGCGATTCCCGCCAGTCAGGATTCATGTGAATCGCGCCTCCGGTACCGACCTGGTACTCCATGTTCACCGATGTAACCACGAACAGGGCGGAAAGGATAAGGACGATCGTAAACAGGATCACGTTCACGTAATTCGTCTTTGGTTTCTTTGCTTTCTGGGCTTCTTTCCTCTTTTTCAGGGGGCTCTTCGGTTTGGACTCCGCCTCTTTTGCTTCCGGGGGAGGTGATTTCACGAAGAGCGCTTTTACATCTTTCCACGTATAGTTGATGACAAATCCGACTGCAATTGCCCCGAGGATTGCGATATTTGCGGCAAGGTAATACTCATACCGGACATGCTGTATGGTTGCATAGAGCATTACCACCGACCAGATCAACACCAGCAGGTGTTCTTCCCGTTTATTCTTCCACAACTGGTATAGAAGGACGACAAACCCAAGGGCCATCAGGATGAGGCCATAATTAAATGCCCCCCACGCATCCACGAGGGTCCATGATCTTGCTTCCTGGATGGTTAGAAACCCAGAACTCTGCGCGAAAAACAAACTAAGACCGTTAAAAATACTTCCAAATAACTGGGGGGATATCACATAGAGAAGCAGAGCTCCTACAATTCCAATCGCAATGATCGTGAGGGGATAGTAATACTCCTTTTTCCCGGTCAAAAACCGGCTTAAAAGGAACAAAAAGATGGTCCCCAGTATCACGAGGAGATATGCGATCGGGTGAACTATGGAGTAGGTGATAAACTGTAGCGCAGTATCATGCTGCCCGATCAGGAAAAATCCGAGAATCGCCAAGAGAAATACCACGGTATTGATGAGTACCAGGTATTCTCCAGTGCGGTGACGGTAAAAATCCCATATAAACTGGAATACTGTAAAGATCGTGATAAGGAGGGCAAACAGGATCATCGTCGGCATCGTGGCCAGCCCGAGGATATATGCGATGCCGGCGGGTATCGAATATAAGATGGGCATCTTCAGGGTTTCCCATTTCCGAAGATCGATTTTGTTTTTGCGAACCGATTGAAGCGCATATATGTACAGGAAAATGAAAAGAACGCCAAACAGGACTTCGGCGATATGGTGATCGAGATACCCGTAGAGGGACCGGAAGAAGTACTGACCGGAGATGACCGTGATAAAAAGCGCCGCGATGAGTCCTGCCTTCCAATCTGCAAGTCTCCTCACCAACAGGTACATGATCGGGATCATCACCGCGGCCATTATGGGTGCCACAACCAGTGCCACTGAAATCAGTTCAGTACGGGTGGCCGCTGCCCCTGCAATGAGCACAACTGACGATGATATCAGGATGAACAAGGGTCCCCAATGGACGGTGTTTCCAAAGGGATAGTAGGTCATCGGGTCAAACCACGGGTAGGCAGGGAACTGTCTGACCATCAGCTCGATCTGCCTTAGATTATACAATGGGTCATCGCTTCCTGTGATGTTCAGCGGGTCACCCTGTCCAAGCTGTATCGCAGGAAGTAACCGGATCCAAAGCGCAAAAATTGCCAGAATTACCAGAATGATGGGGATGATGTATTTTTGATATTTCGCATAAGATGTATCGGAAACCATGCTCTCATATTTATCTGGCATTTTGAGGATTATAAGTGCTCTCTATGGGGAACGTATCTTTCTGTTTCATTGTCGCTTCAGATCGATGACCTTTTGATAAACCCGTTCAACATCCCCACTTATTTTTTCCCATGTAAAATTTTCTTGAATTCTTCTCTTTGCATTTTTCCCCATTTCCTCACGCAGGGATGAATTCTGTAACAATTTTAACATCGTATTGGCAAAAACAGAGGGATCTTTCGTATTCACTAGACACCCGGTTTTCCCATGGATAATGATTTCTCCGATTCCCCCCACATCCGAAGCGACAACTGGTTTTCCGCTGACCCCAGCTTCAAGTGCGACAATTCCAAATGCTTCATAAACAGAAGGCATCGTAACAATAGTAGCAGATTGATACAAGGAAATCAATTCGGAGAAAGGAACATTACCCGTGAATATTACTTTGTTAGTAATATTGTATTTTTCCAACAAATCATGAATATATATCCTATAATCGCCAGCTGCATCTGAACCTGCAACAATAAACCTTGTGTCAGGATTTTCTGCTAACACCCGAGGTATTGCCTCCACAAGGTGATGAAACCCTTTTCGCGTGTCGTTTGGTTTGAGAAAGAGAACGGTACAGCATTCTGTTTTGATTTTCAATGAATGCTTATCCAGGAAATCATTCGGATTCACACCATTGTGAATGACAACAATATGTGCCTCTGGAACATGGTATATCTTCGATAATTTTACGCTGATAAAATTACTCACGGCAATTGTCTGCATATCGCGGAGTAAATAACGCCCTACCAATGTTATAAGTGCAAATTTTGCTTTTTCTTTTAATGCCAGCTTTTCCCTATGCTGCCATTCGTAGTAACTTAAATGAAATTCGGGATCCACGAGCACTGAATGGTTTGTATAGATGTACTTAGAATGCCATCGCGGAAGACAGGCGAATACGGATAGCAAATCGTGACAATGAGTTATATCTGCACGTCCTTTCTCTTCTCGGATATTCTTATAAAATTGGTATATTGTGGAAACAAGCACAAACTGCACTCCACCTTCTGAAAATCCCGAGGCTATTCTGCTGCGCATGATTATTGTTACATGATGACCTCTTCTCGTCAGGGCTTGTGCAAGATTACAAATATGTGTCCTTATTCCGGTAAGCTCTTCCCATTTCGCCGAATGTATTAGCAGTATTCTAATATCGATTCACAATTCAACTTTGTATTTCATTGGTTTAATCATATACGATATCATCCTAAACGTATTTTGGGAATTTTAATTTGAGCATGTTGAGTATTATCTAATGCATAATCAACTAATTCCAACAGTATAAATCGAAGGATTTAGATACCTATTTTGGAGAAACAATGTTCAGATTCCATCATATAACTCAGATATCACGAGAATTAATTCGAAACCCCCGAAAGATTGCCTTGGTCTTAAACCAAGACGACACAGATTATGCGCATTATGTAAAAACCACATACGGTTATCCTAAAGGATTTCCAACCGTAGACCTTTTAGATTTGTTTCCATATTTCTCGGAAACCGTTTATCCCCTGAGTATGCTGAGTGATGGTTCCACCCCTATCGATTATGCATTACTAAAATCGTTTGCCAAGAAGTTTCCTCATTGTCAATATTTAGAAATTGGCACATGGAGAGGTGAGAGCATTGCTAATGTTGCCGAAATAGCCGATTTTTGTTATTCAATCAGCCTATCGAAGGAAGAAATGGTTAAAATGGGTTATCGAAATAGCATTATTGATAATGTAAATTTTTTCTCGAAAAATCTCAAGAATGTGGAGTATATTGAGGCGGATTCTACTTTGTATAATTTTAATTTGTTAAATAAAAAATTTGACATGATATTTATCGATGGTGATCATAGTAAATATGCGATTGAATCAGATACTAGAAATGCCTTTAAATTGCTGAAAGATGAAAATTCTATAATTGTTTGGCATGATTATGGTTTTACGCCCGAACACATTAAGTGGGAAACAGTTGCCGGAATTTTAGCAGGATGCCCAGAGGAATTCAGGACAAATCTTTATCATGTATCGAATACCCTCTGTGCGATTTTTACTCGTGAAAAATACCCTGAAAAATTCTCTAAATTTCCAGAAATACCTAATAAAGTATTTGAAATGACAATGAAAGCAAAAAAAATAGAATAAAAGTGATTCTAATTGCGATATTCATTAGTATGAATTTTTTTAAAAGAAATAACTTAAAAGTTATCACTTTCTTTAGTTCTCTTAAATCCGAGATCTATCGAATGAAATAAATTACTTGATTTAAATAAGTTACTATAATATGAAAGGATTTTTAAAAAGAATTTTGAACAAAATGGGATATGATGTTTCAAGTATTGAAAAACAATATCCCGACATTGATAATGACGTTACATTTACAAAGATTTTTTCTCAATGTAAAAATTATTCTATGACATCTAAAGAACGAATGTATTCGCTCTATAAGTCAATCGAATTCGTTGAAAAGAATAACATTGAAGGTGATATTGTCGAATGTGGAGTCTGGCAAGGCGGAAGCATCATGCTCTGTGCATTAAGTTTGATCGAATTCGGGAATACATCGAGAAAGATATATCTATATGACACATTTGAAGGTATGCCGAAGCCTGCAGATGAATCAAATATTGATTTAAAAGGTCGGAAAGCGATTGAAATCTACAAAAAATCCGATGTCAATGCTTATTCTGCACTCGAAACAACCATGAAGAATGTTTATTCAACAAATTATCCCACCGAGAATATAAAATTCATAAAGGGGATGGTAGAAGAGACCATTCCTCGTGTTATCTCTGATAAAATAGCAATTCTTAGGCTAGATACAGACTGGTTTGAATCCACCTATCATGAATTATTATTCCTATTCCCGAAATTAAGCACAAATGGTATTTTGATCATTGATGACTACGGGCATTGGCAAGGCGCAAAAGAAGTCTGTTGATAAATATATCGTTGAAAATGATATTCGCATTCTTTTAAATAGAATTGATTATACAGGAAGAATTGGTATAAAATTATAGAAATCCATTTCAGCTAGAAGTGAGTCAGAGGAATTAATTATCATCTATCATTTGTATCAATGAAGTGAATTCTTTTTTAAATAATTCACACATCTCCTTTTTATTGAACTTTGCCCCCAATTTTTTAGATTTTAATGAAAGTTCCATCTTCTTCGAAGTCGACAATTCGAAATAATGAAGGATCCCTTCTGCAATATCCTCAGACTGAACTTTTCGCACAAATTCGGGTCCCAGTTCATGAATAACTTCTTTAGTACCAGTTTTATCTGACACAATTGTTGGCAACCCGGCACGAATACTTTCGAGAGTTGCAACTGGAAATGTATCCGCACGTGAAGACTGAACAAAAACGCTGGATCTCGAAAAATACGGAATAAGATCATCTACAAATCCCAATACATGGACGTTATCTAGCCTATTCCATGCTTCAGGATGGTCCTTTCCGATTATATATATTTCAGCATCCTCAACATGTTCTTTCACAATTTTGAATGCTTGGATAAGGATATCCATACCTTTCGCGTGCTTCCCGTATCCAATGGACAGAACGATATGGTCCTGAATACAAGGTTCAACCGGTCCGAGTTGTTCATAAAGCGAATCCTCAATAAAGGGATAAACAATCCGGATAGGTTTATCAATAAACTGTTCTGCATTCTCTTTTGCCATTTTTGAGACCGCAATAGCACCATCAATATATCGTGAGGCCATTTTATGAGCGATGTTGACGAATGGGGAATAGATATTCTTCATTTCTTCTGGGGTCTGTTCCATCATCATGAACGTCTCGTCCGCAATCAGGTTGATATGAACGGATCGGCTCCCGAGTATTTTTTTCATTGCGATCGGGGATATCGGTGCACCACCTTCAGTTAAATAGACTTCATACTTTGGGAGGAGTATCCCATTGATCGAGCTTTTAAAGATTTTGGGGAGGGGTGTGTTTTTTAAATAATGATTATAGTGCCAGAAATCGGCATTTACCGATTCCGCAAATCCCCGGTGTGAGGGATGCGGTAAAAAATAAACAAATAATATCTTCGATTGCATGCGTATGTTCCCTCTCTTTATTCTTTTTCTTATTGGATCTCTGTTTCTTCAACTCTGGCATTTATTTATTTTTGATGAACTTTGTTTTATTTCAATATTTACTCTTCCTTTGGAAATTTTACGTGGATATCACTAAGCCTTATGGACCTTATAAAGAAAATTCAAATTTTTGTAAGAAACTGATTTTAAAAACCATAAAGGAAGTCCATTATAAAATAAGCTGGAATATCTGTTTATGCTAAGACAAATAGTGAAGCCAATAATTGATGAATTCCCTGCATCATTTAAAAATTATCTCATGTGTTTTATAAATCAATCCCAAAGTTACTCTGTTTGTATCGAAAGAGAGAAATTAATGAAGGTATTCCAATCAAACATTATCGTTGAAAACGACGAAAATTTATTGGACTTTATTGACGCTTTTGATTATGACATTTCAGGAATGCACAATGAAGACATCGTAATCGATATAGGAGCCAATGCTGGAGCTTTTTCTCTATTCAGCTTCACGCATGTCAAACAATGTTTATGCAATAGAACCAATTGAAATTAAAAGTCTTATGAAGAATATAACAAATAACGGAGCCAAAATTACGATATTCCCATTCGCTCTCGGGGATGGCGGAGAGACTACAATAATATGGCATAAAACTCGGAAATTTATGAGAACGGTTACATTTGAATCTATAAAAGAAATGTGTGGGGGATGTGATTTCTTAAAATTGGATTGTGAAGGGGGTGAGTGGTACATTAATCCCCAATGGCTTGATGGTGTTCGAAGGATAGAAGGGGAATTACATGATTATAAAACAAAAGATAAGTACGGTTTAATAAACTATTTAAAAGACAATTATGAATTTCAGATTGAGTGGGAGACACGAAAACAAATGGTTTTCCATGCCTATGGGTAAAAATAGAAAGATTCATTCTCTAAAATTAGTCTGATATTCTCTCAGAAAGCATTGATTAGGTTTAGAGATATTTTAAGGATGGAGATTTTAAGGCATGTTTGCCATAAATCAATATGACTGCCTATGCTTTTTCGTATGCATTAGCAATCCTTTGGACTACAATCTCCCAATCGAAGTCACACAAATCATCCTTCACCGCCCTATCCATATTTTCCTTAATCGCGCTAACCAAATCCATGATCAATCCACTTCCTCCATTAGGTTTAACCATTATAGGATATACGGCTTTGAAGTTCTCCGCAAGCTCTTTCAACCCCCCCACATTGTTAATTATTACAGGCTTTCCCGCAGCTAGTGCCTCGAGAACAGTTATCCCGAAAGCTTCGATTGATGATAAGTTAATAAGAAGAGAACATGATTTCAACCATCGGTATTTTTCTTCATTCGATATCATATCCAGAATCCTAACCCGATCTTCGAGATGTAAACGGGATATTTTCGACTCGATTTCTTTCCGATAATCACCATTTCTTCCAACGATATAAAAATCAATGTCAGGAAGATACCCCATCGCCTCGACTACCAAATGCACATTTTTGTACCGGTCCATTCTTCCGATATACAAGATGAGTGGTCGACTACGAGAAAATGGCCTGGCTTGACGTATCTTATTGAGATCGATGCCGTTCGGGATTACTGATATTTTCCCTTTATCAAGGGAGGGAAAATAACCGGTTATCTGGCCTTTCTCATATTCCGAAACGCAGATGACCCAATCTGCCCTCTGAACGATCCCTGCGCCGAAAATCCTGTAAGGTTTGTGGAGAAGATTTCTCCAGAAGGTGCTTCCGATCCCATGAAAGTGAGGAGTGAACACAAACTTCGGCCCATTGACCTTCGATGCAAAAAAAGCTGGAAATGCGTGGTAGTTGTGAGCGTGGATTAAATCTGATTCCGCCTCTTGCAGGTACATCCCCATTTGGGGGGAGAAATAATACGCATCGTATGGATGAAAAGATCGAAATCTGGTCACCTGCACCCCATTGATCTTTTCTTTTTTTGGCAAATCCTTGTTTAGATCAGCACAAACAACTTCCACTAGATTATATTTTGCGAGCCTCTCGCTAATCTCTTTTACATGGGTTTCAATACCCCCAACATGTGGATGATATCGATGGCAGACCTGGATTATTCTCATGCCTAATTCATTATGTTATTAATAATTCCATCTTATAAAAGCAAGTTTACTCCTTAAAAACCCAAAGCCCGTCGCACCAAGCACTGGCACCGTATACCAATCCGGATGAGTCATATAATACCGTAAAAATGTCTTTTCCGTGCTCAATGAATGCTTCTTTCCCATCATTGCTTTTCCCATCCCTTCCTGGTATGCCCTCCTCATCATGTATCGAAGGGTCGTCCGTCGCTCGGGCACCTTATGGAAGACCACAGAAGATGGGTTGCAGATGATTTGAGAACCGGGCATTTTTTCCTGTATCCGGAGGAAGAGATCAGTTTCCTCACCGATAGCCAGCTGCTTTTTTACCCTTCCGAGCGTTTCGTCAAATCCATCTATTGTCTCAAATACACTCCGGGAGACGGCCATATTGCATCCAATCGGACGTTCAGTTAATGGTCGTCGGCTTGTGCACCCGATGATCCAATTCCATTTTTCATTAATAGGTTTTCCTTCAAAAACTGGTTTTACCGGACCGCCGACCACTGCGGCACCTGGATTCGCTAAAAAACTCTTTTCAATCTCAGAAAGCCATTGGGGGCCTGCGGTCGCATCGTCATCGATGAACGCGACGATCTCGCCCGAACTTGCCTCAACCCCATAATTTCTCGCCGTAGCAAGCCCTTTCTTCCCGGATGAGATGGCTTTCAGCAGAATCTTTCTATTTCCGGTAAATATCCGTGAAAATGTATTCCGTTCATCAGGTGTGTCTACGACGAGGAGCACCTCATAAGGAAGGTGGGTCTGGATCTCGAGGGAGGCAACACAATTCCGGGCCAGCGCTTCATTTCCCCGGTAACTGCTGATGATCACGGAGATATTCATCTAATGCACTCTGATTTCCTTTCTGAGGTGGCGTTCAGTTCTGATCCGGAAAAACACCATAATCGGCCTTCATATTCACTCCACCGTCACGCTCTTCGCCAGGTTCCGCGGCCGGTCGATATCTCTCCCGAGGGCGTCCGCCGTATGATAGGCAAGCAGCTGGAGGACGACCGCACTCGTGAGAATATCGATGACCGGCTCAGCCGGGGGAAGAGGAAGGAACACATCAACCATCTCCTCCAGCTCCGGGTCTCCATGCCGGCCGAGTGCAATGATAGGGGTGCCCCGGGCCATCATCTCCTTGATATTGGAGAGCATCACCCCGTATGTCCGGCCGGGGGTGCAGATGGCAACGATGGGGGTTTCCGTGGAGAGAAGGGCGAACGGGCCGTGTTTGATCTCCCCGGCCGCATAGCCTTCAGCATGGATATACGAGATCTCCTTCATCTTGAGCGCCCCTTCCAGTACGACGGGATAGAACGGACCCCTTCCGACGTAGAACATATCCCGGGCAGGAACGCAAGCTTTGACTGCTTTATCCAGGTCGAGGAGGAGGACTTCCTCGATCGCATGTTTGCCGGCGTTGAGAATTTCGTCGGACGTACCCCCGCAGATGGAGCTCCCCAGCTGCATGAGGACAGCCAGCTGGGCGATATAGGATTTGGTCGCTGCAACGCTGATCTCCGGTCCTGCATGCATATACAGCGTATGATCGGCGAGCCGGGTCACCGTGCTCCCGAGCACATTGGTTATCGCACAGGTAAAGCTGCCATGTGCCTTTGCCTCCTTTAATGCAGCGATCGTATCGGCGGTCTCACCCGACTGCGTTATGCCGACGACAAGCCCCCCTGGCGGCGGAGGGAAGTATTTGAATTCAGACGCATATTCAAGCCGGACAGGGATCCGGCACGACTCCTCGAGGAGATACTTGAAGAGAAGGCCGGCATGGTAGGACGTCCCGCATGCGACCACCGTGATCTGTTCCGGGTGCTCGAGAACCTCCGGAAGCGGCTGTTGCCTGAGTGAACGGATCGTATTGGAGAATACCAGCGGTTCCTCGAAGATCTCCTTCAGCATGAAATGGCGGAATCCGCCTTTTTTCACGTCCTCGACCGACCAGTCTATCAGCTCGACCTTCCGCTCGACCGTCTCCCCCGCGTGATAAATCTCAAGCCTCCGCGGCGATATACACGCGATATCCTCATCTTCGAGAAAGATCGCCCGTTCGGTATATGCAAGGATGGGGGTGATATCTGAGGCCGCGATGAACTCTCCATCCCCTATGCCGATGACAAGGGGGCTTTGCTGCCGGGCTGCGATGATCCGATCTTCGTCCTGTGCGATGACGAGCAGTGCATATGAACCGCTGAGACGGGATACCGCATATTTCACCGCTAAGAACAGGCCCTCCTGATATTTTTCTTCTATCAGGTGGACCACCACCTCGGTATCGGTATCCGAGCGGAACTGGTGCCCCCGGGCCACGAGTTCCCGTTTCAGTTCTGCATAATTCTCAACGATTCCGTTGTGGACGATCGCGATCATGTCCCGGCAGTCGAGATGTGGGTGCGCATTGATTTCGTTCGGAACCCCATGGGTTGCCCAGCGGGTATGCCCAATCCCGATACGACCCGTCATTTCGGCAGCCATCGAACATTCTTCGGTGATCCTGCCCTGCCGTTTTACGAAACGGATCTTTCCGTTCAGGGTCGCGATACCGAACGAATCATACCCCCGGTATTCGAGTTTCGTCAGCCCGTCGATGATAACCGGGGCAGCCTGCCGGGTACCGATGTACCCGACGATCCCGCACACGTCAGATCACCTGTACATCGTCGTGAAACGCCATCGTTGAGAGTATCCGGCTCCGGGGGCCGATCGTCACCCTGTTGCCGATAATACACCCCTCCAGGATAGAATACGGCCCGGAACGCACACTATCCCCCATAACGGCACCGAACGGTGTCGTCCTGAGGATCCTGTCTTCAATCTCTATGATATTCCGGCAGGAGACGGTGGTCGTATTGTTCTGCAAGCGGCATCCTTCGCCAATGACCGCGTCAGAAACCCGGGAATGGGATCCGATAACCGTATCATCCATGATAATGGAATTGCCGATACTGGTGAACGGTTCGATGGTGACGCGGGAGCCGATGCTCATGTACGGCTGGACACACACATGAGACCCGATGGTGCAGTCTTCACCGATGACGACGGGGCCGGTAATAACGGTATGGGGTCCGATTAGTGATCCCTTGCCGATGAGGACATCTCCGTGAATGTCGCTGCTACTACTGATTATCCCGGATTTCTTTGGGGTCACCCCGTGGATAAGGCTTTTATTCATGGCGAGGAGATGCCACGGGTACAGGGCATCGATCCATTTCTCTGCACAGACTGCCCGGATCTTTTCCCCTCCCGAAAGCATGGAGGATATGGTATCCGTGATGCGATGCGATTCCTGGAGATCAAATATCTGTTTGGTAAATGCGTAAACCCCGGTATTGACGATAAAACTGGGGGCTTCATTCGGCTTTTCCACGAAATCTTCGATAAATCCGCCCCTGGTCGTGACAACACCGAATTCGGAGGGATGAGGATGTTTCCCGATCAGCATCGCATTCTGTTCGGCCTTCATCCTCCCGATGGAGACCGGATCGATATAACTGTCACCGGGGAGGACGAGAAAATCACCATGAATAAACGGTTCTGCGCATTTCAACGCATTTCCCGTACCGATCTGTTTCTCCTGCACTACTACGTCGAAGGATTCTTCGCGGGAATTCAGGTACCGGAGAACCTGTTCCTTCCGGTACCCCACCACCACGCAGATATCGCGGATACCGTTCTTCAGAAGGGCATCGATCGGGTATTCCAGGATGGGCCGGTTCGCCACGGGGATCATCGCTTTCGGTCTGCTCCTCGTGAGCGGGCGGACCCGCTTTCCTTCCCCTGCCGCAAGAATAACTGCCTGCATGCTTTTTCCTACCTGATCTGCGAATTGTCTTCGATAACGCCTTCGATCAATGAATGGGGGGAAATTTTGGTATTATTACCAATCATGGACCCCACGTTGACCGAACAGTTTATCCCGAACTGCACATCATCACCCACGATCGCCCCGAACTTCGCTCTTCCCGTGCTCCGCCTACCTACATTCACAGGACCGTGATCGTGCCGGAGGTTTGCAATCTTGGTTCCGGCTCCGAAATTGCACCTGCTGCCAATCACACTGTCCCCGATATAGTTGAAATGGGGGACCCGGGTATCTTCCATGACGATAGAGTTCTTCAGTTCCGTGCTGTGACCGATATGGCACCGGTCGCCGATAGCGGTGGCCCCGCGTATGTATGCATGTGGTCCGATCCGGCAGTCTTTTCCGATGATGCAGGGCCCTTCGATGTAACTGCCTGCCTTGACGACCGTACCCGCTCCTATTGTAACCATCCCCTGCATGACCACCCCCTCTTCGACAACCCCTTCGTTCTGTACCGGGATGGTCTCAAGAAGCGTCTTGTTTGCATCCAGCAGGTCCCAGGGAGAGCCGATGTCCAGCCATGAGGCGAGGTGGTATGCAAAGAGCCGCTTCTCCCGGATCATGAACCGGAGTGCATCGGTCAGTTCGAGCTCTCCCCGTGCCGATGGAACGACCGTGTCAATCAGCGGAAAGATATCCGGATCAAAGAGATATATTCCTGCATTCACCAGTGTGCTCTTCGGCCGGTCTTTCTTCTCCTCAAGGGATATCACTGTCTCTCCCTCGACCTCCACCACCCCGTAATCCTCAGGATGATTGCTGGGGAAAATACCCATGCACGGAGCTTCACACTTGCATAACGCGGCGATATCACGGGATTCGATGACCATGTCCCCGTTCATGACCAGAAATTTCTCCTGTATATGGGTCCGGGCTGCATTCAGCGCATCTGCAGTGCCGCGCTGGTTCCGCTGCACCGTATATTGAATGTTCACATCCCACCGTGATCCGTCGGCAAAATGTTGACGGATCTCCCGCTCTCCATATCCCACCACGAATATCATCTCGCGGATTCCCGCATCCCGGGCCGCGATCACCAGATGCTCGATCATCGGGCGGTTTGCCACGGGAAGCATCACCTTGGGCCGGTTTCTGGTCAACGGCCTCATCCGTTTTCCTTCCCCCGCCGCGAGGAGCACACCCTGCATAAGATACCCTTAATCCCTGCCTATAAGCAATTTTCCCTTCCTGATAAGGTCTTCCCCGGTTTCGAACAGTTCCTTCGCCTTTTTCATCGTAGTGCCCTCGGCGGTGATGCGTATCTTTTGCTCCGTCCCACTTGCCCGAACCAGGCACCATCCGTCGTCGGCGGTGATCCGGATCCCGTCGGTCGGTTTCGCGGCCCCGAGCGCAGACAGGATCTTCCCGGGCTGTTCCATCGAAAGCGATTCCCGTATCACCGGATAATTGGGCATCGCATCCAGTTCTGCAGGGATATCCCATTCTTTGGCGATTTCGCAGAAGAGCGCAGCCGCATAGGGTCCGTCCGGGCATAATGAATGGTTGGGGAAGATCCATGCCCCTGATGGTTCTCCCCCGAAATCCCCCCATTCAAGCAGCGCTTCGGATACATAACTATCCCCGACCGGCGTTCTTCTCACTTCGGCGAGTTCCTCGATCGCCATCGTCGTATCCACGGTGGTCACCACTTTCTGCGCCCCGAGATACCGGGCGAAGAGCATCAGGAGACGGTCTCCTGAAATGTATCTCCCGAGGCGGTCAAATGACATCATCCGATCGGCATCCCCGTCATGGACTACCGCCCCCCTCGCACCGGTTTTCTTGATCAGACCTCTGATATAGGTGAGGTTCTTCTCGAGGGGTTCTGAAGGGCGCGAGAAGTGTCCCATTGGTGTGCAGTTGATACTGACCGGAGTCACTCCCATATCCGCAAGGAGCCCCGGTGTCAGGAGGCTGCCTGCGCCGTTCCCCGCATCGATCACGACGGGGAACCCGCCGCCACTGGAAAACCGTTCGAGAATCGCATCTTTGTACCCGCTGACCGCATCGAATCGCCGGATTGAGCCCTGATTCTCCCAGCCCTTCCATGCCACCTTCTGGAATCTCTCCCCAAGGTCATTCTGTTGTTCCCGCGTGAAGGAAGAACCATCCCGGTTGAACAACTTCAACCCGTTATCCGGTTCCGGATTATGCGATGCGGTGATTATGCACCCGGCATCCACCGTCCGTGTGTTGTAAGCAATCACCGGTGTCGGTACCATTCCGGCATATCCGACCATCCCCCCGGATCCGAGGACTCCGCTGGTGAACGCATCCGCGATGAGCGGACTCGTCGTCCGGGTGTCAATGCCGACCAGTACCTGTTCAGCCCGGCTGCCGACGGCGGAGCCGATCTGAAGGGCAAGATCCACGAGAGCCCGATCGAACGGACGTCTCACCCCGGACGACCCGAACAGTCCGGCCATCATCTCTCCGCAGAAACTGTCTTGTTCATCCCGCCGTACGGGCACCAGTGATCGCAGCCGAGCAGGTTCGCGACCCCGGCCGTGGACGGCGAAAGAAACAGCATCGGCTTCTCTTCCCCATACGAAACCAATAAACGTCCCCCTTCCGGCGAGATCAACCCTTCCCCGGTAACCAGGATCAGGTCGGCACTTCCCGGATCTTCTGTCCGTTCTATCCCGGGTATCATCTCCAGCCCGTACACCCGGCCGATGGTACCGACCCGCTTTCCGCGACAGTATCCTGCCAGTTCGCTCCGGCATGCCGCATGTCGTTCCGGAGAACAGGCTCGCAGTTTTCTCGAGATACAGAGAAATCCGGTCACCACGTTGATGATGGCACCCGCGGCCGCTCTCTGGGCTGTCTTTTCGAGGCGTGCTCCATAGAGGAACGAGATCCGGGTTGTTGCACGGACCGGATCGTACGTGACGAATTCTGCAGATCGCCCCCCAAACGAGGCAACCATATCTCCCCCCTTCTCATACTGGCAGAGCACTACATCGGGGTCGAGGTCGATCCGGACGACCCCGTCCTCGCATCCGCTTTCCCGCAGCTGTTCCTCGAGCCGGTTCACCGCTTCAACGATCAGGTCCATGCATACTCCTGAAATTATCCGCATCACAGAGGATCACGCGGGCCGGTGATGCGTCCACCCCCCGGAGAAGGAGCGGCAGGGCAACCATCAGGTAATTTCCGGGGACAACCCGGGAGAGGTCGAGCATCTCGATGATCACGATCCCCTCTCCCATAAGGCTGCGATGCACCCGCCCGTCACCGGTAAAAGATTCGATCGAGGGGGAATCGATCCCCACGCAGTGAATTCCCGCCTCTGCCAGGAGAGGGACGGCCCCCGGCGATAGCGCCGTAAATTCCGGCACGAACCGATCCATTCCGGAGAACGAGGTCTTCAGGAGGATCTTTCTGGCACCGTCTATCCTGCCCTCCAGCATTTCGGGCCCGATCTCCCCGGTTATCCCCGTAAAATCCAGCACCCGGCAGGGTCCGGTCAGCTTCCCGAGAGGGATCCGGTCCACGGTCATACCTTTCTTCAGGAAATGGCCGGGCGCATCGATGTGGGTGCCGCTGTGGCTGGACAGGAACAATTCTGTGGTGAGATAGGATCCGTGGTCTCTCCGGGTGAAGACAGGTGTCACATCTCCCGGGTACACGAGGGTCCCGGGGCTCAATGGCCTCGTCACGTCATATATTCTCATGGGTATGCCCAAATCCCCTGTTCCGGCATAATACGATGATTGTTTTTCTGGCAGATAAGACTGTATTACAGGGCGTGCCTGCCCCGGGATCCGGTCAGAAAAAGAACTCCGGTTTTATTCCTGCCAGCCATGACGTCCGATGAGGGGCACAAATACCACGCCCCCGTAGGAGAGCCGCTCGATCCGGTCCCCGTGGCGAACCAGTTTGACCAGCTCCTGCAGATCCCTCCCCCCGACCGGCGCTATCAGCCGGCCACCGTCTGCCAGCTGATCGATGAGCGGTGCCGGGATCTCCGGGGTCGATGCGGTGATGATGATCGCATCGTAGGGAGCCCGGGAAGGATATCCTTCGGTACCGTCCCCCACGATCACCGCTACTTGGGTGATACCGAGTGCCGATAGGTTCTTTCTCGCCTGTTCCGCCACCTCGGGAATCCGTTCCAGGGAGACGACCTCGTGCGCGAGACGGGCAAGTATGGCTGCCTGGTATCCGCTTCCGGTGCCGATCTCCAGCACCCGGTCATCCGGCTGCACCCCCAGGAGTTCAGTCATGAGCGCGACGATGTAGGGTTGTGATATCGTCTGTCCCTTCCCGATCGGGAGCGGGCGGTCATGGTACGCGGCTCCGGAAAGATCCCCGGGAATAAATACATGGCGGGGAGTCTCCCGCATCGCCTCCAGTACCCGGGGATCATGGATGCCCCGGGCTTCTATCTGTGTCTCCACCATCAGGAGGCGCTCTTCTCTTCGGGAATCATCCGGCACTGTTTCGCCCTCCAGCCACCGGGATACCCGGGGCACCGTCAGAAACCCGCTTTCTCGGCGACATCGATCGTTGCATCGATCTGCGTCTGGAGCGCATCGGGAAGTCCGGCGATCTTGACATCGAGGAATCCCCTGATAATCGTTGCGGTCGCTGCCTCCTCGTCGAGCCCGCGCGACATCAGGTATTCGATCTCATCCCGGGCGATCTTACCGACCGCCGCCTCGTGGGACAGCTCGGTCCCTACCACCGATCCTTCTATTTCGGGGATTGCATAGATCGTCCCGTCCTTCAGGATCAGACCCTTGCATTCGAGATGACCCTTCGTCCCCTCGACTTTGCCGTGGATATGCCCCCGGGAGATGATCGTGCCGCCTTTTGTAATCGCTCGCGTGATGAGTTCCGCGCTTGCCCCTCGGGCCCCCAGTATAGCCCGGGACCCGAGATCCATCGAAGAACCCTCCGTTGCAATCACCACGCTGCTGAAGCGTGCGACGGAATTTTCCCCGACCAGATGTGCGGTCGGGTACATCTGGATCTTGTGCACTGGCTTCATGCAGACATAATTTGAGAGAAAAACACCATTTTCTTCAACCTTCGCTGCACTTCGGGGGTACACCTCAATATCCTCTCCCCAGGTATGGATCATGGTGAAGCTGATCTTCGCGTTCTTCCCGACGTAAAATTCGCTGATACCGTAATGAGCTCCACCCTTCCCGACATGCTGCCCGCTCGCGCACCCGGATATGATATGGAGTTCGGCCCCTTCCTCCGCAATGAGAATATTGTGGACGTGCTGTATCTGTTCCTGCCCGAGAAACAGGCATGCCTGGACGGGTAGGATATTATTGCTCCCTTTCCGTGCGATGATCACGTATCCCACCGGCTGGTCGACATTGGCAACATACCGGGTATATTCATCCTTGTCCTTGGGGACCAGATTCCAGGCATAGTCTGCTATCCATTCGTATTTCTTCAGGGCTGAGGCGATCGACATGACCTCGATACCCTCTTCCTGGCACGTTGCATGGACGACATCCTGGTTCATCTGGAGATAACTCCCGCACCGGTTGGCCATGGATAGCTCGATCCCCGACTGGGCCAGCCGTTCGCGGTCTTCTTCTGATAGATCGGGTTTTTTCTTCATATCTGCGTGCATTCAAGACACTCCCGGTACCCGCGTGCTTTAACCTCTTTCAGGATCTCGCGGGGATTTCCGTGGCATTTAATCTCACCGTCACACATCACGTGGCCCCGGTCCGCATCCAGATAGTCGAGGATATATCCCGTATGGGTAATGACCAGCCCGCTCTTTTTCCGGTTTATCAGATGCACGTCTTTTTCGAGGAGCTGCCCGATCTCCTTCCCGATCAACGATATATTCTCGAGGTCCACCCCGCTCTCCGGTTCATCGAGCATCACGAAGTCCGGCCGCTGTATCAGCAGCTGCAACACTTCACTCCGTTTGATCTCCCCGCCCGAGAAGCCCTTGTTGATGTCCCGCTCCAAAAACCGGTCCATATGCAGCTCATGAGCATATGACGCAACCTCTTCGGGTTTATTCCCCGACGTGGCCACCAGGAGCTTCCCCAGTTTCAGGCCCGATATCGTCGGAGGTCGCTGGAACATCATCCCAATCCCCCGCTTCGCCCGTTCATGGATCGGGAGGTTGGTGATATCCTCACCCTTGTACAGGATCCTTCCATTGGTGACCGTGTAATTTGCAAATCCCATGATGGTCATGAGCAGGGTACTCTTCCCCGATCCGTTGGGGCCCATGAGCACGTGCGTCTCCCCGGGTTTGATCTCCAGGTTGACATCATGGAGAACTTCCTTCTCCCCGATGCTGACATGCAGATCTTCTATATCCAGCATAACGAAACCTGCACAGTATAGGACCCGGTGCCTTTAAACGCTTTTGACCGTTCCATCCGGGTTTCAGAGTTCCTCCACGCTTCCTGCCCACCGGGAGCGCAGACCGTGAAATTCCCTTCAAAATGCCAAGGGTTATACCATGAAAATGTTATACGTGGAATAATGGCGTTTTCCGGTTCTCGCCCAGAGAAGGTGCATGACAAGAAGGGGAAGGCACGGGTCCGGAACGGTACCGGCGGGGCGAAACATTCCGTGCGAACGGAGGAACCTCCGGAGATACAACCATTTGTCAACACCATCATCTGCGGGGATGCCGAACGCGTCCTTGCCGGATTGCCGGAGAACAGCATCGATCTGATCATCACCTCCCCGCCGTACAACTTCGGGCAGGCGTATGCACAGGACGAACAGGACGATACCCATGAATGGAACGAATACTTCCGGAAACTCCGGACGATCTGGGATGAATGTTACCGGGTCCTCCGTCCGGGTGGTCGTATCGCCGTGAATGTCCAGCCTCTCTTCTCCGACTATATGCCGACCCACCATATAATCTCCGGCCAGCTGCGGAATGCCGGGTTCCTCTGGAAAGCGGAGATCCTCTGGGAAAAACACAATTACAATGCAAAATACACGGCATGGGGGAGCTGGAAGTCCCCCTCGATGCCGTACCTGAAGTATACCTGGGAGTTCATCGAGGTCTTTGACAAGGAGACCCATAAGAAGGCCGGGCGGCGGGAGGATATCGATATCACCGAGACCGAGTTCAAGGAATGGGTGATCGGGCGGTGGACAATTCCTCCCGAGCGCCGGATGAAGGATCATGGTCACCCGGCGATGTTCCCCGAGGAACTCCCGAGGAGGCTGATGAAGCTCTTCTCCTACCTGGGGGATATCATCCTCGACCCGTTCAACGGGGTTGGCACGACAACGCTGGTCGCCTGGCAGTCAGGTCGCCGGTTCATCGGAATCGACTCTTCCCTCTCGTACTGTATGCGTTCGCTCGAGCGAATCGCGGAGTCCGGCGGAGTTCCCGGAGACGAGACTCTGTTGCCGTCCCTGATCCGGATGGATACCTGAAACGGACCCGTACCGATTTCGGCGGTAGGCCGATTTTCCCAACACGTAATTTCGATCTTAAGGTTAATCTGTCGGGCGTTTAGAGAAGACGCCCCAACCCGGCGATCGAGTCGATCACCTCATCCGGCTGCACTTCAGCCGAATCGAGCGTTTCCTGCCGGAACTTTCCGGTCCGGACGAGTATGCCCTGCATTCCACATCTCTTCGCCCCGCCGATGTCGGTCGTGATATCATCCCCGATCATTGCCACATCTCCGGCCGGCATCCCCATATCGTGAAGAGCCATGGAGAAAAATCCGGTGGACGGTTTCCCCATCACCCGCGCCGTCTTCCCGGTCGCGTATTCAAGCGCCGCAACGAACGGCCCGGCTGAAAGCATCAGACCATCGGCCCCCATCCAGTACCGGTCCCGCTCCAATGCGAGGATTTCTGCACCGTCGAGCACCAGTCTGAATGCATGGTTCAGGAGCTCGTCAGCTGAAGCGGCTGCCAGCATCGCCGATGAGCACAAAATCCACCCCGACATCGAGGAGCATGATCCCGGCCTCCTCGAATTCCGGATCGATATTCCCCGTGCTGATAAGGAAGCCCCGGTTTTTCCCGGACTCGCGCATGTACGCAATCGCTGCCGCAGGGGGGGTGAATAGTGCCGATGCCGGTATCGAAAAACCCTGTTCACCGAGCTCGTCCGCGATCATCTTCCGGGACCGGCGGGTGGCGTTCGAGATGCAGCGGAAGGGGATTCCGTGAACGCCGAGTCCGGCGATCAGCTGGACCGCACCCTCGATCGGGCGACCTCCGACGGTCAGAACGCCGTCGATATCGATGAGAAACCCCTTCACCCGCATATGATCACCCACTTTCTTCACCGGGTACGTGCCTGTTCGCGGACAAACGAGAGGAGATAGTAGGGTCCTCCAGACTCCTTTCCCGGTCGAACCGCTCCCCTTCCATCCGGTGAAGGACTGTACCCCCGGCCAGGAGCCCGTTGTCGCACCTCCCTCCCTGTTTGCATAACTCACGCCGAAATGGATGTGTTCGAAGAAATAATCGACTTCGCGGGCATCTTCGGAGAAAATACCCGATGTGAGACCAAAATCAGTATTATTTGCCATATCGAGGGCCTCTTCAAGGGTTTCAAAGGTATTGACGAGGAGGAACGGGCAGAAGAGCTCATCCCTCCAGAGATGATGATCCCGCGGAAGTCCGGAGACGATCGTGGGCGCCGCATAATATCCTCTTTCATATGCCCTGCCCGGGATCACTTTTCCGCCAGTTACCAGTATACCTCCGTCTCTCTGGCTCTCCACCACCGCGTTCAGGAACGTGTTCAGTGCCTTCTCGGTCATCAGGGGACCGAGGAACGTTTCCTTTATCCGGGGATCACCGACCGCGATCTTCTCCACCCGTTCTTTCAGTCGATCGATGAACTGCTGTGCGACCGTCGAATGAACGTAGACCCGGGAGGTGGCGCTGCACTTCTGCCCCCCGAAGCCGAAAGCCGCACGGGTTACCCCTTCGACTGCCTTTCCCAGGTCTGCACGGGCGGTAATGATCACCGGGTTCTTGCTCCCCATCTCCGCGACCAGTGGTTTTGGCCATGCCTGGCGGAGTGCAAGGTTCCGCTGCAGCCACATACCGGCATCACGGGAACCCGTAAACGCGATACCCGCAACATCCGGATGGGAGGTGATAACCTCGCCGAAGATCTCCCCCGGTCCGGTCACGAAGTTCAGGCCCCCGGGGGGAATTCCCCCTTCAACCAGCGCCTCGTACAGGCGGAGGCCGGAGAGCGGTGTTTCGCTGGTGGGCTTGAATACGACGGTATTACCAGTGACGAGTGCCGCGGTGATCATACCCGCCGCAAGGGCGAGAGGGAAATTAAACGGGGATATTACCGCCCATACCCCGAAGGGCCGGAGGATGCTCTCACTGCCTCCCCCCGGCTCATCCGTTCCCATCCTTGTCCGGTATCCCTGATTCTGCTCGTAGATACCCGCGTAATACCGGATCAGATCGATCGACTCGGTCACCTCCGCAATTGCTTCATAACGATTTTTTCCGGTCTCGCAGGTGATAAGCGCGGCGAGGCGGAACACCCTGCCCTCCAGCAGGTCCGCCGCTGACCGGATCATCCGGGTACGATCCCGCCAGTCCGTTGCCTCCCATCCCGGAAATTCTCTCCTTGCGGTGGCAATGGCCATTTCAATCTCGTTACTGCCGCCGTTCTGGAACGTGCCAATGACAATATCCCGGTCGATCGGGGACCTTGTCTTGAATTCCCGGTCTGCCATTCGTTTTTTCCCCCCGATGAACAACGGATGTTCTTTTCCGAGCTCTTCCGCGACATCAGCCATGGCAGCATCGTAGTTCCGGTGGATCTCCTCGTCATCGAGGATGGTCGTATAGGTAATCTTCCTGTCAGCAGTCATACTCAAACACCCATATCGGAGATCAGGGAAACCGGTATTTGTTCATACCCATTCGTATGAATCATCCGATCCCTTTGGCAGCCGGGATATTCCGACAGAACCGACATGGACCCACATGTGCCCTGCACGAATAAACCTAACGGCGGGGTGTGAACGGGAAAGAATGCCTATTTCATCTGCCACGGAATCGAAGTTCACTCTTAATGGAGTGGATTTTGAAAAGTGAGCCAGAATCATACCTTTATCACTTTCACCTTCCGCGCTGCATACTCAATATGTCCGGTCCCTGACTAAGAGTCAGCAGAGCCATGACATCACCCCTGGTCTACGATGCGATCAGCAGGCAATGGCGGACACGGTTCGACCAGTCCCATGACTATACGCTCATCAAGAATGATACGCTCTTCCGCACGAGTTTCTCTGATTCATTCGTCTTTGAGTCGGAGTACCGCCGGGCAGAACAGGTGAAGCAGGACCTCCTCGATCGGCATAACGGACAAACGCTCGAGGAGGTGCTGGACGGAGCCGATCAGGAGACAGAGGAAGGTCCCTGTTACTGCGTCCGGAGCACCGAACCCATGGAGATCCCCGTTCCCCGGAAAGAGGATTTCGTGGAGAGCCTTAACAAGGATCTTACCCTCGTCCACGGGATCGGTCTTCGCACCGCTCACCTTCTCCGACGACGGGGATATCATCGGATAGAAGAGCTCCTTCATCACCGGAGGTTCGCCCGGCCGGCGGCCGATTGCCTGGAGATTCTCCGGAGCGGGGGTCCGGAGCAGATACTCCGGCTGGTTCAGCGACGACATCCTCCCTCTCATCCCCTGGTGCTTCGCACCGCCGATCTCCACGACGTTCCGTCCTTCCTATTCATCGACCTGGAGACCCTCGGGTTTTTCTCCCGTCCGATCATCCTTTTTGGCCTTGCACGGGTCTCTGACGGCTGCCTCGAGATCTCCCAGTATATCCTCCGCTCCATGGAGGAGGAACTCCCGGCACTCCTTGCCACCCGGGCATTTTTCGGAGAGGATCCGGTACTGGTATCCTTCAACGGCAGGGCGTTCGATCTCCCTTACCTGAAGGAACGGTATGCATTTTACGGGGAGTCTTCTCTGGTCCCGGCACCACACTACGACCTCCTCGCGCCGTCCCGCCGCCGGTACCGCCAGCACTTTCCGGATTGCCGGCTTACCACGCTCGAACGCAGGATCTTCGGTATCGACCGGACCCCGGATATCCCGAGCAGCATGGTTCCCGAGTTCTATCAGACGTACCTGACCACGGGAAATCCCGGTCCGTTGTTGCCGATCGTCAGGCATAATCGTCAGGATATCGTGACCCTCGCACGCCTTTTCTTCCATCTCCGGGAGGAATCCGATGAGTGTCACTGAAACGATCGCCCACCTCCGGAATGATCCCCGGTTTTCCGGATGTATCACCCATATCGAGATTCTTCCTCCCAAAACGGCCGTATACGAACAGCCTGAAAGCCCACTGCCCTCCCCTCTCGGCGAGTACCTTGAGTCACGCGGAATAAGCCTCTACAGCCACCAGAGCGAAGCTATAGCAGCACTTCGGGCCAGGGAAAGCATTATCCTGACAACCCCGACGGCTTCGGGAAAAAGCCTTGCATTTTCACTTCCCATAATGGAAAAAGCCTTCATGGATCCTGATGCGACCGCGCTTGCCCTCTACCCCACGAAGGCGCTTACCCATGATCAGCTGCACGGGGTCCGGGAGATCGAACGGGGAACGGGGATACCCCTGCACGCGGCCATCTACGACGGCGATACCCCAAGAGATCGACGTCCCGATATCCGTTCACGGTCCCGTCTGATAATGACAAACCCGTATGAACTCCATCAGATCCTTCCCTGGCACCATCAGTGGAGCCGGTTCCTCTCTCACCTCCAGTTTGTGGTTATAGATGAGGCGCACCGGTACCGGGGCGTATACGGGTCACACGTGGCTCTTCTTATCCGGAGACTCCGACGCATCTGCCGCCATTACGGAGCCGATCCCCGGTTCATTCTCTCGACGGCAACCCTGGCAAACCCGGGGGAATTTGCGGAGCGGCTCTGCGGTACCCCCTGCAGGGTAATACGGAACGATGGTTCTCCGCGGGGAGAAAAACGTTTTATCCTCTATAATCCATTCCACGACGGGACATCCACCCGTTCCGCACACCGCGAGAGCAGTGCATTGCTGGTCGCCTGCATGGAATATGGCCTGCAGACGCTCTGTTTCACCGGTGCCCGGAAAACTACCGAACTGATCACCCTCTGGACGAAGGACGCGCTGTTATCGGAACGGAAGGGATCACCGGAACAGGTGGCCTCCTACCGGGCGGGATATCTTCCGGAGGAACGGAGAGAGATAGAGCGAAAACTGAAGAACGGAGTTATCAGGGGCGTGGTTTCGACCAACGCCCTCGAACTCGGGATCGATATCGGGTCACTCGACGGGGTGATCCTCTCCGGGTATCCCGGAACGATGATGTCCACCTGGCAACAGGCCGGAAGAGCGGGGCGGAGCTCTGCCGAATCGCTTGCAATCCTTGTGGCGTTCCAGAACCCGCTGGATCAGTACTTCATGAAAAACCCGGGATCATTCTTCTCGGCGCCGCATGAACATGCGATCATCGACCTCAATAACCCATATATCCTCACCGGCCAGACCCTGTGCGCGGCATCGGAACTTCCGCTCATCCCGGACCGGGATCGCGAATTCTTCGGTGAACAGCTCCCGCCCCTTATAGACTCATTAGCTGCCCAGCACCTGATCAGCCCCACGCGGCGGGGCTATCTGTATTCCGGTACCCGGAGGCCCGCGGAGCTGGTCGCGCTCGGAGCGATCTCCAGCGAACATTTTACGGTCGTCTGCGACGGGCAGCCTCCTTGAAACGATGGACCGGGCCCAGGCTTATCGCGAGGCGCACCCGGGAGCGATCATGCTCCACCAGGGTGAAAAATATCTGGTGAGGGAGATGGACCCCGGCCGCCACCTGATACGGGTCGAACCGGCGGATGTCGATTACTATACAAAACCCTTAAAAACGGTGGATGTGGCGATCACAAGGGAACTATCCCGCCGGTTCCTGGGTGACATCCCGCTCTCCTATGGCGAGGTGCTGGTGACGGAGCACTACACGGCTTATAAAGTCATGCAGTACGATACCGTGATCGCCATCGAACCGCTTTCTCTTCCCCCCTTGTCCTTCCCGACAAAGGCGATCTGGTTTGGGATACCGGAGAACCTTGAAACGGCGGTACAGGCCAGAGGAGAGGATTTCGGGGGAGGTCTTCACGGTGTTGAACATGCGTTGATCGCGGTGATGCCATTTTATGTCCTGTGTGACCGCTGGGACATCGGGGGACTCTCGGTGCCATCCCAGGGAGAACAAGGGGAGCCGACCGTCTTTGTCTATGACGGGTTCGAGGGCGGGATCGGCCTCGCGGAGCATGCGTATACCATCTTCGAGGAGCTGGCGGACATGACCTGCCTGCTGGTACAGGACTGTTCCTGCGAGGAAGGGTGCCCTTCCTGTATCTACTCTCCAAAATGCGGAAACGACAACCAGCCCCTCGACAAGCAGGGCGCGCTTACCCTCCTGAACGGCCTTCGCCAGGCGGCTGGCCTCGAGCCTGAAGATCGGGAACCCGTGGACAATACCCCGTAACAATGAACCGCCAAATCTATTATCCAGATCGGGAATAGATCCACCGGATGCTGATCATCGGACATCGGGGAGCGAGGGCACAACAACCGGAGAACACCCTGCGGGCCCTGGAAGAAGGGATACGCTGCGCGGATTTCGTGGAGATCGACCTTCGCCGGAGCAGGGATGGGGAACTCGTTGTCATGCACGACCCTACCGTTGACCGGACCACGAACGGTGCAGGTCCGGTCGGTGCACTCTCATTGACCGAGCTCAAGAGGCTCGATGCGGGAAAAGGAGAGAAAATACCGACGTTTCAGGAAGTACTCGACCTGGTCAGGGGGCGGTGCGGCCTGTTGGCGGAGATCAAGGAACCCGGGACGGAAGACCAGATCGTCGCTCGTATCCGCGATAAGGGGGTCGAGGATATGTTTATTGTCTCCTACCATCTTTCCGCTATCGAGCGGGTGAGGGATAGTTCAACCCTGAAAACAGGGTTGATCGTTTCCCGGAAGATGCCAGACCCGGTCGATCTCGCATCCAGGGCGGGAGTCGACCTCATTCTCCCCCGCCTCGACCTCGTGACCGGGGCCATGGTCCGGGAAGCCCATCGGCAGGGGATCCTTCTCTTTGCCTGGACCGTGAACCAGGCCGGGGACATTCATCGGATGGCCCGCTTCGGGGTGGATGGAATTGCTTCCGATGACCCCTGTTTTGCGAGAAGCTTGGTGCATAAAGAAGAGGCACGGGAACCCTATCGGCCATGAAGCTGTTCCGCTGTTCTGTATCCCGGGTAGACCGGGGTAAAAAAGACCGGGGATATCCGGGCTGATGTATCCGGGCGTGCTTCATGTCCCGGGACAACCTGTTCAAAAAGAACGGGGGTATCCGGCTGATCTTCTTCACGCTACGGGACAACTGTTCAAAAAGACCGGGGATATCCGGGCTGATCCATTCTGGACAACCCGGCTAAAAAAATGACCGGGTAAGTGTCCCGGCCGGATAGATGATATTCGATAATTCACTCGATCAAGGCGCATATGGAACCTGGCTGACGGATCATCAGGGCCAGACTTTCCGAGACGGAGAATTCCAGGTCTGCACCGGCCGGGCCGATAAACCCGACAGACATATCCTGTCCCATGACGATCGAGGTAAACTGGCGGCCCGATGCGAGTAGTACACCGCCTTTGGGCAATATCGGTGCTTTAACCACGCCTTTTGTCACAATCGTCTGCATATGCTCGTATTCCGTTGTTCCCTGCGGATAACGGCGCAGGAGGAGGTTATAGCGGGCGGGGGAAAGCGCGAGGGTATAGGGGCCGTGGAACCCGGCATCATCGAGCTGGGTGATCCCCTTGATGATATCATCGGCCGCCTTGCCGACGGTATTCCAGGAGGAGAGCTTCAGCTCGGTTGCGTCCTCTTCAGAGAGGAGACCGGTGCAGCCGGAGACCCCAAAAAAGACCAGGTTGTCTTCGATCTTGGCGGTTTCGATCGCCGCCATCGCGACGCCGTCCAGGTTGAGGGGGAGCTGGTCACGCTCGTACGCCGCCAGATCCCGTTTGCTCATCATAAAGTTCTTCTGGACAAGGGATACCGGAACGACCGGGCTTGCGATCAATCCATTATCCATGCAGCAGTCCTGTAGCGGCACTGCCTTGAGCCCGAGACCGAAGGGGCCCTCGATCTCGAGTATACGCCGGCCGGCGAGGATTGTTTTTGCTGCTTCCACCATCGTCTCATCTAGGAGCCTCCAGGCCTCGGGTTCGAGGGGGGCATCCTCCCTTAAGAGGTACTTGTTCACCATCATCATTCCTCCATTATTCTTTGAGCGACCCGATGGTCGTCTCCTTCGTTGCCGCAGATGCCGCCGCTCCTCCGGCCCGGGAAGAGATCACCGCTTCCACCTCTCCCGCACCCTTCTCGTAAAACCCGGACTCTGCGGGATCCAGTTCCTTCAGGAGCCGCAGGAATTCTCCGGCATGCACCTTCTCCTCATCGGCAATATCCAGAAGAACCTCTGCGGCGAGCGGATTGTCGATCGATTCCGCTGACTGGGTATAAACCTGGATTGCTTCATATTCATCGGCTACCATGAGCCGGAGCGCCCTGACCAGTTCACTGTTGGTGAGTTTCCGGTCACTGTTCATTCCGGTAAATGCTGTTGCAAAATCAGGCATATGATCTCCTCAAACACGATAATAGGGGCCTTTTCATCGTAACCCTACACCGGCTAATTATGCCCGGCATTATATTAATATATGGGTCTTTGTGCGACCAGGATGCAGGAGGACAACATTTTTCGTATTTCGCCGGTGATAGTTCCGGCGTTCTCTTCCGGATAATCAGATCTGATACGGGGGCCCTCTTCCGAATCTCCCATCTGCCGAAAAGAATTCGGGGATCCAGCTCTACCTGAGGGGCAAGGATCGGGACCTGGGTATCTCACTCGAGGAGGACGAGGCCGATGGACGTAATATTTCCATGGACGATCTTTCCGTATTCCAGATCCTGGCAGGGGACCGTATGGAGCTCCCATCCCACCCGCCGGGCGGTGCCGAACACATCCATCCCGGCCCCTTCCATGGTGGGCCGGACAAGGTCCATATGGCGGCATTTCCGGCGGATGCTCTCGTCGACGATACCCGGTTCTTCTTCCGCCACGCAGTGTTCATGCTCGCAGTAGATGCACGGATACCCCCCGAAACCGAATGCTTTGTGAAAGTCGTCATAAAAGGCCGTCTTCTCGAGGAGGTGGATCGTTCCGTTCACCCAGAGGATAAGGTCCCGAAAAAAGGGATGGAAATCGGCCGGTATTTCGTCCGGTCGGAGGTCCGCATGAGCGGGTATCCCGTCGAATCGGACCAGGATCCCGGTCTCGTATTCGGACACCATGTTTCTGGTATCTTCCACGCTGGGCCCGTACGGGGGACATCCCATATGCTTCCCATATCCCTTGCACCCGTACCGGCACTTGAACCGGACCCACTGGGAAACGATTACGTCCCGGGCGGGTATCTCCCGGACGGACGCCCCCTTCTCCCCGGCAATAGCGGTTAATTTTGCAATTTCCCTCTCCAGCGCATCGCTCATATGCTGAATTCGGGAATGGGATCAGATAATGGTTATGATCTCTGGTCAAATGCGTGAGCCCGGGACCGGCACAACCCGATATCGTCATTCATGATTTTCAGGGTTCATACAAAAGATGAAATCCGATACGGTTCTTGTATGCATGATGAATACAAGCCACCGGAGCGGCTGCCTCATCTGCGGCGATGAACTGGTCTATCTCGATCAGCCCGAATCCTGCGCCTGTGCGATATGCGGGGAGGTCCAGGCGACATCTGCCCGGTGCAGGAAGGGCCACTTCATCTGCGATCGGTGCCATGCCCTCCCTGCAGAAGATCTCATAGAAGAGTTCTGCATACACACGGAAGAAACGGATCCGGTCTCCATGGCAATCACCCTGATGAATAACCCGGAAGTCCGGATGCACGGCCCCGAACATCACTTCCTGGTCCCTGCAGTCCTTCTTGCCGCGTACTATAACCGGAAAGGGGAACCGGAGAAGAAGGCGGCGAAGATTAAGATTGCCCGCTCCCGTGCGGAACAGATTAAAGGAGGATTTTGTGGATTCATGGGAGATTGCGGGGCGGCCGTGGGAACCGGCATCTTCATCAGTATCATCACCGGTGCAACCCCGCTCTCGAAGGAGGAGTGGCAGCTCTCGAATCTCAGCACGGCCGAGACCCTCCATGAGATTGCACTTCATGGTGGTCCGCGATGCTGCAAACGGAACCTGTTTATCGCGATACGTGCCACGGTACGGTTCCTCGGGGAACATTTCGGCCTGGACCTCCCGCTGCCGAAAGAGATCCGGTGCGAATTTTCGCCGATGAACCAGGAGTGCCGGATGTCCGAATGTCCCTTTTATCCTGCTTCTCCCTGAGTGGATGGTTTAACGCGCTTGGTCGTCACCTTCACAGGAGTACCGGGCCAGTATCTGGCGTATGATCACGCGGGAGACTGCAGTACTGCTCCTTATTATAGGCGCCGATCCGGACGACTTCAGAGGCGATCCCTCGTTTCCGGAGCGACTCTGAAAGCCCGGTTTCATCGAAGTGCTGGTTGAACCCGATAGTAATCACGTCCGGCCGGATCTCCTCGATCGGCCGGAACATATCGGTCAGGTCACCCAGACGCGCAAAATCGACCGGTTTCAGTGCGCTGACGATCTTCAGCCGCTGTTCCTCGGGAATGACCGGTCTGGGCTTATGCCTGACATTGACATCGCGGGCGACGATGACGTGCAGCTCGTCCCCGAGACGTCGGGATTCCTCCAGATAATAGACATGTCCGGGATGCAGCAGATCGAAGGTGCCGGTTGCAACCACCCGCTTCATGGTATAACCTCAAGCGGATACGGGATGCCATCGACCCGGTACCCCTGCCAGTTCTGCCGCGTGTACGGATATCCCACGATGATATGATACCGGCCGGATCGGGAGAAAAAACTGATGTCTGCATCCGACGGGCGGATGTTGCCGCTCGGATGACTGTGCACGCTTCCGGCCACGTGGGTACTGAGGGGCATCATGTCGAGGAAAAGATTTGCGCTTGCCTCGCCGCTGACCGTTCCCGGCAACAGGTTCAACTCGTCGATCACCCCGTCCGACTCGAGAAGGAGGCCGGCGAACTCGTAGGGGTGGCGGGCATTCCCGATCTCGAGCAGCAGGTCAAGGAGATCCCCTTTGAGGCCCCGTATCTTCATCGTGAGTGTATTATGGCGCCTGATGCGTGATTAAGAATTGGATGACCGGGAAGTTCCCTTTGTTTTCCTTATGCCTCGGAGCACAAAGCCGTATCACTGAGTATCACGGACCTAAAAATCCCCGTCCTGCTCAAAGCTCCGGCCGAACCGGATGGCGAGTTCGGCCTTGTACAGTTCCTTTCCCAGATAGGCCGCGTGGTCGAGGAGTGATACGTCCCCGTTCGAAAGAATGGTCGAGAATACGTCCGCCCAGGACCGGCCCCGTACCGCCCTGCCGTTGACGACCGCCACGATGCAGTCCCCCTCGATCCCGATCCGGAAGTTGCCGCGGGGATCGTAAGAGATCTCCTCCGGCAGGGGAGCCGCAGCGACACAGGTCGTATAGCTCAGAGGAGGCTCGCATCTTCGCCTCTTCTCCTTGATGACGAGGAGATCGATCCCCATATCCTTCGGATATGGTTTTCCTTCCAGCAACGCCATCATCTCGGTTGCGGTTCGCATCTCCCGGACAGAACCCCGGGTTTTATCCGAATGCTCGCTGGTGAAGATAACGGATACCCCGATCTCGTGTGCCATGCCGGCGAGGAGCGCATTGGCACCTATCGAATCCGCGTCGAGCAGTTCCACCACGTTCCCCGCGCCGAAGAAGAGCGGATATCCGATCTTTGGAAAAGCTTCAATACTGCGGGTGAGTCCCGAACCTGCCGGCTGAAGGAGCGGGTCGGCCAGGATACAGGTGATCCCCGCCTCTTCGGCACGGATGATATTTTCGGCGAGGGAGGCCCCGGCAGGAATTATCACGGCCCCCGCTCCTGCATCCGCAACCGCTGCCCCGACCGCCGGGATATTCCCGTCATGGAGGCTCAGGACGAGATCAGCCCGGTCCAATGCGGCGCGGATAAGCAGGGGATCCTGGGTATCGACCGCGAGCGGCCCTTCGATACCCTGTAGCTCCCGAAAAGTGGCCCGGACATCCCCTGCAGTTGCGTCGAAACCGAACCCGAGATCGACGATGTCCGCACCATCGTTAAAAAATCGTTCCACCCGGCCGCGTATGTCCGGGCACCGGTGGGCATCCATGATCTCCGCGAGCACCTTCATCCGCGAACCGCCCCCGATCTTCACCCCACGGATACAATACTCCCATTCGGCTGCCGCTTCGGTGTTTCGGATCTTTTCCCGGGCTTCTGTTTTACCGCTCGCGATCAGGAAATCATCGGCGGGAACGTCGCGGGAGAGCGTAACGGTGCCGATAAGCGGGAGGACCCGCCTCAGATCCATCGCATGCCGGGGACCACGGTAGACGGGGACGCCGGTCTCCTCCTCCACACCGGTAAATGATGCCGTGGACATGCCGGAAACGATAACCAGGTCATATTGCTTCTCCCGGAGGAGTTCCCGCAACCGGGAAGGGGTGAGAAAAGAGGCGATCTCGCCGGTGACGATGACATCGGCATCGTACCCCTCCGCCGCTGCCCTGACCACCGGATAGGTGACCGCACCGGTCGGAAGCAGAATACGCATACGTTTCATGTGGCTTCTCTTTAAAAGAAATTATGCGTTCGGAACTGACAGGAATTACATTTATTTCTGTTCGCCAGAATAACGCAAAAACAGGCAGGTCTTCCGTGGGTGGGATTGCTTCTCTCCGATCCCGGGATTGGGCCGCTCATCCCGGGTGTGATACCTCGATCACCCATGAGACCCATGATTCCCCTCCCGTTCCGTGAGGGAAGAAAACCGGCCCTCCGGAAGAGATCGCGGATGAGGGCAGAACCTGATAAGTTTCCTTAATATCGGTGCAATAAAAAGTGATATGATCACATGCTCGCCTGCGACCTCCATGTCCATACTTCCTATTCCCGGGATGGGGAAAGCAGTGTGGAAGAGATCCTCGACCGGGCAGAAAAGGCAGGACTGGACGTCATCGCGATCACCGATCACGATTCCGTTGCCGGAGCCCGGTACGCCCTGGGCTGCCGGTCACGGGTGCTCGTCATACCCGGGATCGAGATCTCCACGAAACAGGGGCATCTCATCGCGCTCGGGATCACCGAACCGGTCATGCCGGGCCTCGATGTCCTGGAAACGATCGAGATCGCCCACCGGATGGGGGCTCTGGTCATCCTTCCCCACCCCTATCATATGTGGCGTCATGGGGTTGCGCGGAGGTTACAGGAGGCACTCTCTGCGGTCGATGCGGTAGAGGTCTTTAACAGCCGGTACATTGTCGGTTCTGCCAACCGGAAAGCGATGAGGGTTGCACGGAATCTCGGGAAACCTGGCGTTGCAGGAAGCGATGCCCATAATGCGCGATTTGTCGGGTTTGGAAGGACCTATATCGACGCGAGCCCCGATATAGACTCGGTCCTCGCCGCAATCAGGAGCGGGAGGACCAGAATCGGGGGAAGGATGACCCCGCTTCGTACTTATACCCGCCAGTCGATCCGGAACACGTGGAAAAAATTCCAGCGGCGCGTGCGGTTTCGATGAGGCTTGCTTTCCGGTTCGCCTACCTCGGCGACCGGTTCTGCGGTTCACAGATGCAGGCGGCGGACCGTACCGTCGAAGGGGAGTTCGTGGCGGCGTGTACACGGCTGCAGCTCTTCGCAGACTGGAGAGATGCAGGCTTCCTGGTCGCCGGGCGGACCGACCGGGGGGTCCACGCCCGGGGCCAGGTCTGTGCACTGACGACAGAGGTTCCGGATAGGGCGATCGCCGGGATGAACTGGCAGCTCCCGCCGGATCTCTGGTGTACCGGATATGCCGAAGTCGATCCGGGATTTCATCCCCGGTACGATGCCCGGAAACGGACCTACCGGTATTATTTTGGCGATTCATCGCTGGATGTACCTGCAATGGAAAGTGCAGCGGGCATGTTCATCGGTAGGCACGACTTTTCCGGGGTATCACGGGCGAGCGACAAGAACCCTGTCAGGCACGTACTTTCCGTTCATATCGGGAAAGAGGAGGGATACCCGTTCTTTGAGGTGACTGCCGAGAGTTACCTCTGGCATATGGTCCGGTATATGGCGTCCGCCATCGGGCTGGTCGGGAGCGGCCGGGCTGATGAAGATCTGATCCGGGAGCTTCTCGAGGGCTCCTGCCGGATACCGCTTCCGCCGGCGCCGGCAGAGGGCCTGATCCTCTGGGACGTCGACTGCAGGATCGCCTGGAATCCCATTCCGATCGAGAGGAGAGCTCGTTCACACCTGGAATCGTGCCGGAGGCACCATCTGGTCATGAAACAGATCTGCACGCTGCTCGGGAACCAGGAGCGGGAATAGTTGCCATTCCTCTTTTTCCTGTCGGGATTCGGATTGTCGTGAGTTCGCCCGTGTCCGCAGGCAGAGAGAGTCAATGCTCTCGTTTTGAAATAAAAAAAATAACGAAACCGTATTCATACTCTGTCATGAAAAGAATCACCGGTTTTTGGGTATATGAATGGGATTTATCTGCTACCGGACAGATCCTACTCCTGTTTATGGCGGGGAGGCGGTGAAAATGAAATTTGTCTGCACCCAATGCGGGAGATGCTGCATGAATTTCGGTCAGCACATGACGGTGGAGAGGCGGCTTTCTTCCCGGGACTATTATTGCACGTGCCTGATCACCCGGGAATCATTCTTTGCCCACGTGCAGGGCGAGTACGAGGATGCATTCACGAACCGTCCGTACCCGGATATCCATCCGTCCTGGTGTCCATTTCTCCGCCGGGAAGACATGGGACACTACATCTGCTCCATCCACGATACCGCTCCCCGGTTCTGCAGGGACTACCGGTGCTTCACGATGCTGATCACCGATGTCGCGGGAAAAGAGGTCGGCCGGGTGAAGGGGAGACGGAGCCTGGAGACCGCGGATCCCAGTCTCATGGCGCTGTGGGAGACCGGCATACCGAAACGGAATGAGCTGGATGACCGGGCTTTTTTCCTTCAGATGGGAGCAGTTCTGAGGGCCGCCGGTTACCGGCTCGAACCGGTTGAATAGGATCCGACCGGAATCATCGCCGACACCGTATCGAACCAGTTGAACAGGATCCCGACCCGAGTCCTCGCCGACACCGTATCGAACCGTTGAACAGGATCCCGACCCGAGTCCTCGCCGACACCGTATCGAATCAGTTGAACAGGATCCCGACCCCGGAATCTTCAGACATTACCCTGTCGAACCGTTGAACAGGATCCCGACCCCGGAGTCTTCGGACATTACCCTGTCGAACGGTTGAATAGGATCCCGACCCCGGAATCTTCGGACATTACTCTGTCGAAACGTTGAACAGGATCCCGACCCGGAATCTTCGGCCGTTACCGGGTAGAACCGGCTGAATAGGATCAGACCCCGGAATCTTCGCCGGTTACTCTGTCAAACCTGTGGGATGGGATCTTTGCCATTGAATCGTCCGGGTAATACCATAATTCATCCGTACACGAACCATCTGATCCCGCTGCAATGATTGGATACTCGCCTGCGGTTGGATCCCCATCGTCTGGGTGAATGCCTCCGATCGGGCATAAAATATCCTTATTATGAATGGTCCAGATATAGTTATGAACTGAATTTCATGACGGAGATCCCAAAAGAGGAGTATGTCCTCAAGTGTACCTCGGCATGCGCCGGCTGCAGCACGTCGCTCATCCTGCGGTATGTCCTCAAGGCTGCGGGGCCGGACACGGTGCTGGTGATCCCGGCCTGCTGTACCAGCGTGATCCAGGGCATCTATCCCAATACCGCGATGAACATCCCCATTTACAACGTGGCGTTTGCCGCAGCGGCCGCGTGTGCATCCGGAATGAGCGAGGCCTTCAGCGCGGCAGGGAGAAAGACCAACGTGATCGTCTATGCCGGCGACGGAGGCACGGTGGATATCGGGATCCAGTCCCTTTCCGGTGCCTTCGAGCGGGGTACCGATTTCCTCTACATCTGCTATGACAACGAGGCGTACGGCAATACGGGGATGCAGCGCTCCGGAGCAACCCCTATAGGGGCACGGACCACCACGACGCCCGGGGGGAAGATTCATGCGAAGAAGGACATCGACAGGATCGTCGCCGCACACAACCCCCCCTACCTGGCCACGGCATGCAGCGCCTATCCCCAGGATCTCTTCAAGAAAGTCCGGAAAGCGCTCTCCATCCGGGGACCCAAGTTCATCCATATTCTCGCCCCCTGCCCCCCGGGGTGGCGGTTCTCCTCGGAGATGACGATCGAGATAGGCAAACTCGCGGTGAAGTCAGGGATGTGGCAGCTCTATGAACGCGAATATGGCGCGGTCACCATCAACGGCCCCACAAAGGCGGCCATGATCAAGCCGGTTCCCCTGGAGGAATACCTGGCACCTCAGGGCCGTTTCAAGGGGATCAGCAAAGATGCGCTTGAAATGCTCAAATCACAGGCCCAAAAAGCGGCAAAACGATTGAAACTGGAGGCTGACGGCGTATGCTGACGATTGCCACGGGAAACAAGGCGGTGGCAGCGGCGGTCAAAGAGGCCAGGCCTGCCGTGATCGCGGCATACCCCATTACTCCCCAGACCGAGATCGTGGAACAGATGGCCGAGTACGTGACCAGCGGAGCACTCGACAGCCGGTACATCCCGGTAGAGAGCGAACACTCCGCCATGGCCGCCTGTGTCGGGGCCAGCGTCACCGGCGCACGGGTCTTCACCGCCACGAGCTCTCATGGGCTCCTCTACATGCACGAGATGGTGAACTGGGCCGCAGGGGCCAGGCTCCCGATCGTCATGGCAAATGTGAACCGTGCACTCGGGCCGGGCTGGAATGTCTGGGCCGAGCACACTGATGCTTTCCAGGAGCGGGATACCGGGTGGCTGCAGGTCTACGTGGGCACCGTGCAGGAAGCATACGATGCCACGCTTATGGCCTTCCGGATCGCGGAGCACAATTCGGTCCTCCTGCCGGTGATGGTCAACCTTGACGGGTTTGTCCTCTCCCATATCATGCAGTCCCTGGAGACGGTGGAGATCGGAGATTTCATCCCGCCGCTGCACCTCCCGCACGCGATCGATATCGCGAACCCGCGGGGGTACGGGACGCTCACCGGACCGGACGAGTACTTCAAGTTCCGCTGGGATATCGAGCGATCCATGCGGGCCTCGGTGAAGGTGATCGAGGAGACCCAGAAAGAGTTTGCCCGGAGGTTCGGACGATCCTACGGATTTACCGAGGACTACCGCTGCGAAGACGCGGATGTGCTGGTCGTGGCCATGGGGACGCTCGGAAAGGAGGCCGAGGTCGCGGTGGACACCCTCAGGAAAGAAGGGGTAAAGGCCGGTTCGATGCGCATCCGGTGGCTGCGTCCCTTCCCCGAGCTCGATATAGCGGGACGTGAAGTGGTGGTGATCGACCGGGAATACTCATTCGGTTGGGGTGGGATTATCGCTCAGAGCCTGAAAGCGAGGTCCCGGGTAGAGCCTTACAGTGTCATCGCCGGGCTCGGGGGTCAGGAAGTGACCTATGACGATATCGCCGGGTTCGTGCGTACAAGAGAGCCCGGGAAAGAGCGCTGGTTCGGAGTGGATCTCTGATGTACGAGATACGGATCCATTCCCGGGGCGGGCAGGGCGGAGTTACCGCCGCCCGGCTGCTCGCGCTGGCGGCGTTCCGTGACGGGAAGTATGCCACCGCCTGCCCCTTCTACGGGGCGGAGCGGAGAGGGGCGCCGGTGGTCTCCTTCGTGCGGATCGACGACCACCCGATCCGGGTGTATTCCCAGATCCGGAACCCGGACCTCGTGGTGGTGCTCGACCCGAGCGTTATGGATGTGGTGGACGTCCTGCAGGGATTAAAACCCGGCGGAACGGTCCTGGTGAACGCTTCCCATCTCCCGTCTTTCCCGGGATATACTACCTACGCGGTGGACCTTACGGAGATCGCGCTGCGGCAGAACCTGGTCATCGCGGGAAGTCCCATACTGAACACACCGGTGATCGGGGCCCTGGCAAAGATGGGCATCGTAACCGCAAAGTCCGCGATATCAGCCATCTCGGAGATGTTCTCGGACGAGAGGAATGTGAAGGCTGCAGAAGAGGCCTACAAGGAGCTGAAGGCATGAAGGACCGGCTGGCGATGAGCAGACCGAAAGAGGGGGCCTGCGGAAAGACCGGGTCATGGAGGGTCTTCCGGCCCGTGGTAGACAGGGAGAAGTGCAATGCCTGCGGGCTCTGTGCGATGTACTGCCCCGAAGCCGCGATCAGCGAGGACCTGGAGATTGACCTCGACTTCTGCAAGGGCTGCGGTATCTGCGCGGAAGAGTGCCCGAAGAAGGCGATCGTGATGGTGCGGGAAGAGAAGTAATTCCCTTTTTCGAGCCACACTGATTTTTCCGTTACGCTCGTTCTTTGGGAAACAGGTTGCACCAGCTGGTATGGGGGCTGTATCCCATTTTCGAAAAGCAGGTTTTTTATCTTTCTGCGGCGGGGTTCAGCTCGTCGACTTCCCAGCCTTGGTTCAGGAGATGCGGACCGGTCCGCACCCGAGGATACGGGTCTGTGTCGATATACGAATAACTATCGCGGGGACGGTATCAGTTTCGGAGGCTCCTCCTCGTTGGATACTGTTGTTTTTCGGATTTCTGATAAAGGAAACAACTTTGCGATGGAAAAGGGAGTGAGAGATCACCAGATCGGCTAATCCTCTATCGGGCACTGCCCCATGTATTCCAGGTCGAACTTGTAGAAATGGGTAAACCCGCAGTTCCGGCACCTGACTGTGAAGTGGTTACACCCGATGGCCATGTTATGGGGTCCCGTAACCCGGCAGTTGCGGCAGCTGGCCGGAACCTCCAGCTCCCAGATATCGTAGCAGCTGATGGGAGTGTAACTGCCTTCCTTTGCGACTGTTTCGATCCGTGGGACATAGACCCGGGTTGCACCGCAGTTCTCACATATGACCTGTGCCTGATAGGGCACCGCCTTGATGATCTGGTCGGCCTCCTTACCGCAGTGATAGCAGACGGTCCGGTATCTGGTGAAGACAAAACGGTCTTGCATACATGAACGTAACATCCGGGTGCTATAAGAAACCCCGTTATGTTCCCTGTCCGGACAAATGAACCGGGAGCCTTCACATGAACAAATTGGTTATATCAGGGTTTTCTAAAAGGCGAGTTGCACGAAAAGATCCCTGGCTTCATATGGGTATACAGGACAATTGCGCCCGAAAAAAAAAAGATGATCGATGGTTGAACGGGTGCGCGTTAGTATTCGCCCATGCCGCCCATGCCGCCCATGCCGCCCATGCCGCCCGGTCCACCGGGTGGCATGCCTTCGGGTGCCGCAGACTTCGAGGAGGCGATGACATCGTCGATCCGGAGGATCATCACTGCCGCTTCTGCTGCGCTGGCGATCGCCTGTGTCTTGACCCGGAGGGGCTCGACGACGCCCTGCTTCAGCATATCGACCGCTTTTCCTTCGAACACGTCGAGACCGACGGTCTTCTTGCCTTTCTCGTGCGCCGCACGGATCTCGACGAGCATATCGATCGGGTCGAGACCGGCGTTCTCGGCGAGGGTCCGGGGGATGATCTCGAGTGCAACGGCAAAAGCCTCGATCGCGAGCTGTGCCCTGCCACCGACACTGGCCGCATATTCACGGAGCCGGAGGGAGAGCTCGGTCTCGGGGGCGCCTCCGCCGGCGACGAACTTCTTGTCCTCGAGGACGACACTGGTAACGCGGAGCGCATCCTCGATCGCACGCTCGAGCTCGTCGACCACGTGCTCGGTACCTCCCCGTGACGATCAGGGAGACCGACTTCGGGTTCTTGCACTTCTCCACGAAGATCATCTCTTCTCCGGAGACCTTTCGCTCCTCCACGAGACCGGCAAAGCCGAGTTCCTGCTTGCTGATCGCGTCGATGCTGCTGACCATACTTCCGCCGGTCGCCCGGGCAAGCTTCTCCATGTCGCTCTTCTTTACCCGGCGGGCCGCCATGATGCCGGCCTTTGAAAGGTAATGCTGTGCGATATCGTCGATGCCCTTCTGGCAGAAGAGGACCGTTGCCCCGCTGGCCACGACCTTGTCGACGATGTTCTTGATCATCCGCTCCTCTTCGTCGAGGAACGCCTGGAGCTGGTCGGGGCTCGTGATATTGATCTCGGCATCGACCTCGGTCTTCTTGAACTCGACCGCTGCGTTCAGCAGGAGGATCTTTGCATTGGTGACCTTCTTCGGCATCCCGGGATGGACGCGTTCCTTGTCGATCAGGACCCCTTCGATGATCTCGGAGTCGTCGATGGAGCCGCCGACCTTCTTCTCGACCTTGATGTAATCCTTGTCGACCGTGCCGTCTTCATCGGCGACCATCGTCACCGCTCTCACCACGAGGTCGCAGAGTTTCTCCTTGGATGCCTCGGCACCCTTGCCGGTCATCGCGGTCTCGGCGATCTTCTTGAGCATCACCTTGTCGTCTTTCTTGATGCTGATCGCGATCTCCCGGAGGATCTCCTGTGCCTTATCGGCCGCCATCCGGTACCCGTGTGCGATCACCGTCGGGTGGACATCCTGCTCGAGCAGGTCCTCCGCACGCTTGAGCAGCTCTCCCGCAATGACGACAGCGGTGGTAGTACCGTCTCCGACCTCGTCATCCTGGGTCTTCGCGACTTCGACCATCATCTTTGCTGCCGGGTGCTCGATATCCATCTCTTTTAAGATGGTCACTCCGTCATTGGTGATGACGACATCGCCGATCGTATCGACGAGCATCTTATCCATGCCCTTCGGTCCGAGGGTTGTCCGGACTGCGTTTGCCACCGCCTTTGCAGCGGTGATGTTCATGCCCTGTGCATCTCGTCCACGGGTGCGTGAACTTCCTTCTTTCAAAATAAAGATGGGTTGTCCTCCAAGCTGTTGTGACATAATCTTCACCACTTGTAGCGATAAAATGGTTTGTGGTTCTATATAAACATTTTCAAGTGCCGATCAGGTCGATCAGCTCTGCGCCATCTTCCATTTTCTTCAGACGCCGCTCCCCGATGACCAGCGTCTTCCCGATCTTCTTCTCGTGACTGTAATCGGTCAGCACGCACATCGCGTGCGTCCCGGTCACCTGGGAGATATTTCCGATGACCGCAGCGCGCTTTACCATCTTCTGTGATGTACCATAACCCGTCAGGATGGTGTGCTCAGAAAAGGTGATGAGCGCCTGGAACGGCGCCCGGTGGAGTGTATGGAGCTGCATCCCAATCCGCTCGAGAAATCCGATCGGCGTGTCTGATGAGGATTCGGCGTCCGGGGCGAAATGTGACTGATAGGCGAGGAGATCGATCGCCTGCACGAGCCCGGCATCGAAGAGCTCCTCTATCTTCATGGCGATCTCCAGGGTGGTGCCCATGCCGCCCTCGTATTTGCTGATCGTGCGCCGGGACACCCCGAGGAGGTGCCCGAGATCCCCGAGCGAGAGGTTTGCCTGTTCCCGCAGTTCCCGGAGCGCTTCTCCGTTGATGTTGACATAGAGCCCGCCGGGGGATGCGTAGATCAGTGGCGGGATTCCGTCCACCAGGTAATCGTGCAGGGTCGTCACGCTGACTGCACATATCCCGTACCGCAGGTACACGGCACCGCGGTGGAGCTCCGTGTCTCTTGCCTTCTCCCCGATGATGAGCGGGGATCCCCGGAGGTATCCTGACACCTGATCGAGGTCGTGGGCAGACTCTTCGGTCACGCTGTCGATGTGAGAGACGACCTTGATGATGAACAGCATCTCTTTTCGTCGTGCGATCAGGTCGAAGCTCCGCGGTCTCATGCTGAACCGGTCGGAGACCTGGAACCCTGCCATGATCATCACGCTGACGACCATCTGGAGGAGGCGGTCCTGTGTCATTGCCTTGAACGAAGGATATTGTGGGTGAGGAGATAAAAGCTGAGGTGTATGCTCATCGGGATCGATGATACGGACTCTCCCGCCGGAATGTGCACCACGTACCTCGGGGCGGTGCTCATGCGAAGGCTCCGGCAGATGCACATGCAGGTCAGGGAAGCCCGTATCGTACGCCTCAACCCGAATGTCACGTTCAAAACCCGCGGGAATGCGGCCATCTGTCTCGAACTCGGCGGAGACCCGGAGGAAGCATTCCGTGTCGCCTGCTGCACCGTCGATGAGCTTGCCGATTTTTCCTGCGAAAATACGAATCCCGGGGTGGTCCTCGTGCAGGAAAAGCCTCCGGCTGACTTTTACCGTCAGGCAGTCACGGATTTTTGTGAGATCGGGGAGGCGGTCGATCTCCTGGAGCGGAGTGGGGCGCTGTACAAGGGATACAAAAACCGGAGAGGGTTGATCGGTGCGACCGCTGCCGTCTGCAGCGACCTTCCGGACCGGACCTATGAACTCCTCGCGTACCGGAGGCCGGGGGCATGGGGATCGATCCGGCAGGTCGACCGGAGAAGCCTCTTCGATGCCGAAGCCGCGACGTTCCCCCATACATGGGACTCGGTCGACCTTCTCGCGGGGATGGTGGTATGCGTCCCCCACTCTCCCGACCCGGTCCTCTTCGGTATCCGGGGGGAATCCCCGGGATGGGTCTCTTATGCCCGTTCCTTCATCTGTACCGAGGAAACCGAGATCGAAGAACTGTTCGTGACCAACCAGGGGACGGATGCCCATCTCATCCCCGGCGAAACGGGCACCCTGAAAGAGGGGTGCTCCTACCTGCTCACCGGGATTGTCGCAACCGGGCCGGATACCGGTCTTGGCGGCCACGTCTCATTCCTGCTTGGGGATCTGCAGGGAGCCGTCCGCTGTATGGCCTATGAACCCACGAAGGGCTTCCGGAACACGGTCCGGGGATTGATCCCGGGAGATTCGGTGACGGTTGCCGGGAGTTACAAGGGGGGGAGTATCAACCTCGAGAAGATCTGCATCCGTGAGCTGATCAGTCCGGCCACCCGGAGGCCTCCTCTCTGTCATATCTGCGGGAAACGCATGACCAGTGCCGGGCGGGAGAAAGGATACAAATGCCGGTCGTGTGGTGCCCGTGCGTCAGATCCGGAATCCAGGGTGACTGATCGGACGGTCGCTGCCGGCTGGTATGAAGTGCCGCCTTCCGCCCGGCGTCATCTGGCCCGGCCGCTCTGCCGGGGCGTTCCTGACGCCCAACCGGCGGATGACCAGGAAGGGATGACGGATGAAATCCGGGTAAAAGAGACCTGAATGAGGCGGAACATCCGATATGCCCATGCGGATCGATGAGGACCCTGATACATCCACGGAGATTGATTCCGAAATAATTCCTTTTTTCCGGAGGTCCATCGATTGAGTTTCCCACGCGTCTCCGGTTTATTTCGTCAATGATGAGCGAAAAGCCCGATTGCAACCGTGGAACACTGCATTGTCATCCGGACGGGCCGAAACCGCTGGCAGCAATGGACGATCGCCGATAGTTTTTTTTCAAATACCTCGGGTTCAGATCCCGGTTCTACACGATGCCCACATACATTCGGGAAGAACCCGTACAAGGGAATCGCCTGCCCGGAGAGGTAAAAAGGATCTTTCGGGATGGAACTATTATCCATGGAATCCCACATCATCTGCATGGAATGCGGGGAACCGGTAAAGCAGATCTGCATCCGGCCGGGAATGTCTGTGGGAGAACTCGTCTCCGAAATGGGCAGTGCCGGAGCCTACAATGCCGGTGCGCTTGCCCGGGCCGCATCGGTCTATGAACGGCAGCTCCGCGACGAACGGGCCGTGAAATTCTTCGGCCTCGCCGGGGCGATGGTTCCCGGTGGCATGGGGGGTATCGTCTCCGACCTGATCTCGCGGGGGCACATCGATATCCTGGTCTCGACCGGGGCGAATCTCACCCACGACATCATCGAGGCGATCGGATGCCACCATTACCACGGCACGGCGGACTGTTCGGATATCGAACTCCGTCACGATGAGATAAATCGCATCTATGATGTATTTCTGCCGAACGAAGCCTTTATCCGGTTCGAAGAGTTCATGCAGGGGATCTTTTCGGGGCTCGAACCCCGGCGGACGTATTCCATCAGTGAAGTGCTCGCCGAGATCGGGGCGGATCTGCCCCGGGGCATCCTTGCAACGGCGGTCGAACGGGGAATTCCCGTGTATTGCCCTGCCGTTGCCGATTCCATGATAGGCCTCCAGTACCTGGCTCTTCTCGCAGACCGCACGGGTGACGGTCGATGCCTTTCTCGACATGAAACCCCTGCTCGACCGCTGTTTCTCTGCAGAACGAAGCGGAGCGATGCTCATCGGCGGCGGAGTGCCGAAAAATTTTATCCTGCAGGGGATGCTGATGACCCCGCACGGGTTCCGCTACGCGGTGCAGCTGACCGGGGACCGGCCGGACCTGGGGGGACTCTCCGGGGCGAGCCTCGACGAGGCACGCTCATGGGGAAAGATCACCGAAGATGCAGAGGCGGTGACGGTGTACGGGGATGCGACCATCACCTTTCCGCTCATCGTAGCGGCCGTGTACGAGAGGTTATACCGTGACTGAACTGATCCTCGCCCTGGACCTGACCGATCCGGTTCGTGCAGGCGAAGTGGCCGCTGCATGTGCCCCGTTTCTGGATGCAATCAAGATCGGATATCCCCTGGTCCTCCCGGCTGGCCTCGCTATCGCAGATTCTCTCGTGGAGACAGGGGTTCCTCTCATTGCCGATTTCAAGGTCGCGGATATCCCGAATACCAGCAGGCTGATCGCAGAAGAGGTATTCAGGGCGGGATACGAGGCGATCATCTGTCACGGCTTCACCGGGAGGGATACTGTCCGGGTATGCGTGGAGACCGCACATATGCACGAGGGGGCCTGCTATGTCGTCGCGGAGATGAGCCATCCGGGCTCGACCGAATTCTTCCGGGGGGATGTTCCGGCCAGGATTGCGGAGATCGCGATGGAATGCGGCGCCGACGGGATCATCGCACCGGCGACGCGGCCGGAACGGGTCGCGATCCTTCGGGATATCGTCGGCCGACGGAGGATCTACGCGCCGGGAATCGGCGTACAGGGGGGAGATCCAATCGCTCTTGCGGGTCTTGTCGACGGGATAATCGTGGGAAGATCAATCTATGACGCCGCGGATCCCCGGGCTGCGGCCGAGACGTATGCGGGCATCTGCCGGTGATGAAAAATCGGGAACTGAAGTCGTGATGAACCCTATGAGTCGACTGAGGCAGATTATTCCCGCAAATGCTAAAGATTTAAATGGATCTCCCCCGATGTAGTAGTATGGAATGGAGCGCAGAACAACGCAAACTGGCGGAACGGTTCCGGAAGCTCGAAGATATTCCCGTTGGCGAGAGACGGTACAAGTGTTATACCTGCCACCTCATAGTCCCGGAGACTCCCTGCCCGAAATGCGGCGAGGAACACCTGCAGATTATGTGTCCGCTCGACCATTGTGCGTGTTCCCATGAGATCATGTCCGGGATCGAGTACTGTCCGCTCTGCGGGGCACCGGTCTGCCCGCTCTGCGGATCCCACGACGTGGTGCAGATCAGCCGGGTTACCGGTTATCTGCAGGATGTCTCCGGATGGAACGCCGGAAAGCAGCAGGAGCTGAAGGACCGGGTCAGGTATACGGTCGCATGAGATATTATCTCGATAAAAACACCCTTTTCATCCGCGGGCTCTTTACCGGCGCAAGCACCGGCATTTCCGGAGGCATCAGGAAAGTCTCCACGGTCGTCTCCCACACCGTGCCGGTGGACTACGATCATGCAGATCCGGTCCGGGACCTCGATCAGATCGTCAGCCGGGCCGGAATGGGCCCGGATTATTTCGGGCTGATGACTGCGGTGGAGATGCGTCACCTCTGCGTGCTCCAGTACGATTTCATCACGGTCTTCGTCACCGCCGGTGTAAGCAACCCGAATCCGGCGGGATCGCAGACGATCAACATCACCATATATTCCGGAGAGGGGATGACCGGGGGAGCGATGCTCGAACTGATCATCGCTGCAACGGAGGCAAAGACCCGTGCTCTTCAGCAGATGGGATATTCGTTCACCGGGACGACCACCGATGCGGTCGTGGTGGTCCAGGAGGGTGCGGTCACCCACACGTATGCCGGAACCGCTACCGAGCCGGGGAGACGGGTCTATTCCGCTGTTCTCTACGGGGTCCCCGAAGCGATAAAACGACATGAAGGAACGATCCTCCGCGATTCCCCGGCCCTTTTTGTGTACAGCCGGTATAGAGGCGACCACTGGGTGGAATGGCTTCCGGAGGCCTGTCCGTACTACCCCTGTCATTTCCCAGGACAGCGGTGTGATTTCTGCTATTGTCCGTTTTATCCCTGCATGGACGAGACCCTCGGCCAGATGGTGATCGGGTCCCGGAACGGTCCGGTCTGGAACTGCAGCAGCTGCACGCTCCTCCATGAGCCGGAGATTGCGGATTACCTGAAGCAGAATCCGGAGGCGTCCCTCAAAGAGCTGAAGTCGCGAAAAAAGAAGGGAAAAATTATGATTCCTTGATGCCCAGCGCCGAGAGGAGCTCTCCGAGCGGAATACCGTGTGCCTGGGCAGCCTCCCGGATCGTCTCTCCGCGTGCGATCGCACACCCCACGCACCCCATCCCGAATTTAAATAAAACCTCGGTAGATTCGGGCTTTTCTTTAAGGAGGTCGTAGATCGTGCTGTCTGCTGTGATTGCCATACGGGGTACTATGTACAATTTCCGATACTTAATACCGTACGTGCGAACAGTATGATGCGACGCAGTTTCACCCCCCGCCCCTCAGGGTTCTTATGGTGAGACTGCCCGACTGATCTCTGGAGATGTAAAAGATGGATTATTCCGAAGTTGCAGCAAGAATCTCCCAAAAAATCAATGCGAAAGGACAGAACGTCGACCCAAAGAGGGTCGAAGAAAAGCTCCGCAGGCTCGTGGAGGAGTTCGGCGTGCCGCCGGCAGAAGCGGAACGGGCAGTTCTCCTTGAACTAAGCCGGGAATTTGGTATAACCAGCCCTGGTGCCGGTTCCTCCGCGATGAAACAGCTCCGTGATGTTGCTCCCGGTGAATGGGTGACGGTGGAGGGGAAAGTGGTCTCTCTCTCGACGCCGCCGACACCGGCCATCGCACAGACGGGAATCATCGCAGACGACTCCGGCGCGATGCGGTTCGTCGTCTGGGCCAAGGCTCAGGCCACCCGGATGGTTCAGGGGAAATGGTATCGGCTTGAATCGGCGGTAGTCGACGAATTCCGCGGAATTCCGAACCTGAAGATCCATTCGGGCACCGCGATACAGGAAGTGGTGCATGAAGGTGCCCTGATCCCGGGCCTGACACCGATCGCCGATCTGACGCCGGGTGTTGGTTCCGTCCACGCAAAGATGATCCAGGAATGGGACGTGACGCATGAACGCATGCTCCAGGCAGGTCTCCTCGCAGACGAGAGCGGGACGATTAAATTTGTCATCTGGAAGGAGGAAGGAAAGGAACGGCTCCTCCCCGATACGGTCTATTCGATCTATTATGCGCTCATTGACGAATTCAACGCACGGTTGTCATTGAATCTGAATACTGCCACCGTAATACCCGGGGAAGGCGATATCCAGGTCACGTCGGGAGACCGCGAGGTGTCCGGTGCATTCGTGCACCTCGCACCCGGATCCGGCCTGATCAAGCGCTGTCCGGTGGAGGGATGCGGGCGGGTACTCTCCCGTCAGAATTATTGCCCCGTCCACGAGATCCAGCCTGAATTCACCTTCGACCTCCGTATCAAGGGGTGGCTCGACGATGGCAGCAGAACATGGGAACTCCTGCTCCCCCGGGAGGTGACCGAGACGTTGACGGGGATGACGCTCGACCAGGCCCGCAGCCTTGCCGAGAACAACCCGCTCGGGATGGATGAGGTCTTCCTCAAGGTCCGCGATACGATCCTCGGCCGGTATCTCCGGTGCAAGGGACGGGAGATCGATCGCCGTATCCTTGCGAACCGGTGCGAATTCAATCGCTTCGAGACCACAGAGCATGCGGCGCTCCTGAACCGTGCGGGGGAGGTGCCGGAATGAACGGCCAGAAGGGGACACCCCGCCGGGAAGGGACATTCGAGCGTGAACCGGCACGGCGGGTCTTTGCCGCCGAACTGCGGGAAACCCGGGTCCAGTTCAAGGAGGGGGACGATGAAAAAAGCCCGAGTTTCGTCATGCTTCCGACCGGCGAGCGCTGTAACCGGGTCTTTATCGTGGGGACGATGACCGAGAAGAAGCGACAGGGTGACCAGAACATATTCTACCGCGCACGGGTGGCGGACCCGACCGGTACGTTCTTCATCATGGCCGGGAGTTACCAGCCGGAGGCGATGCAGCAGATGGCGCGTATCGAGCCCCCGTCGTTCGTCGCGGTTATCGGAAAACCCACGCTCTATGAGACGCCGGACGGGGCCGTCCTCGTCTCCGTCCGTGCAGAATCGATCACGGTCGTCGAGCGGGACGTCAGGGACCAGTGGGTGCTCGATACGGCACGGGCAACCCTGGACCGCCTCGACGGATGGGGAAAGACCCCTGATTCGGAACGGGCACAGAAGGACTACCCGGGAATGGAACCGGGAACATTCCGGAGAATGGTCTATGATGCACTCGCGCAACTGAAGATCTGAAATCCGACCCGGTTCGATCGGGAGAACCGGGCATCTTTCTTTTTTCCCCTGCACCTGTCCCACGGGCAGGAGCCCGGATTTACCCTGAAACAGTCTGCTTTGTCTCCGGGAACGCCCCCAACGAGGCGCTCTGACTTTTAGAAAGACGCCGGTTTGGATACCTTTATCGTTACAGCTCCAGAGCACTAGATAGAGAGTACAGAGAGTTTTGTACGGAATGGCAGAGCAGGAGTGAACTTCAGCAAACCCGCGCCAATCAATGTGAAAAGAACGAAGCAGGGCCGAAATCGTCGGGAAATGGGAATAACCGGGGCACAGGGATGGATGGATGCACCTACCAGAAGGAAATAACCGGATAGTTCGTCATCACGCAGAGGATCAGGGCCGGTCCGGTGCCCGGGGGGATTCCCGCACAGGATGGAACCCGCAGAGACCCGGAGGGGGCGATCGTCGTGCCGGACGGGAAGAGTAAAAGCATGACGGTAGATCAGGCAATCAGGGAAATCAAGCGGTTTCTTGAAGAAAACGAGGAACACCGCGATGCATGTCCGGAGGTCAGGCAGATGCTCCAGGACTTCCTTGAGCGAAGATCCTCCCCCCGGGATGAGAGCGTCCCGGCATTAAGAGAGACCCGACGGTCGAAAGATGAATGGAACGCTGCAGGCGAACCCCACCCGACTCCAAAAAGCCCGGGCCGGGACATAAAGGAACTGAAAAAAGCACAGGAAGCACTCCTGGACCGGATCAGGAAAGAGGAACTTATTTCGACGATCGCACGGCAGTTCATCAGTGCGCCAACCGGGCAGATCTTCGAAGACATCCGGCTCATTCTCGGGAGAATCGGAGAATGTACCGGTGCGGAACGGTGCCTGACAGGCCTTCTATCTGACGATGGAACCACTATCGAAGAGATATACGAGTGGTGTGCCCGGAGAACCGAAACGATCGAACCGTTTGTGACGGGGACCTCCGTCGAGGGATACCGGTGGCTGATGCCCCGGCTGGCGGCGGGCGAGACGGTGATGGTCGCGAATACCGGTTCTCTTCCCCCTGAAGCCCAGGCCGAACAGGCGTTCTGGAAAAATATCGGAGCGAAAAGCGTATTGTATCTCCCGCTCACGCTCAACGGCGAACTCATCGGTATCTTTGCCGTGATGCACCGGAGGGCGAAAAAATGGTCGGGAGCTGACCAGAGCCTCCTCGGTACGATAGGAAACCTGTTCGTTCAGGTAATTGCCCGTAAGCGGAATGAAGACGCCCTCATCGAGAGCGAACAGAAATTCCGGACCATCTTTGACAACCATTTAAACCCGATCATCATCGCGGGTGACCACGGGGAGCTCACGGACGCAAATATCGCAGCCCTTGAGTTCATGGAACGGAGAATGGAAGATATGCAGGATCGCCCCGTAACCGAGTGGATGCCGGGGTTTGAACAGATCCGACCGTCTCTGAAGCCACCCCAGGCGCGAAGACGCACGATCGAGACCGAATACACGGTGCATGGCAGGACGAAGAGCATGCTGTTACAGGTTGTACCGCTCACGATCGGGAACAGAACGCTCCTCTACGGCATCGGCCAGGACATCACCCAGCGGAAGAGAGCGGAGCAGGAGATCCGGGAACAGAAGAAATTCCTCGAGGCGATCCTCCGGGAGGCGGGAGACGGCATCATCGTGTATGATGCTTCCGGGAACTATCTCGTCGTCAACGACGCCGCACGGGAGATCGTCGGGATCAGGGATGAAGATATTCACCATAAGACTCCCGGGAATCCGGGAACAACCATACCCGATGCAGACACCCTTCAACCGGAGGATTCGGTCGTGAACCGGGCTCTCTCCGGGGAACGGGTGATCGGTACGGCGGTCCGGTATACCGGGCCGGACGGGACAGCCCGGGATGTTCTGCTGAGTGCCACCCCGGTAACGCAGGGAAATGTGATCATCGGGGCGGTTACAATCTTTCGGGATATCACCGATCTGGTCGAGGCCCAGAAGCAGAGTCAGCTCCTTGCCCTGCTCGTGGAGTCTTCGGAGGATGCGATCATCGGCCGTGATCGCGAGGGGAACATTATCGCCTGGAACCCGGGTGCGGAACGGATATACGGGTGGACCCGGGAGGAGGTGCTCGGAAAGCCGCTCACCGGAAATGTCCCGCCCGACCGGGCCCATGAACAGGAGGATATCGTCCGGAGGATCCTGACCGGGGAGCATATCGATCACTTCGAGACCCGGAGGATACGGAAGGACGGCAGGGTCATGGATATATCGGCTTCCATCTCCCCGATTTATGGCGTGACGGGAGAGATCATCGGCCGCTCGACGATCGCACGGGACATCACGGAGATGAAGAGGCTCTCAAGCGAGCTGGAGATGAGTGAAAAACGGTTCCGCCATATCGCTTCATTCACGCAGGAGAACCCGCAACCCATCCTGGAGATCCGGAACGACGGGTCGGTCGCCTTCGCCAACATCGCCTGTGATCTGGCCCTGCGCAGACTGGGACTCCCCAACAACCCCGATCTCTTCTTTCCCAAGGACATGGACGGGATTCTCGCGGAGTTACGGAACGGGGACGACGGGTTCTTCTACCGGGAGATCCTGATCGGCAAGGCGATATTCGGGGAATCCATCTACCTGTCTCCCGAGCACGGCACGATCCGTATGTATGCCCAGGATCTGACCCGCGAACGACAGCGGAAATGATGGATGACGGGTTGACATTACGTCACTTTTCCCGGTCCGGTATTCAGATGATGAACAATGAAAATGTTTTTAACGTATATCCGCTATTATGCTTGACATAGTTCGAAATGACTGCTCAAACGAAGCGTTTCCCAGGTAAATGAGGGCAAAGAATATGGCCAAAGAAGAAGAAAAAATCGAGATCCTCCTGATTGAGGATAATCCCGGGGATGTCCGGCTGATACGGGAGGGTCTGAAGGGGAGCACGATCGTCGGCCATATCAGCGTGGTGGAAGACGGGGAAGCGGCGATGGAATTTCTCTACCGGAAAGGGCGCTTTGCGGAGGCACCAGTACCCGATATCATCCTCCTCGATCTCAATCTCCCGAAGAAAGACGGGCGGGAAGTCCTCGCCGAGATCAAACAAAATGACGAGCTGAAACGGATACCGGTGGTGGTGTTGACGTCCTCGCAGGCCGAGCAGGATATCACGATGACCTACGAGCTGCATGCAAACTGCTACCTTACCAAGCCACTCGATCTGTCCGAATTCAACACCATGATCCATTCTTTCGAGCAGTTCTGGCTGGCAAGAGTGGTATTTCCCCGCGTCTCCGCATAGATCGCAGGAAGAAGAACTCCCCTTTCATCTTTTCTGAAGCGTCCCCGCGTGCGTTGGACGGAAAAAAATCTTCATTCACAGAAAATAAACGCGGCATCACATTTTCAGGGCTTTCTCTCCAACGGTTTACAGGAAGCCCTTCTTGGGAGAACTCTGAAGAGATCGCGATCGGTCCATACAGGAAGTTCGTGCAAGAGTGAATCCCCGTTACCGGAACCAAAAAAACTGAGGATGAACGGGGTTCCCCATTCTTCGCTATCCGATATGGATGATCTGCACCGGGCACGCATCAGCCGCGTCTGTGGCGCACTGCTCGAGCGTATCCGGGGCATCTCCTTCACCGGGTTCTCCCCCGGTCCGGTACTTTTCGATAACCTGGCTGAACGAATCCCCGGGGTTCTCCTCAAAAAATTCCGGGCAGACATCATAACATGACCCGCAGCTGACGCAGGCCTCGCGATCGATCACAACATGTACCATAATTCTCCCTCTCGAATATCAGAGCGACGGGGGGAGAGCGCGGGGGAGTTCGAGAGCATTCTCACCTCCGGACGCACAATCCTGTCGCAGACTAATCTGGTTCTCATCTATAAAAATCTGATGAAACACCCGTTAAAGAAGAAGTATTCCGCGTTCGGGAGGACGAAAATCCTCCCAACGGTACAGTCTTTCGAAAAAATCATTCGGGGACGAAATACGCCCGTTTCGACCCTACCGCTTCTGTCGCCACCGGTCGATCACTTCGCGCCCTTCAATAAAGACAAGCCCGTGTCTCCGTGCGTATTTCATTGCATCGTCTTTTGAAAGCGCGTTGCCGGATTCGTCATCGAGCATCTCGCAGATGGTGATCGCCGGAGTGATCCCGCCGAGTTCTGCCAGTGCCACCGACAGTTCTGTCTGCCCGGTTCGCTGGTCGAGGAGGCCGTCAGCGGCCCGCAGGATGGCCACATGCCCGGGGGTCCGGAACTGTGCATGGAAATCGGCTCCCCCGCCGTTCATCGATCGTTTCACCTCGTCGGCGACCGCATTGATCGTCATGGCGCGATCCCGGTCCGTGATACCCGTGAACGTGCTCCGGTGATTCACCCAGAGGGAGAAGGATGAATGGTTTCTCCGATCGTACGGGATATCCCCCGGCTTCTCCACCACGCCGGCAAGCTCGCTCCTCCCGCAGTCCCGGAAGAGGTCGCTCGCGAATGGCAGGCGAAGAATTTTTGCCGCGTCCGGGTGGATCGCCGTGCATATCAGCCCCCCGCCGTCCTTTCTCATCCGGAGGATGTGGGCCGGGGTCACCGCATCCGCCCGTATCGCAAAGTCCGTTTCCCGTTCCCGATCATCGAAATCGTACAGTAAAATGAATTTCCCGGCGGCGAGTTCCCTGACCGCATCTTCAATCATAATCCACCTCCACGGTGACCATATCCCCGTCTTTCAGTCCCAGTTCTTCCCGGAGCCCGACCGGGGCGACCAGCTCGACGATGTCTTCCGGGTAGTGCGTCCTCCCCGGAACCACGATCCCGCACCGGATATCCCCGATGCGGCACGGAATGCAGCGTACATCCCCGAACGTCCGTTCTTCCGCCCTGAATCCATGAATGGGAATCCATTCCAGGGTCTCCATTTTTTTCCGGTACTGGATCCCCGGGGAGTTCAGCCGGAGATTGAGGGTTCCCGGATAAGGTTCAAAACCCAGGTGCTCCCTGAACTGCCGGCGATAGGGCTCCAGGCTCATGTAGTATCGTCCCTCTCCGAGCCCGGTGATCACGCAGCCGGAAAGGCTGTAATGGACTCCTTCCCGGGAGAAGACCCGGCAATAATCGGCGTATTCCCGCCGGAGTTCGTCTTCCCCCGGCCGGGTGACCGAGATGTACTGGCCGCCCGGCGCGATCGACCGGGTGACGAGCGTCTGGCGTTCCAGCGATTGCAGGCGGCGCGATGCGGTCTGCGGGCTGATCCGGAGTGCGGTGCCGAGCGACTGCGAGGAGACCCAGACCGGTCCCCGGCACCCGCCCATGAGCGCGATCGCCTTCAGGCACTGGAGATCCTCGGCCATGACCATGTTATCAAATTTGAGATGCATATTATTTATGGATTCGCTTCGGCCGGACTTCGTGAAATGTCGAAGCCTCATTCGGTAATTATATTAATATCCCTGCCGACTTCATAAGACATGAAATCCGGGTTGCGGAATCAGCTGGCCGAGAAGATGGCCGGCGAGATCACCCTATCAGACTCCCCGGGCAAGGCCCTGAAGAAATGGCGGATGAACTTCAACATCCCCCAGGGGGTGCTCTCCGATCGGCTCGATGTCTCCCCGTCCGTGATCAGCGACTACGAGAGCGGGCGGCGGAAGAGCCCCGGGACAGCCGTCGTGGGAAAGATCGTCGACACGATCCTTTCGATCGACGAGGCAAACGGCGGCAGATACATGCAGAAATATGCAAAGATGCTGTACAGCGAGTTCGACGACGATGTGATCTACGATATGCATGATTACCCGTCGCCGGTCGGGCTCCGGCAGTTTGCAGAGGCGATCGGATGTACGTCCCTGTGCGGTGACCTGGACCAGTCCATCTTCGGGTATACGGTCATCAACAGCCTGAATGCGATCCTGCAGCTCTCCTCGAACGAGTTCAACCGGATCTACGGGTGGAGCACGGAACGGGCGTTGATCTTTACCGAAGTTTCATCGGGCAAGTCACCGATGGTGGCAATCCGGGTCACCCCCTTCAAGCCCCGGTGCGTGGTGCTTCAGGGGATCGAACCGGGCCTGGTCCATCCGCTCGTCCCGAAAATGGCAGAGCGCGACCATATCACCGTGCTCTGTACAAAGATGGAGATTGATCAGATCGTGAGCAAACTGAGGGAAGAGCCATGGTAGGCATCATCACGTACGGGGTGTACATACCGCGGTTCCGGATAATGGTAGAGGAAATTGCCCGCGTATGGGGGGCAAATGCCGAGGATATCACGGGAGGGCTCGGTGTCCGCTCGAAATCGGTTCCCGATATCGATGAAGACGCGGCGACGATCGCCGTGGAAGCGGCACGGAGTGCGCTGGCCCGGCGGGAGATCGACCCGGCCCTGATCGGGGCGGTCTACGTGGGGAGCGAATCGCATCCGTACGCCGTGAAACCGACTGCCTGCACGGTCGGCGAGGCGATCGGTGCCACGCCCGCGATGACGGCCGCCGATTACGAGTTTGCCTGCAAGGCAGGGACGGCGGCGATACAGACCTGCATGGGGCTCGCGAAGAGCACCATGATCACCTACGGGATCGCCATCGGTTCCGATGTGGCACAGGGTGCACCGAGCGATGCGCTGGAATACACCGCCGCCGCGGGAGGCGCGGCCTTTGTCATCGGCAATGACGACCCGATCGCGGTGATCCACCACACCTGCTCCTATACGACCGATACGCCGGATTTCTGGCGGAGAGAAGGGCAGGACTATCCCCGGCACGGGGGGCGGTTCACCGGAGATCCCGGGTACTTCCGGCACGTCGAAGGAGCGGTACGGCTCATCTTCGAGCAGACAGGGAAAAGCGCACGGGACTATGACTATGCGGTCTTTCACCAGCCGAACGCGAAGTTCCCCCAGAAGGTTGCAAAGACCCTCCAGTTCACCCCCGAGCAGATACGGCCCGGACTGGTCGTCTCCCGGCTGGGCAACACCTACAGTGGTTCCTGCATGATCGGGCTTGCGGCTACGCTGGATATCGCGAAACCCGGAGACCGGATCTTTGTCGCCTCGTTCGGTTCCGGAGCAGGCAGCGATGCCTTCGATATCGAGGTGACCGACGCGATCGACTCCCCGGTCTTCCGGAGAGCGGCGGCGCCGACAGTCGAAGATCTGCTTGCTGACCCGGTCTATATCGATTACGCGCAGTATGCGAGACACAAAGGAAAGATCGTGATGCAGAAATGAGAGACGTGGCAGTGATCGGGATCGGGTGCACCCCGTTCGGGGAGAAGTGGACCACGTCGTTCCGCCAGCTCTTCGTGGAGGCCGGAGCCCTTGCGCTCGACGATGCGAACCTCGCGGGCGAACAGATCGACGCGCTCTACGTCGGGAACATGAGTGCCGGGCGGTTTGTCGAACAGGAGCATATCGGTGCCCTGATCGCCGATTATGCCGGGCTTGCTTCCCACCATATCCCCTCGACCCGGGTCGAGGCGGCCTGCTCCTCGGGGGGGCTGGCGTTCCGGCAGGCGGTGATCGCCGTGGCGAGCGGCATGGAAGATATCGTCGTTGCCGCCGGGAGTCGAGAAGATGACCGACGTGGCGACCGGCACGAGCGTCGACACGCTTGCCGGCGCCGCCGACCGGGAATGGGAGGGGTTTGTCGGGGCGACATTCCCCGGGCTGTACGCGATGATCGCAACCGACTACATGCACCGGTATCCCGCTGACCCGGGAGCAGCTCGCCCAGGTCGCGGTGAAAAATCACTACAACGGCGCCAGAAATCCTATCGCGCAGTTCCAGGCAGGAGATCACGATCGACACGGTCCTCCGGTCCTCGCTGGTGGCAGACCCGCTCCGGCTCTTCGACTGCTCGCCGATCACCGATGGCGCGGCTGCGGTGGTGGTCGCTCCGCTGGAACGGGCCCGGGAATTCACGGACACCCCGGTCCGGGTCCGGGCGAGCGCCCAGGCAAGCGACACGATCGCGCTCCATGACCGCCGGGATATCAGCACGCTGGACGCCACGGTGACCGCCGGTCAGCGTGCACTCCGGATCGCTGGCCTGACGCACGGGGATATCGACCTTGTCGAGGTGCACGACTGCTTCACGATCGCCGAGATCTGTGCGATCGAAGACCTCGGCTTCTGCCGGAAAGGGGAAGGCGGGCGCCTGACGATGGAGGGGGTGACCGCGCTCGGCGGCGATCTGCCGGTCAACACGAGCGGCGGACTCAAGGCCTGCGGCCACCCGGTCGGGGCGACCGGGATCAAGCAGGTCTGGGAGATGGTCACCCAGCTCCGCGGGGAGGCAGGCAAACGGCAGGTCGACGGCGCACGGATCGGGATGACCCACAACGTCGGCGGTACGGGTGCGACGGTGGCCGTCCATATCCTCGAGGTGGCCTGACCATGTCTGTCGCACGGTTCTGGCGGAAGATCCCGCAGCGGTACAACCTGATCGGCACCCACTGCACGCAATGCGACCGGTACTTCTTCCCGCCCCGGACGTTCTGCCCCGACTGCCGGCGGGCGGGGGAGATCGTCGATCATAAGTTCAGGGGAACGGGGGAAGTGGTGACGTACACGATCATCCGGACCGCCAGCGAGCAGTTTGAACAGGCGACCCCGTATGTCCTCGCGATCATCCGCCTCGACGAGGGTCCGCGGCTCACCGGCCAGGTCGTCTGTGCCCCGGAAGCGGCAGCGATCGGGATGAAGGTCCGGCCGGTCTTCCGGCGGATCATGGCCGATGGCGAGAGCGGGGTCATCCACTACGGGACGAAGTTTGTTCCCGTCCCATAAATTGCGGGACGAAATTTGTTCCCCGTTTCATCCATTACGGGACGAAGTTCGTTCCCGTTTCATAAATTACGGGACGAAATTTGTTCCCGTCTCATAACCGCCTTTTTTTCGGATTCGCCCTTTCCTTATCCCTCTGTCGTGATATCGTACACCGCATGCCACCGCCCCGGCGAGTAACTCCGGACCTGCCGTTCCGAGACGGATGAGACCGGGTACTGCCGGATACAGGCGAGGTGTGCCCCCTCCTCTTCCTGGAGTGCATAGAGGTGGATCATCCCGCCGGGCCGGCAGAGCCGGAAGGCTTCCGGGAGATACCGGCCCGCCTCCATCGGCAGGTTCATGATGATCCGGTCGAACCGCCAGGGAACGATGAGCGGGAGACGGGACGCATCGATGAGGGCGGGGATCACGTTCTTCGTCCGGTTCAGGAGGAGGTTTTCTTCCATGAGCCGCACGGCTCCCGGATTGATGTCGGCGGCGACGACCAGCCGTGCCTGTGTGGCGAGGGTGATGGCAAACGGCCCGACCCCGGCGAACATGTCGAGCACGATCTCGTCCGTACCCATCAGTCTCCGGACCCGCTGCCGCTCCTCCGAGAGGCGGGCGGAAAAATAGGCCTGGCCGAGATCGATCCGGAACCGGTGGCCATATTCGATGTACCGGGTCCGGGTGGTCGGTTCCCCGGCAAGCACGGTGAACCGGCGGGTCCGGTACTCCCCTTCGACATCGCTCTCCGCGAAGAGGACCGTGTGGAGCGACGGTCGCGATGCGAGCAGGACCGCGGCCGCCTCCCGGTCCGGTTCCTGCATGACGGCAATACCGCCGATCAGCTCGTGCCGCGGCAGCATTACAGGCGGGGTATGCACCTCGAACTCCCCTTCCCGGGCTCCCTCGCACCACCGGACGACCGGAAAGAGTACCGTATCTCCCTCGCTCCGGGGACGGAGGGACCGGTCCAGGAGCCCGGATTCCCAAAGCGATCTCCGTACCTCCTCAGCCCGTTCCCGCGCCACCTCCAGATACCACTGCCGTCCGGGCATCAGATCTTCAGCTCCATAGCGCCGGGCAGGGGCTAAAACTCTTCGGTTCCGGAGAGACCGGTCAATACCATAAAATGACCCCGGAACCAGTACCTGATCGGGAACCATGAACGATGATCCAGACAGGGAGACCTATATTCACCGGCTGAAGTCCGGGGCACTCCGGCTCTACGCGCTCGAGCAGTCCCTTCCTCCCGACGAGGCGGTCCTCGTGCGGCGGACTTTTATCGAGCGGGAGACGGGAACGGCCCTGCCCCAGCTCGGCTCATACACCATCGGCATCGACCAGGTGGTCAGGAAGAACTGCGAGAACATGATCGGGGCGGTGCAGGTGCCGGTCGGGGTCGCCGGTCCGCTCCGGGTCCGGGGCGAATACGCGGACGGGGAGTACTACGTCCCCCTTGCCACGACCGAGGGTGCGCTGGTCGCATCGGTGAACCGGGGGTGCGGGGCGATCACCCGGGCCGGGGGTGCGGAGGCGCGTATCCTCCGTGACGGCATGACCCGGGCACCGGTCTTCGCGGCCCGGGATGTCGTTCACGCTAAGGAGATCGCCGACTGGGTCGATGCGCACCGGGACCGGATCTGCGAAGCGGCGGCGGCCACGACCTCCCATGGCCGCCTGATCGACGCGGTACCGATCGTGACCGGTACGAACGTCTTCGTGCGCTTCGAGTTCGATACGAAGGATGCGATGGGGATGAACATGGTCACGATCGCGAGTGCGCGGATCGCGGACCTGATCAGCGAAGCGACCGGTGCCCGGCTCGTCGCCCTCTCGGGCAACATGTGCACCGACAAAAAACCCGCGGCGATCAACCTGGTCCGGGGGAGGGGACGGAGTGTCGTCGCCGGGGTCGCGCTCTCCGGCGAGCTCGTCCGGGAGGTCTTCAAATCCGATGCGGCAACCATCGCCGAGGTGAACATGCGGAAGAACCTGGTCGGTTCGGCGCGTGCGGGATCCCTGGGTTTCAATGCGCAGGCGGCCAACGTCGTTGCCGCGATCTTCATCGCGTGCGGCCAGGACCCGGCACACGTGGTGGAGGGAAGCAGCTGCATCACGACCGTGGACACGACTGCATCGGGGGTGTACGTCGCGGTCACCCTCCCGTCGCTCCCGCTCGGCACGGTCGGCGGGGGCACCGGCCTGGATACCCAGCGGGAATGCCTCTCCCTCCTCGGCGTGGCCGGCGGAGGAACACCACCGGGGTCCCATGCGCGAAAATTCGCGGAGATCGTCGCGTGCGCCGTCCTCGCAGGGGAACTCTCCCTCCTCGGGGCGCTTGCCGCCCAGCACCTCGCCCGTGCGCACCAGGCTCTCGGACGGGGGAAATGATCCTCCGCTAATCCTTTTTTATAAATGGTTCCTTTATGCTCCGGTTGCGGGGAATGAAGGGGATCAGGCGAAGAGATGATGGCCATTCATGCTCCGGCTGCATGTGGGGAATGAAGAGAATCACGGGGAAGAGATGATGGCCATTCATGCTCCGGCTGCATGTGGGGAATGAAGAGAATCACGGGGAGGAGAGATGATGGCCATTCATGCTCCGGCTGCATGTGGGGAATAAAGAGAATCATGGGAAGAGATGATGGCCATTCATGCTCCGGCTGCATGTGGGGAATAAAGAGAATCATGGGAAGAGATGATGGCCATTCATGCTCCGGCTGCATGTGGGGAATGAAGAGAATCACGGGGAAGAGATGATGGCCCTTGTTTCAGGTAATGAAGAGAATCAGATCTTTTTCAGAACCGGAACCACTTCATCATGACGATCGCGTCCTCCCCGTTGTTGAGATAGTACCCGGCGATCTGGAAGACCTCGCGGTACCCGAGCCGCCGGTAGAACTCCTGTGCAACCCGGTTGGACCGGCGAACCTCGAGCTGGACGGCGGACGCGAGTTCGGATGCGAACTGGTGCTCCTCCCGTGCGACGAGCATCCGCCCGATCCCGGATCTCCGGAACTCCCGGGTGACCGCGAGGTTACAGATGTGCCCGTAGATCTCCTCCCCCGTGTCCTCGAGCCCCCCGGCAATGAACCCGATGACGGCGGTTCCTTTCGTCGCGACAAAGACGGTGTTTTTGAAATAGGTGATCGTCTCCGCGAGGATCGCCGCATCCCAGGGATCCGGAAATGATTCCTGTTCGATGGCGGTCATCCCGGGGATGTCCCCGGGACCTGCCCTCCGGATCCTGATCCCGTTTCCGGTTGTAAACTGCCGTTCCGGCTCACTGGTCATTGCTATAATATAGTCCGGCAAGAAAATGAATATTAAGAGTGTGGCCCGGTCCCATGGTAGAGATCTTCCCGTTTGCCGGTGTGCGGCCCGATCCCGGCCGGGCACAGGATATCGCCGCTGTACCGTACGATGTCGTGAGCATGGACGAGGCACGCGAGTGCATCAGGGAGAACCGGATGAACTTTCTCCGGGTGAGCCGCGCCGATGCGGAGCTCCCGGATCTCCCTCCCCACGACCCCGCGGTATACCGGAAGGCACGCGAGACCTTCGATGAGATGATCGCGAGCGGCATGATGAAACGGGACGCTTCGCCTTCGATGTACATCTACCGGGTCACCTGGGGGACGGCGGTCTACACCGGCCTCTGCTGCTGCCTCTCCGTCGACGATTACCGGGAGAACCGGATACGGCGGCATGAGCAGACGCGGTACGATAAGGAGGTCGACCGGACCGCCCACATCGATACGGTGAATGCGCAGACGGGGCCGGTCGTGCTCTTCTACCGGGAGACCGGCGGGGTACGTGCCTCGGTCGATGCCTGCCTCACGGGCAGGGCGCCCGCGACCCGGGTATGCGATGCATCGGGGGCGACGCATGAGATCTTCGTCATCCGCGAACCCGGAGACCTCGACCGGTTAACGCGGCTTTTTTCGGATATTCCCCGGGTATACATCGCGGACGGGCATCACCGGGCAAAATCCGCGGTCAATGTCGCGGAAAGGCGGCAGGCCGAAGGGCGCTACACGGAGGAGTCGGGCCATTTCATGGGGGTGCTCTTCTCCCATGACGAGGTCAGGATCCACGGGTACAGCCGGCTCGTCACCGACCTCGGCCCGTACACCCCCGGTGCGTTCCGGGAACGGATGGCGACCGTCTTCCGGGTGAGCCCCTGTGGTCCGGTGGATACGGGGGCGTACCATATCCCGCCGCGGATCAGCCCGGCATCCCGGTACCATGTCATTCACATGTACCTCTCCGGCGAGTGGTACGAATGTTCCGCCCCGGTCGATCCCGCCCGCTCTCCGATCGAATGCCTGGACGTCTCGGTCCTCCAGGAACAGGTCCTGACCGGGATCCTCGGGATCACCGACCCCCGGGGCGACCGGCGGCTCCAGTATCTCGGCGGTGCCCGCCCGCTCGCCGACCTGGAGGAGCTCGTCGACCGGGGGAAATTCTCGGTCGCGTTCTCGATGCAGCCGGTCCGGGTGGACGTGGTGCTCGCCGTCGCGGACGCGGGCGGGGTCATGCCCCCGAAATCGACCTGGTTCGAGCCGAAACTGCTCTCCGGGCTCGTGGTGCACACGCTCGACTGACCGTCACCTATTTATCATTCCCGAAATCCTTCTTCTCTGGTATGATCAGCATCGCACTGCCCAAGGGAAGCCTTGAGGCCCAGACCCTCCAGCTCTTCAGGGAGGCCGACCTCGAGGTGAAACGGACCGACCGGGATTACAGTCCCCGTATCGACGACGACCGGATCGGGAAGATGAAGATCCTCCGTCCGCAGGAGATCCCGACCTACGTGGAGATGGGGTACTTCGACCTCGGGATCACCGGCCTCGACTGGGTGCGGGAGACCGGTGCATCGGTCAAGGAGGTCGCGAACCTCTCCTACAGCAAGACGGGGCAGGGGAACGTCCGGATCGTCGTTGCCGTGCACGCCTCGGAACCGATCGACGACGTCCGGCAGATCCGGCCGGAGAGCCGGGTCACCACCGAGTACCCGGTGATGACGAAACAGTACTTCGGGAAGCTCGGCATCCCGATCCGGCTCTTCCCGAGCTACGGGGCGTCGGAGGCGAAGGTGCCCGACCTGATGGATGTCGTCGTGGACCTGACCGAGACGGGAACGACGCTCCGGCGGAACGGCCTGAAGATCATCGGGGAGATCATGGAGTCCTACACGGTGGCGATCGCACACAAGGCGAGCTTCGAGGACCCGGTGAAGAAAAAGGAGATCGAGGAGATCGTCACCCTCCTGTACGGGGTCCTCGATGCCCGGAACCAGGTGCTCCTCTCGATGAACGTGCCGGCCGGGTCGATGGAGCAGGTGGTCGCGGCACTCCCGGCCCTCAAGAAACCGACGGTGAGCCGTCTCCACGGGATCGACTATTACAGCATCGAGACGGTGGTGCACAAGGATATGGTGAACAAGCTCATCCCGCGGCTGAAGGATGCAGGGGCAGAGGACATCCTCGAGATCCCGATCGCGAAGATCGTCCGGTAGGGCTTCCGGATCATAAAAACCGGCCATCGCCGGGCGGACTTTGGCGATCCAAACACAATAATTAAATATTTGTACGTACATCTCCTTCTAACGATCGAGGAGAGTAACCCGGTTGCATCGCGAAACCGAGTCCCGTGATTGCGATTTTATCCATACCCTCTCCCTCCCCCCTCGCGCTCTCTTCTTTGCCTACGGCGATGGAACGCTCCCGGTTTCGGCCCTTTTCTCCCCGGAGAGGCACCCCGGACCGGCGATGCCGGACCGGATCGACATCACGGTCGACGGGAGCGGGGACGGGCACAGCGTCGCCCTCTTCCCGGACGACGAGGTCTACTTCATGTACGAGAAGGGGGCGTCGAACAACGACGCGGAGTTCAACGCGGTGATCCTCGCCCTGGAGAACCTGCCGCACCATGCCTCCGCCCGCGTGAAGACGGACAGCCAGGCGGTCGTCTGGCACCTGACGACCGGGAACCAGACCCGGAACCCTTCATTCATCCGGAAGGGTGCCGAGATCCAGCACCTGATCCTCGAGAAGGAATTAAGGATCGATATCCAATGGATCCCGCGCCAGCAGAACCCGGCCGACCGGCTCCTCCGGCGGTACATCGCGAGCCTCTGCGGTGCGGGTGGGAAGGAGCCCCTCTACAGCCGGGTCAGGCGGCTCGAGTCCGAGAACCAGCGCCTCCGGGCAAAGCTCCGCCAGACGATGCGGCTCCTCCGGTCGCAGGGCCCGGTCTCCCCCGAGATGATGCTGTCGCTGGATTTGGTTGCGCCGTGATACCGTTCTATCAGGATTTCTCGCGGGGAGAAGGTAATCGAAAATTTTTTGGGGGAGTTGTTTTCGAGGCTTCAGGATCGTTCCGGTATCATCGTTATATCAGTATCCGGAGTTCCTCTTTTGTTTCAGATTATGGAAGGTTTGGTTATTATGAAATATTTGCGGGGGGAAGACCTTCAGCGACCGAAGAGTATTATTTCGGGAAATAATTATTGAGTGAATATCCTATCTCATCCGGTCATTGAGAATTCCTAAAATATTTTTAGTAAGTTTTCGTTATTCAGAACAGTCGAACAATGGTGCATCTAAAATATTTTCTTTTAAGAACATCCCGTCAATGAAGCTATACATTTCAGAATTTTTTTTTTAAAGATCCCTACGCAGTCTCTAAAATTATTTCCAAGTGCATCAACGGCTCGCGTGTACCCCGACCCAGAACGGGTGGAGCTCGAGCTGGCCGATCCCTGAATTCGCGACCGGGTCGTCATCAAGGATCTGCTGTGCTTCCTCGGCCGAATCCGCCTGGAAGACGAGGAGGCCAACCGACCCATCCGTGGCTGCACCGGCAAGAATGACCTTTCCTTTTCCGGCGAGCTCATCGATATATAAGAGGTGCCGATCCATTATCGCCCTCTCTTCCGGGGTCATGGTCGCGATAAAATCAGAGCGCCCGGGGCGTAACAGAGAGATGAATGTAGAGGGTGCTGGACTCATATTCCTGAATTGCTGCCATGAGAATATTATACATGCGGGTATGGATGGATTGAATAATAGTTCGAGGCAGGTCATGCAGGTCACCTATCTGTCATTCGGACTTCCCCACTTCACTTGCAGAATTTTAACGGATAACCATTCCCTGTTGCGGTAAGGATACTTTCCGGAGGACTTTATTCCGGAAATACTCATCAAAAACATAACCCGGGATCGGGAGAATGGCATCCGGAAAACCTCATTTCGGGCGTATTTTCCCGGATTTCGGGTTGTATCTCTGGCTCACCGGTCTCCCGGTGAATACCGACAACAATATCTCCTTATATAGGCCCCTGAACCAGGAATGATGTCATAAAAAGGCATGAAAAAGGTGCTTAATAGCAGAGAATACAAAGCGCGAAATTTTGGGTCGCATATTACGTCGTGGCACGGACTGTTCGACCGGACATTTAACATTGTACGCACCGTAAAACGCTGGATATTCTGAGGATTAATCTCCATTTCGAGGCCTAATTTACCCCTGAATGTTAATCGACGATGAAGGGAAAATGATCTCTTCAATAATTACTTTGGAATCTCGTCCTCTATTATTCCGATCCTAACCTGAAATGAGAAGAATGGAGCCCCCAAAAACCTTCTTTCAGGTAAATTTCATCCTGGACCTTAGAACCCTGCCGCTAAAAAGCAGGTCCGTGAACACCGTCATCTGAAATCCTCCTCATTCGCCCTTGAATAAGAAATAACAGCAGGATACTCAAGAAAAGAGATGCTTAATAGCGGGGAATACAGAGCCAGAGTGTCAGGGGTCGCATAAAACGTCGGAGAGGCATCGTTCTACCGGCTATTGAGGGGGGGGTATTCAACGTAAAACAGGGGATTTTCCCAGAAAACAGGCAATATTTGGGGAGATATGTTTTGGGATTTTATCTCCCCGGGCTGAAAAATGATCCGGGGATATAAGATTTTTTTGTTATGATTGATCTGAACCTTTCATCTGCTTGATCGCTCCACAGAATCAGGCGAACCATTGTTTAAATTCTTCGACCGTAATATCTGCCTGCTTCAGGATTGCGATAAGAGTGCCTTTCTTTAACTCCTTGTGAAGGGGCACTGAAAATACACGCCACCCTTTCTGCAGGACGATATGGCTTGAACTCTGCCGCCGGATTTCAAAGCCCTCTCTCGTAAGAAGCTTAACCAGTTTCTCCCCGGAGACTACCGGAAGTTTACGAGACATCCGCCACGTCAACTTTGATTATTTCCGATCGGAATGTATGAGTCTTCTTATGGAGCTCTTCGCGCTGGACTTCTAAAATAAGTTCGATTGCCTCTTTGATGTTATTGAGTGCCTCTTCTTTCGTCTCGCCCTGGCTGATGGCCCCGGGTAACTCCACACACTGGGCGGTATACCCACCCTCTTCCTGTGGTTCGAGGACAACCGTATATTTCATACGAGTAAATTGGCATCATGAGATTATACACATTTTCCTTATCCTAACAGGCAATCTGTTTCGTGGCGATACGGCCTTCCTCGAGGAAGGCCCGGTACGGAGCCCAGGGAAAAGGTAGACCTCCTTTACCAATTCATGCATGAGTCATTCGCCGCTGCACATCACACGGGTATATCTCCCGCAGTGGTGTCTGACTTTCCCCCTGCTTCACCGCGTCGGCTCGCGCCGCATCGGGACCGCGTTGCACCCCTCCATCTCCCCGAGGCAGAAGATCAGCCGCTCCTTGATTGTGGGCGGGAGCTCGGTCTCAGGGATCGGCCGCCACCCGAATTTTTTATAAAAATTGACGAGTGCGAGCGTCGAGTGCATGAAGAGAACATCGTTCCCGCACCCCTTCACGAGCTCCCCGACGACCAGGTCCGCGAGGTGTCTCCCCCGGTACTCTTCGAGGACGAAGACGCCGTCGACCTCGAGCCCGTCTGCATGCCGCTTGCACCGGGCCACCCCGACACATTTTCCCCCGACAAACACCCCGAAGATCCGGTCCGCAACAGGATCCGCTTTCTGCTGCCGGTACTCTTCCCATACTTTTTCTGCGAGGGTGAACTCTTCCTTCGCGAGCTCGCGAGCGATGGCAGGGGTCACGGGTTTCATTTTAAAATATGAATTATGCTATCAAGAAAGAGCATCCATTTGATTCTTGATTTAATTCTCGTTCATCTCATTTTTCCGTTATGTTTATCAATCATATATTCTAATTCCAGTAATGATGACAGGATCTCTCCCTAAAAACTTCTTCAAGTTGGCTATTGTATCATTATTGCTCATTTTTATTTTTTCCACAGGATGCAATTCCAAGAACTCATCTATCCCCGATGATTCAGGCACCCCTGTTTCAATAGATAAATTAAGCGCTGAAAGATTAACGTTAGATTCGGCTATTGACATACTCAATGATGATGATATAGGATTGGGGATGGGAGACGCACCTGGCTATACCATCCATAACATTATCGGGAGAGACCTGGATAGTAACGGGCGCGCCCAAATTTGGGTATTGTCGGTAAATTCGACAGATCCATTTTATTTTATCTGCACTCAGGGGCGGTTTTACACCATGATATGGGAAGAGAGTAGTAAGGATACTGCAATAGATCTGAAAACAATTCTTCATCCTGAAGATTTATTCATTAACCATAAACCGCTGATTTTGGATCTGACGAATAATGGGATATCTTCTATTGATGAACTGGAATTACGAAATGGTGTGTATTATCTTAGAGGAAATCATCCGGGAAAGATATTCGAATATACATTTAATGCAACAACGGGAGAAGAAATATTCTGGTGAGCGGTTTTTTTATATAACTCGACAAAGAACATTTTTTAAATTCCTTATAATTTACGGAAAAATCTGACTTTAAATCTTATAAAATTGAGATTTTGTTTATTCAAGGGTAATATAGGTAACATTGGTGGGCAATCTCACAATCTGTGGTCCCCTCGGTGCTCGCGGGGATGCTGAATCAATTGCATATGCCTTTAGTTTGAAATCAACGGTTACTTCGGATAAATCAGCTCCATGAGGGAGTAAATTCTGAATATCATAAATGAAATGACCTACTACCTCATTCCTGGCTTCCTCTGCATTAAGAAGGGTATCTCCGACAAGTGTCCACTGGTAACCCCCGTCAAGAGAGATGAAATAGTATTCCTGAACGGGCTTTTCTCCTGTATATGTTCTATTCCATGTCCATTCATACCTGGTCGAAGAAATTTGGGTGACGTTTATTCCCTCTTCATAAAATTCTCCTGAGTCAAAACTTTCATTTCTGAGGTTAGCTATTGCATTTATGACAGTATCAGGGATGTGTAACGATTTTGTTCCATCATCGAAAGTGATAACGGAGTCGGGATCGAATACGTGAATATCCCCTTCCCTGAGCACGCGAAGACTGAATGTCACCTGCCAATTGTCGTTAATATCCATCGTGCCAATGTCGTTAAAGTTGAATGAATGGTGGGTTGTCCAATTCTGGGTATCATTTCGGGTTGTCTGATAGGTTGGGCTGAATCCCGTCTTCCAGCGTTCAATGAATGTTGAAATTCCGTTAATAAATTGATAATCAAAGGTATCCGCCCCCGGAACAGTGACGTTCTTGACCACCACATTCTGGAAACTGACATTGGATGTGGTATTAACTCCTGCATGTTTTCTGAGATCTCCTGCAATGATTGCATAAATTTCGGTCAATTCCTGGGATGTAGGTGCGTGCCGGTAAAATCCTCCCGTAGAATTTGCTAAAGTGGTAAGAGCATCTCGTTCCTCTTGGGGAATATTCATCGCAAAAGAAATTGCATAAATTTTAATGCCATTATTGTCTGCATATATGGACATATTTTGATTTGTGAACTGCCCATCAGTACAATAATAAACATCACTCTGGTTACGAATATCGATTGGACCAACAAATGCGCCGCTCGCAGCATCGTATTCCGCAGGTTCATACACCACGGGGACATTATTGAATCTCCCAGTAATGTTACCACCTAACCCATCATACCAGCGATAATCAATTTCCTCGAAATATTTTGCCCATCCAGTAAACCCTTTATTCCAATAACTGTCGTGGACTCCCAAATCACGTTCTTCGTAGCTTTCACTATTGAAAGAGTACCCTTTTCCCACAGCGAGTGGGCTCCCGCCATTATTCCAATTGCCATCCGTCATTACAATAATTGCCCGAATTGCCCGGGGATCTGAATTGGGATTCGCAATCATATGATCCAAAGCCCTCTTGATACCAGAACGCATAGCGGTGGCACCACCATTTGGATCTAGAGCATTGATTTTTGACCTAACTCCGGGGAAATTATTTGTCAGCGATTGGTTGGGAGCAGATGTACTTTCAAAATCAAAGGCCACAAGACCAATTCGGTCCGTTGTACTGTTCATTAGATAGGTGAAATTATTTGCAGAATTCTTTGCAGCTTGCATGCGGCTGATGTATTTCTTTGTAACTTCATCGTAAATCTGATAACTTTCCATGCTTCCTGACTTGTCAATCACCAGCATTACATCGACGGGTTTTGGATCAAGTAAAAACCCATCACCTTTCAGGGTCAATGTCACATTTACAGTCCCTGATACATTCACTTTTGATTGATCAACTGAGGTCATTACAGAAAGATAGGGATAATTCTTGAAGGTGAAAGGTATATAGCGAACAATTATCGTGCCATTTGGATTAACCCATTCTGCGGCCACCGTACAGGTTGCGGTTGCCTGGACCTTGAACGTTTGGGCACTTTCGTTATCCATAAATGAACATGGCTTCAAGTAAACAGTTGCAATGCCCAGATCGTTGGTAGTAGCCCATACAACACTTTTCCCACTGTCGGTTTCATTCCTCAGACTCGGCTGAGCTGTCATATTAGGAATATCACCCTGGATATTCGACAATGTAAATTTCACTCGTTCACCGGTTGGAATTGGATTTCCCTCCGAATCGATGACCAGTGCTTGTAGCGTGGCATTACTTTTTTTTGCGTCATAACTGGCCATTGATTGAGGACTTGCGGTAAAAATCATATCATTTGCAGTGAGATTGACGAACCGGACCAAATCAGAAATCCATACTGAAGAGTTTTGGGCGGTTCTAGCCGTAATATAAACATCTCCCATATCGGATTTCGGACCATAATCGATCCCAATATATCCTGTTGCATTGGTGGTTACTATGGAGTTTTCACCGATATCAGTATTGATTAGGATATCCTTCAATTGGACACCATTGTGGTATTCGTCTTCAACTTTATAGAGAATATAAAATTTCTGTATCCCGTCGGCAAGGGTATAATTTCTCTCAAAACCCTCACTAGTGGAAATCCTACTGGTGATGAACCATGGCATGCCATCTGCAACCCCGAAGATTGTCCTTTTAAGGTCTGGAACAAACGTCAATGGATCAATTTTGATGATGTTCGGCCCGGGGCGAATGTCAAGACGAAATGTTGTCATGGCCCATCCGGTCCCATTAACCTCTGCCGTGAGATTTTTTACCGCCCCGGGCATGAAGTAAGCAGTAGAATTTGGCGCGCCAGGGGATCCTGTCACTGAGAACAGGACTTTTTCCGCTTCTCGTCCTTCATCCACTTCACGTCGATTATCTACAGGGTTCGCATGATTATCCTGAATGAGTATCCCAATGGGAGTGTAGTTTCCAACCCTTTCTTCGCCATCCGGTGGGAGAATTATTCCCCCCGATGGAATTTTTGCCGGTATATCATGATCGATAAGTTGGGTGAGGGACAGATTCATTGATTTTAACGAGTTTGGGTCTGAATCATTTGTGTAATATGAAATGTTGGCTGTTATGAGTGCAGTTCCGCTTTTTATCTTTGTGTGGAACGTTGTCCTGGAAGTTCCATTGATTATCGGAGACGGGGACGATACCGTACCAAGAAGCGAATCATTCACGGAAAAAGTGACATACGAGTTGTTGACTGGTTGCCCTGTGCTCAAATTGAACATTACCAACGTGATATTTGCACTATCTGATCCATTTGCGACTACCCATCTCTTACTACTATTGAATATCCGTATATCGTCCGGAGTAAGTGCCGACGCAGAATATATTACACATCCGAAGACCAGAATTACGAGTATAACTGTCCGTACGTAGGTCATCCCCCACACCACCTCTCTTAAGCCTCACTCTTGATATAATATTCATCTTAATATAACTATCTAAAAATGAGGATCTATTTATAAATAGAAAATTTTTCCGTGATAATTTATAATATTATTTTATTTTAATAATTTAATCGCCATGAAGAAGATTAATCAGAGAGTTTTACGCATGCCTTATATATATTTCAGAGGAATCTGGTAGTAGAGGATATACGAGAAATGATTGATAAAAAGTCCATAATGGTAAAATCAATCTCTCTTGACGACTCTGCTCAGTCATCCCTCGATTTCATTGTCGGGTTATCGATATTTTTGATTGCTTTCGCCATTGTGGCAACGATGACCTCTGCGCTTCTAATCGGACTCCAGAGCAAGACCATTGATTTCGATGCAGTTGCATACCGGACAGGGGTGATTCTTGTCGAGGACCCAGGGGAGATTGACGAGACAGTTGGGATTTCGTATATAGCACCGGACCGTTATTCCTGGGATCTCATCTATCCAGAATATTACAATCAATATCATGAGAGCAATACACTCCGAATGGGATTGATGCTCCCAAGGTATTATTATGATACTCCCCCCCGCGTGCTTATGTCACACAAAATAACACAATTCTTTAATTCAACGAATTACGACCAAGATTTCTATAAAGACAAGATCATATTCGGGGATTATCCTTACCAGTTCAACATCTCTTTCATGATGCTAGATGGATCCAATCCAGTTTATGTTGGAAGCCAAATACCAGATAATACCTCCACGGGATACATCAGGAGGGTTGTCCTTGTAAAGAAAACCACAGGCCTCACCCTTACAAACTTACCCGTAAAGAATGAATCAGGTAAAATCACGGTGACCTACAGTTTCCGGAATATTTCTCAAGGAGATCCCGCGTATATGATTTATCCGGCAGTGGAGCAGACGGTTATCAATCTGAAAGGCATCAACGGATCGGATACGTATCATATGACCTATCTACAGGTCTGTTCCCCCACGTGCGAAGATCCCGAACCGGATTCTCCGACCATTCTTCTTAAAAATTACGATGATCCCAACTATGTAAAGCGATTCCCTGATATCGGCGTCGCCATGGATGAACCGGTAAATAATAGAACATATATTGAGATTGAGCCGGGTTATTTTACCCGCAGATACTTCCCGAATATCGGTCCTGTCGATTCAATCGATGTCAAAATGACCATTCGTAATCTAACAAACGGAACATACCTCGTGGGAGACTACGGTTATGATTACAACCCTGATATCACAACATCCGAATTCGATCGCACCGTTCTTACTCCTGCAGTCCTGGAGGTGAGAATATGGTGAACGATGGAGGCATTCTCTACACTATTGAAGGCATTGCTGCCGGGATACTCATGATCGTAACGGCGTATTTGATCATCAGTACGACGACCGTCTTTACCCCGGGAGATACTCATATCTTCGATATGCAACAGGAACAACTCGGTGAAGATGTTCTGGCTGTTATGGATACACCCCTCGATGATACCATGGAAAGCCCATTGGAAGTCTATATCCGCACAAATGATACGGATGCATTCAGGACGGCATTCTCAACATTGTCCAAAGCAAATTCACAGAATTGGGCAGAAGAGATAAAATTCAGTTCCGATGTATATTATCGCAAAATCGATGACGATACGATCGATCATTATCCATTTTCTCATTCGGGCTTGACAGGAGATGTAACCGGCCATGAGCATACGGTAAAGGTTACACGGCGGGTTTTAGTAACCAATGTAACAGGAATTAACCCGTCCCTTCCGATCGATAAAACACGATCACAATCTGTCTTACTGGAGGTTTTGATGTGGCGCGACTGATAAATGAGGATGGACAATGGATATTACTTATGGGATTTATAATCAGCGTCAGCATTTTTTTCTTAGCGATAATTGTAAATCAATCAACCCTGGTTGGCCAGACAACTGCGGAAAGCGTTCTCGACTTTCCCAAGTCGGATATCCAGGATCTGCGAAGTGAGGTATTCGAATCGCGGAATATGACCACGGATCTCACAGAAGTGAATAAAGATATCACTAGCCTTTCGTTATCACGGAAGTATGCTGTTGTTGGTATTAGTGAAACATCCGATTCGCTGATAATAAATTACAATAATGGAGTGACCAGATATCATGAGATCGTTCAGCTGTGATCAATGGGAAGATGGGGTCGCCAGTCTGGTCGAATATATTCTGATAACCGGTATGCTCCTTTTATTCATAACAATAATTCTTCTTTCCGTTTATCCGGTCTTCATCCAGAATCCCCTATATACCCTGACACACCACGCATATATCGACGTTGGAAATGGGGTGAGCACTCGAATGGTCGATCTCTACGTCATATCTCCCTATGTTCAAAACAAAGAAGGCCTGGTCGTGACCAACTTTAACATCCCTGATGATATTGCAGGAAAGGGGTATATGGTTGATATACAACAATCGGAAGGAGGATACGGGAAGGAGAAAATTTTGATATCGGGAGATCTCCTCGAAATTGAGATCCCTCTTGCGGGTATTGGTTCTACATTAGGATTGAAAGGAAGTACTTCAAGCGGTGGAATCAATCAGATGTGTTATAATTCTACGGGAGGCGGGTGTCCATCGTGAAACGACAAGATAATGAATTGTTTTTTGAGAGCGGAGTATCAGAGGCTATCGGTTTCATCCTCCTTTTCGGAATAATGACCCTTGGGATTGCTCTGGTCACCCTTTATGGGTATCCGATGCTCCTTCAGGAACAGCAGAACACGAATGTCCGAAATATGGAAAGAAATATGATCGTGATCCAGAATGATCTGAATAGCCTGACGTATAAAATTGTTCCTTACAAGGAAACAACTCTTCAGGTGGCAGGAGGCACGATGTCGATTCAAAAGGAACCGGAAATTGGTGCTGGTTTGAAATCGAAATTTACTGTCGATATAGATGGGGTACCACAAGGCACTTTCTCACCGGGGGAGATAAATTATAATTCCCAGGATGGAACAGCCACGATAAGTCTTGAGAACGGTGCGGTCCATGTCCGGTACTGGAGTTCCCCCACTGGGTCGGCCATGCTTGCGGAACCCCGCTGGTTCTATGACGAACCAACGGGTGGACCAAACACCTTCGTTATGTCGTTCATCACTTTGAACGCCTCGGATGATTTCTCACAAACCGCTATAGGGACCGTCAGGATGAAACTTGTGGATGCAAAACAAACCACGTACGATGTCCCGTCAGGTTCTTCTGTAACAGTGAAATACGAAGCGGATAATGAGAATAATTACAATATTGCATGGCGTAACTATTTCAACAGCCCTTCATTAAAAATGCAACCTGTTGATAGTGATGCATTTTATTCGACGTTTATTCTCGACCCGGATGTGGAAAAACTCGTAATAAAGACCTATAATGTGACTATCCTCTCATTATAATAATTTTTTAAAACAATTATCCGTTACGGGTTAACAATATTGACGTGAGTTATTTTTTGAAGGAAACTTCCTCGAGAATTTCAACAGAATTATAAAAAAATCAATGATTTAAAAAATTTATCATTTGAGAGAACCATTCCATCGAAAGATTTGCGCTGGATATTTTTAAGAATAATTTTTGGCGATTGTGTAGAGTCCACCCCTAACCTTAAGGAAGGATGGATCCTATGCAACACATGGAAACGAAGGAATTCGGGAGACTGATATCAGATGATAATCAGGCTCTTGAATACCTCTGGGGTAGAATCGGGGAACGATTCTGTTCCTATTGCAATTCTAACCAATATTATTTCATGGGCAGTAAACGAATCCGGTGCAAGCAATGCAAACAGGATTTGCTGGCCCCTGAAAGATACAAAATTTTCACTGATGAATATCTCTCCTTCAAAATGGTTATATTTGATTAAACTGTTTGAATTGTCGATATCTGCGAAAAATGCATCGAGTGAATTGAACTTAAGCTATGAAACTACCCTCAAAGGATTTAATCTGCTTCGCCAGGTTATCGCAGAAGAATTGGCGAAATATGATGAGATCCTGAAGGGAGAGATTGAAGCAGATGAATCGTACTTTGGTGGTAAAAGAAAAGGGAAACGGGGTAGGGGTGCGGGTCACAAGACCATCGTATTCGGGATCCTGGAACGAGGAGAAAAGGTTTCAGTTAACATCATTCAGGATGTAAAAGCTGAGTCGCTTATGACGGAAACTGTGAAACGAGTGAGAAGAGGGTCTATTGTGTACACCGACAGATGGCGGGGTTATGACTCTCTCATGTTTTGCGGTTTTAGACATTTGAGTATCGATCATTCATTCAAATTCAAGCAGGGAAAGGTCTATTCAATGGTATAGAGGGATTCTGGTCCTTTGCGAAGGAGAGGCTGATTAAACATCATGGGATCTCAAAAGAGAAATTTCTCTATTACATCAAAGAAATGGAATGGAGATATAATCACCGGGAGCAAGATTTATATGATCTCCTCCTAGGTTTACATGTTGGTAGGGGTCGAAGTTACATAATCACCTAATTTTTTATTCTTGACCCTTTGAACTTATTCTGAAACCCATCGAACTCGCCACACCAGAACCGTCACATCGTCACCCCGATCTTCCCAAACTCAGCTTTAATCTCTTCGAGTCGGCCCATCTTCTCGTTCACCGCGTTCTGCATCAGGTTGATCGCAGCCACGAACTCCTCGCGACGTTCGGGGGTGAAAAATTCGCTCGTCCGGGCATGCTGGAGGATATGGATGAGGTGCTGCTGCACGTCCGTGATCCGGGAGAGCGACAGGTATTCATCGATTAATGCGGGGGATGCGCCCAGCTCACCGGCGATCTGCATCTGGACCTCGATGTGGTCGCGGTGATGGAAAAAGTGCTCGACCGCATCCAGTAATTCACGCCGGGTTATGGGTTTATTGAGGTAGTCCTCGATCAGCGGACCGAACTCCTCCACATCTTCGACGGTCAGGTGCTTCACCGTCATCATCATGACGGGAATGGTGGACGTAGGGGAATCGCCCGATTTAATCTTTCGGAGCGTCTCCCAGCCATCCATCGGTTCCATCACGATATCGAGAAGGATCAGGTCCGGTCTTGCGGTTTCAAGGACCGCGAGGGCCTCCTCGCCGCCTCCGGCGCGGAGTACCCGATAGCCCCCCTGCTCAAGCATCCGTGCGATCAGGTCGACGATCGCGGGGATATTATCCACAACAAGAATGGTATGCATCGGCCGGCCTCACGTATCTGACGATCGATTTTTTTTCTCGGGTTCCGCTCTTTTTCCCGGATGATATGTTTCCCCCAGATTCTTTATGCCTTTCGGGGGATCGCCTGTTGTCCCGGGGGAATGTGCCGGACGATCTTCCTGATCTGGCCGAGGTTGATATCCGGACTGGTCAGGATGCAGAGGTAGTCGTCCCAGTAGGGTGCGATGATGACGTTCCCGCTCGGCAGTTGCAGCGTCATCTGCACGAACGGCCCCATCTCCCCCAACGAGGAGACCTCGCGTGCGCCGTACATCAGGTCCTCGGCCGCGTCGACGAGGTGCTCGAGATTCACCTCCCCAAGAGAGAGGAGATGTATATCCCGGTTGAAGAGAGAGACGGCAAGAACACCGGGGATGCCGACGAGCTGCCCGAGAAGGAGTTCCCCCACCCGCGAGAGCATTCCTTCGTCCGTGTAGTCGTCCTGCGATATCACGGGGCGTTCCCCTGTTTCGTCGGAGACGATCTGCCGGACGGCGATCTCCACGGTCATCTCCATAGATATATCCTCCTCATTATCCGGGGTGCTCTCCACAATCATCTCCATGGTGCTATCCCCCGTGTGGTCCGGGGTGCTCTCCCCGGTCTTCGCCTCCGGGATCTCCATGGTGTTCTCCAAAGAGGACCCCACGGTGATCTTGCCGATCTGCTCCAGGGTGTTCTCAGAAGGGTCCCCCCTGGCGATCTCCCCGGTCTTCCCTCCGGTGTTCTCCCCGGTCTTCTCCTTCGGGATCTCATCTTCGAGGATATCTTCAAACAGGATGGTATCTTCCCGGGAAATTCCCGTCTCCACGGAATCGGTCAGGTCAGGGGACGCTGCCGGGATACCGGACGACAAATTTCCCGAGTGAGCGTTCTTCAGGAAGTCGACCGTGTTCAGATCCCCGTTCAGGGGTGCCACCGGAACGGGCTTTATTCCCGCTGATCGAATCTGGTCATCCGCCTCGGACATTTCCCGGGGATCGTACCGTTTCAGCTCGAACGAAATAACCGGGAAACTATGGAAATAATCATACGCGTTGTTCCCCTCCAGGGTCTGCTGTCCATGCCTGAAATAATAATAGAGGGGCTTTCCTTTGTCGATCAGAATAAAACCGGAACCATCCTGGATCGTTATGATGACTACTCCTGCAAACCGGGCGGTATGCGAGATCACCCATTCGATAGAGGCCTTCATGCGGCCGATAAATGTACCTTCCGGAAGGTTTCCGATCATAGTGCCCCGACGATCATATCCCTGTCCCTCTTCAGTTCGGCATGTATCTGCGCAAGATTGGTGTTCGGCTTCGCGATGAAGACGATAACAAACTGGCCGTTCAGGGGAACCGATATCAGCACCCGGTCCTGGAACTCCAGATAAACCAGGGAGAGATTTTCCTTCCCGAATTTTCTGGCCATCACACCCGACTCGGCCATCACGAACGAGATGACCGCCGCAAGCTGCGCATCGTCGACGGTCTCCGTCTCCAGGCTCTCCACCACCCGGCCTTCGCCCGTAATAACCGCAACAGCGGTCACCCCGTTGATGATGAACAGTTTATGCAGGAGGTCATGTAATACGGCCATAGTTCCCGCTACCTGCCGATATCATCCCTGGAAAGGGTATCGAGGATCATGTAGGTGTTGATCAGCTTGTTGAACGACGTGACGAGCTCTCCGACCTCATCATTGGATGTTACCTCGATCTCCGATGCTTTGATCTCCCCCTGGCTCATGCTCTGGGCAGTGTTGGTCAATCGGATGATGGGATTGGTGATGCTGCTTGCGAGGAAGAAGCTCCACATCAGGACGATCACCAGGGTAACTGCGGTAATGAGGATGATCGTCGATTCAAGGCCGATATTCGCAACGATACTTCCCGTGCCGCCGATCGAAAGGATGCCAAGGAGAACCACCGGAATCGTCGCGACGAGAAGCATACTTACCATGAGTTTGAAAAAGATGGGAATCTGAATCTTTATCGCTTTTTTTCCGCCCTGCGAAAGATTTTCCACCATGATGAACGAGTTAATTTAAAGATACATATTAATTACCCCGATTAATATTAACATCAGCCACATCGCAGAATTTTTTACGCCCCAAATCTTTATCGGACAGTTATACGCAGAAAAATCGATTGAGAAAATACCCTGAAAAACAATGCATCCCGGTGATCATTCCCCAGGGGTGATCTCACAGAACCAATCTTTTATCTGCTCAAGACATCATTAATTATCAACTATTCGACAGCCAATATACGTGACTCAATATGATCTCCGTACTCCTCGTGGAAGATGACCCGGCAGTCCTCGAGCTGACCCGCATCTTCCTCGAACGGACGGGTTACATGCAGGTGGAGACGAGCAGGAACGTCCCGGAAGCGATCGGGATCCTGAAGACCCGATCGTTCGATGTGATCGTCTCCGATTACATGATGCCCCAGATCGACGGGCTCGTCTTTCTCAAGATGCTCCGGATGCAGGGAGACCGGGTGCCGTTTATTATGTTCACCGGGAAGGGCCGGGAGTTCGTGGCGATGGAGGCGCTGAACAATGGCGCGGATTTCTATTTAACCAAGGAAGACGATCCCCAACGGCGGTTCTCCGAGCTTGCGAAGATGATAGAGATGGCCGTCCAGCGGCGGGAGGCAGAGAACTCGCTTAAATTAACGATGGAATCGGTCGATCTTATCGACATCCTCCCCGATGCAACCTTTGCGATAGACCATTTCGGACGGGTGATCGCCTGGAACAAGGCGATGGAAACCCTGACGGGGGTGAAAGCGGCGGAAATCCTGCACAAAGGGAATAAAGAATATTCCCTCGCGCTCTACGGCGAGCGGAAACCGATCCTGATCGATTATGTCCTGAAGAACGACGATGTCGTGCTGAACAAGCAGTATCCGCAGGCGAAGAAGGAGGGGGAGGCCTATAACGCGGAGATCGGAGAGGCGAAGTCTGAAGGGGAGGGAGGCATACCTCTGGGTAAAGGTCAGGCGGATATATGACCGGGAGGGAATCCTGCTCGCCGCTATCGAGTCTGTGCATGACGTCACCGATGTCCGACATTCCCGGTTGCAGCAGCAGAAGGATCTTTCGGAAAAACCCGCGGGATTTATGGACCGGATCTTTGGGAAGGATAAGATGACGGGGTTCCAGAAGGGATATGCGTTACAGCAGCAGGGGCGGTTCGAAGATTCCCTCCCCTGCTTTGACCGTGCGATCGAACGCGAAAAAGACAACGCGAGGGCATGGAAAGGCAAAGGGATCTCGTTAAAGGAACTGGGACGGTATGAGGAAGCCCTCCAGAGCTTCGACCAGGCAATTTTCCTGGACCAGAAGGATCCCGGATGCTATTATTATCAGGGAGAACTGCGGGAAAAGATCGGAAAATCCAACGGCGATTTCACCTTAATAGAACAGGCGATCCCTTCGTTCGAGCGGGCGATCGAGCTGGAACCGGATAACTGGAAGGCCTGGAATTATATCGGGCTCTGCAATAAGGAACTGGGGAAAAATGACGAGGCAAAACACTGTTTCGATCGTGCCGAGATGCTGCTTCACCGGAGCAGGGGACTGGATACGGTCCCGAAAATTTCCAACGTGGCTGCCGCCCGGAAAAAACCGGCAGGCAGTGACAAAAAATAGGATCTCCGATCGGGCCCGGGATACCTGTTCCCGGCACATACCCGTCCTCCGGAAAAACCATTCCTATCTCTTCCCATACCGGGATTCTGGAGCATCATTTTTTCCCTCCTTTGTTATGGCAGGTGAAGGTTGGGGACGGAACCGGTGTCCGTTATGGCGAACGAATAACGGGATCGGGATTATTACAACTTCGGGTGTACGGCGTGTACGATGATCTTCCGGGTGGCATCGATGGTTTATTGAGCCCAGCGATGTTTTGATCTGTCAAGGAACATAAACCAAGAATAATGAATGGGAACTGCTCTGCAGGGATTCCCGCAGAAAATAATTCCCCGCATTCGTTCCCGGAATAAGGGCAAAAGAATGGGTAACATGGTATATTCTTCCAAAAAAATACGAATACTGGTTTTATTTATTATTTTAATAGCATCCATCGTGGTATTCAATTTCCTGTACATCGAGACGCAGACAGCCGTAAAAGAGGTGACCCGGGACGAGTTAAGAACGCTCGCCGCAGTGGTGGCCACTCAGGTAGACGGGGATGCACTCGCAACACTCCGGATCGGCGATGAATCATCTCCCGCATTCATCGCGATCCGGGATCAGCTCTATGCGATGGAACAATCGAACCCCGATATCACGTATATTTACACGATGCGAAACGTAAACAACACCGTCCAGTTCATTGTCGATGCCGAATACGGAATGGATACCCCGGGCGAAACCGCTTCCATCGGGGATATCTACGCGACTCCGACTGCGGAGATGCTCCAGGGATTTACCGGAAATACCGTAGAGAGTGAGTTTGCCACGGACCAGTGGGGGACCACCCTCTCGGGGTACGCACCGGTACGGAATGCGAAGGGAGACGTCGTGGGAATCGTCGGGGTGGACATGAGTGAGGACCGCGTTCTGAACCGGATGAATTTCCTCGGCGAGATCCTCTACCTGATCATTCTCGGTGCATTGATCGTTATCGGGGTCGGGGCGATCGGATTTGAGTTCTCCCGCAACCAGGCGGAAGAGGAGATGCACGATTCCGAGCGAAAGATGCGGGCAATCTTCAACAACGCATATGACGGTATCTTCCTCCATACCCCGGACGGGACCATCGTCGACGCGAACGACCGCGTGCTTCAGCTGTACCAGGTGACCCGTGACGAGATCCCCCGGTTATCCCTCACGAAAGACCTTTCCGCCCCTTCCAATCCTCTCGAGTCGCTTCCCCGCATCTGGCAGGAGGTGATGGAGGGGAACCCCCGCTTATTTGAATGGCGGGCCAGGCGCCCGGACGATGGTTCCGAATTCGACGTCGAGGTGCACCTGAGCAAGATCACCCTCGAGGGGAGGGAATTGATCATCGCGAACGTACGTGATATCACGGAACGGAAACGGGCCGAGGATGCGCTGGTGCAGGTGAGTGCGAAGTCTGAAACTCATGAACAGCGTGATCCGCCACGATATCACGAACCAGCTCATGATCATCCGGGGATACCTCATCCTGATACGGGAGGACCAGGCCGGACAGAGTAAAGACTCGTATTTCGAGCGGATCGAGAAAGCTGCACAGACGATACAGGAATTGATCACCTTCTCCCGGGATTACCAGGAGATCGGGGTCGAGGCACCGCGGTGGCAGGACCTGCGGGAGACCATCCAGAGATCTGCAGACCAGTTCCCGTTACCCACACCCTCCATCATCGTCGATACCGATGGAATCGAGGTCTATGCAGATCTCCTCCTCGAAAAGGTCTTCTACAACCTCATCGAGAATGCGATCCGGCACGGCGGACCGGCACTGAAGGGGATCCGTTTCTCATGCGTACCCTTGGATGACGGGCTCACCATCTTCTGCGAGGATGACGGGGAAGGGATCCGGGATGCCGAGAAAGAACTGATCTTCACCCGGGATTACGGAAAAAATACCGGGTTGGGGTTGTTCCTGTCCCGTGAAATTCTCTCCATCACCGGGATCACGATACGGGAAACCGGGATATTCGGGAAGGGTGCACGGTTCGAACTCCACGTACCCGCCGTATCGATCAGACAGAAAGAACAATGAGCAGTTCGTCTGATGAGCTGATGAAAAAAATAATTCGCATCGATCAGAAGACCCGGAAAAGAGAGTTATCCTTCTCCGACCGATGGGGAAAAATGATATTCTACAGGTAACCGTGGCTTCTCAGCCACTCAACCTGGGGCCCGGTGTACCGGTAGATGATGTCGCATTTATCGTCCTGGAAGCTCCAGGGGATCACGATGAGGATGTCGCCTTCGCGGATCCAGACCTTCTTCTTGATCTTTCCCTTGATCCGGCCCATCCGGATGACACCGTCATACCCTTTGACCCGGATGTGGTTGGCCCCCATCATCAGTTCGGCGATCGCAAACAATTCCCTGTTTCTCTTCTGGGGTAATCGTACCCTGACGATCTCTTCCGGCGGATTGTTGTTCTTCCTTTCGGGCAGTACATCATCTCCTTGTAACATGCATTACGAACGGATTCCAGAGCCTCGCGTAATTTCTCTTGAACCTTCTGCGAGTATAAGACACTTTGCCATTCGTCTTATATAGAATTATCCTGTTAGGAAGAGAATTCGGGATACTCCGGTGATGAAGAGAAGGAAGGGAGATCAACCCTTTCCGCTGCCGGACAGCACACGTACCGCATCGACCAGGGCACGGACTTCCTCTTCCGTGGAATAACACCCGACCGATGCCCGGATCGTCCCCTCGCAATGGTACGAACGGGTCAGGGGTTCCGCGCAGTGCATCCCGCTTCGCACGCAGATCTTCCCGTAGTCATCGAGTTCCCGGGCGAATGCGTTCGGGTTCTTCCCCGCGACCGTGAACGAAACCACACCGGTCCCGGGGGGACTGTACACGGTAACCCCGGGTATCTCAGACAACCCCCGGAAGATCTGGTGGCCGAGCGCCATCTCGTGGGCATGAATATTACCGACACCAAGCGCCTCCACGAGCCTGATTGCGGCGCCGAGTCCGATGACCCCCGGAATATTCGGGGTGCCGGGTTCGAATTTTGCCGGTGGAGGCAGGAAGATCACCTCCTCGTGTGATACCCGCTCGACCATCCCTCCCCCGAAGAGGGAGGGCTCGATCGAGCCCGTATCCTGCATATAGAGCGCACCGGTGCCTTGGGGCCCCAGCAGCCCCTTGTGACCCGGGATGCCCATGTAATCGATATCCCTGAGATCGACCGGAAAATGCCCGACCGACTGGGCGCCGTCGACCACGATCGGCACCCCCGCATCGTGGGCGATCCGCCCGATCTCCCCGACCGGCTGCACCGTGCCGATGACGTTGGGCATATGCGTTACGGCGATCAGCCGTGTCCGTGCAGAGATCGCTTCCTGAACGGTGCCCGGCTCGATGTAGCCGTTCCGGTGAGGCACAATACGGACATGGACCCCTTTCTTCCGAAGCATCATCCAGGGGAGAAGATTTGCGTGATGCTCGAGAACGGTCGTGATAACCTCGTCTCCCTGTTTCCACGACAGGCCGTTTGCAACCATGTTCAGGGCTTCCGTAGTGTTCCGGGTGAAGACGAGGTGGTCCGGCGGCACCGCGAGGAACGAAGCCAGAATATCCCGTGTCTCTTCGTACCGTTCGGTGGTCTTCCGGGCGAGATGATGGGCACCTCTCCCGTGATTTCCCGCGTAGTGATAAAAATAGTCGCAGATCGCTTCAACCGCACACCGGGGGGTCTGGCTCGTGGACGCGCTGTCGAGATAGACGCAGGAGGAGAGGACGGGGAACTCTTCCCGGAGTCTGGCGAGGTCGTACATTGATCAGGAGTATAGGCGCGGGGAAGGGATGAGGATTTTCGTCTGCATGTGAGTAAGGGATGAGGCTGGCGGTCTTTCAAGAAAGACGGGCGTTGTCGGAAAGGAGTGAGATAACAAGAATGGAAATCCGGGGATTCGGCGGGTATCGGGTAAACCCGACCTCCGATATTGCAGATTCACCCGCAAGGCGTTCTGAACGTATATCAATCGCCGCTGCTCATCCGGCAATCCCCCCACGAGGAGGGATTACTTATCATATAATTCATCCCCTATCCATAGGTATGAGTCAAACCCAGTCGGAAAGAGCCGTTCCGGATCTGCTCGACGAACTGAAGTCTATACTGGATGAAGGCCCCGATACCGGGGGGACGGAACGGGTCCTATCCCTCCTGGAGTTGCCTCCCGTTCATAAGACGTTCCTCGACGAGATGCGGTTATACAGTGAATACCTGCCGAAAGCGGCAGAGAGTCCATTCAGTCCGGAACAACGCCACCTCCACTTTTTATGGGATGCGTTCGACCGATCGCCGCTCTCCCTCTCCATGAATGTCGCATTCCCGTTCCGGCGGATGATAGCCCGTAAACTCTTTCGCGAGTGCGGGAAGAACTTCAATTCGGAAGGGGATGTCCGGTTCAACTTCGGGCAGTTCCTCAGCCTCGGAGATGACGTCTTCTTCAACCGCGGTTCGTTTTTTGACACGAAAGGAGGCATCCGTATCGGGAATTTTGTGGGAATCGGGGAATTCGTGCGGATATTCACGCACAACCACTCGGAATCGGACCATGCCATCCGTACCTATGCTCCGGTCCGGATCGGGGATTTTGCCAAGATCTTCACCGGGGCGATGATCCTTCCCGGGGTCACCATCGGGGAACAGTCGATTGTTGCCGGTGGTGCTATCGTGACCGCGGACGTCCCCCCGAATTCAGTCGCCGCCGGGATTCCCGCCCGCGTCATTCGTGAACGAAAGACGGAAGGGAAATGGGGGAAGGATCTCGACCATGTCTGGCTGTACAACGGTGCATTCCAAGACGAGTGAGACAGGGGTCTGAAGCCCGGCTCGTCCCTGTTCCGGAACCCCGGATCAGATCTTCAAGGGGGGGTAAGGGGAGAGCAGTATACTCCCATAGTTCGTCGAGCGTAATCAGATCCACGCTCAACGGTTCTTTGCGGGGAAAAGGTTCGCTGTTCAATCGTTCGTCGAGTGGAAACTGATATCCCTCAACGGTTCTTTGCGGGGAGCAGATACACCGATCAAGGTTCGTCGCGGGGAACCATTCCCCTCTTTAAAAATTCGTCGAGTGAAAAACAGATATCACTCGATGATTCGTTGTATGGAAACGGCTTCCGCGATCACCGGTTCGTCGTGATCGCGGAGATATAGGACACCCCGCATTTCGCGTGGAGGATCCTCGTATCATCGAGCAGGTGCCGCATATCCACGAACTCCCCCTCCTTCACGATCTTTCTGATATGCCGATCGAGGTCCCGTTCCGGTTCCCAGGGAATATCCCGGAAGACGACCCCGTGGTTATGGAGATATTCATTCTGTTCACCAGCGTTATCCGGGTGGACGTAATACAGGGACCCGAGAACCCGCCGGTCGAAGGAGGAGAGATCCCCGGAGAGATCGATCCCAAACCCGAAACTGACCAGGGTGTCGCCTCCGTACCGGGGATCGCGGATCGTGGCATTCCACTCGTCGTAATTCTCCGGGTCCATGATGGTCTTCTCATTGAGAGGGGCATTTTCGAGCACAGGCGCGTGGCGGATCTCCGAGCTCCGGACCCCTCCCGCGATCACCCACATGACGATCGAAAGGATCCCCGAGAACGGACGCCTCCGCTCCCGTGCAATCGAGAAGAGGGATCGGTAGAGTTCCGCGATCGTGAAACCTGTGTTCCCCCGGCTCTCGACCGTGACAATATCGTGGAAGGGACCGTGGAGTGCAATGTTGAACCCGGTAAAGATCCGGACCTCGCCGGTGTCATGGGCGGGGGTGAAAAAATCCGGGGTCATGTTCCCGTCGGTCGGCACCCAGACCATCGAGCCGTGAAGGGTGATCATCTCCCCGAGGAGCGGCATCGCTGCGGTGATGTTCTTCCCGAGCGCCCCGAGCCCGAGCGAGTAGACCGCATCCGAGAACCGGAGCGACCTGATATCGCTGTTTGTCAGGCGGGAGGAGAGCAGCTTCCCAAGATCGCCGGTAACACTCAGCACTGCCGGTTTACGGGAATGACCCTGCTCGATCGTGTATACTGCTTCATCACGGGTAACAGCCGGGTACGCCATCTCGTGCAGGAGCAAGGAGCGATCGTCCCCTTTCAGGCATGCGTCGACTGCCTCCTGCCGGGAGGCAAAGATCGAAAACGAGGAGTGTACCCGGCCATGTGGAGTACCTCGAGCGGGAATTCCTGCAGGCCGGATAGGGCGAAGATCCCCCCTCGTTCCTTTACCCGCTTTTTCCAGGCGGTGAATACCCGGATTCCGGCACTGCTCAGGTACGGTACATTGTCCATATCTATGATGACCGACCGGTCATCGTCATGGATCTCCTTTTCCATTGCTTCCTGGAGGTGCACGGCTCCGAACTCGTCCAGCCTGCCTTCCACGCCGACGATGAGAATCCCGTCCATTCGTTCCGTCCGGATATCCGCCATTCCGTCACCAGTAAGAATGAATCGACGGATAATGCATTAAAGGAGAGGTTTTTTTAACGGGAACCGATGAATGCCGAATCTCGAAGAGACGAATGGCAATTTTAGTCTGCTGATTACCTGTTGTCTGTCTGATATTCGCGTACTTGACCCGATTCTTTTAGATATTCATTTCGATCAAGCCGGTTCATCTCCCAAACCTCAGTTCAATTCGGGAGATGACAGCGGAAAAAAAGTTAGATCCTCTTGGTTATGGCGAGAACCAGGATGACAATGCTGATTATGATCAGAATAATCACGATTCCCAGCCAGAGGAGCGGTATTCCGGCAAGGGCTGACGGCACAGACGGTAACTTGGGCAGGGTTGCCGGGGGTGCGCTCGCTCCAGTCGTCGTCTCCGGTCACAGCCGTTGCCGGAGAAGGTTCGGCGGATGGCGTGCTGACCGGGATTTCAACATGGGTTTCGAGCGGTGTGAGTGACACGGTAGTGACACCCGTCACGGGGGAAGTGGTCTCCGCAGAGGAGGTTCCGGCTCCATCTCCGCCGGAACTGCCCCCATTACCAGAAGACGATGAGCCGGTCGAAGACGCCGCGGTTACCGTCGTCGTCACGGGGGCCGTCGTCGGGACCGTTGTCCAGGTGACCGGAGTACCCCCGAACCCACGACGACCGTCCCGGTATTCACTAACGGAACAATCCCCGCCCCTCCGTCGGCATCCATATGGATATCCGAGACTGTCAGCGTGGATGTGCCCGTTGTTCCTCCCTCAAGGGTAATGGTCGCGAGCTGGATACCCGTCGCTCCCGCCTGCACCTGCCGGTTGATGTCGACACCGCTCATGAAGACCTGCTCTCCGGGAACACCCGAACTGTTACTCAGTCCTGCCCAGGACGGGTACGAGACTGCGGTGATCCGGGCAGTACCGGGGTTTGCCAGGGTGACCACAAGGTCATAGCCGGCAAGGCCATCCGGTGCTTCCGAGAGAAAAATCGATACGGTTCCCGATGATCCCTGGTCCAGGGTCAGTTCAACGGGATCAAATGACAGAGTCGGTGCAGCGGAGCAGCTGCACGCGAATGCTGCGGCTGATATCAGGATAATTATGAGGATTGCGTGTTTCATGGTCCCTCGCGAGATATGATAACCCGTCCATCCGGACGGGAAAAGGATTCAGAACAATTCAACTGAGATCACCGAATGGGGGATCAGGGCTGTCCTTTTTACGGGTGAGATACTGCTTATCCGGAATGACTTGGGTATGTGATTCATTTCCACTCATTCAATAGGATCCGATTGCCCTTATTCGTTTTCAAAAAAAAAATGATGCCGGTTTATGTCCGGCAGTCTCAGACTCACTCTCAAGGATCATGGATGACTGTCCAGGATGATCCAGTAGAGAACCACGACATCATCGTAATCGATGCGACCGTTGTTGTTGTAGTCGTACAGGTTCGACACCGACATCGACCTGGTCCCGGATCCACTGCATGTTCTGGTAATACGCGACCACGTCGTCATAATCGAGGTTTCCGTTGCCGTTGATGTCCTCCATCATCCAGTCGCTGTTCATATCTGTCGGCAGTAAAGTGTACCCGGGGAACGGTTTCAGCAGTGGCGTGATATAGATATAATCCGTCCGGACCTTCGTCGACTGGTTATACGCATTGCTCGCGATGAGAGTCACGGTATGGTTCCCGTAGAGTCTCACGAGGCTGGAGTCGGATACACTCCCTACTACCCCGTAGTAGTGGGCCTTTGGATTATGCGCCGTCGATGTGTTGCCGTTCCCGAGCGTCCCGAAGTCCCAGTGCCATGCCGTCGCATTCGGCGACCCGGTCGTAAGATCCGTGAAATTCACGTCGAGCGATACATTCCTCGACGCCATGCCGGTCCTCGGGGTCCCGCTGAAATCCGCATTCAGGGGGCTGAATACAATTGCCCGTCCGTTTACGATATCAGGGGTGATAATCCCCCCGCCATCGGTATCCATATGCACCTTCGTGATAACAATGGAGGTCGTCCCTGCCGCATTACCCTTTACGGTAACATTTGCGAGGACCACGTTCGTTGCATTCAGCTGGACCTGCCGGTTTGTATCCACCGCACTCAGTTTTAATGATGACGGGGTAATCACGGTGTTATTGCTCAACCCGGCCCATGAAGGATACGATATGGAGAGGATCTCCGCAACACTTGCATTGGAACAGGTCACGACCAGATCATACCCCGCGAGACCCGGCGGGATGGAATTCATCACGATCTGGTATTCCCTGCTCGTCCCCACCGGGAACGACTGGCTGGCAGGAACGACCGATATGGTCGGGGTTTCGGGTGGAAGAGATGCCTGGGGAGTCAGTTTGATCGACGCGATCTTCTTGACCACCATTCCGCCGGTCACATTCTGCCCGACAAGCCGCAGCGGCCAGCTGGAATCCGATCCGTTGATATGCGTGCCATTCAGGGTGTTCGCGACGATATAGTTGGTACTCCGGATCGTATCCCTGCTATCGAAGGTATAGTTGTACCCATCCGTTCCGGTGATGGTGATATTGTAACCCGCGAGCGCCTTTGTGTCGTTGTAGGAGTTAGCAGAATGCATGTCGGCATCATCGACGAACCCGCAGAGGAACCAGAGCGGCATCCCTTCCCATACCCGTCCGCTGCTATCGGTGAAGGTTGCACTGTGGTTCGACTCGAACTGGCAGGCCAGTGCCTCCTCGAAGTATGGCTTGCTCACGGTATAATTGATCCCGCCGATATCCCGCCCGTCCAGATTCAGGGTCCAGTCTGATTCCGGAGAGGAATAAACCTTGATGGCGGTGATGTACTTTGCAGAAAGCCCCGCACAGGACGGGTACTGGACACCATCCTGGTAATTATAACGCCAGTACTGGGATGGCAGTGTCTCGTGCATGTCCCACTGGCCATAGATATGGTCAGACGGCATGAAGAAGAGGCGCATCCCATCCGCATAACCGGGCACGTACTGCCCATCGCCCCACCAAGCAAGGACGGCATCTCCCTGCCGGGACTGGATCGCCGGGTTGGTATAAATTGACGAGTAAGGGAGTGTTGTCTCGAAGCCATCGCTTGCGACGAAGGTGATCGTTGTTCCCGATCCCATCCCGCCAACGAGTTCAGCCAAGTCATGGACACGGGTTCCTTTCACCACGTTCGAGATCTTGAACCCCCCCGGATAGGTCTCCTCGGGGTCCCACAGGTTCGAGGAGTTGAGCGTGAGACCCTCGAACTTATACGCAGTTACCCCGTCCCCGATGACGGCGAGGTTTATTTCCATCCACTGATAGGTTACGTTCGTCTGATTGATGATGGTGGTTCCGTCAGGACCGTACTTGATGATATGGAGGGGAATCGCGGGTACTGCACGGTCTGGAAATCGGTCAGGTCAATCTCCACGATATTCCCGACGCTGTTGCTTCCGGTCGCCCCTGGCCCAACCAGCCGGAGCGGCCATGGCGGATGACTTCCGTCGCTCGGAAGAGCAGTCCCGTTCAGCATATTGGCGACGATCAGATCGTTGTTTTTCCCGATCGTCGTGCTCGAGAACTCCTTCGAGTAGCCATCACCCGCTTTCACAATCACCTTGTAACCGGCTGCCGCGGTCGCCTCGTTGAACCCATTTGGACCGGCAGGAATCCGATCATCCACCCAGCCAAGCAAATACCAAAGGGGAATACCGGAGTATTCATTCCCGTTGCTGTCAGTGTATGTCGCAGTATTCGCCGCAATCCAAGCCTCGAGTTCCGGTTCGGGGATGATATCGCTGATCTTTCCTTTCAGGGAGAGACTGTATGCCCCTGCAGGATACGATGGGAGGCCTTCCAGGCGGATTGTCGTGATATTGCCGACCCGCTGTTGACCGGAGGTGGTCGCCGGTCCGACGAGCTTCAAATGCCCGTTTGTACCGCTGAGAGCTGATCCGTTCAGAGTATTTGCAACAATAAAACCGTTATTATGGCTCACGTTGAGGCTGTCAAATGTTTTATTGAATCCATCGCCGGCGATAACCCTGACGGTATACCCGGTTACATTTGCCCGGGTATCATTAAATGTCCAGTGGCTGGTCGTCTCGATGTCATCCACGGAACCGACCAGGTCCCAGAGGGCAACACCAGTCCAGACGCTCCCCCCTGCATCGGTATAGGTCACGTTGTGGTGGCAGGCGATCGCCTGTTCGAAGTATTCCTGGGTGATCACATCAGTAACGTCACCCTCCATCGTTAGTGTCCAGCCAGCTGATGGCTGTGGCATTCCCGTGAGCTCGATTGAGGTGATGTTTCCGACCTGCTGCCCGCCGAATACCGCCGAACCTTTCAGGTAGAGCGGCCAGCACCGCTTTCCTCCCGGAGTAAGAAGCGGGAGATCGCTCCCGTTCAGTTTATTTGCAACGATATACCCGTTATTGCGGGCGATGTCGGCGCTCGCGAGTGTGGTGTTGAAGCCATCGCCGGCGGTTATCTTTACCGAATATCCCTGTGCGGCGAGTGAATCATTGAAATTAAAGTGATCGGGCCCGACATCGGGGTTGTCGTCGATCACGCCCACGAGAAGCCAGAGGGGTACACCACTCCACACACTTCCGTCGGTATCGGTCCAGTTCACCTGGTGGCCTGAACTTGGGCACGCAAGTGCCTGTTCAAAGAATGACTTGGTTATGGTGTCTGTCCGTGCACCCCTGAGGGAGAGGGACCAGTCGGATGGAGTTGAACCTGCGATATTTACTTTGATCTTCACCGCTGCGATAGCATCGGTCGGGGCGGTGAGATTGGTACCGTTGATCGAGAAGAAGTAATTTACCTGATCATTGTTCGCAAGCGCGAAAACGTTCAGGCCATCAGGATGGTTCTGGTACCCGTCCTTGAATACACCGTTCACGTACGCATACCACTTGCCTGCGGATTTGTTGTAGACAGACACGTTATCGAGCAGGAGCACCTGATCGGAAGACCATCGCTTATCCGTTACATCGTACGTGAATCCGGCTATCGTTGCCGCAGCGTTCAATGCACCGAGCGGCGTGGTCCGGTTGATCGTATAGTTTGTCCCGGAGTTGTACGCCAGCTGGGTGAATGTTTCACCCGGGGTGAGGGTCACGGTACCGTTAAATACGACATCCATTGAAGGAACGGTAGGGATGTCCGCAATGGTCTTCACTGCAGCTGTCGCCAGCTCCTTTACTGCAGTGAGATTAGTAGGATCGGAGACACTTGTGGTTGTAAAGTAGAATTCAACCCTATCGTTATCGGAGAGCTCGATCACGTTCAACCCATTTGGATGATTCCCGACACCATCTTTGTATACGTCATTCACATATGCATACCATTTACCGGTAGCTTTCGTATAGGCACTGACGTTATCAAGAAGAAGGACCTGATCTGCAGACCATTTTTTATCAGTTACAGAATATGTGAATCCGGCGGTCGTTGCCGCAGCGTTCAATGCCCCGAGCGGGGTGGTCCGGTTAACCGTATAGTTTGTCCCGGTATTGTACGCCAGTTGAGTAAACGTTTCACCCGGGGTAAGGGTCACGGTACCGTTAAAAACGACATCCATTGAAGGAACGGTAGGGATGTCCGCAATGGTCTTCACTGCAGTTGTCGCCAGCTCCTTTACTGCAGTGAGATTAGTAGGATCGGAGACACTTGTGGTTGTAAAGTAGAATTCAACCCTATCGTTATCGAAGAGCTCGATCACGTTCAACCCATTTGGATGATTCCCGACACCATCTTTGTATACGTCATTCACATATGCATACCATTTACCGGTAGCTTTCGTATAGGCACTGACGTTATCAAGAAGAAGGACCTGATCTGCAGACCATTTTTTATCAGTTACAGAATATGTGAATCCGGCGGTCGTTGCCGCAGCGTTCAATGCCCCGAGCGGGGTGGTCCGGTTGACCGTATAGTTTGTCCCGGTATTGTACGCCAGTTGAGTAAATGTCTCACCCGGGGTTAGGGTAACGGTGCCGTTAAATATTACATTGAATGCCGGGATGGCAGTTACATGAATGAAATTCGTTTTCACCTCACTGTCTCTTCCATCTGCGTTCGTTACCGTCAGATTTACCGTGTAATTACCGGGAACGGGAAAGGTGTATGCCGGGTTACGGGCGTTGCTGTCGATGGTCCCGTCATTAAAGAAATCCCAGGCCCATGTTGTCGGACCACCGGTAGATGTGTCGTTAAACTGGACGGCCAACGGGACTTGGCCGGTGGTTACGTTTGCCGTGAAGTTTGCGTTGAGGGGCGCCGGGTCGTTGGTATAGATAAGAACTCGATCGATATTCTGAACGGAGAGCCCGGTTGCACTCGGGAAGCCAGGCTGGTAATAGTACCAGAACGCTTCCGGATAGACCTCATGCATATCCCAGAGTCCGAAGACATGATCCCCCCAGGGATTTGTTGATGTGTCAGCAAACATCACGTTCCGGATACCCGCGGAATATGAACCGTTTACATAACCCTGATCTGCTCTGTACCAGGTAAGTACGATCGGCCCTGCTCGTGCGGGAGTATTATAAATGCTTGAATAGGCAAAGGCCTGTTTAAATCCATCCGGCGCTTTAAGCGTGACGTTGTAGTCATCCGGCTGCATACCACCGACCAAGTCACAAAGATCTTTAAGATCGGTTCCTTTTACCGCCCCGAAATCCTTTGTGAGAATGGCGGGATCGTTCTCCTCGGGGTTCCACTTATCAGTGATGCTTTCATTCATCACCGGCCCTTGCAGGTAATAATGTGTTACACCATCACCAAGCACCGGCAGATTTGCCTCCATCCACGCGAAATCAACCGTTGTTTCGTTCAGGATGGTCGTATTGTCATTCGCATACTTTACAATATGTACTGAAGTCGTCGCCGCCATTACGGGCGCGAGAAGCAGTACTGCCGCGAGGATGAACACGGCATACAAAGTATATTTTACGGGAAATTGTCTCAAATGAATTCACCTCAGTCGAAATGCTCGATAGAAAATTTTTGACTGGTATTATCGAAGTCGTTTGAAACAGATATCAACATTACTATTTAATTATTGTATTAGTTAACTTAACAATATTAATTCTCTTTAAGGGAGAAAAAAATTATAAGAGGAGCAGACCAAAGGCACTGGGGTTTTGAGTCAGAACCCAGTTGACCTGTATTTTGCCATCTAATGCGATCGGCAGTACCTGCGGGGTGCTGGAAATGTTTTGACAGGTGATCAGGCGGCCGGAATTCACCTCGTACTGGATTGGCCGTTCCAGATATGCATTCGGACGAGCGACAGGAGACAGGGCCTTTGCATAGAGCGTCACTCCGGACGGCAGGCCGGATATCGAATACGTTCCCCGCTGGTCGGTCGTTGCTTCCCAATAGTGATCCGGGTTGGAAAGATCGGAAACGCTCGTTGCGAACCGGACCCTGATCTCCGGGACGTACACAGATCCGATATCCGATCCTGTAGAGACCCAACCGCTGACGGATGCTGTTCCCGAGGGTGTTGCCTGCACCGAGATATAATTCGTCTTCAGCTCGCTGTCGCTTCCACCAGCATTTGTGACGGTGAGGTTCACCGAATACGTTCCGGGATTCGGATAGGTATAACTCGGGTTCCGCGAGGTGTTATCGATCACTCCGTCGTTGTTGAAGTCCCAGGCCCATGACGTCGGACTTCCGGATGAAGTGTCAGTGAACTGCACCGACAACGGAGCATTCCCCGATCTCGGTGTCCCCGTGAAGTTCGCGACCGGTGGTGCGGGAGGTGGTGTCAAAACCGTGATGTAATTCGTCTTCAGCTCGCTGTCGCTTCCGCCCGCATTCGTGACCGTAAGGTTCACCGAATACGTTCCCGGATTCGGATAGGTATACATCGGATTCCGCGAGGTGTTGTCGATCACTCCGTCGTTGTTGAAGTCCCAGGCCCAGCTGGTTGGTGAACCGGATGAAGTGTCAGTGAACTGGACAGACAACGGGGCATTCCCGGATCGAGGTGTCCCCGAAAAGTTCGCAACCGGCGGAGCTGGTGGCGGTGCCTGCACCGTGATGTAATTCGTCTTCAGCTCGCTGTCGCTTCCCCCTTCATTCGTGACCGTAAGGTTCACTGAATACGTTCCCGGACTCGGATAAGTATAGATCGGGTTCCGCGAGGTGTTGTCGATTACCCCGTCATTGTTGAAGTCCCAGGCCCAGCTCGTCGGGGAACCAGTCGAGGTATCGATGAACTGGACAGACAACGGAGCATTCCCCAACCTTGGTGTTCCCGTGAAGTTCGCAACCGGTGGTGCCGGAGGCGGTGAATGCACCGAGACGTAATTCATCTTCAGCTCGTTGTCGCTTCCGCCCGCATTCGTGACCGTGAGGTTCACCGAATACGTTCCCGGACTTAGGTAGGTATAGATCGGGTTCCGCGAGGTGTTGTCGATCACCCCATCGTTGTTGAAGTCCCAGGCCCATGACGTCGGAGAACCGGTTGAAGTGTCGGTGAACTGGACAGACAACGGAGCATTCCCTGATCTCGGTGTCCCCGTGAAGTTCGCAACCGGTGGTGCCGGAGGCGGTGAATGCACCGAGACGTAATTCGTCTTCAGTTCGCTGTCACTTCCGCCGGCATTTGTGACCGTGAGGTTCACCGAATACGTTCTGGGACTGAGGTAGGTATACATCGGATTTCGCGAGGTGTTGTCGATCACTCCGTCGTTGTTGAAGTCCCAGGCCCAGCTCGTCGGGGAACCAGTCGAGGTATCGATGAACTGGACAGACAACGGAGCATTCCCCGACCTTGGTGTTCCCGTGAAGTTCGCAACCGGTGGTGCCGGAGGCGGTGACTGCACCGAAATATAATTCATCTTCAGCTCGCTGTCGCTTCCGCCCGCATTCGTGACCGTGAGGTTCACCGAATACGTTCCGGGACTCAGGTAGGTATACATCGGATTCCTGCTCGTGTTGTCGATCACCCCATCGTTGTTGAAGTCCCAGGCCCATGACGTCGGAGAACCGGTTGAAGTGTCGGTGAACTGGACCAACAACGGAGCATTCCCTGATCTCGGTGTTCCGGTGAAGTTTGCTACCGGTGGTGCCGGAGTTAGTGATTGGACGATGAGTTGTCCGTTATTCGTCGAGGAATTTATCGCATCTCCCCCATCCGCGTCCATGTGCACATTGCTGATGACGATCGGCGTTACTCCGGCCATGTCTCCTTTGAGAGTCATGTTTGCCAGGATCACATTTACTGCCCCCGGCTGAATCTGACGGTCGGTATCCACTCCGCTTAACCGGACGGACCAGGCAGAGTAATTCGTGGTATTCCGGAGACCGGCCCAGGACGGATAGGAGACCGAGATGATCTCGGCGACACTGGTGTTTGAGACGGTGCAGACGAGATCATAACCCGCAAGACCTTTCGGGAGGCTGTCCACCCTGATCTCATACTCCTTTGAACCTCCCGGGAGCACGGACGCGGATGCGGGAACGAACGATATGGCTGGGGTTGTGTTGGTTGCTGCAAATGCATTGATATACCCTATCTTAACATCGGAATCGCTCCCGGCGGCATTCATGACGGTAAGATTCACCGAATAGGACCCGGGCACGGCATAGGTGAATACCGGGCTTTGGGCGATGCTGTCGACATCACCGTCATCGTCGAAGTCCCAGGCCCAGCTCGTCGGATCATTCAGGGAGTCTGTCTGTAAACTGAACGGTAAGCGGGATCGTTCCCGATACAGGAAGGGCGGAGAAGTTCGCGGATGGGGTCTCCGGTGGCGAAATTGAACTGTAAATGATGACATAGGCAATATTCTGGACCGAGAGGCCGGTTGTACTCGGGAGCCCCGGCTGGTAATAATACCAGAACGCTTCGGGATAGGACTCGTGCATGTCCCAGAGTCCGAAGACATGGTCCCCCCAGGGATTTGTAGAGGTGTCTGCAAACATCACGTTCCGTATTCCGGTTGTATACGAACCATTGACATACCCCTGATCGGCCCTGTACCAGGTGAGGACGATCGGCCCTGCCCGGGCAGGTGGATTATAGACACTCGAATAGGCAAAGGCCTTGGAGAATCCATCCGATGCCTTAAGCGTGACATTGTAATCATCCGCCTGCATACCCCCGACCAGATCACACAGGCTCTTTTAAATCGGTTCCTTTTAGTGCCCCGTAATCTTTCGTCAGGATGGCAGGATCGTTCTCTTCCGGGTTCCATTTGTCAGGGATACTGTCGTTAAAGACCGGTCCCTGGTGATAGTAATGGGTGACCCCGTCCCCATAGACCGGTAAATGGGTCTCCATCCACTGAAAATCGACCGCGGTCTGATTCAGAATCGTCGATCCATCGTCTGCATACTTGATAATCTGGACCGATGTGGTCGCTGCTGCCAGTACAGGCACGATGAAGAGTGCTGCCATGAAAAATAGGGAAACACTGAGAGTAATGATTGCCGGTATCGTTTTCATGCTTGAATCACCTGTCCGAAGACCTGATGGGAGCCAGGTCCGTCAATGCACAAAGGTTAGTATTCCCGATGGTTATAGGAAAAAGTTAAGTTTACCCGGTTAATGTGAACAGGTCTCTCTTCATGATTGCGGGCTCTGGTGCTTTTCAATTCGAAATAATTCATACCAGAGAGAGATGCTTCTTGAATAACGGGTAGATATCAGGGAACTTCCTTAATAGAGATCTGTCATGTGCCGACGGTGATATGATGACCCGATCGAACACGGTCCCTGGAGGGAAGGTGGTTATCTCTTTATCCAGTACCCGGGCGACTTCGATCACTTCGACCGTCGTTGTTCCCGAAGAACCATTCACCGTGACAATCGCATACGCGAGGGTGTTTTCAAGGCTGTTCCGGTAACCTTCCGGATTTTGGGGTGAAAGCGGGTAGAATGGTGCACCTCCGGTGGCAATGGTAAAATAGTGAATTCCCTTCTCCTCGAAATGCTCATACGCATGCACGTGTGCGGAAAAGACCGCACTGACCCCCTCCCTGACGAACAGATCTTCCCAGGATCTCCGGATATTCTCGTATCCTCCCCAGTGGTTGATCTCCGCGCTGTACATCGGGTGGTGTAAAAATACGAATTTCCATGCGGCAGGCCGACTCAGATTCTCAATGAGCCAGTAATCCTGTTCGGTCTTCATAGCGGGGGAAATGGTATTGCTGTCGAGGACCAGAAATGCGGAATCGCCGCACTTAAACGAATACCAGGCCGGCATCCCGAAGATGTCCTGGTACTCTGTCAGGTCCCCTTCGTGGTTGCCCGGGACCGGGTAAAAGGTGATGTTCCCAAGCATCGGACCTGCCGCGTTAAAGAAACGGTTCCACTCTCCACTATCTGCCGGATCATTCACCATATCCCCGGTATGCACCACGAACAGGAGTCCGGGTTCCCCGGCGATCCGTTCCGCAACGAGCGCATGAAGGGCCGTCTGGTTCCAGTCCGGCAGCTGCTCCCGCGTATCACCATACACCGCAAACCGGATGGGACCGTTGAGCGGGTAGGTATGGAATGAAAAGGTCCCGGGGGATCCGGCGATACGATAGGTATAGGTCTGGTCAGGGTCGAGATCGGTCAACAGAAGATGATGCATCGTGAATGAATCATCTTCCGATACGGTACCTTCGAACAGTTCACCTCCGGTTTCATCCCCTTTCCAATAATCGACCGCTCCGACGACTGGCAGCCCGGTCCGCCAGTTAATAATCGCCGAATGGGAGGTGGTTCCGGTGACAAACGGTCCCCATTGAATAACGGAATCGTGTTGATCGCCAGAGGGAAGATCGTATGCGGAGACCGTAGATGCCACGCAGGATAATGCCATGAGGAGAAGCATCAGGGAGATCGCCTTCCCTGAAGGAGGAAGAGTGCGCAACGATAGGAGAGTTACCGGTTGCACGGATTTCAGCGTGTTCCGAATCATACGGAATCCTCTGTCCCGTTCTCCCTGAACGCGACGACATACCGCTGAATCTCATCTGGTTTTACGACCACATCGATCATCCGGTCTTCTCCATTGCGACGGAGCATGATTTCATGGATCCCGAGAGGTATTCCGGTAAAGAGATACGGGGTCTTCTCACCGGTCAGGATACCGTCGAGATAGATGGTTCCCCGGGGGGGCGTACTTTCAATACTCAGGGAACCGCAGGGATAGGTTTCAAGGGTATAGCGGAGAGGCGTTTTCACGATCGGCTCGTCATTCACCGGGATGGAGACCACCCCCTCTCCCGGATCGTACCCGGGAAGGGAGACGATGATCCGGTGCAGTCCGGCAGAGAGGTTTGGAACAACCGCCGGTGTCCGGTATCCCGTGCGTATCCCGTCCACGATCACCTCCGCACCGGAAGGGGAGGACTCGACCGGGAGCCGGTACAGGTCGGGCATTCCGGGAAGAATCACCATTTCCCCGGTATTGATGACCCTCGCGGAGAGTGTATAGGAAAGATAGGAACCATCGTAGGTGACGGATATGAAGGGGTCTGTCCCGGTGAATTCGATATCTGCAGGCGTGCGCTGGAGGGGGTAATATCCGTTCAGGGCGAATGAAACATTGGTTCCATCACGGGTGCTGACATGAACCTGCTGTTTTATATCGGGTCTGACCAGGTCGAAGTGAGCGGTCGTTATGGCTTCCGGGTAAATCCAGACCCGTGAGGACTGTGAGCCGATGATGCGGTTATCATCGGATTTCAACCGTACCTCGATCGAATGGATCCCTTCTCTCATTCCGTAGATAACCGCCGGGAGATGACGGGTGATCACCTTGTTATCGATGCGCAGCTCGACATCTGCGGGATACGAAGTGATATACACTCCCCCGTGATGGGAAACCGGGGTACCGGTTGTGGCGCTCAGGGTATTATCCTGCGTTTTTTCGTCAACGCCGGAGTGTTCATCATCAGGGTCGAACGAAACAGCTGACTCATTATTCTTAACCTCCGGATATCCCTGGAGTTCATCTCCGGTTCCCGGTTGAGATGCATCAGTTGTGTCTGCTATACTCTGATTGCCCGGTTCCGGGTTCGGTGCCGACGTTCCGGTTGCAATGGCCGGAACCGGTTCTCCGAACAGGGTAAGAATAAATGTAGTAATTGCATCGAAAATATCTGTAATCCAGTGGATCGGACCTGTGCCCGGCGGTTCGTGTATATTCGCGGGGGCTGGGGGAGATGGTGACTGTAAGGATTCCCCGATGGTGACGGGAGGAGATGTTGCTATGGGATGTTGATTTTGTTCCGATTCGGCGGATTTATTTTCATAGGGGGCCGATTGTGTCAGATTTGAGGCATTCACCGCGGTGAATGTAAAGACCGCAACCCGGGTTTCCCCGTACAACCCGTTCGTTTGATTGATCAATGCCTGTATGGATGTAACCACCGGAGATCCCGGCGGGGGGGGTTCGAATGAAACTCTGGCGATATGCACCGGGTCCGCCGACGCGGGGAAGGTCCCCGAGATGGTCTCCCCGTTTACCTGGACCTGGAACCGTGGTGCGGGATCAGCGATCATTCCGGTGGTGATGAAGGTGAGATTTGCCTGGGTATACGGTACTCCAAAAGGATCCATATCGAACTCGGCCGTGGTTCCCGCGTCGATCAGGGGCTGCCCGGGAGATGAAGCAATGAGATCCGCTCCTTCATTTACCCGGTACGATACCCGCTGTGCCGTATCATTTTCCACGGCTCCAAGCATGACCACTCCTTCCACCGTGCATAAGCTCCCCGGCGGGGATTCCATGCGGAGTGCTGCACCCGAATCCCGATCCGTAATGCCGGTTATGTTATAGGCAAAGGTTTTGATCGATCCCTCTGCTCCCTGGTCGCGGTATACGCGATCCGGCCGGATCGATCTGCCCGAAATATTCAGAATAAACAGGGAATCCTCATTCAACGCCGATGAGGTATCCGAACAGTTCGCGGTGAAGACATACAACCGGCCAAAGGCAAGACCCTGATCGGGAAGCCCGGGGATGGTAAACGGGCGCTCCACCCCGTCCTTCCAGGATCCGTTCATTCCCGGGATTTCTGCAAGAGATATAGTTCCCCGCAGGGAATTCTGCGCGAAAAAGCCCAGTTCCGATCCTGATGGTCCTGATTCCTTTCCCTTTGTGTCCTCCTCTTCAGCGGATGAATCCCCGGATCCATCAGACGAGACCGCCGGGATCTGCATCAGATCAAAAAATGCTTCTGAGACCCGGTTGTATGTGACGTCTACCCACGCCTCGTCCGGCACTTCGTACCCGTCCTTCTCCACGCGGACGGAATGCGACCCGACCGTGACACCGGTGACGGACGCGGGGGTCAGTTCCCCGGTATCTTCATCATCGAGATATATCCGGCCGCCATCGGGCCGGGATGTCACATGGATGACCCCGGTGGGTTCTTCCTGGCTGAAGATCTGGAGTTCCCCCACGGACTGTACCGAAAGCCCGGTCGTGGTCGGATACCGTTCATTGCCGTTATAATAGTAATACCAGTACCGTTCCGCGGCACTTTCATGCCAGTCCCAGACCCCTATGGCATGAATCCCCCATGGATTGTCCGAAGTATCGGCGAGGAAGAGTAGTCGCATGCCCTCCGCATATGTGGGAACATACCCCGTGTCAGCCCGGTACCATGCGAGAATAACCGGGCCCTGTCGCGACGGGGGAGAGTAGATATTGTCATACGCGAACGTGCGGCTGAACCCGTCTGTTGCCTTTACGACCATTTCGTCGTCCAGCGCCATCCCTCCCACGAGGTCGCAGAGGTCTTTGAGATTCGTCCCCTTCACGGCTCCCATGTCCTTCTCTTTTACATTCGTATCTTCCCCGGGGTTCCAGCGATCATCCGGGTTATCCGCAAAGACCGGGCCCTGGAGGTAATAATGGGTGTTTCCGTCTCCCTGTACCGGAAGGTGCTGTTCCATCCAGCGGAAATCAACCGTTGTCTCGTTGAGGATCGTATACCCGTCGGAAGCGAATTTCACGATTCGTACTTCCGTCGATGTCGCGGTCCCCGGCGGGATAACGAGGATGAGCGACAGGAAAATGCAGGTGAGTAATCCACGGACGACTCGGTTCCTGTTCATACCGGCACCGCCGCATCGAGGAATACGACCTCGTTCCGGTCAACACATATCCGGATGGGCACTCCAACCCTGATATCGGCTGACCTGGCTATCCGTATGGGTATAAAGGCCCTGAACGAAGGAGTCCCCTCGAGGGTTACCCTGCATTCGTAATCGGTATAGATCAGGGAACTGACGACTCCCGGGACGATGTTTTCCCCGCGGGCATCCGGAGAGAGAAACCGGAACGCACCTGCACGGATACAGACGACCACGCTGTTTCCCTGAGGAATGTGTCCGTACCCCCGGAATGTGATCCCGTTCAGGTGAACATCGAGAATGCCATCCTGTGAATCGCCCGCGATTCCCTCGAAGATATTCTCAAAACCGGCGATCGCTGCCGCTCTCCTGCTGACCGGGTGAGATAATACCTCTGTAGTCGATCCTGTCTGGAGGACAGATCCCTGGTCAAGCAGGATCACCTCGTCCCCGAGCGTGTATGCCTCTTCCCGGGAATGGCTTACCTGGAGGATGGTGAGGTCGGTTTTCCGGTGCACCTGCCGCAATCCTTCCATGCATTCTTCCCGTGCCAGGGCGTCGATCGCCGCAAACGGTTCATCGAGGAGGAGTATCCGGGGCTCGATCGCGAGTGCCCGGGCGAGCGCCACCCGTTGCTGCTCCCCGCCGCTCAATGTCTGCGGGTACCGGTCGGCGAGATGCGAGATGCCCAGCATGTCGATCAGTTCGCGGGTCATCCGGTCCTGGTGATCCCGGGATTTTCCTCGCATCTGCATCCCGAACGCAATATTCCGGGCTACCGTGTAATGGGGAAAGAGCGAATAGTCCTGATAGACAAACCCAACTCTCCGTTCTTCCGGGGGGAGGGTGGTGCAATCGACCCCGTCTATGAGCACCGCTCCCTGTTCGGGAACGTGGAGCCCGGCGATCGTCTCCAGTACAACGGTTTTCCCGGCGCCCGATGGTCCCATCAGGAAGACATGGGCACCGTCCCGGATATCGAGCGATATCCGGTTGAGCGAGAAGGATCCAATCTTCAAAGAGACGTTATCAAGCCCGATCATCACGGATGCCTCTCTTTTTCGTGAGAATCCGGAACAATACGAAGATCGCGGCACATACGAGGATCATGATAAATGCGATGCTGCTCGCCTCTACGATGCCACCCGTGCTGAACCGGTAATAAATAAGCGTGGAGATCACGATCGGGAAGTACGCAATCATGATCACCGCGGCAAATTCTCCGATCGCCCGCCCCCATGCGAGCAGGGAACCGTAGAGGATGTGCCGGAACGAAAGCGGCACTGCGACGTGCCAGAATGCCCGGAACCGGGATGCCCCGAGCGTCCTTGCCACATTTTCCAGGTGAACCGGGACCTTCTCGAATCCTTCCCGCACCGAGTTGACATAGTAGGGGATCGCCACAAACACCATGGCTGCAACGATTCCCGGGTAAGCGTCTTCGAAGACCACCCCGATACTCGCGAAGGGGGCACCGATCACCCCCCTGGTCATGAAGAGGAGATATACCATCAACCCCGCGACCGTGTGGGGAAGGATGAGCGGGATGTCAATGATGCTCTCGACCACTCCCTTTCCGCGGAATTCTGTTCTTGACAGGGCGTACGAGAGCGGGGTTCCGGTTAGGATCAGGATCAGGACGGCATTCAGCCCGGCAACCATGGTGACCAGGAGGGCTGATATCACGAGCGGGTCGGCCGCCGTTTCGGCGAGGTGCACCGGGCGCACGAGATTGGGGAGGGCGATGACCAGGATCGCCAGAGATATGAGGCCGATGAGGATTGCCCCGATCGCCCAGAATGCGACCATGCTCCATTCGACCCGACGCCCCGGCAGGGGGATTCCAAACCGGGCAGTCATCCGCTGCTTCCTCCCAACGGTGCAGGCCATCCAATGCGTTCTTTCTTTGATTCATTGACGATATAATCGGCGAATGCCTGGGCCATCTCAGGATGGGAAGCGGTGTGGGGAATGCTCATGGCGTAGACGATCGGCCTCCCTGTCCTCTCGCTTCCGATCGTGCTGAAACGCCGGAAACCGAGGGTCACGGCGACCGTCCGATACTGATCTTCATATGCTTCGGACCCCAGGTTGATGGAAGGAGGGAGACTGATCCACCTGAGGTCATTGCCCTCGGCGACACTCCGGTACTCGAACGCATAATCGATGCCGCCGGTCTCGAGGAGCGAGAGCAGATAGATGCTCCCGTCCCGTACCGCGACATGATCGTCCGAGGGTTTCATGACTTCCGGCAGCGTGATGCGGACATCAGATCCATTCCGGGTCACATTGAGAGGCGGGGAGAAATGGTCTCCGATGACCCGGTCGAATATGGTACTGTTCCGGTACTCGGTCTCGGCAAGCATCGTAACCATCAACGCCCGGTACCCCGACGCATCAAGCATCGGGTTCGCGATACCCACCCGGACATCGGGCCGGGAAAGTACCCGAAACCAGTTATTTCCATTTATTTCGTCAGCGTACCGGCTCTTATTGGTGTAGACTATCACCATCTCGTTTCTTCCGAACGGGATGAGAGAATCGGAGTAATTGCCTGCCGAATCGTCCATCTGCCGGAACATCATATCGGGGATCAGGGATTCGTCTGCAACGGCCACCATGTCCCCCGGACGATGGAGGTCCGTGACCTGCCGGATCACCTGAATGCTGCCATGCCCCTCGATCTGGACATCGATGTCCGGATGTAGCTGCTCAAACTCGTGCTCGGCCTGATCGAACGGAAGTAACAGACTTCCCGCAGCAAAGACTTTCAGGGGAACTTTTTCTTCCCCCTGCGATAGGCACCCCGCAATCCCCATGACTATCATGAGGGAGAGGAGCAGGGAGCCATATCTGATTATTGCCGTTATTTCCGGTGAATCTCGATTCGATCGACCCATTTGACCCAGGCACTCCCTTCGGTAACTATACCTTTTTTCTCCGACACGATCGCGATCCGGGCCGGGCCACCTTCATCGTACGTAAGCGGCTTACCATCCTGCTCATACATGAGAATGATACGGAGAGGAGGGGAGGGAATCTCCCGGAGGGATTCGTTCATGGTGATGAACCCTCTCCCTTCGAGCTGTTCGGTATCGAAGACCCAGAGGTACCCGTCCGGTGCGGATACCCAGACCGAGTCGTTCTGCTCCATGCCTCCCGCAAGGGAGACGAGTTCTCTAAGATCCACTCCCGTGCATAGATAGGGGCCAAACCGGATTCCGGTCGTCGAAACGGCATACCCGTGCCCCGTGACCGCCGGGAGGGCACGCAGATCTTCCAGGGTCAGTACTTTCCCTGTGGTACCATTCAGCGTGAGATGCCAGTCCACAAATGCGGGGTCTGATGTCTGAGATGGGGGCCCTGTACCGTTCCCTGTACATCCTGCGATCAATGCGGACAGGATGACGATGGCCGCGATAACCAAAAGATCAACCCTGAAGCGCCTCCGAATCATCTCCTCCTCCGGGAAGCGATAAACGCCGTGGATATGAGGGCGATTATGACGTAGATGCTCCATAACGGGCTTTTTTCTGATGGGGTATACGATTCGTTCGTCTTCGCCGCGAACGATTTCGGGAGTGCATCGGCGGAGCCATGGTATCCTCCCTGGTACACGCGGACCTCGTCAACCCACTTCACCGTATACCCACTCGTGGAGGGGTAGAGGTTGTCGAACAGGTGTATCGATTCGGCGGGCATCACCGCACGCATGTCCGCGTTCCCGAAGACGTGCCGTCCTCCCGCATTGGTGGTGTTATCCGCAAAGAAGACGATCCGCATGCCCGAATAATAATCAGGAGGGTAGCCGGTACCCTGCCGTTCACCCACAGCTCGATTCTTCTCCGTTGAACCAGCAGACCGCGATGGCTCCCTGGCGTGACTCGGGGGTATAGATATTTGCATACGGGAATTCCACGTGGTAGCCGTCATCCGCCTTGACCATCACCTCATCGCCGGCGACCATCCCTCCGACCTGTTCGCAGAGATCTTTGACCGCCGTTCCCTTCACCGCACCCATGTCCTTGAAATTAGTGGTTTCATTCGGGTCCCACTGGTCTTCCTTCGATTCGGCAAAGACCGGCCCCTGGTGGTAGTAGTGCGTCTTTCCGTCCCCGTATACCGGGAGATGAGATTCCATCCATAGACAGGTGACCGTGGTTTCATTCAAAATCCGCGTCCCGTTGTCTGCGAGCTTGAGGATGTGGAGTTCGGACGTGGGGGCGGCCGAAACAGGGATGAACAGACATCCGGCACACCCGAGCAGCACGATGACAATACACCAGACACAGAAAAGACACTTTTTTTCGCGATACATGCTATCGACTCCTCATAAGGAATATACCGGCGAGCCCGAGCGCACAGACGATCAAAAGTGCCTCGAGACCGGGAGATGGCCCGGATGTTGCATTAGTACCCGATCCTGCGGAATTATTCCCCTGGTAGACCGTAATTTCCGAGACCGACTGTACAGAAAGTCCGGTCGTGGTCGGGTACCGTTCGTTCCCCTGGATATAGTAATACCAGTATTCGGTCGCCGCCGATTCGTGCCAGTCCCAGTTTCCGAATGCGTGGATACCCCACGGGTTGGTGGCGTTATCTGCAAAGAATACCAGACGCATACCCGTCGTATAATTGGGAACGTAGCCATCATCCGCCCGGAACCAGGTGATCACCATCGGACCCTGCCTCGGGGGAGGGTTATAGACATTTTCATAGGCAAAGGTCCGTGAAAAGCCGTCATCCGCCTTCACCCGGACGGTATCGCCCGGGTTCATTCCCCCCACCAGGTCGGTCAGATCCGGTAGTTTTGTCCCCTTCACGGCGCCCATATCCTTTTCCCGGACATTCCGGTCCTCCGGGTGATTCCATCGCAAGAGTTCCTCCGCTGCCGGATCAGGATCATCGGCAAATATCGGGCCCTGGTGATAATAATGGACTGTTCCATCCCCTTCAATCGGGAGATTTTGTTCCATCCAGCGGTAATCCACGGTCTTTTCCGCAAGGATCGTCTTACCATCGACGCCGATCTTCTGGATATGGAGTGATGTTGTTGTTGCCATGGCCCCCGGTGCGGCACTAATGAAGAATAGCATGAGGAGGAAAAGCACGTGTGCATACAGGAAACCTGGTGCAGATTCTGTTCTTCCCATAGAACATCTATGCGGAAATGACACGATATGCTGAAACCTCCCCGAATAAGGGCCTTGATGTGACGAGTATCGTATTCTTCTCGGCAGGTTATGGGAAAAATTTTGTTATTTTATTCTTGATTTTTATACAAGTAAAGTTGATATGGTTTACTTTCTTCATGACGTCCGGAGATGGCACGGGTTTTTCAATAGCCGGCTTTTCATCGCTTTTCACAATTTTCGGCCTTTAAGAGCCATATTCACGCCATCACGAAGATTCTTTCCAAGTGTTTTTTTATGGGAAATTAAGGTTCATCCCCCGAATCGGGGGGATCTTTCCCATTCTGCAAGAAAGAGGATATAAAAAAAACGATCTCCGCTAAACTCGCGGACCGGGCTTAAATCTGGTCTATGATCCTGATATCGCACCAGCAGTACATTCAACTGCCTCATGGGGATCTGCTGGCACAAAATTCCAAGGAGAATATTTAGATCCGGAAAGGGCGATATCATCTACCTCCGATGAACGGGACCGGAAGGAATTACCTGTATAGATGATAAGAAGACCCCCTCTGTTACAAAAGATTTCTTTCTGCCCGCCAAAGGTTTAGTGACCGCGAAGTAAAAACCGTTTTCTATCCCTACTTTATCCCGACCCGCTCCCCTGTAATCATGTAATGGATCTTTTCTGCCATTTTGCACGAATGATCGGCGCTCCGCTCCAGGTAGCGGGCGACCATCACGTAGTTGGTGCACCGGGTGATGGTCTTGGGATCTTCCATCATGTACGTGATGCATTCCCGGAAGATCGAGTGCCGGAGCGCATCGACCACGTCGTCCCGCCGTGAATGATTCCGGATTAAGGCGAGTTCTCCGGTCTCGTAGGCCGACAGCGCGTCGTCGATCATCGAGAGGACCAGGTCCGCCATGTGCGGGATACTGACGAGGTTTCCGACCTCGGGCTCGTCTCCGATGGCCACCACGATGTTTGCGATATCCTTCCCGTACCGGCCTATCCGCTCGGATGACGAGATGAGGCCGAGGGAACACGCGATCATCCGCATATCCTTTGCCACGGGCTGGTAGATCGCGATGATCTGGTAGATCTCCTCCTCGATGCGATCGTTCCGGCCGGAGAGATCTCTCTTCTGCCCTTTCACCCACTCCGCAAGATCCATGTCCCGGTCCTCCAGAGCCCTGACGGATTTTTCCAGCATCTCCTCCGCGAGATGTCCCAGGGAGAGGACTTCCTCCTTCGTCTCCGCCAGTTCTGTATGAAATTTGTCCGACATGGTGCCCCTATCCGAACCGGCCCGTGATATAATTCTCGGTCAGTTTCTCCTTCGGATGCTCAAATATCGTCTTCGTCACCCCGCATTCTACGAGCTGCCCGAGGTACATGAAGCCGGTATAGTCGCTCACCCGGGATGCCTGCTGCATGTTGTGGGTGACGATGATCACCGAGTACTGTTTCTTCAGTTCATCGATCAGGCTCTCGATCTTTGCCGTCGCGATCGGGTCGAGTGCAGAACACGGCTCGTCCATGAGGATCACTTCCGGCTCCACCGCAATGGTCCGGGCGATGCAGAGCCGCTGCTGCTGCCCTCCGGACAACCCCATCGCCGAGTCATGCAGCCGGTCTTTCACCTCGTCCCAGATCGCCGCCTTTCTCAGGCTCTCTTCAACGATCGCATCGAGTCTCCTCCGGTCCCGCATACCGTGCACCTTCGGGCCGTACGCGACGTTCTCGTAGACAGACTTTGGGAACGGGTTCGGCTTCTGGAAGACCATGCCGATCTTCCGCCGGATATCCACCGGGTCCATACCCGGACCATAGATATTCGTGCCGTGGAAGTTGACCAGGCCATCGATACGGCAGGTATCGATCAACTCGTTCATCCGGTTGAAGCACCGGAGAAGGGTGGATTTTCCGCAGCCGGAAGGGCCGATCAGGGCAGTCACGCGGTTTTTCAGGATCCGGATGCTGACCTCTTTGAGCGCCTGCGTTTCCCCGTACCAGAGGTTAAGGTTCCGGGTCTCTATGATCTCCCCGGGTTTTTCCGGGGAAATCTCTTCGTCCGCCTCCCGGGGCATAACCATCGGCGGGACGATATTTTTGGGTTCGGATATGGTCATTGAGATCACCATTTCATTTTTTTATGATAGTAATTGCGAATCAGGATCGCACCACCGTAGAAGAGGATCACGAGGATCAGGAGGACGAGAGCCGTCGCGTACGCGTTCGCCTGTGCCCCTGGTATACTCGTGGAGAGGATGTACAGGTGGTAGGGAAGGGCCATCACGGGCTCGAAGATCGAGCTCGGGAGGAACCGGGTGGAAAATACCACCGCGGTGAAGAGGATCGGTGCTGTCTCTCCGGCGGCCCGTCCGATCGAGAGGATGGTCCCGGTGATGATCCCGGGCACCGCCGGCGGCAGGACGACCTTCCGGATCGTCTGCCACTGTGTCGCTCCCAGCGCCAGGCTCCCCTCGCGGATGGAATTCGGAACACTCTTCAGCGACTCCTCGCTCGTGCGGATGATCGTCGGGAGCACCATGATGGCCAGGGTGATCCAGCCGGCGAGGAGGGATACCCCGAACCCGAGGAAGATCACCAGGAAGGCGAACCCGAAGAGCCCGAATACGATCGACGGGGTGCCGTTCAGGAGGTCAACCCCGGTCCGGATGGCCTTGGTGACCCATCCCTCACGGGTGTATTCGGAGAGGTAGATGGTGGCGCCGATCCCGATCGGGAGGGCGATCGCGATCGCCCCCAGTACCAGGTAAATGGTGCCGACGATCGCCGGCAGGATCCCCCCGGAACGGCCGAGATTGGCCGGAAACCCGGTGATAAACTCCCAGGAGAGTGCAGGTATCCCTTTCACGATGATATCGAGGAGGATGACCCCGAGCGCGGCGAGGACGACCCCGACCGCGATGATGATACAGAGATACGCGATCTTCTGCCCGGTCTGCGCGGAGACCCGGTTCCAGATGAGGGCGAGCACTGCAATGGCGAAGATGGTGAGGAGACCGGGCCCGATCCCCGCGATTTTCACGATCAGGAGGGCGAAAAGGGCAAACAGGGAATATAGGGCGATCCTGGTCATCCGGCTCCGGGTGTCCGCGGTAAACCAGGGTTTTTTCCCCGAACCGCCGGTCTGTGCCGCCCGGATCCGGCCGAGTATGACCGTGGCGATGATATTGATGGCGAGGGTCATGACGAGGAGGACGACGGCGATACCGAACAGGGCGCTGTAGTGGAGACTTCCCACCGGCACCTCCCCGGTCTCGATACCGAGCGTCGCCGTGAGGGTACGGATCGGGGAGAGGACATCCCACAGGGGCTGCGGAATCACTGCCGCATTTCCGGTGACCATGAGCACGGCCATCGTCTCCCCGATCGCCCGTCCCATTCCGAGTATGATCGCGGCGGTGATGCCGGAGAGGGCGGAAGGCACGATCACCCGGCTGATCGTCTGCCAGCGGGTGGCACCGGCGGCGAGAGAGCCTTCCTTGTACTCCCGCGGTACCGCGCTGATCGCGTCTTCGGAGACGCTGACGATCGTCGGGAGGGCCATTATCCCGAGCAGGATCGACCCGGCAAGCCAGGTCTCCCCGGACGGGATATCGAAGGATACCCGGATCCAGGTCGTGAGCACCACGAGCCCGAAGAACCCGTACACGACCGACGGGATGCCGGCGAGGAGTTCAACCGCCGGTTTGATGACGCTCTTCAGGCGGTCCCCCGCCAGCTCGGAGATAAAGATGGCACTGGCCATCCCCAGCGGGACCGCGATCACCATTGCGCCGATCATGACGAGGATCGTGTCCACGATAAGGGGGAATATGCCGTAGGACGGAGGAACGCCGGTCGGGTTCCACGTGGTACCGAAGAGAAATGCCTGAAGACCGATCTCGACGAAGGCAGGGTACCCGTTATACAGGAGATAGAGGAGGATGAACGAGACGACAACGACGGCAAAGATCGCACAGATGAACCAGACGGATCTGATCAGCCGATCTTTCCATCTCCCCCATACAGATCCGGCCGTCTGATACCCGCTCCTTTCAGCTGCCATCATATACCTTCTTGCAGGGCCTGTTCCGATCGGTTCGTCCCTCTAACCCGGGGATTGCGTTCATCAAAAAATAATGGGGTTTAAGGATGACTGCTCACTTCAGCGGCACGTATCCCTCTACCTTGAGGTGCTCCTGTCCTTGAGGCGAGAGGATGAAGTCGATGTAGTCCTTTGCAAGACCGGTCGGCTGTCCGGAGGTGAGCATGTAGAGATACCGCGAGTACGGGTACGTCCCGGAGAGGACATTATCCGCGGTCGATTCGAACAGGGTTCCGTTGATATCGATCTTCAGGGCCTTGACGTACTGGTCGACAAACCCGATCCCGACATACCCGATCGCGCCGGGTGTCTGGGCGACTGTCTGGGTGACCGCCCCGTTCGAGTTCTTTTCGAGCATCGTCTTGGTCGCGTTCGCTCCGCCCATGATGCTGCTCGTGAAATAGTCCCGGGTCCCGGACGCACTGTCCCTTCCGATCACGACGATCGGCATATCGGAACCGCCGACCTGTTTCCAGTTCGTGGTATTCCCGGTATAAATATCCTTAATCTGTGCCGCCGTGAGGGAATTGACCGGGTTTGCGGGGTTGACGATCATCGTCAGGCCGTCTTTTCCGATGGGGATGGCGACAAGGTCCGGGTACTTCTTCATCTCATCGGGCTTGACATCCCGGGAAGACATCCCGATATCCGCGGTCTTTTCGCCGGCCGCCTGGACACCCACCCCGGAGCCTCCCCCGGTGATCTGGATGTTGGCATCCGGATGAATCAGCATATAGTCATCCGCGGCTTCCTGGGCGACGGGAAGAACCGTCGTCGAGCCGGTCACGGTGATGGAGGTCTTGGTCGTAGTTGTCGGGGTGGGGGTCACAGTTCCCCCGGTTCCCGTGCAACCGGCTGCAAGGAGCATCAGAATGAGGATTCCTGCCAGCGCGAGGGCGATGAAACCGGAATGTTTCTGTAATTTTTTCATGGTTTTCCGAAGGGAAAAAGGGCCGCCGCATATATACATTTTATCGCCATAGAATATATTTAACTCTATATGATATAGTGATCAATAGAGATTATAGATAATCAGCCGTACGAGATCACGTATCCGCGAGAAAGTCTTCCCGGATTTTGGGGAATATCTCAATATTCCCGGGAAAATACTTCCTGAATCTGGGGACGGAATCCCCGTAAAAAACACCCAGGATATCTAAAGAGAATCATCGTGCACTTGTACCGATTGAATTACCCTGAACTTGCTTATTGTCGGGTGTGCCGAACGATCATCAAAGCCGGTAATTCACGCTCCGTTCCCGACGAACGTGCAAAAGAGGCGTGATCGGGAGAGAAGCCCCTGGCTTCGGACCGAATCTTTCTAATCATGAGAAGCTGCATACTGAAATACTCATGGTTCGTTCTCCCGCTTCCCCGAAGGTTCGTATCGTGGCCTTTATCGATATCGGGACCAATTCAACACGGCTCCTCGTGGCCCGAATCAACAGGGACTGCTCATACACGATCCTCTCCCGGCAGAAACAACTGGTCCGCCTCGGCGAAGGCGAATTCTCCGAAAACATCCTCCGCGATGAGGCGATGGACCGGGGGATCCTCGTCACCTCCCAGTTCATCAAGCTGGCCCGGTCCTTTGGAGCGGAAGAAGTGGTTGCCGTTGCAACCTCGGCGGCCCGGGACGCCGTGAACCGGAACCTCTTCCTGGGGAGGCTCCGTCGGGAGACCGGGGTGGACGTGCGGGTGATCTCCGGCCGGGAGGAGGCCCGCCTGATCTATCTCGGGGTCTCCAGTGGAATCAATCTAGGGGACCAGCACGCCCTGTTTGTCGATATCGGGGGAGGGAGCACGGAAATTGCCATCGGCAGCCAGCGCTGCCATTTCTTTCTCGACAGTATCGATCTGGGATCGATCCGGCTTTCGAACAGGTTCTTCCCGGGGGGAAACGTTGCGGCGGTCAGCGAATCGGAATATCGCCAGATCTGCGATTATGTACGGGATTCTATGGCCGCTGTCATCAGGGAATCCCGGCAGTTCAGGATAGACTGTGCGATCGGGAGTTCGGGCACCGTAATAAACCTGGGAGAGATCGCCCGCCGTGCGTTCCCCCGTAAGAATGAGGAAGATGCCATCTTCATCAGCCGGACCGAAATAGAGGCGATATCCGCGATGCTTTGCTCACTTCCGCTGAAAGAACGGAAAAAGCTTCCCGGTATCAACCCTGACCGTGCCGACATCCTCATCTGCGGGACGGCAATCCTTGAGACCCTGCTCAAAGAACTGGATATCGATCAGATTGCCGTATCCAATCGTGGCCTCCAGGATGGGTTGATTGTGGACTATTTATCTCAGATGGAGAATTTTCCGATCATCAGCGATCTGAACCTCAGGCAGCGAAGCATCCTCCAGGTCGGGCATTCGTACGGGATTAATGAATTTCATGCCCGGAATGTCACCCGCATTGCGCTTGAGCTCTATGATTCTGCCCGTGCCCTGGGCCTGCATCATTTTGCAGACCGGGAACGCGAGCTCCTGGAGTATGCAACATTTCTCCATGATATCGGTTCTTTCATCTCCTATGTCAATCACCAGTTACATTCTGCGTATATCATCCAGAATACCGATCTTCCCGGTTTTACTCCCCGGGAGATCCTGATCATGGCGAAGATCGCCCAATTTCACAGGAAAAAGCCACCCCACAGAAAACACAAGAAACTGGGTATCCTTGATAACGAAGCCCGGGAACAGGTGATCGTCTTATCCGCTTTTATCCGGCTGGCTGAGAGCCTGGACCGGAGTCACATGGGACTGGTCAGGAGTGTCCGGTTCAGCAAAACCGATGAAGATCGGGTGGTCCTGCACATTGCAGCCCCTGAAGACTGTCATCTCGAGATGAAGGGGGGAGAGAACGAGGCGGCGAATTTCCAAAAAATATTTGGGAAAAAAATGGTTCTTCAGATGGAAAATATGTGATCGTTCTCGAATGGGTACGGAATGGGCGCTAAGTGATTAAATTTAGGAGTTATTTATGATTTGGCGGAAAGATGACAATTATATGAAAATTGTTGAATTTGTTATTTCATTGATTTATTGGGATTTCCGGAAAAGATCCTCCATCAGTTCCACTTGATCTTCTGTATCTCCAGAAGCTTTTGCCCTTGACCAAAAAGGAGATGGTCAATTTTTTTATGCAATTGATGAATTTCCATTTCAGGATGCAAATTTAAACGGTAATCTTGTTTTGCATTGAGGCGGTCCCGCGATTCATGCCGCTTCTGACTCATTATGATGATGGGAGCTTGGAGCGCGGCAACTGTCGAGAGGACGAGATTGAGCAGAATATAGGGATATGGGTCAAATGGTCTCGTTAAAATGATGAAAGTGTTGACAACAACCCACAGTAATATCACTCCCGAAAAAATGATTACGAATGTCCAGCTCCCCGCAAAATCGGCGATATTATCAGAAAGGTGCTCCCGTAGCTTTGCTGGCGTTCAAATTCGATATTGATATTTTTTACGGACTGCGCATGGTCTTTCATTGTTTGTCCGACAACCTCTTCCAGCAAGGCGAGTTCATTTTTCTCTTTTTCCAGCACCTCTCCGACGTAATACGCCCTGAAAAGGTCAAAATCAGATCGGCAAATGTAGCCACTCGATGACCACGAGGGATATTCTTTCCGAATCAGATCGGCGATGGGCTCTGGAACCGATTGAGCGGGCACAATTTCATCCTGTGTTTTTCGCTCCCTGCAAATCTGGCAGAGAAATATCTCTTTATTGACCATCCTGTTTTCTCTCCTTAAAACAGTATGAGTCTCACTCTGATATATAAACAAGGATGTTTTCAAAGTCTCAGGAGGTATCCGAGGACAGTCTCTGACGATCGGGATCCAACCCCCGATGCGTCATCACCGGGAACTGTTTTGATTGAGGATATTGTCTGGAGTTGAATGACCCGGGACCTTGATTTCACGATTATAATCAAGTAAAAACGTTAGTACATAACAAAAACATCAACAATAATTTATAGATCCCCGTGAATAGATCAAACTTGGTGGAAAAATGATCACCAAAGATAAAATTCTGGGGGATTTTAACCGCAGGCGCGGATGCTCCAAAGCAGCACTCCTTTCTGAGTAATAATAATACTAAGTTGGCATGGTATCAATGCGAATTATTACGATTTATTATTGATACCAAGGTAGACTAGAAGAACGATGATCTTGTACCGAGCCTTGGTGAAGATTCGTCTTAAAGCACGATGACCACGCTTAAATCACTGATCAATTTCAATATGCATTGCACCTCTGCCTGCCATACACAGATATACTTCGGGAATTCAAGTTCCAATTGCACGAGGAGGGGCAACGAACATCGCCCCTGCGGATGATATTATCACACGGGTCGAGCGACGATCTGCATCAGCGTGGAATACTTACCGACCTGTGTGGACTTGAACTTTAGTAAATAAATAATGATCTTCTTTCTAAGGATTGCAATCGCCGCAGATCGAACGGAATAGGGTGGTACTGAGGTAACGGTCCCCACGGTCCGGGAAGATGGTGACGATGGTTCCGGAATCCAGTGATTCTGCGACTTTCAGCACTCCAGCAAAAGCTGCTCCGCTCGACATGCCAGTGAATATCCCTTCCCGGGTCGCAATTTTCCGGGCCATCACATACGCCTCCTCATCTCCGATCCGTATCTTTTCATCGAGCAGATTTGCATCGTAGATCTTCGGTACGATTGCCTCTTCCATGTTTTTCAGGCCCTGGATGGCATGTCCCGGTTCAGGTTCAATCCCAATAATGCGTATCCCCGGATTCATCTCTTTTAAAAATCGCCCGACACCCATCAGTGTCCCCGTGGTACCCATACCTGCGACAAAACAATCGATCTTCCCGTCCAGTGCGCGATATATCTCCGGACCTGTGGTTTCATAATGGGCCTGAATATTCGCAGGATTTGAGAACTGATCGGGCATATAGTACATATCCGGGTCCTCCTGAGCAAGTTTCCATGCTCGCCGGATCGCGCCATCCGTTCCCTCCTCCGAAGGGGTGATCACCACTTCCGCCCCAAACGCCTCAATAATTCGTCTGCGTTCGACACTTACGCAACCAGGCATAACCAGCTTTACCCGGTACCCTTTTGCAGCTCCGATCATGGCGAGCGAAATACCGGTATTCCCTGAGGTCGGTTCCATAATGATTTTATCGCGCGAAAGTTCACCGGATTGTTCCGCTGCAAGGATCATGAAAAGGGCAATCCGGTCCTTGATCGACCCTCCGGGATTGCAGCCTTCAAACTTTGCAAAGATGCGGATCGCCGGATAGGGGTTTAGGTTCCGGATCTCGACGAGCGGGGTGTTCCCGATTGCATCAAGAACCGTTCGCGCTTGATCTATGGAGACCATAAGATCTAATCGTTCCCGCTCAGATGCCGGACACTCTCGATCAGGTCATCAACTTCATCAGACGTGGTATAACAACCGACCGAGGCCCGGATCGTCCCTTCACAATGATAACTGCTCGCCAGTGGTTCTGCGCAATGCATACCGCTCCTCACACAGATCTTCCGGTAATCATCAAGCTTCCGGGAAAATTCATTCGGATTATGCCCGGCGACATTGAATGAAACTACGCCGGTTCCGTGCGGGCTGTATATACTCACGCCGGGAATTCTTACCAATCCCGCATACATCTGAGAGCCGAGTTTCTTCTCATAAGAGTGAATATTCCTGACGCCCATTGAACTGACGAGATTAATTGCCGGACCGAGCCCGATAACTCCCGGGATATTTGGCGTCCCTGGTTCAAATTTGGCTGGGGGAGGGAGTAATTTTACTTCATTATGCGAGACGGATACCACCATCCCTCCCCCGTAGATCGAACAATTCAAAGACTCTGGATCTTTCGTATAAAGCGCCCCAGTACCCTGCGGCCCGAGAAGTCCTTTGTGACCGGGAATTGCCAGGTAATCGATATAAGTAACATCAACAGGAAAATGCCCGACGGATTGCGCTCCGTCAACGACCACAGGCACCCCGGCATCATGGGCGATTCGACCGATTGCCTCGACCGGTTGGACCGTTCCGAGGATATTGGGCATATGGGTGACCGCAATCAATCTCGTCTTTGATGAGATTGCCTCCTGGATTGCATGGGGATCGAGATATCCGTTCTCATGTGGGATGATCGTAAGTCGGACACCCTTTCGCTTAAGCATCATCCAGGGAAGAAGATTTGAATGATGTTCCAGCCACGTGGTGATAATTTCATCGCCCCGTTTCCACGTAAGCCCGTTTGCAACCGTATTTACCGCATCTGTGGTATTCTTTGTGAATATAATGTGATCCGGAGTGACCTTCAGAAAATTTCCGAGCCTGGTTCTGGTCTCTTCGTACCTTTCGGTTGTCTTCCGGGCGAGGTGATGAGCACCTCTTCCATGGTTCGCCGCATATTCGAAGAAATATTCACACATCGCATCGACAGAGCACCGGGGTGTCTGGCTGGTCGAGGCACTGTCTAGGTAGACACATTTTGAAAGTATCGGAAATTCCTGGCGTAACTTTTGTAGATCATACATCAACAATCACCCTGGAGAAAAGGTATCCACGGAATGTGCAATACTCATGAGAATCGCATGGGATAAAAATGTTCACAATTGTTATCTTTAGATCAATTCACTCAATGGTTATATCAATCGCTGAAAATAACGTGTATCCTATCATCCATGTATTTATAAAATATTTCTAATCTGGGCCGCATTACCTATATGAAATTCCTTATCGATTTTCCTCAAAGAATATGTTCTTATAGAATATAGACCGAGAATTATTTCACAATTGTGAATCACAATTGTGAACCGAACAGAAGCTGAATAACAACTCGTTGGCTGACTACAAATCAGCGACGCTCCAATGCAAATCCGGCTTTGTCCCTGTGGGATCTCTATGAATGATACTGAAAATACGGAACCATTGTTAATTCTTGGTTGCCCTGAGGTACCGGTTCAACAGGCGCTTGCACTGTACTGTGGGTATCGGTTCAACCAGAGCGGGCAGCCCCTGGTGGTTGCTGGTAATGCGGCGGTATTAACGTTGTTGCGGGTATCTGATCCGGCAAAGATGTATATTAAAAAATTCGTGGAACTGGACCGGTGCATTGAGGAACTTTCGACAAAAAAACGTCAACCAAAGCTCTGCATTGTCTTCGCCCACAGTGATGCCGGGATTTCGTATGCAACTACCGTTCGGTTTCTGACCGGAGGGCGGCTTATTGCAGTGATCTTCGGAAGGGAGGCCGAGGCTTTGGGGGAACAACTCGAGGTACCCTGTGAGAAGATTGTGGAGAAAGCTGTGCATAATCCCGGGCAGCTGCGGAGGAAAATGGACGAGGTGTTTGGATGGGCTGCGTCGAAGACCTAGGATACGAAGTTCTCGCTTTCGGAGTCTCATTTAAGGAATCGCGGAAATATATCGAGGATCGTTGTGAGGAGAGATACTACGTGGATCCCGGCTTTAAAATCTTTGAGAAATGTTTGATCGGCGTGCCCCCCATCTCAATCGGCCTGGAAGGTCCGGTGGTCATCCTCCCCTATACAAAACCCTGTTACGGGACCTATATCCTCCGTGTCGAATCCGCGGAAGAAGCCGATATGATCCGGGCGAAGGCGAGAAAAAAGCCATGATCAGGAATATCTTTTCGGGCAGTAACCGAATGACCCGACATGTACCCCGAACCCTAATATCAGGATAAGGGAATAGTATCACTGAAGGAAAGTAGTTCCTTTTCAATCTGTCTGATTGTGTCGAGATCTGCCTTCGTTGAGGGTCCCTTCGGAACCGCTGTACATCCGGTTGCGTGTGTGATGGAAGCGGCGAAGGTGCCAATCTCCCGTGCGATGCGGATTGTTTCTTCCTTGTCAAACCCGATGAGGGGGCGGTATACCGGCATGGTCGCTGCCTCGTTCAGGACCATGAGATTATCCAGTGTCTGGGACGCGACCTGTCCGAGGGATTCACCCGTAACGAACCCTTTCGCCCCCGCATTTCGCGCGAACTTTTCTGCGACCCGGTACATCCTTCGTTTACAGAAGATACAGGTATATTTTTCCAGACCGACCCGTGTGAGTTCCTGTTTTGCACGGGAAAGATACGAATCGGTGATCACGCAGAGCTCGATATCCGGCTGATACGCCCGTAGTGCTTCGACGACGCTCTCTGCACGCTCGCGGTTAGTCTCATCGAGGACACTGTCGAGGGCGATGAACAACGGAATGATCCTGCACCCCCGCTTCATCATCATCCATGTGGCAACCGGCGAGTCGATTCCACCGGACAGGAGCGCAACCAGTGTTCCTTCAACGCCCAGGGGAAGACCCCCCGGCCCCTTGATCATCGAATCATACAGGTAACATTCGTATCCCCGGATCTCAATGAATATCTCCTTATCCGGAGTCGCAAGGTTCACTTTCAGGTGTGGAAACGTTCTTCGAATCAGGTTGCCGTATTCGATCGCTTTTTCATGCGAAGTGAAGGTATGATTCCCAACCCGCTTCATTCGGATGGCAAACGTTTTGACCTTTTCCATCCCTTTACAACGGCAGTAATCCGGAAGGACCGAATCGAGCCGTCCGAGTGGTACCTGCTCGACCTCGGAGAACGAGATAACGCCGAAGATTTTTTCCAGCCACTCCGGAATCACCTCTCCGCTAAGCCAAATGCGTCCACGCTCGCTTCTTACCTGGATCTCCGGCGATACCTTCAGGATATTCGCAATGAGGACCTGTTCCCACCGACGACGAACCGGGTCTGATTTCAGGAACAGTTCCGAATATCGGACGAGCCATTGCCTTGTCATTCGAATATTCCATCCCCGGGTACCGTCTAATTCATGATGTGCGCCACAGGTCGGGTTCTCTGGAGATCGCCTTCCTTGATCGGATTTTTGCAGTACGGGCACTGGAAATCACATTCGACCCCTTCATACGGGCAGATTGTCATGGAGAGATCCGCAAGCGGGTGTCCCTTTCCCCGGATCTCGAACTCCTTATACCAGCCAAACGGCGCCCGTTTGACCTCCACCGACGATGCACGAAGCCCTTCTTCAATACCTATGAGGATCCGGAGCGCACACTCCGGAGAGCCGAGTGTGCTCGTGAGATGTGCGTACGGATAGATCATCACCTGGTGCACCTTCAATTTGTTCAGCCGTTCGAGGATGTTCCTTATCGCGCTTGCGATCACGTAATCCGGGCTCCGCTCGTCCAGCTTTTCCACACAGCAGAAGAGCACGACACATTCCTTCATCAGATCTTCCCTCTGCTGGATGTACTCGGCCATTTGCGTCTTCTGTGTTGCACGGTACCACATTGAATCGGCATGAATGGAAAGAATTCTCACGTATTCCACCCACCGATGAGCATACTGATTGCTTCGCTCGTGACAAGCCCGATAACATGTTCCTGTTCATCAATTACCGGAAGCGCCGAGATCTGATGTTCTTCCATCTTCTTTGCCGCCGACTCGATTGACTCACCCACCGTGCTCGTGATTACATTTTTTGACATGATCTCATCCAGCCACAGGTAATTGGAGGCCACTGCCTTTGCAATGTCCCATGATGTAACAATCCCTACGAGTTTCCCATTACTGGTAAGAACAGGGAGGTGGTTTACCCCCACCGTTATCATGCAACGCGCCGCGACTGCGATCGTCGTTCCTTCCTCGATAATCTGGATATTCCGGGTCATTATATCCTCCACCACGGTTGAGGAGAGGAATTTCCCGATAAGGTAGTTCGAGCTGCCCGGATTCCAGCAGAAAGGCATCGTGGCCATAATTGGAGCGTATCTCACAGTAATGAACATCCCGCTCGTTTGCCGCCAGCGCTGATACGATCTCCTGCGACTGGTACGGAGGGTAGAGCCAGTCGGAGGAGACCGAGATGACGAGGAAGTTTGCCTTTGCCCCCGAGAGGCCGTTTGTGAGTGAATCGTCTTGTGTCAGATCAAAGTAGTCGATCGCCTTGGTGATGTACAGGTATGAGTTCGCATCAAACCGCCGGGTAAATGTATCGCCCTGGTGATGGAGGTAACTCTCCACCTGAAAGTCGGTGGAGAGGTCAAACCCGATCTGCTCCTTGCCCTGCAGCGCCCTTCCGAACTTTGCGTGCATCGACTCGTCGGACAGGTAGGTGATATGACCGACCATCCGTGCCAGCGAAAGCCCATGGATGGGCAGCGATCTTCCGTAATAATCCCCGTTGTTCCAGTCGGGATCGGAGATGATCGCCTTCCTCCCCACTTCATTAAACGCGATCTGCTGGGGTGTTGAATACCCGGTTGCTGCGATGATGATCGCTTTTTTTACCATGTCGGGGTAGGAGACCGTCCATTGCAGTGCCTGCATTCCTCCCATCGACCCTCCCGCAACGGCGAAAAGCCGCTTTATCCCCAGGTGATCGAGGAGCATCTTCTGGACTGTCACCATGTCACCGATGGTGATGACCGGAAAGGATAACCCATAGGGCTTCCCGGTTTCAGGATGAGGGGACGAAGGACCAGTGGAGCCCTTGCACCCGCCGATCACATTGGAACATACGACAAAGTAACGATCTGTATCAATTGCTTTCCCGGGGCCGACGACACTATCCCACCACCCGGCCTTTTCATCGCCTTCATGAAATCCGGCGACATGGGCATCCCCTGAAAGGGCATGACAGAGCAGAATCCCGTTACTCTTGTCCCGGTTCAGTTTTCCATAGGTCTCGTAGGCGATTGTGAGAAAAGGCAGGGTTTCCCCGCTTTCTAGTTCGAGTATGTACTGATGTTGGTAATACTTCGTCTCCACAATACCCACCGAACCTTTGATCATCAACAAGCCCCTTCCAATGCCTGATCCAGGTCTGAGAGAATATCTTCGATATCTTCGGTACCGATCGCGAGCCGAACTGCATCTGGCGTGACACCGGTCTTTGCCTGTTCCTCGACCGTGAGTTGCTGGTGAGTCGTGCTCGCCGGGTGGATGACCAGGCTCTTCGAGTCTCCGATATTAGCGAGGTTACTGAATAGCTTGAGGCTGTCTATGAACTTTCTGCTTGCCTTTTCACCGCCCTTTATACCAACCCCGACAAGTGGGCCATACCCGCCTACAAGGTATTTTTTTGTGAGCTCGTGGTTTGGGTTATCGGGAAGTCCCGGATAGTTCACCCAGGCCACCTTCGGGTGGTTGTTAAGGAATTCCGCGACGGCAAGGGCATTCTCAGAGTGGCGGGGTACCCGCAGGTGCAGGGTCTCAAGGCCGAGGAGGAAAAGCCAGGCATTGAACGGGCTGAGTACGGCACCGGTATCCCTCATGAGTGAGACCCGGATCTTGAAGACAAATGCCACGTTCCCGAGGCCGGGAAAATTTCCGAACGTGTCCCAGTATTTCAGGCCGTGATAACTCGGGTCCGGATCGGTGAACTCGGGGAACTTACCATTATTCCACGCGAATTTGCCAGAGTCGACGACGACTCCCCCGAGAGAGTTCCCATGACCGCCGATGTACTTGGTCGCCGAATGGACGACGACATCAGCACCGTGATCTATCGGGCGGACAAGACCGACTCCGGTCGTGTTGTCAACGATAAAGGGAACGCCGGCATCATGGGCTATCTGCGCAATCTTCTCAAAGTCAGGGACATCCAGTTTCGGGTTGCCGACGGTCTCAGCATAGATCGCCTTTGTCTTCCCGGTGATCGCTTTCCTGAATTCTTCCGGTTTTGAGGAGTTTACGAAGATGACGTACCGCCCGAACTTCGGGAGGGTATAGTGGAAGAACTCGTACGTACCGCCATACAGGTTGTCTGCTGAGACGATCTCGTCACCGGGACGAGTGATGTTCAGGATCGCGTAGGTTATTGCCGCAGCTCCCGATGCTGTTGCGATGGCGCCGGTCCCTCCTTCAATTGCAGCAATGCGCTTTTCGAAGACATCCGTTGTCGGGTTCATAAGCCGGGTGTAGATATTCCCGAGCTCTTTTAACCCGAATAGGTTTGCAGCATGCTCCGTGTTCTTGAACATGTACGAGGTCGTCTGGTAGATCGGTACAGTCCGTGACCCGGTGGTTGGGTCGGGTACCTGCCCTGCATGGAGGGCGGTCGTTCCTAAACGGAATTTCTTGTCTGACATTGTTGGTCCTCATTTACAGACGGGTAATTCGTATTTTTCCGCAATTTCGGTGATAACGTCCGCAAGGTACCGGATTTTCTTATCACTGAGCCCGTAGGTGTTCAGCTTCCAGGTCCTCGTCGCCCCGGCAAACTCTCCGGCGATCCCGCGGGATGACAATTCGTCGCTGAAGTAGAACCCGCGCCGTTTGTGAGTTTTTGCCACAGTATCGAAGCTTCCTGTTGTGTCCACCTTCGTGAGGGTATGCTTGCGTGGATACTCAGAGAGCACTGTGCTGCCGGAAATTTTCAACAGACGGTCGATGAAGTAGTTGGACCTTTTTACCTCATTGTCCCAAATCTGCGTCCGTGCTTTGACGATCGGGAACGAGGCCATCATGGAAATGAGGGTCCCGCCCATCAGCGTGCATCCGAGCATCTCGACCTCCTTGATGCCAAACTTCCTCTTGGTAAGGTCACCGACCATCGCGGTGGTGCGGAGCGCGGAAGGTGCCCATTCATCAGTCATCGCAAGCACCCCGGACGGTGCGACCGATGCCATACTCTTGTGTCCGGAGCCGACGACAAAGTCAGCTCCTATTTTCTTACCGTCGACCGGCATGACCCCGACAGTGTAGGCACCATTATAGAGGAACGGGATGTCGTACTGGTGCGCGACTTTTCCGATTCCGGCGATCTCGTGCTCATTTGCGAACTGGTAATCGATGTGGTCGATCATGACGAGTACCGGGAGTTCTCCCGTCTCCCGTTTGACATCCTCGATTTTTTGTGCCATCGCATCTGCCGTTACGATATTTTTCTCGTTGAGGGGCACTTCCTTAACGATCCCTCCGGCATTTTCCACTGCGAGGAACTCGGTATAGTGAGCAAGTGCGGATACGATTACGCTGTCGCCTTTCTCCACTAATGTCCCCGTGACTGCCTGGAACCCGCGCCTCGCCCCAGGCACGACCCGGGCCTGGTCCATATTCACGAACTTTGCAAGGTCTGCATGGAACTCGGCTATCCCCGGCCTTGAGATCTTGTCGAGGCGGAAGGGTTTTCGGCAGGCGTCACAGGTCGAATACCCGTCTCCATATGCAATAACCGCCTTCCGTGCCTCCGGTGTGAGCCGTCCTGCAGCCTGGATGGGCTGAATATTGATGTAATTCTCCTCACGGGTACGGATATCAATGGTTCCGGCGATTTTCGTGATTTCCTTTGCGGGTCTCCCCCGCTCGATATCAGAGATGATCCTTTTCAGGCGGGCCAGGGTTTCCCGGTACTGGTCCTCCTCTTTAGCATCCATACCCGTGGGGAGTGCCTTGCGGTGGATTTCCCGCAGGTCCTCAAGGGTAAAGAGGGCACGAAAGACGTTATCTATCCTGTTATCCATTGTTGTGTCACCTGAAAGCCCGGGATGAGAATTGAACTCATATTGATCAGATCTGCAGTCTGACGCATCACCACTCTGCCACCCGGGCATTGAATTCACAATTGTGAACTTACCTTATTTGATAACTATTGTGATTATTTATAGATTTCGTAAGCGGTAGATGATCCTCCAATGGATCTCTTAAAGGGGAGTGATCGTTCCAAAATGAAAAAAAAAGAGCGTGCAAACTATTTTGGGTTCCTAAGTTGATTCACAATTGTGAAAGCCAAACATCTATGGATGATTACACTCAGAGAGTGAGAGTATGCAGGCACCGTGTCAAAAGATTGTATGGGATGTTTTGCCCGCAATCAGGGCGGCAATTGCCGTCGAACTGGTAAGGTGCGGAGTATCCCAGATCGAGGCCTCAAAAATGCTCGAGATTGCCCCCTCTGCGGTATCCCAGTATATATCCGGTAAACGCGGGTACCGAATCGAGTTTGAGGATGAAGTAAAACGATCGATTGAACGCCTTGCACAGGACCTCAAGGACGGAAAAGTGGAAAACCTCGTTGACCGGATCTGTGATATCTGCAAGCAACTAAGGGAGGAAGGGGACCAGTGCGGGTATGAACCATCGGAGTGCGACTCCTGATTTTTTTTGGCTCATCCCACTGAATTCCTTCCATCGGAGATACTCGTTCCATCATGGACAAAGAGGGAAACGGCTGCAAGTATGAAGCCCTGAAGCAACAGATTGGCATAAGGAAATCCATGCTCATTGCCTATTCGGGCGGGGTAGACAGTGCTCTTCTGGCAGCAGTGGCAAAAGTGGTGATGGATGAGAGAGCCCACTGTGTCTTTCTTGACAGCCCCCTTGTCCCGAGATCGGCAGTAATCGAAGCGGAGCGTATCGGTTATAGTCTCGGCCTCTCGTTTGAAATCATCCGGGAGAATGCCATAAATGATACAATCAGAAGAAATGCTCCCGATCGCTGCTACCACTGTAAAAAGACAGATGCACAAATCCTGAAAAGGAGGGCTCACGAACTTGGCCTTTACTGTGTTGCCGATGGGATAAATCTCTCTGACATCAATGAACACCGCCCGGGGATCATCGCCAGTACTGAAGAGGGGATTGTGCACCCCTTTATCGATGCGAGGATCAACAAAGAAGATATCAGGAATATTGCCCGGGAATGCGGGTACGATTTCTGGAACAAACCTTCCGCCGCTTGCCTCTCCTCTCGAATTCCCTACGGAGAAGAGATAACTGAAAAGTGCCTCCGGATGATTGAAGTTGCGGAAGACTATCTTCACTCCAAAGGGTTTCTCCAGGTTCGGGTGAGGATGCATTCCGGAATTGCGAGAATTGAAGCAAAAAATAGGGATATACCCAGGATCGCTGGTATGAGAGACGAGATAGCGAAAGAATTCAGAAAGTTAGGGATTTCGTATATTACACTGGATCTTGAAGGTTACCGGAGCGGGAGCATGGATGAGGTGTTAATCAAGTGATGGAACATGCGATACCCGGAATCATCTCTAATCTTGGCCAACGGACAGAGGAGGGTGTGACAGGTGTATCGTAAGGTACCCTGCATCCGGATCATTGGGGGAATATCTGAACGGATCCTCCATGAAGTCGTCGAAGAGATACCATACGCTCTCTTTGTGAACGGGCGGCACATGATGACAGCAATGATGAGCCCTGATGGTATTGAAGACTTCGTCACCGGCTTCCTCTTCACCGAACAGGTAATCAGGAAGGCTGACGAGATTGAATCAATAAAATTGGATAAGAACCGGATCAGTGTGATCACCACAAACCTGTTCAAAGTCCTCGGCCCGAAAAAAACGATCCTTTCGGGATGCGGGGGAAGTGCCTCGTATATCGATCCAGAAAAACTCCCCAAAATTCATTCTGTTTTCTCTATCAGCACTGCATTCATTACGGACATGATGAAAAACACCCTCAACTCCGAACTTTATAAAATAACAGGAGGAATCCACGTCGTTGCGCTTGTTGGCGCCCAAAAAATCATCAGCGGATCTGAGGATATCGGGAGACACAATGCCTTGGACAGGGTCATTGGGTATGCATTGAGAAACGGAATTGACCTATCGAACACATTCATCATCGCGTCCGGGCGGATCTCCTCGGAGATGGCGCGGAAGTGCCTGATTGCCAATATTCCCATCATTATCTCACGGGGTGCGACAACTACTCTCGCAATAGAGATCGCCGATAAAAACGGGCTCAGCATCGTCGGATTTGCCCGTGGCGATAAGATGAACGTGTACACGCATCCGGAACGGATCGAAGTCTCCAAAAAGAAGGAGCAGTCGACTCCGTAGTGAACACTACCCTGCAAGCCTCGTACTGCAGTGCAAGATCCCCAAAGCAAGGAACGTATTTCTAATCAGGGCTCTGTCGAGTGTATGAGAAGTGTACGGTGGCAAAGTATATCAATTCACAATTGTGAAATGTTCTGGATACATGGGCGACCAGGCAGGAATGGATTCAATCGTCCATCCCGTGCTCTGAGATCCCCCTGCATAATAACCCGGAACCAGACCGATCTATTACATAAGACAGAATTCGAAGGGAGTTTCCATGATGGAGGGAGAGGACGATACTGAAGAAGCGGTTGCGATGTTTGAAAAAATGCGCATTGCGCTCTACATGCTTGAATCCTGCAGGGAATTTACATCGTTGATCCCTGAAGTGAGAACCAATCTCGTGTATGCGAAGGAACGTGCCCGGAGTCCTGATGATGTTCTTGCGATAGACGGGAGGATCACGGTTGTGAACGGAATGCCGCATGCGGCGGGAATGCCAAGATTCGGTGCATCGAGCCACATGGCGCGGCTCTTGCTTGAACTACGCAAGAGGGATCCATCAATCAGGGCAGGGATCAATTTTGCAAATGACCCCGCACTCGCTGCCTGGCTGAAGGATTATTCTCTGGAGAAAGGGTGGATCTTCAGCGTGATCGACCGGAGAAATGAACCAGATGACATGAAGGAGGAAGAGGGGGCGTCCATGCCATGGAAAGTGGGAGAGGCGATCCGCGCTGCAGGTGGCCGGGTGCCTAATCTCTTCTACGAGACGGGTGCCATAGGAAAGGAACCGGTTACAGTACTTGTGGGGAGAGACCCTGTCTCCGTGGTTGATGAGATGATAGGGATTGCACGAGCCTATCAACGGAGGCGGTCTGAATGAAGATCGGGAAGATCGACGGGAGCACATTCTCATCGGTCATTCTACCGAAACTCGGGAAGAAGGATGAACATATCATCGTTCCCCCGATGCCAGGCATTGATGCGGGGGTCATTGATATCGGGGATGGAAAGGTTTTGATCGTTGCCGAAGACCCCATCTTTGCAATTCCGGGCCAGCCCCTGGAGATGTTCGGTTGGTACACCGTGCATATCGGCGCAAGCGATATCGCGGTCATGGGAGTGAAACCACAGTATATGACCTATTCCCTCCTGATGCCCCCAGAGTTCTCCAGGGAGGATCTTATCACCGTAGTGGAATCGATCGACCGTGCCGCACGTGATCTCGGGATTGCTATTGTCGGGGGCCACACCGGTCATTACCCGGGCTTTGCAGCGCCGACCATCGGGGGGATCACGGTATTTGCGATCTCACGCCGAGGTGAGTATGTCACTCCGGCCGGTGCACGGCCCGGGGATACAGTGATTCTCACCAAGGGACCCGCCATCGAGACAGCCGGTATCTTATCGGTCCTCAGGGAAGATGACCTCCGTGATCAGTATCCGGGCTCCCTCGTAGTCAAAGCCATAGAGCTTGTCCATCAGATGACCGTGGTTGATGATGCGCTTATCGCGATGGCTGCCGGGGGAGTCACGGCGATGCACGATGCCACCGAGGGCGGGGTAATCGGCGGCCTGTTCGAGATCGCCGAGGCTAGCGGAGTGGGAATTGAAGTTGATGAAGCCCGGTTCATTTATCCCGAAGAAGTAAAGATGGTCTGCGATCATTTCGGGATAGATCCTGTTGCGGCGATTGCAGAAGGATCACTATTGATCACCGCGGGACCTGAATCTACTGACGGCATCATCGAGGCGTTAAGAAGTGCCGGCATCCCCGCATCAGTTATCGGGAAGGTCACCGGTGATCCCGGATACAGACAGATTACGAGAAGGAATGGCCAAAGAGAAAAGATTGCCATGCCAGAGCAAGACCCCTTCTGGCCTGTATTCTTCGAGAGTGTTACCGGCAGCGATTGAGAGGTTGAGAGGGATGAACGGGTATTCTTATAGCGTACACCGTTCATCGTCTCAGTCTCCTCCGACCGGCTAACGGTCCTTCAGAATCATTCTTCTTCCCAGCCATGGGGGACCGCAGGTCAGAGGACTCTATATCCGTTCCAAGGTTAGGCTCAGGAGATCGCAAGCATCCGTTCGATTGCCCGACGGGCTGGTGCTGCAATGTCAGGTGGAACCGTAACCCGTGGTTCCATCCTTTCCATGGCTGTAAGCACCTTTTCGAGGGATATCTTCTTCATATTCGCACATATTGCTTTTGGAGAGAGTGGGAAAATTCGTTTTTCAGGGCAGAGTTTCTTCATCCGGTGGAGGATCCCGACTTCAGTTCCGATTATGAACTCCTCTTTTTGGCTTTCGCAGGTGTGCCTGATGATTCCCGAAGTGGAGAATACGTGGTCAGCACAGTCAACCACTTCGGGACGGCATTCGGGATGGACAAGCAATTCAGCATCAGGATGCTGGGCTTTCTCCCTGAGGACATCCTCAACAGTGATGCGATCATGAACAATACAGTAGCCATCCCAGGGAAGGATTATTTTGGATGTATGTCGGGCAACATAACTGGCAAGGTTCCGATCGGGAACAAAGATAACCCGTGATTCAGGGAGAGATTCTACCACTTTAACCGCATTGGCTGAGGTGCAGCAAATGTCACTCACCGCTTTCACTTCGGCCGTAGTATTCACGTAAGAAACCACAGCGGCATCCGCATACCTGTCCTTCAAGACGGCAAGTTCGCCAGAGGTCACCATCTCTGCCATGGGGCAGCAGGCATCAATTGCTGGCAGAAGAACCGTCTTGTCCGGTGAAAGGAGCGAAGCCGTCTCTGCCATGAAGTCAACACCGCAGAACACGATAACCGCACCTTCCATTGACCCTGCAGCCCGTGCAAGTTCGAGCGAATCCCCGACCAGATCGGCGATATCCTGAACCTCGGCATTCTGGTAGTTATGTGCAAGGATGATAACGTTCCATTCCTCTTTGAGGGAAAGGATCTCCCTCCGGAGCGTGTTGCGATCAGTCATTCTTCTCCTCAGGTCTGCTCTGGTCTTCCCTTTATACTGGTCCAGCCATAACCAGGGACGTTTTTCATGGCTGGCGGCCGGACTTGATCATCAGAGTTATATATTCACAATTGTTAATCATTGTATTGTAATTCACAATTGTGAATGCATCAGACGAGCATCCGGATACCCATCCTGAACAGCCGAAATCAGGAACAGACAGTCATCTCTCGTCGTGGGCCTACTCTCCATTCCAATACCGGAGACCGATCACCCTCGATCAGAGGATCTTTGTAACCAGAGGAATATCATACCATGACCCCTGAGGAAAAAGCCCTACTGCTAAGCATCGGGAGTGCACGGATCGATGAGGCGCTTATCACAGGGTCCCTGAAGACGACTGCTACAGCAGGTCCCGGCGCGGGAGGGGCCTCCTTCTTTCTCCGGTCCGGGGATCACCGTGTCCGGCTCTCCATCAATCCGGCATCTTCACTTAACATTATGCCCGATGGAAACCGGGTAGTAGCGGTCCTGAACGGTACTGAGATCACCCATGGAACGCTTGAACCATCACTCTGTCACTGCCCCGATCAGGCGTACATTACTATCAGCGAGCGGTGCATCTATGATTGCAAGTTCTGCCCGGTGCCAAGACTGCAGGGGAAGATCAAGGGAAGAGCAACCGTCTTAAGAAAGGTCGAAGAGGCTGCTGCCGGGGGGACCCTTAAAGCAATTTCATTGACAAGCGGGGTTGCCGATACGCCCGGGAAGGAGGTTTTAAGAATGGCAGAGGTTGTGAGAGTGCTCCGGGAACAATTCGATCTCCCCATCGGGGTCTCGGTATACCCGACAACCACTTCCTCAGAAATCCTTGCTGCTGCCGGGGCTGACGAGATCAAGTAAAATGTTGAGACCACAGACCGGGATATCTTTGCACGGGTCTGCCCAGGCCTCTCCCTTGAGTTCATCATTGCCTCCCTGGAGCATGCCGTGGAGATTTTCGGGAAGAATGCAGTCTTTTCCAATTTCATCATCGGGCTTGGGGAAGATGATGCCTGCGTCAGGGAAGGCGTGAGGCTTTTGGCCGAACGGGGAGTGATCCCTATCCTTCGACCAATCTCCGCTTCCCCGCTCAGGGCTGGCGAGGTGAAAGTCAATAGACCCTCGCCCGATCGCCTGCTCCGGCTGGCACGGATGCAAAAGGCTCTTCTTGCTGAGTTTAATCTTGACCCCCGTGCAGCAAAGACGATGTGCCTCCCCTGTACCGGGTGCGATCTCACGCCTTTCCGGGATGTGTGAACAGGATCTAGTTATCAGGATATTAGATCGGAAAATCGCGGTCCTGTAAGGTTCACGCCAGGGTTTTATAAACGACTTCTCGCAATGTCCTTCCCCGTCGCGAGGAGAGTATCGACCTCGTGATTCGCAGAGTAGAGGTAAAGGCTTGCCCTGATTGTGCCATCCGGCAGGCCTAGTCGCTGCATGAGGGGCATGCAGCAGTGATGCCCAGACCGGACCATGATATCGGCCTGTTCATCGAGTGCCTGTGCCACCTCGTGGGGATGGAATCCTGAAACGGTGAATGAAACGACTCCGATTCGCCGTGCAGGATCGTCATGCGCATAGACTGTTACCCCGTCGATGGAACGGAGCCCTTCGATAAGCCGTGTTGTCAGACGTTCTTCAGAGCTCCTTATCTTGTCCATACCTACCCTTTTCAGGTAATCGACAGCAGCACCAAGGCCAATTCCACCACTGATGTTCGGAGTGCCGGCTTCATACCGCTGGTATCCTTCGGCGAGGGTGTATCCCCCCTCTGATACGGTATCGATCATCCCTCCTCCCAGGTCGCTTGGCGCAATTACCGGCTCTTTCATCCAGAGCACGCCTGTTCCGGTCGGTCCGAGCATCTTGTGCCCCGAGAAGCAGAGAAAATCAGCCCCGATACGATGTATATCTAGGGGTAGGTGTGGGACGGACTGGGATCCATCAATGAGGAGGAGTGCCCCCTGGTCCCGGCAGATCCGGGCCACCTCTTCGACGGGACAGATCACCCCAAGGGCATTGGACACATGGGATAGAGTGACCAGCCTTGTTGAATCGGTGACCGCAGCCTCGAGTGCTGATAGATTCAAACTATAGTCTCTGTTGATCCCCACGATCTCGAGGTCTACTCCTTCTTGCCTGAGATGCATCCAGGGGACGAGGTTTGAATGGTGCTCGAGGATGGTGGTGACAACCCTGTCCCCCTTCCGCAACCCCAGGCCTCGGGCGACCATGTTGATGGCTTCCGTGGTATTCTTGGTAAACACCGTGGTGCCATTCTCCCCGCCGATGAAACGGGCAACTTTCTCATGGGCGTGCCAGTACCGCTGGGTGGCTATCTGCGCCAATCGGTGCACCCCCCGACCGACGTTCGCCCGATAGTTCCTTTCGAATTCAAGGACTGCCTCCAGCACCGGTTCCGGTGAGAGGCTGGTCGCGGCGCTGTCCAGGTAGATAATGTCGGCGACCAGCGAGAAATCCTTCCTGACATCTTCATAGATCATACTATCATCTTCCTTTTTCGGCACTGCGACATTCCCGGAGACCGCATAAGGGGAGGGAGTTGTCCGGCGGATAGCAACAGGGTTTTCCTGAAGCACGATCCCATGGGTTTCGCAGAGTCCCTTCATCTTGGGAGGGAGTTCCTTCCAACGCCAAAGGCCCCATTTGTGATACTCACGGGGAAGCCCCCGGGAATCTTCCCAACCTCTGAGAAAATCATTCCATCGCGACGCAAATTCAGGGTGTATCTTCTCGAGTTGTTCAGATTCGCTCTCGAGCATGGCGGGGCAGAGGTAACAACCGATCCGCTCAAGCCCCTGGTCGTATAGGGGATTGTAGGGGATCCTCTGCCACCAGAGGTAGAGGTACACTTCAAGTGCCCGCCAATTTCGGATTGGCGAGATATTCAGCTGGAGTGGATTGGCCGGGTTCTGGCTGGTGATGTCTAGGTCTGCCCTGTTCCACGACTCATACCACCGGTTTCCCTGGATGGTGACACAGGGGCCCGTTTCAGCCAGATGTAGTTTCAGTGGATTCAATTTCAGGAGTTTGCAGCACCATCTGCGATCTTTTGCCGGTGGTCCGGCCTTCTGAACGGCACTCCAGAAATCCCCACCTCTCCTGACGATCTTTACCCCCTGTTTTTCAATAAATGCCAAGGTCTCTGGGAATTCGATCCCGGTATCGATGAAGAAAGCTTCGTGGACACCGGCCTTGCGAGCGAGTGCAAGGACCGCGGTACTGTCCTTTCCCCCGGAAAATGATACATTCACCCTCGGGCGATCATGCATATGCTGGCGGATAGCCCGTATCGCGTTTCTCTCCAGGTTTTTCAAGTGGTACTGATTCCTGGCCACCACAACATCCCAGCCCGGGTCGGGGGATTCCCGTTCCGGTACCGTTCCCAGCTCCTTTACCCTCAAATATCCATTCTTCAGGACTCCAGTACCAAACTGTTTACGATACCGCACGATAACAGTTCCATCCTGCTCCTGGGTTGTAACCCTGAACCGCTTGCCTCCAATCCTCCCTGAGGGCTTCCCTTCTGAAGAAGGAATCGCGGCCTCGAGATCGATTATTCCTCTTTTCATTTCCGAAAGGATGAACGGGAGTCCCTCTGGCGCAAGGTCAAACCGGAACTTCCGGCTTACCGGATCGAATGAGAGCCACCCCAATCGTTCTCCATGGGTTATCACCAGGTCATTCCGGTCAATTCCTCCTGTTTTGTTCAAAAGAATGACTTGTGGAAGGCGTAAATCTCCAAACCGCTCGTTGATAAGCGAATAGATCAACTCCGTGTCATGGGATAGGGCGGGACGGACATCATAGGGCTGTAGCAGGGAGATCGCCCTTCCCGTATTTCCGCATCCGCAATGCTTACCGATCAGGGGGACATCGCAGTGGTCGCACCAATAGAGCGTCTTTTTCACCGGGGGATCCCGCATCACTATAAGGTGCACATGGCAGCTTGATAATATCAGTGTCCAGGAGGGAGCACCTACCCCATGGTATTACCGTCAAGCTCGGACTTGAGGTAAGAATTCCGGGAGCTGTTATGAAAATCCAGGTTATTGTCTTCTCTGAATTATTTTTGGGAACTTCAAACAGAACAATTAAATGCACTCACTCACAACATTTGAATACGCATTCACAATTGTGAATTGTCGTGCTTAACCTGAGATACCATTATGGCACCAATTTAAGTGATTGATGACTCAGACAAGCGCTCAGAATCCTGAAAACTTGAGAGATCGAATGATATGACACCTGATCAAAAACTCATCTACATGGATCATGCCGCTACCACTTCAGTAAAACCTGAAGTCATGGAGGCCATGCTCCCGTATTTTCATGACCGTTTCGGGAACCCCTCTTCGATCTATTCCATAGCACGGGAATCGAAAAAAGTTGTTGAATCGGCCCGTGAAGTGGTTGCCCGTGCGCTGGGTGCAGAGCCGGGAGAGATTTATTTTACATCCGGTGGAACGGAGTCGGATAATTGGGCATTGAAAGGTATTGCCTATGCAAACCGGAAAAAAGGAGACCATATCATCACCTCTGCAATCGAGCATCACGCTGTGCTCTATCCAGCACAGTATTTGGTAAAGCAGGGATTTCGAGTCACCTTCCTACCGGTTGACGCATCCGGACTTATTGATCCGAAACTCCTTGAAGATTCCATCACCGACAGGACCATCCTCATTTCGATCATGACAGCAAATAACGAGATCGGGACGATTGAACCAACACGGGAAATCGGCAGTATTGCCCGAAGTCACGGGATTCCTTTTCACACCGATGCTGTCCAGGCAGTCGGGCATATTCCTGTATCGGTGAAGGAAGATAACATTGACCTGCTCTCCATATCAGCGCACAAATTCTATGGGCCGAAAGGAATGGGCGTCCTCTATATCAGGAGAGGGACGAAGATCGATCCCCTTCTTCAGGGTGGGGGCCAGGAGCGGAACCGGAGAGCAGGTACGGAGAACCTTGCCGGGATCGTGGGGCTGGCAACAGCGCTCGATATCGCCATACGAAACAGGAAGGAAGAAGCTGAAAGGCTCCGGAACCTGCGTGATCGCCTGATTAATGGAATACTCAGCACAATCCCGCACACCCGGCTGAACGGACATTCCAACCTGCGGTTGCCTGGGAATGTGAACGTGAGTGTGGAATTTGTCGAGGGAGAGTCAATGCTCCTACTCCTCGATGGATACGGCATCTGTGCATCGACGGGAAGCGCCTGCACTTCAGGGTCGCTTGAACCTTCGCACGTGATGATGGCAATCGGTCTCCCCCATGAAGTTGCACATGGATCTCTCCGGTTCACACTGGGAGAGGAAAATACCCGTGATGATGTCGACAAGGTACTTGAGGTGGTACCACAGGTGGTAACAAAATTGCGTGCGATGTCCCCGCTCTATTCCCCCACGGAGAAAGATTGCCATGTATAGCGAAAAGGTGATGGACCATTTCGCCAATCCGCGAAATGTGGGGGAGATAGAAAACCCAGACGGGGTTGGCGAGGTTGGCAATCCTATATGCGGGGATATTATGAAGATCTTCCTTAAGATCGAGAACAATCGTATTGTTGATGCGAAATTCAAGACGTTCGGTTGCGGGGCAGCGATCGCATCAAGCAGCATGGCCACCGAGCTGATCAAGGGAAAGACCCTTGAAGAAGCATGGACTGTGAGCAACAAAGCGGTCGCAGAAGCGTTGGAAGGTCTTCCCCCGATAAAAATGCATTGCTCAGTCTTGGCTGAAGAAGGGATCCATAAGGCGATCAATGATTACCGGGTGAACCATGGTCTCGAACCATGGGAGGAGACCAGCCATCGCCATGGTGACGATCCCAAGTGCGAACCTCATCCGGAGATCCCTAAAATAGATACCGCAAAGGAGTAACAGGGGACCCGAATGCTATCTCACCGGGAAACGGAGCGATACCATAGACAGATGTTGCTCTTCGGGGAAAGAGGCCAAACGGCCTTAAAGGACTCGGCAGTCCTTATTGCAGGGGCAGGAGGCCTCGGATCCCCGGTAGCATACTATCTTGCTGCTGCGGGAGTGGGGCATCTCCGTATCGTGGATCATGACCGGGTAGAGCGCTCAAATCTCAACCGGCAGATTTTGCACCGGGAACAGGATATCGGGGTGCTGAAAGCAGATTCGGCCAGGGAAAAACTTTCTCAGATAAACCCGTATGTCCTGGTTGATGCACGCAGGATCACCATTGATTCACAGAGCATCGATCCATTACTCGACGATATGGATGTCATCGTTGATGCAATGGATAATTACCCCACCCGGTATATCCTGAACTGTGCCGCGATTGATCACAACATCCCTCTCATCCACGGTGCGATACACGGATTCGCGGGTCAGATAACCACGATCATTCCCGGGAAAACTGCATGTCTGCGGTGTATTTTTCCCCATCCACCGCCGAGAGAAACATTTCCTGTTGTTGGTGTAGCCCCGGGTATTATCGGACTGATACAGGCCCATGAAGTGCTGAAGTATCTGCTCAGTTTGGGGACCCTTCTTGAGAACCGGTTACTCCTGTGGGATGGGCTCTCGTGCATGCTCGAGGAGATTCCGGTCGAAAGGAACCCTCACTGTGGGGACTGTTCAGGAAAAGGGTTGCAGAGATGACAGTATGAAAATTCATGTCCGGATGTTTGGTCGATTCAAACACCAATTCGGGGATTGGCGGGAAGTGGAAGTTTCTGATAGTGCTACCCCGTTGGATGTATTAAAAGAAGTAGTTGCGACGAATCCTGAAGGATATCTAGCTATTTTCGATGACCAGGATCGGATCAGGAACCATATTATCCTGATGGTAAACCGGAAGCGAATCTTTCCTGCCGATTACATCTCGCTTCTCCTGGATGACACCGATGAGCTGGCATTACTACCTCCTGTCGCGGGAGGCTGAGCATTTGAGAAATCAGGATTCGAGAGGAAGGATCGCCATTACTCGAGACTCTTTTGATGCCGGGGCCCATATAGAAAATGCCAAGCGGCGTACAACCGGCGCCATTGTGTCGTTCATTGGTGTTGTTCGGGATGACGATATCGAATTAATCGAAATTGAGGCATATGAAGAGGCTGCCGAGAAGGACTTACATGATATCAGGGATGAGGCAATTGCAAAGTACGACCTTCAGGAAGTGACAATAGTGCACCGGACCGGGAAACTCAAGGTCGGTGACGATATTCTGCTCATCGTAGTCTCGGCCGGTCACCGGAAGCAGGCGTTTTGCGGATGCGAATGTATTCTCGAACGTATCAAAGAACGGGCACCTATCTGGAAACGCGAAATTCTTTCCGATGGAGATCGATGGGTCAAGGGCAACCATGAGGAAGGATAAAAATTACATCAAGCTGTAATTCTGACTTACTGTCTGGATGCGAGGGGAGGGATTCGAACCCGCGAACTCCTGCGAGAACAGATCTTGAGTCTGCCTCCTTTAACCACTTGGATACCCTCGCGCAGATTAATTATGGGTTTTGTGACCATTAAAATGCTTGTAAAAGAGAGGATCTTCTGCTGATTTCGAAAGGAACCCCTCCAGTTCACCAGGAAAGAGACGAGAAGATACCATAAATGAGAATAATCAGGATTTTTACGGAAATTACCATGATGCAACGAACGAATCCCCTGCCGGGTTCATACGTAATGCTCCCGGTTACCCCCGAGAAAAAACCGGGGTTCACTACTCCCTGATAATGCACCTGGAATCCGATCACCGGGAACGGATCGATAATGATTCCTCTGACTGATGATGATTCCTCCATATCACCTGTTCACCGTGAGCCAGAACTATGTACTCCCGGCCTGACAGCAATTATTTCCTTTCCCGGATCTATTCTCACATTATAGCAACAGAGGATGAATTTCCACCGGTACAAAGATCACGGCGTGTTTTCTATGCCTGGCATTCCTGAGAATTTCCGAAATCCGCTATCAGGAAGAAGATTCCCTCTCTTGAGAGGTCCGCAGACCTCCCGGGAAGGGAAACTCAGCACGACCCGGGATGGGACCCTCTTCCGTACTGTTCCTACAGGGTTCCGCCAGATCACGGAAATTCCAGACTATTGGGTCGACGATATCCGGGAGGAGGATACCGTGATTGACATCGGTGCGAACGTAGGAGCGTTCTCCATACGTGCGGCGAAACGCTGTCGGCGCGTTGTTGCGGTCGAACCCGTGACCACTGACCTCTTATTCCATAATATCCGGTTGAATAGGGTAACGGTACAGGTAATCCGGGGAGCCCTCGGCACCGGGCAATTCACCACGAGCGAATGGGATGGCTGCTCTGCCCGGGTGCCGGCATACCGGCTACGGGATATAATCCGTTTCGCCGAAGGGTGCACCTTCCTGAAGTGCGATTGTGAGGGGGCTGAATGGTTGATCGATCCCGATGATCTCTCCGGCATCCGCAGGATCGAGATGGAGCTTCACCTGCCCCCCATCGGTGGTCTCCCCAATCAGGCACTGCTTGATTACATTGGGAGGCGGTACGAATTTGTTATCGACCGGACCCCCTGTCACGGTCCTTTCGGCCATATGGGCATCCTTCATGCCTGGAGACCTGAAAATAAATAAAAAATAATTTCTTTTCGGGATGCGGGGGAAGATCGAATACCCTGGAGATATGCATTCACATGAAATCTGCAAGTCCCAGCTGCTGGTCTTTTTCCGTTCCGAACGTGGATGCGATCGCCATGTCAAGCACTTCGACCCGCTGCCGGGTGTATTCCGATACCCGGTACCGCTGGCAGATATTCCGGGACATCTCCAGATATTTCTTCACCGAGCCTTCATGGACCGTCGGTATGATGTTCCCGCCACACCGGGTGCATTTTCCGGCGATCGGCATCCGGCGGTAGCTATGGTTGCATTTGCTGCAACGGAACTTCTGTTTTGAAAATGCGTTCAGGTTCCCCATCAGGTCACGGATGAAATGCGTGGTGAGTACACGCTCCGCCACGTCATCCGCGTCCACTGCGCGGATCTGCTCAGCAAGCCGGAGCTCGGCCTCGAGCTTCTCAGTCATGGACTTCAACTGCGTATACATCGACTCGATCGGGCCGGCAGAGATATCGGAGGTGTCGTGGGTGAAGAGGAATCCCTCGTGTTGTGCCGGGGTACCGAGCCGCCGCTCTACCCGGTCGATCACCCCTTCCAGCTCTTTCGGATGGGCATACCGGAGCGCACTGGTGTAGAGTATGAGCGGGTAGCTCGCCCCGACATCGATATTGTGGCTCTCCTTATCGATTTCAGAAGGGTCTATCCAGCTCGTCAGGACGAGGGGCGCATCCATCGTCCCCCCGCGGGTCTCCGGAAGGTACGACCGGGAGAAATTGATCAGGCCATCGAGGAGGAGCATGATGCAATCCTCATCGCCATCGCACTGGCCCGTGAAGATCCCGTTTGCGAGTACCGTGTGCTCCTCGGCGACCGTAAGGCAGAATACCCGCTCCTCCGGGGAGGGAATGATATCCCGGGCGGTGATATGGTCGGTGAGCATGTTCTGCCCGACGAGCACCGGCACCGGGTCACCGACCTTCAGTTCGACCGCCTTTACCTTTCGGAGATAGGCGAGGTCCCAGACGAGCATCGCATGATCGGGTGTCACGGCGATCTCTTTCCCGAGCCCGGTCGTGAACCGGATCAGGGATTCCGGGGCACGATGAATGGAGACGGAGGTGATCCGGCGGGTATGAAGGTGCCCCTGGGTATCCACCGCCCGTGTCAGGCAATGGGTCTGGGGATCGGAATAATAGGTCCCCAGACGGTCGATCCCCGGGCGACTGATATCGAAGTTCTCGATCACGAACTGGCGGATGGGGACCGTCTTCCAGTTCCGTCCGTCGAAGACCTCGATCCGGGTGTCTCCGTAAAAACAGTTCCTCCTCTTGGCGGCGTGGAAGAACGGGTGCGCATATCCGACATTCGCCCGAGAAAATCCCACGATGCGGGCAAGCACACCGGCGCTCGTGTGCGGGGCAAGCCCGATCACGAGATGCCCGAGGAGATCTTTTTTGTCGCTCACCCGGTAGAAGGGTTCGAGTCCGTAACATTTGACGAGCAGGTCATCGATGAACCGGGTCGTCTGCATGAGGTAATCCGCAGAGGAATCGGAGACGAGAATATCCTGTGGTCGCAGCTCCACAACCTGTCCGGGCTCATTGAGTGCGTTCCCGGCGATATCCTGCTGATACCCGAGTTGGTGGAGCTGGTCGATCGTGACCCCGATCTCACATGGCCTGAAATGGGTAAGCGGAAGGTCGATCATATCATAGCGGATCGTCCCGTCCTTGAATACGAAGAGTTCGTACTGTGCACGGAGAATTCCCTTGTGGATATCTTCGACTGCGCGTTCCCGGGATATCAGGCCCTTTACTCCCTTAACCAGGGTAACCGCCGTTTCGCGGATACCGAGCGATGCAACCGCCGCAGCAAATTCTGCCTTCATATTTATCGTGCAGGTCTGGAGGCATACGGTCGGGGTATGGCATGCAGGGCATTCTCCGGTATCCGATTCCCGTTTGCATCTCGGGCAGGTGAAGACCGGCAGAGTGTGCCCGCCACACGAGCACCGGTTCCGGTAGGTGAATTCCCCACAGATCGAACACCGCCGTTTCCCGACCTCGACGGTGATCACTCCCCCGTCGCTGTTCGCCTGTAACAGATGAGCGGATGCCTCCTGGAATGATCGGCGGGTTCCTCCTGCTTCTCCGAGGGGAAAAAGCGAATGTGGCGGGGGGTTCATCTTGCGCGGCTTGGATTTCCCGGGCCTCCCCATCCTCCCGCCGATGCGGGTTCCGGCCTTCGAACGGATCGGAAGACCCGAAAGGTGCATCGCGAGCCGGAGCGGATCGTCCCGGGGGGCATCCTCCCATACGGACCGCTTCCGGAGGCGATGGTCCAGGCCGAGGCATGCGAGGAGGATCAGGTACGGGTTCACCCGTATCTCCCCGGGGACCACCCGGTGGGGGACCAGGAGTTCCTCGAGGATCGCCTTTGCAGGGGAGTCGGACGGAAGAATCAGCCCCTCTTCTCCGATCTCCCCGTTCTCTGCGACGAACGAGGCGAGCCACCAGATCTGTTCGCAGGTGATATCATCCCAGAGATACGTGAAGGCGGGATGGAGATACCCGCCTTCCAGTGCGAAGGTGATCGCTTCCATCTCGTCGGCTGGAGTCTGCAGCCCCCCTTCCTGGAGCCACCACTCTTCGCAGTACGCAGAAGGCACCAGCAGGTGATTGTTCTCGAGAAATTCACCATAACTGATCAGGATCTCCCCGACATCGAGCACCATATCGATATCCCCCATCACTGCACGGGCGGTATCGACCTCATCCAGCCTTAACACGTCCCCGTTCTTCAGGCGAACAGTCGGCCCTTCGATCGAATCTACCGGCACGATCCCCGCCGCTTTTCCCGGGCGTTCAATCTTCATCTGTGTGCCGACTGCGAGAAACTCCCCGAGGACGAACATGGTCGCCGGGTTCAGGCCGGCCGCCGCAAACCCGGTATTCCGGGACCGCCCATACCGGAGCCGGAACCCCCCTTTCCTCATCGGGTAGGCGAAGACCGGCCTGCCGCCGATCAGATCCCGCAGGTATTTGTCTTTCGGCCCTACTCCCGCCCCTTCATCTCCTTCCTTACGGATGCTTCCTCCGATCAACTCGCCGAGCCATTCCCATCCATCCATATGCATCTTGCGGACATTTTTCTGGATTTTTGGCGCCTTTAATGCCAGGCCTTCGGCGAGAACCAGCGCCATCCCTCCCCGCACCGAGTTTGTCTCTACGCGGGGAAGGTTCCGGTATCCGCTCACTTCCTCCTGTTCTGTACCCTCTCCATCGATGCATACCGGGCAGTTCGCGACGATCAGCCGGATCTCCTTCTCGCTCGGGAGGTACTGGAGGTTCATGATGGAATTATACTGTCGGATCTCCTCGATATATCGTTCGATCTCGTCCTGATGGGGTTTGTACCGATCGATACCCAGGGCACGCCTTACATAGTCCCCGACCAGTACGGAGAGGGCCTGTGCCGTTCCCCCGGCACTCCGGATCGGTCCCGCATACAGGATCTTCAGGTATTCGCTCCCGTCATCGTTCTTCCCGATTCCGATCTTTGCGATCCCTTCCGTCGGCGCCGCGACGACCCCTTCCGTGAGCATGGCCATGGCCGTCCGGATCGCATGGTCCAGAACCTGATCGCGGTCGGTTTCCCCGAACCTCCGCTCCACGAAATCATCGCCGATCCGGAGCGCCGCCTCCTCCCGGGACATCCCGCTCTCAAGTTCCCGTATCCGGGCGGCCACACCGGATATCCCCAGCAGTGCTTCGACCCGGTCTGCGAGGTCGTTCGCGATCGGGATCTCCGTATCCGTCTGCGGGTCTATGCCGACTGTTCGCGCACGCTTCGCCACCTCTATCGCCTCTGCGAGGGCTTCCTGCAAAGAGGCACGATACGCGGCCATGGCCGGCGAGATCTCGATCATGGGAGACCGTATCCTCTGTCGGTATCTGATCCGGTAAGCGCCGGATGCCTCCCGGATCGGAAAGACAGCCTCCTGTTCATGCGAGCTGATATTTCACCGCGTGCCATAAGAGGGTTGTGAATGCCTCCCGAAACTGTCGGCGGGATAAGAAAAACGTTTCCTTCAACCGGTCCCGGGATTAAAAACCCCGATTCTGAATCCCTCCCCCCCCGGTGAACCGCGAGACTTTTTCACGAACCCGGGCTGTTGTCCGGTCCCCCGCTCTGGCCCTTTCCCTTCGGCTCTTTTTCGATCGCGTAGGATTCCACCATTGCATCGATCCCCGCTTCTCCCATCTGCCACAGGATCAGTTCACTGCAGGACCGGAGCACCTCGTCTGTGCTTCCCAGCTGCTCGCGGAGCGCCCCGAGAGCCGGCTCGCCGATCCGGCAGAATGCCTGGGCGATAAAACCCCGCAGTTCCCGGTCTCCATCGGCGAGCGCCGCAATCATGGGGGTGATCGCGGGTTCCCCGATATGACCGAGGGCTGCCGCGGCATAGCGCCTGAACCCCGGGTTCGTATCCTCCTTCATCGCTTCAAGGAGCGGCTGGATCGCCGGCTCCCCGATCCCGACGAGTGCGACCGCCGTGTACCACCGGGAGTCGTCGTCCCGGGCGTCTTTCAGCGTCTGGATCAGGAGCGGGACCGCTTCCGGCCCGGCCGCGATCAGGTTTCGTACCGCGGCCCTCCGGACCTCCATATCCGGTTGCTGCAGGTCCGCAGCATATTGCTGGATCTCTTCGTCGTCCTTCATCGCATGTTCATCTCCATTCCCCCTCTCGGCCATCCCCTGTTCATTCTCTTCTCCATCCCTTCGTTCGGCCGTACTCTGTTCATCTCCCTTCCATCCCCTGATTTGGCCCACCTTCGATACGGAGCTCGTTCCCGAACCGGATCATCTGCTGGGGGTTGGGGAATGAGAGCCCGTTCTCTTCGAGCGCGACCTTGATCTTCCAGAGCATTTCGATCCGAACGTCCCACCATTCACCCGATGGTACCCAGAATAGGACACTGATATTCACCGCACTCGCACCGAGTTCCTTCGCGAAGATCTGGGGCTTCGGGTGCTTCAGCACAAACGGGTGGGTGGAGAGGAGTGCCCCGATCACGGATACCGCCTTCGCCGCATCATCGGCATAGTCGATCCCGATCGTGTACTCCACGCGGCGGGCCACATGGGCGACATAATTGGTGATATTCGATGTGAAGACCTTCTCATTCGGGATACGGACGTATGTCCCGTCCATCGCACTCACCGTCGTGGAAAGGACCCGGATTTCTTCCACATTTCCATTTACCTCCCCGATATTGATGGCGTCTCCTATCTTGACCGGCCGTTCGACGATGATAAAGAGTCCGGAAATAAAGTTGGAAACGACGCTCTGGCTCGCAAACCCGATGATTACCCCGATGACCCCTCCCGCGACCAGCAGCCCCGCGAGGTTGACATTGAAATATGGCAATGCTATCAGGACGCCGATGAAGATAATCCCGTAGTAAACGACCCGGATAACGATCGCAAGCTCGTCTTTCCCTAACTTTCCCGACAAACGTTTTCTAAAATGGTAAGCGAGGAGTTTGGCTGCGATCAGCGTCCCGATGAGGATGACCGCGATTGCGATAATATCATAGATCGTGATCATGCCGATGATCGGCTCTGAAAGAGAAGTCATGGCTGTTCACCGATCCCGTGCTCCATCAGAAATGCCTTCTGTTCTGCGAATATTCTCCTCCCCGAAGAGAGGCCGATCGAACGTTTCATCCCCTCCCGGAGCGGCCGATCGAGGATGGATGTCTCAGCGACGAGGTTGTTGTGGAGATCCATTCCGCCCACCATCGCGACGATCTCGTCGTACGAGAGGGACATGTTGGTATTATCGAAGACCGCCCGTGATACTTCGAGCCACGAGCGGGTTGAGTTTTTCAGGGTGAGCTTCATCACCCCCTCCCTGACCGGATCGGTTTCCGGAATCATCCCCGATATCCTGCTCTCATAATACCGGGTAATTACCCCGCGGTCTGAGGGGCCGTACAAAGAATATTGTGGGGAATTAAGCGAAAAAACATCAATATTTTCGGTATCTCCCTTTCCTTCGATGAAGACGCCGATATCCAGGGGAAAGGTGAGATACAGGTTCTTTTCCGACTGCGGTTCCATCATGGTTGCGGGGAACCGGATCTCGAGAAACCGGGTTACCGGCTTCGGGGTCGACAAAGGCTCCACGGGATGGATGAGGATCGTCCCGGACTCCGACGTGATGACCTTTTCCCGGTGCGCTCCGCCGCAGTCCCGACTATAAAGATAGAAACTATCGGATTCTTCGACCGCAATCCGGAATTGATCCGATTCGTACCGGAACGGGTAACGGTATAATCCAAACACGAAGCAGGTTCACCATGAGCGTTCATATATCTAACCCGCGCATGCAGGCGCAGGGGTTCGCCCACATCCGCTCCCCGTCGGAAACGCCGGAGAATAGGTCAATACCCCTGGCCAGCGCGTTTTGTTGTGGAGAAGATATTTCATAAGATCGATTAACACCCGTAGTGAAGCACCTTGTCCTCTCATAAGCTTGAAGTAAAGGTCAATCACCGGGACAAAGAGACCAGACCCGACATCTTGGGATTCCGAGTTCATTCATTGAGTTCTTTTTCCCGCTTTTCGCGCATGGCTGCCGCCAGTTCCCTGATCGCCGGTTCGGGGTGTTTACACAGGTCTTCCAGCAGGATACGCGATTCCGGGCCTTCGATCTCTCCGAGCAGGAGGATCACCTCCCGTGTCTCTTCTACCCCTGCATCAGGGAGAAATTCGCGTACGGGTCCGATAACAGGGGGGCCGATCTCCACCAGCGCTGCGGCTGCTTCGGTCCGGACATTCTCGTGCCGGTCTCCCAGCGCATGGAGGAGGGGGAGTGCCGAGTCCGGGTCCTTTATGGCACCGAGAGCGATGGCTGCCCCCCACCGGAGATTGCCGTCCCCAGTGCGGAGCGCCTGAATGAGCGGGAGAACGGCGGGGCGCCCGACAGAACTGAGCGCGTATGCCGCCCTGCTTTTCACAAACCGGTCCCCGTCGCGGAGGAGTTCGATGAGGGGTCCGACCGCCCGTTCATCGCCGATATCCCCGAGGGCAATCGCCGCCTTCCACCGGACGTCGGCGTCGGGATTTCGAAGGACGGCTATGAGGGGTTCGACAGCAGGTTTTCCGATCCGTGCAAGGGCTTCGGAAGCTTTCCATCGGACGCCGCTGTACGGGTCACCGGTCAACGCCTCGATGAGCGGCAGGACCGCAGCCGGGTCGCCGATCATCCCGAGCGCTTCGGCAGCTTCGTACTGGACATTCACTTCCGGGTGGTGCAATGCCCGGATGAGACCCTGCACGTCCCGTTCTTTCTTCATACGGTCGACATTCACCGACGAGACGATGCGGTTCCGGAGGTCTTCGAGACCTTCCCTGATGCCCGGGCGTGTCCGGAGTGCTTTTTCGGTGGCATCCCGGACGATCGCGTTCTGTTCCTTCCTCATCATATCGGCGACCGTCCCGACGATAAGTGCCACGATCACGAACATGGCTGCGCGGACCAGAGCATCCGGGGATAGGGAACCGGTGGCGTACAATACTCCTGTCACATGGAAAATGCCGAAAAAAAGACCGAGAACGGCCGCTTTCTTCCCGTACCAGATCGCCGCCAGGACGATCGGGATGTAAAAGAAATGGGAATATACGACACTGATGCCTTCATAAAACTGGAAGTATCCTTCGATTAAAAGACCGATAAGAATAAGGACACCAAGAATAAGCCATTTCTGCCGGTTCGATAAGACTACCATCATCGATCTGGATCCCCTTCGATCGCCTGTTTTCTCCTGGTTTTTGGAGACCAATCTGCTCAGGTTGTTGCGGTCTCGATGCACTCCTCGGTCGTGCCCATACGAACCATTGCGCCGCACATGTTGGGCACATATGCAAGTGCCTTTCCACTGTTGACCATGACTGCCCCGTACTGCTCCATGGCAGGAGAGACCACCATGCAGGTATCTGCATAGACACGGGCACCACTCCGCTCGATTGCATGGACAAGCCCGGGATTCTGTTCGCGAACCCCGCGTGCAGTAAAAATATAGAGCGGCATGGTGGTTCTTTTCCCGGCAAGAAGTTCCGCAAGCCGGTGGAGTTCACGGGGCGAACAGTGCGGACATCCGATCGCAACCGCTTCCACCGGCATCGTTGAGAAGAGCCGGTTTATCTCTCCTGATTCGATGCTGAACCGCTCGAGTTCTGATACCTCGTACCGGAATATACGGCTCTCCGGCGTGATTCCCTCAACGTGGAAGAGTGCCACCGCCCCGGTGGCCGCCATTGCAGCACCGAGCGCCTTAAGCGCATCGGCATCCGGCCTGATCCCCCGGAAGAAGGGTATCCTGTTCCCGGCAAGTCTTCCTGCCAGGTACCCCAGCGCACCGTACCTTGCCGGATCCCGATCGAAATCCGAAGGAGGATCGATGATCAACTGCGGATGACGGTTTGCGAGCAGATGAAGACCATAGCAGGGTGTTTTCCCGATTATCGCGGCAGCAAGCGCACTGGGCCCCCCTTCACGGTTCGTCCGTGCGCCGATGGCCGAGTTCGCGTATGCCACGGCGGATGACTCTGACCATGCAAGATGCTCCCCGTATCGGATACTCGTCAGTTCGTACGGGGTGCAGGTACACTCAAGCCGTATACCAAGCCTCTGATATGCATCGATCACTTCCTGCTGCTTACGGGAGAAGTCTTCCGGGATGCCCATCTCCTGCCACCGTTCACGGTCCATCCCTATCGGGTTCAGCACCGTCGGTACCACCACCCGGGAATCGAGACTGCGGAGCCAGTCGAGCCCGTATTCCCCGATCGTTTTGTAGGACGCCCCGCTTACCTGTGCATTTCGGATCCTGACCAGTCGCTCTGCACCAAAGACCTTCCCGAGGGCGACCAGGATCTCCATCATCTTCTGCCGGGTCTCACCGTATTCCCCTGCAAGGACGCACTTATCGTCGTCATCGAGGTGCATACTCACCATCCGGCCCGGATGAATTCCCCTTCCCGCCCGAGTTCCATGGTCGCGTCAACGCCGACTTTCACATTCGTCCCATCCGCCATCTGGCAGGGATCAAGCGAAGAGCCGCGAACCCCGGTGATCACCATGATGTCCCGATCCCCCCGCACCCGGGTGGCGATCGCGAACTCCACGTCGTACGGATCATTCGGGTCTATGTCCTCATCCACCACCACCACGTGCTTGAGTGATGTGTGTGTGGCAAATGCTGCCATGATGGCATTCTTCGCATCCCCCTGGGTATTTTTCCGGATCTGGAGTACTGCGTGGAAGTACCCGCATCCTCCCCGTGTCAGCACCACATTCCGTGCCTCCGTTACCCCGTTGACCGCCTGGAATATCCGGGGTTCGTACGGGGCACCCATCAGGAGCCGGTGTTCGGCCCCCCCGGGAAGAATCCCGTGGTAGATGCAATCGCGAGCACAATGCATCCCGGTAAATTCGATGACCGGTTCATTGCGCACGATATCGTACGTACCCGATATATCGACAAAGGGACCCTCGGCATGACGTTCCCCGCCGATATACCCTTCAAGGATCACCTCTGCTTCCGGGACGAGGACCCCGTTGCCGCATCTCCTGACCCGGATCTCCCCGCCGAGCAGATGTGCCGCGTACGCGAGTTCCTGTCCGCGGGGGACCCGGGTACAACTTGCAAAAGTGACCGCAGGGTGAACACCGATCGCGACCGCCACGGGGAGCCGCTCCCCCGCCGCAAGGGCTGCCCGGTACATGGTATGGGTATGCCGTCCTTCCACGAGGCGGGCCGCAACCCGACGATCGTCGAGGACCAGCATCCGGTGAATGGAGGCGTTCTCCTCTTCCCCGTACCGCGAAAATACGATACCGGCGGTGATATACCGCCCTGCATCGCGGGGAAAGTGCCACATGACCGGGAGCCGTGAAAGATCCGGTTCTCCGGATGGTACGCGGCCATCTTCTACCACTGTTCCGTCCTGACAGGCCGAAGCGAGGGTCTTCACCAGCTCTCTCTCCGGCATCCCCAGCGCACAGGCGAGAGCGCCTCTCGTTGCGGTGACATTCATCACCCCACGGGCGCCTCCCAGACGGTGGAAGAAGAGGAGTTTGTCCGTTTCACTCGCCATTCTCGGAGCTTCAAACTCGGGAGAGCACTCCTCCTCAACATCGACCACCCGCCCGAGCTCCCTCATCTGCCCGATAAACTGCCGCATCCCTGACTCCACTGTATCATCCTCCGACTACACTATCTGCCGACCGGGCTGCACCGGTCATTGAATCGTGATTTTCCGTGCCGGTTTAAGGGCCCGTGAGACGAGTGAACGGCCCTTTTACGGGCCGGAATACCCGGTCCTTACCTCCGGTGCATAGAGATGTGAGTTCCATCGGAAAGAACTTATGCCGTCGGGTAAGCGGGAGAATCCCACCGGACTGCGGATTACATTTTTCCCTGAGTCCCCGGAGGAGACATATGAAAAAGGGGGACGTCCCTCCCATCACCGTGGCGGTGAGTAGAAACGGAACCGGAACTGTCCCTCTTCGAACATCCGCGCACTCCGCGGATCCAGATCATTCCGTACGGCGCGGACGATTGCGTTCAGGATATTCAGCTCTTTGAGCTGATCATAGTCCTTATCCTGGACCTCGTTCAGATACTCCAGGAGCTCGTTTACGTTCGTGAGCACTTCCCTGCTTGATATGATATTCAGACGGTTCAACGTCCGTGCAAGATGCATCTTCCCCCGTTTCAGGTTGGATTCATCCCCGGATGCGACGTTTATCTCCGTTATGGCCTGAAAGAAGTCTTCATAGACCTTCATCTTCTGAACATTCCTGAATAACTTCTGTTCCCGCCCCGCCATCACCGCGTACGTGATGCAGAGCGCGAGCACAATCAACACCGCCCCTGTCACGACGACGATCCATTCTTCCAGTATCATGAAAACCCCGTGCTCTCATTTTCATTCTGGCTGTATTTAATGATTTATTTTTTATCCGCTCCTTTTTAGAGCGGCAGCGTCTCCTGGCGGGTGACCGGCCTGACATGCAGAATATCAGCCGCTTCTTCCGCAACCGCTTTCATCGACCCGCGGGGGGTATAGACACCCAGCCGCCACTGTCCCTGACGTGTTTCATTGAGGGTATTCATAAGCGGAGAGATCTCTTCCAGACCGATGACCTGGTGCCGGTTTTTTACCACAACTTCCATGGACATCGCGTGAGGGAAGGGCGGGATGTCCAGAAGAACTTCGTGAGGCTCCAGGCCGGAATTTTCCGCTATTTCTCCTGCGATATTCCTCCTTTTCCCCATATCCGTATATTCAGCCAGAGACGCGGTATTTACCTGGTCCTTGCCCACATAGAGTGCCCGCTTGTACAGCGCACGGTCGTATATCCGGGTTGCGAGGAGTCGTGCAACCGGCTGATCGGATGAACGGAGGAGTTGCATACAGGCTGCGTCATCCATCTGCATGATTCCCTTCGCTGAACCGGGTCGATCCCTGATATGCTCGTACACGGCGTAGTTAAACATCGTCTCTGCGATCCTGCTGACATGATGGAAGTACACGGCCGGCCGCATGAGCGTTCGGGCAAGGATAAGTGATTCTGCCGCGTTGATCCCGTTTTCCTGCAGGACGATCCGGCCATCCGCAATGAGTGTATTCCGGATCAGGCGATGTGCATCCACTGTTCCGTAGGGAGCCCCCGTGTAATGGGCATCGCGGAGCAGGTAGTCCATCCTGTCCACATCCAGGTCTCCATGGATGATTCCGGACAGCGGATGGGTACCGGCAACCACCCGGGAGACCTCATCGGGATCGATCCCGAGACCCTGGAGGATCGAACCGGTAGTCCCCCCCCCGACAAATTCCCGTATCTCATGGTGACTGCGGTGCATGAGATCCTCCATCAGGGGTTCTATCGCGTGAGAAAAGGGGCCATGTCCGATATCATGGAGCAGGGCAGCCGCTACCACGAGCCGGTGATCGTCCCTCATAAGACCGAGTTTTCGGCACATCATGTCGGCGAGATACAGGGTCCCGAGCGAATGCTCAAAGCGGGTGTGATTTGCCCCGGGATAGACCAGGTATGAAAACCCCAGCTGCCTGATGTACCGGAGGCGCTGGAGGACCGGTGCGTCAAGAAGAGGGAGATAGGTATTCGCGACCTCAATATCGCCATGAACCGGATCCTTGATGATTTTCATGTGCCGATCGGTACAGCATCTTCATATAGACCTGATAAAAGTATTGAGTAATGATCACGTTTCTTTCGGGTGGAACCGGCACCCCGAAACTTATCCGCGGAATGCGTCAGGTTCTCGATGACGACCAGATCTCTGTCGTCGTAAACACCGGTGAAGACATCTGGGTGAGCGGCAATCATATCTCACCCGATCTCGATACGGTAATGTACCTTTTTTCCGGGGTTCTCGATACAGATACCTGGTGGGGACTCCGGGGCGACACCTTCACTACCCATGAGATGCTGAAAGATTTGAGCCCGGATGAATTCATCGCGATCGGCGACCGGGACCGGGCCGTCCATATCGCACGGGCAGACCTGCTCCGCAGGGGATGCAGTCTCACCGAAGCGACCGTCAGCCTCTGTCGCCTTTTCGGAGTCCGTGCATCCGTCCTCCCGATGACCGATGCCGGGGTGACGACACGGGTAAAGACCCCGGCAGGATCGATCCATTTCCAGGAGTTCTGGGTGAAAAACCGGGGTGCCGGGGAGGTTATGGGTGTGGAATGGTATCCGCAGGATCCTCCCCCTGCGAGCAGGGAGGTACTGGACGCAATCCAGGATTGTGAGGCGGTCGTCATCGGGCCGAGCAATCCAATCACCAGCATCCTTCCCATCCTGAGATGTCGGGGGGTCCGGGAGGCGCTTGCGGAACAATATGTCGTCGGCATCAGTCCATTTATCGGGGATGCCCCCGTCAGCGGACCGGCCGGCGCTCTGATGACCGCAGAGGGTTATCCTCCGAATTCCATTGGTACCGCCGGGGTCTACTCCGATCTCCTCGACCTCTTTATCCAGGACGTACGCGATACCGTGAATCTTCCCGGAGCTGTCCGGTTGGATACCCTCATGGTGGATGAACAGAAAAGCCGGGCGCTTGCATCCACGGTACTGCGCCTGATACGGAAGAGAGGAGGTAAGAATGGAGGAGGGATATGATCTATGACAAGGATGAAACGGATCGATCTCCTTCGGGATTCCCCAATCATGAATAGATGAGATCGGCTGCGACGAGGAGAAGGAACAGGGATCATGGAGGACTGATAGCACAATTGGAAAAAGATATTCCTTTTCCGGCCAAAGGGAGGTCATCATACCCTTATTTATAAAGCTTCCCTGCGGAAGAACCCCCGCATAATGATCTATACCGATCCCGGCAGGCTTTGTAAATACAATCCTTGTGGGAATGGTTATAATAAGCATCTTTAAAGCGTTGTTTCGGACCTGGTTTTCCGGGCAGCTGAAATCCTTCACTTGTCGATCCGGTTCCATTGCATTTTTGAGGTGCCGGAACAGATCAACAGGAGGTAATACGGGATCAGAACACCCCTCCAGAACCCGGCGCTGCACCGGGAAATAAATGGTGACCGATTATATGACCGAAAAACCATCCGAGACCCTCCGCGAGGAGATTTTTATCAGTCTCAACTCGCAGTTCCCGGTGTTGAAGAAACTCTTTGGTATTCGATCCATCGGTATCTTCGGGCGGTTCGCACAGGGAGAGGAACCCGCTCATGATGTCGTTGAGCTCCAGGTTGAGTTCGATCCATCCCGGGACCGGTTCGGGAATTATATGCGGCTCATCGCCTACCTCGAAGAAAAGTTCGGAAAGAAGGTCACACTCGTTACCACACGGTTGCTTAATTCGGGAGAGCACTCCCGCCCCGTTTCTGACCGGACCGGTGCGGACGATGACCGGGTGAAGCTCCAGCAGATCCTGCGGGAATGCATGTTCATCCAGCAACGGAAAAAGACGGTGTCGTTTGAGGAGTTTATCCGGGACGAACAGATGAAACGTGCCGTATGCTGGAGTATGGAACAGATCGGCGAGGCTGCAGCGGGATTATCCCCCCTACTCCGCGAAGCGCACCCGGACGTTCCCTGGGGAATTCTCAGGGGATTGCGGGATAACCTCCTCCAGAACCCGTTCGGTGTGGACTGGGTTCTTCTCTGGAGTGCGATCCAGGACGAGATTCCCCCAACCGAACAAAAGATCCGGGGCATGATCGCAAGGACCTGATGGTACTGACGGGTAACGGCTGCCCGCAATCCCATCGTCCATACCGAACCCCCAAAGGTCCGCGATCCGAGCCGGGGGTTATGCAATCCCACGGTTCACGTTGCTGCCTTTTTATAGGAGATGGCAAAAACCCATAATCCCCCGGCACCCATAGTAATAGGATTTGTTATGCGGATACCGATATGCGAGGTTCTGCCGGAGACGGGCGCGGCTGAAATAACCGGGTGGGTACATGAAGTTCGGGACCTCGGCGGGCTCACCTTCTTTCTTATCCGGGACAGGACAGGGATAATCCAGGTCACCGTTCCGAAGAAAAGGGCTACGGATGCGGTTCTTTCTGCAATAAAAGAGGTGTCGCGGGAATCGATCGTAACCGTAACCGGCACGGTGAAAGCGATCGACAAAGCGCCGGGAGGTCGGGAACTCGTGCCCGATTCCTTCGAGATCGTCAGCGCAAGCGCAAGCCCGATGCCGCTCGATGTTGTGGAAAAAGTGCCTGCCGACCTCGATACCCGGCTTGATTCCCGGTATCTGGATGCACGCAAGCCGCGGGTCGCGGCAATCTTCCAGATTCGCAGCACCATAATCCGTTCCATCAACGAATTTCTCTTCGAACGAAAATTTATCCATATAACCACCCCGAAGATCGTCGCGGCTGCCACCGAAGGTGGCACCGAGCTGTTCCCTATCGCCTACTTCGAGAAGGAGGCGTTCCTGAATCAGAGCCCCCAGCTCTATAAGCAGATGATGATGGCGGCCGGATTCGAGAAGGTCTTCGAGATCGGTCCGATATTTCGGGCAGAGGAACATAATACCACGAAACACCTGAATGAAGCAACATCGGTCGACATCGAGGTATCATTCACCGATCATCATGCGGTGATGGAACTCCTGGAAGACCTGGTAATCAGTGTCTATGAAACGGTAGGACAAGACTGCCCGTCCCAGCTGGAGCTGCTGGATCTTCCCTGTTTCTGCGCCCCGGATCACCCGTTCCCCCGGCTCCCGTATGCGGAGGCGATCAGTATCGCCCAACGGAAGACCGGTGAAGAGATGCGGTTCGGTGATGACATCGGCACCGTGGCTGAGAAGGCGATCGGCGATGAGATGGGTGAACATTACTTCATCGTCGACTGGCCGACAGAGACCCGTCCGTATTACGCGATGCCCTGTGAGCATGACCCGGTGATCTGTAAGGCATTCGACCTGATGCACCCACGGATGGAACTCGCCAGCGGGGCCCAGCGGGTGCACCAGTATGATCAGCTCGTGCGCCAGCTCCGGTCAAAGGGGCTGAACCCTGAAAATTTCGCGTTTTATCTGGCACCGTTCTGTTTCGGCATGCCGCCACATGCAGGGTGGGGACTGGGGGCCGAACGGCTGGTAATGACCATGCTCGGGCTCCCGAATATCCGGGAAGCGGTGCTTTTCCCCCGAGACAGGCATCGAATGGTCCCATGAAACCACTCCTGGCGGGGAAGATTCTCCCCACGACGGTTGTTGGCAGCTACCCTGTCGTGCAGGGAAGAGGATGGGGTTCTTTTTGGGATCCCCTGAAATATGCGGTCAGAACCGCGGTCAGCGACCAGGTTGCAGCAGGGGTCGATATTATCTCGGACGGCCAGGTCAGGGGGGACATGGTGAACATGTTTGCCGGCCGGCTTCCGGGAATCCGCGGACAGTCCGTGATTAGTAAGGTGATGGCAACGCCTGTTGCGATCACCCTTGCAGATACCCGCTATGCCCTTCGCAGATCACCCTTCGTGAAGGGGATACTGACCGGACCCACGACCCTCTCCCATGGCCTCCATATCGATACCCCGGTCTACCGGAACCGCGGAGAACTCGCAGTAGATCTTGCGCAGGCTCTCCTGCCGGAGGCGATCGCGCTGGAAGAGGCAGGGGTGACCCTGTTGCAGATTGATGAGCCGATCTTCTCCACGGGAATGGCTGACCTGCAGAGTGGAATGGAGGCGCTGCAGGTGATCCTCTCCCGGGTGAAGGTACCTGTCTGCCTCCATGTCTGTGGCGACCTCTCCGGGGTAATCGATGAACTCATCCGGATACCGGTGCAGGTACTCGATTTCGAATTCACCAAAAACCCCTCGAATCTGGAACTTGTATCAAGGAAGGATCTGGGGGGACGCATGATCGGGTACGGGTGCATCGACTCGAGTGCCCCCACAGTTGATCCGGTATCCGTTATCAGGGAACAGATCTTTCTGGGAATAACGGCATTTGGTGCGGAACGGATGATAATAGACCCTGATTGTGGGCTCCGGATGCATACCCGGGAGACCGCATTCCATAAGCTGCAGAATATGGTCTTCGCTGCGCGGGAAGTCCGATCGGAACTCTGAACGACGGGAGGAGGCCATGAGGCCGGTCGCTCTATACCACGCGCGAGGTGGTGGAGAGTTCGATGCCTTTTTCCGTGATGTTGTACGGGATCAGTCGTTTTGGAATAGTCATACCCTTAATCTTGTGCACCATGAGTTGTCGCTCGATCTCGTTTGCCGTGAACAGTTCCTTGAGTTCAATCAGCACATCGGCCGTCCGCGTGACCCGCAGGTTATCGACCGGGGTGTGGAGGCCAGTGTAATAGGTAAAAATTACATTTGCTCCGGTGGATCGGCAGTGCTTTTTCGCCGCGGTGATACAGATAAAGGCGGAATCGATTCCATGCTTGAGAATCAGACCCGAGAGTGAGTCCACCACCACCCGTTCACCCTCCAGGAGGGGCAGAATATTCTCGGTGGGGAGATGTTTTGCATCGACCATTCCGGTTTCGATATCCCCGTCGATCATCACATAGGCCCCCTTTTCCCCGTTTTCTTCACCCGCTTCCCAGAACTGCCGCGCGAAATGTTCGACACCGGAAACCGGGGACCCTGTCACCACGATCACCGTGCCATAGGGAAACCCCCCGTCGATGACCGGATCAAGCCCGACTATTCCACTGGAACGCTTGGATGCTTTCGCCAACGGTTATTAACTCCCTTCTCGTGTATCTGTCTGCGTCCATTATTTAAGGCTTCCCCATTCCTGTCCACCGGTTCTTCTAAAAAACGCCGGGGAGCAGATTTCCGCGGTTCTGGGGGTAAAGTTCTCTGCGGATCTTCCAATCCGGTATTTCAAGGGCCGAAAATGGATGGAATGCGGATCACTGATATTCCGGTGGCTGGACTTCCTTCGGTAGTCCACCCTTGAAATGCTGCTGGATTCGCATGTACGACTCCCGCAGCCGGTCGTTCATGGTCGGGTGAACCTTTGCCAGTCCTGCTTCGAAATGGCGGGAGCTCACCACCGGAGATCCTTCTCTCATCGCAAACATACCCGCTTCCCGGCAGAGTGCCTCAAGGTCGGCACCGACAAATCCCTCCGTTTGTTGGGCGATCGAGGTGACCATCTCTTCTTTCACGGGATCCCTGATGGTGAGGTGATTCAGCTGGAATTGTTCCAGGATCAGGGATCTCCGTTGCCCCCGGTTCAGTTTTTCCTCCTCTTTCGGCTTGATCTTCGCGATCTCGGCCCTGATATCGTCGATCGTACACTCCCGATCTGTTCCCAGTGCGGTGGCAAGGTCCCCGATTACATTCTCATCGAATGCCGCAGTCAGCTGCATGACCGTTTCGAAGACAGAACCTTCGATCGGCATGGTCCGGGTGTGAATGTCGAGGATTCTTTTCCGATCCGGGAGATCGGGTTCACCGATGTATACCAGCCGATCGAACCGTCCGGCGCGAAGAAGCGCGGGGTCAACGATATCCGGCCGGTTTGTGGCACCCATTACCACCATATCTTTCAGCTCCTGGAGCCCGTCCATCTCCGTCAGCAGCTGGTTTAATACGCTCTCGAACACGTGCGACTCCCCGCTGCTCCCCCGTGCGGGGGTGAGGGCATCAAGCTCATCGAAGAAGATGATCGACGGGGCTACCTGCCTGGCCTTTTTAAAGACTTCACGAACTGCCCGTTCACTCTCCCCCACCCATTTCGAGAGGAGTCTGGGGTCCCCGAATCGCGATGAAATTCGCACCACTCTCGTTTGCTACCGCTTTTGCGATGAGGGTTTTTCCCGTCCCGGGAGGACCGTAGAGCAGTACTCCCCGTGGCGGGGTGATGCCGAGATCCTCGAACTGCTGCCTCCTGCTGAGCGGGTACTCGACCGCCTCCCGGACATCCTGTTTTGCCTCGTCAAGTCCGCCGACATCCTGCCAGGTAACATGTGACACTTCAAGCATCACCTCCCTCATCGCACTCGGGCTGACATCCCGGAGTGCACTCCTGAAATCGCCCGGCAATACCGCGAGCGTATCGAGGACTTCCTGAGGGATCTCCTTTGCATCGAGATCGATGGAAGGGAGATATCGCCGCAACGCCCGGATTGCCGCTTCCCGTGCAAGCGCGGCTAGGTCCGCACCGACGAATCCATGGGTCTGCTGCGCCAGGAGATCCATCTTCACGTCCTCGGAGAGCGGCATCCCTCTGGTATGGATCTTCATGATCTCGATACGGTCGGGCTCCCCGGGTACCCCGATCTCAATCTCTCGATCGAACCGGCCGGGCCTCCGCAGGGCCGGGTCGATAGCATCAAGCCGGTTTGTCGCCCCGATCACGACGACCTGCCCGCGTTCCTCAAGTCCATCCATCATCGTGAGCAACTGTGCCACAACCCGGCGTTCGACCTCGCCCGTAACTTCTTCCCGCCTCGGGGTAATCGAATCGAGTTCATCGATGAAGATGATGGACGGAGCATTCGACCTTGCCTCCTCAAAGACTTCCCGGAGGCGCTGCTCGCTCTCACCATAGTATTTGGAGATCACCTCAGGGCCTGCAATGGAGATAAAATGGGCACCACTCTCGTTTGCGACCGCTTTCGCGATAAGCGTCTTCCCTGTGCCGGGGGGACCATACAGAAGGACCCCCTTTGGCGGTTCTATTCCCAGTTTCTGGAAGATCTCCGGATGACGAAGGGGGAGCTCGATCGTCTCGCGAAGCCGCTGGAGTTCGTCCTTAAGCCCACCGATGTCCTCGTAGGATATTCTTTTTACGCCTTCGAACCCCGCGGCCGGTTTCTCGGAAAACTCAATCTGCGTGTTTTTCGAGATGATAACCGCCTGTTCGGGCTCAATCTCGACTACTTTGTATGCGACGATCTGAGGCTGAATAAAAGGAAGGCCGACCATGATCGGAACGGAATCATTTTTAACCACGGGAAAGTCGATGAGGGCATTCAGCACGTGGGGATTGTTGCTGATCGGGATATTCTTCGGTAAGTCTTCCGGTGGTGCGAGTACTACCCGTTTCGCCTCGATCTCATCTTTTATCGTGGAGATTTTAACCGTATCCCCGATGCTCACCCCCGCATTTGTTCGGGTGAAGTTATCGATTCGTATTTTATGCTGGTTCCAGTCTTCGACCAAAGAACGCCAGACCTTTGCAACAGTACGCCGCTTTCCCTCGATTGCCACAATATCCCCGGGGGAAATTTTGAGAAACAGCATTGTCTCCGGGTCGAGCCGTGCTTTTCCTCCCCCCTGGTCGCCAGGATAGGCACTATCAACCTTCAGGTGAATCTCGGACATCAGCTTAAAGGATATATACGCACGGATTTATAAGTACTGGTAAAAAATGCGTTCCATTGTCATCGATCCGTTTCACGGGGCAGCAGGAGACATGATTGTCGGAGCTCTGCTCGCCTGTGGTGCAGAAGAAACGCATGTACGTCGTGCAATGCGGTCCGTCGTCGGGGAACCTTCCATCACGAAGGTTGATCGTGCAGGTATCAGGGCAGTCAAAGTCGATACCCATGCTCCCGTCTGCCACCGCACCTTCGAGGAGGTCAGGATCCGGGTGCAAAATGCGGAATTATCCGATTATGCCCGATCTCTTGCAATGCGGATATTTGAGCGGATTAACGAGGCCGAAAAAGCGGTACACGGGGCTGAAACGGTTTTCCATGAGGTTGGGGCCGATGATGCAATCGCCGATGTCATTGGTGCCTGTACCGCTCTCGAAAGCCTCCGGGTAGAAGGGATATCGATACGGCCGATCGCACTCGGACAGGGAACCATACAGGCGGTGCATGGCCGGTATCCGGTACCGGCCCCGGCGACCCTGGCAGTTCTTTCGGGATCATCGCTGGAAGTTGCGGTGAATGTGTGGGAAGAGGGGGAACTCTGCACACCTACCGGTGCAGCAATACTGGCAGAATTCAGGGCAACACTGCCCCCCTGCCCTGAAAAGGGGACAGTTTTGGCGGTCGGTTACGGGGCTGGTGATTCAAACCCGACAGGAGTACCGAATGTTCTTCGGGCAACGCTGTTTGAAGGGAATCCCAGGATCTCGCATGACCGTGTCGATATCCTCGAGACAAATGTCGATGATATCAGTGGGGAAGTTCTCTCTTCCACACTGACCCGTTTGATGAAGGAGGGCGCCCGCGATGCGAGTGCTCTCCCCTGCATAATGAAGAAAGGAAGGGCGGGATATCTTGTCCGGGTCATTTGCCGGCCCGGGGACGGGGAACCACTCTCCCTGGTCATGGCGGAAGAGCTCGGGACGCTTGGTGTACGATGCATGCCGGTTGTCCACCGTTTCGTCGCGGAGCGGAGATCCATCCGGGTGACGATCGAGGTCGGCGGAAAACAATGTGAAATACCGGTCAAATGTGGTATTATCGGCGGACGATACTATACGATGAAAGCAGAATTCGATGCTGCACGAGCATGTGCGGAAGCGATTGGCATACCTGTCCGGGATGTAATCCGCATCGCAGAAGAACAGGCCTGGCGTGATGGAGAAAGATCGGTAGAGAGGCGGTAAATGGAGCATCGCCGGCTTACGACAGGAAACCCGGACCTCGACCGTCTCCTGGGAGGAGGACTTGAACCCCGGGTTATCACGCAGCTGTTCGGGGAACCAGCAAGTGGCAAGAGCACTCTTTGCGTTATCATCGCGGTAGAATGTCTTCGATCGGGTAGGGGGGTCATCTTCATCGATACCGAGGGGTTCTCTATAGAACGGTTCCGCCAGGTAGCCGGAGATGCCGCCGGAAAACTTGCAGAACGGCTTTTTTTATATGAACCCTCGGACTTCTATCAGCAGGGGATGATGATCGCAAGCGCGGATCAGGTGCTCCGGAGCCAGGATATCGGGCTTGTAGTCCTGGATTCTGCTACCGGGCTCTACCGGACGGAGCTCGAGAAGGGGCGCGATGCGATGCAGAAACTTACGCAGCAGATGGTGCAGCTCCTCGGATTCGGCAAACGGTACGATATTCCGATCGTGATCACCAATCAGGTCTATATGGACACCCGGCGGAACACCTTCGTCGGCCTTGGGGGTACCGCGCTGGAACACATCTCAAAGGTGATCGTCCGGGTCGACCGGATGGATCGGTATCGTCGTGCTACCCTTGCAAAGCACCGTTCGCTCCCTGCAGGAGCACATTTCGATTTTATCATCAGTGGGACGGGTATCGAACCGTACAAAGGATGATTTAGATCCTGTATCTTCGGCGTTATTCATCCTTAAACTGATATCAAACCAATACCAGTGATGAATGAAAACCTCTTTTTGGACGGGTGTACCCCGGGAACGGATAAACGGAGGAAAATAATATGCTCAGCTCCGGGGATAAACATTCATCAGAATACGTGTTCGTTCAGACTATTTCGTAGTGATTACATCGATTCAGCGGCCATCGGTACGTCCCCTGTTGACCCATAAGGGAATGCGCAACTTTTTACCCTGTTATGCATACCGTATCGTATTCACGCGGTTTTCCCCGGGCGGATGCGCGAATGCAGAAATTGAGGTAAGAGACGGAGATGAATGTCGGGCACAACTTGGCGAACATGTCGACTGCCTTTCATAAATGGCGGAATAATAACAGATTCCTGCTCCTTCTGACGAGCATCGTTATCCTGCTCCTCCTGTATCCGATCTTTGAAGAGAATGCGGTCGGACAATGGACCCTCATCAGTCTCACCATGCTTCTCCTGATCGTTGGAGTATACGCGGTTGCCGATACCCGGTTAAAACTGGCCGCTGCCCTGGTGCTCGCCGCAATCCCGATCGTAACCGGGTGGGTCTCCCTGATATCGCCCCTCCCTGGTGTTGCCCTTATTTATAACAGCGCAACGCTTCTCTTTTTTATCTTCGTGACGATTACAGTCCTGATCTCCGTCCTGAAGTCCGCCATCATCCAACGGGATACGATATACGGCGGTATCTGCGTCTATCTCCTGATAGGCCTCACATATGGAATGGGATTCTTTCTCCTCGACACCATCCTTCCGGGGTCATTCTATCCATACCCGATAGATTCCATCAACCGGATGATGACCCTGTCGGATCATTTTTATTATAGCTTTTACACTCTCACCACCCTCGGGTATGGGGATGTCGTCCCCCTGACAGCGGCTGCACGGACAATCGCCATGTTCTGTGTCGTAAGCGGTGTCCTCTATCTCGCCGTCCTCATCGCCTGGCTGGTCGGGGGACTAACAACCCGGGAGAGGAGTAAATAGGAGTAAGTGCATTCCCGGAGTCGGGTCTGGACCGGGTATCCGGGACATTCCCGGAGCCGATACTCAGGGATTTCCAGGGAAATTTTATTTCCCAACAATAAAAAAATCTGAAGATAAAAACTTATGATTTCCGGGGAAACAGGGGTATTATGCCTAAAATTCGATCTGTCCGGTAAAGACCGTCTCCGCCGGTCCGTCCATCTTCACCTCATCACCGATGGAGATGGTGATGGGTCCCCCGGTCGTCTCCACCTCCACCTGCGCACCTGCCATTCCGATTTTATGAGCGATAACTGCCGCTGCTGTCGCACCCGTACCGCAGGACAGGGTCTCTCCTTCGATCCCGCGTTCAAAAGTCCGTATTTTGAGGTTATTATCATCGACCCGCTGGACAAAGTCGACATTCGCACCTTTGGGAAATGTCTGGTGAAACCGGATGACCGGGCCGATCGATCCCACGTTTACGGAATCGAGATCCGGCACGAAGACAACGGCATGCGGAACCCCGATGTTAACCGCATACACATCCAACCCCTCGATCCTTTCCCTATATTCCCCTTCCCCGGTGGCCGGAATGTCTTTGCGGTCAAATTTCGGGCTTGTCATGACGATGCTCGCAGAGAAGAGGTCGTCCGAATAATCGGGGGTTACCCCAATGATCCCTGCGAGAGTCTCCACCCTGAAATTCTCCTTCCCATACCCTGCATCCACCGCATACTTTGCAAAGCACCGGATACCATTTCCGCACATCTCCGCTTCGCTCGCATCCGGCTGGAAGAGGCGCATCCGCAGGTCGGCCTTCTCCGACCGGGAAATGAAGAGGATGCCATCAGCTCCAATTCCGAAATGACGGTCACAAAAGAGTGCCGCAAATTGCCCCTTCATGTCATCCGTTATGATCATCTGCTCATATTCATCAATTACCACGAAATCATTGCCGTTGGCATCCATCTTCACGAAGGGTATCTTCATATCCGCCACCTTATTTCGTTCCCCAGTGTTTCAGCGCCCGATCGAGCTCGTAATGATCTTTTGCATATTCTTCCGCCGTAACCCCTGCCATGAACGCATCCACCGCCTGCCGCATCGCGCGGGCTCCGGCCCGCGTACCGTCGGGATGACCATGGATCCCTCCACCCGCCTGGAGGATGATTTCGGTTCCCAGCGTCCGGAGTTCCGCATCGACCTTTCCCGGGTGCAAACCGCCGCTTGCCACGGGAAATGTCCTTTTCAGGGCATAGAACGGTGACAGGAGTGCTTCGTTATCACCGGTCACTTCCTCGGCTTCATGACTCATCTTCCCGCTGACTGTCCCGGTATGCAATTGATCTCCCCCGAGCATTCTGACCATCCGTGCAAGGGGACGCCAGGCGATACCGTGCTCTTTGTTTCTTGTCATCGCCGCATGCATCGCCCGATGTACATGGATCGGGACCTTGATTGCGGGGTTTTCGCCAAGGGCCTGGAGCGCCCCGAATCCTGCGATGATCACATCGATCATGATCATATTTGCCCCGAGAGCGATCGCTGTTTCCGCACGTTCGACGATCTGATCTGCCCTGGTCGTGATATTGACGGCATACAGGACCTGCTGGCCGGTCTCGCCCCTGGCATCATCGAGTCGTGCCATGACCAGCGGGACACGCTCGGCGATCGGGCAGAATTTCTGGTCGGTAAGGGTCTCGTCATCCTTGATAAGATCCACTCCTCCCATGGCCGCCTCATATGCGACACAAGCCGTGTCTTTCGGCGTTAACCCGACCTTCGGCTTTATGATGGTACCGACATGTGGTCTTTTGGTCGTCCCGACCATTCGCCGAATCCCTGACACTCCGAACCGGGGCCCATGGAACGGTACCAGTTCCACCGGGTATTCCACATCGAGGAGCCGTACCGAACGGAGCCGGGAGAGACCGAAGAGGTTGCCCGCGACAACAGAGAGGTATTGGGCGATGTTGCCCTGCTCGAAGAGTTCCCTCGGGTACCGGATCTTTGTGATGAATCCCTCCTGGTACGGGGTAACGCTCTCGACGGCCCCGTCAAGACGCGTCACGTACGCTGCACGGGTCGAGATCCCTGTCCATGTCCCGGTCGTTTCCTCCTCACAAATCGCCTGCGCAGCATCCGTGGGGGAGGTGTCCTCCCGGGGCCGGAAATAGTAGGTGGCAATTACATCCTGCATCGGCTCACTCCTGTCCATTACTATGTAACCTGAATTCTTTATGAAATTCTTCTATCCCCCACCCCAGATAATCTTTGATGATGCTGTATGCCATCTGGGGAGGAATCGCTCCCTCTTCAGTCACGATGACGTCGATATATTCCGGGGGGGTGACATCGAAAACAGGATTTCTTACCTTCACACAGGGGAGCTGTTGTGCGAGTTCATCGGAGAGCACCTCGCTGCCCGGTCGCTCCTCAAGGACGATCAGCTCACCGAGGATCGTCCTCGGGGCAAATTTGTAGGTCTCTGCGGCAACGATAAAATTCGTCCGTGCTTCATGAGCCGCAAGGGCGATCTGTGCTGTCCCGATCTTATTGACCACCGCCCCGTTCACGGCAATAGCATCCGCACCGACAATCACCAGATCGATATCATTGATGAAAAAGCGAACCGCAGAATCAACGATAAAATTGGTCCGGATCCCGGCTTCATTCAGGCTTCGGATGGTCAGCAGTCCCTGGTTACCCGGCCGGACTTCTGTGGCATATACCGATATCTCCTTTCCCTGCCGGTGTGCGGTAAGGATGCATGCCAGCGCAGCTTCGGAGTTGCAATGGGTGAGGATCCGGTCACCATCCCTGATATGGTGCGATCCGATGGTACCGATATGTCCGACCGCCTCCTCTGAAGAACGGATAAAATCCTCGCATTTCGTGGTAAAACGGGATCGGGCCTCCTCAATAGTCGAAACACCGATCAGAGAACTCATCACCAGGTGAACTGCGTTCGGGAGCGAAACCGCCGTTGGCCGCGTTTCAACGAGAACATCGGCGGCTTCCTGCATTGCTGCCAAAAATTGTGCGAGATCATCCATTCTCATGGTTTCTGCCTCATCCTGCAGAGCCCGTACCGCCGCCCGTGCTATCCTTCCTGCCCCCCGGATCTCCATCCGCTTTATCTTCTCTGCAGTATCAATAAGCACCATTGGCCTCATGGATAAGAGGGTAACCAACTAGAAAGAACTTATGGGGTAGAATAACGGGTATACAGGCAGGAAGAGGCATGTCCCTTGCAGTGGTTTTTGACAGCGCCGGAACACTTCTCCATACGTACCGGGCCGTGAAGGATATCGTCAATAACCGGCTTCTCCCGGGCGTGGAGACGGTAACTCTCACCTTCAGTTCTCCGGACCGGGTCCTGGTTGTGCTCCACGCACACTCCCATGATATCATTCAATCCGATCCCCGCATCTGTTTATCGACATATCTTGCCGAGAACGGTATCGGATTTGGCGTAAGCTGTACACGAAAAGTCATAACGACCGAGGAGATCGGTAATGTGCTCTATCATGACCGGCATGCCCGGGTCGGTGATCTACAGGAGTGCATACGGACAGTCTGGGGGAGCTGCAAGGAAGAAGCGGTTGTTGCCATGAATAGCGGGGTGATCCTGAACATGGCTTCACGAACGATCGAGTATACGATCACCACCGGAGGCCGTCCGTTCGAAGGGGCCCGGGAAGCCGTTACCACGCTGCACCAGCTGGGCATTGCAACCTATATTGCGTCCGGCGATCGGCTGACCAAACTGGAAAAAATGGCAGATTACCTGGGGATTCCCCGCGATCGGGTGTATGGAGTCGCTACACCGACGATAAAGGCACAGATCATCTGCGACCTCAAATGCGAGTACAACCAGGTCATCATGGTCGGGGATGGGATCAATGATCTCTGTGCCATGAAAACCGCCGATATCGCCATTCTTACCGAAGAGCAACCAGGAGAACGCCCGCGAGATCTTTATGAAGCCGCAGACTACGTGGTTGCCAATGTTCGCGAGGTGGTAGATATCGTGCGGGCGATCGCACGAAGGGATTCGGATCAGGCGGCAAAATCATGAATAAAAAAATGCCTTAATGATACCTTAAGAGGGGGCGGTCCGGGGAAACGGATGATAAAAGAGGGTGATTGATCCATGGCCCTTTATGTTTGTATGTCCCGTTAAGATTTTGATGGTCCCGATGCATTCAGCGGACAAAAGGGGATCGTCCTCCCATAAGTGCCCGAGCGGTGATGAGGGGAGATACGGTTCAACCGGACCGGCAGAAGTCTCGTCCGCTTGACAGTGTCCTGAACCGATGCTCGTTTGGAGAGATCCGGGAAAGATGAGGGGTCCCGCTGTTAAAATCCATGGAGGGTCGCGCCGATAAGAGAGCGGAGATTTCCCCGGGCCGTCGGGCCGGATCAGGTAAACCATCAACAGGATCTGGATTTTTTGTTGGGTCGGAGGTATTTAAGATCCCTGATGATGAAAAAGCGAACCGGATCCTCTCTTTTTATACCGGGGCCCATAATGACCGTTGAGTTCTGTTCTGATCCGGGGATAATTTCACAAGTATTATCTGTTTGTTGGCAATTTCACAAAAGGTAATATGTGACCGTTGCATCTATAGGTTATAGGAGTACCATGACCCCATTGATCACCGTCGATCACCTCTCCATGGAATTTGATGGAAAAAAGGTGCTGAATAATATTTCTTTTGAAATACAGGAGGGAGAGATTCTCGGTATTATCGGACGGAGCGGCGCGGGCAAAACGGTCCTGATCCATCTTATGCGTGGTGTCGAGCAGCCACCGACGGGGGGGAAAATCATCTACCACGTTGCTGCCTGTTCCGGTTGCGATTATCTGGCGGTGCCGAGTTCGGACAAAAAACCCTGTCCCCTTTGTGGCGGGGAACTTCGTCTCATGGACGTGGATTTCTGGAAGGAGGCAAACGAGAAGATGAAACGCCGTATTATGCAGCACACGGCGATCATGTTCCAGCGCACGTTTGCCCTCTATGGCAATGACCGGGTTATTGAGAACGTACTGCATGCGCTGGATGACATCGACTATCCGGTTGAGAGTGCAATTAACCGGGCCGCTGACCTTCTCGACCAGGTCCGCCTCTCCCATCGTATGATGCACATCGCCCGGGACCTCTCCGGCGGGGAGAAACAGCGGGTGGTTCTGGCACGGCAGCTGGCGAAGGAACCATTTTTACTATACGCCGATGAGCCGACCGGGACCCTCGACCCGGAGACTGCCCGGATCGTCCACTCGATGTTGAAGGAGGCCGCAAAGACGAATAATATGGGGATGGTCGTCACCTCGCATTTCTCCCAGGTGATCGAAGATGTTGCAAACCGGGCTTTGCTGCTCGTCGATGGGGAGATCGCGAAACTCGGGAGTCCCGGAGAAGTTATCCGTCACTTTATGAAGGGATTCAGCGATACGGAAGAGTTTGAAAAGCCTGAAATAGGGGATCGTATCCTGATCGCCCGTGATGTCTTTAAAAGGTATATATCGGTGGACAGGGGTGTGGTCCGTGCGGTCAATGGAGTTACATTTGACGTGAATACGAAAGAGATATTCGGGATTATCGGAAAGAGCGGTGCCGGCAAGACTACCCTATCCCGCGTAATGGCGGGGATTATCGAGCCGACCAGTGGGGAGATGATGATCCATATCGGTGACGACTGGGTCGATATGACGAAACCGGGTATAGAATTCAGAGGACGGGCGAAAGGATACCTGGGCCTTCTCCACCAGGAATATGATCTCTTCCCCCACCGGACGGTCCTTGATAACCTGACCGATGCGATAGGGCTCGAGTTCCCCAAGGAGCTCGCGATGCGGAAGGCGATCATCACCCTGAAGATGGCAGGGTTCACGGAAAAGAAAAGTTCAGAAGTGCTCGACCGTTATCCAAGCCAGCTCTCCGAGGGGGAGCGCCACCGGGTTGCTCTGGCGCAGGTACTGATTCGTGAGCCTCGGATGGTGATCCTTGATGAACCGACCGGCACGATGGATCCTCTCACGAAGATAGATGTGAAGCATTCGATCCTCCATGCACGGGATGACATGGATGAGACGTTCATCGTCGTTTCCCATGATATGGAATTTGTGCGGGACATCTGCGACAGGATCGCACTTATGCGGGGAGGGAAAATTGTTCAGATCGGCAGGACAGAAGACGTTCTGACCAGTCTCACCAATGAAGAGCGCGAAGTGATGGGGAAACCTGCCCCATAGTGGTGTGCCGGATGATCGCCATCCAGGTCGATGGGGAGCGGAGGGAGATTCCTGACGGCAGCATCCTGTCAGATATCCTTCCGGAGAGGGACGCGGTATGCGCTATCGCGGTCATCCGCCCCGGTACACAGGAAGCGGGCAGGTCACAGAACCTGCAGGTGAGTACAACTGCGGGAGAGATCGTCATCGAGGTGACTGTTCCGGAGGTGCCAGTAGATCTGGACAACGAACTCGTGCCAAAACTTGCTCTTCACTGGGTGGACAGGTATGCCGCAGCCTTCGGTCCGTTTGAAAGCACGATAGTGCCTTCCCGCACACCCTATCTCTATGAGCGGGGCGATGTGATCCTCGGATGCGGTGGTTATGACCCTAAAACCTCCTATATCGTCTTCGCCAAACTGAGGCATGCATCAGATGTGGGGGCACGAGCCGGCGGCGGAGTGGTCGGGAGAGTGGTGAGTGGAAAGGGAGTAATCGACCGGTGGAGTACGGGGGACCATATCACCCGGATTGAACCGGTTATCGCCTGGGCTGACACGAGTCGTTCGTTCGCGACAACTGAGGTGGGACTTCCGTTGGAAGACGGAATGCAGATCATCACATATATCAAAGTTGCAGCGCTCGGGTACAGCCCCGGGAAAATTGAAACTGGTGCTGCATTGAGCGTGGAACATTTGCTTATGGCGATGGAACAGGGACATTTCGTAGTCGGACGTTCGTCCAGCACCCACATCAGGGATGAACGACTTGCGGCAACGTATGTGCCGGAGGAGATAAAGGAACCGAGACGCGAGGGGGCGGTGACGGTGCGGACACGGGGGCGGGAACGGGGGAGCGTGTATATCTACACGGCAGATGTCCCGGGGTCCCCGGCCCACAGCACGGTAGGACAGGTAGAACATGGCATAGAGCTCGCCCGACTCGCACGGGAAGGACATATTCTCTGTATCAGAACGGAACCGGAGAGATTCGACCTCGTCGGCCGTTCGCTGTCCGAAGCCAGAGAATATGCCCATGAACGGGGGATTACAATCGCGGACGGGAAGCGTCAGGACGCAGGGGTCGTTGTAGATCAGAAACCCGGTTCCACCCTCGAAGTCCTGGCGGGGGGAGCCGTTCAATTAACCACCGTTCCTCTTGAAAAGGTGATTGGCATCGTCCTCGATGATCTCCATGCCCCGGTATCCTGCGCGATATTCCGGAAACTAACCGGGCTTGATACACACAATATCGGTAGATTGCCATTATATTTCCATTTTGAAGATGTATATCTCTTCAAACCGGAGCTCCCCACAGGTGTACGGATCAATCCTGAAAACCTTCCGCATGATACTTCACCAGCCAATGCCCTCGCTATAACCAACGACTCACGGCAGGGGGTAGGATTGGTCGGGATACGGCTCGGGGAGAGCAGGGAATTTGGTCCGACTTCAGAACCATTTGAGGGGACCAATCTGCTCGGGACGGTCGTCGACATCGGGAAGCTAAAGCATATCCGCGAAAAAGAGACTGTGTACATCAGGGAGGAGAGGAGATGACCGAATACCGGCCCCGGCATGTGGGAACAGTGACCAAATATGTCTTTATTGAATCACCGGATCTCACCCCGTCGGACCTCGCAATCAGGGCATATGAGATTTCAGAAGGGGTAATGATCAAGGAGACCTGTTTCGGGCTCCAGATCACGGGGACGGAAGAAGAAGTGACCAGGGTGGTCACTCAACTGCGAGAGATCGACCCGAATCATATCTTCGTAAAGGACCGTGGATTTCCGCCCGGGGATCGCCGGAGGTGTCGGGCAAATCTCGGCGGAGCACGGCCCGGGTTCCATGGACACGAGTGTGAATTAGGAATCATCAGGCATGTGACTCACGGATTGGAGATGCTCCCGCAAAGGTCGAAAGAAGCAGTTCCAACTCCTCCCTGTCCCGCTCCGGAGAAGAGGCTCGAACTCTATAAATTAAAGAAGATTATCGAGAAGGAGGAGCCCTGATATGGCCAAGGTATTCATCTATCCGGCTACCAGTCTCATCCTCTCTGATCTGGTCGCCCGGTTCGGTCATACCCCGCTCAGCGCAGCAATGGCAATCCGCGAACATGTCCAGACCGCTGGTCTCGAGTCCCCACCCCTCCAGATTACGCCGGAAGACCCGAAAAAAGGGCTCAAATATGCAGCAGTTGAGGTTCCTTCCGGTGTGCGAGGCAGGATGTCCCTTTATGGCCCGATGATCGAAGAAGCCGATGCCGCCATCGTGATACATGACGCAGATCTTGCCTTCGGGTGTATGGGGTGTGCCCGTACGAATGAACTGATCGTGTTTTTGTTAAAGAAGAGAAAGATCCCGGTCCTTGACCTGAATTACCCGCGAAATGATAAAGAAGGGGAAGAATTTGTGGCCGCCATCAGACAATTCCTCGACGGCCTGGAGAAATCTGCATGACTCAACCGGTTCGGATTGCCCAGCTCTCCTGCGGCCCGGAATACAGTGGGGTACAGGGGGAGATCGAAGAAGCAGCAAAAGCCGTAGACGCAGAGATATTCTTCCCGGATATCAAGCTCTCTGACATCACCAAGGGGTTTGACCAGTTCGGCCTCGATGTCAGGAGCCCTGACCTTAAACTTGCCATCGCACGGGCGAGAGCACTGGTGGAAGGACGGGTTGAGGCCGATGCGGTCTTCATAGCGACCTGTTTCCGGTGCGCGGAGGCCGCGATAGTGAGAAACGAGCTGCGCCGGTACATCCATGAAAATTCAAAACTGCCGGTGGTCAGCTATTCGTTCACCGAGCGGACCACCGCAGGGACGCTTCTTACCCGGATGGAAGCATTGACCACCATTGCGCGCCGGAGAGCACTCCTTGCGCGTGAGGTACAAAAAGGGCTTACTCTTGGGGTTGATAGCGGATCGAGCACCACGAAGGCGATTGTCATGAGAGACAACGCGATCATCGGCACCGGCTGGCTCCCAACCACCGGTGTTGTGGACAGTGCGGAGGCTGTGATCCGGTTGGCACTCGAAGAGGCCGGAGTGAAGCGTGATGAGATTGAGGCGGTTGGCACGACGGGATACGGCCGGTTCCTGGTGGGGGAAAAGATAAGGGCGGACCTGGTCCAGGAGGAGTTGACGGTTAATTCTAAAGGGGCCGTCTACCTGGCAGGGACCCAGCATGGCCCGGCGACTGTCATCGACATCGGAGGGATGGATAACAAGGCAATCAGCGTTCAGGACGGCATACCGGGTACGTTCACGATGGGAGGGATCTGTGCCGGGGCGAGCGGGCGGTTCCTCGAAATGACTGCAAAGAGGCTCGGGGTGGATATCACCGAACTCGGTCCCCTGGCAATGAAAGGGATCTCCCGGCAGGTACCGATGAACAGTTATTGCATTGTATTCGGTACCCAGAGTCTCGTCAATGCCCTTGCAGCCGGAAGCCTGCCCGAGGACGTGGCAGCTGCAGCCTGCCACAGTGTCGCTGAACAGGTGTTCGAACAGCAATTACAGGAGATCGACATAAGAGAGCCGGTCATTATGGTCGGCGGTACCTCACTGATCGAAGGCCTGGTATATGCAATGGGGCAGCTCCTCCAGACACAGATCGTCGTGCCACATCACTCTCAATATATCGGTGCGGTCGGATCTGCCCTTCTTGCATCTGGTTTCATCAAAGAGGATTAGATGGCTCTGGAACATTTTGAGGTAGAGTGCCCCGAACCAAAAGGTGGAGATTATTACCGGCGGATTGCGGAGGTTGTCCTTCTGGACCACGACCTGATCAAGGTAATAAAAAAATTGCACATTTTCATAGATCCAAGGGTTCCGATCTTCATCGCCGTCGGAGAGACACGGAAACTCCCCAGCCTCGTCCATCTGCGTGACTTTGCAGACGTCAATATTCAGGAGACTAAAGTGATAATCTCCATCGGGGACGAGACCTATCTCGCACCTCTTCTCAAAATTCTGTGGGACCGGTTCGGAAAGGAGAAAGTTATGCAGCCGGATCGCTTTACTATCCAGATGGAGCTGACGCCTGCCGAATCTGCAGGGCTGGAAGACCTCGTAGTCCTGGACCCGAGCGAATCGATGTATAAGGATCTGATCTATGCCCTTCAGTGTATACAACCGGAGGGGTTCAAGGTCAGGCGCCAGTATTACGGGAAAAATAAGTTTTATCTCGTCGCGAGCGAAGACACCCTGCCCGAAGACGTGATTGATATGGTTCGGGAGCAGTTCACCCGGATGGGGGAGACACTGTGATTCTCGTCCCGGTCACCTACAAGGGGGGGGTGTACCGTCATGATGAGATCATCGACCTGATCGAGGATCTGGGTGGATATATTATTCAGAAACACCTGATCGGACAGGAAGTAATACTACAGGCGCTCGTTCCGAAAGAGGATATTCCCCTCATTCAGACGGTGGCCAAGCCCCTGATGGGCGAGCTGGAACCGGCACCACTTGTTGGTACGGAGATCGCGGTCGTAAGCATGAGCCTGGAGATCCACCATCTTCCGCATGCGTCCTGTGACGTGGCTGAGTACATAAGACGATTCGGAGCGAAGACGAACATGGTGGGTCTTGCCCGGGGGTTTGGAAAAAGAATCTCCCAGCTCAATGATGAAGAGCGTGATGTAATCAACGAGCATGACCTTGCCTTATTCCTCTTCGGAGATTTCGAAACCTGTATCGAATATAAGTTCCCGACACTCAGGCGCGGAATCGAGGTGCCGATCGTCGTCTCGGGAGGGCCTGACCGGGAGACCCTGATGCGAATTATTGACCCACCGGTGGACGGGTATGTCGGCAACGTCGGGCGGTTTATGCATCGGACGCAGGAATCAGAAGAGATTGCCAAACTGGATGAGATCGTCGCGGAAATCACCCGGGTACTCGACCTGCGCAGGGAGGCGATTGGAAAGGACCCTATTTCGGTCTCTCCCGCACGCCTGATGGATGTGATCAAGGAAAAAATGGACGCGATTCATGAAGTGCTCTCGCCGACTCCCATCACGGTCCAGATAACGGGCCTTCGGGTGAAACTCCCCTATGATACATACGCCGGAGAACTTCGTCGGATAGAGATAGAAGGGGGAGTTACCATAGGAGATATCGCCCTGGTCCTTCCCTCGCGGATGCGCGATTATATCCTGGTCAGGATAAAACCGTTCTCTGAGACAAACCTGATGGTGTAACGGATCGTTCCGAAAAAGAGAATCTCCTCCGGGAAATTATCCCGTGAAGATCTCGGATATCTGATGGAATTGGTAATCGGGATAGTCAAACGGGGTTGAACGGAACTTCCAAACCGCCCCTGGGGCGAGGTAATCGACGCTCGCATACGTGTTTCCTATCACTTCTCCGTTCGCATTATAAAGGTTGATAGTAATCACGAGCAAGTCTATACGCTCCGCGCCGACGTTTTTTATCTTCCCGGTGATGACCTGGTGACCCGATGGATCGATTCCGATCTGCCCGTTATCCTGGACGCTCACCGGCTGGGATGTCGTGGACTCATACGCCACATACCCATAGGGGCGTCTGATGTACCCAAGGCCCGGGAGCGGTGTCGCCATCGGCCCCGGTGCTGACGTGGAGATCAAAGACGGTGAGGGCGAAGCAGAAACAGCAGGTGAGGACTGGTTCCCTGCCGGGGCTCCCGGTCCTTCTTCGAAGCACCCGGTACAGAGAACAGAGACAATAATCAGAAACATGATGGCAGAGAGGGTAATGAATGGACCATACCATGGATGGGATCGTTCCATATGGGGCATCGGATTCTTATACCCATATAAGTTCGCATTCAATCCGGGGTTTCTGGTGTTCCTGTCAGGGATGGGTATTCGCGGTCTTACCAAGATGGGGGGAGAGATTTCTCAAGTTGGGTTGGATGATCGATTGCCTTCACCCCCGGTGTTCTTGTTTCCTTCTTTTTCATCAGGATTCGATGATCAGGACCTTGTACTGATTGGGTCACTCATGGTAAGGGGATGTTTTTCTATACTTTAAAAGGCCCAGAATTAATCCCGAATGCAGCTGGATAGGATATGATCGACGGATTCTTTAATCCGGTTCCGATCCCTTTCACCCTGCTGAACTTTTCCTCCCCAAGAGACTGCTCCTGCAGGATCACACCCTTTTTAGGTTCCTGATGCTGAATATATGGAAGATAAACGACTATAGACGTTGGGGCATTATGTCTGATATGACCGAGTTTGAGGATCTGCTCACCCAGATCGTGGAGCGGGGATGCAGGGACACCGCCGAGGAATGGATGCACAATATAGAGCACGAATACGGAAGGACACCCCTTATATTCAAACGGATGTCAGAACGACCGGAGGTGCTCATCTCACACCTGCTCTATAAGGGTACCGTTGCACAGACGAGTGCTCTTGACCCGAAATACGTGGAACTGATCAGCCTTGCGGTCGGAGCGGCACTCCGGTGTCAACACTGCACCGGGTATCACATGCAGGCTGCACTCAAAAAAGGCGCTTCGCGCGAGGAGATACTGGAGGTCATACTCCTGGCTGGCCTCATATCCAACTCGTCGGTTCTCGCCAATGCATACCGGATCATCGATGAAAAAATGGCAAAATGCATCCCCTGTGTGAATGAGGGGGTCGAGGATTGAAGCCTGAAAAATGGGCCTGAAATCAGGAATCCCGGGGATTTCGGTGACTTTCCCGGTTCTCCGCGACAGTCTGTCGTGATAAAAGCACTACCCCGTCGGGTTCTTTTTCCCTTTCGATCCAACCCGGGCCGCATCCTCTGATTTGCCGGAGATGAGGTCTCCAGGGCCGGATCCGATCAGATCGCCCCGTCCTGCGCGAGTAAGACCCTCCCGTACAAGAGCCCGGTTTTTCGGTTCCCTGAAATGGAGGAGAGCCCGTTGGATTTGTTTCTCCCTTTTTTTCGGGATATGTACCGGTTGCAGGGTGAACGGGTCGAGTCCCGTGTAATACATACAGGTCGAAAGACTCATGGGCGTGGGAGTGAAGTCCTGAACCTGCTCCGTGTACAGGTGACGATCCCGTATATAGCAGGCGAGATCGATCATATCATTGAGAGAACATCCCGGGTGACCTGACATAAAGTAGGGAAGCAGGTATTCCCTCCTCTCTTTTCCTTTCTGCAGTTCCTCAAATTTTACCAGGAACGTTTCAAAAGTTCCGACGGCCGGTTTCCTCATGCAGTCCGTCACATGGGGGGATATATGTTCGGGTGCGACCTTCAGGTGCCCGGATATGTGATGCCTGCAGATTTCTTCCAGGTACGGTGCCGGGTCCGCAAGAACCAGGTCATACCGGATGCCGGATCCGATAAAGATCTTTTTTACTCCCGGTATGGCACGGAGCCGCCTGAGCAGGTGGATCTGGCGCTCATGCGCCAGGGACAGGAGGGCACACCCGGTGGTGCAGGGTTTGTCGGAACACGTGCCACTCCCCTCCCAGCGTGCGCAGGACGACCCGTACATGTTCGCCGTCGGTCCTCCGATATCATGGATGATTCCCCGGAAACCGGGCATCCTCGTCAACCGCATCACCTCACGCACGATGGAATCTTCACTGCGGCTCTGGACAATCCGGCCCTGATGATGACTGAGAGCGCAGAATGCACAGCCCCCGAAACAACCTCTGTGAGATACCACCGAAAATTCGACAGGGCCGAGCGCCGGAACCGGCTCCCGGTATGACGGATGGGATCTCCGGGTATAGGGCAATTCATGGATGGAGTCCAGCTCACTGGCGGAAAGCGGCAGGGCGGGAGAATTCTGGATGATGACGGTCTTTGGATGTTCCTGCGCAACCGGTCTTCCCCGGAAGGGATCCTGTTCTCCGCTATGGATCGCAAATGCTTGGGCATATGCCCTTTTATCCGTCGAAACCGTTGTGAAAGAGGGTAGGCTAATTTGGTCCGGGTGACTTGTGCTCCTCCACGTACCAAGATTTTCCCGGTACGCGGTACCGGATATGGCAGTGAGTTTTGCAATAGATTCTCCGGTTGCAAGGCGTCCCGCAATCTCTATCAGCTGCCGCTCACCCATTCCGAACACCAGGATATCGGCCGGGGCATCCGCGAGAATCCCCTGCCGTACCCGGTCAGACCAGTAGTCATAATGTGCGAACCTTCGGAGACTTGCTTCAATCCCCCCGATTATCAGGGGAGTACCGGGAAAAAGTGCGTGCAAGCGGTTAGTATATACGATTGTAGCCCGATCTGGCCTTCTGATCGCCCCACCTGGCGAATATACATCTCCACTCCGCCGCTTCAGGTTTGCGGTATAGTGATTGACCATCGAATCAACATTTCCCGAGGAAACGGAGAAAAAGAGCCGGGGTGCTCCCAGGCCCAGGAATGCGGTATCTTCCCGCCAGTCAGGCTGTGCGATCACCCCCACTGAAAACCCCGCATTCCAGAGGACCCGACCGAGGAGGGCGGTCGCAAATGAGGGATGGTCAACGTAGGCGTCTCCGCTCACGAGGATGATGTCAAACCTGTCGATCCCAAGGATCTTCGCCTCTTCCCGGGACATCGGAAGAAATCTCGGTTGTTCGATACCTATCTCTTCCCCCTTCTTACCACTCATGGGGGACCACAGGGATCCCTGCCGGGATTCGTTCATTCCATGGGTTCCTTATCGAATGAGGGTAATGAAAGCCCTGTCCGTGCATCGTGACGTATCATCCCGGATAATCCCTTGATCTCCATGACAACTGCTTCTACAACGATATACGTTACTGCACGCTCCCGGAGACAACCGGTCATCGAATCTCCCCCTCTGCCGACGGATGCATGTAGATGGATTCGGGGCCCCTGTTCTGCGGGAAAGATCGTCGCTATCCCGAAGAGTTCCCATCCTCCTTCGAAATTTTCAAAATGTGGTTCAGGAGGGAGAATCAGATGCTCCGGGCCGGTGACCATCAGACCCTCTCCGAGCGCCCCGAGAAACTGGACGAACCCATTCCGGATGCCGTTTTCCACGATGAACTGGTGAAGGGTAAGCAGCAGGTCCTCACCGTGGTCTATCCGCACGACGAATACTCTTCCCCATCGTCCCTGTGCATACTGCATGATGGATCCTGATCCCTGATCTTTTGCTCTTTTATCACGATAAACAGATTGATGGATCCGAATTGATCAGGGTCTCACCCGCTTTCCTGATTTGATGTGGGGATATGCTCACCGACCTCCCACACCACCGCCACCAAATCCTCCGCCTCCGCCGAAACCCCCTCCACCAAATCCTCCTCCGCCAAATCCTCCTCCGCCGGAGGATACCGGAGCAAAAAAGAGAATTGGTACAAATGCGGTCTGGATTCCGAGCGGCACACCGATCTCCGGCAGATCGATATGCAATTCCTGCATCGCTTTCACGACCTTATCTCCGACCCCGAGCGCCGTTCCATATACCAGCCACTCTCCCCACATGGAAAGGTCTCCCGGTGCGTACTGCCGCATGAGGGCCAGGTCGGAGAGGAAGTGCGCGAATGCGTCCCATTCCAGCTTATCTTTGTAGGAGTCGCCCTTCCAGTGCCCGAAGAGCGTTGAGGGAAACAGCATTCCTATCCCTGCCGTAACAATGACACCCCCCCAGAGAAGAGTCGCCGGGACCAGGTACGAAATAAACACAGGGGCAATGACTATCATCATGACCGAGACCGCACAGAATGCCGCACCGAAAAGAGCGATCGGGAGAAGGTGATCGCGCCCGTCTACGATGTATTGTGCGATCAACCGGGGATCCACCCGCCGTGTCACGTCCGATAATTCCCGCTGGTATCGGAGGATGGCCGACTCTGCCTTCCTGTCGCTCTTTGCGAGCTCAGCAAGCGTCGTGAGAGCGAGGCTGTCAACCACGCCTTCCTTTGAGACATCCTGCAGGAATGCAAGTACTCTTTGTTCATACGGATCATCTGAATGATCCTGAAGGACGGTAATTTGGATCGATTTCGGAGTCGCGGTCTCAACGATGCGGATGAATTTCTTTCGATGAAGATCGAGCAGTGTTGCAAAATAGCCATCCTGGTCAAAGGTCATTGCATCCCCTTTGAACAGGAGATTAACTGCCCAGGGCTTCATATTCGGGTTGGGCACTACACTCATATATTCGGGGACCGTGAACTCCATCTCCCGCCCAAACCGGTAATAGACTGCGATAAACAGGAACGGTATCAATAAAACAGCCACGATTCCCAGAATCAGGAGAGTCATGGCGGTGAAATAGGGGAGGCTCTCGTACCAGGGGTTTGCTGCCTGAGTCTCTCCCTGAACATCGGGGACAAATTGGGGAAACCCATCAATTTTGTCCAATGCATCCCTGTTCAGGAGTGTCTCTACCCCGATGACCTCGTTCGGCCCAACCCGACCGGTGATGAGGAGACGATCCCCAACCGGTTCCACGCGGAGGTAGGATGGATGCGGATAGAGTTGGATCACGGATCGCGCAGGGATGCTTATAGATACGTTCCGGAAGAGGACGTGCTGATCGACGAGTTTTATGTTCAGATGGGCATACTGGGTATCATATTGTACCGGGGGGTGGATCTGGAATGTATACTCGGGTCCGTATGTCCCGGAATTGAAGTAGCGGGGATTATAGATCCCGACCTCGTTGTCTTCTGCCATCTGTCCGATAACGGCTGCAGTGCCCGGATCGCCACCCTCCGGCAGGGTGACGACTCCCAGATAATTCTTGACGTAGCCGATGGTCCCGGCCGGAACGGCCATATCGAGGTAGGCGATGTACGGTACATCGAGTGCCGTCTGGGAGAGCGGCTCATTCCAGTAACGGAACAGCATACGGTACTGGCCGGAAACCTTCACATCGTACTGATAATTCTCGACAAGAGTGAGATTATCAGAAAAGGTCGCCTGATAAGAGTCGATTACGAGATCTCCCTCTATCAGACCGGGAATGACGTATACGAGGCTGAGCCCGACCCCCGCGACGATGAAGGCGATGATGACCAGGATTGCCAGTTGTTTTGTTTCCTTCACAGGCAATCCCTTAGAACTCAATCTTCGGAGGTGTCCGGATAGCTTCTTCAAATTCGAGGTACGGAAGTTTCGAGAATGCCATCAACCGGGCGATGAAATTGGAGGGAATAACGTCCACCATGGTGTTGTACTGCTGGGATATGTTGTTATACGTATACCGCTGGCGGGCAATCTCTTCCTCGATGCTCCTGACCGCATCCATGAGCGGTATTACGGTCGTATTGGTCTTGAGGTCCGGGTAGTTTTCAGCAACCGCAAACAGTCTGCCGATCAGAGATCTTGATTCTGCCTCAATCTGATTCAGATCCCCGACCGGGGCAGTCCCAACCGCCGCCCTCATAGCGGTTACTTTCTCAAAGACTTCGCGTTCGAACTTGGCGTAGCTTTTGACTGCACCGAGCAGCTGTTCGATCATATCGAGCCGTTTCTTCATTGCAACGCGGATTTGTCCCAGTGTTGCTTCTGATGAATTCTTCAGACTGAAAAACCGGTTATAAATGCCAACAAAATACAGGACCAGCCCGATGATGACAAGGACAATGATGCCCCCGACGATATACGGGATCCAATCTCCCAAGGCCATATCTTCACCTGAATAATGAATGTGGTACCATATCATTAAATATTCCAAGTATGCGGCCTCCGAGCGGGAGAGGGTTTCCCCAGTATTGATCCGAGAAAGAGAGGGGCCGCTTACCTTTCTTAGGATAGATGAAATTTCCCTACAATCCGGAGTTTGCCCCCCTCAAGATAGGTCAGGATGCCAACCGCACCGGGAAGATAGACCAGATCCTTATCTGTCCTGAGGGTCAGATGAGGCTTCCGCCAGTCTCCGGCATTGTCCACAAACGCCACGCGTGCCGGCATGAATTGCATCCAGTGACCGATGAAAAGTATCATTCCCTCCCTGATCGGGTTAGGCCAGTATTTGATGATCTCCCCTCTGCCCGTGAGCGTGGACGAGGTAACGATCGCCGGATCATTCGAGAGCACATATCCCCGGTCGAGATCGGTTACTTCCACCCCTTTCAGTGCGATGCCGACCCTGTCCCCGGAATATGCCAGATCAGCCTCGTCATCATGTTTCTGCAGGGATCGGACGAGTGCTTCCTTTGCAGTCGGGTACACCCTGAGCGTATCATGTCGTCTGATAACTCCGGAGGAAACTATCCCGAGTACCACGGTCCCGATTCCTTTGACTGCGAAGAACTGATCGATCGGAACCACCCCGGTTGATGCAATTCCTGCCGGCAGGTCATTTGTCCGGATATTAGAGGCTTCCGTAAGAAGACGTTCCCGAATCAATCGCGGATCGTCCCCGATGATCTCGTATCCAGCAACTATGGTACCACTGGTCAATGGGATGATCTGGTCGGCAGAGATAAAATTCCGAAGTACCATGATGCCATTCTTTTTGTCCGCACAATCAAGCATAAGAACACATTCGCCAAAGGCAGGGCCGATCTCTTCAACTACGAGAATGATCGTGTCGGCCAGGGAGACCGCAAAGAAGAGAGATGCCAGCTTTTCCGGGTACCGGGTTGGTTCAACCAAAGTGAGGGTTGCTTCGTCCCGTTTCAGATTATAAAACGTAATATCTGATTCCGTACCTTTCTTACCCATCTGTTGAGCATATCCAGCCGGACCGATTACCGCCACGTTGAGATTAGGCATGATCACTATAGATTGGATGAAGGGGAATATCATTATTCTTCACCCCGTAATTCGCCGGTTTCTCCCCATTTCGGGGAGAACTTCAAAAACTCATGGAAAACCCGTCGAAAATCAGGGTTATTCGGGTTTTTCCGGCAAACCCCGATGACAGGAACAGGGGGATTTTAACATCATGGGGAGTTCTTCCTTCCTGCTGATTACCCGGGAAGCCTGTTCGAGCATGAGATTGACCCGTTCGTGGTCGCCTGCCATACGAAAATCTGTTCTCAACCCAACGACCGGAATGCCGCGGGCATACGCATATCCCATCTCCCATGCTGTCCCCGAGTCTGCATCTGCACCATCGATTATCGCTACCACGATATCTGTCCTTGCCAGTGCATGCAGATGTGCCCGGAATATCTCCTGGTGGGCGGCTTTCCCGCGACACTGAGTATCGTCCCCTATCGTCTGCGGGAGGTATGTCTCAAACAGGTGCTTCGTAAGGAGGTTTGAGATCTGGAGATTGTAGGACTTTTCTGCCTCCGAAAACAGGGGTGCCGCGATATAAATCCGGTATGCCGCAAAATCTGCGACATCCATTGCCCCGATTTCAGGAAACCGGTCTAAAAATACCCCGCGTCCTTCCCTCTTTTCAGGACCTTCTCCCGAACTCCCGTAATAGGTTTTAGTGACCCCGCAGGTCGGGGAAGAATTTACCCCGATAATACAAAGGGGAGGACCGCGTCTGCGAATCGTATCCCGGACATCTTCCTCCAGACGATCCATGAGCTGGAAAAAATCACTCGTATTCAAACGTTCGAGAAAGGTGCCCGGTGGACGATCATTACCGAGATAGAGCGTTTCAGTGCAAGGCAGGGGAACAATCTCTAGGTGAAATATTCTGCACCGCTCGATTGCACGTTCAAACAATTGCCTGTCGACGGGACTGGTGATTCCCCGGGCACGCAGGGAGGGATTGAGGATGCACGGACAGATCAGTACATACATTGATAGATCGTGGGTGCTCACAGAAGATAGATGATCCCTCTCTATTCTTTCCGGGATAACAGCTGCGATCCGCGTAAGTGTACGGTAAAGAAACTGGAAAGAGCAGGTTTGATTGCAGTCATTGCAAAATCTTCCCGGATCCCCTGCAATACCCTCCTCCTCGATCCCGCGGCGGAACAGGCACTGTCGGCTGCAGACCTCCCCGTCCGCTCCATCACGGTACTGGATTGCTCATGGGAGGTGCTTGAGACGATCTCCCTTCAGAAGGTCCGGAGACATCGAGCCCTCCCATATCTTGTCGCAGCCAACCCGGTAAATTTCGGCCGCCCATTCAGACTCACCTCGGTGGAGGCATGTGCGGCGGCACTCTGTATCCTTGGAGAAAAAGCCCAGGCTTTGCATCTTCTCGAGCCGTTTTCCTGGGGCATCAGGTTTCTCGAGCTCAATGCTGAACTGCTTTCGCGTTATGCTGCAGCCTGCGACAGTCGAGAAGTCATCGAAATCCAGGCAGAATATTTATGAAACAGTCCTTGTTTTCCCATCGGTTCCAGGGCACACCCATACATTCGAAGTGATTAGTTTCAGGAAAAAATGAATCAGGACTCGCTTTGTCCACCTTTCCTGCTGCCTGACTGCCGGAGAGATTCTTCCGCCCGTTTCCATTCGGTTATGTCACGCACCGACTCTATCGCACCAATACGGTTGCCATCCTGATCCATGAGCGGAGATGCTTTACCCCACATATACCCTCCCTTTCCCGCGTTCAGGCCTGGTATGAATGCCTCAACGAATATATCGTCTCCGAATCGTCTGACCTGAGGGTACGACCGGTCGATCTCCTGTGAAGGCATGCCGATCAGGTCTACCAGCACCGGCCTGACCCCCTGATAAAATTGAAATGCCTTCTGGTAATCCGCTTTTCCGAGAATATAATCTTTTTTTACGCCCGTGAGTTTTTCGAGGGCCCGGTTCCACGCGATAACCCGGTTATCCCGGTCAACGATAAATGTCGGATCCGGCATGAATTCGATCGCATCCTGAAGTTTATCGTAGGTCGTTCTCAGCGCCTCTTCAATCCGCTTCTGGCTGGTATTATCCACGATGGAGAGCATGGTGCAGATAGGTATTTCGTTTTCATCCTTCACGAGAGATGCCGTTATCTGCACATACAGCCGCGATCCATTCCGGGAGCGAAGTCGTACATCCCCGATCCAGGACGCTTCTCTCATCACGGAATCTTTAAGATTCCTGATTACATTGAGTGTCTCCCGATCCTCGTGGGCAAACCATTCATCGGGCCTGCCAATGATCTCATCGTTGTCGGTATACCCAAACATCTTCTGAAATGCCCGGTTTGCATAGATCAGAAAGGCGTCGGTGTCAAATAGGGCAATTCCATTTATCGCTGATGAGATCGCGGTCTCTTTCATCCGGAGCTCGCGTTCGGCCCTTTTCCGCTCTGTGATATCCTGAATAGACGCCATCAGGCAGAGTGGCTGCCCGGCCGAATCGGTGACGATATTCGCTGTTAATTGGGCGTCGAAACCGGTGCCATCAGACCTCCTCGGGTGGATTTCGCCGATCCATCCCTCCTTTCGCCGAAGCGAGCACATGACTTCATCGATCACACTGGATTCAACACGATCTCCATGAGCGAAGAATTCGATGGGTTTTTGAAGAACTTCCCTATCGTCTTCATATCCGAACATCCGGAGGAAGGCCCGGTTTGCGTACGTGACCCTTCCATTCAGGTCCGCAATTCCAATCCCGTTGATTGAAGAGGCTATCGCGCTATCTTTGATGATCAATTCCCTTTCGACGATTTTCTGATCCGTGATGTCCCGCCCGACCCCCTGGTATTCAACCACCGTTTCTTCATCGAACAGAGCCCGGTTGGTCCATTGGTTCCATCGGTGAGTCCCGTTAGGGAGTATGACACGATCTTCGATCGTCATGATCGGGTTGGCAGGAGATAACTGAGAAATTCCTGCCATGAGTTTCTCCCGGTCTTCCTCGTGGATAAACGAGAGGAAACTCTTTCCGACTAAATTCTTCGGGATCATACCAAAATACCGGGAGAGCGATTCGTTTACAAAAGTGACCGTCCCATCCGGGAGGAACCGGCAGATCATCTCGGTCTGGTCCTCAACGATGGCACGATACCGGGCCTCGTTCATCCGGAGTTTTTCCTCGTACCGTTTCTGCAGGGAGATATCTTCCAGGATCAGCGTCCACCCCCGGGATCCATCATCGAATACCGTCGGTACAATCTTGATCCTGAAGAACCGTTCTTCTCCCTCCTTTTTAAGCCCAATCTCCTCAACTACTTCCTCCTGTCGCTGTGCTCTCTCGAGGAACTGATGGAATTTTGGATCAGTCAATGGCGGGTAGGAGAACTCCCGGATATCCATCCCAATAAGATCCCCGCGCTCGGCAGAGAAGAATAAGAGAAAATGATCGTTAATATCCATTATTTTCATTTCACTGTCGACGACCATGATAAGATCAGAGGCAAACCGGAGCATCGCTGAAAAAGGAACCCGTTGCGAGAGATAATACACCTTTGCGTTTCCATATGCCCGCATCTCGACATGTCCCGTGATAAGCAGGATTTCAAGATATTTGGCAACCGAGTTCCGGTTAATCTTCAAAATCTGTGATATATCAGAGATGGTAAGACCTTTCGGCCGGGACTTTAATAGTTTCTTTATCCTGGTGATCTTATCCTCATCCAAGATCATATAATGGTGTTATACCGTGTCCCCAGCGAAAAAGATTATTATCCTCTATTCCTGCTCATGAGACATATTTTTCCCCTCTCCAACAGTTGTTTTTATGACTGATGCCAGGACTGCATCCTTTTTATAATAAGTGACCAGAATACACCATACCGGGTTTGGGGAACCGGGCCATCTCCGATTTGCGAGGATGACCTGAGGGGGAATGAATATTATGAATTCGCCAAAGAAGCAATCTCCATTTTCACATTATCTCCTCGGGTTTACCTTTCTCCTCATTCTGGCAATTGTTGTCGGTATTGCCATTGTCGATTATAACAATGCCGAGATCACATTCCAGAATGATGCACTTCTGCTCCAAAACCAGACAGAGAGTAACATCGAAAATTCGGTTCACCTGATCGATACCGGGCTCAAGCTGTTTGACAATACCCTCAACCAGCAGATGCAGCAGGGATTTGTCCAATTTTCGCAGGGATACAAGGAATCGGGCGGGAACCCCGCCCGGATGGACCTTGCGGGCCTGAAGCAGCGGCTTGGCGGAAAAATGGACCTCTATATCATCAATGAATCAGGGGTGGTCGAGTATACTACGTATACCCCGGATCTTGGCCTTGACTTCAAGACAACCGCACCGTACTTCTACGATTATATAACCGAGATGCGGTTATCTGAGGGATTCTTTCCTGACCGGGTGGTCCAGGAGATAAATACGGGCAAAATCAGAAAATTTGCTTACACGCCCACATCGGATCACCGGTATCTTCTCGAACTTGGCCTTCCCGGGGATGAGTTTAAAGCGGATAGAAATACCCTCCGGTACACCGATGGAATTGAGGCAATCGCGCTCCAGAATCCGTACGTGAAAAACGTCCGTATCTTCACCACCGCGAAGCGTCTGGTGGGAAATAAGAGCTGATGTTCCGGATACCCAGCTGTCAACGACCCTGGATCATATCTTTCAGGATCGTACAAGCATCGAATTCTTCAATGCAGAGACTGATACTAAAATTAAATACCTATTCATAAATCTCACTGATCCTGAATATGCGGCAGATATGAGTCTTGTTGTTGAATTAACATATGACAATGCCTTAGTGCAGACCCGTCTCAACAATCTCGTGCTATTCCATATATTTGTCGCGGCGATTGCACTTCTCATCGGTCTTAGTATCGCGACGGTGGTTTCGCGATACCTGACCCGTCCGATAAGGGGTATCGTGGATGATGTCGATCAGATCGCGAAGGGCGATCTGGACCACACCATATCACCGACAAGGGGAAGAGAGTTTGCGATTCTCGAGCGGAGCATCAATACCATGGTATCCACATTAAAAACCGCCATTTTGAGGCTGCAGGATAGTGAGGTTCACCTCAAGTCCAGTGAGGAGCGGTACCGGGCCGTTGTTCACAGTCAGAATGAATTTATCGCCCGATTCCTTCCCGATGGAACTATAACGTTCGTGAACGATGCCTACTGCCGTTATTTTGGGGTGCAATGTACCGATATTATCGGGCACCGATCCCGGGTACGGTATCCCGGCTCAGAAAGAGAAATGATACGAACTCACCTGTTATCACTCTCCCGGGAAAATCCCGCCGGTACCATCGAACACCGTATCATCACACCTGATGGCAGGGTCAGGTGGCAGCAATGGAATGATAGTGCGATTTTCAACGATACCGGGGTACTCCTCGAATACCAGTCTGTCGGCCGCGATATAACCGATCAGAAACAGGCGGAAGACGCGTTAAAACAAAGTGAGGAAAAATACCGGATGCTCAACGAGGAACTGGAACAACGGGTCAGGGAAAGAACTGCGGAATTGGAGTCTGCCAATAAGGAACTTGAGTCTTTCAGCTATACGGTCTCGCATGATCTCCGCGCCCCCTTGCGGGCAATTGATGGATTCTCCCTGATCCTGATAGAGGAATTCCTGACATCACTTCCTCCCGATGCGCAACGGTACCTGAATAAAGTTCGCCAAAATACCCGCCATATGAGTTATCTGATCGACGATCTCCTCAATTTCTCAAGAATGAGCCGTCAACCCCTGAACAAACAAATTGTTGCACCGGAACCTGCAGTCCGTGAAGCGCTGGATGAATTGAGGAGTGAACAGGAGAGGAGATCGGTGGAGATCCGGATCGGAGACCTCCCCGTGTGTTATGTCGATCCTGTGCTCCTTAAGCAGGTGTATGTAAACCTGATTTCAAATGCCCTGAAATTTACCCGAAAACGCGAAAAAGCCCTGATTGAGATCGGTTCGTCCTGGAAAGATGGCCAGTCGGTTTATTTCGTGCAGGATAATGGAGTCGGATTTGATATGCAATACGCGGATTCTGTTTTCGGGGTATTCCAGCGACTGAACAACAGTGACGAATACGAGGGGACCGGAGTCGGTCTCGCTATTGTGCAGCGGATTATTCAGCGACATGGGGGGGAGATCTGGGTTAACTCCGCGATTGACCGGGGCACAACCTTTTTCTTCACTCTCGGGGGAATATGAAGTTAATGACTGACCAGGGTGGACCCATTGAGATACTCCTCGTGGAGGACAATCCCAACGATGTCGAATTGATCCTCCATGTATTTCAATGGTGCAACCTGAAAGAACGTGTTCATGTGGCATGGGATGGAGCCGAAGCCCTTGATTATATATTCGGCACGGGGGCCTATTCCGGAAGAAATGTGGAGGATATCCCGAATGTTATTCTTCTCGACCTCAAACTCCCCAAGATAAACGGGATCGAAGTTCTCCGAAGGATTAAAAAAAATCCCGTGACCTGCACGATACCGGTTGTCGTCCTCACCTCGTCAAGCGAAGAGCGGGATATTGTGGAGAGTTATAATCTTGGCGTCAACAGTTACATAGTCAAACCCGTGCAGTTCGATCAATTTGCAAATGTGATCCGCGAGCTCGGCCAATACTGGCATATGATCAATCAGCCCCCGCGAAAGAAGAATACCGATGATTCCTGATTGCAGTTCCATTATTCCTTCTTACGGATTTTTGCATGCGGGGCGATCCTCAATATTCTTCCAAGAGCGGATTCTTTTATACCATCATGCCATAAGTCCGGGGTGAGGACCCAGATATGCTTACCATCCCTTCCCCAACTATACAGATGGAGGTGTACATCGATCATATCTTCTGCAACGGGTGCGGGGATTGCGAAAAAAAATGCTCCATGGGGGTATTTGAGATGAAACACGGAAAAGCGCACGCCACACATGAGAATATCTGTATCGGGTGTTTCCACTGCCAGGCTTTCTGTCCAACAAAGGCAATTGCTCCGCGGTGGATTATGAGGGTTTCCTGAAGGCATAATGGTATTTACCGCTTTTTCGTCATCGTGCGGTGAAATTTCAGGCCCCACGTACCGGAACGCACATTCCTGTCATGATGCATGCGGAGCATTTGATCGGAAATGATACGTGTCATCTTCTCATATTAATGAGCATATTATTTACGCATGGCGCCATGGCACAGTTCTGTGGCGTATTTTTATAGATCCCGTCCAACCGTCCAGATGTCCGGAGTTCCCCTTGTCTCATATCGTTACGTCAAATTAATTAGCGGTCCCGGGAACAGAGGATGCGCATCGAGTACCCGGGCAAAAAACTCACAATGTCTCCTCCTAAATCTGTACAAATATTCGCTGATTCGCTTTTGTGGGAATCTTTATTATTTCTTATGGGACATGTCATCTCATATGATCGATGTCGCAATCAACGGATACGGGACCATTGGGAAGCGAGTTGCTGACGCAGTTGCCGCTCAACCGGATATGAAAGTGATTGGGGTCTCAAAGACCCGCCCCAGCCATGAAGCGGTGATCGCGTCCATCCGGGGGTACCCTCTGTATATCGCGGACATGGCAAAAAAGAATGCCTTTGATAAGGCTGGAATTCCGGTAGCCGGCAGTGTTGAGGATATGATTAAGGCGGCCGATATTGTCATTGACGCGACACCTGGCGGAGTAGGTGAGAAGAATAAACCGCTTTATGAAAAATTCGGCGTAAAGGCAATCTGGCAGGGGGGAGAGGAGCATGCAATTGCCGGTTTCTCCTTCAACTCCGACTGCAACTATACGAAAGCAATCGGCCGAAATTTCACACGTGTCGTATCCTGTAATACGACTGGTCTGTGCCGAATAATCAACGCAATGGACAAAGTATTCGGTATTGAAAAGGTCAGGGCAGTGATGGTTCGCAGAGGTGGCGACCCGGCGGATATCAAGCGGGGACCTATCGATGCCATCGTACTCAACCCGGTACACATTCCGAGCCACCACGGACCTGATGTACAAAGCGTTCTGCCGCATATCAACATCGTCACCCTTGCTATGATTGTGCCTGTCACGATGATGCACATGCATGTTGTGCAGATGGACCTTAAAAAAGCGGCCACACGGGACCATGTAATTGAGATTATTGAGAAACACCCGAGAATGGGGCTTGTACGGAAGGAAACCGGTATCACCAGTACCGCAGAACTGAAGGAATTCGCAATGGACCTCGGCCGTTGCAGATCGGACCTATGGGAAAACGGAATATTCGAAGAATCCATATCGGTTGAGGGAAAAGAGCTATATCTCTTTCAGGCAATCCATCAGGAAGCCGATGTGGTAGTGGAGAATATAGATGCGATCCGGGCCATGATGGGAACTGTTACTGATCCTGCCGTTTCCGTGGCCATGACCAATCAGGCACTCGGCTTCAAAGCCATCTGACCCGAGAACAATCATTAACACTCCCCATCACCCATTATTTTTAATGGATCCGTACTCGCTTGCGACCCGGAACACCGTTGAAGTCATCACCAACGAGGAACTTATCGCACTCCTTCACCGGCCGGTAAAACGAGTTTACGCTGGATATGAACCAAGTGGCGAGATCCATCTCGGACATCTCGTCACGGTGAACAAACTGGTGGATCTGAAACATGCCGGTTTCGAGGTCATTGTTCTCCTCGCCGATCTCCACGCGTTTCTGAACAGGAAAGGGGATATGGAACAGGTCCGCGAGCTTGCAGAGTATAACAGGAGATGCTTTGAGGGCCTTGGCCTCAAAGATGTCACATTCGTTCTCGGTTCAGATCTCCAGCTGAATGCGGATTACGAACTGATGATGCTCCGTCTTTCCCAGCAGATCACGCTGAACAGGGCGAAACGGAGTATGGATGAGGTTGGAAGGCAGATGGCGGCGCCAACCGTTTCCCAGATGATCTACCCGATTATGCAGATGGTCGATATCGCCTCACTGGGGGTGGACGCTGCGGTGGGGGGTATTGACCAGAGGAAGATACACATGCTGGCACGCGAGAATCTTACTGCGATCGGATACCCGGCCCCGGTCTGTATCCACACCCCAATCCTCAACGGTCTCGACGGAAAGAAAATGTCCTCATCCAGTGGAAATTACATCTCTGTCGCCGATTCGGTAGAAGACATCGAGAAAAAATGTCAGAAGGCATTCTGTCCTCCGGAATGCGTAGAGAATCCTATCCTCCAGATCTTTCAGTATCACATCTTTCCACGATCTGGTTCAGTCACTGTCCATCGGGCTGCCAAATTTGGGGGAGACCGGGAGTTTGGCAACTATGAGGCTCTGGAGGAAGCCTACCGGAAGGGGGAGATCCACCCTCTTGATCTGAAAAAGACCGCGGGATCGTATATGGGAGAACTCCTCTCATGTGTATGGGATTACATTCACTGACCCGGGGGACAAAGAGTGAAGATCGAAAGGATGGAGGATAATTTCGACCGGAAGATAGAGGCGCTCGGTATCCGTATAAAAGATGTTAATCAACTGAAAGTGAGGGAAGACGTCTTTGATGAGGTTACGCTTCTCGCATTATACCGGCTGATCCACAAAAAATGGATTACCTCTATCGGAGGCCCCATCAGTACGGGAAAGGAGGCGAACGTATTCCTGGGGTGGAAAGATGAACAATCTGTTGCAATCAAGATATACCGGATACGAACTGCCAATTTTAATACAATGTCTGCATATATCATCGGGGATCGACGTTTTTCCCGCATCAAGCATACACGAAAAGATATTGTTTTTGTCTGGACAAAGAAGGAATTCAGCAACCTCAAAAGGGCTCACGATTCGGGTATATCCGTTCCTGTTCCGTTGGTCTGGGACAGAAACATCCTGATCATGCAATTCCTCGGGGAAGGAGAGAATCCCTATCCGCAGCTGAGGAATGCGACCATGGATGATCCGGAGGCTACGTATCGGGAGATTATCTCGTTTATCAGGATGCTCTATGCCGACGCAGGTCTGGTGCATGCAGACCTGAGTGAATTCAATATCTTGTTTGATGGTACTCATCCGTATTTCATTGATATGGGTCAGTCTGTCACGCTTGACCATCCCCGGGCGAATGCATTTCTCTTTCGCGATCTGTCAAACGTGAACCGGTTTTTCTCATCATATGCTGATGTGATTGAGGAACGAGAATTATTTGCGGAGATAACCGGCAGGAGTCCACCGGAATCAACTCCCTCTGAAGTAAACGGGCAGGGAACATCATGATACAGGAAGTTAAAGTTTCAGGAAACAGAATCGGCGTCCTGATTGGAAAGGGCGGGTCAACCAAGAAGGAAATTGAGGAAAAAACGCACGTGACGATCACGATTGATAGCAAGGAAGGTGTTGTTCAGGTGGAGGGTGAAGATGCCGTCGGCGTGTTACGGGCAGCAGAGACGATTAATGCCATAAACCGTGGATTTTCCCCGGAACGTGCATTTATCCTCCTCGATGATGAGGATCTTCTTTTCGATATCATCGATCTTTCCGGAATAGCCGACAGCCCGAGGCAGATGGATCGTATACGTGGCAGAATCATAGGAAAAGAGGGGAAGAGCCGTGAACAGATCGAACATATGACCGATACTTCAATATCCATCCAGGGGAAGACTGTCGCATTGATCGGTCTCCCGGATCAGGTAAAAGTTGCCCGGGAGGCGATAGACATGATCGTCAAAGGGATCCCCCATGAGACGGTATTTGCATTCCTTGAGCGGAAGAAGCGTGAAGCTGAAACAGGATATGCTCAGCTACTATTATTGAGGTATACCGTCGGCATCTATCTGGGTTACTTCAATCTGAGGATGGTTTCCAATGGAGAGGACGCGGTGATTCCACAATCAGAATCGCGATTTGCGAAGCGGATTCGTGTTGCTAGAGTGGAATCGAAGGGGTTCTGATGAAGGTTGATGAACTGCCCATACCTGGTCCGTTGAAGGAAAGGTACGCTGCTTCAGGGATACAGGAGTTGTACCCCCCTCAGGAAGATTGTGTTCGTGCAGGGATATTCGAAGGGAAAAATCTTCTCATTGCAATACCGACAGCGAGCGGCAAGACCCTTATCGCCGAGATGGCGATGCATCATCAGGTTGAACACCGGGGAAAATGCCTGTATATTGTCCCGCTGAAAGCCCTTGCGAGCGAAAAATTTGACGAATTCACGGGTAAAGGAGTGAGGGTGGGGATTGCAACAGGGGATTTCGATCGTCGTGATGAATTTCTTGGCCGAAACGATATAATCGTGGCGACGAGCGAAAAGGTCGACTCTCTGCTAAGAAATGCCACTCCGTGGCTGAAAGACATCACGCTTCTCGTTATCGACGAGGTCCACCTGATCGATTCCCCGGATCGGGGACCTACCCTCGAGATGGTGATTACGAAAATGCGTTTTCGAAATCCCGGAATACAGTTGATGGCGCTCAGTGCCACCATCGGAAACCCCAACATACTTGCAGAGTGGCTCGGCGCCGGGCTGGTGACCAGTTCCTGGCGTCCGGTCGACCTTCGGCAGGGAGTGTTTTATAACGGCCAGATCCAGTTCGCCGATCTCAATCGCCCGGTCTCTTCCCGATCACGATATGACGATCTCAACCTCTGCAGGGACACGATCGATGAAGGAGGTCAATGCCTCGTATTTGTTTCTTCCCGGCGAAATGCAGAGGCTTTTGCGAAACGTGCAGGAAACGCTCTTGGATATGAAACACCTGAGCTTGCCGGATATGCCGATCGGCTCCGGAAGATTGCGGAGACTGAGATGGGGAAGATCCTTGCCGCATGTGTAGAGCGGGGCGCGGCATTCCATCATGCAGGGCTCAGCCGGGGTGAACGATCGATCGTTGAAGAAGCATTCAGGAAGGGCTACATAAAGACCATTGCATCTACCCCGACACTCGCTGCAGGCCTAAACCTCCCGGCGAGACGCGTGGTGATCAGAGATTACCTGAGATTCTCGTCGGGTGAGGGGATGGTTCCGATTCCTGCGAGTGAATATCACCAGATGGCAGGACGTGCGGGTCGTCCCGGGCTTGACCCGTATGGAGAGGCCGTTCTTATTGCAAAGGATGAGCACCATCTCGAGGCGCTCTTTGAGGGTTATATCAATGCCCCTCCTGAAGATGTCCATTCACAGTGTGCACGCGAAAAGGCATTATGCACGCATATTTTATCTGCGATAGCTTCCTCATTCGTGCATTCGCCTGAAGAACTTATTGCATTTATGGATCAGACCTTCTATATGCATCAGCATCGGCAAAATCGTTCAATAGTCCATGTAATTGATCATATTATACAATTTCTCCTGAATACCGAAATGATCGTGGAAACAGGAACGAGAATCGATGCAACCGAATTTGGTATCCTTGTCTCTCAGTTGTATATACATCCCAAAAGTGCTGAATCAATCGTGGAAAGACTCCGATCTCTTACCGTTTATTCGGACATCGGGCTGCTCCAGCTCATTTGCAACACCCCCGACATGTATACTCTCTACGTGAGTAATAACGACCTCTATTATCTTGACCGGTTCATCTGCGAGCATGAAGATGATCTGTGGCTCGGGCCTCCCGTCGGTGAAGATGACGAATCCTATTACCGGGCGATCAAGACCACCATGCTCCTCAGAGACTGGTCTGAAGAAGTGCCTGAAGCAATGATCTGCGAGCGATATGGCATCGGGCCCGGTGATATCTATAATATGGTAGAGAGTGTCAAATGGCTTCTCCATGCGACCGGACGTCTTGCCCGGATGTTTGCTCCCCGATTTTCTTCTTCAATCCAGGAATATGAAGTCTGCATGAATAACGGTGTAAAGAGGGAACTGTTACCACTCATCCGGCTCCGGAATATCGGCAGGGTTCGTGCCCGAAGATTGTTCAACAATGGGATCACAGATCCGGAAACGGTGAAATCCGCCGGGATTGATCGTATTGCTGCAATTCTTGGGAGGGGAATCGCCCAGCAGATGTTCGCGGAAAAGGGAAAGACCGAAGGAGATGAGGGTGCGGGAACCTCATCATACATCCAGCCAACCTTATCTGATTTCGGAGACTCCCCATGAGTGGGTTTTTGTGCGATATCAGGAAAGCCTGCCTTACTGTAGACAATTCAGCAAATTTTCTTGCCAATATCAGGAATATTGCGTTGAATCATGCGTGTAATATTATCCTCTTCAATGCCGATAACATGGCAGGCATCGCCCATGTCGAGTCTGCCCTTCGTCATGCATTCCGCGCTGCAGAAGAAGAGACCTGTATCTCTCATTCTGTAGAGATGGAGGCCCTCCTCTATGCAGCAGGCTCGCGTCAGTGTGCATCTGCCATACGGTTTGGTATACACGAAGGTATGAACCGGGTGTATCTCTGTATATGCCCCCCGAGTGCATCTGCATGGGAGATCATCCGACCCCTGATGACTGAGATGGATGATGACTGGGAAGGTATTGATTCCGGGAAGGTTGCCCACCTTATGGAGCTCTTTGGCATCACTCGGGCCGAGCTTCGTGCAAGCGGGCCAAACCGGTTGAAAGAGCTGGTGCTCGAACGTGTAGCCCTGCTCGAAGTATATCGATGAACTCCGACGTTTTGAACCACAGAATGATACTCAAGCGAAGAAAAAAACTGCCGCTATAACCAAATACGCTATATCTTCCGGAACTATCTGTTCACCGGCCGGCATGAGTCAGGATATGGCGAATCTCAGGAATTATCAGAGATTCCGTTGCCAACCTGACCGCAGCATTCGAGCCCGGAATGCAGAAGATTGCTGCTCCTCCCGATATGCCAGCGATAGCACGGGAAAGAATGGCCGCTGTCCCGACCTCCTCATAACTTTTTTGCCGGAATAATTCCCCAAAACCGTCGATTGTTTTGTCAAGGAGTGGTAAAACTGCTTCGATAGTGCAATCATCGTGGGTCAGACCTGTGCCCCCGTTTATGATAATACAATTGCTCTGTCTCAATGCCGAAAAAATACCACTCCTGATTGCTCCGATATTATCCTGAACAATATCATATGAAACGACCGGCAAACCAACAGTATCAAGAAGTTTTCGGATTAATTGGCCGCTTGAGTCCGTTTCCACAGTTCGTGTCGTCGATACCGTTATTATGGATACCCGGATATTCACAGGACGGATATGTTCCGGATTCATTGAATGTGAAGTTTGGGGTATGAACAGAAATATATTGCTCCATGAGGAAGATTGAAAATGTTAGTCTAAACCAGTTTTATGATTCATCTTCCTGAATGCTAAGGAGGATGGCTCCACCGGACCCCATGGCTTCCACTGGAACTCTTTTTCATTGCACCGACTGGGGCCTCCCTGTCATTTCCACGGATTATTTCCTGGAGGGGGTAATCCTGCTTGATCGCATCTTATCTGAATTCCCACAAAATGTGTCTTTCATTTGAGTGGCCGGGCAAATATTATTTCAGAAATGGTAGGTGGATATTCTTACGATTGCATCTCTATAGTTTAACCAATTTCCAGTAGAGAAAACGGGAACGGCGAGGCGAACTCTATGTTATTCGACCCCTTTGTTTCCACTGCAAAGCGTGTAAATTTTCAATTATTTTATAGCAACTCGTATTATTTGATTATTTGGTGGTATTTCACTGCTCTATAGTTCTCTGTATTGAGTTTCGAATCACTTCTATTGATCTTTTATAGTAGCAGGTATATAAGTACCAAATGCCGGTATTTATTAATTATTTTTTAATATGACGCGATATTTAAATTCATTTCCACAGGAAATAAAGGGGTCCGGGGGAAACACCCCAAACCTTATACAAGCCTACCAGAATATTTCAGGAGATATATTTCTATTTTGTTAAACTACTCAAATTTACAAAATCTTTTAATATTATGTTATTTCCAGTGGAAGCCATGGGGTTTATCTGTGTCAGATAACGATCAACATTTAAGGTACCGTATCCAAGTATCAGCTCCCCCTGAGCTACTATGACGGATACACAGGATGCCTCCCTTGGCCTCTTTAAAAAATATATTTCAAACACCCGTATTTTTAAAAACCGGGAGGTTCTCCGCCACTCATATCGTCCCCACATCCTTCCTCACCGAAGGCCCCAGATTGATCAGGTCGCAGCGATACTTGCTCCAGCGCTGAAAAACGAGACCCCCTCCAATATACTCATTTACGGCAAGACGGGGACGGGAAAGACCGCCTGCGTCCGATATGTCGGGACTGAACTTGAACATGCGAGTGGTTTGATGGACACACCGTGCCGTGTGGTTCACCTGAACTGCGAGGTGATCGATACCCAGTACCGGGTCCTTGCTCAGATCTCAAAATTACTCATCGGAACAGATGAAACCGCGAGCGACAAAACGCGGATTCATATTCCTATGACGGGATGGCCGACGGACCAGGTCTATCAGGAACTGAAAAATCAATTGGAGACGAGTGGTGGGGTTCTTGTTATTGTCCTTGATGAGATCGATAAACTGGTGAAAAAAAGTGGCGATGAGACCCTGTATAACCTCACCCGTATCAATACTGACCTGAAGCGTTCAAAGGTGAGCATGATCGGAATATCGAATGATTTGAGTTTCAAAGATTTCCTCGATCCCCGTGTCCTTTCCTCTCTCTCCGAGGAAGAATTGGTCTTCCCGCCGTATAATGCACCCCAGCTCTGCGACATTCTGAAACAAAGAGCGGATATCGCATTTGTGGAAAATGCCCTGGAAGAAACCGTTATTCCTATCTGTGCAGGTCTCGCCGCCCAGGAACACGGGGATGCCCGGCGGGCGCTCGACCTTCTCAGGGTTTCCGGTGAGCTTGCAGACCGTGAAGAAGCAGATCGGGTAGCCGAGCGCCATGTCAAACAGGCACAGGCGAAGATCGAAACGGACAGCATGATCGAATGCATTTCAACGTTGCCGACCCAGAGCAAAGTCGTTCTCTACTGTATGCTCATTCTGGATCAGTCAGGACAGAATATATTTACCAGCGGGGAAGTAACACGTATCTATACGGAAATTGCCCCCCGAATCGATCTTGATGTCCTGACACACCGGAGGATTACCGATCTGATCAGCGAGCTCAACATGCTCGGGGTGATCAACACACGGGTAGTAAGCCGCGGTCGGTATGGGAGAACCAAAGAAATGTGGTTCGATGCAGAGACCGCGAAGATCTGGGAGGTAATCCTGAATGATCAGAGGCTTAACGAGCTCGGAATGGGGCCGGATCTCAATAATATCACCTGGGTGAAGAATCTTTTCAAGTCATAAAACGGACGAGATCGAAAAGATCTCATTCATTCAGGAAACTTTTCGGCAATGAGACGAAGAACGGCATAGATAACGTTCATTCCAGAACTTACCATACATAAAAATATGGGTATGCTTCACCGTATTGTTGAATTGGAGCGGTAAGGAGCCTTGCGTACATATTATATCACCACCTTCCGCAGAAACCGGGACTCCCATTAAATTAATGGCAGATAACCGATTAATATCAGATCCACACGAATCTCTTTCATTGAGGCAAGACATTCATGAAATTATCTTTCGATTATGGTGAAGTATGGACAATGACAGTATAGTTCAGGTGAACGAAATGGATGAAACAGACCTTCTTCTCCTCCATCTGCTGGAGGATAACGGCCGTTTAAAAGCGGGTGAACTTTCAGTGATGGTTGAAAAGACGCCGGCAGATGTAGAGAACCGCATTTCTGCCCTGGAAGAGGCGGGAATTATCCGCGGGTACACAACAGCAATAGATTGGGAGAGAGCTGGGAACGGAGAGGTGTCTGCGATCATCGAACTGAAGGTAAACCCCGAGCGTGATTTCGGATATGACCGGATAGCAGAGAGGATATCCCGGTTCAAACAAGTGAAATCACTCAGGCTGATCACAGGAGTGTACGATTTCCAGTTGATGGTGACCGGAAAGAACATGCAGGAAGTGGCCCGGTTTGTATCTGAGCATATCGCACCCATGGACAAAATCCGTGAAACGGCCACCCATATTATAATGAAAACATATAAGGAATACGGCAACACGTTCTGTGAGCGAGAGGGGGGAGAACGGATCCCCTATTCATTCTGAAGGGAGAACAATGAGGGATTTTATCTCCCGGCATGCACGGGAAATACCCCCGTCAGGCATACGGAAATATTTTGATCTGGTAAAGACTCTTGAGGGGGTCATATCGCTCGGGGTCGGGGAACCGGATTTTTCCACCCCGTGGAACCTCTGTGAGTCAAGCATATATTCCATCGAACAGGGGCGCACATCATATTCATCCAACCGTGGGATGCAACCGCTCCGCGATGTGCTCTCCCGTTACCTTCTCCAGCATTACCATCTGGATTATAGCGGGGAGAAGGAGATGATCATCACGGCCGGTGTTAGTGAAGCCCTCGACATCGCCGTTCGAACGGTAGTAGATCCCGGGGACGAGGTGCTGATTGCATCTCCCAGCTATGTCTCATACTCGCCGTGTGTCCAGCTGGCCGGTGGGGTGCCCGTTGATGTCCCCTGCCTGGAAAAAGATCATTTTCGCCTCAATCCCGAAACACTAATGGAGAAGGTTACGAATAAAAGCAAGGTTCTGATGATCAATTTCCCTAATAATCCGACCGGGGCGGTGATGAGGCGGGAACATATCAGTGCCATTTCAGATATCCTCAAGGACCATGATCTTCTTCTCATCAGCGATGAGGTCTATGCAGAACTCACCTACGAGGGGAGCCACCTCGCCCCGGCGACCGTGGATTCCCTCAGGGAACGGACGATAACGCTCAATGGTTTTTCAAAAGCATATGCAATGACCGGATGGCGGATCGGATATCTCTGTGCTCCGCAGGAAATCTGTGATGCAGCACTCAAGATCCACCAGTATGTCATGCTCTGCGCACCGGTGATGGGGCAGGTCGCGGCAACAGAGGCGCTCAGGAACGGTGAAGAAGAGAAGAATTCAATGGTACGGGAATATCGTGTGCGGAGAAACCTGTTTATCGAAGGGCTCAATAAAATCGGACTTCGCTGCCATCTCCCTGAGGGTGCCTTCTATGCCTTCCCCTCCGTCCAGTCCACCGGGCTTACGGACGAAGAGTTCGCAGAACGGCTCCTTCGCGAAGAACGCGTGGCGGTGGTCCCGGGAAGGGTATTTGGCGATCCCGAAGGAATTCACCTCCGATGCGCATATGCAGTATCCAGAAAGGACCTCAATGAAGCCCTGAGAAGGATGGAACGATTCCTTTCTGCGGTCTCTGGATAATTATCCTCCGGAATAAGAACATCCCGACAATTTTTGCATTTTTTCGGTGTATTCGGGAAAGAAAGGACATATGCCCTAATCCCCTCACCATCGGAGTATATAGTTTTATGGCGTTCGTCATCCCATACTACATGATAGAAGCATGAGTTGTACCATCATCGTCGGCGGATTTTTTGGTGATGAGGGCAAAGGTAAGATCGTTGCCCATATCGCTCACCAAGACAGGCCGACCATAATATCTCGTGGGGGTGTCGGACCGAATGCAGGGCATACGGTACAAATCGGGAAAACTGAATATGGGGTAAGAATGGTTCCGTCCGGGTTCGTCTACCCAAACGCCCGGCTCCTTATTGGAACGGGAGTCCTCGTCGACCCGCGGGTTTTTCTTCATGAAGTTAATCTTCTCCGGGTTGCGGGCCGAACCTTTGTCGATGCGAGGTGTGGGATCATCGAAGAAGAACACATCCTTAGGGATAAAGGAAGTGAGCATCTGGCAAAGACAATCGGGAGCACGGGAACGGGATGTGGTCCAGCGAATGCAGACCGTGTGCTCCGGACGGCCAGGCAGGCAAAAGATGTTCCCGAACTCGCCTCATTTCTCACTGATGTGCCGATGGAATTAAATGCCGCTCTCGATAAAGGGGAGAATATACTGCTCGAGGGGACTCAGGGATTTGGCATATCGCTCTACTTCGGCACGTATCCGTTCGTAACCAGCAAGGACACGTCCGCTTCTCAGATTGCAGCGGACAATGGGGTAGGACCGACGCGAATTGACGACGTTATCGTGGTATTCAAGGCATATCCAACCCGTGTCGGCGAAGGCCCGTTCTCAACGGAGATGAGCCGGGCGGAATCCGATTCCCGTGGAATACAGGAATTTGGAACAGTTACTCACCGGCAAAGAAGGATCGGGGAATGGGATGGAAAAATGGCTCAGTATTCTGCGATGGTGAACGGCTGCACCATAGCGGCAATAACGGGCATCGATCGGGTGGATAAAGATTGTGCGGGTATTACCGAATATAAAAAGTTGACAAAGAGGGCAAAAGATTTCCTGGACATGGCAGAGGATGAGATCGGCCACCCGATATCCATCATCTCAACCGGACCAGAACTATCCCAGATAATCGACATCCGGAAGGAACGATGAAACGGCGCCTCCATGATATTCTCTGTTGCCCCGTCTGCAAAGGAGATCTCCTCCTCCAGGTCCGAGAGGAGACCGGGGACGAGATCGTGGAAGGGGGGCTCATCTGCGCAGCATGCAGGGTCAGGTATCCGATTCATGAAGGCATCCCGGACCTTCTCCCACGGAGTGAATGTTAGATTTTGCGTTAAGAACGTAAATTAGAGAACCCTGAGTGATATTTCGGGACATGTGGATTCAGGAAAAAAAGATGGTTCCTGGGGCGGGAAAATCAATTCCTCCAACCTGTAATTCCCCGACTATTATTCGTGCAGAAGGAGCGATCCCGTATTACGGGGTGAATGAGAAGAGCATTCATCCGAACTTCATGCCTCAAGAACATAACTTGAATCTTTATATGCCCGACGATCCGGTATTCTGATGATTCTTCAACCTCTTGTCCTAGTTCTCTCCCTAGTGGTTGACCGGTGTATCGGTGATCCCCGGACCCCGTATCATCCAATCGCAATTGTCGGGAGGTTTATCGGTTGGTGGGGTCGACCAGAAATGTGGCCACCGCGTGTCCAGCGTATTATGGGAATTCTCTTATGGTTCCTGACGATATTCCTTTTTGCGGTCCCGTTCTATTTGTTCGGCAGGTATGCACCATGGTTCCTGTATCTTCTTATCGGACCATTCCTTCTGAAAATATGTTTTGCCTGGCGTTCTCTGGAAGAACATACAGAAGCGGTGATCTCCTCCCTCCGGACAGATATTTCCGAGGCCAGGGATCAGGCAGGGATGCTCGTTTCCCGGGACACCCATGATCTGAACCACGAACAGGTGCGTTCGGCAGCATACGAATCAATGACGGAAAACCTCGTCGATAGTATCATCTCTCCGATATTCTATTTTGGTATATTCGGCCTCACGGGCGCGGCCGTTTTCAGAGTCGCAAATACAATGGACGCAATGCTTGGGTATCGCGATGAGCGTTTGCATATCGGGTGGTGGCCGGCACGGATGGATGACATCTTGAACTTTATCCCCGCCCGTATCTCCGGTCTCCTCTTACTTGTCTATTTTGGGGTACAGGGAAGATTTCGCCCCGCCTATCATACCCTGATCCGGGACCGGAGAAAACGCCCGGGAATTAACGGCGGAATCCCGATGGCAGTTATGGCAGGAGGGGTCGGGGTAAAATTCGAAAAACCCGGTATTTACACGATAGGAGATGGCGAAAAGGACCTTGAATCAACAGGAAAGGAGATCGTCCGCGCAGTCAGGGTTGTGGCGGTTGCCTTCTCCCTTATTGTCATTATTGCACTCATTTTATGGGGTACCCTCACGAATATGTACGGCATATGAAACTCGAGGAACTGAGATTTGGCACCGAGCTCCTGAAGCGCGGGTTTGCATCCATGCAGAAGGGGGGGGTGATCATGGATGTGGTGAATGCCGAGCAGGCTCGTATTGCAGAGGAAGCCGGAGCCGTCGCAGTAATGGCGCTGGAGCGGGTCCCGGCGGACATCAGGAAAGCGGGAGGAGTCGCGCGGATGGCCGACCCGGAGAAGGTACTCGGGATTATGGATGCGGTATCCATTCCCGTGATGGCAAAAGTACGGATAGGCCATATCGTGGAGGCACAAGTTCTTGAGACTCTCGGAGTCGATATGATCGATGAGAGTGAGGTGCTGACACCGGCTGATGAAGAGTTCCATATTGAAAAAACTGCATTCCGTATACCGTTTGTCTGTGGCGCACGAGATCTGGGAGAAGCACTCCGCCGGATCCAGGAGGGAGCGGCGATGATTCGGACAAAAGGTGAGGCAGGTACAGGAAATGTCGTGGAAGCGGTCAGGCATATGCACAATATTATGGGGGAAATACGTGGTCTCCAGGGGAGGACTCCCCATGAATGTATGGATCTTGCACGAAGGATAGAAGCACCGATTGAACTCGTTCTCGAGACTACTCAGCGAGGACGTCTTCCGGTAGTCAATTTTTCAGCGGGGGGCATTGCAACGCCCTGCGACGCTGCCCTCATGATGCAGATGGGTGCAGACGGTGTGTTTGTAGGGTCAGGTATCTTCCATGCGACCCAGCCGACGAAGATGGCGAGGGCAATCGTCGAGGCAGTCAACCACTTCGATGATCCAAAGATGATTGCGGAAGTCAGCAAGGGACTGGGAGAAGCGATGCGGGGTCTGGATATCCACACGCTCAAAGATGATGAGGTGCTGCAGAACCGTGGCCGTTAACATTGGGGTCCTCGGCCTCCAGGGGGATGTGACCGAACACATCCAGGCGTTTCAAAGGGCACTTCATCAGATAGAGCAGGATGGATCCCGGGTTATACCGGTCCGGAATGCGTCAGACATCTCGCGTCTCGATGCCCTTGCCATTCCCGGTGGAGAATCGACGACCATATCCCGCCTCATCCGGGAAAATCACTTACAGCGCACTATCCAGGCATTTGAAGGTGGTATTTTTGCTACCTGTGCCGGGATGGTCCTGATGGCAACCGATGCAGACGATCCTCGAGTGGAGTGCCTCGGGTTGATGGATATCACGGTAACCCGAAATGCATTCGGAAGACAGAAGGAATCGTTTGAAGTCGATCTCCCGATAAAAGATATGGAAAGACCATTTCATGCGGTATTTATACGGGCACCCTGTATTTCGCGGTGTGGGACCGGAGTTGAACAGATCGCAAGGCTGCCGCAGGGAGTGGTTGCCGTGGAACAGGGGTTATATTCCGCGTTTGCCTTCCATCCGGAACTGGTGGAAGATACGCGAATCCATGAGCACTTTATCCGGAAGATTCTCACCTGACTTAAATCTATGAGCTAAAATCCATCAGCCGGGGGACCAGGGTCTGGAGATCAAGATACACTGCCTTTCCCGGTGTCGGGTTGATATTCATCTGTTTCTGGAATGCAGTCTGAGATTGCCAGGTTCCCGCGTTAATTCCGAGGATCCCCCGGTATTGTGTCATTCCGGCGATGTGCACATGACCGGTGTGGAGAACCTCTGGAAGCGGGTCGATGAGCAGCTGGTCATGGCGGTCTGCGGCAATCGGGGTCCTCCGGCCATAGGTGGGGGCAAGGTGCCGGCGTTTTAGCATCCCCTCCATCATAATCGCGGCATTCTCATACGAAGCCCCGGGAATTGTTCCTATCATATCGTCGATTGAGCGTCCATGATACATAAGGACCCTGATGCCCTGGAGGCTGATCATCGCCGGGTTCTCCACATAAATGCAGTTCGATGGAAAACGGGATGTGAACTGCACCGGGATCGCCGGCTGGGGTTCTGCACCGCGGACGACATCATGGTTTCCCGGGGATATTATGATTCGGATATGCGGGTTGAGACCGCGCAGCATCTCACCGAACACATCATACTGTTCATATATATTACGGATGGTCAACTCCTGTTCCTGACCCGGATATACCCCGATTCCATCCACCAGATCTCCGGCGATGAGCAGATAAGAAGCGTCGGAATCATCCAGCCAATCTGCAAACCTGTTCCAGACTCCGTCCAGAAATGTATCACTCCCGACATGCACATCAGAGATCAAAATTGCTTTGCCCGGTGTTTCGCTCATAAAAGGAGCATGACTGAGCGGGACATCCGGTCGGTAGAGCTGATCGGCAAAAAATATACGGCCATCAGACGACAGCGTCCCGCGGACACCGACTACTTCATCGGGAAGCAATTCCTCTGCATCAGGAAAACCCGGCCTCTCCTTGTTAAACAGAACTGAAATGCTCCCTGTGGTGTCCTCCAGTTCAGCGATGCGGTGGCCGTTTGTACTTGTGCGCACGTCGTTGACCATACCAAGGATCGCACACTGTTCCTGCCTGTAACGGGCCGCCTTCTTTAATCCTTCTATAGGTACCGGACTGCATCTGTTCCGGATAATGGTACCGAGACGATTATACCGGTCTCTGAAATAATGGACATAATCCTCTACCCTGACCACACTTCCACTGGAGCCGGCCGCTCCGGTGATCACCTCAACGGCGGGATCCGCAAGGAATCGGGTACCATCCCGTTCAGTGGCAATCCCCGGCACATGATTAAGAGATACCACGATGGTATCGTTGGGAATTTCAGCAATAACACGATCGATCAACCCGGGATCGCCCTGTTCGCTCAGATAACGCACCACATCCGGATGAACCTGCAGCTTGGTATCGAGGAATCGCTGCACGATCAATTGCATATCGAGCATTGATCATATAGTGTCGGGTTAGAAATATAGGGCTTTACCTTTGGACACCAGATGTGAAAAGATGTATACCCGCTAGTTGTAACATAGTGGGTATATTCAAATAAAAGAACTCGAGGATTTAGGGACCCTGTCCTGGCCCCTATCTTCAGACGCACGCGTGTGAATTATATCAGGAGAGATAGAAACAGGTATTAAACATGTCCGGGTCGAAAGCGCTGATCGGAGAGGGATCGCCGATCGAGAGATTCAGAAAGAGCGAGAATACTCTGGTCGTCATTGTTCGGGAACTGCTCTGGGTGGTCATTGTTGTCGGCGCAATCGCGCTTGTGTTATTCCTGGTCTCAGGTACATGGCCTGCACTGGTCACAATAGAATCAGAAAGCATGGCACCTCACATGAACGTCGGAGACCTGGTCTTTGTCGTGCAGGCAGATCGATACGGGCATTTACAGACCTGGCAGGAAGGAAAGCTGACCGGATATCAGAAATATGAAGAATACGGGGACGTGATCATCTACCGGCCGAACGGGGTGTCGGATTTCTGGTCATCCATCGGATTTCTGATCCTTTCAAAAAATCACCCGATCATTCATCGGGCAATGGATGAGGTAACGGCTGGCCAGCCTCTTCCGGTTTATGTATTTTACAAGGGGGGTAGCGGTACTACCCCGATCGATTACATCCGGATGAATGTTGATGGAACAAATGACAAAGGGTATTACGTTCTTTATCCGGTTGGGACTGCCCCGCCCGAAAATAGTACAATAAACCAGGGAATAGTGATAAACCCGGGATTTACCAACCAAAGTTACATCATCCCGTCAATGTATTTCGACCCGGACTATGGGTACATCATTCCAACAGATAACACGACCTCTCATGCCGGCCTCATCACCAAAGGTGATAATAACCAGATCAGTGATCAGGGCCAGGATTTCGGGCGCACCGATACAGGTTCCATTGAACCGGTTGAACGGGAATGGATTGTAGGAAAGGCCTTGTTTACTATCCCCTACCTGGGATTAATTCCCCTGTATATCGTTCCCATCGCCATCGTGCTCATTATAATCATGATCGGGTGGGAACTCTACTCGCGAAAAAAAGACCTGACCAGAAAGAAGGAACAGAAAAAGCCGGGTAAGAAAAAATAACGGGGAGTCACCCGCTCCTCTCCATTTATTCCCTGGACTGCCGATTCAGCCGGCTCTGTCTGCCATCGGAAGAACTCCATCTCGATTATCCCGTCGTTCATTTCAGGAGAGGAGGTCTAGGGCGTCTTTTCCGTTCATCCCATTCATTATACCGTACCGCTGTGCCGCTTCATTCGCCTCCTTGATCGTGCCGGTGAGGATGTCTTCAATGCCCAAAATCGCGCTGACTCCAGACGGTTTCACCCGTGCGGCAGGATATCCGAAATTATTCAGTGCAGATACGTCGAATGCACCGCAACCGACGAATCCATATTTGGTATACACGGCCACCAGGTTGACAGGTCCCAATGGTATAATAAACCCGGTTCCCACCGAATTCTTTAGACGGACAGTTGTCTCAATCATCCGATCCCTCGTATACAATATTCGAGATAATCCATAAACACATGGATAACTTGAACAACCCGGAATGAGAGAAAAAGTCCTAACTATCAGCCGGAGAGAGACGGATAACAGCCATCTGTCAACTTGGGTCCCGTCGCTCCTATTGACATCCCACGGATTTATCATCAGATCTGTCCAATCCCATCATACAATGACAGAGTCGGATGGGTGAATGAGGTGGACGACATCCGGGTTCTCCTGAAAGATATCCTCGGCGGGCACCGCCTTTCGGATGAGGACGCACTGCGGCTCATCAGGACCAGAGACCGTCGGATATGGGAAATTGCCGGCGCCGCAGATGAATTGCGGGAGAAAATAAACGGAAATACAGTCTCTTTTGTAAAAAACCAGAATATCAATGTGACCAATATCTGTGTCAATGCCTGCGGATTCTGTGGGTACTCCCGAAAACCGGGTGATACGGAAGTATACTTCCATGACGATGTGACGATTCGGGATAAAGCCGCACTCGCGAAGGAGCGGGGGGTAACGGAGATCTGCACCGTCAGCGGACTCCATCCCGATTTTACCGCACAGTCCTATATGGAACTTATCCAATGCATCCGGGCTGCAGCACCCGGTATTCATATCCATGCGAGCAACCCGATGGAGGTGGCATATGGGGCTCGGAAAAGCGGGATATCCACCGTACGGATGCTTGAAGGCCTGAAAAATGCCGGATTGGGATCACTGTGCGGAACAGCGGCAGAGATACTCGTGGATGAGGTCAGGGCGGTGATCTGCCCCCAGAAGATCCTGACTGCAGAATGGATACGAATTATCCGCGAAGCTCATCATCTCGGTATTCCGACGACCGCCACCATCATGTATGGCCATTGTGAAAGTGAACAGGATGTCATTCGTCACCTTTCCATTCTCCGCACCATACAGGATGAGACCGGAGGTTTTACCGAATTTGTTCCTCTCTCCTTCATACATATGAATACCCCGCTCTATCGTTCAGGAAGGGCACGAGCGGGTGCAACAGGCCGGGAAGATCTCCTGATGATAGCGGTATCACGCCTGTACTTTGACAACATTCCCCACATACAGGTATCGTGGGTGAAACTCGGGCTGAAATGTGCCCAGATCGGGCTCCTGTCAGGCGGGGATGATCTCGGAGGAACCATGTATGAGGAGCGGATCTCCAAAGGAGCAGGAGCGACCAATACTGACTATCTCGATCCCCAGGAGATGGAACGTCTCGCGCATGACCTGGGCCGGGAACTGCGCCAGCGATCCACGTTATACGAATACCTCTGATTTAATTGATATTATTCAGGTAAGTTGAAACGTGAAGCATCGCGTTGCGTGGGGTCATTGAAGGGGGCGGAGAAGTATTGCGAGGACTCCCGCGAAGGTGACTCGACGGGAATATCCCCGATCATCAGATGATTTTAGAGAAAAAGGAGTGAAATTATCGGGTTGGAGGGAACCATGAAGGATCAATCATGAGGACGAAGGATTTTCACAATCGTATCCCCGATTTTTTCTGCTTTTCTGACCGCAGATTCATCCCCACGGACTTCCCCTTCGAGATATCCCTTTCCCTGCACATGGCCGAGGTATGAGAATTCATGAGCGCTGAGAAACCCTTCAATGGTCTGAATCGTCCTTGCTGCCCCTTTATTCGCGTGTACGGCAACAGCCACCGCCATACGTCCTGCCAGTTGCCTCTTGTGGTACAAAGAATAACTGCGGTCGATGAAATTTTTTAACTGGCCGGACACGTCGTAATAATACGTGGGAGAGCCGATCACGAGCACCTCGCATTCCATTACTTTTCTAATCACGTCATCCCAATCATCCCGCTCGTTTATGCACCAGTTCTGTTCCTTGCATTTCTCACACCCAAGGCAGGGCCGGATCTCTTTTCCTGCGAGCGATACAAACTCGGTGGTGAGTCCTGCATCTGCACACCGATTCAGGATGACATTGACCAGGTATGACGTGTTTCCATTCTTTCGGAGACTTCCCGAAACCCCCAGCACATTCATAGTGTTACACTATGCGTTGAGGGTATTGATGGTTTTGATGCGTGCGGGGATCCCGAGCGTTTCAAAGGTTGAAACCACCTCCTTGAGAGGGTTTCCTGAAAAGTAAGCCAGGTGCGATCTGCAACTACAGTCACTACAGCCGAACCTGGTGATCGGAATTATCGCCGAATTAAGAATGAGATTTGAGAGTGAGCACTCCATCTTGTCGGCCGTGATCCCGCAGACCGCATATACCAGTTTAAAATGGGTGGATCCAAGGAGATAATCGACGTGCCAGCGGGGTTTTTTCCGATCTTGTTCGGCATATTTGATATGGCGCCTGACCCGCGACACCCCCCCCGGCCCCTGAGCTGATCCGGTATAAACATGCCACCCGCCAGGGAAGGAGATGGTTCCCAGAGCACCCACCCGTACGGTACTGGAAAGATTCCGGAATATCAGGCAGTAGATTCCCTTATCCATATCCCGCTCGCAAAAGGTCTCGTGCAGCTGCAATATGCCTGGCCCCTCCTTCAATAACCGGAGTCCCATGTCCGGGGTACAGACCACGGACCTCGAGTGTTGCGAGTCGTTCGATAGACTCCGTAAGTGCGGTTCGATCTCCTCCGGGAAAGTCATATCTCCCGAATCCTCCATCGGTAAAAACGGTATCGCCGCTGATCAATGCCTCCTCTTCCTCATGAAAAAGGCAGATGCTTCCCGGGGTATGCCCCGGTGTATGGAGCACACGTAGCTCTCCGACACGGTCCCCCTCACCGACGACCCGATCCGGAACCAGGGCGGGTGATCGTGCACCAAAATGGAGGGAAAGACTTTCTCGGTCGTCCTTGAGGCCAGGAGAGTCTAAAGCATGGATACAGATGCTCGCCCCGCACAATTCTCTGATCTCCCTAACGTACGCAATATGGTCGAAATGGCAGTGGGTGAGGACAATCATCGAAATGTCATCTTTATACGGGAATACCGTGACCGGAGAGACCCCTGCATCAACGAGAACAGTACCCACGAGATATGCATTTCCGTAATACGTCCTCCCGGGTATCCAGGTAACAGGCATGCATAATAATAAGATCTCCGACCACATGTGTGTTATGCAAACCCTGATTCAGGAGTGCGTGAAAGGGGTTCCACCCCTCGTCAGTTCTGCCGCACGGGAAGAAGGGATTCCTCCGAGGACTGCTGCACGGTCGATAGCAAGGGGGCGTATGGTTATCCCTGCGAATCCGGTCAGGTCCCACCGGATCTGTGCGATTGGCGAGGGTTGCCGGATAAAAGTCAATGTAAACATCGGGACGTCGGGGGAGCGTTGTGATGAATCGCTCGAAATGGACAAGGCACAGGCAGCCCTGCAGAACTGTGCAGATACCCTGATGGATCTCTCCACCGGCGGGAACCTTGCCGCGATGCGGAAGAAGATTCTGGAGCTCGATTCGCCCGTCGGAACGGTACCGATATACGAGGCGGTCAGGCGAGCAGGAAATGCAGCAGATGTGGACGCGGATCTACTGTTCAAGGTCATAAGAGAGCATTGCAAAGACGGGGTCGACTTCCTCACGCTTCACTGTGGCGTGAATATGCAGGCACTGGAATCTTTAAGGGCCGATCCCCGGATCATGGACGTGGTAAGCCGGGGGGGAGCATTCCATGTTGCGATGATGGCGTCCCGGGGTGAGGAAAATCCACTGTACAGCGAATTTGATTATCTTCTCGAGATCCTGGCTGAGGCGGGTGTGGTGATCAGCCTCGGGGACGGGATGCGGCCCGGGTGCCTGCAGGATGCCGATCGGCATGCGAAGACCGTGGAATATCTGACGCTGGGAGCGCTTGCAAGCCGAGCCCTCTCGTCAGGAGTACAGCGTATGATCGAAGGGCCGGGGCATATCCCCCTCACCCAGATCGGATATAATGTGCAGTTTTTAAAAGAACTGACGAATGACGCTCCCCTTTACCTGCTGGGTCCGATCGTAACCGATCTCTCGCCGGGGTATGACCACGTGGTTTCCGCAATAGGAGGGACGATCGCGTGCACATACGGAGCAGACTTCCTCTGCATGGTCTCTCCGAGCGAACATCTCGCTCTGCCGTCGGTGGCCGATATCATCGAAGGGACGCGGGTCTGTCGGATTGCTGCCCATATCGGGAATATGTCGCGTATGAAAGAAGGGTACCGGTCTGCGCGGGAGATCCAGATGGCCGAAGCCCGAAAAAGACTGGACTGGGATGAACAGTTCCGGATTGCGCTCTACGGCGATACAGCACGCCAGATCCATGAACGGGACGGATCGCTGGATACCTGTTCGATGTGCGGGGATCTCTGCGCCATGAAGATGGTGGCGGATTTATTCCACAAACGCCCGGAAAAGCGATAATCAGATTTCAAATTATTGCAATCGCAGTATCCGGATCGCAAGATATGCTGCATTTTCACCATTGTCTATACCGACGCATGCAACGGGCACTCCTCTCGGCATCTGCACGATCGAGAGAAGGGCATCGATCCCCATCAACGACCCGCTCACGGGTATACCGATCACCGGTTTGTCGGTCTTTGACGCGATGAACCCCGGGAGCGCCGCAGAAAGCCCTGCAATAGCAATATATACCCGGCAGGTGCTCATCCGGATGTATTCATCCAGCTTCTCTGGTTCGCGATGAGCCGATAATACCTGGCAGTCATACGTGATTCCATGCTCACATAAGATCTCGCAGACCCGTTCGGCCACGGCAACATCCGACTGCGATCCTGAGATTACCGATACATCAACCATGAACGCCATCCAAACTTATATTTCGCCTCTATAAATATACTATGGGCTGATAGCATGGAAAAAGAACCACTCCTGATGTTACCGGGCCCCGTTCCCATGCCGGAACGGGTCCGCATGGTGATGATGCGACAGGCGATTAATCACCGGGGGAATGAATTCGGCATGATCTATGCCGACTGTGTCAGGGTGCTCAAACAGGCATTTGGCACGGAGAATGATCTATTTGTCATCAGCGGGTCGGGGACTGCGGCGATGGAAGCAGCTGTGGCGAACTTCGGAAAGGGCCATGAAATGGCCTGTCTCGTAAACGGGAAGTTCGGGGAGCGGCTCTTTAAAATAGCTCAGCGATATGGCACAGCTCATGAGATCGCATCCGAATGGGGTTCTCCCCTCGACCTTATGGGACTTGAGACACGGCTTGAAGATGGCGCTGAGATCGTGACACTCGTGCACAACGAAACCTCCGCGGGTATCAGGAACCCGGCGGAAGAAGTGGGAAGGCTGGCCCGGAAATATGACGCCCTTTTTATCATGGATGGGATCACTTCAATTGGCGGGGATCTTGTGGAAGCAGATCGGTGGGGAGTGGATGTGGCTATTGTTGGTTCGCAGAAATGTCTCGCAGCGCCAGCAGGACTTTCGGCTATCTCGGTGAGCAACCGGGCCTGGGACCGGATTTCCCAAATTCGTCCCTTCTATCTCGATCTTGTATCATATCGAAAAAATGCAGCAAATAAACCGATGGATACTCCCTATACACCTGCCGTGCCTCTCTTTCTTGCTCTCCGTGAAGCATGCATGATCCTTGAGGAGGAGGGACTTACGAACCGTATCCTGCGACACGAGAGGATGTCTGCAGCGGTCAGAGCAGCTGCAAATGCGTGGAGAATCCCCCTATACCCAAAAATAGATAGTATTCACAGTGTATTCGAATACCGTAACCGCGATCTCACTACCCGGAGGGATAGGGGATGCCGATTTGCGGGGCATTATTAAAAGAATGGGCATCGAGATCGCAGGGGGCCAGGATCACCTGAAAGGGCGTATCTTCCGAATCGGTACTATGGGGGCTGTCGGAACACCCGAAATACTCGCAACCCTTGCAGCGACCGAGTATGCACTCCGGAAACTCGGGCACCAGATGCGGGAGAACGGTGTGGCAGCGGCTTGTGAGGTGCTCGGATGAGGGTGGGTATCGCCGATACCACCTTCTCACGCGTTAATATGGGAGCAATCGCGATCGACGAGGTTAAGCGCCACGCCAGTGTGAGCATCGAACGGATTACGGTGCCAGGGATAAAAGATCTCCCTGTCGCGTGTAAAAAACTAATTGAAGAGAGAAGATGTGATATCGTGATAGCACTCGGGATGCCGGGGGGAACGGAAAAGGACAGACTATGTGCGCATGAAGCTTCGCAGGGGCTGATCCTTACACAGCTCATGACCAATACCCATATCATTGAGGTCTTCGTCCATGAAAACGAAGCAAAGGATGAAGCTGAACTGGTGTGGCTGGCAGAGCAGCGGACCCGGGAGCATGCGGTGAACGTAATAAAGCTGGTGTTATATCCGGAGGAACTGGTGAAGGATGCAGGCACCGGTCAGCGACAGGGATTTCCGGATATCGGACCTGCTCGCAGGTAACCGTGATACCATTATGAATGATCAGACAGGAGATCTAACAGGAGGGAAATTATGGCAATAAAGACTCGGGTTTGTGGTTGCTGAATTCAACCGGGATATCACATATATGATGGAGATCGAAGGGAGAGAACACGCGGCATTTCTCGGTGCCGATGTAACCGAATGCATGTATGTCCCGGGTGCATACGATATGCCGCTTGCAATTAAAAAGATGCTTCAGACAGGGCGGGTCGACGCGGTGGTCACGATCGGATGCGTAATCGAAGGGGCCACACAGCATGACGAGATCGTTGTACAGCATGCTGCGCGAAAGATCATCGACCTGAGCCTTGAATTCGGAAAACCCGTCACACTTGGTATCTCCGGACCTGGAATGACACGGCTCGAGGCAAACGAACGCATCGATTATGCGAAACGAGCCGTGGAATCAGCAATCAAGATGGTCCAGAGACTGCAATGAGGCAATTATCGGAGAAGATTTCCGCTATCGCTCCATCAGCCACGATGGAGATCTCCAACGCGGCAAAGAAGATGCAGCAGCAGGGAATAGATGTCATCAGCCTCTCGATCGGCGAACCGGATTTCGAAACCCCGGGGCATATCAAGGATGCGTGCATCGATGCACTGATGAGAGGCGAGACGCACTATGCGCCCAGTAATGGGATCCCCGAACTCATAACAGCGATTGCCGAAAAGATCGAGCATGATAACCATTTCCCCTGCAGACCCGAACAGGTGATCGTCACCTGCGGAGCAAAGGACGCAATTCATCAGGCGATGCAGGCGACCCTGAATCAGGGTGACGAAGCGATCATTCTGGATCCTTCATGGGTCTCCTATGAGCCGTGTATCCAAATGGCAGGAGCACGTGCGGTGCATCATCAGCTCAATGATTCGACATTCCAGATCGAGGATTCGGTTCTCGAGCGGATTACCCATAAGACCAAGATGATGGTGATCAACTCTCCATCGAATCCGTCAGGATCGGTTCTCGATGGAAGATCATTGGCATTGGTCTCCGATATCTGCGAAGATTTTGATCTCTTTGTTCTTTCCGATGAGATTTACGAGAAGCTGATTTACGGGAAGGAACATACATCCCTCGCCCGTGTCGGCCCCATGGCGGAACGGACAATCACTGTCAACGGGTTCTCAAAGGCTTATGCTATGACCGGATGGAGGCTCGGATATGCGATCGCGCCAGCAGAAATAATCAGACAGATGTCGAAGGTGCAGCAGCATTCCACCAGTCACCCGACAACCTTTGTCATGTACGGAGGGGTGGCTGCATTAAAGGGAGATCAGGGTTGTGTCGGAGAGATGGTTCAGGAATTCAGGCGACGTCGCGATTACCTGATTGAAGAGCTGGGCCTGATGGGTTTTGAAAGCGCACCTGCAGATGGTGCATTTTACGCTTTTATCAAAGTTATGGGGGATGATATAGAGATCGCGCGGAATTGGCTCGAAAATGCTCATGTTGCAGTGACCCCTGGTTCGGCATTCGGAATGCCCGGATGGGAGCGGATATCCTATGCCGCATCGCGCGAAAAACTGAAGGAAGCGGTGAACAGGATTAGAAGACTGGTATAAATCGAAAGAATCTGCCCGGGATCTATGACCTTTTCAGGAACCGGTATAAAGAAATGTATAACAAATATCCAATCCCGGCTTCTTTATGTCCTGCCCATCGATGATATTTTCCTCCGCAACCAGAATCTTGCGAGAATCCCGTAATAAAAATTCCTTGTTTCTGGATCATACGAAGGGGAGATAAGGGTTGAGCGCAATCATTTAAGCAAGAAATGGCACGACGCATCTCTCCAGGATAAGTCCACGGGGGCCTGGTGCATTCGTGAGTGGGTGAGAAGAACCATCCGGGCGCTAAAATGAGCGAAGGTGGATGGTTCATGAACGAAAGGAGATGAAAATACCGCCAATGGAGGAAAGAAAGGATGATAACCGTCTACCGATCCACATCGGGTGGCTTAAAGGTCATCGAGGAATATGAGAGTGGATGCTGGGTAAATGTTGTCAATCCTACCAACCTTGAGATAGAAGAGCTCCTCTCACAGTTCGGCTTCCCTGCGGATTTTCTTACCGATCCTCTCGATGTGGACGAGCGAGCGCGAACAGAGAAGCAAGATGCCAGCACTCTTATCCTGCTCCGTGTACCACGGCGGGATATCGATTCCGATATTCCTTTCGTCACTCTCCCTATTGGGATTATACTCACTCATGATCTGATCATCACGATATCCCTCACCGATGCGGATGTTATCCAGGACTTCATCAACAATCGGGTTCGGGGGTTTTCGACCGATAAAAGGAACAGGTTTGTTCTTCTCCTCTTCATGAGGACGGCATTGCTCTTTTTAAATTACTTAAAAGAGATCAACCGGATGACAAACGCGGTACAGCAGAAACTGCACCGTGCACTCAAGAACGAAGAGCTGATTAAACTCCTTAATCTTGAAAAAAGCCTGGTTTTTTTCATCACTTCGCTCCGTTCGAACGCACTCATGATGGAAAAGTGCTACAACAGTGAATGCATGAAACTCATCCCGGAGGAGAAGGATCTTTTTGATGAAGTGATCATCGAGAACAGGCAGGCCATCGAAATGGCGAATATTTATTCGGATATTCTTTCAGGCATGATGGATGCGTTTGCATCGGTGATCTCCAACAATCTCAATATGGTCATGAAACTCCTGACCACGGTTACGATCCTCATCATGCTTCCAACCCTCGTGGTGAGTTTCTATGGGATGAACGTGGATCTGCCATATCAGACGGTTCCCCATGCATTTCTTATCCCTATCGGAATCAGCGCTCTTCTTTCGCTCTGTGGGATTGTAATATTCTGGAAAGGAAAATTTTTCTAGGAACCACGAATCACGTATGAACCATTTTTTATAGTACAATTCAAGCGTGAAATTGTTAAAACAAAGCGATGTACCGAAAAAACCAGGATATTTCCTGTCAGGTGACATATATTAATAGGGGATTATATCGAATTTTAGGGTGAATATTTATGGAACCGGCAATACGTGATTTTCTGACCAGACCAGACGTTTATTTCGCTGAATTAATGAAAAGGAAGGAGAGTCTGAAGATCGCGATCATCATAATCCTCATCGGGGGGGTTATTGCAGCCGTTCATGGATACCTTATCGGAGGGCTTACCGGAGAACTACTCTCATCGGTAATGCCCGGAATGACGGTGCTTACGGGTGTCATTGCAGCAATCGGTTCATTTGTATTTTTTTTCGTAATCTGGCTCATTTTTTCCGGGATCTTTTATGCCCTCTCTCTTGCATTCAAAGGGAATGGTTCCTTCACCCGGACGCTTGAAGTCGTGGGACTCGGCTCGGTTCCACAGGTTATAGGAGGCGCCATAACGCTTCTCATGAGCCTCTATTATATCCCCCGTATCCGGGTACCTCAAATCACTTCGATCCAAAACCCGGAAGCGGTGCAGGGATTAATCCAGCAACTGATGAGTGACCCGGCAATGCGCGAACTGACCACGGTTTCAACCATAATCGGGATTTTATTCATCATCTGGAGTGCGAATCTCTGGATTTTTGGAATTCGACATGCCCGGGCTCTCTCGCTACGCCATGCGGTCATCACGATCGGATTGCCGGTGGCGATCTACATAATCTATACAATTGTCATGTTAATCGTCGGTATACCGTCGATCGGAGGATCATAGATGAAAATGACGAAACAGGTAAACAATTCAATATGGGAGGGGGCATTCCTTTCCGTTATGTTAGTAATGCTCTCCTGCATATTGCTCACTGCCCCCGTGGCTGCAGATGCAGTTTCAGAGGCGGCTGCGGCACAGGTGAGCGTAACGCACGTGGAGATCGATCCGGCGATATTCTTTTCAGGCGATACCGGAACGATCACGGTCGAGATCACCAATTCGGGAAATGAGAAAGTGGCCATCAGCCGCGTCACCCTTTATGATAATGATATCACGGTCCTTTCCAATTCGTATGATGCTGCGGGATCAATCGGAGCCGGGAATAAAATGGATTTCACCTTCACCGTGAGGGCGGATACAATATCGGGTATTTATTACCCGGTCTTTTCAGTCGACTACAGGGATGCCGGTTACCTCAGATATCCGATCACCCTGAAGGTGGATGATACCCCGCTCAAGATCGCTATTTTAGACAGGCCGGATACCTTTTCCATCGGGAAAAAAGATGTCGTCAATCTCTCTGTAGGAAACCCGCGGGATAACCAGGTCAACGGAGTGATCGTCTACCCCGAAGGAAGCGGGTTCGGTGTGACCCCCTCGAGCTTTTTCATCGGCGCTCTGGATCCCGATTCCTCGAGAGAGGTAAGCTTCTCCATAACGCCGGAACAATCGTCCGATGTCACCATCCGGGTGGATTACAAGAATGGAATCAATAAACATACCGCAACTGTCACCGCTCCCGTCACGATGGGAGAAAGTAAAAAACAGGCAGACCCAATCCTCTCAAATATCAATGTGGAATCCAAAAATGGGATCTATTCCCTGACAGGAGATGTGACCAATGCCGGTCTGGAAACGGCAAACTCGGTGGTTATTACCACATCCGGCGGGGTCATGCCGGTCGATCCCTACCGTTCTTACGTGGTCGGATCCCTGAAACCGGATGACTTCTCCAGTTTCGAGAACACATTTATTGCGGAAAATGTCACTCACGCGGAGGTCGTGGTGACCTTCAAAGATCAGGATGGGAATACATTCACCCGCTCCACAACATTCGAAGTGCCGGGGGGGCAACCCGTTCACGGTACCGAGTCGTCTCTGCCGCTGCCGGTGATCGGACTGATTATTGCCGTTGCAGCGGTAATACTGGGGATCATTCTCTACTCATGGAGAAGGAGATGAGCGGGGATCGGGAAGCAGAACATCCTATAATCGAATTTCGGGATGTAACGAAGATATATCCCTTACCCGCCGGGAATGTGGTGGCACTCGAGCATATCAGCCTTGAGATCGAGGGTGGAGAGTTTATCGCAATCATGGGCCCCTCGGGGTCAGGAAAATCAACCCTGCTGAATCTTATAGGGTGTCTCGATGTCCCGACTGAGGGAGAACTCTGGATCAGCGGGAACCGTATAAAGGATATGAGTGATGAGGAGCTGACACTCCTCCGGCGCGATACCCTCGGGTTCATTTTTCAACAGTTTAATCTCATTCCCCTGTTCACTGTCATGGAAAACGTTGAATTTCCCCTTATTCTGAAAAAAGGGAGGAAAACAACGTTGGAAAGGCCGGAAGAGGTTCTCCGGGCAGTTGGACTGAACCCGGAGCTCTGGACCCACAAACCGAGTGAACTATCCGGAGGCCAGCAACAGCGGGTTGCAATTGCCCGTGCCCTCATCAACAACCCCGATATCCTCCTTTGTGATGAACCGACCGGAAACCTCGACACAAAAACAGGAAAAGGCATCATGGATCTCCTCTCGGAGATGAACGGGTACGGGAAAACGATCATCATGGTCACCCATGACCCGAAGATCGCAGAATATGCAGGACGCACTATTCAGCTGGAGGACGGCAGGATCAAATGATATTCTTTGAATTTGCCCGAAGAAATATCAGGCTCCACTGGTTCCGGTCCGTTCTTGCAGTCCTCGGAATCCTCATCGGGGTTGTCACCATCTCGGCGATGGGGATCCTGGGAAACGGTATCGTGCTCTCGATATCAGACAGCCTTTCCACCGTCGGGGATACCATTATTGTTTCCCCGCATACTGGCGGAGGAGGCACGGGTATGGGGGTCTCATCGAACCAGGTGATCACCGAACGGCAGCTCGAGCAGATCGAGCGGGCAGTAGCGCCAAATACAGCGATACCGGTATATTCCGGGGGTGACCGGATGAAGATCGGTTCGAAAGACACCGCCGGGGTTATCTATGGCCTGCCACCGGACGACATACCGCTCCTGCTCGAGGTTAAAGAGGGATCTTTTATCCGTGGCGGGTCCTCCTCAGCTCTTGTTGGTTCGAAGTTCGCGGAGGAGAATCACCTGAACGTGGGCAGCCGGATTTCAGTGGGGGATAAGGGTGCGCTTCGCGTTTCTGGTATCCTGAAGGAGCGCGGGATGGGTTTCGATATCAATCCGGACTATGGTATAGTGGTCTCCGATACCTGGTACTCCCAGGCATACGGTGTTCAGGACTTCACCATGGTCGTGGTGAAAGTGCGCGACTTGAACCAGATAGACGCGGTGAAAAAATCCATCGATGATTCCCTCAACAGGAGAGAGGAGGTCGTAAATGTGATCGACACCCGGATGATCCTCGAGACAATCTTCACCACCTTCAACAGTATCTCCACCTTCATGATTGTTATCGGAGGGATCTCGTTGGTGGTCGCCGGGGTGAGTATCCTGAATATCATGATGATGTCGGTCACCGAGCGAATTAAGGAGATTGGGGTGATGCGGAGTATCGGCACCCAACGAAGAGAAGTACGGCGGATGTTCCTCTATGAAGCGTTGATCCTCGGTTTGATTGGAAGTTCCATCGGAGGAACTCTTGCCCTTGCAGCTGGTTTCCTGATAAGCAGTCTCATGTTGCAGACTACCCAGTATCTCTTCGTGCCGTCGAGCCTGGTCCATATCGTCTACGGAGTCGCATTCGGTCTCGGAACATGCCTCCTATCGGGCTTCTATCCAGCTTGGAAGGCCTCCAATCTGAATCCTATAGACGCACTGAGGCATGAATGACGACAGGGCTACAGATCCGGGCTCTCCCTCCGGGCCATCCCCGCCCCGTAAATGAACCCGGGAGTTTGGTATTCCCGGTTCAGTCTCCGATCACCTGATAATATCTGACGATGTACCCTCTTAAGAATAATACAACGGAGATCAATCATGGTAAACCCGCTTATTCTGATCATTACCGAATTTATCACCCTTTTCTTCATTGCGCTCGGGTATCTGATAAAATACCGGAAAAGGCTCGATCTGATCCGGGGATATGATCGCGGAACGGTGAAAGACCCTGAAGGATTGTCGCGGTGGGTAGGAAATAACCTCCTTTTCCTCGGTGGTGCAGGGGTCATCACATTCGCGATCGAGATCCTTGTACCGGATCTCGAGCTTATTGCAGTTACCCTGTTCCTGGCAGGGCTGGTCCCGGCCGTCGGGATAATTACTGCTATCGGGAGCAGGAGATTTGAAAGTCAGAAAATCCGGGGAAAGTGATCCTTTTTTCAAGAATTGCGGGCATTTTGGCAGCATTTATCCGAGGAGTGAATTGATTTCCTCGATAACATCCTCCGCCGCTATATCATCCTGGAGCGGAGCGAAAAGACACTTATCATTTTCCAGGATAAAAAGCGCAACCGGCGTTGAAAAAACTGCTGCGCCACCACGACGAACAATCTTCGATACCCGGACGATGGGTATGATTGTCCTGTTGAATTTCACCAGCGGTTTTCCAAAGGTTAATTCACCCGCCATCATGCATACCCTCTGTCTCCTCTTTTAAGATCCCCAAGAAATCCACGCATCTCCTGATTCATTATCAGCTTCAATACAGGAATGAGAATAAAAAGCAGCCGTTCTACCCGGACCGATATCGATATACGACCATTCAGAAGGTTTTTTCCGAAGACGGGCATGATGTCGATGAATATATCCTCCGTAAAAAATTGAGCAGGCAAAAGGGCGGAACAATACCCGAATATACGCCCGGTGAGCGCGGCATCGGTGGTACCGTAAACAATTTCACACTCAAACCGGCGGAGAACGAGCGATCGAACCAGTGCCGTGATAACCGCTCTGATATCCGGCCAGATTCTGGTAAAAAGCATGACGATCGCCTTCAGATCAAGCGATTTTCGTTCAGCACGCGAATAAAATATATTTTTCGCCCGTTCCTCCCGCTGCCATGTGAGCAGCGGCTGGCGAAAAAGAAGAAATGTGACAAGGGTCGTCTCTCCATGACGCACAGTGAATCCGAACCCTCCCCACAAGATGGAAATTGACGAGGTTAAAATCTCATCCTCTTTTTTTGCAGTACCGATAATATCGAGAGGAATCCAGTACAGTGCAAGCATCAGGGAGAGGATTAACAACGCGATAACGAGCAGGATGAAGACGAAAAACAAAAAAATGAAGCCAAGAGGATCCATGAAAAGATTCGGGTCGAAATTATCCTTCTTCAGTGGGTCCTTCCCGTCTCTTCCGGCCACCCTTCATCGATTTCATCGCTTCTATCACCTGGGGGGCGAGGGATTCGCTCAATGCCGAGATCACCTGAGCGACCGGGTTGTCCTTCCGAAGCGAAAGAACCTGTATCCCTTCAGGTCCTGACCGGTCTTTATGGACAATGACCAGTGCCACCGGAGAGATTCCTCCCCCGGCCCCACTCCCCCCACCCTCTCCTTCCCTGTTTCGCCCGGGATCTTTTCCTCTCCCGTACCCGGCGCCAAAACCGAAGCCGAACTCGACCACCGGGATGACCGATTTATCACCGAGATCGACTGCCTCTCCCATAACATGTGCCGGGGTGAGTAACTGCTCCAGCTCATCTGCTGTCATCTTTAACATTTCTTCACCGGACATAGTATCACGCGGAGAACATAGGCAGCATCATTATAAGAATTTTCCGTGTCGTTTTTTCACCGGGCGATCTGGTTTCACTTATTTCATCCGGAAATAGGAATATAACATCATGAACGCCGGGATGGTGTCTTAAGGTGGTGGAGGGATGGTCATCGGACCCCTGACACAGAACCCTGATGCTACACGAATCGGGCTGAGGGCTACCGCGCGAGAATCAGGCTCCTCGTCCGGGTATAAGAGAGGCACGCATCAATCCCGTTTTCCCGGCCTATACCGCTTTCCTTAACACCGCCGAACGGTACATCGGGTGGGAGGCTCATATGACGGTTCACCCAGCAGACTCCTGAACGGACCCCACTGAACACTGCTCTCACTATGTCAATATCCTTTGTCCAGATCGACGCTCCCAGCCCGAACCGGGAATTATTCGCGGACTGTATTGCAGAGGGCAGATCAGATATAGTGAGAATAGGGAGCACCGGACCGAATACTTCCTCGCAGAGAAGAGGCGAACCGGAAGGGGGATCGGAGATGAGTGTCGGGGCATAGAAATTACCTTTGCTTTTTCCCGCCCCGCGCGGGATAGTTCCGCCGGTGAGGATAGATCCTCTCTCGTTATTTCTCACCGATTCCACAAGTTCTGCCATTTGATCACGCTGCGCCCGCGTGTGAAGAGGGCCCATGTCCACTCCTGGCTGGAGCCCGTCTCCCACAATGAGTCCACTGACCCGCGATGTCAGCAGGGAGATGAAGTGATCAGCAATATCTTCGTGAAGATAAAGACGCTTTACCGCCGTACAGGTCTGCCCTGCATTGTAGAATCTTCCCCGGACAGCCCCATCCACCGCCTTCTCCAATGGTGCATCTCTCCAGACTATCATCGGGTCAGACCCCCCCAGTTCGAGGGTCACTTCTTTCAGGTGTTTTCCTGCATATTCACTAACCCATCGACCCGTCTCCGTGCTTCCGGTAAACGATACTTTGCGGATCACGGGATGTTTTACGATCGCCTCTCCGACCGTCTCACCACGTCCGGTCACCAGGTTGAGGACTCCCGCCGGGAGGCCGGAGCGCTCCATCACCTGAGCCAGGCGGAGGTTCGCGAGGGGAGTGGTGGAAGCGGGTTTGAGGACGATTGTATTGCCGGAAAGGAGAGCGGGTCCGCATTTCCATCCCATGATAATGGCAGGCATGTTCCAGGGAATAATCGCACCACATACGCCAAGTGGTTCCCGGGCGACGATGAGATCCCCGGTTGAACCAAGAGGAACCGCCTGACCGATCAGGTGACCGGCAATCGATGCATAAAATTCCAGGACATTTGCGAATCCACGAACTTCGTCCATTGCCTCTTTCAGCGGTTTTCCCTGCTCGGTGGAAAGAAGCCTGGCGATTTCCTGATATTCGGAGCGAACACCTTCCGCCGCATGCATGAGGATAATTCCCCTTTCCCTCGGGGTTCTACCGGCCCAGTCGTGGAACGCATGCTCCGCGGCCGCAACAGCCTGCTCGACATCATCTGAAGTTCCATCAGGGACTTTATCGACCGGATCGCCGGAAGCTGGGTTGGTGACTGTGATCCAGCCATGTTTCGCGGCATCGACATCTTTTCCTCCGATATGCATCTGCATATCAGTAGAATAGCCAATCAGCTATATCAACACCGCTCTCTGAAAGGGAAGGCCAGCGCATTAGGAACACAGGTCAAACCCGGTATAAACGAACAGGAATGGAAGAATAAATACCAAGAAAAAAAAAGGAATCCTGTTACTGCCTCTTTCGCCACGTGAAGATCCCGAGAGAGACCAGTGCCCCGAGAACTGCAATCGGAATGCTTCCCGACTGGGTAGGTGTGGGAGTTGCCGTCGAAACCGGAGTCAGTGTGGGTGTCAACTGGGTGATCTGTCCCGCCGTCACTTGTATAGTCGTCTGGAAGTCGTTATATCCTGCGAGTTTGAGTGTGACAACATGAGAACCCACGGCTACATTCTGGAGGGTAAGCGGTGTGTACCCCTGGAACACATTATCCAGATAGGCCTCTGCACCCGATGGCGATGAACTGATCTGGACGCTTCCTGTGGATGGCGGTTTTACCAGAGGGACGAGTGTCGGATTCACCGTAACGATCTGCCCGGCCGATATCGTGATGGTATCGGCATAATCCTGATACCCGCTCAGCCGGAGCAGGATCGAATGGGCCCCGGGTGTAACACCCGTGATATCATACTGGTTCCCGGCCGAAGTCTGACCCTGATACACACCATCAAGATAAATGGATGCACCGGGTGGTGTCGAGCTGACTAAAATATACCCGACCGATGGGTTTACAATCGGCTGGAGGACAGGCGAAATCCTTGTTGTCTGCCCTGCGGTTATCGATACCGTGGTTACGTAGTCCTGATAACCTGCCAGCCGGAGTAACACGTTATGGCTTCCCTGAACCAGGTTGCCGATCGTTTGTGGAGTTTCCCCCCGATATCCGCTGTCCACGTAGAGCCCGGCCCCACTCGGCGTCGACTGGACGCTGAGTGAACCGGTATTCTGTAGGGGCACCAGGGTTGCAAAGACATTCGTTGTCTGACCAGGGGTCACAACAGGATAGGTCCAGTAGTCCTGATACCCGGAATACACTATCTGGAGCGTATGGGAGCCGGCCTTCACTCCATAAAACGTTGAGGGAGTCCTCTGGCTGGCAGCACCATCAAGGTACGCAGTGGCCCCCGATGGATTCGAGTTGACATAGATGTTACCGGTCGACTGAATGGGGGTCAAGGTCGCGGTAACCGTGATAACCTGGCCACTGGTTGGGTTTCCAGCGATTTGCTGCGTGTATTGCTGGTACCCGGATAGGGTAACTATAAGGGTGTGCTGGGGAGTTGCCGTGGTGTACACCTGGACCGAGACCGGTGCGGCTCCATAGGATACTCCATCGAACAACACATTTCCCCCCGCCGGAACACTCACGATCCGGTAGTACCCGAATTGCGATCCCGGCGGCGAAGTGGTGGGCAAAATTGTGGGAATCGGCGTCAATGCAATATTTATTGGAATCGTCTCTCCTGCTGCCGGGTTCTGGTTCAGTACCTCTTCCACGGGTTCAAAACCTGCTTTCTGGACCCGCAGATCATGGCTGGGGTTCCCTGTACTGAATACCTGAACCGTGACCGGTGACAATCCCTGATACTGATCATCGAAGTACACGTCCGCTCCCGAAGGGACTGTTGTGATCGCGAAATAACCAACTTCCCCCCCGAGCGAGGGAGTTCCCTGGGCGGAAACCACCCCGGAGAAAGCGGCAATTACGATGAACGCAACCGCTAGGAAAAATAAGGATTTTTTCATTCAAACACCTGTCTATGCTTAATGGGGTATCATTCACTTATTTAAAAGTATCCGTATCTCTCTCCTTTCAGAAATTGAAATATTTCGGTTATACATGACCAGGTTCCCTGCCGGGGAGTTGGGTGATATTGAAACGTATACCCGGCAGATATTCTTTATCGCAGGACGTCTTCGTAGATTATGGAAGGGAGTCCATGATTTCTAAGGTATTTCTCGTTTCCACGAAAGACCGGATGTATGGCATCCGTTCCCTCATGACTGCCTGCGATATGTCAAAATTTTCAGAAAAAGACAGTATTCTTAAAGCAAATTTCAATAGTGCGGACCCCTTCCCAGGCTCCACCCATATCGACACACTCCGGGCGGTGGTCACAGAGATTCATCGCTCCGGCGGCAGGGAGATCCGGCTGCTGGAGCGGAGTGGCATGGGGGACACCCGTCGGGTTCTTGAAGGTCTCGGCGTAATGAAACTCGCGAAAGAACTAAAATTCTCGGTATCCGTCCTCGATGAACTTCCCGCGGGTGAGTGGCGGTTTATTCCGGCCCCGAATCACACTGGCCTGAAGGCCTTTTTCTCCCGGCCCAGCTCTTCTCCGGTTACCCGGTGCTGCAGACGTGTTGTTTGAAAACTCACCGGTTTGGAGGGTACTTCACCCTCTCTCTTAAAAATTCCGTAGGTCTGGTCGCAAAACGGGTACTGGGCATATCCAATGATTTCATGTATAATCTTCATGGATCCCCCTATCAACGGCTGATGATCGCGGAGATCAATCAGTTCTATCCCGTTGATCTTGTGTTAATGGATGCGATCGAGGGATTCAGTTATGGGGGTCCGGAGCGCGGCGAACGTATATTCCCACACATTCTCCTCGCAGCCAATGACCGGGTTGCGATCGATGTTGTCTCCGTTGCAATCCTGAGACATTTCGGATCAACCCCGGAGGTTACGCAGGGCCGCATCATGGGACTCGAACAAATTGCCCGAGCGGTGGAAATGGGGATTGGTGTTTCTTCTCCAGATGATATTGAACTGGTGCCGGTTGATGAAGCGAGCAGAGAATGGCGGAGATCCTTCAAAAGATCCTCGAGAAAGAGGGTTGAGGTGCAAGAATGTTACCGGCCTTAGTTTGACTGATATCCCCCCTATATCACGATCCCGGTTCATATAATGTATTCGATGAATTATGTTGATCGGTCTTATGGGGGACTCCCACGATAACCTTCCGAAAACACGGGAAGCAGTCTCTTTTATGAACGAGCAAAAGGCAGAGCTCGTATTGCATACCGGGGATTATGTCTCGCCGTTTGTAATACCCGTTCTTGGTGGTCTGAAGGCACCGATGATCGGGGTGTTTGGTAATAATGACGGAGATCGTGAGATGCTCATAACCCGGAGTGATCAGGAGATTGGAATAGAAATCCGCGGCAATTTCGTAGAATTATCGGCTGATTCACTCCGTATAGGTCTGCTCCATGGTCATGAGGAATCCCTGCTCAGGAGTCTTCGTGCATCAGGATATTTCGATCTTATAGTCTGTGGACATACGCATCGCCCCATGTCTGAAAGAGAAGGGAAGACCCTCGTGGCAAACCCCGGGGAGATATGCGGATACCTTACCGGGATGTCAACAGTCGCCGTATTTGATACGATACGAGGGGAGCTGAAAGTTAGTCTGCTCTGATGGGGGAAAATATCCTATCCCAAGGGCTTCGTTTTCGCTGGCCTGTTAAAAATCAGAAGGCCATCTATGGGTATTACCAGAAACGAATGTTTATGGAAAAGAGGGCGAATTCCCCATTGAAACCTTATCTGGAAATACACTATATACATCAATCAACAATTTTGTTCCATAATGTATATAATGATACAATACAAAACATGGGGTTATGCAGACGAAGATTCTCCTTGACGAAGAGCAGATGCCAAGGAAATGGTATAATATTCAGGCCGATCTTCCGAGTCCGCTCGATCCGCCGCTCCACCCACAGACCAAAAAACCGGTTACACCTGATGATTTAAAGGCAATCTTCCCGATGGAACTGATTATGCAGGAAGTCAGTAACCAGCGATATATCGATATACCTGATGAGGTGCAGGATGTGCTACACTTCTGGAGACCGAGTCCGCTATACAGGGCGAGACGTCTGGAACGCTTCCTGAAGACCCCGGCCAAGATATTCTACAAGTGGGAGGGAGTAAGTCCGGCAGGGAGTCACAAACCGAATACCGCAGTTCCCCAGGCGTACTATAACAGAGAAGAGGGTATTGAACGAATTGCAACTGAAACGGGTGCAGGACAGTGGGGCTCGGCCCTTGCCTTTGCAACACAGCACTACGGGTTGAAATGTACGGTTTACATGGTTCGCTCCAGTTATATGCAGAAACCCTACCGGAAGAGCATGATGCAGGTATGGGGAGCGGAATGCATTCCGAGCCCGTCGACCAAGACGGCATCCGGGAAAGCCATGCTCGAGAAGGACCCGGATACCCCGGGCAGCCTCGGAATTGCCATATCCGAAGCAGTTGAGGATGCAGCTACCCACTCCGATACGAATTACTCCCTTGGTTCCGTGCTGAATCATGTCTGTCTCCACCAGACGATCATCGGTCAAGAGGCCCGTGAACAGCTCGCAATGGTGGATGAATATCCCGATATTGTCATCGGATGTGTAGGTGGAGGCTCAAATTTTGCTGGTATCTCATTCCCATTCGCGGGAGACAAGCTGAAAGGCCGTCATCCCGATGTTGAAATCATCGCGGTTGAGCCGGCTGCATGCCCCACTCTGACCAAAGGGGTGTATGCCTATGACTTCGGTGACGAAGCCGGGCTGGCACCTATCCTGAAGATGTATACCCTCGGGCACGACTTTGTCCCTCCGGCCATACATGCCGGAGGATTGAGATATCATGGAGATTCCCCTCTCGTCTCACGGCTTGTGCACGACGGCGTGATACGTGCCACATCATGTTATCAGACCGAAGTCTTCCAGGCCGCGCAGACATTTGCACGGACTGAGGGATTCATAGTTGCCCCCGAATCAGCTCACGCGGTTAAAGCGGCCATCGATGAAGCGATCCGGTGCAGGGAAACCGGAGAAGCAAAGACGATTCTGTTCAATAATTCGGGCCATGGAGACTTTGACATGTCATCATACGACGCATTTTACGCCGGGAAGCTGGTGGATTATGAGTATCCCGCCGAACTTATCCGGGAGTCTCTCTCTCATCTGCCCCAGATTCCCTGAACCATCCATTTTTCCTGCATGAATCGAATCGGGTTCCTTGTTAATCCCGTTGCCGGAATGGGCGGCCGGGTTGGCCTGAAGGGCACGGATGATATGGCCGGGGAAGCGCTCATGCGAGGCGCCCGTCCGATATCCGGGGCGCGGGCGCTGCAAACTTTGGAGATTCTACGCTCCCGGCTGTTTCTTTTTCTCACCTGTTCAGCCGAAATGGGAGAGAATATTCTCATCGAATCGGGGATCTCACGGTACTCTGTGCTCTATCAGTATTCCGGAGAGAGCACGGCAAACGACACAAAGGAGGCCTGCCGAAGGTTCCTTGAATATGGTGTCGACCTGATCCTTTTTTGCGGGGGAGACGGTACTGCACGTGATGTCTTCGATAGTATCGGGGACCGGGTGCCGATTCTGGGAATCCCGGCAGGTGTCAAAATGTATTCTGCAGTTTTTGCAGTGAACCCAACTGCAGCCGGGGAGATTCTTATGAGGAATGACCAGATAAAATTCAGGGAGTCTGAGGTGGTCGATGTCGATGAGGATGCGTACCGTCGGGGAGAACTCCGGACCCGTCTGTACGGGTATGCCCGGGTCCCCTATATCCCGGAGATGCTGCAGGGAGCAAAACGGGTCTATGAGGATCCCGATGAAGAACGGGCAAAAGAAGAGATCGCTCGCTTTATCGATGAACTGATGCAATCAGGGAGCATATACATCCTGGGACCGGGGACAACCACACGGCATATCGCTGAGCGACAGGGGATTAAGAAGACTCTGCTTGGATTTGATGCAGTCCGGGATGGACTGCTCATCGGGGCTGACCTGGACGAGAAGGATATCCTTGCTTTCACCTCCTCCGGGGAGCGTGTCTGGCTGATCATCAGCCCGATCGGGGCCCAGGGTTTTGTCCTTGGACGGGGAACACAACAGGTAAGCCCGGAAGTGCTGAAACAAATAGGAATTAAGCATATAATCGTTGTAGCGACTCCATACAAACTTTCCCAGACTGCGGCTCTCTTCGTCGACACCGGAGATCCGGATCTGGATCACACATTTGGCGACTACATCTCGGTAATTTCGGGGTATCGAATCGCTCAGCATAAACGACTATTGCATCCCGAACGGACTTGATTATCGGCTAATGCACATAAAAAGCTAAAAAAAATGCCATATATAAGGAACAGGAAGATCCTGTATCCCCGTTCCTTGCAGCTTCAGCGGTTCCGCGAGATCGTGCAGCCATATTCAAACCAGAGTGTCCGATTTCCATAAAATTATGGGATTTTTTCCGTTTTCTGAATTGTTCTCGGGGTTCTCACCAGTCCAAACGCAACGATAAGACCGATAATCGCGAGGATAAACACGTACGGGAATACTCCGCTGTAATTTCCGGACGTTGTCTTGATGAAGCCGGCAAGTTGCGGGCCGGCGATCGCTCCTGCCCCATAGGCCAGAAAGACTATTCCATAGCACCGGGGATAATCACAGGTGCCAAAGTAACTTCCGGTGGTGGTCGGGGCAATGGCGAGCCATCCGCCCAACGTCCCCCAGAGGATTGCAAAGGCGAGGATATACGAGAGGACCCCCGGAACCTGCCAGAGTATCAGTGATGCGAAGGCGATCAGGATGAACGAGAGGAGCACCGTCTTCCTTGGGGTGATCCGGTCGGTTAGTGCCCCAAAGACCGGCCTTCCCGCTCCATTGAATATTGCAAAGAAACCAACCAGCAGAGTGGCGAGTCCTCCAGCGATACCGACTTCAGTCCCGACGGGTTTGGCGATTGAAATGGCCATCAGGCCGGCAAGGCAGCCTATAAAGAAACATATCCAGAGTCCGTAAAATGAAGCAGTACGGACCATTTCCGAACGGTTACACTCACATGTCACCTGCTCCCCGGGCTTTGGTATTGGTGGTGTCCATCCCGCCGGTTTCCAGCCAGCAGGCGGGAAACGGAGTGGAAGCGCAAGCAGAATGAGCAGGATAACGAATGCAATCCCGAAGATACGAAACGTATTCAGTACCCCGTACATACTGATCAGGTATCCGGCAATGTTCGCGGTCAGAAAAGCAGAGAAGCCGAACCCGAGCACGGTGAGGCCGACCGCGAGACCCCTGCGATCCGGGAACCATCGCGCCGCAACCGCCACCGGAACGCCATAGGTGATACCGACACCGATACCCCCGATAATTCCATACACGATGTAGAGCATCTGGATGGAGGTTACTGTCGACGCAAGAAGCCACCCGAGCCCCGTAAGGATACCGCCGATGATAGTAATATTCCGTGGACCATGCGTCTCGATATATCTCCCTGTCAGTGGCATGGCAATTGCAAAAAAAGCGAGAAATACCGAAAAGGGCAGGAGTACATCATTTGCAGTCACCTGTTGATGGAGGATGTCGGTGAAATACGTGGTCAGTGGAGCGACGAACACGCTCCAGGAGTAGATCGTGCCCAAACAGAGATTGATGATCAACCCTATAATCACCAGGCCCCATCTCCCCTGCTCGAGGGGTCGTCCAAACAGGCGCATATCTGCTTGATCTGGCATAATATCCATTGTTACCTCCCAAAAAATGGATGATTATTCTTCCAGCGTGGAGACGTCCCCGGGGTCCATTCCTGAGCTCCTTTGCCTTTAAAACCCTTCGCATGATCTTTCCGCTTCTCGTTTTTGGGAGTTTATCGACGAAATCTATCTCCTGTGGCATAGCAATCGGTCCGAGTGTCATCCGGACATGATAGATCAGGTCCGATTTGAGTTTCTCGCTTGGCGCAAAACCCACCCGGAGTATGACAAAGGCCTTGATTGTGTTCCCCTTGACGGGATCGGGTTTCCCGATAACGGCTGCTTCAGCGACCGCCTGATGTGATACGAGGGCGCTCTCCACTTCGGCAGTGCCGATGTTATGCCCGGCAACAATGATGATATCATCAGCCCGCCCGATCACCATGATATAGTTGTCCTCTCCTCTCACCGCGAGGTCTCCGGCAGTGTAGCAATTCTCAATGGTGTTCCAGTATTGTCGATATCGCTCATCGTTTTTATAGACGGTTCGGAGCATCGCTGGCCATGGCTGCCTGATAACGAGGAAACCTCCCGTACCAGGCGGGACCGAGTTACCTTGTTTATCGACAACATCTGCTATCACCCCTGGAATGGCTTTTCCGGCGAAACCGGGGCGCATAGGCTCTCCGATCATCGTAGTTATCATCTGCATGCCGGTCTCGGTCTGCCACCAGGTGTCCACAATCGGGCATCTGCCGCCGCCGATATTTTTGTGATACCAGATGAAGGCCTCGGGGTTCAGTGGTTCTCCGACCGAACCGAGGACACGGAGCGATTTGAGATTATATTGTGCGGGCCACTTATCCCCGACTTTCATGAACATGCGAATTGCCGTCGGAGCCGTATAGAATATGGTAACTCCAAGATCCTGAACAATCTTCCAGAATGAGCCGGGATCCGGGTAATCAGGTGTTGACTCGGTTATGACCACGGTTGCTCCGACAGCAAACGGCCCGTAGATAATATAACTATGGCCGGTGATCCATCCTGGGTCGGCAGTGCACCAGTATACATCGTTGTCCTTGATATCGAATACGTGGAGGCTCGTATAGTATGTCCCGACCATATAACCGCCGCAGGTATGAACGATCCCCTTCGGCGCCCCGGTGGATCCGCTTGTATAAAGGATGAAGAGCGGGTCTTCCGCATCCATGATCTCGGGAGGGCATTCCGCACTCACATCCTTGATCAGATCGTAATAATCGACCTCCATCTCTTTATGGAGTTCAACAGGATTCTCGTGTTCCCGACGGAGTACAACGACCTTCTCCACACTTGGCGCATTGATGATCGCCTCCTCTACAATCGTTTTCAATTGGATGGACTTTCCTCTCCGGATTGCCACATCAGCGGTGATGACAACCTTTGCATCGGCGTCCCTTATTCTCATATTCAGGGCGCTAACCCCGAATCCGCCGAATACCACACTATGGACGGCACCGATCCGTGCACATGCCAGCATGGCAATGATCTGCTCTGGCACGAGGGGCATATAAATGCAGACCCGATCACCTTTTTGTATCCCGAGCTTCTTCAGTCCGTTTGCGAACCGCATTACTTCCTGCTGAAGCTTGTTATACGTAAAGATCCGCTCTTCCCCGTCTTCGCCCCGCCAGATGAGTGCCACCTTATTCCGGCGATGATTGTTCACCTGACGGTCGAGGCAGTTGTGGGTGATATTTAATTTTGCATTGACGAACCACTTGGCGTACGGGTAATCCCATTCCAGCACCTTATCCCAGGGTTTGAACCAATCCAGCTTATCAGCAATCTTTGCCCAGAATGAAGCAGGGTCAGCCAGGAACTCCTGGTACGCCTGATCATAATCCCTTGTCCAGGCGTTTTCTTTATACCGAGAGTCGGGATAGTAATACTTTCCCTCCCCGCCCAGTGGAACATCAAATGATTCCTTCATGTGTGCACCTATTCCCATGGATAAAACCAATCGTGCATGACGATATGAAATGCTTTCGAAGGTGGCCAGCTTCATCGAAAGATTACGATCACAGGCCGGACCACGGACTTTCTCTTAACCACGTCTCTTCAACGCAGTCCTGATCATTGTTCTCTCTCCTACTCATTTTCCGGTTTTTCTCGTATGTAAACCAGTATCCTCTCCTCCAGTCGATATTGACTTCCACACCTCCGGTATTCTTATTTTAATGATTAATCATTATAATTATTAATGATTATGCTCTTACAAACACGCGACCCCTGACGGGAGAAATTCAATATACCCGGATCTAGCGCGGGGGAGTGGCGAGGTAAAAAGCATTAAATTATCCAAATTAAATAGTCTTTTATGAAAATTGCCATCATTGGTGCGTCCGGATACACCGGTGGGGACCTGATAAGGCTGCTTCTCTCACACCCTTCAGCGGACATTGTCTGTGCAACATCGCGTAAATATGACGGAAAGCCGGTTGATCAGGTGCATCCTCATCTGAAGCGGTTTACCGATCTCTGTTTCTCGAACCCCGCGATCACAGCGATCGATGCAGACTTTGTGTTCCTTGCAGTCCCCCACACCGCTGCGATGGCATATGTTCGACCCCTTCTTGATCAGGGGATTAAAGTGGTGGACCTGAGCGCTGATTACCGGCTTCCAAAGGAGATCTACGAGAAGGTGTATGAAGTGAGTCATACCGATTACTTTGAGGCTCCGTATGGATTGCCGGAATTTCACCGTAAGGAGTGTATGGGATCAAAGTTTGTGGCAAATCCCGGATGTTTCCCGACAGGAGCTACTATTGCCGCCGCTCCCCTTGCAAAGTACGCTGATTCCGTTATTTATGATTCCAAAACAGGTGTAAGTGGAGCAGGCGACAACCCATCGGCTGTCACACACTACCCGAATGTCGGAGATAATATCAACCCGTACAAGTGGACCTCTCACCGGCACCTCGCTGAGATGAAGATGGAATTAGTGCGGCTCGGTTCTACGGCAAGATGCTTCTTTACCCCTCATCTGGTCCCGGTGAACCGGGGAATTCTAACCACCGCCCATATCCTTCTGCGAGAGCCGATGGAGCAGGAGGAAGTGGAACAACTGTACCGATCCTATTATCAGAAGGAGATATTTGTCAGGTACCAGCGACCGATGCTTGCTTCAGTAAGGGGAAGCAATTTCTGTGATGTAATGGTCGAAAGTGAAGGGGCACGGGTGGTTGCAGTTACCGCAATTGACAATCTTGTCAAGGGTGCGAGTGGCCAGGCGATACAGAATATGAATATTATGTGTGGATATGATGAACGCGATGGCCTCAGGGCAGCGGGAGTGCTGCCTTGAGAGGTGAATATAATGCTTGTACGTGATGTTATGACAAGGGATCCGATTGTGGTCCCGATCCATGCTGCTGTGCGTGTGGCTGCAGGGCTGTTGAAAAAAAACCATATCGGGGGGCTTCCGGTTGTAGACGGAGAAAAATTGGCTGGTATCGTTACCGAATCGGATATTCTATCTCTCTTAGAGACCGGAAATATATCGGATGACCTCTGGCTCCCTTCACCGCTTGAGCTGATAGAAGTCCCCATACGGGAGTACATCAACTGGGAAAAGACAAAACGCGCGCTCTCAGATATCGGAGATATTCCGGTCAGTAGTGTGATGAGTCACCCCGTCATCACCGTGACCGAGGATACCGATATCGAGGAAGCAGCTTCGATCATGCTAAAGCGGAAGATTGCCCGGCTACCGGTGGTTCGTGACGAAAAGGTGGTGGGGATCATCACTCGCGCGGATATCGTCCAGGGAGTAGGTTCGGAATTTGAAGAGAAGCATGCATGAGAGGAGAAATCGTTGAGAAGCATTTGCAGCGTTGAAGGGGTAACCGCGTACGGTATCAAGGAGGGGAAGTATGGCCTTGCCCTGATTAAGGCAGGGGGCTCCGCTGCCGGAGTCTTTACCACAAATCGGGTACGAGCACCACCTATCGAGCTGATGGAGGATCGCATACGCCGTGGTGTTCTTGAAGGAGTCATCGTGAACAGCGGCTGTGCAAATGCCTATACGGGCGAAAGAGGATATCAGGATGCCTGTACAATGGCTTCGATTGCAGGTGAGCAGTTGCACATTGAACCAGAGAATGTGGGTGTTGCGAGTACCGGTGTGATCGGGCGGTATCTGGACCTGCCCCGGATAGAGGATCAGGCGAGTCGGATCGCTCCCCTCCTCGAACGGGGAAGGCGAGGGGAAGATTTAGCGGCTGAGGCGATCATGACGACCGACACCTTCCCGAAACATGCCCTGGTCAAAAGGGATTCATTTTCGGTCGGCGGTATCACGAAAGGGAGCGGTATGATCGCACCCATGATGGGCACAATGCTTGCTTTCCTATATACAGATGCAGCAGTTGAACCCCGTATCCTGAGGAATATCCTCAAGCAGGCAGTCAACCGGACATTCAATCGCATCGTTGTCGATGGAGATACAAGTACCAATGATCTCGCCCTGATCACCGCGACCGGTGAATGTGGCCGCGTAAAAATGAAGATTCTATCAGATGCTCTGGAAGAATGCTGCCGTTCTCTTGCGATTCAGATCGCCCGTGATGGGGAGGGAGTGACAAAACTCCTCGAGGTTACGGTTCGGGGGGCCGGGAATGAAGAGAATGCAGCCATAGTGGCCCGGACTATAGTGGGGTCCCCGCTCGTCAAAACAGCGGTATATGGAGAAGATCCAAACTGGGGGAGGGTTGTCGCCGCTGCAGGAAGGGCGGGTGTCGATTTCGATCCGAACGCTTTCTCCCTCTGGATCAGCGATGGGATGTCACGGTACCCCCTGGTACTCTCCGGAGAGATCGTTGTCGATCTGGATGCTGCAAAAGGTGCGATGGTGGGAAAACACGTAATCTTTGAGCTTGATCTGGGCGGCGGGAGCGGTGAGGCGACCGCATGGGGATGCGACCTGACGGAGAAATACGTGGAGATTAACGGGAGATACACAACATGAAGCGTGAAGAAGTTCTCATGGAAGCATTGCCCTACATCCAGCAGTTCCACGGCAAGGTGATGGTCATCAAACTTGGCGGTCATGCGATGATCGACCCGCAAATCCTGGAGAACGCGATAAAAAACGCTGTCCTTCTCCAGTATGTGGGGATCCGGGTCGTGCTGGTTCACGGAGGTGGCCCCGAGATTACCACAAAGATGAAGGCGCTGGGTAAAGAATCCAAATTTGTTGGAGGCCTTCGGGTTACTGACCAGGAAACCCTGGAAATTGCACAGATGGTCCTGGTCGGGAAAATCAATTCGGGGATAGTCTCTCTCATCGCAAAATGTGGGGCACGGGGTATCGGCCTCTCGGGAAATGACGGGAACCTGATAATCGGAAGGAAGATGGAACCTCAGAAGGTCAATATACAGGGAAAAGTACATGAGGTCGACCTCGGACACGTCGGGGAGATAGAAGAGATTGACCCCTCGATTCTTCATATCCTTCTTGACAATCAGTATATCCCGGTGATATCCCCGATAGCCATCGATCGAAACGGACAGGGATTGAATATTAACGCTGATACGGCGGCAGGGGATATCGCGATTGCATTATCGGCCTACAAGTTGATAACAATGACAGATGTTGACGGTATCATGGATGCAGGGAGAACGAAGGTATATCGACGACTAAGCCTCACCGAAGCGGAGGATATGCTGACCTCCGGAGCGATCAGTGAAGGAATGATCCCGAAAATGGCATCGATAATGAAAGCCGTCCAGTGCGGAGTCTCTTATGCTCACGTGATCAATGGCAATATCGGACATAATCTCCTCCTCGAGCTTTTTACGAATGAGGGTGTCGGGACGATGCTCTACAAGGGGTAGAAGATCACGGAAAAGACATCGCCATCTATAACACACACAGGAACGGGCATTTTTGGGTATACAATCGCCAATAAACCGGCCCACCTCCTCGTGCTGGGTCTGCTGTTCCTGTGCATTCTCGTGGCACACGGATCCGCGGTATCCGACGAACCACCGCTTACCTATTCGGTTCCGAGTGAAACGATACCATCCGGGACGATCGTCGTATATTTTTTCTATAACCAGCACTGTGGAGACTGCCAGAAAGCGATCCCTTACATTGAGGAGGTTGCCCGGGAACAACCTGACGTGCAGGTCAGGGCATTTGACATCTTTGATAATGCGACGAACGAGGAGTTATTCCAGGAGATGAGCGAGCGGTATGGGCATCCGTTTTCGCTCGTCCCGTCGGTCTTTGTCGGAACTCAAGAGATAACCGGGTATGATGCGATCAAAGCCAATCTAACGGATGCAATCGAGGCGGAGCGGGCGAACCCAACCGGGACGATACCGCCTTCTCCCATAGTGACTCCGGTTGAGGAGCATATTTCTTCCCAGTTGACCATCCCCTTGATCGTCTCCGCAGCGCTGATCGATGGAATCAATCCCTGTGCATTTTCCGTGCTCATTTTTCTCCTCATCTCTCTCATCGCCCTTGATTCCCGGCGGAAAATGCTCCTTGTCGGGACGATTTATATCATCGCCGTATTCATTTTTTACTTCCTCTCCGGATTGGGTATATTTGCAATTGTCCAGGTATCCGGGATATCAAGAATTTTCTCCGTGATCGCCGCCTCCCTTGCAATCCTCTTCGGGTTGATCACCATCAGGGATGCTTTTTTTGGAGATAAGGGAGCTTTCCTTGCGATCCCAGAATCCCGGAAGGGGGTCATAGATGCATATGTGAAAAAGGGATCCCTGCCAGCAGCGTTCGTCCTCGGGATCCTTGTGGGGATGTTTGAACTTCCCTGCACCGGCGGTATCTATCTCGCCATTTTATCATTGCTTTCCCATCAGGGCACGATAACTGCAGGCTTACCGTACCTGCTCCTCTATAATGTCATATTCGTGCTGCCGCTTGTTGCCATCCTCCTTATAATCTCCTTTGGAATCCCCCCTGAACGGCTCAACCGGTGGCGTCTGGAACACCGGATGATGGTGAGGCTCATCATGGGTGCGGTCATGATTGGGATCGGGGCATTTATTATCGCCGAACTCTTCTTTTGATGAAGACCGAAATTTTCAGGGGAGGTTCCCCTCCCCTGAGCATTCCCGCTGTCGCTCTTCACTCATCGCAATCAAAACGGAAAAGATCTCCCGTACCAGAACCGGATTGATCTTCTGTTCCACCGCAATATTGAATGCATCTTCCAGAACCTGCCTTGTCCGTTCCTCGTCATGTATAGGAAGACCCTCGTTGAACTTTGCCTGGGCAATCTTTCTGGCAAGTTTCTGGCGTTCGGCAATCAGAGCGATGATCTGTGCATCGATTAGACTTATCTCCTCTCTTAACGCAGCGACAGGCATGTACTAGTACCGGGTCGCGGACGACATAAATCTGGTGGCACTCCTTATAGAGAAAATCCCTATTTAGATCCTGACGAAAAGAAATCCGGGAGGCGCCGTCTGTAAAATCAAGAGAGCTCTGCCGGAAACAAATATCTCCAAAGAGAGGATGCCAACCGGGGAAAATGAACCCAAGAACATAAGGGGGAAGACAACAGATCAGATAAGCTGATATCTACATGTTGGAACGGATTACCAGAAGGGAACGAAATGACCTTCTTATTGCCTGGATCGCCATCTCCATCGCGTTCACCCTTATTTTTATCCGGGGCAAGCAGCTCGTACTTCCCGAATTCTTTCTCTATTTCGGGGTCTCCCTCATAACCGTGGGTATCGGGTTCATCCTTCACGAGCTTGCCCACAAGTTCTCGGCACTCAAATACGGATACTGGGCTGAATTCCGTAAGGACAACATTATGCTTCTGGTCGCTGTGGCACTTGCTGCGCTGGTTGGCATTGTCTTCGCAGCGCCGGGTGCGACGATGATCTATGGGACGGGTATCACTCGCGAACAGAACGGGAAGATCTCCGCTGTGGGCCCACTAACCAATCTCATCCTGTGCATACCCTTTGGGGTGCTGTTCCTGGCATCCGGTTTTCTGAACGGAGAAGGACAATTTATTACCGGTCTCATAGGGATGGTAGGTCTCCAGGTCAATGCGATGGTTGCAGCATTCAATATGCTGCCGGTGAGCGTACTGGATGGGAAAAAGGTGCTTGCATGGAGTCCCCCGGTCTTTGCCCTCCTCATCGTGGCTTCCTTCGGAATCCTGATTGCGACGTTGTATCCTCTCATCGTGTAGTACCAGGAAAGAAGAATTTCGGGGAAGAGCCGGCAAGTCTACTCTTCCTCTTTCAACCCGCCGATGAGCCTCACGATCTCTCTCCCTTTTGCATTTGCCTCCTGAAGGGCGGTCGGGTGCCCATGAATGCCGTGATAACGGTCCATCTCGTTTGCGATGATGTTATCGTAATATTCGAAACCGAGCGTATTGAAAAACGCCGTTATCGCGGGAAACGCGGCATCAAAAACATTATCCCAGGAGAGTCCGGCAGTTGAGATGAATACCCCCTTATGGTGCCTGATATGTTCATCGGTGAAATACAGCGTCTTTAATATAAACTTCTGTGCCCAGATGTATTGTGCACGGTCAATCAGTCCTTTTAATTCGGCAGTTATTCCCATACTGTAGATGGGAGATGCAACTGCCAGGCAATCTGCCATTCCGATTCGTTTGAACAATTCGATTGCCTCGTCTCTAACGACACATTCCCCTTCTTTGTGACAGACATTGCATCCAAGGCAGGGCGAATAATAGAGATCTTTCAGGATCACCTTGTCGACCGTTCCCCGGGATTCCCGCGCACCGTCAAGAAAGCTGTCAAGGAGTGTTTCCGTATTGCCATGCCGGTGAGGGCTTCCTGATATGCCAAGAACGGTGACCACCATATGCGATCACCCGGCGAGACGTCGCCGGAGTTCGCTAATCACATCATGGGCAAGCTGAACGGCATCGCGTTGAGCGGTGGGATGCGATGAAATTTCGCCACTCTTATCCACCCCATTTACCAGCAGATAGTGGATATCGCGATCTTTTACGTCAATAACATGAAAGAAGCACTTAACGGACGGGATTGCACCGTCGAAAACATGGTCCCAGGTCTGCCCTGCAGTTGAAAGGAAGACTCCGAGTCGTTTTCCCAGGCGCTCAGGGGGAACAACGGGAAGTTTCAGGACATATTTCCGGGATCGAAACACCTGTGCACGGTCGACCAGCGCCTTTGCCTGTGCGCTGATCCCCATGCAGAAGATGGGAGCCGCGAGGATGATGCAGTCGGCGGCAATGATCTTCTCGTCAATGATGTCCATTCCGTCCCGCTGTACGCACTGGTTCAGCACCTCGCAGGCATTGCAGCCCCTGCACGGGTGCACGTCCGCCTCGGTCAGTATGATCTTATCGATGGTCACATCCGGCTCCTTTCCCATCTCAGCCAGAACCCAGTCGAGGAGGATCTCAGAGTTTCCAAATCTCCGGGGACTGCCTGCAAATGCGAGGACCTTAATCGCCATACCGGTGAGGTTCGTGTCCGGGGAACAAATAGTTAATGAACCGTTCGATCAGGAGGTAAGAACAATGAAAATCTAATAATCGATGCATTACTTTTCCTTGTACCGAATCGACGAATATATTTGATTGAACCCTCCGGTTACGATATCCTCATTCATATTGCATATCCTCCTGATTTTTAAAAAAATTATACGCCGGGGAAGTTAGGAAGGAGTTTGGGAAGGATCAGATCGACGACGGCTGTTTCTCCCGGATTGACCATGACATTCGTATAATTCACCCCGTGGCCGTACTGCTGCAGCTGTACCCAGTATAATCCGGGCTTGATATTGTAGAGGGTCGTGTTGGTAAACCCGGGGTAGCTTCCCATGCCATCCGGATTAATGATGTAGATCGTTGCCCCGTTCGGTGTCGAATTGATGACAAGGTTTCCGGGCGGGATGGGTTGCAGGAATATGTATAACGGATACGTCTGCCCATCCATGACGGTGACCGTCTGGTTATAATCCAGGTAACCCGGTTTGGTCAGCCGAACATTGTAATCGCCGATCGGCAAATGGGAGATCAATTGCGGAGTGGTGCCCTGGCTTGAATTGTTCAGAAATACATGGGCTCCATGCGGGAGCGAATCGACTGAGATATTGCCGAATTTCAAGGTCGGCGGCGGAGGAAGCGCCTGCATAAGGGCGATCACGGTGGTCGTATTACCCGATGTGACTTCGACCGTCTGGTTGAATTCGTAATACCCCGGCAGGGTCAGGTTCAACTGGTATGTGCCGACCGGGAGTCCGGTTATCAATTGGGGGGTAGGACCCTTGTTCGAATTGTTCAGGAACAGGGTCGCGCCGGATGGAATCGAGGAAACATTGAGTGTACCGGTATATGGGCCATTGTATACCTGCAGGACTGCGTTCACATGCTTCGTCGTATTATTCGTGATTTTCACTATCGCGATATAATCCAGATATCCGGGTTTTGTGAGTTTAACCTCATATGTCCCAACTGCAAGATTAGCTATCTGCCTTTCATTCCCGGAAGCGGCAGGAGTTATTTTCCCCGTATCCGTGCCATTCAGGAAGATTTCTGCCTGACCCGGCGATGACGAGACGTTAAGATTTCCTAATTTCAGTACCGGGGGAGGCGGGAGAAACTTCATCAACGCGACCACCGTAGTGGTCACGTTATTCCGGATACGGATGACCTTGTTATAATCTTTATAAGTATCGGGAGGTGTGGTCACGGTCAGTTTCAATGCATAGTACCCAACCGGTAGAGACATTGAAAAAGGAGGAACCGTCACACCCACCTGTGAACCGTTCAGAAACACATTCGCAACTGGAGGGGCCGAGGGAATGGTCGTGACATTCAACGTGCCATATTTTACCGCTGAGACTGCACCGGTTGTCATCGCGAGTATTACGATGACAATAAGTACACCACCTTGAAGAGCTCTCATACAAGATACACCTGACGCTCTCTTAACTTATATTTTTTCAGGAAGAAATATATAATATGAAGAAATCTTTTATAAAGAAAATCCGTGGCTTATTTTCAATAAAATGAGGATTACAGAAATCATTTTCAAATCGGACACAATTTATGATAAATGTCAATGTAAAAAAAATGGGAAAAAGCGGTTACCTTTAGACCTTTTTAAAACAGAGGTACCATTCTTTACACTCGTACCCTTCGCTCATCCGTTTTTCCATCTCTGCCGCGGTCCGGGGCGCTGGTACGACGACCTTATCTCCCGGCTGCCAGTTGGCCGGGGTCGAAACCCCGTATGTATCCGTTGTCTGGAAGGCCTTGACCAGACGGATGATCTCGGGCATATACCGTCCATTTGTCAGGGGATAATAGAACATTGCCCGGAGTGTTCCCTTGTCATCGATAAAAAAGACGGTCCGAACGGTTGCGGTCGAGCTAGACCCGGGGTGGATCATCCCGTACGTTTTCGCGATCTTCATATCCAGGTCTGCGATGATCGGAAACGTGATCTGGACTCCCATCTTTTCCTTTAAGTTCCGGATCCATGCAAGATGAGAGGGAACGCTATCGATGGAAAGTCCGATCAGCTGGACGTTCAGCGCCTTTAACTCATCTGCAACCTGGGCGAATGCCATGAACTCGGTCGTGCAGACCGGTGTAAAGTCTGCCGGGTGGGAGAACATCACCACCCACTTCCCCTTCAGATCGGAGAGTTTGATCGGTCCCTGGGTCGTTATCGCGTCGAAGTCCGGGGCAGGCTCACCGATGATCGGCATTGCATTGGTGCCGTATTCCCCACACATACGATCACTTCAGCAATTCCTCTGCGGCAGCCTTCCCGTACACGTATGCCGGCATCCCAGCGAGCAGGAAGGTGACGCGAAGGGTTTCATCCAGCTCTTCCTTCGTGATCCCGAGGTGTTTTGCGCCTGCCATCTGAGCCCGTACCGCATGTCTGTCCCGGAGGGCAGCGGCAATCGCAATTGCGATCAGTTTTTTTGTCTTCTTGGACAGAGCGCCGTCTTTCCATACCATCTGATCGAGACCCATTACTGACTTATACAATTCCGGGTCGAGATCTTTCAATTCCTTGAAGATCAGAGGGACTTTTCCGATCTTCTCTTCCAGATCCTTGAGTTGTTTATCCATGTTTATCACTCTTTAACCAGTTTCATCGGTTCTCCGCAGCAGACCAGCTCGCCACCACCGACGACCTTTACCACCACGACGTTACCGCATATCTCGCATTCGTACACTTCGCCTGTCTTGGACACATTTACCATTTCAAACACCCTTTCATGAACTCTTAATGCATGATAGTACACGGTTTCCGGAAATATTTACCCCCCGTATTTCCGACCTTTCCTCTGCGAATCGCTTCCGCCTACCCTTAAATGCAAAAATATAATCTATTGGTTGCTTTTTCCACGTTTCGGCGGGTTTCTTGCATCCTCTGGTGTTTTAATGTCGGGCCTGATATGGTGTATCGGGAAGCACTGGTATTCCTCACACGCACAACTTGGACATTTGCGCAGGTCTTGTTCGCTTTTATCCAGGTTATATTCGCTTCCACAATCCAGACATACATACTTACCGGGACCGACTTTCTGGCCAGCCTTCAAAGTTTTCTCTTCGGTCAGATCTATCACCAATTCGTTTCATTGGACGTAGAAATTATTTATGACTTTTGTTCCTTCCAATGAGATGGATTTACCGGAAAATCGGTGCAATACACGTAAATCCCGGGGTAAGTTAACGGAGAAATTCCAAAAGTATATGGGAAAACCGAATCCATAACATTCCTGCATGGGACGAAAAATCATCGGACTCCTGGGGAGCCCGCTTCCTGAGGGAAATACCGCTAAATTACTGGATCGGGCGCTGCAAGGAGCAGAAGACGCCGGGTGCGAGGTAGAAAAGATTATTGTTCCCTTCCTGGAGTTCGAGCCCTGCATGGAGATCTTTTTTTGCATGGAACACGAGACCTGCCAGATGGAGGATGATGTGACGCCTATATATGATAAATTCCGTAATCTTGACGGGCTCATCATTGCCACTCCCATCATGACTATGGGTATCCCCGGAAAACTCAAGTCATTCATGGATCGATTCCAGGTATTTTTCATGGGAAAATTTTTCCGGAAAACATCGCTCGTACCGGACGAGAAAAAAAAGAAGAGAGAGGGACTCTTTATTTCGATATCGGGAATGAATGTGCCGGAGGTTTTCGATGGTGCAATAATGACCGTAAAGGCATTCTTTACCATTATCGACGTTAAATACCGGGATGAGCTATTAATCCGGGATATGGATCACCTCCGGGATATCACCACCCATCCGGAATTACTGGAAGAGGCCTATAAGAAAGGATTCAAACTCGGGAAAAGGATCGCGGAATCCTGAAGGGGTATCCCGTTATGGAACAGTGTCCCATAACCACCTGTTCTCTGGTGATCTAGAAAAGTCCCTTTTCCTTCAGGGAAAGGTGGCCCTGTTTTGTTACGATAATATGATCGAGCACCCGTATCCCGAGGATTTCACCGGCGCTTACGAGCTGCCGCGTTATCATGATGTCCTGGGTGCTTGCTTCCAGACTTCCTGAAGGGTGGTTGTGGACGCAGATGATGGATGCTGCCCGGTCTGTGATCGCATCGGCAAACACTTCCCGCGGATGTACCAGGCTGTGGTTGAGGAGCCCGACGGTAATCGTCCGGTTCCCTAATACCTCCCCCGCACCGTTCAGGGTGATACAGACAAAGTGTTCCTGTTTCAAGGGGGCAAGGAAAGCCACAAGCGGCAGAACATCGGCAGGTGTGCCGATCCGTGCCCCGTCGACGGACCTTCCGTACCGGCGGGATAGTTCGAAACAGGCCAGAATTTGTGATGCCTTTGCCGGGCCTACCCCCTTAATCCCCCGAAAATTATCATAGCTGAATGGCGGTCCTTTCTCAAGCCGCCGCACAATATCGCCGGCGACCTCGAGAACATCCCTTTCCTGGATTCCCCCTCCAATTATTGCAGCGACGAGTTCCCGGTCGGAGAGCGCAGATGCGCCTTTTTTTTCGAGCTTCTCCCGTGGTCGGTCCTGTTCGGGGAGTTCCCTGATGCGTTTCATGCGATTCGTTTTGTATCCTCGTATGGTGTTCGTAAAACTGTTGATGAGAATTACTGGATGATGGAGTTGAAAAGGGTTCTTTTTTGTCAACGACTTTTCGCGAGAGCCCCGGTGAATACATTCATAAGGGGTTTTGCTCAACTGTATCGTATGAAAACTCGAGATGATGCAATCACCGCTTTTGCCGGGGAATCCCAGGCAAACAGGAAGTACCAGGCATTTTCCGAAAAAGCGGCTCAGGAAGGACTCACGAATATTGCCCGCCTTTTTCTTGCTGCATCAGAGGCAGAAGCCATTCATGCGAGGAGATTGTTGAAGGTGCTAGAGGCCATTGGCACGACGGAAGAAAACCTGAAGGCTGCCATCTCCGGCGAGACCAACGAGTTCACCGAGATGTATCCGGGTTTTGTAATGGATGCGGAAAATGAAAAGAAGAGCGATGCGGCACTTGCATTCACGTATGCCATGAAGGTTGAGGAAGTGCATGCTTTTCTCTTCACGGAAGCACTGAAGGCGGTGAAAGAGAAACGCGATCTCACCGCAAAAAAGATGTTCATATGTCCGGTTTGCGGGAATATTTTCTTCGGCACCCCTCCTGACCAGTGTCCGGTTTGCAAGGCATTCAAGAAAGTCTTCAAAGAGATCCCATAACCGGGATGGAATCTCTTCATTTTCCAAAAAAATTTGAAGGAAACGTTATGAAAATCTTTCTCCGATTTGGTCAGGTAAGCTATTCTCCCCTCCCCTCCGCTACTGCGCCAATATCTTTATCTTTACTCAGATAAACCTCGATCAAATGCCAGAGGTCTCAGTCTACTCAACCAAAAGTTGCCCTTATTGCCGGATGGTAAAGGCATTCCTCGAAAAACACGGGGTAGCGTATACAAGCATCGATGTCGGAGAAGATCGCGAAGCGGCAAAGAGGATGATCGAGATCTCCGGACAATATGGTGTTCCGGTCACAACGGTTGGAGACGAGGTGATCGTGGGTTTCGATCCGGCCCGTTTCAACGAACTCTTCGGGGCAGTGAAGGCGGAGGAGGTCTATGATATCCTTATCGTCGGGGCAGGACCGGCTGGCCTTACCGCAGGGGTTTATTGCGCACGCAAATCATTAAAAACGGTTCTTATCAGTGAAAATATCGGTGGCCAGGCACTGGAAAGCTGGACGGTCGAAAATTACATGGGGTACCGGATGATCACCGGGGACGAGCTGATGCGAAAATTTGAAGAACAGATCAGATCGCAGAAAGTTCATCTCGAACTGGATAGTGTGGTAAGCCTGACCCAATCCGATGATCTATTCGTTCTGAATACTATTACAGGGGATGTTTACCGGGGAAAAGCCATTATTCTAGCCCAGGGAAAGCGGCCCCGCAAACTCGGGGTGGAGGGAGAGGACCGGTACCTCGGGAAGGGACTCTCCATCTGCTCCACCTGCGATGGACCTCTCTTTAAGGACAAAATCGTTGCGGTTGCAGGCGGTGGGAATTCAGCCCTCCAGACGGCGATCGAAATGAGTGGTATCGCCCGGGAAGTACACCTGATCGTACGGAGTAAAATCCGTGCGGACGATGTATACAAGAACCTTTACCAGACGAAGAAAAACATTATCACCCATCTCGACAGTGACATTTCTGCCCTCCATGGGGAGACCGCTCTTACTGGTGTAACCCTTAAGGATCGCCTGAAAGGGACAGAGACAAAGATAGATCTGGACGGTCTGTTCACCGAGATAGGATGGGTACCAAATACCGGATTTCTGGAAGACGTCGTTGCAATGAACGATCAAAAGGAGATTATTGTTGATATCAACTGCCACACGGATGTCCCGGGGATCTATGCGGCGGGAGATGTAACGAATATCAAAACCAAGCAGATCATCACCGCTTCGGGGGAAGGTGCCAAGGCCGCTCTCGAAGCGTATGAATACCTGATGACGCGGTGAGGTTCAGACCTACATACCCGGGGGTTTACGATTCCCCGAACCTATCATCCTCTTTCCTGAAAATAACGATCCGATTTGTGTTCGTTCCATTCGCATTGTTATCTATACCCCATATATGGGCGGTCTTCGTGAATTGCTGCCGGTTGATCAGAATGCAGACGGGAGTGAACCCTGCAGCGTGCCCGAGAGGAACTACCGCATTTTCAAGCCGGATAGTCCCTTTTCGGACCTCCCCTACCTCGAACGCGACCCAGCCGCCAGGAGCCGTCACCCGGAAAAGTTCATGGAACACCCGTCCCATTACGTTCTCCCATCCGGAAAGGGTCCTCGCCAAGGTGATTGCAGAGAAGATCTCCGTATCATCGATCGAATTGAACCAGCATCGAAGCCAGTTATCCTTCGGATATTGCACGACATCAAGGAAGGGGGGTGAAGTCACCGTAAGCCCGACAGTTCCATCCTCGATTCCCCTGACAGTTCGAGCATCTTCCGAGAAATAAAGGGCAGACTCTCCATTTTTTCTAAGATTCGTCCGATCCTCAGAAGTGAGGGTCCGGAGGAGGGATGCTGTTTTTTTCAGGATAATATCATGGGTATTTCGATATTCCGGAATCTGTTTTCTCTTTTCGTTTATCTTTATCTGACTTTCCCTGCTGACCGCCTGGTTGGGCGGAAGAGTATAAACTGAGAAAAATCCCTTTGAATGTCCCGTCAGGCGATTGGTCGCTACCATACGTATCCACCCGTCCACCTCATCCTCTGCACCTGTTCGTTTGCGATCGTTCAGATATTCCCTGAGCGAGACAATCTCCGCCTCGGTTTTCCCCTGATAAAACATGCTGAGATCGATCTCCGCTTCCGATTGATAGAATATCGGGATCTCTGCGAGGCGGGTTTTTACATCCTGCAGATTAGGTGCAAAGAAACGTGGTCTGATAAGGATCCGGGACAGCGGATTTGCATCATTTGCAATACAACGCCTGTCCATTAAACCGGCTTCGATTACGGTCGTTCCCCGTCCACTAAAAGGGTCATATACCACATCGTTGATATCCGTAAGGAGCCCGATGAAAAAATGAGGGAGTTGGGGTTTAAAGCAGGCCCGATATGAGATCTCGTGAATAGAAGAAGCCCTTCGCTGCCCGGAAGTCCAGAATTCATTCGTGAATTGTGGGATTGGAATGTTATCGATCGTAATATATTTAACCTGGGTTGTATAGGCAGGCGAAATCGGGTCTCTATGGCAAGAACCCGGAAGGGAAAAGAGTTTAAGATACTCCTCCACCACCCCGGGAGTGATACATTGTGGCAATCTGTTCAGAAGGATATTGCCATGATATCTTATGAACGCTCCTCTGGAGGAGCCGTATATTTTATGATATCCCGCAAACAGGCGGTTATACCCGGGAGTGAACAGTTACATTAACTACCCGCGGGATTGAAGTTTTTCTCATGCGGGAAACGATCCGGAAACTTGTCCATCTCGTGTTCGGCCTCGCGATTGCCGGTCTCATCATCACCCTCCCGCGCGAATTCGTAATAGAAATTCTCGCCCTCGCTCTACTTGCAGGCCTGATCCTCTCAGAATTGATAGGACGGGGATATCCAATACCCTTCATCTCCCGGTTCGTAAAATATCTCGATCGGGAGGATTCACTTCCCGGGAGAGGTGCTCTCTATTTTACCGCCAGTGCTCTGTTCTGCCTGATTGTGTTCCCGGTACCGGTCGTCGCTCCGGCAGTTGTTGCGCTTTCCATACTCGATTCCGTTGCAGCCATTGCAGGGAAACGATTCGGAAAAACACGGATATGGAATAATAAAACCCTGGAAGGGACTGTATTCGGAATAATCGCAACTTTTTTCCCGCTCCTCCTGATAGTCAGCCCTGCAGGCGCGGGAACGATATCGGTTGTTGCCGGTATGGTAGAGTTGATCTCGCCCGTGGATGACAATCTCACGATTCCAATCAGTATCTGCGTCCTTCTTACTCTTTTTCCCTTCCTGATTTGATCTGTACTTCCTGGAATCGCCGGACTATCAGTAGACCCGGATAGCGGGTGAGGAACATGTGCAAATAATCTCTTTTCTGAAGATCGATACTGGGTGATTGGCAGGTTGTTTTCCGGGACCTCCGTATCCGGCAGAATTCGCGCCAAGAGGGTGAAATCAAGCCTTCAAGTCAATTCCGAATCTATTTATAATGGTTCCACTGATTTTTTTCCCATGGTAGAAGAGCGGGACAAATTCTGGATGGCGGTCATAATAGGATTCCTGGTGATGCTCGCCTTCGCGCTTATTACCGTAAATTTATTGAAATTTATCCCCCTTCTCGGCCCTTTCATCGGCGGGCTGGTCGCGGGCCTGATTGTGCGGCGGAACCTCATTGAGGGTGGTAAGGCGGGACTGATTGCGGGTATCATTGGGGGGGTTGTAGTCTCCATCGATTATTTGCTGGGTACCGCAATCCTGCAGGGGATTCTTGAACCGTTCGCCGTATTTGCAGGTGTTCTGTTGGTATTCATCGTCGTCATATATTTCGTTATCCTCGGATGGATCGGCGGTGCGATCGGTGCAATGATAAGAAAATAAATTTTTATGCTTTCATATCAGAATAATGACAGATTCCTGGGAATAGGCGGTTTTATTTCCCGGGGAATATTTCCTCTTTTCCGTACTCGTCTCTGCATGATTCTAGATCCGGAAAGATCTGTATAAAACAGGAAAACAGGGTCGGAAATTATTCGCAGCCTTGGGCTGTTACGGCATTCTTCCGGTCCTTTTTCTGGTATGCCTCAAGGAGGACGGTCGCGATGTGTTTCACGGGAACATCGGTATGTTCCCGGATATGGAACTCACAGAACGGGCATGCAGTTACGACCAGATCTGCACCGGTTTTTCGAATCTCCTCTCCCCGTACCGTTCCCAAGGCTGCCGCCTCATCGGGGAGACCTGAACGGACACCACCCCCGGCACCGCAGCATTGGGCAGGCATTTCTACAAACTCAGTAACCGCCTTTTTCAAAAGCTCTCTCGGCTCCTCAGATATGCCCTGACCTCTCAGGAGATGGCACGGATCGTGATAGGTCGCCCGAACGGGAAGCCTTTCCGGCGATTCGATACCAAACCGGGTCAGGACTTCGGTCACATCGAGTACCTCGAATGGCGTTTGATAGTCCTTTTTCAGCGTTGCCCCGCAACCGGCACACATCGTCATGACCATCTTTATACCGCGGAAGGCAAATGCATCAATATTTCTCTGCATCAGGTTCGGAAGTAAGCCCGTCTGACCCGTTCTGATAAGAGGAGATCCACAACAGACCTGTTCATGGGGAATGATTACTCGTATACCGTTTCTCCGCATTACTTCAATCATATCGAGGGCAGTCCGGGGAAGGCGGCAATTATACATGCACCCGATGAAAAATCCGACCTCCCCCCGGACCTCCCCGTACGGTTCGATTATTTCGGGAACCTGCTCGAGGAAGGTTGGTCCACTCCGGGTAACACTCCTGCCTGTCTCCTCGATAAGCCGGGAGACCTCCTGGTGCCGGGGGAGGGTCAGGCCCCTCCGGTTCGCAAGCTCACGCAGCTTCTCCACCGCTTTACCCGGTGTCCGAATCTCTTTCGGGCAGACCTCAACACATTTCTGGCAGGTGGTGCAGGTAAAGAGTCCCTGTTCGATCGCTTCCGAAATCCGGTCTTTTGTATCCCGGGAATCGAGAGCGAGTCGCATTTGCTGGCGCATCGCCGTCGGACCTGCAAATTCAGCCACTTTCAGGGCCGGACACGCCGAGACGCAGGCGAGACATTCGATGCAGCTCCGGAGAGGCTTCATCAGCTCGATCTCCTCCCGTGTTGGCAACCTGCATTCCATTCCGGGCTCGATGACCGGAAGGAGAGAGAGCATCGGTTCCATATCCACTACAAGATCTTTTTTGATCGGGAGGTCGAGGGGCTCGATCATCATCCCATCCGTGGCCTCTTCCATGCAGGCAAGACGGGGTTCCCCGTTGACCCGTACAGCACAGGAACCGCACTGGCCCGAACTGCAGCAGTACCGATAGGAGAGGGTTGGATCGAGTTCATCATGGATCGCATGAAGTGCGTGCAGTACCCTTGCCCCTTCGTTCACCCGGATTTGGTACGTCTCATACCGGGGCGCCTGATCGAAATCGGGGTTGAACCGGAAGACTCTGACCGTTAGATCCTTCATGCCCATACACCTGTTTCTATGCCTGCCACGTTGCAAGACAGGTATGTATGCCGGTACGGTGAATGTTCGGCATCCCAGGCCTGTTTAACATCTCTCCGGACATGTGCGCCCCGGGACTCTTTTCGGAGCAAAGCACCCCGGACGACAAGTGAGGCGGTTGTACACATATTCTCAAATATACAGCACTCTGCAAGGTTGTAGGGTGTCGCGGCATAGAGATCCAATGTTGAAAGATGACCGATGGTGACGAGGGTATTTTCAAGACCTTCTGCGGTGCGGAAGATGCCCGCCCCCTCCCACATCGCAGATCGCAGGGACTGTATCGCATTTGCGGTATTGATCTCCCCGCAGAGAAATCGATTAAGCCTGTCCTCCTGGATTGAGATCTGGTTATCATCGATCAGGATATTCCGATCGGGTGATTTTCCTGCTGCCTCACCGGCCCGCTTTCCGAATACCTGCGTTTCCGCAAGAGCATTACCGCCGAGGCGGTTTGCCCCGTGCACTCCTCCTGAAACCTCCCCACAGGCAAAGAGACCCGGAACTGTTGTCTTACATTCGGGGGTGATACGGAGGCCACCCATCATATGATGTGCCGTTGGAGCGACTTCCATCGGCTCTGTTCTGATATCCACCCCGAATGTGAGGAACTGCTCAAGCATGACAGGTAGCCGCTCCTCTATCCGAGAGGCGGGGAGATGGGTGACATCCAGGTAAACACCCCCATTAATGGTCCCCTTGCCCTCGAGGATTTCGGTGGCGATGGCTCGAGCGACCACATCCCGCGTGGAGAGTTCCATCCGCTCCTTGTCATATCGTTCCATGAACCGCTCCCCATGGCAGTTCTTCAGGATACCTCCCTCCCCGCGGACCGCTTCGGTCACCAGCCTGCCCCGGGCATCATAGGGATGTATCGCACCCGTCGGGTGGAACTGTACCTGTTCCATGTCTATCAACGTGGCACCTGCATGATATCCCAGCGCATATCCATCACCGGTCCCACTGGAGGAATTGGTGGATATATCAAAAATCCGAGTACCCCCGCCTGTCGCAAGCACCGTGTTGTGAGCTCGGAATGCCAACATCTCACCTTTACGATCCAGGCCGAGGGCTCCTCCCACGGTATCGCCTTCTTTAAGCAATGAAATGATTGCTATCTCATTGTAGATGGTGACCGGAGAGGAAGAAAGCCGCTCGAGAAGGGTCATCATCATCTCGTGACCCGTCCTGTCACCTGCGTAACAGGTACGGGGAAATCGTTGTCCACCGAACGGCCGTTGTGCGATCTCCCCTTTTTCCGTTATATCAAAGACCGCTCCCCACCGGATAAGGTCGTTCATGCGATCGGGGGACTCACGGACGAGGATTTCAACCATTTCGCGGTCGTTCAAATAAGCACCCCCCTTCATAGTGTCGCCAAAATGAATATCACATGAATCTCCTTCCCTGAGGACTGCGTTATAGCCGCCTTCAGCCATCGTGGTACAGCCCCCTTTTCCGACGATGGTCTTTGATACGAGCACTGTATCTCCATACCCGGAGGCCTCTATCGCTGCCCGTACTCCAGCTCCGCCGCTCCCGATCACGAGAACATGACAATCGATAACTTCGCACGACGGCATCTTATTAATTAGGTGGGGTCTATACGTACATAAATAGCTGGTAAAGGACAAAGTGAGCCGAAAATGAGGTTTTTAATGAAGTTCGGCGGGACTTCAGTCGCCGATGCAGGAAGCGTCTCCCGGGTGGTTGATATCATCCACCAATATTACTCGGCCGGAAATGAGGTTGCAGTCGTGATCTCTGCCCAACGGGGTGTAACAGACCAGATGATCGCAATAGCTCACGAACTCGTGAACAGCCGGGATAATAGCGCCATTGAACCTTTTATACAGTCCCTTCGGTTACGGCACTGGAAAGTGCTCGACGGGGTGGCGAAAGACCAGGCCGATGAGGTCAGTGATGTGCTCGAAGAACGATTGGACAGTCTCCAGAATATCCTGAACGCGGTTTTTAATCTCCGTGAGCTGACTCCCCGATCCCGGGATTACATCATCACGTTTGGAGAACGGCTTAATGCACCGATCATATCGGCTGCACTTCGCCAGAAGGGCATCCCGTCCGTTGTTCTTGACGGCTGCGAGGCGGGGATTATCACCACATCGCAGCATGGGGAGGCGATGGCCCTGCCTTCGAGCGAAGGGCATATCAAAGGTCGTATTTTGCCCCTGCTGACCGGCAATGTCCCGGTGATTATGGGCTTCATGGGTTGCACGGAGAAAGGCATAGTGACAACCCTTGGCAGAAGTGGTTCAGATTATTCGGCAGCAGTGATAGGAGCGGGGCTCGATGCGGATGAAATATGGATCTGGACCGATGTCGACGGAATTATGACATCAGATCCCCGCGTTATCGGTGATGCCCGTGTCATTCCCTCTATTTCATATCTTGAAGTCATGGAACTCTCGTTCTTCGGAGCAAAGGTAATGCATCCAAGATCGATCGAGCCTGCCATGAAGAAAGACATCATCGTCCGGGTCAGGAACACCTTTAACCCTTCGTACCCGGGTACTGCAATTGTCCGGGGCGAACGATGTGAAAGTCGCGTGGTGAAAGCCCTTACCTACATCGAAAAGGTAGCTGCGGTTAATATCACCGGAGTCCAGATGATCGGGAGACCGGGAGTCGCAAAAGCGATCTTTTCTGCCCTCGCTGATGCGGACGTGAATGTGATGATGATCTCCCAGGGTTCATCGGAAGCGAATATATCGTTGATAATCGATGAAATGCAGCTCGAGAACGCGATGGATGCTCTCTCGCCTCTTGCAAAACAGGGGGTAATTCGAGAAGTAACCGCGAACTGCGATATATGCGCCGTTGCAGTCGTTGGGTCAGGCATGGCGGGGGCCAAAGGGACGGGGGGGAGAATATTTACGGCGCTCGGAGATGCAGATATCAACGTGAAGATGATCTCCCAGGGTTCTTCGGAGGTGAATATTTCGTTTGTGGTTAAAGAGGAAGACGGGCCGAAGGCTGTCCGCATCCTCCACGATGAGTTCCGGCTTTCAGAGGAATGCGATGAGTGAACATGCCTACCGTGAGGCCGGGGTAGATATAGGACTGGAGGCGGATGCGATCAAGGCCCTTCTCCGGCAGATCACCTTCAGGCGGAGCGGTGACTACCGGATGATGGGAGATGTCGGGCACTTTGCCGGTCTCATCGACGGTGGTAAGAAGATCTTTGCCCTGACAACAGACGGCGTGGGGACAAAGATGTTGGTTGCAGACCATCTCCAGAACTGGACAACGGTCGGAATCGACTGCATTGCGATGAACGTGAACGATCTCTACGTGATGAATGTCGAACCTATCGCTTTTGTCGACTATATTGCGACAGATCGCCTCTCTTCCGAGAAAATGTCCCAAATCGGGATTGGGCTTAACGAGGGAGCAATGAGGGCGAATATTAATATTGTTGGCGGAGAGACGGCAACCCTCAGGGGCCTGATTACCGGGGTTGATCTGGCCGGAACGTGCCTTGGTGTTCAGGAGAAGGACAAAATCGTCACCGGAGAGAGAATCCGCCCTGGAGACCGGATTATCGGTGTCCCCTCGAGTGGAATACATAGCAACGGTCTGACCCTTGCGCGACGAGTGGTCGAGCAGCATTCGGATTATGATGAACCGTGTGGAAACGGAAGGACAATAGGAGAGGAGCTCCTGGTACCGACCCGGATTTACCACGAGAGCCTGACTGTTTCACAGAAGGTCCGTGTGAACGGCATGTGCCACATAACCGGTGGCGGACTCCTGAATTTCCTGCGGCTCAGCAGGTTCGGGTTCGATATCAGGAATCCTTTGAAGCCTCAGAAACTTTTCACTTGGATGGCGGAATCAGCCGGCATACCGGAAACAGAAATGTACCGGACCTTCAACATGGGGATGGGGTATGCCTATGTTGTTCCGGATGTGAGTGTGCCACCAATCCTTATGGAAATCCCTGGTTCACGAGTTGTCGGCGAAATTATCCCGGAACCAGGTGTCCGGCTGCGCGATGAGGAGATCCTGTAGCCCGCTCATCCGGACTCCTCACAATATTCGGTCTTTTTTGCCTTGTCCGCGATGATAACGCTGTTGCCGGAGGGATCCTCGATGATCAGGGTCATGGGCATAACCCCTTCCCTGACACCGGCGATCTTCTTTTTTAGTGAAAGAGCGGCCTCCCGCTGTTCGTGATCGGCCGATCTGATCACCATGTCAATGATCTGCTCGATACGACAGAGGATACCTTCGACATTGCTCACAAATCCCTCACAGGCGACACCCGGATCTATCCGGACTCCCAACTCCGGGATGCGTATCGTACCTGACATACTGCGGACGATCCGTACACTAAGATCTTCGGGAGAAGTTACCGCTATTTCCCAGCAGGAAGGCTCCGACTCCGTCAGCACCTGCGTGTCCACATATCGGTACCCGCAGTTGTCGCACATTGCACGGATAATAAGAATATCAGAAAAATAGGGGATATTTTCTGTCTGGTAGATATATTCAACCTCTGTATTGCAAATCGGGCACGGACCGGGCACGACCGTCCGCACTACACAACCCCGCCGATCTTGTCCCGGGATATCTTTACCGACATCGGCGTAATGACCACATACCGCTGGTCTCCAAGCCCGATAATATCGCCATTCACATCTTTTGCTACTTCTTTCAGGTCTTTTAAAACCCGCTCGTACATGACTTTGTCCATTTTCAGACGCGAGATATCAGCAATGACAATATTACCATTATATACTTCATCCTTTATCTTCGGACTATCCTTTATATCGCTGACTGTTGCAATCTTTACATAGAGCGCAGGTGCTCCGGCCTCTTCTTCTTCATATGAGGCGAGATCGAGGTCCATATAATCATCCTCCGAGGTCGTCGATGTACGTCCCAGGAGAGTATCCAGTATCTTTGCCATACGAAAAATTGTGTATTGGGATTTATTTAATAGTATCTATCATGAAAATCCCGCATTTTCCTGTCATATGGATACAGATCTGGTAATTTGATCAATGCAGAAACTGAGATCAGAAGTCCAATGTCCAGATTTCATCACCCACATGATGTATGTTCCTGCATACCTTCCCGGTTTCCCGTGCACGGATCTCGTCGGCAGTAAAGAGGGCGATTCCTATCGCAATCGGTTTTCCATGCCGTTCCTCCACAATCTGAACAGGACTGCCCGCCCGGACATCATCAGTGACGGAGACCACCCCGGGCCGCATAACGTCTGCACCGTTCACCACGAAACTGACGGCTCCAGAGTCAACGGTCAGCCGGCGTCCTGCAAAAGGGTGTTCCAATGCGCCGCGGAGCGTCGGGAAAATAACCCCGCGAAGATCCATAATCACGGGTTTTTTATCGATAAGAAATATTACGAGATCGGTGTTTGTCTCAACGATCTCCACCCGCTGCTTCACGAAGAGGCCCGCCTCGTCCCCTAACTCCTCCCGGAGCCGGCCAAACAGCCGTACAACGTCACTCTTACCGATCGGGTGGCGTTTTTTTAGTTGAATCTTTGCCATTGATGCATCGTGAGGTACGTCTGCGTTTCTCGGGTAAAAATATATCAACGAGAGAATAGGGTATTTTCAGGAATTTTTTTCCCAAAATTGCGGTCCAAAGTGGATCGTTCTGCGGGAATGGAGATCATAGATCTCCTGTGCATGACGCTACCTTTATCTTGATACCTCGCGCACTTATATTACTCCAGAGTGATGGGATTGGGAGAATATATGACAAAAAGGCCGTTAGATATTTTGGACCAGGTGCTGAACCGTCAGCCTGTCATCGTTTCCCTGAAGGGTGGAAGAGAGCTCCGCGGGGTGCTCCAGGGCTATGACGTGCATATGAACCTCGTACTCGACAAGGCGGAGGAGATCGAGGAGGGACAGGTGCGGAGTGTCGGTACGCTGATTGTCCGCGGAGATAATGTAATATATATTTCACCATCAGTCGAATGAAGGAGAGGTTAGATCATGTCAAAGGGTACTCCATCCATGGGGAAAAGGCAGAACAAGACACATATCGCATGCCGACGGTGTGGCAGCATCTCGTACCACGCCCGACATAAAGTCTGTTCCGCCTGTGGTTTCGGAAGAAGCACGAAATTACGCGGTTATAAGTGGCTGACAAAGCGACCAAAGATCCCCACCCATTAAAAGAGTCGGAACATGTGCGGTATCGTTGGCATCGTGGATGCTGGCGGTGTATCCCTCTCCATTTATTATGCCCTGTACGCTCTTCAGCATCGCGGTCAGGAGAGTGCAGGAATTGTCACGTATGATGGCATGTGCCTGCACAAACATAAGGCAAGGGGACTGGTCGCCGAAGTATTTAATCCGGATATCCTGAAGGGACTCCAGGGGACGGTCGGGATCGGTCATGTACGATACCCGACCACCGGTGCGAACCGACCGGAAAATGTTCAGCCTTTCACATTTTTTTTCAGGGATCATATCATTTCCATTGCCCATAACGGGAATCTGGTAAATACAGAGGAATTGCGCCATGAATATGAACAGCGTGGGCAGATCTTCTGTACCACGACGGATACAGAGATAATCGCCAAGGTTCTCACCGATGAACTCCGGAATGGCATATGCATAGAAGATGCAGTCCATCACTGCATGCGGATGCTCAAAGGCTCCTATGCAGTGGTTCTCATGATCGATGGCGTCCTGTATGCCTTCAGGGATCCCCTGGGGATTAAACCGCTCTGCATGGGAAAAACCGGCGAGGGGTACATTATTGCCTCAGAGAGCGTGGCTGTAGATGCCCTTAATGGCGCATTTATCAGGGATGTACACCCCGGTGAGCTGATCCGAATCGATGGGGAAGGCATGCAGGCCATACAGATTGCTATCGCGAGCAGGCGGGCCCATTGTATCTTTGAATATATTTATTTTGCGCGGGCGGATTCTGTTCTCGACGGTGCGCTCGTCTATGATGTTCGGCGGAATATAGGGAGAAAACTCTATGAAGAGGCACCAGTGACCACAGATAGTGTCTGTCCCGTTCCGGACTCAGGAACTGCATATGCGATCGGGTTTTCACAGCGTTCAGGGATTCCCTTCGTCGAAAGTCTCATGAAAAACCGCTATATGGGTCGAACTTTCATTATGCCCTCCCAGACCGAACGCGAAAAAGCGGTCCGGATCAAACTGAATCCTATCAGGGAACATCTGAAAGGAAAATCTGTCGTGCTCGTCGATGACAGTATTGTTCGAGGCACGACATCCCGGAGGATCATAGATATCATGCATGAGGCGGGCGCCCGGGAGATACATGTGCGGATAGGTTCTCCCCAGATTCGGGCACCGTGCTATCTCGGGGTCGATATGCCAACACGGGCAGAATTGATCGCAAGCGATAAAGAAGAAGAGGAGGTGCGGAAGCGGATCACGGCCGCCTCATTGCACCATATCTCGCTCGATGCCCTGGTGAACGCGATCGGTCTTCCTCGGGAAAGCCTCTGCACAGGATGCCTTCTTGGGTGTTATCCCCTCCCTATTACCGGAGAGAACTCAGAAACGCCGGTGGTGGACTTTGTTGAAGGAACGTACCAGGCAAAACTCGAATCATTCGAAGCAGATCTCTAATCACGTAATTTTTTTTAAAAAAAAAAGAATAGTAGCGAGGGATGGATTTGAACCATCGGTCTACGGGTTATGAGCCCGTCGGGATATCCTGACTACCCTACCTCGCTTTTATGAGGTATTGATATTGACAATCTGCGCTGATATAGTTAACCCATTCCGGCTGCCGTTCAACGCATGGCCACAGAGCTTAAACGTTTTCATAGCCATACGATTACTTCATGGCTGATGATCTGGAACAGATACGTGATAAGAAACTCCGTGAAATGCAGGAAAAAATGGCGAATAAAGGTAACCCTACCGTGATTCCGATCGACGAAGCGCACTTTGCCGAGGCCGTCGGGGAGTACCCGCAACTGGTTATCGATTTCTGGGCTGACTGGTGTGGACCGTGTCGCATGGTTTCTCCGATCGTCGAAGAGCTGGCCGGGGAGATGGCCGGTCAGGTTTCCTTCGGAAAATGCAACACGGATGAAAATTCGCGTCTTGCAACCCGATTTGGAATAACCGCGATTCCAACCATACTTTTTTTCTCACATGGGAAGATGGTTGACAGGGTAGTGGGGGCCTATGGAAAAGAGGCACTGAAAGCGAAGATTAAACGGGCATTTAGTCTGCCCGAATAATGGCCATAACGCCAAATATTTAATATAATTTTTCACAACATGATCTTCGCTCTTTTAAGGAATAGTACGAAAAGGCATATCTTCATGGGTTGATTACGATATACCAGTCTTTACAGGTATAATGATGAAGCTGATCGTGGGGTTATCCGGAGCAAGCGGGATCATATATGGAATCCGGCTGCTGGAAGTGGGAAAGGAGCTTGGAATCGAGACTCATCTGGTCATGACCCGCACCGCAGAGGAGATGATCGCAATCGAGACGTGTTTTCAGGCGGATGAAGTCCGGCGGCTTGCATCCCGGGTCCACGAGAGCATGGATATGACATCTCCCCTCGCAAGTGGTAGTTTCCGGCATGAGGGAATGATCATCATACCCTGCAGTATGAAGACGGTATCCGGCATCGCCTGCGGCTTTGCGGACAATCTCCTTCTTCGCGCGTCTGACTGCACCCTGAAAGAGAAACGGCCCCTTATTCTCGTACCGAGAGAGACCCCCTTCAATCAGATCCACCTAAAGAACATGCTCACCCTTTCGAGTGCGGGTGTCATGATTCTCCCAGCATCTCCAGGGTTTTATCACCGGCCGGAGACAATCGATGACCTGGTCAATCACATCGTGGGAAAAGTGCTGGATATGCTCAGGATCGATCATCAGCTGTATAAACGGTGGCAAGGGTATCCTCAGGGTCAGTGATGGAGGAGGGTAACCCGGGACCCCTCAAAAAAGGGAAAGTTATACCGGAGACGGTGTGCTTTCCTGTTTTAACTGCCGAACAGAACGGACCTGCAGAACGACTATAACGAGCGCTGAAAGGGGAAGAGCGATAACGAGCGGGTCTATAAACGACCAGGGAGACCCGAGAAGGCTTGGAACTCCGTAGATGGCTTTGCATAGCCCGAATACGGTGGCATACCGGGTATTGACAAAGAGCGCCCACAAGAACCAGATGACGGCACCGGTAACGAGACTTGCCTTAGCCGCTGTATGATCAGGCCTTTTCGTATATACCGCAACCGCAAATACCGGGAGGAATGCTGAGGCACAGAGTCCCATAAACATCGCGGTGGCGACCGCGATAATGCTTACCGGCATAAGGAATGCGACAGTGACGCTGACCACGATCATGATCAGAACCCCCATTTGGTTTCTTCGAACAGAAAGACCACACTCGCGGCCCCTTCCCCATAGATCACAGATCAGTGCCGTTCCCATCGCATGAAAGAGGGAACTCATTGTGGACATGGCAGCTGCCAGAAGGGTGACCATGAAAATAACAACAAACCATTCTGGCATAGCCTGATTGATGAAAATAGGGATGATGGTATCGACATTGCCTCCCGCAGCCTGGATGGCGATCGTTCCTGCCGTCCGGAAGAAGTAGACGTTCGTGAGCGCACCCACCGTGAACGCTACGCCGGTCATCATGAGGATGAACGGTCCGCCGACGAGGACAGCACGGTTCAATGTCCTGCTGTCTTTTGCGGTCATGAAACGGACCACCAGCTGCGGTTGGGCGAGGACTCCTATGCCCACGCCGAGAACAAGCGTGGTGATCATAGTTAGCCAGACTGGAGATCCAAAAAGGGGCATTGAGGTCCACCCCGTCATTCCTCCTTTTGCCAGACTGTCAGGGACAAGGGGTGCCAGGGCGGTAAGGGCACTGTTTGCGACCGTTACCCCTCCGAGGATCAGATACGTGGCAATTAAAAGGATGGTCATTCCGACAAGCATGATCCCGCCCTGGACCGCATCGGTGTACATGACGGCAATCAGCCCTCCAAAGATAACATATACTGCGACAATGATCGCAAAACCGATAAGGGAGCTGCTATAGGAAATGCCGATGGTTTCTCTGATAAACTGGGCTCCTCCAATCGGTCCTGCAGCCGTATACAGGGGCATGCCGATGATGATGACAATTCCTGATGCGATTCGCATGAACTGGGAGCGGTAGATCTTTCCCATGAGGTCAGGGAAGGTTACTGCCTGCAACCGTTGTCCAATCTCACGTGTCTTCTTCCCGAATATGACAAAGGCAAGCAGGATCCCGATGCCGATATTCAGGACGGTCAGCCATATCAGACCCATGCCGAGATTCGCCGCCTGCCCTCCGAATCCTACAATTGCGGAAGTACTGATGAATGTCGCACCATACGACAATGCGATGATCACGGGATGGACCTCTCTTCCCGCGACGAGATAGTCCTCGTGGCCCTTGGTTTTCTTATACCCCAGCCAGCCGAGGTAAAAGATGATTGCGAGATAGACCAGGATTACCACAATGAGGGTTGCAGAGTTTACTGCCATCCGTATCAAACCCCTCCCTTGTTCCAGTTCAATAATCCGTATATCATACAGATTATGGCAAGGCCGATTGACAGCCCGTATGCGATGATTATCTGTGAGTCAGAGATTCCTAACATGTTGAAACACCATCCGGTAAACTCTTTTATTGTGCCTTTACGGGGGATCCAGCGATTCTGGTCCCCTATCTAAAAAGGGAGAAAAATGTGCCTGTTATCTGTATCCTCAAAGAATTGTCGAAACCGATTGGAACAGACATGAGTTTACCTTGCTAAATCCTTCCTTTTTGCTATATATAAGACGTTTGCAATCGCCCCCGTTCGCATCCGAAAAGAGATAACTATTCCTCACCAATGGTGGATGAAGACCGTGCCATCGATCTTTGAGACCCTGCATGAATCACTTCAGCTGGTACTCCTCCACAGGCTGGGGTGGAGCATCCTCCGGGAAGTTCAGGAATCGACATACGTTGCAGTCTGCTCGGGTCAGGACACACTTGTCGTTGCGCCGACAGCAGGGGGGAAGACCGAAGCAGCCCTGATCCCGGTCATAGACCGGGTCCTCAAGGAGGGGAGTGAAGGGGTTGCTGTGCTTTATATATCCCCGCTCAAAGCTCTGATCAATGATCAGGAGGAGAGGTTCTCGGCATTCTGCTTACCGACAGGCCTTGAAGTGATGAAATGGCATGGTGATGTACCCAAAGGAGACCGTACATGGCCACAGGGAGAACCCCCTCATATCCTCATGATCACACCTGAATCGCTCGAAGTGCTTCTGCTGGAACGGGTTCTCGCCCGGGATCTTGGGAACCTGCGGGCGATCATTATCGATGAAGTGCATGCACTGATGGAATCGGAGCGGGGAATTCATCTCATCGCGCTCCTCGACCGCCTCGACAGAATTGCCGGCGGTCATGTCCAGCGAATAGGACTTTCTGCAACTGTAGGGAATCCCGATAAGGTTCTCTTGTGGCTGGGGTCAGATAACTATCCGGGGAAACTCGTCAGTATTCCGATTCCTCCCCGCGAGAAACAATTTTCTTTTACTGTAGAACCCAATGACAAGCGGCGAACTGAGGCTATTGCGCGGATTGTAACCCGGAAAAAGGCCCTGGTATTCGTGAACAGCCGAAGTGAGGCAGAGGATCTTTCCCGGCACCTCCGGGAGCGGGTCGCCGGGCTTTCCATCCACCATTCGTCACTTTCGCCTGCATCCAGGCATGCTGCAGAGGAAGCGTTCAGCCATGCCGGCAGCGCCTGCATCATCTGCACGAGCACGCTCGAACTCGGGATCGATATCGGAGACCTTGATGTGGTAGTCCAGGTCGGACCTCCGCCTTCGGTCTCCTCATTCCTCCAACGGATGGGAAGGAGCGGACGAAGGGAAAAACCTCCCTATGTAGCATGTGTTCTTAAAAATTCCTGTGAACTGCTGTGTATGGCAGCAGTTATCGAATGCGCGAGCAGAAAAGAGGTAGAAGATCTCATACCTCCCAAACGCCCCTGTAATGTTCTTATCCAGCAGCTGCTCCTCTCCGTTTACCGCTCGGGACGAACATCCCGGAGGGAACTCGACACCTCACTTCTCACGCTTGCACCGTTTCGGGAAATTTCCTCCCGGACATTCGATATGATACTCACCCATTTGATATCAACCGGATACCTGCTCTCCGACGGAGATCTCTTATTTCTAGGGCCTGAAGCAGAACGAACATTCGGGAGATCGAACTGGAAAGATCTCTTCTCGGTTATTGCGGGTGGAGGTGAATACCGGGCAGTCACTCCGGACGGAGAGGTCATCGGCAGGCTTGATGCACGGTTTATCAGCAGCCGCAGGGGAGGAAGTTTCTCACTCGGGGGTGAAAGCTGGAAACTGGTGAAGTCCGATGATAACCATAAGCGGGTTATTGTTCTTCCCGGTGAGGAACAGGCATCCGGTACATTCTGGACTGGGGGGAAGTCCGGTTTTTCCCCGACGGTATGTGAGGGAGTCCGGAGAATACTTGCGCGAGGGAGAACGGCGCTCCCCATGGGGGGAGAAGAAACGGAAATTCTTGCCCGATATCTTGCGGGATTTCCGGAAGGGATACATCCCGAAGGAATTCACGTCTGGGAGCGCCAAGGGAAAAAAGGGACAGATTTAGTTATTCTGACGTGTAAAGGACGCAATTTTAACATGATTCTGAGATTGTGCCTGGAAGATGCCATGAACCAAAAGCTTCGCTCACGTTTGGATGATTTTTCTCTTATCCTTCATGTCCCGCGGGCGTACCCGGCAGCACATTTTGTTGATGCACTGAAGAAGATTCAAGAAATGTCCCTACAGGAGATCGAAAACATAATCCCGGAACAGTCTCCTGAGCGCTGGAAATTTGGAATAGCGTTGCCCGGTTGGGCGATACGTTCGATGTCACTTACAGACCAGTTTCATGTAGCCGGATTTCGGGAAAATCTGGCCGGGGCGGGGTTTCTCGTGTTAAAAGAACCGGATGAAACAGATGAATCCATATGACGGAGAGTAGATACCTGTCTGAATTGAATGGCTATTTTATTATTAAACCGGACAGATAACCCAAGGATGCGGCTGCGTAAATTCCATACCTTGGTCAGGTGACCACTGCTTTTTTAAACCGCCATAAGGCCAGTGAGAACATCAATGCTGCGAATACTACCAGTACGAGGAAATTTACGAAAACCTGGCCGGGTGTGGCGATGTAATGAATACCAATCGATGTGAAGTTATCCCCGATGGCAAAATATCGTATCCCGTTGACCAGATGGGTCAAAGGATTTATCACCGCGATAGCCTGAAGCACCGGAGGGAATGCAGTAATGGGATAGAGCGCATTGCTCGCAAAAAAGATGGGCATAGTGAGAAGAGTGATGATGCCCTGTAACCCTTCCGGGCTATCGAGCGTGATAGAGATCGCAGCCGAGAGGAAGAGGAAACCCAATGAAAAAATGCCGACAAAAAGAAGTATACCCAGTATTCCGGCAATGGTCTGCATGGGTGAAAACCCCTGGAAGAACTGGGCACCGAGGATTATTCCGAATATCATGATGATGATCGCCTGAATAAACGATTTCGTCATACCAGAAAGGGCGATCCCGAAGATGATATGCTCCCGGGGAAGAGGGCTCGCCATGATCTCCCTCATCAGGCCCCAGTTTTTATCAAAGAGGAGTACTATCCCGCCAAAAAGACTGGTGAAAAGAGTCGTCATTGCGATGACGCCCGCAGCCATGAATGTCAGGTAACTGACATTCGGAACCCCGGGTATCGGGGGAATCCCGGCCGTCAGCCGATCAAAATTCGCTGCCATTGCAATCCCGAAGAAGGCCATCCAGAGCGCCGGCTGGACCAGAGAGGAGACCAGGAGGGACTTGAACCGTACAAACCGAATCATATCCCTCCAGTATATAGTCGTAAATCCGTAATCCATGCTATCTTGCCCCCGCCCGGGTGATCGATGCGCCAGCTCGCTCTTGCCCATCATCTCTCAGGTCTCTGCCGGTGTACCTGACAAAGACATCATCCATGGAGGGCTTCTTCAGGTTTACCGTGGATATTGTTACGCCTTCGGTACGAAGGCGTTCAATGATTCCTGGCAAAACCCGGGTTCCGTCTTCACTGACCGTGACCGAGAGACCCTTTGATTTCCGGGTTACGTCCTTCACGCTTTCGATCTCCCGGAGGATCCGATCGCTTGCATCATTATTGCTCGTTTCCAGATAAATGAGGTCTTCACCGAGGGTATTTTTTAGTTCCCATGATCTACCGGTGACCACTATCCTTCCGTGATCGATAATGCTGATGCGATCGCTCAGCTGGTCTGCCTCGTCCATGTAATGGGTTGTAAGGAATATCGTTGTTCCCTCATTGTTCACCGCTTTGATATAATCCCACATTCGCATACGGGTCTGGGGGTCAAGCCCGATTGTCGGTTCATCGAGAAACAGAACCTTTGGCCGCGTCATAAGACCTCGGGCGATCTCAAGGCGCCGCTTCATCCCGCCGGAGAGATATTTCACCCGTATGTCATGTTTTCCCTCCAGTTCCACCAAGGCGAGCAGTTCGGCGATTCGTACTATCCGGGAGTCCCGCGGCATCCGGTAGAGCCGGCCGTGGAACTCGAGTATCTCCCAGACGGTCATGTCACGGTCGAGCGTGGTCTCCTGAAAGACAATCCCTATGGATTCCCTCACTCGTTCCGGCTGCCGGGAAACATCATAACCGGCGACGATGGCCTCCCCTTTCTGGATCTTAAGCAGAGTCGTCAGAACATTAATTGCTGTGCTTTTTCCGGCGCCATTCGGTCCGAGGAATGAAAAAATCTCTCCTTCTGCGACAGTGAAACTGATATCGTTCACAGCAATGAAGTCCCCGTATATATGATACAGGTTTCTGACCTCAATGATATTCCCTGACAAATCCGATCATTCCTGATGCTTGACTGAGTGGTGCCTATCCAATCCGCTTCCTTAACATAAGATCGACGCGGGTGGATGCAGTACAGGGAGCGTCCTTTCCCTCAATTTAACTTTTTTACCAGTTCCGCCACATTCTGGGCAAAGAGACGAATTGTTGCTATACCTTCTGTATCGTTCCATACATCCCCCGGATCTCTGCCAAAGACCATATTCCAATAATTGGACCCCGGTACGATCATCTCATTGATCAGGAAGAACATAAGCATCTCCTGGATGGTTGCCGTATGACCGCCCCTCCGCGCAACAGCGATGGGACCCCCTACTTTCCAGGAAAGGAAATTGTCCGTTGCCATTGAAACCATGCCGATCCGCTGGAGGGCGGCCATGACATCACCCCTCGCTGTCCCAAAATAAACCGGGGCTGCAACCACGAATCCGTCCGCTGACCGGATTTTTTCGATGATCTCATTCACTCCGTCGTCCAGCACACAGAGTCCCTGTGTTCCACATTTATAACAGGCAGTGCAGGATTCGATTTTTTTCCCGGAAAGGGTGATGACTTCGGCTGAAACACCGCAGTTTTCAATAACTTTTGCGCATTCCCGGCATATCTGGGCTGCATTTCCATCCGGCCGGGGGCTTCCACTGAGTAGCAGCACTCGATTCATAATGGATACTGGGTGATCCGAGAACTTAAGGAATCGCCCGGGATTATACCGGTTGTGCATCCTTAATCGGGCCGACGAAAACGTCCATCCGCGAGATTTTGTCATATATCTGAATTTTCTGGTTTATCGGGGAGCGATCATAGAGAAATATGTGAATAGGCTCCCAGATTGTCACCCAGCTGATGATCAAAAGAATATCCTGAAGGGCTCGTGCGAGGAGATTCTGGCTGAATAAGCTGATCACCTGACTGGTCAATACCCCGCCGAACAGGATCACGACTCCCAGGAAGAGGAAACGTCTCCCGCGGCGGTTGAGGCGGCGTAATTCGGTCTCCTCATACGCTGACAGGTAATGGAAATGATAACGGATTCCGGACTTGATCGCCTCGGAGATCTCCGGCGTGATTCGTGATGCGGGGAGGTAGATCATCAGTTCGACTGGTTTGCTGATAGGAATGTCCCCGACTGCATTGAAAATATATTCTTCTGCATTTCGATCCAGTTCCTTCTCACGGAAGGGCGAAGGATCGAGGCTGTTAAAGAGCTGACGGACGTCAGTCAGTATGAGCTCCACGACATATTTTCCATCATGGAGTTTATAGAGCGCTTCGATCTCCGTCGGCATGGAGTCATCCCGATGATACTGTGCAAATAAACCGTTCGAAAGTATTTCAATATGGTGTATGAATATATTGGACTACCAGCTGCAAAGGCAGATGCATCAATCCGAAGCGGATTAAATGGTTACTTTCAAAAAATGGCCTCGATCAGAAGTACGAGCTGATATGATCCGGTCCAGGGAATCCTTCAGATATTAAGGTGATATTGGAAAATGATCGGAGAAGAACCTTCGAGAGGATCTACAGAGGATACTGAGGAAAATGAACAACGGCTGAGGTATTTCCTCGGCATGCTTACGGACGAAAATGTTGGGAGGCGCTGGAAGGCTGCCGAATCGCTCGCCCGACTCGGGGATCCTCGTGCCGTGGAACCTCTTATCAGGGCCTTGGAATCTGATGAGGACTGGCGGGTGAGACAGAAAGCGGCCTGGGCTCTGGGCTTTATCGGAGACCCGCGAGCGCTCGTCCCACTCAGGAGAGCCCTGATGTATGAGATGGATACGGTAAAAACCATCATCATGGAAGCGCTGGACGAGATAAAGCGGAAGATGTCCGGGGAACCCCCGGGACCCTTCACCGGATAAATCGGCCGATATGCGGGAAACGGATAATCATATCCAGGCAAAGGATTAAATTCGCATTCAGGCCCCCATAAACTATTAAGTGTATGTACACGGTATTATTATGGTCTGATCCAGCCCATCTCATCACAAGATATGTCTGAACAGGGTTAGACGTTGCCGGAATACATTCGGTCCATAATATTTGGGGAATAATCGGATCCGGTTCAAATGCACGGTTAGTCTTTGTAGGTAAGGGAATTGCACCATGGAGCTGCCACACGATCGACTCAATTTTGACATGGCACGGCTGGAAAAGATCGATAAGCTGCGGGAAGAGAGAATCCCTCTGTACCCGCCAAAATTCGATCGGAAAGATACTACAGCAGATATCCGGTCCCGATTCACCGGGGCCGGTCACGAGAAGAGTGAAGAACGGGTGGTCACTGCAGGCCGGATTTATACCGTCCGGAACCATGGGAAGACGGTCTTTGCTGACTTCGGCGATGAAGAAGGAAAAATCCAGCTTTACATCAGGAAAAATGACATTGGTGATGAAGCGTTTGACCGTTTCATTCAATTTATAGAGCGTGGAGATATAATCGGCGTTTCAGGGCATGTCTTCCGGACAAAGCTCGGGGAATTAACTATCTGGGTGGATGGAATCACCCTCCTGATGAAGAGTCTCTGCCCTCTGCCCGAAAAGTTCCACGGGCTGAAGGATATCGAGAAACGGTACCGTCAACGGTACGTGGACCTGATTGTCAATGAGGAGAGCCGGGAGACATTCCGGACAAGAAGCCGGGTGATCTCCCTGATAAGGAAGTATCTCAGCGAAAGCGGCTTTCTGGAGTTTGAGACGCCGATACTCCAGCCGGTGTATGGTGGGGCGAATGCACGACCCTTCACCACCTATCATAACTTTCTCGAGCAGACGCTTTATCTGCGAATCGCACCCGAACTCTATCTGAAGCGTCTCATTGTCGGCGGATTCGAAAAGGTTTATGAAATTGCAAGGAATTTCCGGAATGAGGATATCGATACCCATCACAACCCGGAATTTTCGATGGTGGAGATTTATGAGGCATATCGTGATTATGAAGACATGATGGCACTTACAGAGGGAATCATATCGCATCTGGTTTACTCGGTCCATCAAACGTACTCTATCCCCTTTGGTAAGACCATGCTCAATTTCGAACCACCCTGGCAGAAACTGTCCATGGAGGATGCGGTAAAAGAATATGCGGGAATCGACATATGGCAGACTGCCGGTTGACGAACTCCGGGATATTGCAAGAAAAGGGGGTGCAGCTGACTGGGATAAAGCAAAAAACCGGCGTGAATTGTTGGTCCTGCTCTTCGAGGCGCTGGTAGAGGACCGGCTCGTCCAGCCGGTATTCATCTATGATTTCCCGATAGAAAATTCGCCTCTCGCAAAGAAACACCGGACGAAGGAAGGATTCACGGAGCGATTTGAATTGTTTGTGCAGGGAATGGAAATTGCGAACGGGTTTTCAGAGCTGAATGATCCGCTCGACCAGCTCTCACGTCTCGAGGAACAGGATACAAAGCGCAGGTGTGGGGATATCGAAGCGCAGATGATCGATTATGATTTCATCAATGCACTTGGCTACGGCATGCCTCCGACCGGAGGGGTGGGCCTCGGGATCGACCGGTTGATCATGCTCCTGACAGATCAGGATTCCATAAAAGAGGTGATCCTCTTTCCCCAGATGAAGTCGTCCCCCGATGCCTCATGTTCCAAAGAAACAGAAAGCTCTCAAAAGGACGTAACGCATGCTTAGAAATATTAAAAAACCCAAAAATTAACCCCCCCTTTATTTCGAAATCCTTCTTTCTTCCATTCTAGATTGAGTTTTCCGTATCCCAAAATCCTTGGTTGATTATTGGGCCATAGGAGAGAGCCTTTTTTAAGGCTGTCCGGCTTCCCGGGTCGTCATTCCGGAACACGCCCCTCCGAATCACAGGAGAGGTTCTTTTCATAGACGGCGATTACTGAGAGTGCCACTTCATATCCGACCCGTTCTGCAACGATCTCCACAAAGATCTTCACATAATCAGGATGCACACAACCGAGGCTTTCGGCACCATTGAGAACGAGCGATATCAGGTATCCGGTCTCCTCCGGAGACAATTGTTCCAGTCGTTCGCGAAAATCTTCCGCATCACGAGAATAGTGATTTGCAACCGGGGGGAGAATGGAACGATAGGGTGACCCTGAACCAGAGCAGACCAGGGCTGAACATTCGGGTGCGAGTTTCCGTAACAGGCCTATGTCCTTTGGCGTCAGCTCCCGTGCCATAGCATGAGTCTATCGGTATGCCTGATAATAACTCATGATTGAACCTTCAAAGATACTTCCTGTAATATTGACTGTTCGGCGGGTTTCTTCTGCGAAATCAGTTCCAATGTACATTTCTCCATAAACTATAAGATGAAAGAGCGAGCTTAACAGAGTGAACTGAATGGATGGAGGTGGTCTGTTTTGTCAGATGACGATACGTTGACACCGGCGATCGTTGCCGTGGAAAGGTGGCTGGGGAATCCTGTGACACGCACACTCCTGAAATTGGTTGCCGGGGAAGACTCCTGCGGGAATCGTCTGGATAATGCCCTGGATCGTTATGTGGGTATCGATAAGGACCTATGCTGGAAATGCAGGATGGCGAGCGGGATTGTCGGGTTCACGATTAACCGGGCAGGGGACATGTTCGGGCTGGATGAGCCGGCAATCCGTACAGGTTTGATGGAACCGGCCTTCCGGAGAGGTCTGTCGAATGTGTTGCGGGGGATTTCCCGCTACGGTGTCAGCCGCCCCCAGATCATAAATGCCCCGTTCCTGGTCGTCTGGGATTTCACCCATATGTGCAACCTCAAATGCAAACATTGCTACCAGGATGCCCAGAAGGCCCTCCCGGACGAGCTGACCACGGAAGAATCGAAGCAACTGATAGAAGAGCTGGCACGTGCAGGTGTTGCGGTGATCGCGTTCTCCGGGGGTGAGCCTCTCATGCGAAAAGACCTCTTTGAAGTGACTTCCCATGCGAAGAAACGTGGTATGTACGTCTCCCTGGCCAGTAACGGGACGCTCATCACCCCGGAAATGGCAACCCGGATCCGTGAGGCAGGAGTCGACTATGTCGAGATATCCATTGACGGCAAGGATGCGGCAGCACATGACGGGATGAGAGGAATTCCCGGGGCATTCGACCGGAGCGTGGCAGGGATCTGCAATTGCGTGGATGCCGGGATCTATACCTGTATGGCGACCACCATAACCCGGGATAATTATCATCAGATCCCGGATATGTACGCCCTTGCACAGGATCTTAGGATAAAGAGATGGATGTGTTTCAATTTCATCCCTACCGGAAGAGGGGTTGAAATGTCAGAGAAGGATATTACTCCTCGTCAGCGCGACGATCTCCTCAAATTTATTCTTGATAAAGATAAATCCGGTACATACCCCGTTGCTCTCTCGACCGCACCGCAGCTTGCCCGCGTGGCGGTCGAGGATTCGGAGCGGGGAGACATCCCGATAGGCCATTTCCATGCCGGGGAGGGCATGAAAGGAAAAACACGTATGCTTGCGGATTTTATCGGGGGTTGTGGTGCGGGCCGGCTGTACTGCAGCATCGAACCCGCGGGAGATGTACAACCCTGCGTGTTCATCCCTATCCCCGTGGGGAACATCCGGCAGAAATCATTCCTTGATATATGGCAGAATGCACCGGTGTTATTGCAACTCAGAGACCGGGGAAGGCTCAAGGCCGAATGCGGTACCTGCAATAACAAATACATCTGCGGAGGATGCCGGGCGCGGGCATGGGCATATTACAGGGATCTCGATGCCCCCGACCCCGGGTGTGTGAACAACCAGCAGTCGTGGGAACGGCTCGCCGGGGATCGCGGCCTGCCGAAGGTACAGGTTACCCCCTGCCCCCTCCTCCCGATCGCCAGGTAATTAACTACCTTTTTCCTCAGGAATCCTTTTGCATTGATGCGAATATACACTGACCGAAAGATATGCAGCCGTCACCGAGCGGATATTCCGTATTCATGACCGGGACATATCCGTTCTTCTGGATCTCATCGACTATTGTCTCCCGGATCATCCAGTTATAGGCAACACCCCCGCTGATGGCGATCTCCCGAATGCCCTGTTCACCTGCGGCATGGATCGCGAGCCCCGCAATCCCGCGGGCAAGATTGTACTGGAAGGATGCGGCGATATCCCGGATCCCGGAAATATCCCCTGGAGGAAGGCGCCGAAACTGTTCACATGCTATGGCAAGGAGTGCCCGGGTCGAGAATACTTCTGCTCTTCCGTCTCGTTGGAATTCCAGTTCCCAGTTATCAGGCCTCCCGAGAGTCTGCCACTGATTCCAGTTTCATTGCCGGTTCTCCGTCATATGTGCGCTCACGACAGATACCCAGGAGTGCAGAGGCGGCATCGAGAACACGGCCGGTGCTGCTGGTTCGTGCAATATTAAACTCCCTGGCAAGTTGTTTCTCGAGCACCCCGATCTCAACCCCGGTCCAGCCCCGTTCGGCAAGAATATCGAGAATATAAGGGCGCGGGAGGATTCCGTAGAGCATCCGTTCCGGGAACCGTGTCGCGAGGTCGCCTCCGGGCATGGGAACCACCTCAAGATGTCCGACACGCTCGTACTGCTCACCGGCAAAGACTTCACCGCCCCAGATGGTTCCGTCATCTCCATAACCGACCCCGTCAATCGCAATTCCTATACACGGATTCTGTGTCGTTGCCGCTATGTGGGCCCTGTGGTGTTGGACGGGGACCAGAACAGCCCCAGTTTCTTCTGCAAGAGCGGCTGCATACCGGGTCGAAAGAAATTGCGGATGGAGATCGTGCGCAATAACGTCGTAATGTGCGGCGATGAGTTCGCCGATCTTTTCGACCGTTTCTTTAAGATAACCAAAAGTCTGCGGGTTGCGGACATTACCGACATGGGGGGAGGTGATACAGAACCCATCCTTGTAGATCGTGACATTTGCATTCAGTTCCGGACCTACCCCGAGGATGCACGCATTGCCAAGCGATATTGCCTTTCTTTTCGGCGCAAAGCCACGGGAAAGCCGGATGATATATCCATCGCGGACAACCGAATCGTCACACCGGTTTACAATCGTCCGGTCATTTGTAAGGAAAAAGTCTACATTCCTATGCAACTTCGCCATTGCATGATCGATATCCGTTATCATTGGATATCCCGGTATATTCGCGCTCGTCATAACGAGGAGCGGGTGACTGAGCGCGGAGAAGAGCAGGTGATGGAGACCGGTGTATGGGAGCATGCATCCGATCGTATGCAGGTTGCTGACATCCCCGTGTGCCGCGATATCCCGTTTGCAAACCACTACAATAGGGCGTTCGGGGCTCAACAATGTCCGCCATTCTTCCGGGGAGACACATGCGATCTCTTCAACCAGTTCAGGACGGACCATCACCGCAAAGGGCTGCTCCGATCTCCCCAGGCGGCTTTTCAACTCACCGGCACGATCTTCGATGCATGCAATGTGGAAACCCCCAATTCCCCGGATTGCAATGATAAATCCGGTGTCGAGAAGGCGTGCGGTTTCCCTGATCGGATCATGACTTTCAACTGTATTCCCCTCAGCATCTATAAGCCTGAGACGTGGTCCGCAGTCACTGCATGCTATCGTCTGCGCATGATGTCTCCTGCTGCTTGGATCCCCGAATTCAACAGAACAAGCCGGACACATCGGAAAAGAACCCATTGATGTCCGTTCCCGGTCATAGGGAAGACGCTGTATGATGCTGTACCGTGGCCCGCAGTTCACACACGACGTTGCCCAATATTTTTCGTACCGGCCGTCATGCTGCATGATGTCCATGATACAGGCATCACAGGTTGCGATATCCGGGGGGATCATACCTGAAAGGGTACCGGGGCCGCTGGGAAGAATAACAAAACCTTCGGGGAGACTCTCATGGAGGGGGCTGACCAGCACCTGATCTATCACGGAGAGCGGGGGCCCCCGTGAGATCTCCTGAACGAATTGGTCGAAACATTCGCCTTCCGCTCTGATCTCCACCTCGCTCCCCAGGTTTTTCACCGAACCATTGATCCCCAGATAAACAGCCTTCGCATATACAAAAGGCCGAAAACCCACCCCCTGAACAATACCCCTTACGATTATTTTTCCTCGGTTCAGCATTGTTTTCCTACAAAAATTTATTGATTTACAGCGCCATATAATAATAGGGTTTTACCATTGACAGGCCATATTCGCATCGTTAACGATCCGGTGGAGCTCGTCCCGCTGCTCCTCACCTTCAATAATACGACGTTCAAGCAGATCTATGACCTGTTGAATAAGTCATGGATGACGGAAGATGAGCTTCGAAAGAGCACGAGTGCAGATGGTATCGAGAATTGTCTCCTCATCCTGAAAAAAGGGAATCTTATAGAGGAACAATGGAGAATGCCGGAACCCGGAGAAAAGCCTATCCGGGAATTCCGTGCGACATACAACAAATTCCGGGCAAATTTTCAGTGCAACTTTTCAGATTTGTCCGACTTACTCTATATTGCGATCTCGAACGATGAACCCCTCTGCCTGCTGGTGGACGGCATCGAGCAGGAGATCAGGCGAGGCAATACATCGATCAACGATATCGCACGGAAGCTCAATGTAAGCCCGATATGCATCAAGGGGCTCGCAAAACGCATTCCTCACCTCGACGTAAAGGGGCAGGGACTGGTGCTGCTTGACAAATCGGCGTGAGGACCCGTTGTACACTATTTTGCGGAGTAAAAGGGAGGCCACGCGTCTCCAGATCCTGGTAGAGATCGCCGAACACCAGCCGGCTGTCCGTCAACAGGAGATCGCTCTGAAACTGGGAGTAACTCCTCAGGCAGTCTCCGAGTATGTAAGGGAACTAGTTGAAGACGGCATGGTGAGTGCTCATGGACGGGGCCGGTATGATGTCACCCGTAGCGGCATTGAATGGGTGCTGAATCACGCGGAGGTCCTTGAGGCATACGCCCGGCACATCCGGCGGGACGTCATCCACCAGGTCTCAACATGGACGGCGATTGCGTCCGAAGATCTGAGTACGGGGGATGTGGTGGGGGTCTATATGAAAAACGGTTTCCTCTATGCAGGGAAGGAACCCCGGAGTGCAATGGGAAATGTGGTCATGGACGCAGAGTCTGGATCCGATGTCGGTGTGGCTCGATTGAACGGCATTATTGACCACACCGAAGGGAAGTGTATCCGTCTGCAAAGTACCACGCATTCAACGGGGGGGTTCCCGAAATGTTCAGAAGGACCGTTTGTCCGAGGTAATACAGAATGCCGGTATTGTGGGGGCCATCGGGCTAGAAGCCTATATCGCCCTTCTATCAATCGAGAGAGAACCCGATATGTTCTTCGGAGCCCGTGAGGGGGTAATCGAGGCGGCGTTTCACGGGATCGAAGCGGCGATCGTCATCGTCGATGAGGAATTTACCGACTTCCTCAAACGTCTGGAGGGTGTCGGCCTCTCCTATACCATACATGACCTGACTGCTGCATGAAGGTGATTGTCCACCCCCAGCGGGGTACATACAAACTGTTGTTCTTTGATGAAAACCATGTCCGGGGAATCGGGGTGGTTGAGCTCGCAGAAACTCCCCGGGGCGGACGTCCGACCCATTATCGCCTGAAGTGGGGCGGGAAACGGCAGTTTAAAAATACACCCTCAAAAGACCTTATTGCCGCACTTCGAAAGTCAGATATCGTGCTATCAAAGCCGGAACCTGCTTTTGAATCTTTTTTAAGAGATTTCCAGCTAACATTCGGTTATTCCGCCCTCTGCAGGATGTGCATGATCGATGATAGAATCACTCCACTGAATCAGAAATCAGCCGTGAAGTTCGGATCCGGAGAACGCATCTGTTATGAATGTGCCCGTCGTGAACTCCGGCGGGAAATCGCCCCAATGGGAAGAGTCGGACGTCAGGCCATCGGCCACCTTGAGGAACTCCTGAAGAGCGAGCGGGATCTTGACCGTGTGCTTGCTAGCATCCAGCCCGATCAGGCAGACCGGCCTCAGACGCTTTTCGACCGGCTTGAAGCTCATCCGGTGACCAAAACGGCGGCGATTGAGGAATTGCCCCTCCATCCGGCTTTTGTCGAAGCGTCAGGAGTCACGACTCTCATGCCGGCCCAGCAGCTTGCTGTAGATGCCGGACTGCTTTATGGAAAAGACCTCCTCGTCGTATCTGCGACCGCGAGCGGAAAAACATTCATCGGGGAGATGGCAGGGATAAAAAATATATTGGAAGGGAGAGGACAGATGCTCTTCCTTGTTCCGCTGGTCGCACTTGCGGTCCAGAAGTACCAGCGTTTTTCGGAGCGGTACGGAAAGATAATCGGCGCCGGCATCCTTATCGGGAAAAGTCGTATCAATCTTCCTGAAACCCGACAATTCGGAGATCGGGATATACATGCCCCGATCCTTGTCGGGACATATGAAGGGGTCGATCATGCGATCCGGCTCGGAGCTGCCCTCTCAAAGATCGGCACGGTTGTCATCGATGAGGTACAGATGCTCGAGGATGCAGACAGGGGCCATAGACTCGATGGACTGATAGCCCGCCTGAAATACCTCGCCCCGCAGGCGCAGTTCCTCTATCTCTCTGCCACCATTGGATCCCCGAAGATCCTGGCAAAGAAACTCCACGCTGATCTCGTGAAATATGACTCGCGACCGGTTCCCCTGGAGCGGTACCTGATGTTTGTCGAACGGAAACAGAAAATCCCCACGATCAAAAGGCTTGCACTGGAGGAGTACACACACACCTCTTCCAGAGGATTCCACGGCCAGACGATCATCTTTACCAACTCCCGGGCACGGTGCCACACCGTCGCCGACGCCCTTGGTCCGGGTTTTGCTCCCTATCATGCCGGTCTGACTGCGCAGGAGCGGAGAGAAGTGGAGGACCGCTTCATGAAAGGAAGACTGAAAGCGGTGATAACCACCGCGGCTCTGGGTGCAGGAGTGGATTTCCCGGCTTCTCAGGTGATATTTGATGCTCTTGCAATGGGGATTGCATGGCTTACGGTACAGGAATTCAATCAGATGGCGGGGCGGGCAGGTCGCCCTGATTTTCATGATCTCGGGAGGGTTGTTCTCCTCGCAGAACCCGGGGGGTCTTATTCACGTGGATCAGCATTCACCGAGGAGGAGATGGCCATCCGGCTTCTCCGCGGCGAAATGGAAGAAGTAGCTCCAGAGCATGATCTCGAACAGAGCTCTGAAGAATATGTCGCCCATGCGATCGTGAGCCGGGGTGACGAAGTGGCGATCAATCGTATCGTTGAGCTCATGGTCGGTACTGTGGAACCCGCGCTTCCGATCCTCATCGAGCACGGGCTCGTAAAAAAGAGCGGGAACTGCATCGAACTCACCCGGCTCTCCCGTGTAATGGCCGAACACTTCATCGGGGTGGAACGGCTCCTTGAGATCATGCGGCTGGTCAGGCAGCTCGATAACCCTGTAGAGATCGTCGCCGAACTGGAATGCGTAAATCATGAAGAAAATCGGGAACGTAAACCAGGAATCGGACCTAAACGCGCCACAGTTTCCCGTGAACCGGACCGGAAAAAAAGCATGAAACGACGTCCAAGAGGAGCAACAAAACGGTAAGGAGCCTACCCGCATCTGATAAGGCGAATCAACCCGCCCCATGATGTGAAGTATACCCTTTTTATTTTCACTCAGAGCCGTTAATGGGTAATGATACATACCCACCGGTCATAGATGGGATCGCGATCATTTTCAAAGACATTTACCCGACCTCCGGCTTCACTTGCCCACGATGATACCAGCCGGACCTCCTCTTCTTTCCCCATCGTGATGAGTGCTTCATCGGTAAGGTTCATGAATTCAAGGACGATATTTTGCCAGAGATCCTGGTTGAAAGGATAAATCTCCCCGAACATGAGCCCGAGTCCGAGAGGAGAATGGTCGATATAAGAGCCCGCCCTTGTCGCGTCGATGCACATTGTCTCATCCGGTCGGAGTCTTCCTTCATGAAGTCCCCGGGAGAGAAGTGCCTCATCGATATCATAGGATAGCGGCAGCAATCCCCGGCTTCTGAGGACCATTGATCCAACCCCTGATCCGCAACAGCAGTCAAGGCAGACTGACCCGCTCCTTTCACCCCAGATTTCAGAGATAAGCGAATCTACCTTCGGGATGCGTTCCGGGTTCAGATCTTCTATCGCGGGTGTTACGTTTTCTGCAATTGACAGGCTATAATATTCACGGACAGCGGCTGCCCAAACTGCACGTTCCTCCTGATAAATATCACCCGCCGTATCCTCGAACCGCCCGATCAGGGCAGAAGTAGGCTTACGAAGGTGGTAGGAGCTGACTACCCACCTTTCCTTGCTGTATAATGCCATTGCGATGGGATCAGAGTGTTCATCAACGAGAAGCCTCCCTTGATCTCCGGAGGTGTACAGAAATACCTCGGTAAAGTAATCATCAGTAAGATCAGCAAAAGATGGCTCTATAAAGCGTATTTCCGGGAGTTCAAAGATGCTCGCGGCGGCCATCATGATTTCAGGCCCCATATTTATGCGCATGATCGATAATATCGGTGATTATGGGCATCAGCGACTCCCCGCAAATCCGGTGTAAACCTCCTTTTGCGCAGGATATCTCATGGAATGTTGTGACATCGTCTATCCGGACTCCGTCGCCGTGGATCACGACCGGCACGGGGTCGGCGCTATGATCCCGGATGGCGCAGGGAGTGCTGTGATCACCACAGATCACGAGGAGAGTGTCCTTTAGATCGCAGAACGGGGCAAGTGCCGCGTCTATCCGTTCGATAAAATTCCTTTTTTCGAGGGCTCTCCCGTCGTGACCCGCCTCATCGGCTCCCTTGATGTTCAGCAGCACAAAATCGTGCGAACTCAAAGTCTTTATCGCTGCCTCCACCTTCCCCTGAAGATTGGTATCTGCCGACCCGGTTGTTCCGACTACCGGCACATGATCAAGACCAACTGCCTTCCCGATCCCGGCAATGAGGTTCGCGGCTGCGATCACACTCCCCTTCATACCGTACCGGCTCTCAAAAGGCTCAAAATGCCCCATCAACCCAGCTCCCCGGATAAGCACAACATTTGCCGGAGGTAACCCCATCCTGATCCTTTCCCGGTTCAGGGGATGATCAGATAGGATCGCCCGTGACTGGCGATCAAAGTCATTCAACACCTTGGTGGTCTTCCTATCCCCAGGAGTGTCTTTCAGCGGGCTGAAAGGGGAAGGCGCAATCCCGTCCTTTTTCGGATCATTGGATGAGACACAGAAACCAAGGCCTGCACCTTTCATGGCGAGTGCTGCGCGGTGCCCGGCGCCTGGTCGGAAGACGAATGTAACCTGGTACGGGGAGAGATCAACCCCTTCCTGGATGGCCTGGCAGAGTGCTTCGGTCTGGTGAATCCGCCCTGCCCTCCGATCTACGACCTTTCCATCGGCGAGAGTCGCAAAGTTGCAGCGGAACCCAATCATCCCTGGCTCCATGTGAATTCCGGACCCTTCCGCCTCGAGGGGGCCTCTTCCGGTATAATAAGTCCTTGGAGGATATCCAAGAAGACTCAAATGGGCCGTGTCCGATCCTGGTCGGATTCCTGGTCCGATCGGGTCCATGATCCCGCATATGCCTTCAGTTGCAATTCGGTCGAGGACCGGCGTATGTGCCGCCTGGAGCGGAGTCCGGCCCCCGAGTTCCGGGAGGGGGCGGTCCGAGATCCCGTCGAGCACCAGCAGTATGACCTTATGGGCAGTCATTCTGAAAAGATGTGTAGTCGGACCAGATATGTTTCACTGCGGGTCTCATGATCGCAGCATCTTATTGTTCAAAACGGGCGCTCTTTGGTAAAGGTTAACGGGAGAAAGACGGGCAAATATGTTCAATTTAAAAACGGAAATTGGAGGATACCCGTACTCCCCTGTTTTATGTTGTTTATGCCACTTTCGGAATCTCGACCTTGGACTTGATTATCTCAACCCGGCGAATCGGGAAGACCAATTTCAGCACCTTGAAGAGCTCCTTTGAGATTTCACCGGAAATGATCCCGCCCAGCAGCTGATTCATGTCACCACCGGTTGCCCATTCGGTCACCTGCTGGGTGATCATCGAGCGGATCGCATGGACCTGGCTTAAATTGGCATGGGTCAGCGTATAGCAGGTCACGGTCAGATCGACCTTTTTTCCGTCCTTTGTTGTGATCGGAATGTGGCAGTCAATTCGAGAAGTTCTTCGCTTTACAAGGGAACGCAGATAATCCCTGGTCATCTCATGGCCGATGAACTCAGTGTATGCGGAATCTCCCGCAACATTGGCAACCCGGAAACGCATTTTAACGTTCTGCCGTGCGTAATCATTCGTGATCTCACCGAGCGTGGTCTGCATAACGCGTCCGACCACACTCTCCGCATCATTGGCGATAGTATCGCCGATGAAGGTCTTGCCAAGATTATCCGGCGTATATACCTTGTACCAGCTCTTGGCCTTCCATCCTTCGACTCTTCGTCCTACCTGTTTCTTTTTTACCATATATTCACCTCAGAGAAATTTGAACAATTCTTTCGGTTCCCCGACCAGACGCGCTATTGCCTCAGGCCAGTTTTCGATGTCCAGTCCTTTCTGTGCGAGAAATGATGCAGTCCATCGTTCAAGTCCGACACCTGAACAACCTGACCAGCACTCTGCCCCGCTCTGTATCTTCACATTGAACCCCTTCGGGTATTTGTCTCCGTTTATGCTGACGTTCTGAAATTCGAGCCAATTTTTACTGTATGGAAGAAACGCTTCATAATCGGTTGTTCCGATTCGGCTTCCACAACCGCAGCTGCTCTCACTTTCGATCATCCCTTCCTGAGCCATAAACCAGGGAGTCACACGGGCGCTGCGCCATTCGAGTTCGAGGATATCCTCGAAAACATGATGATACGCCTGATGGAGACAATCCGCTATATCTACGGTCTCTTCCGCCGTCCCCAGCCACAGGATCTCGATCCGATGAAATTCATCCACTCGTTCGATTCCGTGAATACCTCCACTCTCATACCGGTGGGACGTACCGCTCCGGTCGAACAGCCGGATCGGGAGGCATTCATTTGCAAGAGTCTCACCCTGTAAAAATGGCCAGAATGACGGACATTGTGCGTAACAGAGCCCTCCTATCGGACCGTCGATCTTCTCACGGATAAGATCTACGGGTACCTCCCCGGTCACCTTGAAGTAATCTCCCACTTCTTCCCAGTAGGCAGGGTCGCGGGTTTTCGGTGTGCAGACATAGTAAATCTCCGGGTACACACCCTTAGCATGACCCGACTTTTTCCATACCTCCCACGGCACCAGTTTAGGGAAGATCATCTCCGTAAACCCAAGCGGTCCGATGATCTCATCGATGACGATTTGTTCGAATGCCCGGAAGAGCTGGGTTGATTGTGGGCCATGAATCCATTGCCCACGCGAGAGTGCATGCTTCACCCATCCGCGGCGGATCATCTCTTCGGTCGGATCCTGGTCCGAAAAACGGGGTTTCTCACCGCTCTCAAAAACCAGTTCCCAATGTTCTCCTTTTCCGCCATATTCGGCAGCCTGAACTTTCTCCTCGATAAGACGAACGACCCGATCCGGCACTTTATTCTCCAGATCGGCAGCCGTCGTCACCAGATCCAGCTCCAGGCTTTCATCGCAAAGGATTGCGGTCCGGATGAACGGAAGGGATGGGACCCGGAAATCTGCCGGAAAGGCTCCGCAAAGGGTGATCCTGAACTCACTGATGTCAATGCCCCGGACGCCGAGCCGGTACCTTCCGAGTGCGCTCGCGATCTGTTTTTTGAACCGGAACAGGGCATCATGAGCCCGCGTGTACGGACCGCTCTCGATCTCGAGGCTGAGCTGATTGCCGCACGTACACCAGTGGATAATCCGCCCGATCTCATCCTCCCTCACCTCTGGAGGGACCCCTTTCCTGAATCGCTTCTGGTTCGCCTCTTCCACGACGCGACCGATTGCATCCATCGCTTCAGGAGGAAGATCTCCACTCCATACCAGATCTGCCTTCAATGCGAAGTGTACGTGCATAGATCCTCAGATATCATGAGATTCATCAGATAATCATCCACCGACGCGATTACCGAACGGAGCTGACAGGACCGGATCCTGGTCTCCACAACATCTCCGATTGCGGCGGTCTCCATCCCGGTGAGGTTGTCCGGACAGAGTGACATGGCGACCGATAAAGGTGCCTCATGAGCGGTTCTGATAAGGCCCTCGATCTCCATCATCCGGCAATCATCTCCTGCAACCCGGTTCTGAACCGGTCAATCTCTGAACAGCTTATAGTTGCACCTGCCCTGTTTCTATGTCCGCCACCGAATCCGCCGCATGCAATAGCGAGTTCTCTCATCGCGCTTCCGATATCCATTCCGAGCCCCTTCGGGATCCGGGCAGATATATGGCAGAGTTCTCCCGATTGTGAAAAGACTGCAATTGGTATCTCCTGAATACAGTCAAACGCAAGAGCGTCAGCGACATCACTGGACACCATAGGATCAACAACCCGGTAAAAACCCGGGAACCCCTCTTCTGCAGTTATCGTGCGTATCGCTTCGATCACCTTCATCCGGTGATGTCGTGTCTGCTGCCATGCCTCGTCGAGACCTGCAGCGGAACGGAAACAGAGAGAAGCAGCGAGCCCGCCGTAGCCGGATTTTCCACATGCATCGATCACTGCCGTGAGCGAATGGGCATCATCCATCACTTCGCGTCCGAGTCCGAATCGATCACCATAGACGGATTCCATGGCCTCTACGGTTGCATAAGGACTGATTTCGAGGAGGAGGAGTGATATCAATGCTGCCTGGTCCGCCATTTCCCCATCCAGCGATCGCTCGAGCAGGCTCGCTACCGCCGGGTCATCCCCGCTGACCTGGTGAAGGTACGGATTGATCGCCATCAGAAGGCGTTCGTGATAATCCCTGCCCGGGAGGGAGATTCCCCGCATGAGGGAGATAACTCCTTCCGCCACTGCCTCATTGAATATCTCGAGGTTTGCTCCGGAAAGTTCCTGCCGGTCACCGATCACGCCAAGCAACGCGAGTCCTGCGAGATCCCGGTTGTCACCCATGTGTTGCGCGATAAGATAGGCGGCACCCGATGCAGAAAGCTCGCGATCACCATCTACCGCATGATATTCCGGATTCAGATGGTATTTGCCGGTAACAACCGGGTGATGGTGATCGATGACGACCGTATCCGGGGGAAGCCCCTCGAGCGATGAGCCAAAGTCACAGAGGAGTACGACCGCATCCTTTCCTATTTCAGCGGCGCTGATCCCACTCGTAATGCGGAGCCTGAACTGGCCCTTTGCCCGAAGTATCGCAATACCAAGGATAGACGCCGCTGCGATGCCATCTGCATCATTATGACCGTATACTTCCACGTACTCCTGTCTTGCCAGATGTTCTGCGATCAGGGCTGCGGTGGCTTCAAGGGACATATATCATCGGGAGAGCAAAATTTCAGCGGTTTCCGGCTTATAACTCCAGTCAGACGGCAACTTACCGTTCACGGTATAATACCTGACCAGACGCCGCACTTTCGACTCTGTCAACTGGAGCTGCCGTTTATTATGCAGGTCATTTTTATTCGCCCCAAGATGTTTCCGGAGGCCCAGTGCCTTCATGATCAGATTACGCAGATCTTCCGGAATATTGGATTGTACTCCCTTCTCCTCGAGAATTTCTCCGATCCGTTTCCCGCAGGCCAGTTTCACATCCGGAACACCATAGCTATCCCGAAGGACCAGCCCGATACGGCTTGTTGAGACCCCCTCTTTTCGGAGATCCAGGATTACCTTCTCTATCGCCTTGACATCGGTATTGGACCAATCAGGTATTTCTTTTCGGTGCGGTCGCACCGAGCCCGATTTTCCACGCCGACGAGCGTGCATTCGTGCCATCATTCACCTCCTAATCATCATGTAAAACCCGGGAAAAAAGAGTCATTGCTGCTGACCCTCTGTAATCCCCAGCCACGACGGGCTGTGCAGGAACTGCACGTCGGATTTACATATGCCAGCACTTCCATTTGGATGAGTGCTCAGTATTATTCACTTGATATTGAGATAATAGTATCGGGGACGGAAAATTCAGATCAGAAAGACCTTGTTCAGACCTTTGTTCCTGACCGGTTAATCAGCTGAATAAGTTCGGCGAATGCGCACATTTCTTGTAAAAGCACCTCATCCCGAGACATTCCCATGCTGGTTTCGGCATCAGCCGTCAGCATATCCGGTCCCCGGAGGACGATGCGCTTTATCCCATCCCGGCAGAAACATTTCGCGGCCTCCCGATCATGGACGAATGCACGGCCCGGGATGATAACGAGCTGTTCGAGGTCGGCGGGATCGATACCCTTGAGATCCTCCCCTGTGATCAGGCAAGCAATCTCCTTTTCGACCCCTATTACCCGCACGGTGCCACCACATGCATCGAGGATCTTCTGGATAAACGGTGCTGCAATCCGGCCGCTGATGAGGGAGCACCGACATACAAGTCGCGGAAGTTTAGAAAGGAGATCGGGTTCGCCGAGTATAGCGAACGGCGATCCGATCTCCGGGTCCCAGAGAGGGGTCCCGCTAATCTTCATTTTGTAGGTGCTTTGCAAATCGGTGACCATATCACGGAATTCCTCTACAGTCTGGACCCTCTGACCCTTGATAATGGGAGCATTCCCGAGAATCAGGCCTTGTTCGCGGTTATTGGCGAACCGCATCAGGATCAGGCCCTTTACTCCCCGTTCATCCAGCCATTCGCAGGTACTCGCTAGTTCATTACCGTCGTTTACCCCGGGTAATACGACGGCGGCTGCATAGAGATCGATCTCCCCGGCGAGCCGCTCGATAATACGGAGGGAAGCGTCAGGTGTCGGATCGTGCATGTATCGTTTTCGGGTGCGGGGGTTCGTGGAAAAGACCGTAAAAGATATCTCGGCCAGGCCGTGATCGATAAGAAATCCAGCAATACTTGTGTCATCGAACCCTTTTCCACTGGTATACCCGATATGAAGCGGGGCCTCCATACTTGAAAGAAGCGGTATAAGATCGGTGAATTGCGGGTAGCAGCTCGGGTCACCTCCGCCGCTGATGCTAATCCGGGAGACATCGTCAGAGAACAGCTGTAGACGGGCCAGCGTATCCTCTGCCACCACCCGGAGTTCCTTGAAAGCAGAATAATGCTCCTTGACGCTCCTCGTGCAGTAGTCACAGCCGACCTGGTAAGGCGGGCAATATCTGCAACCGAATGCCGGTGTTTCCCGGACATGCCTGAAGTAACAGTATTCACAGAATCCCCGGCAGTCGACACCGGGGCGTCCGCCGATGTCCACATTCAGCTGCACCATCATTCCTAATTATCCCCGGCGATCCGGATTAATGCATCCTTCTCTGCAGATTCATGGGGGTCGAAAGCGGTTCTGAACTTTTTTATTGGTCAGTTCGCGGAGGTTATCGTTCGCGATCCAGCGTGCATCCGATTCAAGCGTCCGGATATCTTCCGCAGCGCGGATAGGCAGAAAAAACTGAATACGGATCGGCAGAGAATCCAGGTGGCAGATCTTTCTTCAGAGCATTTAGGGATAAGCCTGAGCACACCGCATCATTCTGTCCGTGAAGTATCCACATCTGCCAGTTTTTTTTGAGATCTCAAGAGAATCCATAAATAATATTCCCTGAACAGGGAGAGGGAAATAGTTTTATTCGTTCGTCCGGTACCCGTGAGGACTAAGGAAACAGATGAGAACGACCCACGCCCTTCTCCTGAAGTACTTCCACGACCCTCGTTATCGCTTTGCAGACATCACCGTCTGCTACCGGGATCGGGGTGCGCCCGGAGACGAGACCTGTGTGAGAGGAGAGCAGATCGTTTTCCTCGATGCCCAGTATATGGAGATCATATCAAAGACGGGCACTGCCGCTATCCCCTATCACCGGATCATCCAGATAAGGTATAATGACCAGATTATCTGGGATTACGGAAATCGATGAAAAAGCAGCATAAATTCCGATAAATACCGTGAAAATTGAGGGATGTTCCCGATTCGTCATCGCCATCTTTTTTATCGACAAGCAACAACGGTATATGGCGCCCCAGTGGCTTAGTTGGCAGAGCGGCTGACTTGTAATCAGCAGGCCCCGTGTTCAAATCACGGCTGGGGCTCTTATTGAAACACTGTCTCATTTTTGCTGATCAAGCCTCCTCTCCCGTATGCAGCAAAACCATTAAACCGCAGGTCTTACATGTCCATAAGAGGAGGACTGTTCTATGAAAATTGCGGTGACCGGCAAGGGCGGCGTGGGAAAAACATTCATTGCCGGTACTCTTGCAACCATCTTTGCCCGGAAAGGACGACCGGTGATCGCCATCGATGCCGACCCGTCGCCAAACCTTGCGATGAGCCTGGGACTTTCCGATGAGGAAGCGAAACACATCCTTCCTGTGGCGGAAAACGAGGAACTCATCCGGTTGAAGACCACCACGGACCATCCTGGCGTTTTTCGGCTCACATTTACCGTGGACGATATCATCAGCCGGTATGCGGTACCGACACCCTCCGGTGCGTACCTCCTCGTCATGGGAACGGTCCGGTCCCTTGGTTCAGGATGTACCTGCCCGGCTAACACGGTAGTCAAGGCCCTGCTCAGGCATCTCATGGTTGAGAGGGATGATGTGGTGATCCTTGACATGGAAGCGGGTATAGAGCACCTCGGGAGGGGGACGGCAGAACGTGTCGATATAATGTTGGTAATTACAGATGCCAATAAAAAATCGCTCGAGACGTCACGGGCCATCTATAGGATGGCGGCCGGTTCACCGATCCGGCAGGTCGGCCTCATCGCAAACAAGATAACCGGCCCTGAGCAGGAAGAGATATTTTCTGCATTCGCTAGAAAACACAATATACCGGTGTATGGGATGATTCCCTTTGACCAGCAGGTTATGATCGCCGGGGTTACCGGTGAACAGGTGGATGAGAAAACTTCCGTGGCACTGGAAGCGCTCAGTCAACTTGCACAACGATTAACCGGTCCACCATTCAAACCCACATGAAAATACGGGGGAAATAGGTTGAGAACTATTGTGACCATGGGCCGCGGCGGAACCGGTAAAACAACGTTTGTTGCGCTGATGGCCAAATATCTGATCGAAAAAAACCATACCCCCATCCTCCTTGTAGACGTCGACCCGGACCAGAACCTTGCCGAGATGGTTGGGGTCGATCTTGATACTGCCGGCAAAAAGACCATTGCTGAACTCCTGTCCGAGACATTCATCCAAAAAGGCGGGACCACGATTGGTGTTCCACCATCACAGCGGATCGAGAACAGGATTTGGGAACAGGGCCTTTTTGAGAGTGATTCCTTTGATTTTATGGCTGTCGGAACAAAATGGATTGAAGGGTGCTACTGTTTGCCGGATGCCGCTCTCAAAAACGCACTCAGTTCCATTACCCGCCAGTACCAGTACGTGCTTATCGATTCCCCTGCCGGACTTGAACACCTCAACAGGAAGATTGCCGGAACCGTTGACATCATTGTCGATGTCATGGGTCCGTCGAGCAAATCATTTTACCATGTGAAACGCGCACACCATATCATCCGGGAAGTGGGTATCCGGTATGGCCATTTTGTCGTCATTGGTGGATTTGCGTTTCCGAAACATCTTGAGGCACGTGCAAAGATCGAGACCGGCCTTGCATATCTCGGTAAAATAACAGAAGATCCGGTTGTCGCAGAGTATGTCCTCTCAGGATATTCACTTCTCCAAATCCCGGACATCTCGCCTGCATTCATTTCGGTCGGTGAAATCGTCGAGCGGATTATCCACGCGTAAGCAATTTATTTTAAATTTCTCAAAAAAACCGGATTAGCACAATAAGATATTTTTTTTGTATCTATAGGTAATGTCTTACTTGAGCCATAATAGGCGGTGCATCACGTGGCCAAGAAAGGAGTAAACGTAAAAATCAAGGAACTAAATTCAGATCTAGCCAGGATCCATGATATCAGTATCAGCATAGGAGGGATTACCGAGGAGAGATGGGATGAGCCGATGGGACCCACCCCGTATCCCTCGCTGACCACGCTGCGTTCATGGGACTTCATGCTGCTCAACAGATATAAACCGTTTTACCTCCCGTTCTGCGATCTCTGCTGCCTCTGCACCTACGGAAAATGCGACCTGACCGGAAACAAGCGCGGAGCCTGCGGGATCAACATGGCCGCCCAGCAGTCCCGGACGGTGTTACTTGCTGCCAGTATCGGGGCCTCAACTCACACCGGGCATGCACGTGAACTGGTCACCCATATGATTGAACGGTTCGGCCCGGAACAGGCTCTGGATGTCGGAGGGCATACAGTCGGGGTGGAAGCCCCCAATGTACGCCTTGTATGCGGTATAAAACCGGAAACGCTTGGCGACCTTGAGGAGGTGCTTGAATATTGCGAGAAGCAGGTGACCCAGCTTCTCGCCGTAACCCACACCGGCCAGGAAGGGAACAACCTCGATTTCGAGTCAAAGGTGTTCCATGCAGGAATGATCGACCATGTCAGTATGGAGGTTGCAGACCTTGCCCAGATCTCCGCTCTTGGTTTTCCCAAGGCAGAACCGGAATCACCTCTTGTCGATCTTGGTCTTGGCTGTGTAGATATCAAAAAACCGGTCATCTTGGTTATCGGCCATAATGTTCCGCCGGCAACAGAAATCATCGATTATCTGAGGATCAATGATCTCGAGCCAAAGGTGGAAGTAACCGGGATCTGCTGCACCGCTCTTGACATGACACGATATTCGGCCCGGGCAAAGATCATCGGGCCGATCTCATGGCAGCTCCGTTATATCCGAAGCGGTGTTCCCGATCTCATTGTCATAGACGAGCAGTGCATCCGGGCCGATACCCTCTATGAAGCGGAGAAGATCCACACTCCCGTGCTCGCCACAAGTGAAAAAAACTGCTGCGGGCTTCCTGACAGGACCTACGACCCTGCCGATGAGATTGTCGATGATATTGTGAAAGGCCGTATTAACGGTGCACTGATCCTTGACCCGGTCAAGGCAGGGGAAGTCGCCGTCAGGACGGCAATGGCGGTTGCACCCACACGTAAAAAATACAAGAACCTCCCTTCACCAGAAGAGATTGTCAAATTGGCAAAGAAATGCACCCAGTGTGCACTTTGCAGGAGAGCATGCCCTAATGATCTCCCTATCCTGTATGCGGTCAAAGCCGCAGGACAGGGGAACCTTCGCGGCCTTGATGAATTGTATGATGACTGTGTTGGATGCGGGAGATGCGAATCGGCATGCCCGCAGAAACTTCCTCTCCACAGTTTCATCGTTGCCGCGATGGACAGGATGACCCGGGAGGAAACGTATTGTCTTCGGACTGGCAGGGGCGCAATCCAGGACGTGGAAATACGTAAGGTTGGCGGACCTATCGTTCTTGGAGAAATCCCCGGTGTCGTTGCGTTTGTCGGTTGTTCAAATTATCCGAAAGGTTCACGGGAGGTCGCCGAGATGTGCATGGAGTATGCGAAACGAAGGTATATTGTCTGCACTTCCGGCTGTGCAGCCATGTCTGCAGGTATGTACCGGAATGAAGAGGGAAAAACCGCCTATGAACTCTATCCCGGATCGTTTGACGCCGGAGGTATCGTGAACGTGGGTTCCTGTGTTTCCAATGCCCACATATCAGGGGCGGCAATCAAGATCGCAAGTATCTTTGCAAAACGCCCCCTCCGGGGAAATTACGAGGAGATCGCCGATTATGTGTACAACCGTGTGGGGGCGGTCGGAGTTGCCTGGGGGGCCATGTCCCAGAAAGCTGCATCCATTGCCGCCGGTTTCTGGAGACTTGGCATACCGGTCGTTGTCGGACCGCATGGCTCAAAATACCGCCGCATGTTGCTTGGCCGTTCTGACAGAACAGATGATTGGAATGTTTATGATGCCCGGACCGGTGAAAAAGCATATGGGGGGCCGGTGCCGGAACACCTCTTCTTTGCTGCCGAAACGAAAGAGGAGGCAATGGTTATGATTGCCAAACTCGTCATGCGCCCGAATGATACGGGCAAGGGGCGTGCCATCAAGCTGAGTAACTATTTTGACCTGCATAACCGGCTCATTGGAGGCATTCCCCCGGATATTCACCTCTTTGTCCGGAAAGTATCCGATATCCCGCTGACCATGAAAGACGATATTGAAAAATATCTCCGGGAGATGAACTGGTCAGAGAAGGAAATTCCTGACCCGACCCTTCTTGAGCGGATGATCCGAAAAAGAAAGGAGGTCTGAGTATGCCGCTTTCCGAATCCTGGCAGACCGCCGAGATACCAGGACCGAAAAAGGCATCCCTCATCATCAAACCGGAAATTGCCGATGCCATCATCCGACGGGCAAAACGCCCGATCATGATTGTCGGCCACGGTGCTCTCGAATATGAGATCGAGGGAAAAAAACTGATTGAATGCCTGATGGAACTTGCAATAAAGGCAGACATCCCGGTCGTTGTCACGGCAAGCACCAACCGGGAGTTCTTGCAAAGAGGTTTTAAGCCTGCAGCCCTGATGCCGGCAATGGATATCGGCAACCGTCTCACGGACCCAACTTGGAAAGGTTTTGACGGGAAAGACAATTACGATCTCGCCATCTTTGTCGGGCTGCCGTATTCCATGGAATGGACGATTCTTTCCGGACTCAAACATTTCGCACCGCAGGTCAAGACCATGACTCTTGACTGCGTGTACCAGCCAAATGCGAGCTGGTCGTTTCCCAATAGCACCATCAAGGATTGGGCTGCGAATTTCAAGGGCATTATTGAGCATTTCGAGGACTGATATGAGACTGATATGATGGTGGCGGACCATGTTTGAGAATATTCCGGTCGAAGTCGGGCTTGTCCACGAGGGCGAACGGGTCCGGAAAAACGATATGCAGGTCGAGCTGGGCGGCCCGGATATCCCGGAGAAGTTCGAGATTGTCCGCGTGAGGGGTGCCGGGGAAGTCTCAGATGGTGCTGTGCTCATCATCGGCCCGGATATTGCCGGGATGGAAGAGGGGAAAAGTTATCCCCTGGGAATCCTTGTTGAAATCGCCGGTCCCCGTCTTGAAAAGGATCTTGAAGGGGTGATAGAGAGGAGGATCCATGAGTACAGTAATTATATCGAAGGGTTTATGCACCTCAACCAACGGTATGATATCTGGATCCGGATCTCCAAAAAGGCCTTCAAGAAAGGGCTTGATTCTCTTAAGTATATCGGAAATGTACTCATCGAACTCTACAAAAACGAACTGCCGTTTATCGAGAAGGTCCAGATAACATTCATCACCGATGTAGAAAAAATTCATGAGCTGTATACTGAAACTCTTTCGGTCTATGATGCACGAGATGAACGGGCACGAGGTATGACCGATGAGGAGGTGGACACATTTTATGGATGTGCTCTTTGCCAGTCTTTTGCCCCGGCGCATGTCTGTGTTATTACTCCCCAGCGGTATGCAAACTGTGGTGCGATCAGCTGGTTTGATGGCAGGGCTGCAGCAGGGATTGACCCGAGCGGCCCGATATTTCCCATTATAAAGGGCGTTTGTCTCGATCCAGAGAAGGGGGAATATACCGGCGTAAACGAGAGTGCCAAAAAGCGGTCCATGGGGGAGGTGAGCCGTGTCCACCTGTACACGGCATTTGGCTACCCCCACACATCCTGCGGCTGTTTTGAAGGTATTGCGTTCTTTATTCCGGAAGTGGACGGTTTCGGCATCGTGCTGCGCAGCTTCAAGGATGTTACGGTCAATGGGCTGGCATTTTCAACCATGGCCGATTCAACTGCGGGTGGCCGGCAGATAGACGGGTTCCACGGGATTTCCGTGGAATACATGCGTTCGAACAAGTTCCTTTGTGCGGATGGGGGGTATAACCGGGTGGCATGGATACCGCAGGAAACGAAGGAGAGGCTCAAGCCATTTATTCCGGATTCCTTGTACGACAAAATCGCCACAGAAAACGACGTGAGTTCTGTTCCAGAACTGAAAGAATTTCTGACAACCCATAACCATCCCGTCATTCAGCGGTGGGTAACTGAGGAGACTGTACCTGAAATCTCTCCTGCCGGGGCTGCGGGATTCTATGCCGGGGATGTTCCCTTCGACGCGGGTGGTTTCTGGATCATATTCAAGAATGCCAGGATCACTGCAGAAAGAGTGATCATACAACCCGTAAAACCGGGGCCGAACAAGGGAGGTGAGCAGAGTGCCCAAAAAAAATCATAAGGAGAAGGGAACGATTGAACAGATACTCACACTCGCCCCTGGGATCCTGGAATTATTAAAAGGTGTCCAACAGGTTGAACTGGAAAACTTTTCCATGGAGATCGGGGATCTCGAACTGTTCATACCCCGGGGGACATTTACCCAGCCCGGACAACCGGCTACCCAGGCGGTGCAAAAAGCCAGACCAGCGGAACTCATTCCTGCACCGTTCACCCCGCTGGCTGCAGAATATCAGGGAAAAGTCCGGGAAGTCACGCTGGGTGCAACAAAGAGTGAGGGTGGAAGCCGGGGAAAGACATTCACGATCGGAGGTGCCACCATGCCGGCATACTCTGCCATTTCACACCCGCCAATTCATGATCCTGTTATCTCTTTAGACGTTTTTGATATGGAGATCTCCCTCCCCAGGGTGCTGAAGGAACATGTACGGGAAGTCATGCATGATCCTGCAGAATGGGCACGCCTGAATGTGAACACCCTCGGAGCCGATATGGTTACCGTCCACCTGATGAGCACTGATCCTCTGATCAGGGACACCTCCCCGTCACAGGCTGCAAAGACCGTTGAGGATGTTCTGGAGGCGGTTGACGTCCCGCTCGTCATCGGCGGGTGCGGTGACCCCAAAAAAGATGCCGAAGTCTTTGCCCATATTGCTGAAATGGCAGACGGGGAGCGGCTGTTGATCAATTCCGTCACCCTTGACATGGTAGAACAGAAAACACTGGAGAAGGTAGCGACCACGGCCCGTGATCACGGTCATGTGGTGCTCGCCTTTACCGGGTTAGAGCTCAACAATGCCAAGGAGCTCAATCGCAGGCTGTACGCGTATCTGCCCCCGGAGCAGATAGTCATGGATTTAACAACGGTTGCGCTGGGGTATGGACTTGAATATTCTTTCTCCATCTATGAACGGGCACGGTATGCGGCGCTGATGGGTGACGACGAACTGGCCCATCCGGTTATCTCGGCGCCGACCAATGCGTGGGCAGCCCGTGAGGCGTGGATGCAGCTCCCCCCGGAATATGGATCCCGCCAGTTCCGCGGACCAATCTGGGAAACAATCAACGCGCTGACCCTGATGCTGGCCGGGATCGATCTCTACCTGATGATGCACCCTGCGGCAGTGAACACGTTACGGGATGTCCTTCACCAGCTAGCCACACCGGGACAGGAACCGGCAGACAGGATCCAGGACTGGGCGAGTGTGAGGGTATGAGCAGCGAAGCATCCAGGGAGATAAAACAGAAAAAGAGTATCCGGGAGATCAGCCCGATCGATGTCTACCAGTTTCTGCCGAAGACCAACTGCAAGGAGTGCAATGAATCCAACTGTATGGCATTTGCGACCCGCATCGTGAACGGCGAACGGGTGCTTACCGACTGTCTTCCGCTATACACCGATCAGTATCAGGATGCCTGTATCCATCTTACGGAACTCCTCGCGCCGCCCGTACGAACTATCACTTTCGGCGCAGGCAGTACCAGTCTCACCGTCGGTGGAAAATATGTGCTCCAGCGCCACGAGTTCACCTACCATAACCCGGCACCGATTGCAATTGATGTCCATGACCTTCTGAAGGATGAAGAGCTGGAATCGAGAGTGCGGCAGATCGAACAGTTTTCCTACCATTATATCGGGAGAAAACTCAGCCTTGATGCAATTGCCATCCGTTCGGTGTCAGGGGACCCGGAAACCTTCAGAACAACGGTGAAAAAAACGTTAGATGTAACATCACTGCCCCTTATTCTCGTTTCGCTGGATCCGGCAGTTATGGAGGCAGGTCTCACGGTTGCAGGCGAAAAAAAACCGTTGATCTACGCTGCAACAAAGGACAACTGGAAGCAGATGGCAGAATTGGCGTTAACCTACCAGTGCCCTCTCGTGGTTTTTGCTCCCCATGATCTTCCATTGCTGCGATCACTTGTCAGGACGCTTCTCGAGTACGGGGTAATCGATCTGGTGCTGGATCCCGGTACCTCGGCCGAAAACGGGCTTTCCGAGACCATCCACAACTTTACCGCAATCCGGACAGGCGCATGCCGCACATACGATGATTTTTTCGGATTTCCGTTGCTTGGAGTTCCGATGACCGTCTGGAGCGGGGGAGAAATCTCAGAAGATGTGTTGGGATGGCGGGAGGCGGTTACCGCTTCAATGCTTCTTACACGGTATGCTGATCTGCTGATCATGCACAGCCTTGACGGATGGGTTCTTCTTCCCCAGCTCATATGGCGGTTTAATATCTATACGGATCCAAGAAAACCGGTCTCTGTGGAAGCTGGTGTAAGGGAGTATGGAAAACCTGATCGGGATTCCCCGGTCCTTGTGACCACCAATTATGCACTGACCTATTTCACGGTTGAATCTGATATCAAGGCTGCAAACATAGACTGTTACCTTGTTGTCATCGATACCGGGGGGCTGAGTGTCGAGAGTGCGGTTGCAGGGCGAAACTTTACGCCTGATTCGATAGCTACTGCATTAAAGGAATATAATGTCGGGTCTCTGGTCAACCACACGACCCTGATCATTCCTGGCCTTGCAGCACGGATCAGCGGCGATACCGAAGAGGTAACCGGATGGAGAGTGCTGGTCGGACCAAAGGATTCATCCGGAATTCCCCACTACCTCAGGGATCGCTGGCCTGTGCAATCCTGAAGAGCATTCAAAAAGAACTTGATGTGTCACATGAACGGAGGCCTCCGGATATTGACAGCCAGAAATGATGATCCCGGAAATGGAGTGACAACAGGCATGGACGAATCAGTGACGGTGGTTTTCCATCCCCTCAACAAAGTTGTCAGCGTTCCCCAACAGTCCTCGGTACTGGATGCCATCAGGAAAGCAGATATCCAATTTGAAAGCATCTGCGGCGGCAAGGGGGAGTGCAAAAAATGCAGGGTGATCCATACTCGAGGCAACTGCACCGCAGGCTCCCCGGAAAGCACCCGGGGCCTTTCCGCGGACGAGATCCAGCAACATTTCTGTCTTGCCTGCCGGACCTACCTCTTAGGGGACTGTGAATTCTTTATCCCCGTGGAAAGCAGGATCGATGCGCCAAAGATCCTGCTTGGTATCTGCAGTGATGAGACGTTGATCTCGCCTTCAGTGATGAAATACCGGATCAGCTACGGTCATACTGCATTTGATCTGTCTGATGGTCACCGGTCCCTGCGCCTCGAAGGCTACGTTGGAAAACGTCCGCATATGACCACTGATCAACATCGGCGCCTCGTATCGGCCAGCGGCCCCTTTACAGTCACCATCTCCGATTCCGCAGGATACCCGGAAATAATTGTGATTGAACCGGGTGATACCACAGGAAGGAACTACGGCCTTGCGATTGACCTTGGAACAACAACAGTCGTCGGCATGATGTTCAATCTCGCTGGCATGAACTTCTGTGCGCAGGCATCGACCCTGAACCGCCAGATCACCTACGGGGAGGAACTGGTTACAAGGCTGGCGTTTGCCCGTGAACCCAACGGACTCGAAAAACTGCGCCTGGCAGCGGTTGAAAGTATCAATACAGTTATCGGCCAGCTGGCAGCATCCAACGGAATTGAAAGAACGGAGATTCATGAGATATGTCTTGCAGGAAATACGGTCATGCAGTATCTTGTTACCGGCCGCGATCCCAGAGGCCTTGAGCTGGCCGATGCAGCAGTGGATAAAAAACCCCTGGTAAAAAGAGCCCGTGATCTTTACCTGCAGATTCATCCTGAAGCATATGTCTACTGCCTCCCCAACGTGAGCCGGTATGTCGGCGGAGATGCCGTGGGTGATGTCATTGTCAGTGGTATGCACCGATCAGAGGAGCTCTCGCTCCTGGTCGATCTTGGGACAAATGGCGAGATAATTATGGGAAATGCTGAATGGCTGGCATCGGTCTCCTGCGCATCAGGCCCGGCGTTTGAAGGAGCGGGTATTACAAGCGGGATGCGGGCGATGCGGGGAGCAATTGAGCATGTCACCATTGATCCGGAAAGCGGAGTGGCTGCGTGGACAACAATCGGCAACGAGCGGCCAAGGGGGATATGCGGGTCAGGGATAATCGATGCCGCCGCAGCGATGGAGGGTGCGGGTATTCTTGACTTTACCGGGAAACTGGTGGATGGAAAACCCGGCGTAATCCATGGTGAGACCGGGCTGGAATATGTGCTGGTGCCGGAAGACGAGTCAGCAACCAGCCGGAATATTGTCTTTACTTCACAGGATATGATGTATCTTATGGATTCAAAGGCTGCCGCCTGTGGTGCAATCGGCGTGCTCATGAAAAAATACCGGACACGACTGGAGGATGTCCGGCATGTGTTTCTTGCCGGTGCGTTTGGTGCATTCACCGACCTTGGCAGCATCACCCGGTTTGGTATTATCCCCAGGTTTTTCAATGCAGACTATCATCCCATCGGGAATGGCTCGCTCACCGGTGCTGCAGCAGCACTCCTATCAGCAAAGAAAAGGAAGGAGGCAGAGACCATTGCAGAAAGGATGGTGTATATCGATCTGTTGGTTGATGTCGATTTCATTGAGGAATATACTGCTGCACTCTACATACCGGGCAAAAAGGAATATTTCCCGGATTAGGCAATTATTCTCACAGCAAGCCCCGGGTCTCGGTATTCTATTCATGGTTGGGGGAATTCTTCCTCCGAATGGAGCGGGGTTGTTCGACTATTGCAGAAATTGTTTGGCCAAGAACCCCGTTTATGACAAGGTAACCGGAGACAATCGACAAATCTTACTTCGAATCATGCTCTGTCGCATCTAAGCAGTCGCTGCAATTTCCGGAAAGGCCTAAAAAACACGGCGAATCCTGCATTCTAGAGAGCAGATCTTCCTTCCGATGGTCCGTAATACCTCGGAATTTACCCCCGTGCCGATGAGGCAATAAAAAGCACCTTTTTAATCGTCTAAAAACCCTTCTTTTTATAAAATAGCTCGTTATATCAAATTATTTGGGAGGCGTGTTCACGATTTACCCTCAAGGGAAATGGTCACCTGCCGATTTAGTGAAAATACGCCCAAATAGATGTTATTATGGCTCAGGAAAACGTCTGCAACATTTGAGTTGACCTTAATATCCCTGATTGGTCATCAAAACCGCGAATCTAAATATTCCACAGCTTATAGGGAAGCATCCAAAAACGAGTGTTTGTTTAGAGGGATAGGGAAATATATTTTATGTAAAAAGTGTCCTCGGAGGAAAAACCGTGATCTCTGGGTAAAATCAGGGGGTGGGTCAGTTATTCGGGTTGCCTCATCGAACCCTCCATGTAACCAAATGTTCATCCGCCATAAAAAATTAGGATGGTACGAATATAAAAATTGAGAGACCGATTAAAATTTATCGATTGTTTCCGGAATTTCGAATTCAGTCGGTGTCGGCTGGGAGGCCAGTACCCTCCAGCAAAATACCCCGATGCAGAATCCGATGATGGCAATGAGCAGTATTGCACTCCAGATATTTTCAGCGAAAAGCATATCGATCGGTATATTCGTACCCAGGCTGTCATTGACGGCCCCGATCACCAAGGCTACGATTAAAAAGAGAAAGAAGCCCACGAAAATGCCCAGGATTACCGCACCTGCAATTCTCAAATTTTTTTGGTAAGCGGTATATTCAGCCATAGAACTCATATCTCTTCTTTTAATATATATAAAATTTACATTCAGGAACAAATATACGACATCTCATTTTCAAAAACCTTTGGGAATCGGTTGAACCAATCAAACATCAGAAGAGTGACGTTCATTTCAACATTTTTCAAATGGCTTTCTCCCCCCGGCCGTCGCATAAGCTCCGCATTTGGGACAACGGAAATTTCCTGGCAACTTATCGAAGGCAACTCCGGGAGAAATACCCTGACTGGCATCCCCACGATCCGGATCGTATATATAGCCACAAATCCGGCAACGATAGCGGGGGAGCACGAAAGCATGAGCGCACATAAGATCGGATCACCCTTTGAATGGTATATTATTCTATCGAATCTGATACCTCCGGAACTTTTCGATCGGCTTATTGCAAGTAAAATGCATATGATGCACATTATTGAAACGATATAATTGTTCCTTATCATGTGGGTATAAAAGATTTGAAACAATTCATTATGTCGTGACCCCCCCAAATTCTCTTACTCGTGGTGTGACAACATGGATGTCTGCAATGAGGCAAACCCGGAACAGTTCCTGCAAGAATTCGCGGAAGATGTACTGAAACAGGAACTTTCTTGGCGGGAACAGATCTCGAAAGCGGGACCGGGACCGATCGACAAAGTAATATTCATTTTTGCTCTGACAGGGACGATCCTCTGTGCATTTGTATTAGAGGATTACATGGTGCTCTGGGTGGCATCCACACTGTTTATTATCATACTCTATCCCCTGACGTTTCTCATCCCGGCACTCGCCAGTATCAAGAGAGACCAGGCCCGGGGGGCATCAAATGGCTACATGAAAACCCTGAAGGGTGTCGGAGTGGTTGAACATCGCGATACATTCCTTTACGTCCTGTTGAATGCGTTTTTTATAAACAGCCGGCCACTCGCGATCCCTATAACCCTCCTGTGCGTCAGCGATATCGTTATGGCATTCCTTCTGTATCTGCTCGAGATGCATCCGGTACGCATAATCCTGATCATTATGACCCAGTCTGCGGTGATCATCATTTATTATCTGTCAATTTATTTTTTAAAACCCTACAGCCACGCATTTATGGAAATGGTCCAAAGGATGCGGATAAAGATCCACAGAGGACGGTCCGTGATTTTTCTCCTTGTAATATCATTCGGCATCATTGGGCTGTTTCTCTCGGGATTCGTCCTGTCAACACTGTTGTTCCCGGGAATTACCGTCTGGGAGGTGATCCGTGAGGAAAGAGTAACATTCCTCACCGGTATTCTCGAACTTATTCTCATTTTTCTGATCCAGTTTGTCATCGTTAGATTCCTGCACGGGATATTTAGCCGTCGTCTTATGAGGAGTATCAATAGTTCCGTTATCAGATACGTAAAGGAAGAAATTCTTCCCCCGCTGAAGGGGGCAGGAGGTCATCGAGAGGAAACAGATGTCTCTTCAGGCTCCCATTGCCCGATCTTGCGGGAGATCGCAACCTCACTCATCGAAGCCCGAATGTATTCCATACACTGGACAAGCATCCGGGGCAATTTCCCCATATTCTTCATTCAGCCAAACCTTACCCTGATACTCGATCGGGATACCCTCGAAATGTTGAAAGGCCACATGGAAGATACAATTATGCATCCCTGGTAGTATACCCGTGAATGAGAGAAATATGGAATCTTTTTATGCTCTCTTTCTAAAAACATAAAGCCGTGTAAAAGACCCAGGATGAATCCAGGAGATTTATCCGGTCCAGAAAAGAAGATAGAGCGATATTTCCGCCCCATCAGAACGGCCTTGGGATGAGACCGCCAATTGCGCCGATGAAGGAGATAATTACCGCGGCTCCCAGGCCTATCAGGATCAACCAGAGGATGATCGGAACGATAATAACTGCGACTGCCTTTCCGACCGAGATCTCCTGGTTCTCGGCAATCCCGATGATGAAGAGAACCAAAGCCCATATTAAACCAATTATCCAGATATACGGGATCCAGCCGAGTAGCAGGGCGGGTGTTGCCGCATACATGGTCGTTTTCAACGTCTGGACCACGCCTTTTTCCCCGCCAAAGAGGAGCACAAAAACATGATACCAAAGTCCTTGCAGGAAGATCCCGAATAAGAGCATAAGGAAGAGCGCAAATGAAGCGAAGAGCTCCCAGGCGACGACAAACGCGCTGAAATGTGCGAGCCCGCCGGAAAGAACTCCGCCTATCCATGGGATGGTCGCAAGCTGGTTCACGACAGCACTGAATTGAGCAATTCCTAATGATACCGCGACGATTGTGAAGAGGATGCCGAATATGATCAGGAGAACGACGTAGTACTGGAACGCAGCACCAAGGGTTTTTCCTTTCGTCTGTTTGAAAGCCTCGCCCGGCTTCATAAGGAATCCCTTTAATTCATCCATAAATGATTCCATCATATAAGCAGGATATCGATGAGAAAGTATATAAATAATTACCCCCACTTGATAAAAAATTACGTCCATCCCCCAACAATGGAGAAGAACAGTATCCAGAGTTTCTGATACCATTTTGGCTAACCGGCGGTAAAAACGGGCATTTTTGGAGGACCGAAATATACTTGTACCAACTGACATCTCATATTTGAATTGGATGCTCTCTCCTGTCTTTCATGGGTATATCTGAATATAATTGTGGTGATGATACTAATTAAAAAAACCCTGACTCTAAACAGATGGATTTGACCGGTTTTTTATCCGGAGAACCGGTAAAGTTCCAGAAACACCTTGATAGGAACACCCGTTTGCGAACAGAGAACCCGGAGTGTTGAACCACTGAGAGAATGCCTGTTCGGAATAGTAATCAGATTCCGTGTACCATCGGTCTTTATTCTCTGGAGCGAAAGGTACGATCCGGATTTTACCACCTGAAACCGAAGATTTTCAAGGGTTGATATCACGCGATCCATCGGCGCTTCGGCAGGGAAATCCATTTAAGGTGTTACCTCCGTGGTAAACACTTCAAGGACATCATCATTATCAAATGCATCGTCGCCAAAGGTTTCATGATAAAATTGAATGGCAGATTTTACATCTTCACAGGCTTCCTCGTAGCTGCTCCCCTGTCCGAGCACCACGCCCCGGAGCCCGAGAGGATAGGCGACGTATCCATCGGGATGTCGCTCTATAATGATCTTCAAGGATTTCATTCTCTCACTAGTCTATAGGAGAGTACAAAGTAAAAACATTGGTTTTCCCATCGGGTGGCAGGAACTATATTTTTTTGACAAGAGAGATCTCATTTGCGAGAAATGGTGACAACATGAGGAATCCCGATGATCTTTGTAAGAAGAATTTTATTGCGGATCACCCATAATTTCAGGTATATATGGGTCTGAGCCCGCTCTGACCACCACAGGTGTTCCTCCCCGTGATGTGATGGTACCATGAGCGTCTTAGTGCAAATCTGCTTCGTTCCCCGGTTGAGAGATCCTTCTTCCACGAATGAGGAAAATGATCGTCAGGATAATCGAGATGATCGTGATCACGACTACGATGGCGAGAACGAGGGGTATCATCTCCCTGATCCATGGCACTCCCCCCAGGAGATACCCGAGGACGAGGCCGGTTCCAGCCCAGCATATGGCACCCATCAGATCGAAGATGATGAACCTATTATAGTCCATACGACCGATCCCGGCAATAAAAGGTGCAAATTTTCTCACGATGGGTATAAATGGTGCAACGATAATGGTCATGCCGCCATAGTTCTCGAAGTACCGATTTGTTTCAGCTATGTATTCGTCCCTGAAAAGCCCCGGAAACCGTTTTTTAAAGACATTCAGGCCGAGATATCTCCCCAACTGGAAATTGAGGACGTATCCTATGAAGGACGCGAGGATGAACACGATCAACAGCCAGGGAAAAATTAACAGTCCGGTGGCCGCAGCTGTCCCTGAAACGAAGAGCAGCGAGTTGCCCGGAAGAATAACGACAATTACGGCCGTTTCGATCAGGATGACACAAAATAGGAAGACGTAAATCCAGGCACCCATCTCCTGCGTCGCCGGAACCAGATTCTGATCGATGGTGGAGAGCAACCCCGCCACTTCGGGTATCATATCTTCTGATATATATCGTTCCATTGCTATTTAGATCACCGTGAATGATCATACCTGAAAGAGTGGTACATTCCCGGGGCATAAAACCTCAAGTAATCAATTAAATCCTGATATAACCGGATTTAAAACAAAGAAAATAAATGGGGGATTATTTCCGAAGGGTGAATGAAATGATGATCGCCGCGATACCGCCGATGATTGCGAAAGCGCCGATTACATAGGGAAGAATGACAGCGGTGACCAGGGGGTTCGCAAGAACGATGATCCCGAAGATGATCCCGATGATACCGAGGATTGCGGAACCCCAGTCTTTCATTCCGAATCCTCTGAACAACCAGATGAACCCCATGATAAGCGCCCATACCCCGATCAGGATGGCGAGCAGGGGAAGGATGAGTAGCGTACTGTAATACGGGTAGGTAAGGATCAGGAGACCGAAGATGATACCGAGGATACCCAGCAGGATCTTCCATCCCACGTCATGTTTTGTAACCGCAGCACTGATAATCGCGAAAATACCGCCTACAAAGAAGTAGGCTCCCAGGAAGATCAAGAGAACAAACAGGGTCTGGAGTGGATACGCTAGAAGATATCCCCCGAGAATAAGCAGGATAATACCCTGGATAAGAACCAGCCACCATGGAATCCATGGCTGCTGTCCCATTTGAGCGCCTTGCGCTGTCATCGTTTCTGCCATAGCATTTCTCCTCAATAAAGTTTTTATATTGCAGTATTGGTCCAGTGCTTAATATATGTTTCTTCAAATTTTCGCCCGGAAATCGAATCAGGATCCTGTATATCGTAAAAGTGACAGAGACCCGGTTTTTTTTAATGGTACGTTTTTCCCATTCTTCCGGATCATCAAACAATTATGTTTCGCCAAAAGAATACGGAGAAATTTCCGGGAGTAAACCCCTATTAAAATACAACACATTCCTCAGAGGACCTTCCCGGCGGATAAAACGAATATTGCAGAAAAGAGACCGGAGATCGTAACTCACAGGTTCTGTTCGTTTTCTCGTGGGAGAAAAATATGGATCGGCATTGTTCCCGATTTACAGGTTGGGTGGGCAGAATTTTGTTGTATCTGCCCTGTTCCGCTGATAAATAAGATAGAGTCCGATAGCGACGATCAGGATCCCGAGCGAGATGATATTGGCTGCGATGAGGATTGGATCGCCGATGAATCTTCCATAGAGAGCCCATAAGGTAACACCGGCGGAGTATTGGACCAGGGTGATAAGGCTTACATCGCGAGCGGACTTTGTTTCATACATTTTTACGATCTGCGGTACAAATCCAAACGTCGTCAGAATCGCAGCAATTACACCGACAAGAAACCAGGTTTCCATACCAGCTCCAGCCACCTGAAATGACCTCGTGGTATAGGTTGCCGGGAGACAAAAAGAATCCGGAAGCGGATACGTTAAGAGAGAACAGGGGAACCCTTCTGAGCTGGTTAATCTTTCCAGAACAGATCAAAGTTCTCGATTGAATCGGCAGACTACCGTAATAATCGGATGTTCATATCCAGGACTGGATACCTCCAGTATTAATAAGGGTGTAGGGCATTGTGACTTCCGGAGAGAAGATGAAGATCATCGGTATAAGCGGGAGCCCCCGGAGCTCCCTGAGCCAGACGCTGCGCCTGGTGAACGCTGTGCTGGCCGGAGCGGAGCAGGCGGGAGCTGAGACGGAATTTGTGGATATCTGTTTTCTGGATATCCAGTACTGCATCGGATGCGGGGTCTGTTATACAACCGGTGGATGTATACATGCGGACGAATTCGGCGGACTGTTTCAGAAAATGCTTGAGAGTGATGGAATCGTGATCGGGTCACCCGTATATATCAATTCGGTGACTGCCCAGCTCAAAACGGTCCTCGACAGGATGGCAGATGCAATTCATTGCCAGCAGTTTACGGGAAAATATGCCTGTGCGGTCTCGACAGCCGGAGGTTCTCATGCGGATGAAGTTGTGGCGTACCTGAACAGCGTGATGCGTATCCTCGGGGCGACGACGGTGGGAGGTGTGGGAGTAATTCTCAGCTCCGATCCCTCAGCATTCATCGTGGCAGAAACAGATGCACGTGAACTCGGTAATACTATGGTTTCGGCAATTCGTGAACAGAAGAAATATCCCGACCAGGAGATAGAGCACCGGGTGATACGGGAGAGGATGAAATCTCTGGTCACCTATAATAAGGATATCTGGATGCACGAATACGCGTACTGGACAGAGATGGGCTGGTTGTAATCGGCCATCAGAATGAAAATTCCATTCCCCGTGTATCCGGAGGCGAATTCATTGTGAATGAACCCTCAACTGAGGGAAAATCTCCGTATGGTTTGTTATCCGCACCAATGGGAAACCTTCCCGCTCAATTTGGAGTAAGGTCCCTATGAATGGATCTATACTTATAAATCAGCAGAAATCGCACACCATTGGCAATTGATTCTTATGACTGTCTACGATTGTTGTCAGAGAAATGTGGTAAGTGTCACACCCGATACTACGGTGACCTTTGTTACCCGCCTGATGAAAGAGAAGAACATCGGGTGCGTAGTGGTAACGGAAAAGGATCGCCCGGTAGGAATTGTTACGGACCGCGACATTGTTATCAGACATGCTGGATCCGCCGAAGATACGGATCGGCTCAGTATCGAATCGTATATGACCCGTGACGTGATAACCGTTCGCGGAAATGCAGGTATTTTCGAAGCTATCCAGCAGATGAAAGCGGCCGGGGTCCGGAGAATGCCCGTCATCGACGAAAAAGGCAAACTAATCGCCGTGTTGACGATAGATGACATTATACGGCTTCTCGCGCGGGAGATGGCAGACATTGCCCGAATCATAGGAAAAGAGGGTCCGACGATCTGATCTGCCCTACCTCTGGTGAGACAGGTGATAAGCTGGTCATAACTGTCCCGGCTCTTTCCCTGATAGTGTACGATCCATCCATGCTGGTTTCGGTAACCTTCAGGATCCGGATGCTAGGGTTGCTTGAACAGTCTTTGGAGATTTCGCTAACCGCCTTTGCCCAGACCTAAATACCGGGTTAACCAGGGAGCTGATGATGGATGTAACGACGCGGCGTTTCAAGGAAGGGGATTATGATAGTGTCTGTTCATTGAACGGAATGCGGGTCGCGGGAGGTTACCATGGGCATGTATTCATCCGGCAGGCAGTCTGTCCTCTTCCCGCAAACGTTCCTCGTCGCTGAACGAGGAGAAGATATAATCGGATTCGTGATAGGGGCGCACGAGCAGGACAAACCTGTCAACGCCTGGATTCTCCGTCTCGGCGTCCGGGAGACGTGCCGGAGAATGAAGGTTGGAGAGCGCCTCCTTATGGATCTAATCGGGATATTCCGGGTACAACACGTGAAAGGTATTTATCTCTCTGTTTCTCCTGAAAATACCCCCGCGATCAGGCTCTATGAGAAGCATGGATTCCATATAATCGACAATCTGGATGGTTATTTCGGGCAGGACGAGCCGCGCTGTATCATGCGACTTATCCTGCCCTGACCTACACGATCAACCTTTTTTTCATAAGATAAATGGATATATAGGAAAATATCCCCGTCGCGACCAGGATCCATACAAGACTGAACCAGACAAGGGGCGAATACATCGATAGGGTCAATGAACGCATCACATTTACCACGTGGGTAAGCGGGAGTATGGCATACGCGAGGATCTGAAGGGCGGGTGGCAGGAGGTTGAGGGGAAAGAATGTTCCACTCAACAGGAACATCGGCGTGATAAAGAGGAATGATGGATAATTCAGGGCGTCAATGCCGGGGGTGATCGCAGTAAAACACATACCGAGCGCTGCAAAGAGCAGTCCTGCAAGGAACGAAAACGGAATGATCAACAACGAATCGGGAAGTTCCACAACCCCGAAACCGATCAGGACCAGGAGCATAATTGCCCCATAGATGAAACTCCGTGTCGCTCCCCAGAGGAGTTCGCCTGCGATCACCTCCTCCAAATTAATGGGCGTGGCGATTATCGCGTCGAAGGTCTTCTGGTAATACATACGTACGTAACTTCCGTATGTGCATTCGAAAAAAGCCGAATACATAACGGAAATGGCCACAAGAGCAGGAGCGATAAACCGGACGTAAGACACTCCGTCAACCTCCTGGATATAGGAGCCTACGCCGAAACCAAAAGCAAGCAGGTAAATGATCGGCTCTATCAGGGGTGGCAGAAAATTGACCATGTAGGTCCGGAAAAACACCTTCCAGTTCCGGTACCATACGATCCATGCTCTCCGGGATATCCCCGTCAGGTGAACACGGGATTCACTGGTCATTCTTTGAGTGCCCTCCCGGTGAGTTTCAGAAATACGTCTTCCAACGTCGCTGCCCGTGTAATCATCTTTCCGGGATTGCAGGACTCGATGAGACTTCTGGTAAGCCCCCTCGGATCGTCGGTGACGATCTGCACGGATTCATTGGTTATCTCAAATGATGCGCCCATCCGGTTCAGGCATTCCAGCACATCCGGGGTCTCCTCGGTCTCAATGATGAAACCCCCGACATGGTCCCGGACAAGGCGATCCGGTGGACCTTCGATGAGGATCCGGCCTGAATCCATGATGACCAGCCGATCGCACAGTCGTGCAGCTTCTTCCATGTAATGAGTGGTAAGCACGATGGTATTCCCCTGCGATTGCAGGACTTTCAGTTTCTCCCATATCATGTGCCGCGCCTGAGGATCGAGACCAATCGTCGGTTCGTCAAGGATCAGGAGCCGGGGATTGTTGATCAGCGACCGGGCAAGGATAAGGCGTCTCTTCATCCCGCCCGAAAGCTTGTCGATGAGGACGTCCCGTTTCTCCTGCAGTTGAACGAAATCGAGGAGCTCTTCGATTCGTGCCCCTGCCTCCTGGCCGGGGATACCAAAATACCGGGAGTACATCAGAAGATTCTCGTACGTGGTGAAATCCGGATCCAGATTGGTTTCCTGCGGAACGACCCCCATCTGTTGTTTGATCTCACGGGGGTGCTCATCTACATCGAGGCCAAATACCCGGAGAATTCCCCCGGATTTAGGGGATGCACACTGAATCATCTTCATGGTGGTGGTTTTTCCTGCTCCGTTCGGTCCGAGGAACCCAAAAACCTCCCCCTCCTGTACCGAAAATGCTATCCGGTCCACCGCGGTGATTGTTCCAAATGACTTCTGCAGGTCGTGTGCCTCGATGACGACTCCCAGATCTGTTCACCTCGTCCAGACTAGTGGTTGGGACACAAGGCATAAATCCCCTTTGTGATCACTCCGTAACCAGAGAAGGCTGGAGACTAAGAGGGAGGTCTGGAGCGGGAAGGGGGTATGCCTGGTATCTCGACCAATACAGATCGACGGATCATTGACAGAAACTGATTATATTATTGTACCCGGGATCAGGGCTGCTCGAACATTTTATTCATATCGAATAAGAATAGTACGATGTGTTCTCGCCCTCCCGGTTCTTCGGCCAGATGATGGGCGTAGGCCCGATAAAGCGGCACAGCATCATCTCGCTCGTTTCCAATATCGGGGTGACCGCGATCGGGTATCTTGCGACGTTTTATATCGCTCACACGATCGGAGCTGCACCCTTGGGGGCATTTTTCCTCTTTTTCGCGTACTGGAATATCTTCAATCTGATTGCAGATGGAGGAGTCGGGGGAGCTGCCATTCAGCGGATCAGTGAGGGACATGACGAGAACGAATATTTCACTGCTCATATTGCGGTCCGTGCCCTTTTCCTGACCGTCACGCTGTTTATTGTTCTTTTTATCGGGTATATCATCGCAGATCCACAGGTATCCGGATTGATCAGCTGGCTCCTGATCGCGCTTATCGTGGGGACGATCGGTGCAACGTTCACGACAGGAGTATACGGAAGTGGAAAAGTGGGTATATCCCAGATCGCGGATCTTATCAACACCATAGTCAAAGTGGTCATCCAGATCGGCGCCGTATATCTCGGATTTTCTGTGGACGGGCTTATCGGGGGATTTATTGCCGGCATGATCGCAGGGGCCCTGGTCAATATCCGATTCCTCGCTTTGCACCTTGCCCGGTTTCATAAAACTCATATACGGAGCCTGCTTTCCTATGCACTCTGGGCATTTCTTGCCGGAGCAACCGGTGTCGTCGTTGGATACGCGGACACCATCCTGGTCGGATACTATCTCAATACGACCGAGGTCGGACTCTATCGGGTCGCTGTCCAGTTTTCTGCCATTGCAGCCTTTATTGCCGTCTCGATGCGATTGACCCTCTATCCAAAGATCAGCCGTTGGAACCGGGAAGGCGACATCCTGTCTGTGGAAACTTCTATTTCACGGGCATTTACCTATTCGTTCTTTCTGGCGGTCCCTGTACTGGTGGGGGGAGGGCTCCTCGCTGAACCCATCCTCTATTTCCTGTATGGAGCAGCATTTTCGTCCGCTACCATGGCATTGATCCTCCTCCTCGCTGCCCAGATCGTCATGGTCTTCGTCACCCTGGAGACAATGACCCTGAACGCCCTCAATCATCCCCGTGAGGCGTTCAGGAGTGCGGCGGCCGCGGCCGTCACGCTGGTGATCCTCGATATCATACTGATTCCCCTCATCGGAATTTCCGGCGCCGCACTCGCTCTGCTGGTCTCCATGGGGATTAATGCCCTCCTTGCGCACTGGTTCGCCCGACATCACGTCTCCATTAACCTCGAAAAAATGCCTGTCATCCGTATTGTCCTTGCATCGATCATCATGGGTATCGTACTCGAACTATTCCGCGTATTCATCCCGTTCTCTCAGTTCCTCATCCTCCTGGCCGCAGTGCTCCTTGGCGCGGCAATCTACCTGCTTCTTATCCTGAAATGGGATGCAGGCATCCATGATGAGCTGAAGGAGTTCACGCTTTCTCTCGGTTTACCCTGGCCGTCATGGCTGTAAAACTGATTCGAAAACCCGGAACCCGGTTATCATGCCGGTGCCTGCAGGAGAGTGAACGAAGCCCTTATGTTCAGGTACAGAGAGTGTAGTGCATGCCGATCCGATCGATCGCGGTATCAAACTTTAAGAGCTTCCGGCACCTGGAGCTGGATCTGGATAACTTTACCCTCATCATCGGTTCAAACGCATCGGGTAAGTCTAATTTTATTCAGATCTTTAAATTTTTACGGGATATCGCGAAATATGGGTTGAATAATGCAATATCTCTTCAGGGTGGTGTGGAATATCTCAGAAATACCATCATCGGTCCCTCGGAAAACTTCTCTTTTCGCTTTGTTTATGTGCTTGATGAGCGGAAACAGGACGTGATCGGAGCTCGCGATCGGGTACCGGTGTATTTCGAATCAGCGGAGATACGATATGAATTTTCCCTGCGCTTTACCGAAGGAGGGGATTCATATGAGATTGCCAGTGACTGTCTTACCGTCAGAGGCGAGTTCTTCCAGGCAGAGGGCGATGGACTTATCCTGATCGGCCGGGGGGATATCAATCTCACCCAGATCGGAGGAGAAGTCAGATATCGTCTTTCTCTCCCCGAAGGGTATAGCCTTCGGGACCAGGACCTTTTCCCCCATCTTCTCCAGAGACGGGAACTATCCATGAACCGGATCATTATGAATATCCCCGTCCCCATACCCGGCATCCCTCCTCTTGAGTGGATCGTCCGCGGGATAAAGGTCTATGATTTCGATCCCCGCCTCCTGAAGAAGGCGGTGCCGATGATCGGGAAAACAGAATTGGAGAAGGACGGGAGCAATCTTGCAATCGTTATCAAAAGCATATCCGAGGACGAACAGAGAAAGCGGATGTTCCTCAACCTGATCAAGGATATGTTACCCTTTATCGATGACATCGCCGTCGAGAAGTTCATGGACATGTCCCTCTTCCTCAAGATGAAGGAAGTGTACAATAAGGAACGTTATATCCCCGGATCTATGATCTCGGATGGTACCCTCAATGTCGCGGCATTGATCGTCGCACTCTATTTTGAAGACCGGCCGGTTACCATCATCGAGGAACCGGAGCGGAATATTCACCCCTACCTCATCTCCAAGCTGGTCGCAATGCTGAAAGATGCCTCCCGCCACAAACAGGTGGTGATAACCACGCACAACCCGGAGATGGTCAAGCATGTCGATCTGGAAGACATCATATTGATCTCACGGGATCGTGAAGGGTTTTCCGAGCCTCTCCAGACCCAGGGATAAGATGGAGATCAGGGATTTCCTCGAACAGGAGATCGGCATCGAGGAGCTCTTTATCCAGAACCTCCTGGGGATGGAATGAAAGACCATCGCTTATTCATTTTTGTTGAAGGAAACGATGATGAACGGTTCTTTTCCCGGATAATCAGACCACTCTTTATCTCCGAATACGGTTCGGTGGAGATGATCCTGTATGCCAGTATGAAGAGCGTCAAAGTCTGCAGGTTCATCAAAGGCATCTCGGCCATGCACGACGATTTCATCCTGGTCGCCGATATCGATCAGGAACCAAATGCACGCGCAAAAAAGAAGGTGATAATGGCAAAGTTCTGTAATATCGACGAAATCCACATCATGGTCATCATCCAGGAGATAGAGAGCTGGTATCTCGCCGGTCTCGATGATCACGCTTCCCGGGCACTCGGGATCCGTCCCCTGCAGCACACGGATTTCCTGACCAAAGAACATTTTAACCGGGTGATTCCGCGCCATTATCCCTCACGGATCGCATTTATGGTCGAGTGCCTGAACGAGTTTTCTTTACCTGTTGCTATGGAGAAAAATCGCTCATTCCGCCATTTTATTTCTCACTACACATCCGATGCCCGGGTGGCTGCCCGGATCCATCCTCATGAGGAGATCCTTAAGCAGGAGAAAAAGGGGGAAACGGTATCCATCCCGGTTGCCAACAGAGATCAGCGATATCACGGGGAAGATTAAAAGAAAAAAAAGATTGGCTATGGAAGGAATCGTTAAATGGATTCCTTCTACAGTTCTGATGATCCGTTACAGATAGGGCAGATAGCCATCGGAACCTGGTTCCGGCTGATTAGGCTTTCTGGTTCCATCCCGGGAAGGAGATAATGCTGGCGGGGTTATCTCCGATCCGGAGCCGGGAAGGAGCATCCCATCATAGTAGCGAGCCTCTCCCTGAACCGAAAGCGAGCCGGGTTGTCCACATTCAGGACATGTGGGGAGATATAAGCCGATCTTCTCCCGGATCTGGTCCTTCAGCTCCCTGATCGTCATATTCGTAAACCGATCAGGAATCTGTCCGTTGGAGATATTACGGGCAAACCGCAATTCACCAATCGAGCAATCTCCGGATAAACATCCGGAAATATTCGTCCCGATCTGTTCCCGAATCATTCTCCTTATCTCGTTGGCTGTAATATTACGGTATTGATCGGGTACCCGGTCCCGGGAAATGTTGCAAGAGTTCAGCAACTCACCAAATGTACAATTCCCGCTTTTACACTCTTGTGCATATGTCCCGAAATCCTGGAGCCGGTCCGGGAGTCCGGTAACCGATGCAGACTGGCCGGGAATCATCCCATTCTGCGCCGGACCGTTTCCCACATGGGCGTTCGCAACCGGACTCTCTGCAGCCAGTACTCCCGCAGGGAGAACAGCGAGGATGAGCACAGTTATGATGACTATCTTATTTCTCATGATATCACTCTTTATTCAGTATGGCCCCAACCGATCAATGCATGAGCATGAACCGACCCGCTGAAAGACCTTACATAGTTGTCGGACAGGCTTCTTCAAAATCATTCTCATTTACCTGAAAGGAACGGACCCATCCTCTTATTCCGGAGTTCAAGCGACGAACCGGCCGGATCTGTTAAGAGGTCTTTCTCACAAATCCAATATAAACTGGCAATCTTTGAAATCCGGCACGAATGAATGATAACATAAAAACCATATCCCATGACCATCCCAGTATTATTCAGGTGGGATGAGTGCAGGTATCGATGAAGCTGGAGATGAGGGATGCTCCGGGGCAACTGGTCGCCGCCCTGAATCCTATATCCGAGGTAGGTGGAAATATCATCGCGGTAATCCACCAGCGGGATCCGGAATCGGATACTAAAACTATTTCGGTGCAGATTGTCCTTGAACTTGCAGAGCCGCGCCTCCCTGAACTGGTCGGGCTGATGAAGGCACAGGGGGTCAGCGTGCTCCGTATCGGTCAGGAGCGTCTCCTTTACAAACAGACTGTAATCGTGATAGGGCACATTGTGCATACCGATCTTGGCGATACGGTCGACCGGATCGACTGTACAGGATATGCAGAGGTCACTGAGCTCAATATGGTGATGCCGGGAATTAATGAACGATCATCAGCTCGGCTGGTTATAAAATCCGTGAATAAAACGGATATGGAAAAGGCACTCGAGATCCTTCGTACCGTGGCAAGAGAAAAGAACCTATTCATTGTAGAACCCCTGGAGGATCTCTCATGAAGATCGCTATCATCGGGCTTGGATCAGTTGGGAAGGGCCTGCTCAATGTGATCGAAGAAAAGCAGCTCGATCTTGTGGTCACCGGTGTTGCTGATTCCCGGAGTGCCATCATCGATCCGGACGGGGTTCATGTTGATGAAGTAATTGAGGCGAAGAATCGCTGGGGATCCCTCGGGGATAAAACGATCGGGGCGATGGAGGTGATCACCCGTGGGGACTATGAGGTACTGGTCGAAGTGACACCGACGAATGCTGAGACGGGTGAACCGGCCCTCACCTACATGAGATCAGCAATCCTTCTCGGAAAACACGTGGTAACATCGAATAAGGGTCCCATTGCCAGGGATTTCCAACAGCTTCGTGAACTTGCGGCCATGCATAACGTCGAACTCCGCTATGAGGCGACGGTCGCCGGAGCAATACCTGTCATGCATACCCTCCAGCAGGGACTTGCAGGGAACGAAGTGTTGGCGCTCTATGGGGTTCTGAACGGAACATGCAATTACATTCTGACCCGTATGGCTGCAGAAGGGCTCACCTATGAACAGGCGCTTCTCGAAGCCCGCGAGATGGGGTATGCGGAGGCAGACCCGACATACGATGTGAAGGGGATCGATGCGGCAATCAAACTCGTAATCCTTGCAAATATGATATGGAGGAACAACGCCAGCCTGGAAAAGGTAGAAATTGCGGGCATCGACCTGCTCACTACGGATGCAATACGGCTTGCGGAGGATCAGGACTGTACCATCAGACTGATAGCGGAGATGGTCCCGAAAAAAGGTCTTCTCCGGGTTTCGCCACGGATCATCGGAAAGAATCACCCGCTGGTGGTCGATGGCTCTCTCAATGCAATCACGCTCGAAACGGATCTGGCCGGAGAGGTCACACTTATCGGAAAAGGAGCCGGATCCAGGGAGACTGCGAGCGCAATACTGGGGGATCTCCTTTTTATCCGTGATCGTTATGCGAAGTGTCATTGAACGGAGGAGGCATTACCTGCACCTGATGCGGAGCCTTACGCTTGATCAGGGCTCTTTTACCGTGACGGACATTCAGGAAGGTGCACGGGTTCCGCGGAGCACAGCGCAGGATTGGATCAATCGCCTGGTGGATGAAGGCTGTGTCGTTCAGAAAGAACGGAAAATGGGTCGTCAAGCCGCGCGCTATGCCGCGATCAGCGCTATGCCATCGAGTGCATGCAGACGGATATTCACGACCATTGACGGCGATGAGGTTGAGATCTTTCACGAATGCATGAGTGGGGCGTGTGCTGCATTCTGTGGGTACCATCATACCCTGGCTCAAGGAGTCATTGCACATGTGCAGCGCGACGGAAAACTCCTCCGGGAATGTGCCAGGCTTGGCCGAACCGAGATGAGGATTGGTCTGTACCCCTCTTCCGCAGTAGGGGTGTTTGGGATCGAGCATTCCGGAGACTACATCATCCAGCATATCCGTTGTATCGGGGGGCCGGCATATTCGCTCACGGATATGATTGCACATGCAGAAGGGGTTTGCGAGGTTAAAGTGCACCGGAGAGGAGATATTGTCGAAGGTGAAATATGGACAAAGGCGCTGACCCATGTGGTGATGGGGGTCGATGATACAGACAGCAGAGAAGGAGGTGCCACGTTTGCCCTTGCGCTTGCCCTTCTTGAGTATCTCGGGAAGATGGAAGGAGTCTTCCCTATCGATCACCACGTGGTGATGCTGAACCCGGGTGTTACCGAGAAGACTGCGGGGAATTCCTGCAGTTTCATAGATTTTGCAGTGGAACCCAAAGTTTTCGATCGGGTGGTGAAGAAAGCCCTGGCATTTATTGAAGATGAGGCCTTCTCCCCGGAGTGGGGCATTGCGGTCAGGAAAGGATTTCGTATTCCCCGGGGTCTCAGGGTATATGGGATGTTGGCGCGGGAAACGCTGGTCACCCGGGAGACGGCAAAAATTGTTGCGGATTCCCATGATGTCAGTCTTCATGGAGGGAGAGGGGTGATTGGTGCCCTTGCCGCTGTCGCGGTGAACGGTCTGCCCAACGAGATCCTGTTGAACCCGGAGAACGCGATCCCGGATCTGGAGAGGTCTGACCGTCCCCATCGTGTCTGATCGTTCTTCCCATCCCATTATGGTATATGGGTCCAGCATTCAGAGAATTTCGCACGTATCCTGTCAGGAGCATGATTATTAATGCGTTTACAGAATATGGATATGATAGAGTATGTCAAGATTTCGACCCGTTCTGATCTTTCTCATTTTCCTCTTATACGGGATATCAGCAGCATCTGCGACTCTGTATCTGACAGAGAGCAGCGTATCCCCCAACGCCCCACAGATCTTCTCCGATACTCCGGCGCAGGTCTCTGGAACGATCACCATTGTTCCATCCGGGTCAACAACTTTTTCCCGTGATAATCGTATCCAGATGTCAACCCCCCTCGACCAGGCGATGTGGACTGCAGTAGTTATCGTAAACGGGCACCAGGCAGCACAATTCGAACAGCCCGGACCATACCTTTTTATCAACGGGTATCTCCTCTCATATCCTTCCACAAGCAGCGTTTCGATCGATTTCCGGGTAAATGGGTCTGCCCCGAGGGTAAATGCCCCGCAACAGAGTCCATTCCTCACCATCGTGGAATTGAATAACCAGGGGACAGTTGTACCGGGATCAACGCTGAAAGTCATACAAACCGTTATCCCGGTTAATACGACGCTCCCGACCACGATTATTAGTCCGTCTCCCAGCACCGCTATGACAACAACTGTCCAGACGACGCCGACGTCCTTACCGGGGTTTATGGGAATTTACACCCTTATTGCTCTTGTTTCGGCTGCAGTTCTGGTCTTCCGGAAGTGGGGTTGATAAAGCAGGAAAAAATTAATTGAGGACAGTAGAAGATTTCCGGTAACCAAATTCATTCTAGCCTATCCCCTCATTCGTCACCGGAATTTATCATTGCCGAACGAAACATCCTGGAATATGCGAAATAAGGGTTCCTTATAGAATAGGGGACATAAGGCGCGAAATGGATTCCTTCACTTTGATCCAGTTCGACCGGGCTGCATACCGTTCCGGGGTGATCTCAGTCGATACATCAAGATCCTGCAAGAATATATCCCGGAGTTTTCCAGCCATTTTCGTATCATACATGATGGCGTTAGCCTCAAAATTTAATTTAAAGCTTCGAACATCCCAGTTGGCACTCCCCACCGAACCGGCAAAACCGTCGACGACCACGGTCTTTGCATGAATGAAACCATTATCGTATGTATACGCTTTGACGCCCGCATCAAGCAGGTCTCCGATAAAGGAATAACTACTCCAGTAGACGAAGGGATGGTCGGGTTTGGATGGTATCATAATCCGGACATCGACCCCTGAGAGCGCGGCGATCCGGAGGGCGTCGAGTACGCTGTCATCCGGGACGAAATACGGAGACTGAAGATATATCGATTCTTCCGCATTGGTAATCAGTTTCAGATAAGACTCCTTGATCGGGCTCCAACGCACATCAGGACCGCCTGATACCACCTGGATTGCCGTGTCACCCGGCCCCTCGTGATCCGGAAAGAATCGGGAGGACAATTTCACGTCATCATTTGCGGCGAAGTTCCAGTCCAGAATGAATCTCACCTGCAGGGCGGAGACTGCGGTCCCCTGAATCTTCAGGTGACTGTCCCGCCAGTAGCCGAGTGGACCTTTCCCGAGATATTCATCCCCGATATTGAAGCCACCAATGAAACCGGTCTTCCCATCAATAACAACAATCTTCCGGTGATTGCGATAGTTGAACCTGAGGTTGATTAAAGGGATAAGGGAGGGAAAGAACGGGGCTATTTTTCCACCGGCTGCAAGAAGCTCCCGGTAGAAGATTTTCGGTACCTTTGCACACCCGAGCGCATCATATAGCCAACGGACCTCCACACCATCCCGTGCTTTTTTAGTGAGGGCATCGATTACTTTACCCCCCATCTCATCCGTGCGAAGGATATAATATTCCATGTGGATATGATCCTGTGCTCCTTCAATCGCTTCCAGAAGTGCCCTGAATTTATCATTCCCGCTGGTATAGATATCGACCCGGTTATCTCTCGTCAGGTAGGCCTGATTACTGTTGAGCAACATATAGATCATTTCACGGTACCGTGCGAAACGGGGATCGGCGAAGGTTTCTTTTGCGGAGAGAAGTTCTTTTTTCTGTTCGCTGATCAGGGCGTGCAAATGGCGGTCATCCTGCTCTTTCAACCGGAAGAGGCGTTTTTTATAGAAATTCTGGCCGAACACAAGATATAGAAAGAATCCAGCAACGGAGAAGAAGAGGAGGATGACGACCCATGCAAGAGCTGCTGTCGGATTTCTCCTTTCAAAGAAAACGATGATGATAGCAAGTATGACGTTGATGAACAGGATAAAATATAGAAAATATGTCAATACAGAAGCCGGCATCTCTCCCTCCTGAAATTCCCTTCGTGCTTTTCCTATAAGAATATTGACAATGAAAGATTGAGCATTAAACGCCTATACAGGTTATTTTTAAGAACGAAATGAATCCTGGATTTTTAAATTCACTATAGAGATATAAAATTCCAGTGAAATATCTGACATCGATTTGCCGATCACTTTTTTCGCAAATGGAGGGGAGGGAAAATTTAGCGGATAAAGAACGTTTCGGGATAAGTACCGGGTAATCAGGTTATTAGCAGTTATCCCCATCCGATCGAGTGCAATGCATACCTGATCCGGAAACCAATCCCGGACATATTCGATGAACGAAAGCATTATCCTGCATCGGGCCATGTCGGATTGAGGAGGATTTTCTCTCCATGAACACCGATCCCATGCTGCACCTCAAAAATCTGATCAGGCACTATACGGTAATCTCGTTCGTCCCTGATATCGATCACTACCGCAGAATACAGGGAATGAAAAGTGGTACCTGCATTTTCCGCGGTTGCACTGAACCTATCGTATGGGAAGATCCAGAGGGAAAAAATTTCCTCTGCGAAGGGCATTTCCAGATCATGAAATGGTGGATATATGAAGCACGGAAAGCACATATCGCCGGGAATTCTTCACCGCTCTTCGATGATATGGTATAATGCGGTCATAGAGAATAATTATGAAATTATTGTTTCAGAACGTAAAATCAGAAGGAATCGAGGTCGCCCTATATGGAATTTAAAGACCTCGTAATGAAACGTATGCAATAAAAATGTTTGATATGTTCTGCTAGTTAGTTCAAAGAATTTTTTAAATCTTTTTCTCCTATCCCCTGCTTTCTCACCGGCCGATGTTATTCGGGAAAACAGAAAGATCAGATTCTGCAATTCGGGGAAATACTTATAACCTTTTATGGTTGTATCCGTGAAGCAGGTTATTGCCATGCAACGCCTATTCCGCTACTACCCAGAGGACTTCGGAAAACTCCCTATAACGGTTCTTCATATGGACCTGACATTTGATGTCTACGATGATCACACACGGGTTCATTCAGACTTTATTGCCGAATCCCGCGAAGACCCCCTCAATGAAGTCATTCTCAACGCCAAAGACCTGGAGATCACATCAGTGAACTGTAAAGAGCAGAGCGTTCAATATGCATATGACGCTGGAAAGAGCCTTCTTACCATCAGTTTCGAGAATCCTGTCCCTCCGAAGACGCGGTTTACTCTTATCACCGACTCCGTTTGCAGGCCGACACGGAATATACTGGAAGGTCTCTATTATGACGAGACGCCGCCGGGAGCACCTCCCCAGCAGATTACCCAGTGCCAGCAGTGGGGATTCCAGCGGATCGTCCCCTGTATCGATGATATGACCGCAAAATGCACATATTCCACCACTATGATCGCGGACGGGCGCTACACAAACCTGATCAGTAATGGGGACGTGGTGGAGCCGGTATTATCGTCCGGGAATGGAAAGGTTCGCATCAAGTATGATAATTCGGTTACCCCCATGGCACCGTATCTGTTCTTCCTCGGCTGCGGTACATACGCGACCTTTGAGCGGGCATTCGAATACCCGGACGGATCCCCCGTCACTCTCGAGCTCCTGGTTCCGCCCGGCACCGATTCCCGGATCGCCGCAGAAGCGCTGGATATCCTCTACGATGCCGTTATGTGGGTTCACCTCTTTACCGGAGGTGATGCATACGAGCAGGTGCCGATCCGTTATGAGATCCTGAATCTCACTCGGGAACGGGATCGCTTAAGGGCGGGTGGGGGAAGTCCCGAAGCCATGGAAAAAATCCGGGAACAGTTACGCCAACTCTCGAAGACGGTTGTACCCGGATATCAATACACAGGATCGGTATATCGGGAGATCGGTATGCAGAACTCAAACTTTGGAGGTATGGAGAATGTCGGAAATACGACCATCTCCACCAACCGGATAATTCCATTCCCCGATATGACCGATTCAGCCTATGAATATATGATTACCGTAAAAGTCCATGAATTCTATCACAATTTGAATGGCTCCGAGGTGACAGGGAGATCGCCGTTCGAACTCTGGCTGAATGAAGCGGTAACGGTGTATATCGAAAAGATGTACCACGGGTTTCTTTTTGGTGAGGAGTATACCCGCCTGCAGACTGTTTTGTCAATCCTCGCGCCTGAAGGCACTTTATCACTCGATTCCGGAGCAGCATCCATGCCCGTCGAGCCGGATGGATTTGACGACCCAAATGATCTAATCACCGATATCACCTATGTCAAGGGCCCCGAGTTCGTCCGGATGATTGCTATCCTCATGGGACAACCGCAATTTATGAGAGGGCTGGCTCTCTATTATCAGAAGTACCGGCATCGCAACGCCTCCCGTGCGGAATGGATACAGGCCATGGAAGAAGTATCTGGGCAGGCATTTGGGGATATGGCTCAGACGTGGCTTAAGCAGACGGGATTTCCGACACTTCAGGTAAATTCTTCTTTTGACGAACAGGCAGGAACCCTTACTCTCACGCTTAACCAGTCGGGTTTTGGAGCAGGAAAGCCCTGGACATTCCCGATCGAAATTGCACTGGTAGACGAGTCGGGAGAAGATACCTTTGAGCAGATCGCAACCATCAAAAACACGAAAGAAACGATTCTCATCGAATCTCCCAAAAAACCGGCTTTTATTTCCCTCAATCGTGGATACACCTTTTATGGCCTTGTTGTAACGGATGCAGATGACAGGTCATTATTTCTGCAGGCCGGGAGGGATAAAAATATAATCGCCCGATTTATCGCATTTTTCACCATTATGGACCATGAAAAGATGCGCCTGCTTTTGAATCCGAAGGCGCAACCCTCGGATGAGACCATTGATCTGTACTTCGGGCTCCTCTCTGACGGAACACTGATGGCCAGGGCAGGCGGGCAGTTCCTTACTGTGTTTGATTCGGTCCAGGATCAGCGGTACGCCCATCGGTATCAAGCCTTATTTGTTGCCAGGGAACGATTTCTCCATGCTGTTGTGGTGAAATATGAAAATGATATACGCCGACTCCACGAATTATACAGAACAATGACAGACCGCGCTGAGCAGAAAGGAGACAGAATCGGTGCCATCAAGGCCCGACAGACAAAAAATCTCTGTATCGGGCTTCTCTCCAGACTCGACACTCCCGATGTTCATACCCTTATCCGTTCACAGATTGAAAAATCAGGAAATGCAACGGATCGTGCTGTAGCGTTCAGCTTATACCTTGACACCCGTGCTCCAGACAAAATGAAAGTGTTCGAACGGTTCGAAGAAGATGCAAAAAATAATCCAGTACGGTGGGAGATATTCCTCTCTGCCTGTGCCCGAGCCGGTGGATCAGACGCCATTGATATCGTGAGGCAGGCGGAACGGTCGGTTGGGTTCCGAATCGAGCAGGCGAATGATCAACGGGCCCTCTTTGTGCGGTTCGCCCTCAATCGGAAGAAATCGCTGCAATCACCGGAAGGTCGACAATTCCTGCTTGAAACGCTACGAAAACTGGCACCCGTAAATGAGTACAATACGGTACAGGCACTTCACGCATTCGGGGCGATCGATCTTATGGAAGAAATCTACCATGAGCCGGTCGTTCATATTCTCGTCAGTATCCTGAATGAACTGGACTCCTCCCGGACCCCGGTTGTCTACAATACGATCAGGCGGTTACTCCTCGGGTCCCCTGTTGCGGTTCGGGCGTATGAAAAAGTTCATGGAAAGATTGGAAGGATCTCCCCCTGAAGGGCATCATGATACAAGGGTAATCAACATCACGAGAGGCCCGGTGAAGTACGAACGAAAAATGTGAAGAGAAACAGATTAACGCTTACCGTTGCAGGTCGGTTTAGGAGTCGGGAATCAGAATTTTTGACCACGTGAGAGGGAACAGATGGATCAAATCGGTATAATACTCTGAATTTACAGATCCGGGGTGACAGGAATAACCCAAACCTATATCATAAAAAACGCGAAGAGGGACTCTATGGCACAACATCAGACCCTCTCTTATCTCATCTTTGCAGTCCTGCTCATCCCTGCGATATGGCTCTTCTACGTGGGATTCGTCTATTTCCAATGGATCTACATCATTATCGGTGTAATATGGGTTATTATCGCCATATTCATAGCCGCTTCGGTAAAAATTGCAGATCAGTGGGAGAAGGCGGTGATTCTGCGGCTCGGAAAGTTCACCGGATTGCGGGGACCTGGTCTGTTTCGCATCATACCCATTGTTGAAAAGGTCGCATACTGGATAGATATCCGAATCATCACTACCACATTCAAGGCCGAAAAGACGCTGACCAAGGATACCGTCCCGGTGGATGTAGAGGCAATTCTTTTCTGGAAGGTGACCGACCCCCAGAAATCAGCACTGGAAGTCATGGATTACCAGTCCGCCATCAGTCTTGCATCACAGACGGCCCTTCGTGAGGTAATCGGGAAATCCCTCCTCGCTGATATGCTGGAAGGGCGTGAAAAACTCGATATCGAGCTCCAGAAGATCATCGACCAGCGAACAATCGAATGGGGGATCCACATCAGCTCCGTTGAAATCCGTGATATCCTGATCCCGGTAGAATTACAAAACGCGATGTCGATGCAGGCGCAGGCCGAGCGGGAACGGCAGGCACGTGTGATCCTCGGCGATTCAGAGCGTCAGGTTGCAGAAAAATTCGAAGAGGCGGCAAAGACGTATCAGCATAACCCCGTCGCTCTGCACCTTCGTGCGATGAACATGCTCTATGAAGGATTGAAAGAAAAGGCGACCCTTGTCATCGTTCCCTCAACCGTCCTTGAAACGATGACGCTCGGGGATATCACGGGTACGGTTTCCCTCGCGAAGATGCTATCCGAGGAGAATGCACCGATAAAACGGAAGGATAAACATGTCGCTGAGCAGGAGAAGGAACAATAAGCCCGAATGGAATAATTAAAAGAAAAAAAATCACCATTTAATTGGAGGAATTGACCGGAAGTAGAAAATTCTCTTTTCAAAAACGTCGATGTGCATACTAAAAGGCGGTCAGGAAGATGAGTAAATAACTGAGTACATATCAACGGATGAAACATCTTGCTACGGTGGGAAATGCACTTTTTTTGCGATACCCGGGCTCTCCTGATGGAAGATTAATCCTTCGAAGCACCGTATAAAAAAACATATTATTGCGGAGAGGGAAGAAGAGTACTAATGATATACGGAAAGCTGGAAAAACGTTCGAAGGTTCAGGATGTGGAGAGAAATCATTTTTCAGCGTTTCTGTTAATTTCCCGGATGATCCCTGATCCAAATATAATTAACTTCCTCCATTTAGATGGGCAATTCTTCTTTCACCGGGGATCAGATATGAGAATCGCTCCTCAATCCAGAATGTCCCGGATCGAGGCATCTGACGATTTGGTCTCCCTTTATACAAATAGTGATGAAAAGGTGGAATTGCCCGTAATAACCCCGTTATTTGAAAAGTTCACCGATGATTTTCTCGAAATCAGTAGGGTCAAACCGTCATTCAGGTCACAGCTGCTCTCAAGATCGCCCTTTAAAAAAAATGAACCCCTGATTACGATCATTCATCTCAAACCCTATATAGAGTCATTAAATTATACGGTGACCGCATCTAACATCATAGAGTGTCCGATACCGGAAACCCTCCCGGTTCAAAAATTAGATGAAAAAGCGCCCGATTATGTTCAGAATAGAGGTACAATTTACCCTGCAATGGAATATTCTATAGCCTCGGGCATAACTACTGCCGGCCCAACCCTGGGGAAGATCGCAAGAGGAGCAGCTGAAACTATTAAAGATTAACCTTGCTATTTTGCAGAACGATAGTTAAATAGGAGCCAGAAAATCACCTTGGCGTTTCTCTTCCTGATCGCGTTCTTTCCGCCCCTCCGTTTTGATACAAACATCGATATTATCACTGCTCCGGTGGCACGTGTCTGTAGATGCGAGAACCGCCGGTGAAGAAAGTTCTGTACTGGTGCGATACCTGCGATATTCCCCTGATAGGGAGATGGTGCAGTTGCGGTGCAGAAGGGAGAGGGGTCCCTCTCCTTTCTCCGTTTGATGTACGTCCGGCGCTCGCAGCCGACCGGGAACTCCTCCGTGAATTAATCGGAAAGCGTTTTGGCGAAGTTGATATCCCCGAGATCGTACTTCTGAACAAGGCGGGGGGAATCGACCGGAATGAGCTGGTGATCGTGCATGGTGAACGATTTGGATGGTTATCCTTCGATCCCATCGTCCGGCAGTTCAGATTTGACGTTGCTCCAGAGGCGCTGCCTTCCATCCTGCATCAGATAACCCGTGGAATTATTGACCTGGAGTCTGCCATTTTGTCAACCGAACGCCACCGGCTGGATGGCCGGATTGGCGGGAAACGATTTAGGGTTGAAACCGGTGAACCGGATGGAACCATTGTAGTGCAATACCGGAAGGGGTTCGGGACAGGAGTTCTGAGGGAAGGATATCTCAGGGTAAAGGAGATCAACCCGGTCACGCCGCGAACCATAAAAAACCCCGGTTGGACGGTTGCGGTGAATCGGAACCGCTATCATATTAAAAACCTTGAAAGGAATGCTATTCGTGCGATTAAGCAGCATGCGGGAGATCGTCCACGGGTAAATGTATCGTTCTCCGGAGGGAAGGACAGCACCGCAGTTCTCACACTTGCGCGTAAGGCGGGGATATTAGATGCATTCTTCATTGATTCCGGGATAGAATTTCCAGAGACTGTATCCTTTGTCGAGTCTCAGGGTGTGGAGATTGTCAGAGGGAAAGAAGATTTCTGGAATGCGGTCGAAAAGGCGGGCCCCCCGGCAAAAGATCACCGTTGGTGCTGCAAACTGTTGAAACTCAAACCCCTGAAACTGCATCTGGCCGACATCGGCCCGTGTGTGACAATCCAGGGAAATCGGTGGTATGAGTCCTGGAACCGGGCGGATCTCGATATCACAAGCCAGAATCCTGCAAATCCGCTTCAGTTAAACATATCACCGATACGGAACTGGCGTGCTCTTGAGGTCTTTTTATATCTCTGGTGGTCAGGGATCCCGTATAATCCTCTGTACGACCAGGGTCTCGAGCGGATCGGATGCTATCTCTGCCCGGCAATGCTCGAGAGTGAATACGAGCTTATGAAGGTGCTCCATCCCGAATACGCGGAGCGTTGGAACGGGTTTCTCAACCGGTGGACTCAGGGCCGCCGACTTCCCAAAGAGTTTGCAAGATGGGGTCTCTGGCGCTGGAAAGAGCTCCCCCAAAGATGCGTGAGATCTGCCGGGAACACGAGATCACCCTTGAAGGCGACATAAGGATGCAAAAATCCCGTAAACTACACCCCCGGAAATCTCCTTCCCGGAAACTGTTATCCTCTCCAAATGGCAAGAACGACTGAATCTTCGGGAAAAAAGTGTGATGAAGAAAGTAAGAGGGAATTCCGATGCGACCGTGCAGGGGCATTCGTACAACTGTGCCGGAGATGTTTCCAACATATTTATTCATCATTGCGTTTGTCTGTAACCATTAACCGTTCGAATGAACAATCTTGTCAGGAAGCTGGGATCAATTCGCTGGAGATCGAGCATAACCCGGTTAACGCACAAACATTGTGAGAAGGAATAATGGTGGATCATAATGCAATCAGGGAGCAGATCCTTGCGCTCAAGGAAGAGAGGGATGCGATTATTCTCGCGCATAACTATCAGATCGCCGAGGTGCAGGAAATAGCTGATCTCGTGGGAGATTCCCTTGAACTAGCACGGGCGGCTGCAGAGATGGAATGCTCGACTATCGTCTTCTGCGGGGTCGACTTTATGGCGGAGACGGCGGCAATTCTGTCCCCAGATAAACCGGTCCTCCTCCCTGCACGGGAGGCATGTTGTCCGATGGCTGAGATGGTGACTGCTGCAGAGATCCAGATCTTCCGAACCCGTTTTCCCGATGCGGCGGTCGTGGCGTATGTAAATACGACGGCAGAGGTAAAGGCATCGAGCGATATCTGCTGCACATCAGCAAATGCTGTGAGAGTTGTTGAATCTCTTTCAGAACCCGTCGTGTTATTTGTTCCCGATAAAAATCTCGCAAAGTATGTGGCCAGGTTTACACAAAAAGAGATTCTTCCCTGGGAGGGATATTGTATCGTGCACGATCAGTTTACGAAGGAGGACGTGGATCGTCAGAGGGGACTCCATCCGGATGCGGAAGTCCTGGCGCATCCCGAATGCCGTCCTGAAGTGATCGATTCTGCAGATCAGGTATTTTCAACATCAGGCATGGTCCGTTATGCATGTGAAAGTCAGACGAAGGAGTTTATCATTGGTACCGAGGTCGGTATTCTCTCGCGATTGGAAAAAGAATGCCTGGGAAAAAGGTATTACCCGTTATCTCCCCGAGCCGTCTGTGTCAATATGAAAAAGACCGATCTCTGCAAGGTGTATACTGCGCTTGAAAGGATGGAACCACAGATTGAGGTGCCTCCTGAGATCGCAACCTCCGCGAGACGGGCGATTGAGCGGATGCTTCGCATTCCATAATTCTCTGATGGGGACAGTTGGTTTATTTCCTCGCTGAATGCCAGGAATCGATATCACAATCCAGGTTCCCTGTAAACTCATACGCATCTAATATTTTCGATTAATCCGCGGATCCGTTTCACGCCGGTTAAGCTTTCAATGGAATATCCCTCTCATCTTCGGGACGAAAATTGTTTAATACTATCGGAACAGCGCCACGAGAAGTCAACGGGATATTTAAGAGCTGAGGAGCCCAACCTGAGAAATCTGATGCGTATAACCCTCCCGGATCGAACTGTACGAATTCTTAAGATGAGCCCTGCCCCGATCGAGCAGATCCTTTTGCAGATGGGAATTAGCCCTGCCGGGGTAATTGTGATTAAGAACGGGAGGATCGTTCCGGAAGACATTATTGCCGGTGATAACGACGATATACGGATTATACAGGTTTCCCATGGAGGATAACATGTCAGGGACGCATCTCCCGGAAATTGAGAGCTGCGTTTTCTGCGACGAGCCTGCGGTTATCCGTACCGGGCACCCGAAAACACCCTTTTGCGCCGATCATTTCTGCTCGTATGTAGAAGAACGTGTTCTCCAGAACGTGAATCAGCACCGGATGATCTCGGCAGGTGATCGGATCGCGGTTGGACTGAGCGGCGGAAAGGACAGCACCGCACTGATCCTGCTGCTTCATGGGATTCTTTCAACTTGGCAGGATGTCAGCCTCACCGCCATATCGATTGATGAAGGCATCGCGGGTTATCGGGATGATACGATTCATGCGGCTGAACAACTGACAAAATTCCTCGGTCTTAAGCATCGGATTATTTCTTTTTCAGATATGTTCGGGAAAGATTTAGACGCGATGCTGGTGGGTCGGGAGAATCAATCCTGTACCGTTTGCGGAGTACTGCGCAGGAGGGCTCTTTCTCACGCTGCCGGACTGGCGGGTGCGACGAAACTTGCAACCGGACATAACCTCGACGACGAGGCACAGTCAGTACTCATGAATGTTCTCCGCGGGGATCTTCCGCGCCTTATCCAGGACACATCCTCGGGCGATCAGGACTATTTCATCCCGCGGATTAAACCTCTGTCATCGCTCCCGGAGAAGGAGATCGCCATTTATCTGCTTGTTCGAGAGTTCTTCCCTTCGCTTCCCGAATGCCCTTATACCCGATTTGCATTGAGATCTGAAGTGCGATCGATTCTTGATGATCTGGAACATCATCAACCCGGAGTAAAGAATCACCTCATAAGGGTGAGAGATGAGATCAGGGCTCGTTCCATCGCAATCAAACGAGAGGGCAAGTTACGGATTTGTGCGATATGTGGGGATTTTTGCAGCGGGGAGATCTGCAAGGTCTGCAAAATTATGTCTACGGGGAATCAATAAGAGGAAACCGAGGATTTCCGGTTATGCATGTTTCAGCACTTCATCGAGACTGCCGCTCCGGAAACCCTCCAGATCTATCGTGATGTAGGAAAATCCAGCTTCTTTTAAATGCAGGACGATCTGCTCGCGCATCTCAAAAAGACGGGGTATATCCTCTTTATTTACTTCGATTCGGGCGATTCCCCCATGATATCTGGCCCGCACCTGAGCAAATCCGGAAGCGCGGAGTAGATCTTCCGCACATTCGATCATCCGCAGTTTATTTCTTGTGATCTCTTCACCATAGGGAATTCGTGATGAGAGACAGGCAGCCGAAGGTTTGTTCCAGAATGATAAACCCCGTTCCTGGGCAAGGATTCTGATATCCTCTTTTGTAATATCCGCTTCGATGAAGGGATGGACGACACCTGCCTCCGTGCTAGCGGAAAGACCCGGGCGATGTTCATCCATATCGGATTTGTGTATACCGTCGACGACAGCGGATAAGCCCAGTTCATTGGCGCGGGCCTGGAGAATCTGTGCTGCTTTTTTCTTACAGTGATAGCATCGATCCCGCGGGTTCGTCTTCACCCAAGGTTCGTTCATAACCGGCATCCATTTGATTTCAAACGAGAGACCGAGATCCTGGGCCATCCGTTCCGCCTCATCCACCGCAGAACGTGAAAAAAAAAGACTGTCTAAAAACACGCAGTGAGTTCTGTTTCCGGGCAGATCCTTTGCCACTGCTGCCAGAAATCCGCTATCCACACCGCCGGAAAAGGCAATGAGTAACGAACCCATCTCCTCAATCCGTCGTTCCAAAACTTTCAATTTTCCATCAGTCTTCATAGTTGTCCCGGAATTTTATTCATCCGGATGACCCCGGGATGATTCTCTGATGAATCCGGGATTTCAGATCCCAGCGGTTCTCCATTATAATGAACCCCTCTGATCCCAACGGCATTAACGCTGTGTCTATATGGTATATTGAATCCATAGGATATTCCGATCCTTTGCCAGCTGATTACACCTCTGAACCCAAGATTCTTTGCAAAGCACACTCAATAAAATTTAAAGTACGGCGAAGTCGTTCAGGAAAAAAAATTCAGTTCTGACAACAATCGATGATTTTTTCAATCCCTGCCACAGTTCTCTGTTGCATATTTCAGTCGAATCCGATCAGATTCTGTTCCTGTTAGTAATCCGGAGAGATTCGGTTCCGGGCGGAGGAATGATTATGCATTGATCCCACTTTCCCTCCGCAATAAGCACTTCTATATTTAACCGGGATCGAACAATAGGTATCGTGACCTTTGGCAAAGGAGCATATCTCAGGAAACTGACAACGGCAACACATTCGCGATCTGTTGAGGTGGGAAGGGAACTGGCAGGGAGTTCCCCCCCATCGGTATTCATCGGGAGCTGGAACTATCCAAAAGTGAACGCAGGTCCGATGATTGCTCCTCTTTCCGGGGATACCCGGATCATGGATACTCCTGAATCCTGGATACCGGGACAAAAAACACAGGAGGAGATCATCGGATACCGGATGAACCTGGTGAGAGGGAAACATCCGGTCGGGGTCGGGGATGTGGAAAACCGGTTTGTGGAGCAGCTCCAGGATATCGCTCTTTCCACCACATCGATCGACAGTACGGTCTCGTTTACCAGCACACCGACCGGAATGTCTATCTCTGAGGAACATATGCCACATGGTCCGAGTGCCCCAATCAAACGATTCGATCTCGGTACCACGACCTGGGATCATAACCTTGAGAAGGTCTATTATGATGGCGATCTGAAGGCGTCGGATGCTATAATGGCCCTTCACCGGGATGGCGTTTCATTCTCCAGCATACAAAAGGCATTTTCAGTCGGGACAATGGGAACCAAAAGAGGAAGACATCTTGTGCCGACGCGATGGTCGATCACCGCATGCGATAGTACGATTGGAGATCGGCTCCTTTCAGAGGTGAGGAACTATGACCCGATAGAAACCTGGCGTGTCCAGGAATTCAGTAGTCTCAATAACCACTACGCGGTTATGCTCATGCCGACGGGATGGCAATACGAATGGATGGAGGCGTTTCTGCGCATCCTGGGAAATGAGGAACTGATTTTTGCAGATCATGAGGGTCATCGGGGTAAAATTGGGTATTCTTCAGTGGGTGGTTGTTATTATTCCTGTAAAATGGCAGTTCTGGAGGGGCTGGCGCGGGAACGAAAGCAGGCCGGCGCTATCATACTCAGAGAGGCATCCAGCGGATACGTGCCACTCGGGGTGTTCAATGTTCGGGAAAATGTCAGAAATGCGATGCTCCAGCCTCCGGTTGAGTTTGAGGATATAAAAACAGCACTCAACTATTGCTCTCAAAAACTAACACTCCCCATCAGTCGGTTCATCGAACAGAGCACGCTTCTTCGAAAAATGCTGAAAGGGAGGCAAATGACCCTTGATAGGTTCTGACATCAGGTTATCATAAGGCAAGAACAAGGAGGTCGGCATCTTCGTCATCGCCGGGGCGCTGGTTTTCAATATCCTGATGGATGCCAGATTCCTTGAGAAGATCGAGCATTTGTAGTGCAGATGCCGAGGCAATTTTTGCGTGCACATCCTAACCATTCATCATGAGTTTTCGGGCGAAGATAAAGGTAGCCATTTTTCAGCACGGCCGGATTTCATTGTCATGAATGAGGAGTTGCACCTCTTTCTCGTCGTCGGGCAGTTTCGTATCTGTTCTTCAATAGGGTTTATCGCGCCCAAATCCAGTTCTACTGCAGGATTTTCCCTTTTTACCACGCTAATCAACCATTTGGCTTTGCATCCTGTTTCCGGCCTTTCATGTCCTCCCCACCTTCTGTTCATAAAGTGCAGGTGATCATACAACTTAACGTATCAAGCAAGTAGGAATTTAATTTGTCAAACAAGGAAAATGCATCATTGGGGTTGTCCAAGGTGAAAATAACGAAAGGTTTCCCCGGGTTTATCCTTAATTGTAATATCGGCTCTCTCATCCCGTTCTGATCAGGGTCTCCGGGTGAGATGATTATTTTGCAACGCGTATAGAATTCGAATGCTGCATATCGAATAAAGAATTCACTGTCATTATCAGACAATTAATACAATACCCTGTTTGAATAATTACCAGAGATCATGCGTGCGTCTGTTATTGGCAAGTCTTTAATTATCCTTGCTATCGTTGTGGTCGGGATTCTCTTTGCGATCGATATCACCTTGGAACAGACTCCCGCGCCGGGTCCCTCCACGATACCCCTCGCATCAGTTGAGGTCCGATCATACCAGGGCGAGAATCTTTCATCGGTCAATGATTTTCGGGAAAACTCTATCAAAGGTCCACAATATATCAATGAATCGACATACCGGCTTACGGTTACCGGCCTCACGAATAAAACGCTCATTTACCGTTATGAAGATGTAATCAACACCTATCAACCATATTCAAAAGTTGTAACGCTCGACTGCGTCGAGGGTTGGGACGTGACCATCCTATGGGAAGGTGTCCTCGTCCGAGATATTCTCAATTCTTCGGGAGTTAATCCACAGGCAAACACCGTAATTTTCCATGCGAACGACGGATACACTACCTCGTTCCCGATAGAATATTTACAAGACAACGATATCATCATGGCATATCGAATGAACAACGTGACCATACCCGCAGAGCGTGGTTTCCCATTCATGCTCGTTGCAGAAGATAAGTGGGGGTATAAGTGGATCAAATGGATCGATCGGATCGAGACTTTCGAACGACACGAGTTACCGGGGATACTGGGAGCAGCGGGGTTATTCGAATTCGGGGGACCTGAACAAGAGTTTCTTTACGTTTTGAAATCGTGGTATCTATAAACCGTTAATCAGCTCTCTAACATAAAAATTCTTTTAAAAAAGAAAAAAGAAATAATCAGACATAGATTGATCAGGATATGCTTCAATGAAAATACGACGTTCAACAGTCCGATACGCAATCGCATATACCCTTGGGGCTCTTTCCATACTCCTCGTTATCACCGGTCTCGGAATCACGCGGGCAAGCGTCATCACACCGCTCACGCTTGGATTCCTCGGGAAGGCAGTCTCCTATCAGATACATCTCATTCTCTGGGGGCCTTTTTTCATTCTCCTTCTCATCCATATATTCTTTAACGTTCTCTGGAAGAGGAGTGAAAAGGGTTGAATCAATATATTGGATAACGGGTTAACAGAGCGAAAATTTTCATCAATTTTTTTAACACGCTGTGAAACGGGGTCAAAAGGTTACTTCAAGACGCTTGTAACGAGAAAAAAAGAAAAGATCGTAATTAATTCAGTCAGACATTTCACCTCCCGATCTCGAAGAAAGCATTCTTTCCAGCCTTTCAATGTCGAGTACCGATCGATATAACTTATACATCAATAGTCAATTTAGTACAGCAATGTATAAATATATACAAAATAAATGAACCTGTATGCAAAAAAGTCTAGCCGAAATCCGGAGGCGGATGCCGTCGGACTGGTAAGAAACCCTGGTGATGGGGAAATAGCCCTGAACCTGGGTTTCACAGATTATCTCGCGGCGGTTGAACATCAGGCAAAACCCCTCATTATTCCGATCTGTGCTGAGATCCCGCTGCCGCAGGTCTCCCCCCCGGACCTTTTTTCACATTTGAGAACATCCTATGGCTATCTACTGGAATCAATCGAGGGAAGTGAAAAGATTGCACGGTACTCCTATATTGGCAACGATCCCGAGCTCCTGGTTACGATCGGGGATTCAATCGGGTTACAGGGTAAAGAACCGTTCGTATCTATCGCAAAGAACCCAGCGGGAGAAGATGCGGTAGACCATATCCGGTCCATCCTTCAAAGGTTTAACTACATTAATGTGCAGGCTCCCCGGTTTTTCGGCGGCATGGTGGGTTATTTCTCTTATGATCTTGTGTATTCCATTTATCGTGGGGTCTTGAAGAGCGGAAAACCGGCCACCGATCTTCCCCTGGCGCAGTTCATGTTAACCAAGGACTGCATAGTCTTTGACCATTTTGCCGACAAGTTGTACATCTTCTGCAGCCCCTTTCTTACGTATGACTCTGATTTCGCCGAAGAATACGAAAAAAGCAGAGAACGGATCCTTTCCTTGGCGGAACGGATCCGCAAGATCGCCCCGTCAAAAATTATGCGCCGATCCAAACCCAACCGCGATGAAACCACTATAAGATCCACCGAGTCAATATCCGGGGATGCCTTTCAACAGTCTGTGAAGGAGATGAAGGAGCATATCTATGCGGGTGATATCTTTCAGGGAGTATTGTCCAGAAGGATCGATATTGAACTCGCCGGAGATCCCTTCACCGTATACCGGGCCCTCCGGGAGATCAATCCGAGTCCCTACATGTATTATCTCGATTTTAACGACCTGCAGGTGATCGGAGCCAGCCCTGAGATGCTTGTACGGGTTGAGAACCGGAGGGTGACCACTGTTCCTATCGCAGGAACCCGCCTCCGGGGAAAGACGGATGAGGAAGATCGGTATCTCGCAGATCAACTCCTCGCGGATGAAAAAGAACGGGCAGAACATACAATGCTTGTCGATCTTGCCCGGAACGATGTCGGAAGGGTCAGCAAATATGGGTCGGTCTGTGTGAATGATTTCATGAACATTGAGAAGTTCTCCCATGTCCAGCACATCGTCTCGACAGTGCACGGATCGCTCCAGGATAATCTTGACGGATGTGATGCCTTAAAATCCTGTTTTCCGGCCGGAACCGTCTCAGGTGCGCCGAAGATCCGGGCAATGCAGATCATAGATGAGCTGGAGCCGGATCGAAGAGGTCTGTATGCGGGAGCGGTAGGATATATGGGTTTTGACCGGAATCTCGAGTTCGCAATCACGATCCGTACTATCATTGCCCGGAAAGGGAAGGCATCCATACAGGTAGGTGCGGGGATCGTCGCCGACTCTGTTCCCGAACATGAATGGCAGGAGACAGAGAATAAAGCAAGGGCAATGGTCAATGCAGTTCAGCAGGCGGGGAGATATCAGTGAAAGTCCTGATCATCGACTGCTACGATAGTTTTACCTATAATCTCGTCCAGCAGGTCGGAGCGCTGGGAGCTGAGCCTCTGGTCATGACCAGTGATACGCCACTTGCCCGTGTAGAACAGTGTGTGTGCGACCGGATCATACTTTCACCAGGACCGGGTCATCCCGAAGATTCGGGGGTGTGCCTGGAAGTACTCGCCACCATGAGCCGCCGGATTCCCACCCTCGGGGTATGCCTTGGGCATCAGGCTATATGTGTCGCCTTCGGTGGGACCGTTGTGCAGGCTGGAGATCCGATGCACGGCAAGACAGCGGAGATCCACCATGATGGAAAAGGTATCTTCTCCGGAATAACGAACCCCTGCACTGCAACCCGGTACCACTCGCTAATCGCTGACATGGATACGATGCCGTATGAACTCGAAGTGTCTGCACGGTGTAATGCCGACGGTTACGTGATGGGAGTGAGACACCGTACATTTCCCGTCCATGGGATCCAGTTCCATCCCGAGAGCATCCTTACCCCCGAGGGAGATCAGATCATCCGGAACTTTTTGGAGATTGCAGCATGATTCAAAAAGCACTGGCCTTGCTGATTGAAGGGGAAGATCTCACCCCCCGGGAGGCAGCAGAGGTGATGGAGGAAGTTATGACTGGAGAGGCAACACATTCACAGGTCGCCGCCTTCATCACGGCTCTCCGGATGAAAGGGGAGACCGAGACAGAAATCACCGCCTTTGCCCGGGTCATGAGGGGTTGCGGGGTGGTTCTGCGTCCGAAAGTCGACGGTATTCTGGTCGATACCTGCGGTACCGGGGGAGATAATGCCTCAACCTTCAATATCAGCACGGCTGCTGCATTGGTGGCGGCCGGGGCCGGTGTCCCGGTCGTGAAACATGGGAACCGAAGCGTGAGCAGCCGGTGCGGGTCGGCAGACGTGCTGGAAGCACTCGGGGTGAGCCTTACGTCCACCCCGGCCCAGGTTACGAGCATGATCGAGCGACATCACATCGGTTTCCTCTTTGCACCCCTCTACCATCCGGCGATGCGTTACGTAGTCACTCCGAGGAAGGAGCTCGGTATCCGGACCGTCTTTAACCTCCTCGGGCCACTTGCGAACCCTGCAGGAGCACAAGCCCAGCTGCTCGGAGTGTATGATCCCCGTTTGACCAGAAAGATCGCATCAGTTCTCTCCAGTCTTGGCGTGTCGAAGGCGATGGTAGTATCGGGCGGAGGGCTGGATGAGATCTCAACGACAGGACCTACCCGGGTCTCTGAACTCAACGAAGGGGTGATCCACACCTACGAGATCCGCTGCGAGGACTTCGGGATCTGCCCGGCGGTCCGGGGGGCGTTACGGGGAGGAGATGCGTCGACGAATGCCGGTATCATCCGGGCAGTGCTTTCCGGAGAGAACGGGCCAGGGCGCGATATCGTGATCCTGAATGCCGCAGCGGCGATTTACCTGGGAAGGAAGGCTAAAAATATCGAGGAGGGAATTTCCCGTGCCGAATCCGCGATCGATACCGGGAAAGCCTATAGAATTCTGGAACAACTGATCCTCGAGACAGGGGCTGCATCATGATCCTCAAGGATATCCTGGAATCAACGGAAAGGAGAGTGGCCGCAATCAGCGAATATCCGGCTCATAAAACGTCTCACCGGCCGAAAAGCCTGAAGAACGCAATCAGTGCTGCCGTAGCGGGTAATGCGATCATAGGCGAGCTGAAATATGCATCTCCCTCTACCGGATTTACCGGAAACACCCGGGATCCGGAGGATATCGCGGATGATCTGATCACCGGGGGATGTATCGCCCTATCGGTGCTGACCGAGCCGGATTTCTTTGGGGGGAGCGCCACGACACTCGAAAAATTAGGAGCAGTTTCACCCGTTCCAATTTTACGGAAAGATTTCATCATCGACGATCGGCAGGTATACGAGACGAAAGCACTTGGGGCCGATGCTATCCTTCTGATTGCCCGAATCCTCGACACCCGCCTCCGGTCTTTTATCAGCCTGTCGCGGAAACTTGGCCTTGATCCCCTTGTTGAAGTCCATACCATCGGCGACGTCAGGCTCGCATGCTCATCAGGTGCAGACCTTATTGGCATAAATAACCGCAATCTCGTAACCATGAAGACCGATCTCGGGACGACCCGGCGTCTTTCACCGATACTGCGCCAGGAAGGAGTGCAGATAGTCTCCATGAGCGGTATTTGCACTTCCGATGACATCCATTCGCTCAAGGGAATCTGCGATGCATTTCTCATCGGGTCTGCCCTCATGAGATCCGAGGATCCGAAAACATTTCTGGAGGAATTGATATTCGCATAAAGATATGTGGGATTACCCGGGAAGAGGATGCATTGCATGCGGAGATGTGTGGCGCGGATGCCATCGGGGTAGTGGTGTTTTCCGATTCCCCCCGATCTGTTCCTCTGGAGCAAGCGCAGGACATTTTTTCCGTGCTTGACCCGGCGACCTTGACGGTAGCGGTGACCCATACCACATCAAAGGAAGAATTGAAGAAAATCCTCTCGCTCAATCCCGGGGCTATCCAGATTTCTCACCCTTTCCCGTTCCCTGCAAATCGCAGCGTTCAGGTGTTCCGCGTAATAAAACCGGGAGATCCACTCCGGAAAGATACCGATGCATTTGTCGTGGATGAGAGCCATGGATGTGGAAAAAGATTCAATTTATCATTTGCCCGGGATATCGTGAGACGTTCTATGGTCCCGGTATTCCTCGCGGGAGGATTGAAACCCGAAAATGTCCGGCAGGCGATCGCAGAAGTGCGTCCCGACGCCGTAGATGTTTCTTCCGGGGTCGAATCATTGCCGGGAATAAAAGACAAGGAGAAGATCAGGTGTTTTATAGGGAACTGCAGGGAGGAGAACCTTTGAAAAAAGGACGATATGGCGATTACGGCGGACAGTATGTTCCGGAGACGCTGATGGGTGCACTGGAGGAACTGGAGGAGGGGTATGAACAATTCCGGGTGGACCGTGATGCTCAGTGTACCCTTAACCGATATCTCACCGACTATGCGGGACGGCCCACCCCGCTCACCTGCTGCGAGAACTTGTCGGCCTCTCTCGGGTGTCGGGTATTTCTGAAGCGGGAGGACCTTCTCCACGGGGGAGCCCATAAGATCAACAATACCCTGGGACAGGCAATCCTTGCAAAATTCATGGGAAAGAAACGGCTTATTGCGGAGACCGGTGCGGGACAGCACGGGGTTGCAACCGCTATCGTGGGCGCGGTGCTCGGAATCCCGGTTGATGTCTACATGGGGGAGGTCGATATTAAACGCCAGAAACTGAACGTATTTCGCATGGAACTGCTCGGCGCCCGGGTTATCCCCGTATGCACCGGGACCCGGACCCTCAAGGACGCGATCAATGAGGCACTTCGTGACTGGGCGACCAATGTGGATTCAACGCATTATCTCATCGGTTCCGTTGTCGGCCCGCACCCCTATCCCCGGATTGTCCGGGATTTTCAGGCGGTCATTGGTACGGAAACGCGGGAACAGTTTCTGGCAACTATTGGTACCCTGCCGGACGTGTGCCTGGCCTGTGTCGGTGGAGGTTCGAATGCAATAGGTATGTTCTACCCATTCCTGCATGACCCGGTCCGCCTCATCGGTGTGGAAGCAGCAGGAAAGGGACTGGAAACCGGGGAACATGGAGCCTCACTCTGCGCCGGTTCACGGGGAGTCCTCCATGGGGCACTTTCGTATATTCTCCAGGATGAATATGGCCAGATCGCCAGCACGCACAGCATCTCGGCCGGTCTCGATTATCCCGGTGTAGGCCCTGAACATAGTATGCTGAAGGACTCCGGCCGGGTGGAATACGCGGCAGTAACCGATCGCGAAGTTCTCGAAGCATTTCATCTTCTCTCCCGGAGAGAGGGGATAATACCTGCCCTCGAGTCCGCTCATGCAATCGCTCAGGGGATCAAGACAGCCGAAGAACTTGGGAAGAACGATATCATGGTGATCAATCTTTCAGGACGGGGCGATAAGGACGTCGCCGAGGTCGCGGGGATGTGTTGCTGCGAATGAATCGGATAACGAAGGTCTTTCATGACAAGAAAAATCCCCTCTTCATCGCGTTCCTCGTTGCCGGTGATCCCGACTACGAAACCAGCCCCGAACTGGCAAGGACGCTCATACGGGCAGGTGCAGACATCCTTGAACTGGGTATGCCGTTTTCCGACCCGGTCGCCGACGGTCCCACCATTCAGAAAGCAGATGAGCGGGCCCTGAACGGGGGAATGAACCCGGATCGGCTGTTCAATATGGTCCGCGCGATCAGAGATGAATCCGAGATCCCCATCGTGCTCCTGACCTACTATAACAGTGTATATCGGAGGGGGATAGATCGTTTCTACCGCCAGGCACGCGATGCGGGTATCGACGGAATTCTTATTGTGGACATGCCCGTTGAAGAATCTGACGATGTTATTTCGATCGCGAGGGACACGGGTATAGATCAGATATTTCTCATTTCGGTGACCACCTCGCCAGAGCGATTGCAGAAGATTGTCAGCACAGCAGGAGGCTTTTTGTACCTTGCATCAACAACGGGCGTTACGGGAGCCCGTGATGTATTGCCTCCGCAGGTGTTAGATCTGATCAATTCCGTCAGGCGCGAAACAGATCTGCCCATTGCCGTCGGGTTTGGAATATCCAAACCTGAACATGTTCAGCCGCTCGCGAGAGCAGGGGCCAACGGAATTATTGTGGGGAGTGCAATCGTGGATATTATCGATATGCATCTTGAAAATAAACAGATCATGACCGAGGAGATCCTCCGATATACAAAAGAGATGAAAAAGGCGATGATTGAAGCGGGACATGGCCAATGAAACGGGGATATCTGTTCTTTTTTCCTCCCTGTCGTGGCAGAAACAATAAGTACAGATAACCTCGCAACAGAATGAATGATGCATGAAAGTTCCGGAAAAGCCACCCCGCACCGATCCCGGCCCCGAAGGAAAGTGCAGAGGGCTTTCTCCATCCGATGAAATCGTGTGGAGGGAGATCAATGGCTGGCGAAATAAGCTTGCAAGAAATCTCGCTCTCCGGAACCACGATCTCGAAGCGGTTCAGCTGAACACGGTTGTCCATAAAATAATCGATGGGATGATCTTTCTGCGGATGTGTGAGAACCGCGGGATCGAACGATCCGGTATCCTAGAAGAGATAATCACCGGTGATGAAATATCATTCCGTCTCATGACCCTTTTTGAATATGCTGATTCGCGTTATGATGCCGGACTTTTTTCCTTTAACAGAAGCAATGACCGGGCAAATGGATCGTCCCACCCGGATTCCCGATTCGATATCACCGATTCGGTTCTCAAAGAGATTATTACGGGCCTTTATCGGCTCTCCGATCCTGAGAAAACACCCCCTTCACTCTCACCTTTTCCCCTCGGCCGTATCTATGAGCAGGTGTTTACCCAGTCAGTGAGATTGTCCGGGAGTCATCAGGCGGTGATCGAGGATACAGCGGATTTTAAAAGGGCTGGCACTACTGGTCAAATTCCTCATGAAATTAAGCAGTATATGGTAAAAAAAACTGTTGAAGAACTTTTTGCAGGAATAAACCCCGTAATGGCCTCGAAGATGCGTATCCTTGACCCGGCCTGTGGATCAGGAACGGTTCTCCTGATCGCATTTCAGCGTCTACTCGACTGGCATCTGGACTGGTACATCCGCAACCTCCTTCCTATCACAGATGAAAAAACGATTCGCACCCTGTGTACCACGGTTCCCGGACCAGAACCACCTGGCCAGTTGAACAGGGAATCATCAGGTATAGATCTCCCCTGTCCATGTCCTATTGAAAGAACATGTATCTACGGAAGGATTGACTGGGAATCCTCCTGGAAACTTACCCTGGCCGAGAAGAAGCGAATCCTGTTAAATACGATCTTCGGGGTCGATCTCGACCCGCGTGCCGTCGCCGTCACCCGATTTCTTTTGCTTCTGCAGCTCGTTATGAATGAGGATGAAAAGACGATCGCACACCAACGTGCGCTGAACCCGGTCGGTCTGCTCCCGAACCTGCAGAACAACATAAAATGCGGGAATTCACTCGTTGGAGAGGAATATTTTGATTTCGGTCAATCTCATCCATTCAACTTTAAAGAGGTCCAGAAGATTAATCCTTTTGACTGGAACTCCGAGTTCCCGGATATCCTTCGCCGGGATGGTTTTGATGCGGTCATCGTCGATCTCCCGTTTATCGGTCAGAAGCCGTCGAAAGATCTGCAGAAATACCTTCAGACACACTACAGCGTGTTCACGAGTGATTCCGATATGTATCCCTATTTTATTGAGAAGAGCCTGGCCCTCATGCGTGTGGGCGGAAAACTTTCCGCCATCATTCCGGATCAATGGCTTCATGCAAAACAAGGCAGAACCTTGCGAAGACTCCTGAAGGATCTGGAAATCGAAGAAATACTGGATTTTCCTCTTTTACCGGAGTCTACGAATACAGTGCTGCATCCCTGCGCTATCAGAGTCTCTCAAAACCGACCTTCAAACGGGTTCCGTTATACGGAGGTCCGAACCGACACATTTCATGACCTTGAAAAATATGTAAAGGAGCATCATCACATACGAGATCAACGTACACTCGGAGAGGAGGGATGGGCCCTCGATGATCAAAGTACAGTGGAACTGGTGAGGAAGTTGCAGTCCATTGGAGGATCGGTAGAAGAATACGTGATGGGCCAGATCTATCCGGGTATCACGACAGGATGTGATGAGGCATTTATCCTTAGTGAAAACACGAAAAACATATATATTGAGGAGGACCCGAAAAGCAAAGAAATTATCAGGCCGCTAATAGCCCAGGGCGACATTCAGAGATATCAACCGGCAGAGGCAAGTTCGTACCTGATTTTCATACCAAAAGGATGGACAGACGCCCGTTCCGGGAAAGCCAAAGATACATTCAAGTGGTTCAAAAAAACGTTTCCGGTTATTGCCCGGCATTTCGAGATATATGCAAAAAGGTTGGAAGCCCGAGCGAACCACGGGGATTATTGGTGGGAATTACCTCCAAATGTATATTACACCAAAAAGAATCTGCCAATTCTGATCATAGCAACTCTCTGCCCTTCTCCTGTATGCACTTATGACAGAGGTAAAAAATTGGTCGACGATTCCTTTTTTGTTATTCCCTGGCCAGACCTGTACTTATTGGGCATACTAAACAGCAAATTAACCCGTTTCATATGTCTTTCGTCTTCTCTCCCCGATCGATCTGACCTCGCTTCAGCCGTTCATAGTTTTTTAAAAAGATATCCGGTGTATATTCCGGATTTTGACAATCCGATAGATATCGACTTGCACAATCGACTGGACGCTCTCGTTTTACAGATATTGAATCTTGCGGATCGCCTCTCGAAAGCCGGGACGGATCATCAGAAGACAAATCTTGGAACGCGGATCGGGACTATTGACAGGCAGATTGACGAACTCGTATACAAGTTGTACGGGATGAATGATGAAGAAATCCGTATCATTGAAGAGTGTGTAAAATAAACTCACCCAATCCCCAGATCTGATTGACTATAATGACCGCCAATACAGATGGCTTGAATCATGCGGAAGCAGAACGTCTCCTGAAGGAATACGGGCCGAACGAGATATACAGCCGGCAGAAGATCAGTTTCTTGGGAATTGCGCGGCACGAAATCACGGAACCGATGATCCTGCTTCTGCTCTTTATCGGAGTGATATATAGCATCTGGGGCTCGTTGTTCGATGCCGCTACCATCATCGTTGTCATCGTTATACTAGTTATTGCAGAAGTAAATAATGAGTTCCGGGCAAAGAAAGCCTATTACCGCCCTTGAACAGATAGCCGCACCGCAGGCACGGGTGTTCAGGGACGGGATCATTACCGAAATCGATACTCTTACTGTCGTTCCCGGAGATCTCCTCGTGCTCACCGCCGGCACCAGGGTGGCAGCAGATGGGCTCATCCGGCGTTCAATTGTGCTCCAGGTGGATGAGTCTGCCCTGACCGGGGAGTCATTCCCTGTCGAAAAAAGTGCGGGCGACGAGATCTATGCCGGAACCGTAATCGTATCCGGAGAAGGGGATGCTGAAGTGGAACAGACCGGGAAGGCTACCCGGCTTGGAAAACTTGCGGCATCCGCTCAGAGCATCCGTCCCCCGAGGACACGGCTCCAACTCGAGATGAAGGCGCTCGCCGGAAAACTGGTTTTCATTGCGGCGTTCTTCTCGATACTGATCACTGTTGTGGGTATACTGCAGGGAAACGATATCAGGACGATGGTACTGACCGGCCTTTCACTCGCATTTGCAACCATTCCGGAGGAACTCCCGATCATCATCACGATGGTCCTCGGGCTCGGTGCGTATCAGCTCTCGAAACACAAATTTTTGGTAAAACAGCTGAAAGCAGCCGAGACCATGGGGACTGCAACGGTCATTGTCACCGACAAGACAGGCACCCTCACCGAGAGTCGGATGCATATCGCGGCCTTTTATCCGCCTGAAGAATCCCAGCTTCTCGGAGTGGCGCTGAAGGGGTTATCGCTGTATGCACAGTCTCCTATCGACCAGGTAATCCGGGATCAGGCCGGGTTTCTGGCTTTGAAAGAAGATGGCTCGACGATCGTCAAACAGCGGGACTTTGGGAACGGAAGAAAAACACGGTCAGTGATCCGGGAAGAAGGGACAGGTATGCATCTCCATATGAATGGGGCCCCGGAGGAAGTCTTTAGTTTCTGCACGCATATCCCGAAAGAAGCACAGGAGTGGCTAATCGCAGAGGCGGAAAACGGCCGACGGGTGATCGCCGTCGCATCACGAATACTCCGTCCCGAGGACCGCGATCAGAAATGGAGTTATCTTGAAAAGAACCTTGAGTTCGTCGGTCTCATCAGTTTCGTGGATCCTCCTCGTGAAGGGGTGAAGGAGACGATCGCGCAGGCAGCAGAAGCCGGGATCCGGACGATCATGGTGACCGGAGATCATCCCGGGACAGCGGCTGCCATTGCACGGGAAATCGGCATATTTCCAGAGGGGAGCCGTCTGATGACTGGTACGGACCTCGATGCAATGTCGGATACTGATCTGCAGACTGCAGTCAGTTCCGTCCCTGTCTTTGCCCGCACCACCCCGGACCACAAGTTCCGTATCGTGCAGGCATTGCAGAAAAACGGGGAAATCGTTGCGGTTACCGGTGATGGGATCAACGATGCGCTCGCACTCAGAGGGGCGGATATCGGGATTGCGATGGGGATACGGGGAACAGATGTGGCAAAGGATGCGGCAGGGGTGGTCCTGGCAGACGATAACTACGTCACCATCACGAATGGTATCTTCGAGGGACGAAAGTTCGCGGATAACCTCAGGAAGGGGATACGGTACTACCTGTCCATCAAGCTCGCCCTGATTATGATCTTCCTCCTGCCCGTATTTGCGGGTATCGCACTCCCGTTTGCACCGATTCAGATCATCGTCCTCGAACTTTTCATGGATCTCGGTGCATCGGCTGGATTTGTTGCTGAACCGGCAGAAGGCGATATCTATACGAAACCGCATGAGCGAATGGCGAAAGTTCTCTCACGGCGTGTTGTCGGAGATATCATCCTCAATGGGATCGTCCTCTTTGTCGCAGTCATGGTGGTGTACTTTACAGCTGGATCGCTCCATATGAGTACTACTGAAATCCAGACGTATGCATTTTCGGCGTGGATCTTCGGACATATTGCGCTTGCTTATATGTCCCGAACCGACCGGAGTTCACTTCTTTCTATCGGGGTATTTTCAAACCGGGTCATTAATATCTGGGCATTTGCGGCGATCGCGTTCCTCATTGCAGCGATCTATGTTCCTGTCATCAGCAGAGCGATCAGTCTTATCGCGATCCCTCCGGAAGCGGTCTTCCTCATCGCATTAGTTACCATGGCAATCATCAGCCTTCTCGGGCTACGGAAGGTATACTCCCGGAGAATTGGTTATAAGAATAATGAGGCAAGGTTTTAAGGAAAATATTTTCGGAAAAATTCACCGATCCATTTTAAACCGGGCTTATAGAACGCTCGTCTACCAAAGATTTTTAGATCACCGGTATGCAAGGGAAGGTTTCGAACACCTAAACTCAACATATTTTTGAATTTCTTAAATTCAATCTTTGAGCGAAGTGGATTTTCATGCGGGGGAAGGGATTCGAACCCTTGAACTCCTACGAGATGGGACCCTAAATCCCACTCCTTTGACCTGTCTCGGAAACCCCCGCGCCAGGGTGATCAAATAATGGATTTAGTATCATTTAATAGTATGAGACCCTTAATCCAGCGCCTTTGACCTGTCTCGGCAACCTTCGCGTATTACAATGATAGTCCTCATTCATCTTCTGCGTTGTTATGGATTATTCAAGATAGAGCATCTTTTTTATAACCAAAATCCTATCAATTAAGGGTTGAAATAAAAAAAGTGGCATTCTGAATGTCTTATTTTACCGGCCAGAGGGGAACGATCATCTTTCCTTCTCCGTAAGTCTCATTGATCACCAGCGCAAGACCGGTGTAGATCGCGCAAAATCCTGCAAAGATGCCTTCATACCCCGCTATCCGGGTTATCAACACGCTTCCGGTGAGAGTCCCGATTGCAAGAAGGACAAACAGAATTACGACCGATGCAAAGATGACCTGCATTGCCCGGTTAAATTTAAGTGTACCGATAAACAGACCTGCAACGAGTAATGCCCAAATAAGGAGATATGCAGCCAATTCTATTGGAGAATTCGTCTCCCCTATTCCGACACCGGGGAGGATGAGAATGAAGACAAGCGAAATCCAGAACAGCCCGAAAGAGACAAATGCCGTGGATGCAAACGTATTTCCCCGTTTCCACTCCATCCACCCTGCGATCACCTGGGCAATTCCTCCATAAAAAATTCCCATCGAGAGGATCACGCTCCCCAGAGTGAAATAACCTGCATTGTGAAGATTCAGAAGAACTGTTGTCATCCCAAAGGCAAGAAGGCCGAGCGGGGCCGGGTTTCCGGTATGATCCCGGATTGAAACCATTGAACCGGTAAGGTCATTATGTTCATTCATCCACAGATCTTCGCGAATCAGCAGTATAATACCCTAGTATCTGATCGGTTTTGACTCACCTGATATTCGTACCCGAGTTAGGATACCTTTATTAAATTCAACAAACATCCCTGACAAATATGATGTACGAAATCATCACCGGTGTCAAGAGGAATGACGGCATTATTGTTGTATTTGAGGAAAAGAATCAGATGAAGAGTATCTTCTTTGAATACGGGGACCTCATCGATCAGAAGGTCAACGCATTGGATCTCCTGGATCACCCGAAAATGTATAAGGTGGACCCGGAAAAGTCAGCAATCAGGATGATCTCCTGACTGTATGAAAATGAAAATGAAAAATTCCAATTTATTTTTTAACCTGTAAGCCTCGGAACGTATGGGTTTCGCTCGATTAGGGGTTTTCCCAGATTGCATACCATATCCTTTCTCTTAATACTGGTGAACCTCCAATAGTGATGAAAAGGGATTGCTCGCTTTTTCCTGAAAGCCACATCCCCAATACAGCATCAGGGTGAGGATCGCGATAACTGAAAAGGAAACTGAACTGGACACCGGTAAAGGACATCCAAACCGGCGGATTATCATGTTCATCATCCTGATAGGAATTGCTATGGCAGTGATAGACGGGGTAGTTGTCGCCATTGCCCTTCCGACCATGACCCGTTACTTTGGCGTTCCGGTCGCTGAGTCTCAGTGGGTGATCACGGCATACCTGATAACTGAGACCAGTCTTCTCCTCGTCTTTGGGAAAGTTGCGGAATATTTAGGTAAGACACGGCTGTTCATGGCAGGGTTTGCATTATTTACAGGAAGTTCCTTGGCCTGCGGCCTTTCCGTTGCTCTCCCTCCCCTCATTCTTTTTCGTATCATCCAGGCAACAGGTGCAGCGATGGTATTCTCTATCAGCAGCGCGATAATCTTTGAGATATTCCCAAAAGGGGAGCAAGGAATGGCAATGGGATATATCGGGGCTACTATAGCGATTGCAAGCATCGCCGCCCCTATGCTTGGAGGGTTCATTACTGATGCCATCGGGTGGCAATATATATTCCTGATCAATGTCCCGATTGGGATCGTCCTCCTTATTCTTGGTTTTAAATATCTGAAGATAAAAGAGACCCGATCATCCAACCTCCGGATGGACTGGCCTGGGGCAGCAGCGATGATCACGGGAATGGGGTCCCTTATCCTGCTGCTCGGCGAATTTGCACAGAATCTGGTCATAAGCGGCCCAATCCTGCTTTATTCTGCGATCTGCATCGGCGCTCTTTTCTTTTTCCTTCTCCGGGAGCGTAAAACCCCCAATCCCCTGCTTGACCTGACTATCTTTCGAAATAGCAGGTTCACACTTGCGAATATCAGTATGATCCTCCTCTTTGTCGCCATTTTCATGATTAATATCATCGGTCCGTTTTATTTTGAAGGTGTAATGGGCCTGAACCCCTCCCAGGTTGGACTTGTGTTCCTGATTGCCCCCCTGATCATGGTCATTGCGGCACCGATTACGGGCTGGGTCTTCGACAAATACCAGTACCGGTTCATGGCCGCCGCAGGAATTACCCTTTCCGGGATATCTCTCCTTTATCTGAGCTATGCAGCACGAACGATGGATCTCATCATGATCGTTATAGGATTCATTCCTCTTGCCATTGGGAACGCCCTGTTTCAGAGCCCGAACAATACCGAGATCATGCGTGCTCTTCCCCTGGAAAAGATAGGGGTGGCATCCAGCGTAAGTGCAACCATCAGAAACCTGGGAATGACACTGGGGGTGTCTTTCTCAAGTATTCTGATCACGTTCCTGCTCAAGTCAGGTGGTTATGTAGGCCCTGTGATCGATGCGGATCCGATACTTCTTGCCTCCTCCATCAGTATCATCATGATAATTGGAGCAGCACTCTGTTTTATGGGGACCGGCGTCTCTATAATCAGAAATACCGGTCCGTATTGAAAAAAATAAGAACAAATTACTCAATCAAACAGATGGGCCTTGAACCGGGAAGGCTTCTCGTACACCTGTTTCTTTCGTTCCAGCTCGGTCCGGTTTGGAACGGGATGACCGGACGGAACAGCCCGCGCCCAGCTGCATTGTCGCACCTCCGGCTGGTAAATCGCACATAACTCTTCGATACACGGTTTTTTATCGACCGGGCACAACTTATCACGAATCATCTTTCTCTCCCATTATGATATGTTTATATTTCGCCTTTATACTCCGGATGCAAATTGATGTTCCCGACTGTATTCCCCACGCACACATCAATTTACCCGGAATTCCAGCACTTTATCATAGATTTTGTACGAATCCCCGTTGATCATCTGCATGGTCACTATTACCCGGTCTTTGCCTGTCGTTCCCTTTAAGTCTACGAAATCCCCTACGTGTAAGGGTTTGAAAAAGGTTTTGGATTCCCCTACGCCATCGCTGCGAATTACCATGACATCCAGATTACTGACAAAATTCATTCCTGCCCCTCCCCGGAAAGTTACCCGAATAGTTGGATCGAAAGAGAGAGTGTTTCGGCTTGCTTCGATGGCTACGAAATAATACTCAGGAACGACATCGGTCGGACTTGGAGAAAGATTCGGTCCGGGAGTACCCTGGAGGATCGTTGGTGTAGGCGTCGGCGTGCCATTCTGGGAGAGCTGGGCACAGCCTGCCACAAGAATTGCAAGGAAAATTCCCAATGAAATGAGTAATATTGCTGATATACGCATATTAATCACGTTATCTATATTTTGTTTCCGTGACCTATTAAGTGACCTGATCCTTACAGTTCGCCCTTCATCACCTCGATTCTTCACCAACGGTTCTTACGGATCGCCTCTTTCCATGCATGCCAAGCCTGGATGTATATACCATGGAGGCGGGGAGTCTGTTCCCATAACTCAAACAGATATCTGCGCTTCCGATCATGCATCAAACCGGATATTACGATTTGTTTCGCACCTGTTCTCGAAGGAAGATTTCTCATTGGTGCAGGATTTCAGGGAGCGCAGGATTCCCAAAATATAATGACCGCCTCTCCTGTAGGTCCGATGGGCTAAAATAATATTTTCTTTTATTCTTCACACACATTTTCAGATTGACAACTCGGGCACATCGGCTTTCTGCCGACCCCTTTAAACCGTTCTCCACAATCCTTGCAGCGGTAATCTTTTCCCTTCAGTCTATCCGGTGGGATATCGATATCGACGGGTCCGCCAACGGTGCACATTCACATCACCTCACACGAGGGTTACCCGCAGAGACGATAATGCTATCGAACAAGGGGAATATGGACAGGAGTAGGGTATTTTTCAAGACTGCAATTGAGAACGGCGGGAGAATCGTTCAGGTCTGCCTCGCGGGTGTTTGGTCATCGCATCCTCGTTGATTTATCACTCCTTTCAGAACACCGAAAACTCCACGTTTTTCCTGGGAACAAATACAATCGGAATAGAATAATTGCAAATCATATGAGACATTCCTTTTAGATCTTATCTTTTTCATGCACGGTTGAATCAGGCTTTGCTTCAGATGGTTCAGGGAAAGTTCCATCAGGGGATATATCGAATACCTTGAAAGAGGAATATATTCCAACATGAACAGAAGTCGGTTCAGGGCGGATGATCCGGACCGAATGCGCTGGCAGAATCCAGAGAAGATCCTTTCGTCCATCGGGGTTCAGCCAGGAATGGTATTCATCGATATCGGATGTGGTGATGGGTACTTTTCCCTCCCAGCGGCCCGGATGGTAGGACAGCAGGGAAGGGTTTACGGTGTTGATACCGACATCAATGCAATCGACAGGCTGAATCGTCGGGCGGCTGAGGATGGATTGAATAATCTGTTTTTAGAGGTCAATGAGGGCGAAAAGGCGGTGCTCTGCGAAGGATGTGCAGACATTGTCTTTTTCGGGATAGATATGCATGATTTCAGAGATCCCGTTGCGGTGCTAAAGAATGCGAAAAGAATGCTTCAGGCGAACGGGCGGGTGGTTGATCTCGACTGGAAAGATCAACCGATGGATATCGGCCCGCCGCTTTCAAAGAGATTTTCCATTGAAAAAGCAGTGAACCTGATCAATTCTGCAGGCTTCATTATTCAGGAAATAAATGATGCAGGATTATACCATTACCTGATCGTTGCAGGCCAGTAATCGGTACCAAGATCGATTCCCCGTCATCCTGATGCAGAAGATGAATGTGGCAACGGTGATATGCAGAAAGCGAAGTATATCAATCGGAATGCGGTATGAGATATTCGCGCTGACTTTCTGGCCCTCACCGTTTTTTCGTGCCTGCAATTTAGGACTCATGATAATTCCACTCAATGCAGTGAAAATGATGGGTTATTTAGCCCAAATTTCAATCTGCCGCAATGGAAGGCCCAAATAAGGCAACGAATCAAATGATTTTGTAATTTCCTCCCGAAAAGAACGAGGTGTGAGTTCATCCGGTTGAGGCAATAAACGTGAGGGATGCTGAGTTCATACAGAACCTCTGATGAGTAGGGGGTGGCCCGTCATCAAATACATGCCCGAGATGGGCATCGCATCGGGCACAGAGTACTTCGATCCGACGCATAAAATATGAGGTATCGGGGGCGGTTTTAATATTTTCCGGGGCAATGGGTGCTGTAAAACTCGGCCATCCTGTTCCCGATTCAAATTTTTCTGAAGAACGAAAGAGATCCGTCCCGCAACAAACACACTGATAGACCCCTTTCTCATGGAAGTCGTGGTATTTTCCTGAAAAAGCAGGTTCGGTTCCTTTTTTGCGTGCAACGCGAAATTGCTCCGGAGTCAGGATAGCACTCCATTCCTGGTCTGTCTTCCGGACCTTTCCCACCGTCTCAATCTTCCCGGTCTTCGCATTAAATATGGGTATTTTCTCCTCTACCTGATCCATGCTTCCCTCTTGTGATAATACCCTTAAAGAAGTTTCGTGTGGCGATTAAGAAATCATCCTTTATTCAAATCACAGGAAGGCATCTTAAAATTCTGCTTATATAATCTGAATTTTGAGATCATCGAAGATGATCGGTTATAGTGCCGTTTTTTCCCTCAGAACTTTTAATAGCTTCTTAAGCTTAGCTGGTTGGAATACCTCCGGGGCATGCCACGCTTGTACCGTCTGTGGAGGAATTTTGTGGGGTTATACTAAGTTCTACCCGTTCTGGGACTCTCCGAAGAAGCCGAAATCCATGGGTTTATACCGGTAAACCGGATATGTGACTGAATTCTGAACAAAACCCATGACTCGAACTGCCAGGACCTTGTCTTTTTCAGGGCGGATTTGTGGTATTATTATCAGGGATCTTCAATCGCACGGGGGTATTCCCTTGAATGCCCCCGGGAAAACCAAATTATGGCATCCTTCTCTCGGATAACGGAGGAATCCTTGGGAGATGGCAATCAGGCACTTTTTGTCTGGGGTGGTTTTGGAAGATATGGAACCAGAGAAGCGGCAAGGCGCCCAAGATTCATCGACTGCAGGATTACCTTCCCTGGCCCGGTCAGTGTGGTAAGAAAGAGCCCTTCCCCTCCGAATAAAACCGTCCCTACACCGCCCGTAAGAGCGATATCGTAATCAATCTGTTCATCAAATCCCACAACAAGTCCTGTATCGACCTTCACGACCTCTCCCGGCTGGAGGTACCGTTCGATAATATCGCCGCAACAATGAAGGAATGCATATCCGTTTCCCTCAAGACGTTGTAGAATAAAGCCCTCCCCGCCGAAGACCCCGGAGGCGATCTTTTTCTGGAAGGCGATATCGAGATCGACACTCTTTTCCGCGCAGAGGAAAGCCTCCTTTTGTGCAATAAACGTGTCCCCCTGAAGATATACCGGGAAGATCTTTCCCGGGATTCTTCCGGCGAAGGATGCGAAACCTCTCTTCTCCCGGGGAGTAAATTCCGTCATGAAAAAGCTCTCCCCCGTCGCCATTCTTTTCAGTCCTTTCAGGACGCCGCCCGTAATATGGGACTCCATCTCCATATTACCACTCATATTGACCATGGTTCCCGCATCAGCGTAGATGCTCTCATCAGGATTAAGGTTCAGGGTAACCATCTGCAGGTTGTCACCGGTGATTTCGAAATTCATATTTATTCGATAGATGAATACACGGATAAATGCAGGCATCGATGAAGAATCGGTATCGATGATGTACGATCGACGCCAAGTTCGGAAAAGGATAGATGATAACGAACGGTGGAGTTCACCGGACAAGGGTTGATCCCCAGACAGTGTGTTCATACCGCTGCGCCTTCTCTGCTCCTCTGGTACAGAAGAACTTATTCTTGAGCCCAACTTCCTTCGTCACCGGGCATTTCGGGCAATAGCAGTCCTTTTCGGAGTCGATGCAGATGAAGCTCTTTCCATTCCAGCAAAAGAGAATCTCATTTGCATTTTTTGCACAATTCGTATGCGTGGGGCAAGTCGGGCATATACACATCGCTCTTAAATTATTCACGGCTTTGTTCTGCTCGTCCGTGGGCATCTTGGGCAGGTCTGTCAGGAGCTGTTCAAATTTATCCATGGTCTACCTCAGGCGATTCAATTGCGCGAACCACTATATAACTATTACTCCAGAATGAGGTTGAAATCATCGGAAGTGTATAGGCATATCAGAAGGGTTCTAATCATATTCCCAGCAATCTCGATCGGGAACAGAACTTTTATCGGGATCAACGATGAGTTTTGAAAGGTGTAAGATGCTCTTGGGTTCCGGACACCACAATCATGTCGCCAGCGGGAGTCGGGGAAAACTCCCATCTTTCTGTGTCTGCCCGCAGTGCGGGTATAAAATTCCTGCAATGCCCGAAATACCCTGTTACCTGATAAGATGCCCCAGGTGTGATCTGGCACTCATCGGGAAATGATAGAACAAACGTCTGAATGAAGTGTGTCACGCAAGCGTGACCGGCTCGAGTGAAATGTTCTCCAGCCTTATCCAAGACATTTCAGATGGAAAACTTCAGATGACGATCCTTGCCTTCATCCTGATCCTCGGGCTGTTATTTCTGGTTTACCGGAAAATTACCCGTGCCATTATTCCCCTTGTTCCCATTGTGATGCTCGTCGGATGGAACGGGCTTATCCTGTACCCACTCGGGATCGATTATACCCCCATGACAACAACTCTGGGGTCACTCGCGATCGGGGTCGCTGCAGAATATACCATAGTAATGAACGAACGGGCGAATGAGGAGCTGGATAAAGGTCTTCCCTCCTCGGAACTATCTGTCAGAGCACTAAGCAGATCGGTACAGCAATCACGGTCTCCGGTGTCGCAACGGTCTGCGGTTTTGCGGTTCTGATCTTTTCTTCTTTCAACATGATCAGTAATTTCGGAGTGGTTACGGTTATTATCGTAGGATTTTCACTGGTGGGAGCGATCGTTGTCATGCCTGCAACTCTCATCTTAATCGGCGGGTTCGAGCAGAGGAAGAAGGATCGAGTTGCCGAACAATAATGCCGGTATAACTGACGGACTGGCGGTTCAAAACTATTCAGCAATTGTAGAGTTACTCTCTGTAGGGAGTAATACACAAATTCTATTTCCCAATCCAGATCTCCCTTCCAATTCCCATTTCCTTCCTCCAGGTGAAACCGTTAGTATCGTGAAAATATCTGAGGAAAATTTCTTGGTATCAAGCAGAAAAAATATTTTCTAGTGTGAAATACAAATATCAGCCAAAATCTCCTTTAGCACGAAATTCCTGTTTGCAATTGAGCTACGGGTCCTCTCAATCGGAACGGCTTTTTGGAAAACTCGCAAAAAGGCCTTCTCACAAAATTCAACCGGAGGACATATACAAAACGGAACGGATAAGAAGAAAATTTAACGGATCGCAAGAACATATTGAGAAACATGAATAGACGCGTGATCATCCCGTTCATTCTGGTGATCTGTTTCATTATTCTTTCAGGATGTGTTCAAGATTCGCCGCCGATTCGGAATCAAACTGATCCGCTGTCCCACACGAATAATTCCCTTATACCGGCCATTCAGAAAACGGATGGAAAAAGTTCCCAGATGCCGGACGCAACCAAACAAGAGGAATTGTTGGTCAAAAACAATAGTCGTGAATTATATAACGGGTACTTAGAACCAACGATGAACCCCGGATATGGAGGGCAACCCCAAGCTTATAATATGAGTTCAACCTCTGTGTCGCTTATCCCTCAGCCCTACCAGGAATCGGGGGATATAATCACGGAGTCATCAGTCGTACTGGGAGAATCAACGGGTGCGCCCATCAGCGCGAATGGAGGGATACCCGACAATATGCATACGACATCCGGTTCGGGGTCACTGATCGAAACTCCCGACACCAATCGACCGGCTGAGATCTCCGGGAGCAATACAAATTTACCGGGCGAGTATTATGAAGGGGCAGGCTCCAGCATAACTCCGTTCCCCACCCGATCCGCTTCGGACTGCGGATGTGCCAACTAGCATGGCGACCAGAGAATTCACTGTTTTAGAGTGTATATCCACCTATTCGGCACCATATGCAATCCCCAGCAGATCTGCACAATCAAGGGATGAAACGGGCATGGTACTGATCTTCCTTGTTATCCTTTTTGCTATGACGATTCTTATTATCCCTGCATCTGCAACAGACACGATCCTGTTCGATCCATCGTCGGTAGCGGTCGAACAAGGCGGAACTGCGAACATCACTATCCTCCTCGACGAAGCCCCGTCTGGTCTTGCGGAATTTCAGTTCGACGTACTGCTCTCGAATCCGCCCGTTGCACATATTACCGGAGTAACTTTTCCCTCATGGGTGTCTATCGGCAAAGCATCGACACTTCCATCGGCGAGTGTCAGGATGAGCGGTGTCGATCTCAATCACCAGATCGAACCCGGGGACATCGGCATCGTGTTTGGGACCATATCTATCGAGGGCGGTATATCCGGCACTTCTGCGATAAGTATCAAAAATATCCATCTAGTGGAGGAGGGGGGCGAATTGATCAACCCATCGATACGGGATGGGACGATCTCCACTGGTTACGGGGGTATTCCGATCACGTGGACCCCGGAGACCACTGCGCCTTCAATGCCGGGCACATTGGTGACAACCACACCGAACGCTCTATCTGATGGGATGAATAATACATCGGGTAGTGAAAATACAGGATCCGGTATCGATACGGGAAATGGGAGTCTACCCGGGAACGCAACTCCAGCACTCGTAGTGACTGAGGTTACAACAATTGTAGTCAACCCTGAAACATCTTTAACCGGGGAGCCGACAGTCTCTACGGTAATATCTGAAATAGAGACCATATCAGCTGCAACACCGGTAATTCCAACTACAACAACGGGACCTGCGGTAATACCCTGGTACGGGCTGGTGGTTGGAATTATTCTGGTCATTATCTCCGTGTATATCCTGTATCTTGCGATTACTAAGAAGATCTAATTAATTCAAACGCAGACGTAAACCAATAAAAAGAAGGATTAGAGTATCGGGTTGGTCGGGATCATATCTGCCTAATTGCCTTCGTATTCTTGGAGGGGTGTTGTTAACAATTTGTTAAATGAGACGGTATTAACGGAGATAGCAACAAGTGTTCTCTATGAAGGTTCTGATCATCATGGGTAGTCCGCGCAAGGGAAATACCTACCGTGCAGCGGAGCGGATTCGGGAGATCATTTAGCAGAAGGTGCCGGTCGAATGGGAATATGTCCTGCTCAAGGACCTTCACCTGGAAGACTGTCGTGGGTGCTACATATGCTTTGAGAAGGGAGAGGAGTTTTGTTCCCTTAAGGACGAGGCATCTCCTCTAGAGCAAAAAATGAAGGAAGCGGATGGTGTAATTTTTGCCACGCCAGTGTATGGATTCCAAGTCTCCTACTTGATGAAGCTATTCATTGATCGCCACGTCTACATCTTTCACCGTCCCCGCTTCTTCCGGCAAAAGGCCTTGCTTCTTACCACGGCAGGAATGGCAGGTATGAACGATGTCCTGAAGTATCTGGATCTAGTGGCCCGTATCTGGGGTTTTAACGTCGTTGCCCAAGTTGGGGTACGATCCCACGCGACCTTTGGCCCTCTCCCGCCCTAATGTGGTGGAGGAGAATGAAAAAAGGTTACAGAAGGCTGCGGAGGCCTGTCTTGTCGTACTCCAGAGAAGGACACGCTCCAGGCCCAAGCTCTTCGACGTGATTGGGTTCCACATCGGGCGAGCGCCCAGCGATGAGCTGGGTGATCTGGCGCCGGCAGATCATACCTACTGGACCGATCAGGGATGGCTCGAGAAGGGAAAACGGTATTATGTGGACGTACCGGTAAATCCGTTATATCATGTCATTGGCTTGTTGGTAGAATGGTATATGCGACGTCGGATACGAAGTGATTTGGCGGCTGTAAGTTGATGTCCAAATTCTCACCAATCTGACACCTCTCTCGCGCGAGTACCACAAAGCGATGCCGTCACGCTCAAGACGGACAAATCGTGACAACTATAGTAACCAGACCTTAACCATAGGTAATTAGGCCAGGGCCGAGACTCGAACCCGGGTCGGGGGATCCACAGTCCCCTAGGATGACCAACTACCCTACCCTGGCAGAATTGTATCACTATTTTTGTCTGTGACGCTATTTAATAGCTCGCCAGAACAGCCTTAATACAATTTCAGCAAAGGTTTAAAGCCGCCGGAATCTGTTTTTTCGAATCGGAAAATGCATACTGGTAGGCTGATTCTATCCGATAGGCTTCCCCGGCGCTACCTGTATCGGGTGGTTATATATAACCTCCCGGTGTCATTACTGTGCAGGAGCGGTGAAATCCGCATACGCGTGATTCGTGAGGAGAACGTGAAGATTCGGTCTTCATTTCACAACCGAGTTTCATATTCATCGCGATGTTTTTCAGGGATCACCGGTTCAGGTCAGTAAATGCGTTGTGGTGATACGAATGGCGAGGATGAACAGGGTAAGGACACCTATTGTTTGCGTGCTTGGCCACGTTGATCATGGAAAGACCTCCCTCCTCGACAGGATTCGTGGATCATCGGTGGTCAGCACCGAAGAGGGAGCGATCACCCAACATATCGGGGCGACTCTTGTGCCGATCGATGCAATCCAGAAAATGAGTGGGACTATGGAGAATATGACATTCAATATTCCCGGTCTCCTCTTTATCGACACCCCGGGTCACCATGCATTCACCACTCTTAGAGCCCGGGGTGGGGCGCTTGCGGACATGGCGATCCTTGTGGTGGATATCAACCAGGGATTCCAGCCCCAGACCATAGAGGCGTTACAGATACTCAGGAATTACCGGACACCTTTTGTCATCGCAGCCACGAAGATAGACCGCATCCATGGCTGGCGAGTTCATGAGAATGAGACGTTTTTAAAGTCATTCGATCGACAAAATGACCGGGTAAAGGAGTTACTCGAGACAAAACTATATGAACTGGTCGGTGCGTTGTCAGATCTTGGATTTTCCGCTGAGCGTTTCGATCGGGTAAGCGATTTTCGAAGAAATCTTGCGATCGTTCCTGTCAGCGCTCACACCGGGGAAGGAATTGCTGAGATCCTCATGGTCATGATCGGGCTCGCGCAGCGTTACATGGAAGACACGCTGGTGCTTACCGTCGATGGCCCGGGAACCGGTACGGTCCTGGAAGTGAAAGAGGAGCGCGGCCTGGGAACAACCCTTGATGTAATTCTGTACGACGGAACCCTGTCAGTCGGTGATGAGATCGGCATTGTTACAGCAGAGGGGGTCCGGATCACAAAGGTAAGATCCCTCTTAAAACCCCGCCCATTAAAGGAGATTCTCGTGGAAGATCGATTCGACAGAGCGAAGTCTGTCACCGCTGCGGCCGGGATCAAGGTTACGGCCCCCGGGCTTGAAAGAGTAATTGCCGGCTCCCCCATACGTGTGGTACGGGGCAACCCTGAAGAAGTGATCGAGTCTCTCCGTCACGAGATGGAATCTATAAATGTTAACCTCTCCGCGGAAGGGCTAATCATCAAGGCCGACTCAATTGGTGGACTGGAGGCACTCTCAAAAGAACTGGAGGCAAAAGAGATCACTGTGATGCGTGCGGATGTTGGACCGGTCAGCCGCCACGATCTGATCGATACCGAAACCATAAAAAATCCATATTATCGGGTTCTTCTCGCCTTTAACACCCCGCTTCTTCCCGACGCATCGGATATGATCCGGGATCCGGGTTATTCGCATGTGAAGGTCATAGAGGCAAAAGTGATCTACCAGCTGGTTGATGCCTACATTCAGTGGCGAGATGACCTGAAGAGGTTGATAGAACAACAAAAATATGAGCAGATCGTTATGCCAGCCAGGATTCGGATCCTTCCCCATTGCATTTTCCGACAGAGCAACCCTGCCGTGGTGGGAGTGAGGGTAATCGGGGGGACCCTCCGGACTGATGTAAACCTGATCCAGCTCGACGGAAAGAAAGTGGGGCACCTCAAATCCATCCAGTACAACCAGGAATCCATCCGTGAGGCGGAAGCGGGAAAAGAAGTGGCAATCTCTATCGAAGGGGCCACATTCGGCCGCCAATTCTCCGTCGATGATGAGCTGTATGTGGATATACCCGAACGGCATGTCAAAGTGCTTGAAAAGGAGATGATCTCCCATTTGCCGATCATCACGCAGGAGGTTCTCCATGAGTTCACCCGGATGAAACGGCGTGCCGATCCCTTTTGGGGTAAGTAATCTTTTATATGCAGCTCGCCCAATCTTATGGGTACTTCTCAGTTGTCTGACCGCCGGTTTAATTTGCCGGCATCAGGAGAGAACTTGAGAGAATGGTTCAAAAGCCGGTGAAACCGGGTAGATGAATGATATGGAGTGATATAAAATGGTGGAATTCAAAGTTGTACTCTCTGATTCACGGACAGGCCGTGCGTACAATGTCGATGTGAGCGGGGGTTCAGCAAACGCCCTTATAGGCCGCCGTATCGGAGAAGAAGTCGATGCTTCAGGAATTGGGTTGCCCGGCTATAAAATGGAGTTAACGGGAGGTTCGGATAAGAACGGAACGCCGGCAAAGAAGAATCTTCCCTCATCAGGACGAAGGAAACTTCTCTTATCGGGTGGGGTAGGTTTCAGACCGGTTATGGACGGAGAGCGCCGTCGGAAAGCGATCAGAGGAAATGAGATCACGCCGGACTTCGTCCAGATCAACGCACGCGTAAGTGTTTATGGGGAAAAACCGCTCGAAGAATACTTTGTAAAACCAGCCCCGGCTGAAAAGGCCGCCTGAATTATTTTTTTAACACCTGCTCTTCAAGAGCTGAAAGAGTATCCTCAAATGGAACCCGGTTTTTTTTCGCTATGAGAATAATTGCAGCCTCGGGCCTGATTTTTCCATCAAACTGTTGTTCGATTAACTGGTTTAGCTCTGCCACTATGGAAGGTGCAGATCTTCCGGTCAAATCTGCAATACGATCAATGATTGACTGCACAGGATCAACCCTTTTAAATATCCCTGATGAGGGTTTGAATCCGAGGGGAATCTCAACCCCATTTATATCAAAGAGCGGCCGGATCATATCGCCCTCGTACGCGATTAACCCCTCTTCCATTGCCCGATCCAGAAGTAGATTCGCCTGCTCGATACTCATCCATTTTCGATCAAATGCGAGATAATACACGATCTCATTTTTTTTCAGGCGATCTTTCCGGGTATGTCTGAATGGAGCGGCGATCGTTGCCAGAATAGTTACATTCTCACCCCCGGGCGATCTATCACTTCGAACCCCCAGATGATAAATGGTGATTGCATGGACAGTCATATACTGTATTCGCATGGCAATCAATCAATCGTTTCGAATAAGAGTACCTGTTGAAAGGATTCGTAAAGCATATGACGGGGAATAGGCCGGGCACGAAGTCCGTTTATACGCGACATACTCAGGTGAACCCTCATAATATATATGCGATAAGGGCAATCTGTGAATCATGACCAGTACAGAGGAAGAGGCACAAAAACAAAAGAAAGCGGCTCGTGAATATGCAGAAAAAGCAAAGTCCCAGATAGATGACTGGGCAGATCAGATCGAGAACCTGCAGAAAAGAGCCGATAAAGCGAACGAAACAATAAAAACCGAATATGAAAAGCAGATAAAAGATTTACAAGCGAAGATCAAAGAATTGCAGGAAAAAGGCGATAAAGCGGTGTCGAAGGCGAAAGAAGAGTATGATAAACAGATGAAAGATTTCGAGGCCAGGCACAAAGAGTTGATGAAAGAAGCGGACAAAGTTAAAAAAGCAAGCGGAGCGGCTCTGGAAGAAGTAAAAAAAGGGCTGGATGCAGCGATGAAAGACATTAAAGAGGCACTCGAAAAAGCCAGAAAGGCATACGAGGAACAGCGCTAAAAAAATCAGCTATACCAAAACAGATTGCCCCGATCTTCGGAGATTAATTCTGATGATAATACGTGTGTGAAGCCTGGATGAAATTCATCATCGATCTGCCGCAATCACAATATATTAACCTCTAAATAACCTATATTATCCTCAACAAAAGTCGTATCCACTACTCCTACATTCAATCCGAATACGACTTTTGACCTCCTCCGTATCAATTCTTTTTTTACGAAGTCTGATAATACTCATCAGAAAGCCGAATTCCGCAAATTGATTCATTTACCTCTAATCCGGGTTGATGCTCACTTCACCAAACCAACGAAAAATAGTTTTTACTCAATTATAACCGCATTGATGACGCCATCCTGCCCCGGACGGCTCATAATTCGCGCACGGCCGAGATCAGTCCTGATAATTGCCCCTTTAGTGAGGAGGTTCCGTCGGACATAGTTAGGATTCGCTGAGTTCTCTTCAACCGTCTCAATTCTTGCCCGCTTCACTAAACCGCTGGAACGATCTGCTACCATCGCATAAAGCGTGCGCATTGCCCTAACCTTGTGAGTTCCCCCGAAAGTGCGGACGATCTTATGTCGGTCTTCGCCAATATGGGTATCAGCTGCTGCTGATCCGATCTCTCTCCTTCTTTTGCCTTGTGCCGGCTTATATCGTCCGCCGGTTACTTGTCTGACTGATCTTCCCTGCCAAAGCATATACGACCTTCCTCCCGGATAATTTTAAGTGCTGACGGGAAATGTCCCCTGTCAGAGTGCTTTTACTATTTTCTATTCTGGATATATAACAACTCTGGTCATGCGAGGATCATGTCCACGAGCGGATCCAGACCAACACGGGTCTTCAGGTTGGTATGAAAGATCCTTATATCGGGATTGTACCGTTTCATATCCCTTTCCATGCGTGAAAGATCTGCACCGACAAGAGGTGCGAGATCCACCTTATTTATCACCCCGATCTGGCAATCGCGGAACATCATCGGGTGCTTATTGACCACATCGTCTCCCTCCGTCGAGCTTACGATGACGATCCGTTTCTCTGCACCGAGGCGAAAATCTGTTGGGCAGACCATATTACCCACATTCTCGATAAAGAGAAGGTCGATTGTGTCAAGAGGGAGATGTTCGATGGCGTGTTCCACCAGATGAGCATCAAGGTGGCATTCCTTTCCCGTATTGGCATTGACTGCAGGAATGCCGAGTTCGATGATCCGCTTGAAATCATCATCCCCGTAAACATCGCCGGCAATAGCGCCCGCCCGGATACCACGCGCCCGGAGAAGTGGTACAAGGCCCTCGATTAGAGCTGTTTTTCCTGACCCGATCGCTCCCAGAAGGTCAATTGCCCGAACTCCGTGCTCTTTCAGGGTTTTCGCATTTGCGTCGGCTATACGGTTATTGACGTCATATACATCTTTTTCGATCCTGACGTCTATGTGGTGCATGATACTAAGGTTGAACCGTACACTGTTTATAGATTCACCATCCAACAGTAACCGTATGAAAGGAGAGCGCGTCCTCTATCCGTGCTATTTTAACGTAAATCTGCAGCGGAAAGAAGGCCGGAGAGTCTCCCGGTCACGTGGCATCAGGAACGCCGGCCTTGCCGAACTGGAACACGCGGCAAAGAAGGCCGGGTTGTCGTATCGGATCGAAGAAAAACACCATCCTGCTCACTGGTGGCGCCGTGAAGGACGAATCGTGGTTGTATGGGATGGGAGTAAGGAACTGCTTCTTAAGAAAGTTGCCGCCCGCATGGAAGTGAAAACGGAGGCCAGGAAATGAGAGGGGGCTATGACCTGCATACCCATTCCACCCTCACCGATGGCGAAATGCTCCCGACTGAACTAATCCGTCGAATGGCGATACTGGGTTATTCCACTGTCGGGATAACCGACCACGCGGATTATTCGAATACCCCTATGGTGGTTGAGCAGATTCAGAGGATAAAAGAATCGGCAGGGTTGTTCGGGGTTCGTCTTCTCTGTGGAGTGGAGATCACACACGTTCCGCCCGAACAGATACCGGCACTGGCAGCGATCGCGAAATCGGCGGGGGCCGATATCGTGGTCGTCCATGGAGAATCCCCTGTGGAACCGGTTGCACCGGGAACCAATCATGCTGCGTGCACCTGTGACGCTGTAGACATCCTTGCCCATCCCGGACTGATCACGCACGAAGATGCAGCTGATGCGGCAAAACGCGATATTGCATTGGAGATCACCTCCCGTGGCGGGCATAACCGGACCAATGGACATGTCACCCGGACAGCACGCGAAGCGGGATGCCGCCTGGTAATCAACTCAGACGCGCATGGCCCTCACGATCTCCTCGATGAGCGCGCGAAATGGATGGTGAGCCGCGGGGCGGGGCTCACGGAAGAAGAGGCCCGAAAGGCACTGTCTTTAAATATTGAAGAATGGCTCGCAAAATAAATTTTATTTATAATTTCACAAAAAGTTTAAATAGTGATTAATACTATATATATAGATTACTAAATCATTCCAGCTGCAGGTCTCCAACTGCGTCAATCCCCCCTGAGGTTATTTCTTGCGGTCTGTCGGTCGTGTGATGCGTAGATACGGCAGTCGCACGTTGATCGTTTCGTGCGATGCTGCCAACCTCCCCCGTTTGTATAGCGAGGTGGTTGACCGGCGGATGAAGCCTGTGGGAAGGATTGTGGATGTATTTGGAAATGTTTCCATGCCGTATGCCGCAATCCAGTGCCGGAACCGGTGTGATACAGAGATCGGAGAGAACGTGTTTGTGAAATAGAGGTAAAGGAGAATCTACCATGCAGGAAGTTGAAAAGTTAAAAGTCCTTCAGAACGAAAGGGAAGCCTTGAAAGCCCGGCTCAAGGAGCGGGTGAAGGAACACGAGAAAAAGGCTGAAAATCATACAGAAACCGTGTGTCCGGAATGTGGCAGCCGGCAGCTCGTTCACGATTATGAGCGGGCAGAACTGGTATGCCAGGCGTGCGGACTGGTTATCGATGAGGATTTCATCGATCGCGGTCCGGAGTGGCGGGCATTTGATCATGATCAGCGGATGAAGCGGTCACGGGTCGGTGCGCCGATGACGTTCACTATTCATGATAAGGGTCTTTCGACAATGATCGACTGGAGGAACCGTGACTCCTATGGGCGGGCTATATCCAGTAAGAACCGCGCTCAGCTATACCGGCTCCGGAAGTGGCAACGTCGTATCCGGGTAAGCAATGCGACAGAACGAAATCTTGCGTTTGCGCTGAGCGAATTGGACCGTATGGCATCTGCATTGGGACTGCCCCGAAATGTCCGGGAGACTGCAGCAGTCGTGTACCGGGATGCCGTTGACAAGAACCTGATCCGCGGCAGAAGTATAGAGGGCGTTGCAGCAGCCGCACTCTATGCCGCATGCAGGCAGTGCAGTGTTCCACGAACACTCGATGAAATCGCCGAGGTTTCTCGGGTGTCACGGAAGGAAATAGGAAGAACATACCGCTTCATATCCCGTGAGCTCGGACTGAAGCTGCTTCCCACATCCCCGATCGATTATGTCCCACGGTTCTGTTCGGGGCTGAACCTGAAAGGAGAGGTGCAGAGCAGAGCTGTGGAGATCCTCCGTCAGGCAGGAGAACGAGAACTTACGAGCGGGAGAGGCCCGACCGGAGTCGCGGCAGCCGCCATCTATATTTCATCGATCCTCGGAGGTGAGCGGCGTACCCAGCGGGAAGTGGCAGAAGTAGCAGGGGTGACCGAGGTCACTATCAGGAACAGATATAAGGAATTGGCCGAAAAATTAGATATTGAGATCATTCTCTGATCTCTTTTTGTCCGGGCTTGTAGATCAGGGGTAGATCGTTACGTTCGCAACGTAAAGGCCGCGGGTTCGAATCCCGCCAAGTCCATCAACAGGAAAACTTAAACTCTTTTTCCGCGGATACCTGATGAAAACGATATGTTCCTTCGCAGATCAGGAAGAGATATATGTTTTGGAAAGAAAAATTATAAGAACGCGGAGGGTTCTGAGGGCTCGTAGATCAGGGGTAGATCGTCACGTTTGCAACGTGAAGGCCACGGGTTCAAATCCCGTCGAGTCCATTGTTATTCCCGTGGCTTTTAAGGCCATGGAAAGCCCAGGGAAGGTCTCTTATATTTACTCTATCCAGTCGAGAAGTTTGCTGGGGTGAGGCCGACCGGTCTTTTGTGAAAAAGAATCATCTGATTCGGCAGCTGTAATCACATCTCCGAATGAGTGGCGCTTTGAAACCGATTTTTCCTGCTGGCCACCGGCCTCATCCGGAGGAAAGACATTTACAACGGTCGGCTCCGCCAAAGGGGCGAGTAAACTTTCTCCACTCGCGACTGGCGACACCCCCTCGGTTCTCTTCGAAAGGTAATCCACGAAGTCCTCGACTTCCTGTTGCAGATGAGGGGGTAGCCGACTGATCTTTTCTTCCAATTCTCCCATGGGTTGTTCCCTTCTCGTAATTATTCTCTGGTTATTCCTCATCGCTCTTATTAGTGTGCCTGTTTTTTTGGGTCGGTTAACCGGAGCGTTGCAGCCGGAGGGAATCAGCCAGCCATAAAATCTGGCAGGATTGTTCTGCAAGCGAGGTCAGGATATACGCCTCGTCAAGGCTTTTTCCTGCGGCAAAGGTGCCATGTCCGTGGACGAGCACAAGCCGCGAGATACAGAGTGTCTCAGAAACCGTACGAGCGATTTCATCAGAACCCGGTTGTCCTTTTACGACCGGTATCACGGGACAAAGGAGTTCACCTCCAGTATCATTTGGTATGATCTCGTCATAAACAAGGGATGCCGCAACCGCATGCACCGGATGAGCATGAACGATTGCCAGATGCCTTGTATTCCGGTATACTTCCCTGTGGACACGGTATTCTCTCGATGCGTCGGGAGGAACCAATCCTTCCTGCGGGACGAAGATCGGGTGGCCAGGTTCGTCAAGGTAACATCCTGTGTGCGTAATGAAGAAGCCCCCATCGGCCCGTACACTCATATTACCCAAATTTCCACCGACCAGTCCCTCAACAAAGAGCCTTTTTCCTATCCGTTTAAAGTCCGAATCACACAATCTCCGCACTTCCTCTTCAAACAATATCCCTTCGCGAATTCAACAATGTGGGCATGGGCCTGCCGGTATGTCCCGTTATTGTTCGTAAGTGCCTTTTCGAAGAGTCTCTTCAGGCATTTTTTATTCAGGTTGATACCTGCGCATCCAGAGATCTGCACAGTATAGGCATCAACTACAAAACTGGTCCGGCCAAATCCATAGCACAGGATACTATCTGCAGTCTCTTCACCGATGCCGTTCACCGAGAGGAGTGATTCACGAAGTTCACCGGTCGGCCGTGTATGCATCATTTCTGAATCCCCGTACACGGATACGATGTGAGCCGCGAGGTTCTTCAGTCGCTGCCGCTTCACCCGGTAAAATCCGGTGCACCTGATACAGTCCTCAATCTGCCTGGGGAGTGCGTTATGCACTGCTCCGATACTGCAGAGCCCTGATCTTTTCAGAACCACCATCGCCTTTTCGACAGTTTCCCACCGGGTCTGCTGGGTAAGAATCGCCCCGATCATCACTTCATCGGGGTTCCTGCTCCACCATTCGATAGTTCCGTATCGCCGATTGAGATGGGTGACGATCTCCTTTATCTTATCTGAACTGGATACCGACATCCCTCATCTTGTTATACCGAGCGATGTTCAGCAGCAGCGGAGTAAGGCTCTCAACCATGTTGGATGCGGCGAGTGGTCCCGCATTGTACGCGTGGAGCATTGAAATACTGTTTACGAGTTCCATGACACGGAGTTTCGCGGTATCGTTATCCCCGCAGACCGGCACAGAATACTCGAGAATTTCATCGAGAGCCCTCCAACGATTTGCGGCTATCGTGTTAAATGCAGCGCATACGGATGTACTTTCGGGAAGCATATTCTGTACACGAAGAGCCGCAGATCCTTCCGGTGGTGGAGTATAAACGAAATATTCCCGTTTCTCCATCGGATTAATGGGAGATATCACCAGTTTCCCTTCAAATCCATGCAGACCGGGCAGGGTCAGATCGAGATTTTTGTAGGGGATCGCCAGGATGACAATCTCGGAAGCATCTATTGCTGCCTGGTTCTCCTCTCCAATGGTGTGACAGGGCAGGCCACGCTTCGTGACCTCATCATAACAGCACTGGCTCGATATCTCCGCTTTCTCGTGCTCCCGTGACCCGATAATCACCTCATGGATAGATGAAAGGCGCATTGCAATACCCTCGCCAATCTCACCCGTTCCACCCACAATACCAATCTTCACGTCAATCCACCAGCGGTTTTAAGAGATTTTCGAGTGCTTCAGTGCTTGTCACCCCTTCAAGGGTTCTGATCACTTTACCCTCTTTTTCGATAATGAGCGTCGGAACGACCCTGATTCCGTATTTATTTGCTTCATCCATATGCTTATCCACATCGATCTTTCTGATCTCGACCGCTTCACCCATTTTCTTCTTCAGTTCTTCGAGGATGGGCCCCTGCCTCTTACATGGCCCGCACCAATCGGCGTAAAAATCCATTAAAACCGGTCTGCTCATGAACATCCCAGAGAATGTGTCGTTAAAAAAAGAGATAAAAGTTGTTATCCGGTTATTTGGAGAGAATCTCCATGATGATTCTCCCGTATGCCGGGCGGGTTACAATGACCCCGATCAGAACACCAAGTATGGTGACGATAGCGAAACCACGGAGCGTGCCAAGATCCATGAGTGCGAGTGGGAGCATTGCTATAATTACAGTTGCCGCTGCCACCACGATGATGCCGATTGCACGCTGATAGCGTTTCATATAGAGGCCCTTCGATGGAACTTTTCCTTCATGAAGGATTTCATCGGTGATTACGACCAGCTGGTCGATTCCCGTTCCAAGAACTGCAATGATACCTGCGAGGGTAGCCAGATCGAACTGAACGATCCAGCTGGCGATTCCTATCAGGATAATGACCTCGGCAAGGTTTGTCCCCATCATCGGTAACACGATCGCAGGTTCACGATACCGATAATAAATAACCACTCCAACTGCCAGTATCGCAACGAGGAACGTGACAAAGGCCATCGTCTTGAAATAGTCGCCCATTGATGCCGGAGTATAACCGGCACCAGCCACGCTCACATCGACGGGCAGTGCACCGGCACGAAGGTGAATCTCAAGATTGCTCGCCTCCTGCAGCCCGGACGAACCAGCACCTGTCGAGGCATAGAGCTGGGTAACCGGCTTTGTCTGGAGTTCATTCGCCAGATCCGGGGAGAGGGGTGCATCGTAGACGACCTGATTGTCGAGAATCATCTGCAGATGATGTTCCTCCGGATTGTTTACCGCGCCGGAGCTGATTGCCGCCTGACGGAAGGCATCTGCTCCATCCTGATTCAGCGTGAATGAAACCCCCCACTTCCCGCTCCCCGGGGGGTTCTGGCTCGGAATATTTACCGTGGTAATGGAATCTCCATAGAGCACATGTTCAGTCTGGTTGGGGGCCGTCTGAATCCTGATCTCGAACTTCCCTTGTTTTCCCACGATATCCTTTGCCTGGGCAAGACTTACCCCCGAGAGCTCTACTCGGATATAGTGGCTGACTCCGTTCAATCCCGTGAGAGGATTAATAGTCGCAGATTGCGTCCCGAGGCTGTTGATCTTGTTCTCCAGAATTCGCTTGACCATATCGGCCGTATCCTTTGAGACCCCCGGCTCGTAGGAAGTAAGTTTTCCCCCTGCAGCGGTGAATATCGGTTCAAGCTCCGCCTGGGTATAGGGAGCACGGATCTCAAGATGATTATCATTCACGAGCTCGATGTCCGCATCCAGATGTTGTTTCAGGTCCGCAATGAAGTCATTCACCGGACGATCGGTCTGGAACCCCACCACCTCGGCTTTGAACTCCATCTGAAGCCAGGTACCTGTCTGCAGATCGAGCCCGTATTTCAGATTCGTTGTCAGATTCCCGTTCTCTATGTGCGGGTAGATTGAAACAAGGGAGAAGACAAGCAGTATGATCAGCAAAGCTATGCGCCAGTCTTTCAGGAGTGAGACGATCCGTTCTTTCTTCATCGGAGTCCCTCCTTTATTGGCTGCCTGTTCTTTCTTTGACTGATCCCCACCTTTGCTTATCTTCTCTTTCTTTGACTGATCCTCGCCTTTATTGCTTGCCTGCTCTTCCTTAACCGGATCCTCGCCTTTATTGCTTGCCTGCTTTTTCTTCATCGGATCCCCTTTTTAATTGCGTACCACTTGATGATCCCGGCATTCGTCAGCCAGGTATTCATGATATCAAAAAACAGACCGATGAGCAGCACCGCGGATATCTCGGCAAATACTGTTATTTGTGCAAGATATGCCACGACAAACATTGCGGCTGCCGCGGCGATCGTCGTGCTCGTCATTATGATCCCTGTCCTGAACGCGCCAGCAAGTTTTTCATCGAGTTTCCCCTGACGCTTCAGCACCCTCATGGTGAGAAGTATGTCACTATCCACGGAATATCCGATGAGCATGAGAAGAGCCGCCGTGGTGGGCAGGGTCAACGGGATTCCTATGATATTCATAACGGCGGCGGTCATTACTATATCCGCAAAAGCGGAGAGTACAACAGCCCCGGATGGCACAAAAGTCCGGAATGCGAGGAATATAACAATTGCCATCCCGATGAATGAGAAGATCAGGGCAATCGTTGCCTGTTGCTGAAGAGTAGCCCCGAACGTGGCCCCAATCTGGTCTACTTTTGCATCCGGATACCGTTCATCGATTTGAGATGCAAGGCTTGATAGTGTAGAATCGTCCATCGGTCCGAATTTCAGATATTTCCCGTTATTAATTCCTTCACTAATCCCAATCAGTGGATAGCCTGCAAAATAGGCCGTGATCTGATCCGGGCTGTCAGTGGTGAAGAGAGTCACCGCCGTACCGCCTGAAAAATCTATTCCCGGTGCTACCGGCAGGCCCGTTGTAGCGGTAGTAAACCCGACATAGATAAGTGCGAGTACGAGGAGAATCAGCGGGATGATCATCATCTGCTTTGGAGTGTACCTGTTCACATCGTAGCTGATAAATCCCATAACCATAGAGGTTTGATGGTCAGGAATTAAATGGTTCTGTATCTGCTCATAGGTTCAGTTAAATTGGAAGTTATCCCAGGGAGGATGCATACCGTGCGATCTGTACCGCCGCAGGCGTCCGTATTCTGAGAATTGCAGTTTGCATGTGCATGGGAGTATTTTATCGGTTTTTAAGAAGGATAAAACAAAAGAATTATATAAAAGATGGGTGAGTATCCAGTATGAGATCTCCGGCAGAGATCAAAAGTCTCATCGAGACCCGCCTGAAGACCTATCTCTCCCGGGATACAACCGGTATCAGGCGTGAAATGCTCAAGCTCTTTCTCAAGATCAAATCCCTTACCATTGCAGAGATCTTTTCAGTTCTGAATAGACGATTCACTATCAGCTACCATTCCGTCGCGGCGATGGTCGGGATCATCGCATCACGAATCGGCATTCTCCACGTCAGCAGAAACAAGGAGAATACCTGCACGGTTTATCAGCTCAAAGAACGCTACATGGACATTGTCACCCGTATAGTCCGGACCTGCTGAACAGCAGGACCGGAGCATTTTTGGGAAGCGCCGTCCTATCGTGTGAGCATCATGCATACCCATCGAGAGAAACGACTATCTGTCTCCGACATCACCATAACCGATGAAGTCGTAGAGTATATCGCAGTACGAGGGTGTGATTTCCGCATATGTACATCCTGTGGAGGTCCTATCCTGCTTCCTGTATCCATGAAGCCCCCCAAAAAGACTGATATACCGGTGAAAGCAGGAGAGCATTCTATATTCGTTTCGATGCACCAGGCACCCTATATTCAGGGGATTCATCGCGGGATGATCCCGCTTTTTTATGACTATGAGGAATAAAACCAGTTAAGCAAAGATGTATGAAGAGCTCGAACATACGGCTGATGTAAAGGTCCGGGTTAAAGCGGCCTCTCTTGATGGACTTTTTGCCGAAACTGCCCATACCCTCATGAATGTCATGTACGGGGATGACATCCGGGAAGGGAAGGAACGAAAGGAGATCACCGTTCAATCAGCTGACATTGAGAACCTGATGCAGGAATTCCTCTCTGAAATACTGTTCCTGTCGGAGGTTCATAACCTGGTGTTCTCTTCTGTAACCGTTCATATTACAAACCTGACCCTGCATGCATATCTAACCGGTGAACCCTTCGACCCTGCCCGGCACACGGGTGGGACAGAGGTCAAAGGGATCTCATATTCAGGGCTTCGCATCATTCAAGAAGGCGCAGGTTATATAGTGGAACTAATCTTTGATGTATGAATGATACCATGATTCCTGGTGTAAAGAGGATCGGTGAGTATGAATGGGAAGTACCGGTTGGATTTATCCCGCAGATGCGAGTACCGGGACGCTTTTTCCTCTCAGACGCATTGTCCGCGACACTTGAAGCAGGTGCCGTGCAGCAGCTGGCCAATGTCGCGACGATGCCGGGAATCGTTAGCAACGCTCTTGCCATGCCGGATATCCACTGGGGATATGGGTTTCCCATCGGCGGCGTTGCGGCTTTTCATATTGAAACCGGAGTCATATCCCCCGGCGGGGTCGGTTTTGACATAAATTGCGGTGTCAGGCTCCTCTCGACCCCGCTGGAAGTGAGCGATCTCAAAAAGAAGCGTGAACTCATCGAACAATTCTACCGGGCAATACCAACCGGGGTCGGGGCAAGAAGTTCACTCCGGCTGTCTGACCGGGAACTCGTTTCCATGATGAAAAAGGGGGTTAAATGGGCGGTCGCCTCGGGATTCGGCATGGAGGAGGATATTTTACATTGTGAGGAGAAAGGATCGATGGACCTGGCCGATCCCGGAGCGGTGTCTTCAAAGGCACGTCAGAGGGGGATGCCCCAGGCAGGCACTCTCGGGGCAGGCAACCATTTCCTCGAATTGCAGACGGTAAAGGAGATCTATGACGAACAGGCAGCCCGCGTATATGGTATCAAGCAGGGGCAGGTATGCATTATGATCCATTGCGGGTCCCGGGGTCTGGGCCATCAGGTCTGTACGGACCATCTTAAAATCCTTGAAACCGCGACGAAGAAATATCAGATCTCAGTACCGGACCGTCAGCTCGCCTGCGCCCCTGTCACTTCACCGGAAGGGAAAGCATATTACGGCGCCATGGCTGCCTCTGCGAACTATGCATGGGCAAACCGCCAGATGATTATGCACGAGACACGGAAGGTCGTATCCGCATTTTATAAAATTCCCTATGAGGAGATGCACCTGATATATGATGTTGCTCATAATGTTGCAAAATTGGAAGAACATATGGTCGACGGGAAGTCTATTCCCCTCTGTGTACACCGGAAGGGTGCAACCCGTGCGTTTGGTCCGGGTACTCCGGGAATACCGGCCGAATATGCAGATATCGGACAGCCCGTCATCATTCCCGGCAGCATGGGAACCCCCTCATATCTCCTGAAAGGTACGCCCATCGCAATGCAGCGGACCTTCGGGAGCACCTGTCATGGTGCCGGCCGAGTGATGAGCCGGTCACAGGCGAAGAAGCATATCATCGGTCAGAAAGTTCGAAGCATGCTCGAGAAGGAAGGTATCATTGTAATGGCCCCTCACGATGCGTCCATTGCGGATGAGGCACCAGAGGTGTACAAGCCGAGTGGTGAAGTGGTGAGGGTTGTGCATGAGATCGGAATATCCCGGCTTGTTGCCCGGCTCGAACCGCTCGGAGTGATAAAAGGGTGACCGCTCGGTGCGGTCTGGTATGGGACTCCCCGCAGGTCTTCCGACGCTTTATCGAGGACTGTGGTGTGGCTTGCGAGCAGATCACCCCCCAGATGCTGGCTGCTCCGTTCTTTCGGGTTGCCCTATCCGGACTGATTATCCCGGCCGGTTTCGGCAACCCGGCCTTTTCACGACTCCTTCCGGCACTCCGTGCATCTTCAGCGAGGATACGGAGATTCGTTGAGGGGGGTGGCAACCTCCTGGTTTATAGCGCCGGAGATAGCAGACCGGGCCTCTATGACTGGCTCCCGTTTACGGTCGAATATTTCCATACAAACAGCACATGCAGAATATTGATGGAGGACCCGGAGTTTGTCTCTCTTATCACCGACTATGATTCTGAGGCAATGTTCTGCGATGGATATTTTCCTTTCCATGAAGGTATCACGCTCGCAACATCAGAGGGGAATCCTGTTACGATTAAGAAAGATCTCGGAATGGGGCATATCCTTGTCACAGCAATTCATGAATATCCATCACGGCGATTTATACAGGAGTTCTGTGGATGCGCGAGGGAAACCTTATTTTAGATAAAAACGAGGGATTTATGAGGTATATCCGATGCATCGCTATATAATATCTGCCGGATCAACCGCAGCCGACATCACCCCGATAGGACTGGCAGTTCATGAGCTGCTCAATCGCCTTCCGGTCACGGCACGCTCGCGCGATCATCCGGGTATACGGATAGAGACGGGAAAAATTATCGATGACCACTACAGCGGGCCGGTCCTGGAGGCGGCGCTCGTTGAAAATCGTCTCAAAAAAGAGACACCTCAGACGGGAGCATATAAGGGGGTTCCGGTGGTGGTCAGCCCCATCAGGGATGATACAGGTGAGGCCATTGGAGCAATCGGAGTCGTCGATATTACCGGGATATTCGATCTTGCCACGTTAATGGAACACCAGTCGGCCATTCTTCAGCAGGTGTGCGGAAAGGATCCCTGCCCGCTTCCGGCTGAACAGATTGGATCAAAAAGGTAACAGCATGTACGATGCAGCTTTCAGGGTACTCGAGGTGCTTGAGTCTGCCGGCGGGCCGATCTCCGGTGAAACGATCAGTGACAGGCTTGGCATTTCCCGATCTGCCGTCTGGAAACATGTCAGGGAGTTGATCAGCATGGGATACGAGATCTCCGCATCCCAGAAAGATGGCTACCATCTCACCCGTACGAGTGGGAAGCTCCTTCCTTACGAATTACATAAACGAATCAGGACAACATTCATCGGTAAAAAAATCCGTTATATGGAGAACACTCCCTCTACCAACTATGTAGCCCGGCAGATGGCGGGGGAAGTGGATCCAAAAGACCTCCACGGAATGGTGATTATCGCCGAAGAACAGACTGGCGGCATCGGCCGCATGGGTCGGGCCTGGGCCTCTCCGAGCGGGGGAATATGGATCACCATCATGCTCGTGCCGAAGATTCCCATCGATCATATCTTCATGGTCACGATGGCAGGATCGGTTGCGGTAGCCCGAGCAATCCGCAAGGAATTTGATCTGGGAGCGCTGATCAAATGGCCGAATGATCTCTATATCGGAAGGAAAAAGGTAGCCGGGCTCCTTCTCGAGCTTGCGGCAGAGGCGGATCAGGTGCACCACTGCCTGCTGGGGATTGGTGTGGATGCGAACATCCCCCTTGCCGACCTCTCCCCCGATCTGCAGGACTCTGTAACATCGATTAACGCTGAAGTCGGTCATGATGTCGACCGCGCAAGCCTCCTTGCACGAATCCTCCGTGAATTTGAGCGGAGGTATCTCCTGATCGAGGGCGGGGAATATGAGCCGATCATCCGGGAATGGAAAAGTCTCTCCTGCACCCTGGATCACCACGTCAGAATTAACACCATACGGAGTAGTTTCGAGGGAGACGCTATCGATATCGACGAGTATGGGGCCCTGATCATCCGAAAGGAGAATGGAAGAATCGAGCGGGTTATCGCCGGCGACTGCATCCAGCATTCATAATTGAGATGAGCGATTCAGTATGTTGAACTGTGGTGATCGACCAGAAGGGTTCTCTTATTTATCGGTGGGAAATAAAATACCGCAAAAGATGAACTCCCCTCTCGAAAAAATCCGTTAAAGATATCCGTTTTATGACAGTATCATCAACAGATGAGCTGATGGAGGTTGTTTTCACCGTAATTATCGCAGATCACTTTATCGATAAGTCTATTTGTCGTCAACCCTAATTTTTTTGAAGGTTTACCATGTTCGGCGACCCACGGCGCTCGATGATAATATCTTATTCCGCGGTTTTTATTGGGCTTATTACGGTGGGAAGCTGGATATCAATTCCCTTCGTACCGGTACCGATCACGTTACAGAGTTTTTTTGTACTGCTATCCGGTGCGGTGATGAAACGATACGCAGTGGTGCCGACCGGTCTGTACGTTCTCTGTGGAGCCCTCGGGCTGCCGGTTTTTCATAACGGGACGACAGGTATCGGTGTCCTGCTCGGTCCCACAGGGGGATATATCTTCGGTTTTATTTCCGCCGCATTGGTCGTGGGTCTCGCGTACGAGACCACATCAGTCGTTAATCATATCGGCGGACTCATCGCAGGTACCCTGATCATCTATGTATTCGGTGTTACCTGGATCAGTCTGTCAACGGGAATCCCGTTTACCGTGGCCATAATCCTTGGGATGCTCCTGTTCCTTCCCGGTGACGTGATCAAAGGATTTGCCGTTTATCAGATTGCCAAACGACTCCGCGGCGCGGATAATGTAGATCTGAGAAAAGTCCAGGAGCATTGATACGATGCTGATAATCAACCGGCTGAGATTCCAGAGCCTTAATATTCCGTCACTGGGTATCCCCCCGGGAAGGACAGCGGTGATCGGCCCGAACGGGAGTGGAAAGACAACGCTGCTTCGTATTATTACAGGATTGGCGCTTCCGGAGGAGGGAGAGATCCTCGTTGATGGTATTGCCCCGAGGGAGACCGAGGTCGGATGGGTACACGAGTTTCCCGACCGTAACCTCCTCCTCCAGCTGGTTTCGGATGAACTCGCCTCTCCACTCAGGTTCGGGGGGATGAAATGTTCAGAAACCAAGAGAAGGGTCGAAGAGCTTGTGGAACTGGCAGGAATCGAGGACCTGCTCGATAGACTAACAGGAACCCTTTCCGGGGGAGAAAAGGCACTCATATCCCTTCTGACCGCACTCGCTCACCGTCCTCTTCTTCTGGTACTTGACGAGTTCGATTCGCATCTCGATGCTGCTGCCATGATGAGAGCCGGAAAGATCATAAGTGAAGCTGGGTGCAAATATGTGATTCAGTGTACCCAGCAAATGGATCTGGTTACCGGGGCAGAGAACGTCGTCTATCTGAAGGAGGGGTCACCTCTTTTTCAGGGAACACCTGCCGAGGTATTCAGCCGGCTTTCGAATACTTGTTTCTATCCCCCAGTCTGGAGGCTCCGCGATGCAGTTCACGCTCGATAACGTTATCTTTACGCGAAATGGGTGGTCTCTCCATGCAACCGGAACGTTCCATGAAGGGATTCATCTGATCAGTGGCCCGGTCGGATCGGGAAAGAGCACCCTTGCCATGATTGCTTCAGGTCTGCTCAGGCCGGCAGCGGGTGATATTAGGAAAGATGGCATACAGGCCGTCGTTCTCTCACTTCAGTTCCCTGAGTACCATATAACCGGAAAAACAATCGCAGATGAGGTCAGATCCTGGGGACTCGTATCGGATGAGATACTCAGAGACTCTGGACTGTACGGTCGTGGAAGAGAGGAGCCGTCGTCCCTCAGCCGGGGCGAGCTGAAAGCGTCTCCAGCTGACCTGTGCAATATCAGCGCCAGGCGATCTCCTCATTCTTGATGAGCCTTTCAGTTCCCTTGACTGCGAGGGGAAGGCCGTTCTCTGTCGGAAGCTCTCGGATCGTTCAAAAGGCATAACCCTTCTCATGACTCACGAACAGTGGTATTTCCCCCGGGTTAAAGAAATCTGGGTGCTCGATTCGGGGAGATTGACGGGTCTCGGGGACGTCCCCGGGGCAATCGGAGCATGGAAAAATGCCTCGGATCAGTTGCGTTCGCTGATATCTGCAGGAATAATTCCGGACAATATCAGTCCGGCAGATCTCATGGAGGCTGCATGCAGGACCCGCGTATCCGGATCTTCTCTATCATAATCCTCTCCCTCGCAGCGTTTGCGAGCCTCTGGGGAGCAGCAGCAGTATTCCTCTGGTGGCTTGTATTCACACCTTCGTTCCGGAGCCTGCATCGTTCACGGGGTCTCGTTCTGTTTCTTATCTCCGTACTGCTGTTTGCCTTTTTAGCCGAGATATTCAGCGGGAATGGTATCTCATACGGTATCAGGATGGGGGTAATAATTCTCATTGCCGGATGGGCATACGGAGAACGGGTTCCTGGAGAGTTCCTCAGTGTCTCGGTCTGGCTCTTCGGCAGAAACTGGGGATTCGACCTTGGTCTCGCAGCAGAGATGTCAGTCCAAGGAATCGAAATAATCCGTGAAGACATCGGCCGGGCTGGCATGGCTCATCGGATCAAACGGATTACACCCGGTATCCGTACGATTGTGCCGGCAACCGGGATGATCATCCATCAGCAGCTGGAACGGGCGCGAGATCAGGCGGAGATCCTCGCCATCAGGGGGTACCAGGGAGGGGGAAGTATTTGTCCGGCATTCGCCAGCCGATGGATCGATCAGATCGCCGGATTTTCCTCAATTCTCGTGCTGTTATTCGCTTTCATCCCGGTTCGTGATGTTTTTATACTTCTACACTAACGTTTTAGCAGTTTGAATACCAGACACATTCGGCCGGAGGTGCCCTGATGAGTCCTGCCGCTTCGAGCAAACTCCTGATCACAGATACAACGCTTCGTGATGCGCATCAGTCGCTTGTCGCCACAAGGTTGCGAACGGAGGATATCCTTCTCCTGGCCCGCAAGATCGATGGGATCGGTTTCTTCTCGGTTGAGGCGTGGGGGGGCGCCACCTTTGATACCGCTATCCGTTTTCTGAATGAAGATCCCTGGGATCGGTTAAAGCAGCTGAAGGCAGAGTTGAAACACACGCCGGTCCAGATGCTTCTCCGCGGACAGAATCTTGTCGGGTACCGCCATTATCCGGATGATGTCGTCGATCGGTTTGTAATTCTCGCTGCAGAAAATGGAGTGGATGTCTTCCGGGTATTTGATGCCCTGAACGATATCCGGAATATGCAGGAATCTATGAGAATGGTAAAAGATGTGGGTGCGCATCTTCAGGGCACCATCTCGTATACCACCAGTCCCGTCCATTCGACAGGGCGTTTCATTCAAATGGCACGGGATCTCTACGCGAACGATTGTGATTCTATCTGTATCAAAGATATGGCCGGTCTCATCATGCCGTCAGCGGCGTATGACCTGATCTCCGGAATAAAAGGGGAGATGGATATCATGGTGAATTTACACAGCCATTCCACGAGCGGTATTGCATCCATGAGTTACCAGGCCGCGATCGAGGCCGGTGTCGATATTCTCGACACAGCGATGTCGCCCTTTGCACTGGGAACATCACAACCTCCAACGGAAAGTGTGGTTGCTTCTCTGAAGGGAACGCCGAGAGACACCGGCATCGACCTGATTGCGCTTCGCGGAGTGAGAAATTACTGCCTGAAGATACGGGAAAAATATGCCGGGCTTATCGATCCGATCTCTGAACGGGTGGACAGTGATGTGCTCATCTATCAGCTTCCCGGCGGGATGATATCGAACCTTGTCTCCCAACTGAAAGAGCAGGATGCCCTTGATAAGCTGGATGATGTATTCAAGGAAATCCCACAGGTTAGGGAGGACCTGGGTTACCCACCCCTTGTTACCCCGACATCGCAGATTGTCGGCACCCAGGCGGTCATGAACGTCCTCCTCGGCGGAGAACGGTACCGGAGCGTGAGCAAGGAGGTGAAGGATTACGTACGGGGGCTCTATGGGAAAGCCCCCGCGCCGATCCGGGATGAGATCCGAAGGCTGATCATTGGTGACGAACCGGTGATCACGGTGAGACCGGCCGATCTCCTGGAACCGGTTTATACGAAGATGAAAGAGCAGGCAATAGCGGAGGGCCTGGTGAAAAAAGAAGAGGATGTGCTGACGTACATCCTCTACCCTGCAATAGCGCCTTCCTTCCTCCGCGGAGAGCGAAAAGAGGAAGTAATTCCTACTAAACACGTGCCTTCGATGGACAAGACAACCAATATTCCGCGTTCCATGGAAGTAGAGGTTGATGGTGAAATATTTTCGGTACGGATCATCTCCGTAGAAGGAAGTGCGACAGAGATCGCAAGCGTGCAAGCCCAGAAGATTCCTCGAGGAGACATTCAGGGGGGTATCAAGAGTAATATGCAGGGAATGGTCCTTGAAGTGTCGGTGAGTCGTGGGACTCGGGTAAAAAAAGGGGACCTTCTCCTTGTCCTTGAAGCAATGAAAATGGAAAACCCGATTCATGCTCCTGCAGACGGCAAGGTTGCGGAGATCTTTGTGGACGTCGGAGATGTGGTCCAGAACGGGGATGTCCTTTTGGTGGTGGAATGAAGTATTTCGACAAGGTTCTCGTTGCAAACAGGGGCGAGATAGCAATTCGCGTGATGCGTGCCTGTCGCGAGCTCAACATTGAAACTGTAGCGATATATTCTACTGTTGATAAGGATGCACTCCATGTGAAATATGCAGACGAGGCCTTTTTAGTCGGGGAAGCACCTCCCTCGAAGAGTTATCTCAATATGGAGCGGATCGTCGATATTGCCAAAAAATCCGGAGCTGAGGCAGTTCACCCGGGATATGGATTTCTCGCCGAAAACTACCGGTTTGCAAAACTCTGTCAGGAGGAAGGAGTCACCTTCGTCGGACCATCCTGGCAGACAATCCATGAATTAGGCTCAAAGATAGAATGCAAACAGACAATGAGGAGGGCCGGAGTGCCAATTCTCCCCGGAACCGAAGGGGGGATCGAGGATGTCGGAGAGGCTCTTGCGGTCGCTGAAAAGATAGGATACCCGGTGATCGTGAAGGCGAGTGCGGGCGGGGGCGGCATCGGCATGCAGATCGTCCATGATGGTAACGCACTGGGAGCGGCCGTTGAAGCAGGTAAGAGGGTGGCAGCTTCTGCATTCGGGGACCCAAGAGTTTTTATCGAGAAGTACCTGACCAAACCGCGGCATATCGAGTTCCAGATCCTGGCAGATGAGCATGGTAATCGTGTTCATCTCTTTGACCGGGAATGCTCCATCCAGCGACGCTATCAGAAGCTGGTTGAGGAGTCTCCCTGCCCTATCATGACCGGTGACTTACGGAGCAGGATGGCGGAATCAGCTCTGGCGGTTGCCGAAACTTCTCACTACACCAATGCGGGGACCGTAGAATTCCTGTACTCTTCAGGAGAATATTACTTCATGGAGGTGAACACCCGTCTCCAGGTGGAACACACGGTTACTGAGCTCACAACAGGAATTGATATCGTCCGCCAGCAGATTGCAATCGCAGCCGGTGAAGCGCTTTCCTTCGGGCAGGAAGATATCAGCCTCCGTGGTCATGCCATCGAGTGCCGGATCAACGCAGAAGATCCCATGAACAACTTCGCGGTCGATCCCGGGAAAATCCTCCGGTATCGCTCTCCCGGTGGCCCCGGTGTCCGGGTGGATTCCGGCATTCACATGGGATATACGATACCGACGAATTATGACTCCATGATATCAAAGCTTTGTGCATATGGAATGACACGACAGGAGGCGATCGAGCGGATGCGGCGTGCGCTCTATGAATATGTGATCATCGGGGTGAAGACAACCATCCCCCTCCACTATGCAATTATGCGGAACCAGCAGTTCATCGAGGGCAATACACATACGCACTTCCTGCAGGAAGAGCATGTCGCCCGGTCACTTCAGCGGTATGTCATGGAAGACGAGACCCGTATGCAGACGCTTGCCGCATCGCTCAGGCAGGGCAAAAAAACGGCAGCAGTGACCTCTGCGGTCACATTGTATCTTCAACAACAGGGAAGGAAACCTCCATGATTCTGGATGGTCCTAATTTTTCATTTTCCCCTGCAAAACACTATTTCGAAACAGGGTCAAATGTAAATGATACAATTTGAAGATCCCACACGATTGATGCGAAGTATATCAGAACCTTTAATAGAGCTCAATGCGTTTTTACTATGCAAATTTTGTGCTGCGGTGGCCTAGCTGGTTAGGGCGCCAGACTCATAGGGTTTTCGTGTATCATCGAGGCGCCATCATCTGAGATATCTGGAGGTCGCGGGTTCGGATCCCGTCCGCAGCATCTCGTTTCCGGGTTTTTATTTCAGTTTTTTATCGGTGTTTTTCCGAACAATCAGCCTCCTTTAAGTAAAAAATGGACCCTCCAAATCTTCTAAACCAGAATAATGTTACTGGGCCGAATTAGCCGTTCATTCCTTGCGGAAGAATCTCGATCCGGGCAATCCCTACAAAGGGAATAACTACAGTCTCTTGTTCTTCAGGTATCCCGCCGCATACCGGATCAACCCGTATACCCCATCCGCCATCGGGTGCACTTCCATGAATTCCTCAAACCCATACACGGTCATCTCCTTGTGAGCAAGGAACGCCATATATGCCGCAATGATCCCGCCTGCCGGTGCTGCTGTACTCATTCCGCAGATTCGTCCGTCTATTGGATCGATCCGGATTGTTGCGACCCCAGTATCACCGTTGGGAACCCCCCAGAAAGAACCGGGGCCGGCAGGCCCGGGGACGCTCATCGCCACCGCATCGGTCGTTCCGTCGTCGAAGAAGCCGAACTCGTTTTTGAGGCTCATGAACTGTGGAATATAGCGATAATCCATCTCACACGAATGCCCGAGGATATTTTCGGCCGCAACGATTCCTTCGTGCCGGGAAACAGGAGTAAGATATGGAGGCCCGGTCACATCTCCGGCAGCGTAAATTCCCTCAATATTCGTACGCATTCTCCGATCGACGACCACTTCTTCCAGTGACCCTTTTTTTATCCCCGCGAGATTTTCCGTACGGGGAACCAAGCCTGCAGCTACAAAAACAGCATCGATGTCGATCTGTTTTGTCGAATTCAAATGCTCAATGGTGATCGATTGAGCTTGGGTCGCCCCATCAATCTTTGCAACAGAGGTATTAGTATAAATCTGAACATTATCAAGTTCCTTTATTGCGAGATTTCTCAGTTTCGGGTCCAATCCCTTCAACAGCTGGCTTCGGGCAATTAAGCTCACATCGGACCCGAATTGCTGGAAGGCATAGGCGATCTCAGCAGCCATGATCCCGCCACCGATAACTGCCATCCGATCCGGCAATTCACTCATCCTGCCCAATGTATGAGGATTGAAGACTTCAGGAAGTGTTATACCGGGAATGTCAGGGATTGCTGGTTTTGATCCTGTTGCCAGAACAAGCGCGTCCGCATCGATGTGTTCATCACCGATGGTAAGATGCGTACCCTCGAGCCGGGCTTCATTCCCATAGAGTATCTCTACCCCTGCCTTTCTCGTCTCCTCGTCGAGGATCTTCGCAATCATCTCCTTCACAACGCGGAGCTGACGTATCATGGTGGGGAAGTGCAGCGATGGTGTGGAATCGAGAATACCGAGTGATTGAAGGTTCCTGGTCTCGTTGAGGGTTCGGGCAAGGTCGTTCAATGCACAGATAACCATGCAGCCATAATTGAGGCACTGGCCACCGATCCCCTCACCTTCAACCAGCTGCACTTCTTCGCCGGCAGTTGCGAGGTGAACCGCTGCTGTTCTTCCGGCCGGTCCAGCCCCGACAATAACGATCATGGAAAAAGATCAGAGGATCTCCACACCCTCATCCATTGGCTGGGAGAGGACTTCGCCGGTGAACGCATTCACTTCCACGATTTTTTTCCCCCGTATCTGCCAGACGGGGATATAAACCTGGGAAATCTCGATCGTGATGTTATTCTTGTCGGGTTTCAGCACTTTTTCTTCGTAGTAGATCGCATCCCCTTTAGCTTGTTTTATCCGGACATGCTGAGTCAGCTTTTCGATGACATCCGAATAGATCTTCTCCTTTGCATCTTCCTGCGAGATATGCGGCTGGAGGAGTTCGGCATTTCCTGGTACTTCACCATTGTCGATTGCATTTGAATCGATCTCCACTTTCATCCCGTTGATTGCATTGACTGCACCATAACCCTCGGCATCAAAGGGTATGTGATGCTCTTTATAGATCTGCTCCCCGCTGCTTACGAAATGGTACACCCAGTGCGGCATGAGACGGAGGTTCATCTGACCTTGTGTCCCCGCAATCCGTTCCGCTTGCTGTTTATTCACCTTGACCGGGAGATGCGGTATGCTGATCCCGGACGAAACAGGCTCTTCTTCTTCAGCCACGGCAGCAGCAGTCTTATTCTCCGTCGATGTAAAGGAGAGGGACAGTTCCCGGTCAAGCATCTCCGCAAATACCGCTTCTCCTGCATACCGTACAAATTCCCTCACTCCCCACACAATGCAGTTTTCCGCCCTGACCGTGTCGTTGAGGGAGAAGAGAATCTTTTTGCATCCGATCTCTCCTTCGTCAAGTTTCAGGTTATAGTGAGTCTTATCGAACTGGTCAATGGTTTTCTCATCATCAGAACAGAGAACAAGCAGACATTCTCCCTGCCGGGTTGCGGAAAGATCCATGGGTTCATCCACATCATCCACATCGTACCCTGCGGTCTCAAGGATGAACCTCAGTTCTTTTTTGGCCTTTTCCCGTAATTCGTCATCCATCATCCATACATTTCCTTCATCTTATAGAACAATTTTTCTATTGCGATGAACGATCTGTACATAATGACCCTTCCCCTGAAATTCGTCAACCATAGAATTGAGGAATACGCAACTCAGGTGACCTATAACCCGAAGGAAGGGACCGGGCTTGTCGTATACAACCTGTCAGTCATACGCAATGAGGATTTTGAGTACACCGTCTCGGTATTCAAGGATGCATGCAAGGCCGGTATCTGTGCCAGCGGTCTTGTTCGTTTTTTAGATGCGGGAGAAGAACTGGGCCAATTCCGGGTTCCGGAGGGAAAAACTGCTTGCATCAGTATGTGCAGTTCCACACTCGATGGACTGCTTCTCAAACGCGGTGTTCCTTTGAATCCAATCGGTGGCGGGGTTGTGGAGATTGAGCGGAGAATTCCGAGGAGATTCACCCATATTATTCTCTATGAATACACGACCGTTGATCCTTTGCAGGTTCTCAGTTCACAGGATATCACCTCGATCTCCGATGTCATGCGAAAGGGTAGCGGGACGATCCTGGCGAATATACGTGAATGTCACATGGAAGCGGAATCACTGATTGGGGATGTTCTGGATGACCTGTCGGGGAGCAGCTTTACGGGCATCCTCGATGTGGGTCTTCCCAATACCCCTGCGCTCGGGGTCGTGGTCGACCCCCAGTACCTTGGGATCGTGGCGGTCGGAGGAACCAATCCCATGGCTGCGGTAAAAGAAGGGGGAATTCCGGTGCAGACACTTGCCATGAAAGGATTGATGGACGTTACCCAGATGAACGAGATCCGGGATTATTAAGTTATGATGAATGGGCTGGATGAGTTTTCCATTAATTTTCATGCCTACATAGATATATAAGTGTATCAATAATTTTCTTCGTGGGACATTTACGCCCGATTTTTCGTTTTCATCTGCATCAATCCTTTTATGTAGTTAGAAAATGAAGAAAAATTAATGTTCCCCTGGGACGGCATCTTACCGGAACCGCAGGTACGGACGATCGAGGAGCTCAGACCGCTCCTTTACGATCAGAACTGCAATTCAGATGAACCGCTCTATCTTATGTACCGCGATCTTTCGCGGGACGATCGGGAACGGGAATGGCTTTCGAAACACCATCTTCGTTATGACGTCACTGTGATTCCACCCCGTATTCTGTGTAAAGAGTATGTGAAGACCAAAGGTCACTATCATCCGAAAAATCCCGCCGGTATCGGATATCCGGAAGTATATGAGGTGCTGGAAGGAATGGCTCATTACCTCCTGCAGCACCGGACCCTGAATGATCTCATACTTATTCCTGCGGTGCGTGGTGAACGGGTTATTATTCCTCCCGATTATGGGCACGTCACTATCAATCCTGGTTCAGAGACCCTTGTCATGGCAAATATCGTATCTACGGATTTTTCAAGCGAATATGACGAATATGAACGATATCACGGGGCAGCGTATTATGAACTGGAAGGGGGAGTCCTGATTAAGAATCCATACTACCCTGGAATACAACCATTACGAGACATTCCCCGGCAGCTTGCCACGGATATCCTTCCTGCGGGGTCGCTTTCGACGATGATCGGTGGTGATTCCCTCAATTTCCTCAATAAGCCAGAAGAATATGGGGGAAGTCTCAGCAGATTGTGGTGAGATGATATGCGGAAATTCGCTTGTGTTCACTTTTACTTACCATCTGAAGGACCTTTTCTTCTACTGAATTTCGACTCTTCCATCCGTTTATCTCAAGCGCGCGAAGTGCTTCATCGATGATCGGGTAAGACAGCCCGATCTCCTGTTCGTCGCTTTGTCCTTCCCATAACCCGGCAGAAGGTACTTTATTGCGGATCGAATCCGGAATCATCAGATCCTCTGCGACCCGGTAAACGTCAGTTTTATACAGATGGATGATCGGCTGGATGTCAGCCGCATTATCTCCGAATTTCGTGCAGTATCCGATCAGGTATTCGGTCCGGTTTGATGTACCGCAGACGATGCGGTGATCCCGATTGGCAAAATAATAAAGCACGGTCATTCGGATGCGCGCCATCAGGTTCCCGCGGAGATACGGCGACTCTTCATATCCGGGAATGACGGTAAATCCAGCAAGCAGCGGATCAACTCCGAACGTCAGGTATTCCATTCCCAGTGCCTTGCACAGGTCTTGTGCATCTGTAATATCATCTTCTCTCGTCACGATAGAGGGAAGGATGAGGCCAAGCACGCGGTCTCCGCCGATCGCCTTGCAGCAGAACGTCGCAGCAACCGATGAATCGATACCGCCACTCATCCCGAGCACAATCCCGGAACTCCCGCTCGACCAGAAAGCATAGCGGATCAGCTGTTCTATCTGTCCCATTGTACAACCCATTTCTTCCTGCATGAATTATGTCACCCCTGCCCCCCCTGGAAAGAGTAACTCACCGAACCTCTGTAAAGTTCGGGGGGGGTAATCCCTTCTTCCGTGGATGATAAATGTCAATCATCCCTTCTCTCATATTGTCTGGATAAATGTTTTCAGATCTGTTGATTCCCCGATCACGACAAGAGTATCTCCTTCTAACAGGTGTTCTTCTGGATGGGGCCGCACAATGGACCGTTCTCTTCCCTCTATCCCGATGATCCGGACGCCCGTTTGCCGCTCCACGGATGAAACGGTCTGGTTAACCCGTTTCATCACCCGCTTTCGGAGAACCTTCTGTCTGTTCGGGAGGTTCAGGACAACTCTGACAATATCGGAGAGGACGACCCCGCCGATCACCTGACCTCCGATGTTTGGGAGAAGGGCCACGTAATCGGCGCCAGCCCGATAGAGTTTATCGACCGATCCCGGCTCGTTGGCCCGCGCGAGGATCCGGATATCCGGGTTGAGCGAACGGGCCATCAAGGTCGTGAAAATGTTGATATGATCATCATTCAGAGCGACAATACAGTACCGTGCCGTTTCAATCTGTGCTTTTTTGAGGATCTCCTCGTCTTCGGCATTTCCGATCACCTGACTCACTGACTGCGATTTCTGGTCGATCACGATACATGTCATACCAACAGAGGCCATTTCATGATATGCAGCGGCTCCAACGTCACCAAAACCTGCAATCACCGCAAGGGCACTGTCTTCATCACGGGATAAAAATTCGTGCTCAATCATTGGAGCGATCTGTTCGACACTTCCTATGAGGAAGAGCATCGTTGATCCGTCGATCACTTCGCGGGTGTTCGGATGGAAGTCGAAATGACCCCCCCGTGCAAGTAACAATGTATCAAACCCATATTTGGAAAAGAGGTCAAGTTCACCGAGTGATTTCCCTACAGCGTTTGATGCCGGGCCGATAGGAATATTCAGGACACGGAGCTTTCCGCCTAGTTCATCAGACGGGTCGTGGGGGAGCCGGTGGCCCGAAAGGGTCTCGTCTACGATGGTGCTGATGTGGGAGGTCAGAAGGGCACCTCTGGCAAGGATCTGACCTGTCACATGCTTTGGCGAAAGAACATATTCGGCGCCGGCATATCGAAGATATCGATCAAATGAGAGTTTGTCAACCACCGCGATGATCCGTCCCGGGGTTTGTTCGCGTATTCCGAGAATAATCGTGGCTGCGGTCCGTTCATCCTTGTCAACGACGACGTTGCTCGCATTTTTGATCCAGGCATTATTCCAGGTTTGGGAATCATTGTAATCGCCCCATACCGCATACACCCGGTTTCCGTACATTTGAGCAATTCTTCTGACCGTACCTTCATCGTCTTCTATAATTACGATCTCCAGATCTGATATCATGAGGCTCTCGATGAGAGAACGGGTCAGCTCTCCGAAACCGATGATCACCACATGATTCCGGAGTTCCCTCGGTGTCTTCCGGGGGGGTGACGTATGGAGTAAGTTACCGAGAATGGGGATGAGGATCAGCGGGATTACCATGAATATTACGATGATCCCGGTGATCATCATGACGATCGTAATAAGGTCGGTCAGATCATTCGTAAATGGCATGAGCTCCCCATATCCCGTTGTGGTTATTGTTTCGACAACGAAGAGGAGCGCTGCAGGCCAGCTAATCGGTTTTTTTTCGAGTATAGGGTATATATAATGAAATATCGCCGTATACCCGATCATCTGTACGAAAAAAAGGGTGAAAAAAGCACCGATCTTCACGCGTTCCGAAGCAAAAAAATAATGCCAGAACGTTCCCTTTCGTTCAATTGCCATGTCGCACCTTATTTAACATATCGCATCCTTCGCAGCGGTTAAAACCCGGTTCTTTGCGTGCCACGATACATGATGCCTCACTCCGCAGGAGGGGTGAACTTCTCAATTCCTCAGCGAGGTTGACGAGTGCATACTTTGTCGCAGGGTGGCGGTAGGCGTACTCATTCAGGAGCGCCCTAATCTCTTCCGGGACACGGGAAGGGGAATATAAATGCTTTTCAAACTCGTTGCCGTTCGTGTGAAGAAAGGCGTATAACATCACCTCGCGTTTCGGAATAGAGATGAACGGACATATCTGTGGGAATTGGCATCCCGCACCGGCAGATATATCAAATAACCTGGAAGGGGTGCCCTGCAGTGTATGCATCAGGATATCCCCTGCTTCTTCATCGAGATCTTTGCTGAGAGCGATTTTGGTTACCCCCTGATCTCTTGCAAGGAGTTCGTGGCAATGATTCATAAGTCCGTTGATATGGGGACACGAGAGCAGATAGCTTTTGTTCATTGCCATTTTATCTATCGGACATCTGATTTCCTTTGAGAGCGATACCGAAACCCACGGTATTTCAAGATTTCTGGCGACCTCTTCTGCCCGTGTCGCACCCTGATCAGAACCGGGTCCATCAAGAACAGATAGCCCTATAAGATCAATATCATGCCGTTTTTTAAGAAGGTGCGATAAAAAGAATGCAAGCCCATTGCTATCCATTCCGCCATCCATAATTATTCCAATCCGATCCCCCGGGCGGATCCATTGCCTTTTTCGAATTGCCCTTTTCGCCTTCTTTTCGAAGTCTTCATTGAAATGAGATTCGCAGAGGTGCAGTCCTGAATACCGCTGATAAACGATTGCCGGACGGTGGCATTTGTCACAGGCCATGGTTTCTTTCAGATCAACCTTTATCATTGGCATAGATAAAATGTGTAGAGCAGATGGTAATTTCCGCCGATCATATCCGATCACTCCACCCGTATGAGATCCGGCTTTTGAGCACTCTGGAGCGACTTATGGCGAAACACCAGTGGGTGCCACTCGACCTGATCAAGCGTGCGGTTCGTCTTTCAGAATCTGAGATTGCGTACCGGATGAGCAGGCTGATGAATCTGGGTATGGTGCGGTACGACACGGTCCCCTATGAAGGATATACCCTCATATTCGGGGGATATGATGCACTGGCTCTGATAGACTCTTTCTAGACGCGGGACCGTTAACGCGCTGGGATGCCTCATAGGGGAAGGAAAAGAGTCGGTTGTATATGAGGCAACAGGGCTTGGAACGCTGGCGTTGAAGTTCCATCATATCGGTCAGCGGTCATTCCATGCGGTAAGGCTCACGCGGGAATATATGCCGGAGAAGGGCCATTGCCCCTGGATATTTGCCTCCCGTTATTCCGCAGAGCGTGAATACGACGCCCTGAAGATGCTGCACCCCGCCGTGCAGGTACCTCTTCCGGTTGACCTGAACCGTAATGTAGTCGCCATGGAATTCATCCCAGGTGTGAACCTTAATCGGTGTCAGCTGGATGAACCGATGCTATTCAGGGATGAGATCCTGGAGCAGGTTCGGCGGGCGTACGAGAAGGGCGTTATCCACGCGGACATGAGCGAATACAACGTGATGATTGCAGGAGGGGAATGCATTATAATCGACTGGCCCCAGTGGATTGAACGGGACCACCCGAATGCCAATGCCACACTCCGCCGGGATCTCGTAAACATCCTCAGGTACTTCGAGAGAAAATATATGCTCGCGTACCGATACTGAGGAAGCACTGCAATGCGTAACGAGCTGAAGGTCTATGGGATAGATATCATCCGGGGTTCGGTACGTTCACGTTCCCGGAGACCGATGTACGCTCTTGTCCGTATGGAGGGCGACCAGATTGTATCAGAGAATGAGGTCTCGCGGTTCAGGCTATTCCGTATTCTTACCGCCGAAAAACCGGATATCCTGGCAGTTGACAGCCTTCAGGAAATTGCAACCGATCAGCGCGAGCTCTTCCTTTTTCTGCGGGAACTGCCCACACAGACACGCCTTGTTCAGGTGACGGGAGGGGAGCGGAAGGAGACGCTTTCCAAGGTGGCAGCACGATATAATATCAGCTTCGACCGGCTCAACCCCTTCGACGAGGCCAGAACTATCGCAAGGGTCGCTCTTCTTGGAGCCGGTGCCGAAGTTATTGCATATGAGAATACTTCTGACGTCATTGTAAGCCGACACCGGTCCCCGGGCAAGGGTGGATGGAGCCAGAACAGATACGTCCGTAAAATACATGGGGCGGTGCAACAGAAAGCACGGGAAATCGAGATGGAACTTGCTGCTGCCGGGCTAAAATATGCCAAAAAGGAAACCCACGCATTTGGGGGGTGCAGCCGGGTGGCTTTCGGTGTTCAGGCAGCCAGGGATCAGATTCCCGTTCAGGCCTATCGTGGAGCAGACGTCCAGGTACGGATTGAAGGAAGGCGACTTGACCGAATCAGGTTCAGACCGGTTTCCGGAAAACCCCGTTTCCTGATCGTCGGCATCGACCCCGGAACCACAACGGCAATTGCTGCACTGGATCTCGATGGCAATCTGCTCCATATAAGCAGTTCCCGCCAGACCTCGATGTCCGATGTGATCGAGTCACTCTTTCAAATCGGGAAACCTCTGATCATTGCTTCTGATGTCCATGATATGCCATTCTCGGTTGAGAAGATCCGCCGTGCATTCAATGCAGTCGGCTTTACCCCGAAATCGGATATGAGTGTCGAATCAAAGACTCGATATCACGTCCCCTTACCAGTATGGGAATGATCATGAGCGTGATGCGCTCTCAGCAGCGCTCGAAGCGTATCGCCATGTCAGGAATAAGTTCAGGAACGTGATAAAGCGGGTTCCCCCGGGGCATAATCTTGATAACGTTCTGGCCGGGGTGATCCGGGGGCAGTCCCTCGAGCACGTGCTGGATGAATTGAAGATTCCGTCGCCAGTACCGCCGGTAGAAGCGCATCTTGTTCCGACAGAGACCATACATGACGAACGGATACGGATACTCGACGGTACAGTCAAACGACTCAGAGGATTTGTGCAGGAACTCCAGGAGGAGATCAAACAGCGCGATCATGAGATAATACGCCTCCAAACGAGGCTTCGCCGGGTACGTTCAGCTCAGGATCGAAAGCTTCAGAAGGATACGGGAATAGCAACCCGCGATGCGGTCATTCTGAGTCTTAAGAAGCGGCTTAGGAAGGAAGAACGAGCAAACAGAACGCTCCATAAACGTCTTGATCGCCTGAAAACCTTCGACGAGCTGATGGCGATCGACCGTGACGTCATTCCGGTGAAAGTATTGTCGTCCTTTACGAAAGAGGGACTCAAGCTTCTCATAGACGAAATGGGCATCAAAGAGAGGGATCTGGTATATGTGTATAAGATCGAGGGATGGGGTCGAGGACTGGTGAGAGATCTTGCTGAAATGGGTATCGGCGCGCTCATAGCCGGAATATCCAATGATCCACAATTCCGTGAGGTTTGCCTCGAATACAGGCTTCCGTTGCTAACCGCAACCGATGTTGGAGCGATGATCCGGGGGAAAACAGGGGTTATAGTGAAAGAAAAGCTGCGAGGTTGTATGTCCGGGTGGGAAATGCAGTATGAACAATATGAACGGGAAAAACATACCAAGAAACTTGAACATCTATTTCGTGAATACCAGGCTGAACGGGGGAAGGAGATGAAAAAGGTTGGATGAACGTGAACTCCTGAACGTAGTCCGTGAAGTTATCGGACGGGAATATACTCTTGACGACTGTGCGGTTATGCCGCTCGGTGACAAGTTTCTCGTTGCCACAACCGACATGCTCCACACCGAGACCGATTTTCCAGCCCAGATGAGTGACTGGCAGATCGGCTGGATGAGTGCGGCAGTGAGCCTTTCAGACATCGCGAGTATGGGTGCCTTTCCTTGGTTCATGCTCATTTCAATTGGTCTTGACCGGCCGGACCGACTCTTCGACATTATGTCGGGGGCATCCGATTGTTGTTCGCGATTTGGCGTTGAGCTGGCAGGGGGGGATCTGGATAATCATGAGGAACTGACCATTGTGAGCACGGGAATTGGGACCGTCGATCGAGAAATCATCGTGAGAAGGTCCGGTTCGTGTATCGGGGACGTTATATGCATATCCGGAACCCTTGGATGCGCAGGGGCAGCATTGTCCGGGTATCATCAGTACGATCTTCAATTGTTCGAACCCCAACCACGGGTAGCGGAGGGGCGAAAGCTTGCCATTTCCGGGATCAGCTCAATGATGGATATCAGTGACGGACTCTCTCTCTCCCTGTATGATATGCTTGATGCGAATACCTGCGGTTATTCGGTTAGATCCGATCTGATACCTATTCCTGCGGGTATGCCTTCTGAAGTCGGGCGTGACCTGGCGCTCTACAGCGGAGGAGACTTCGAGCTCCTGTTTACCTGTTCACCGGCACGATTACCGGATATCGATATTCCTTTTACGGTGATCGGGAAGGTTGTACGAGAGCACGGCGTGTGGCTGGATGATCAGGTGATGGAAAAAAGGGGATATGTCCATCGATGGCAGGTTTCAAGCCACCAGATGTAATTTTAGAGATTTACTTTCGATCTGCAGGCGGTGGATTGAAAGGGAAATTAAAAGACCATGCCGATTTTTTCATCCTTTCCGGTATCCCGGCCAGTTAACCTGAATTGCCTGGAGTCTTCCCTGCTGTGCTGCGGTATAGCTGGGGTCAATCTTCAGAGCAGTGTCATACGCTTGGATCCCTTCGACCACGTTACCCGTTTTCACTAGTGAATACCCTTTATTTGTCCATGCAGCGGTGTTCTGTGAATTTATCTTAATGACCGCATCGAACTCGTCCACTGCCTCCGCATAACTGCCCATCCTGGCGAGCGCAATCCCTTTATAAAGGTGAACGTTTTCATCATTCGGACTCACCAGCATTGCCTGGTTAAACGTATCGATCGCACCAATATAATCCCCCACCTGTATCTGGATAGTTCCCTTATTGACCCATGCAATGATATTATTCGGTTCAATAGCGATTGCACGGTCGTACAACCGGATGGCATCATCATACTCGTGGGTTGTGAAAAGCGCATACCCTTTATTCATCAAGGCGACGGTGTTGTTTGGATGGAGCTGTATTTCCCTGTCATATTGATGGACCGCCTCTAAGTCACGACCCAACTCGTGGAGAACTGCCACTTTGTATGTCCAGGTATTGCTGTTTTCAGGATCAAGTGCAAGGGACCGATCGTACGCATCAAGGGCATTCTTCCATTGTTTCGCCGCCTGAAGTGCGTACCCCTTGTTGAACCAGAGCGTTGAGGAATTTGGCTCAATTGCAATAGCTCGATCAAATGCAGCTGCCGCTTCTGGGTATTTTCCCAGGCGGGTGAGGGCATTCCCTTTTGTTGACCAGGCGAGACTGTTATTCGGGTCAAGAGCAAGTGCCATATCAATAGCATCTATGGCCTCGGGGTAACGATTGAGCTGGTAAAGGGTGCCCCCTTTATAGACCAGGGCAAACGTATTGTTTGGATCGATTGCGATAGCCCGGTCATAGGCCGATAACGCATCTTCATTTCGGCCCAGTTCGCTTAATGTATATCCCTTATTAACCCATGCGATTGGAAGGCCAGGGTCCACCGCGAGTGCCCGGTCGTATGCATCGAGTGCCTCCTGTCGCTGTCCCAATGCGTTCAGGGCAAATCCCTTGTTCGACCAGGCAAGGCTGTTATTTTCGTTTATTCCCAGCGCAATATCGAATTGGGCAATCGATTCATTATATCTTCCCAGATTGTTGAGTGCATATCCCCTGTATGTCATTGCGACCGTGTCACGCGGTTCGCGTTCCAGAACACGATCATAGGTGCTTATAGCATCTTCGTACCTTCCCATCAGATTTAACAAATATGCTTTATCTTTCAGCAATACCGTATCGTTGGGGGAAACGTTCAATGCCTGATCATATGTCTGGACGGATGCTTCATACCGGCCCAGTTTTTCCAGAAGATAGGCCTTCGCTTCCATGGTAGATATACGATCTGGTGAAATCTGCAGAGCATGGTCATAGGATGCAAGAGCCTCCTGGTATCTCCCCAAACTGGATAATGCATCTCCTCTTAACTCCCACGCGGCAGAGAGATTGGGGTCAATGCCAAGTGCATGATCATATGCCTGAATTGCCTCATCATATCTCCCCAAACGGGCAAGGGATTTTCCCCGATATCCCCAGGTTGCTGCCATACCGGGATCGATATACAGGGAGCGATCGTACGAGTCCAGTGCATCCTCGTATCTGCCGGTGCTGAAAAGCACATTCCCCCGATATCCCCATGCAAACGATTGGTTAGGGTACAGCGCGATGACGCGATCATACACGGCAAGGGCATCATCATAGCGATTAAGTTCTGTTAATGCACTTCCTTTCTCCATCAGGATGGAGACATTTCCCGGATCTGATTGTAAAATAGTATCGTATTTCTGAATTGCCGTAGCGAGCGTTGCGTTCCGGGTCTCTGTGCTGCTGCTATTGTTTACGGCAGGCGCCTGATCCGTAATACAACCAGAAATAAGGATACCCCCGATTATCAGGCACATAATTCCAGCCCGGAACCATTTCATGGGTATAACATTTTCTGCTATCTATGATAAAGATGAGTAAAATGCCATTGGTCAGAGACCTGAATCTACCATTTCCGCTCTCTAAAAACCCGTATATCCGGTGCAGGGGCCAGGATAATGATATTTCACGGGGCATGAAATTTCATGAATATTTATCCCTCCGGTTCATTCAGCTACAGTTCGGGTCCATCCATAGAAATTGTTGTTTCATTAAGTGAACTATACGGGGTTATATTGTATATCGGGCGGAATAGCATCGATAAAAGGATCAGGAGAAGGTATTTATTCATCGAACACGAACGATGATTAACATTAAACACAGAATAGAGTGAGAATCATGATGAAAAAAACGTTGATAGGAATATCGTTGCTGGCGGTGGCGATCATTATCGGCCTTACCGGCACCGTTTCTGCACAATTATCCGACGGGCTGCCGTTGGCCAGTCAGATGCAAATGTCTGGAAGCTATATAGATGTCAGTGGGATATCTCTCGTATCTGACACGAATGGACTCAGTCTCTTTAGCGGTGTTTCTGCGCCCTTATCGTATCCATCGGCACCAATGCTTGGATATACGATAAGTGCCCAGCCACTAGGCGAGATTCCCACCATCGGCGATATTTCAGCATATTCCAACTCGCACAGTATAGGCCCGGGTGGAGAGTTTACCTATAACCAGTACACCAGTGCAAGCGGGATCATCAATAATTTCTACTTCAGCACATCCTATACCGGTTAAAATTCGACCGGGAATATTTTTTTCCGGGCTCTGTTTTAGAACAATAATACCCATAAATTCTAAAAATTAATGATAAATTTGCTCTTATCTCCATAGTTTCAATATTCGATGGCTCTATTACTTCCATAAATTACTGCTTGGAACAGAATAGTTTACGGTGCAGCTGAAATGGAATTGGCAGTTCTTGAGTTATGATGTATCTAATTCTGCAAAAAACCATTTTATTTGAATGTATGTACCCGCGGGGTTTATTCATTGAACCGCAGGATATCGTCTCCTTCGCGTGATAAACCCGGAAAGAAGCTATTTAAAAGATCATAACAAAACAGTAAGTGCTGAAAATAATCAGCTATATTGTAGGAGGATGGATGAAGAATAACAAATTAGTTTATTTAATGCTGATTGGAGTGGCGCTCTGCATAATGGCCTGCAGTTCAGTCATGGCCGCATTGGAACCCAGTGCGACCTTCGAGACCCAGGGAATCAGATCGGTCACGTCGGTATCGGTATCCGGGACATTCACCAATTCGGTCACCATGGTCATGACAACGGCGCAGAATTCAGGCGGCGTAAATAGTGCACCACTTTCCAGTGGAGGAAGGCAGGCGACGAATGTCTATACCGAATTCACAGAAGCCAAGAACGGGCTCACCGATTACTCGAAGACATTCACCGCAGACAATGCGAACCAAGTTCTCGGGACCAATAATGTGAATTCTCACCGAAGCATCCAATTCATCGCAGATCCGACGAAGAATGGCAGGATGACCTCTAGCGAGAAGATCATCATGGATATGGTTGGAGCACCCGGAGGATCAACCGCAGATTCGATGCTCTGTCCGTTCGCTTCCGGAGCGAGCGCTGATGCCCCGGCATTCTGTAACATAGTCCAGGCAGGGAGCAACATCGATGTAACGAACATCAACGTCGTAACCGACGCAACCCTCCGTGATATCCAGGCTACAGCTGACTTCCCTGCACAGCTTGCTTACAGCATCCATGCCAAAGGAACAGTCATCAATACACCTGACGGGTTAATCCTTGTCCCGGCAACGGGAACCATTGAAGCCTTCATGGATGTTCATACCCAGGAGGCCCGGGGTAACAATGATGTGCCTGAAGGAGACTTCGTGTATAAAGAGGACACCATAGCAAGCGGTTCGATCAACAACTTCGACAAGGATTTGTCCTACCAAGACGGGCCAATCAGGGTCTGAAGTGAACTGGTGAAGAACAGGGTGGGAATATCCCTCCTACTTTTTTATAGCGAATTGAAGAAGACCATTTTAGAATATTTATCGTAAACGAATACAAAACAGGAAATCGCCTTATTTTGGAGGGATTTGGACACTTACCCTGTGAATGCTCTCTCGGAAAATCTTGAGAGGACAATATTTATATATACAATAAACGTAATTTCAAAGTGGAATTAAATAATTTCCAATCAAGGTGGCGAACTGAACATGCGAGTATCCTTACTACTGATTATCATCATTTTGATGATATTGGGTCTCTTTTCCGGGTCTGCTCTTGCAGTCAGGACCCTATCTGCGGCGAACGAGACATCCGGTCTGACTGTTGACACCTTTGCTACGTGCGATGGGAACTTTGGAGCGCATTCTACCCTGGCATCTCAGCTGGACAACGAAGATATGCAGAACAACCCTCCTTTGGTAGCCGGAGAAGTATTCCAGACGACAGCGTACTCAGAGAACACGATGGCGATCAAAGGGAATACGACATATGCAAAGCACTTCGCGTATAATGACGCGAACCAGGTGCCGGGAGGAAATAATCTGGATTCAACACGATTGCTCACCTTTGAGGCGGATACAAATGGCCGGATGTCCTCCCAGGAAGAAGTGACCTTCTTCGAAGCATCCACAGCTGCGGAGAATACAACGACATGCTGCCCGTTCCCGAACCAGGACAACACCACGTTACCGGCAGAAAATACGATGGTACAGTCCGGAAGCAATCTGGATGTGACGAAGGTATCTGCACTCAGCCATGCAACGACAACATCGGTATCCGATGTGGATAACGACGTAAGTGTCCACTACGATGTCAATGCTCAGGGACTGAATGGTACCGGATCTGATGCAGAAGGAACTGCTTCTGCGTATATCAAGGTACATGAGATGACCGGACGAGGAAATGCGACCGCACTCGGTGCAGACACCCAGTTCGAAGATACGACCAGTGTCAGCGGTCTCTTCCAACTCCAGAAGAGTATGACTTACGAGACGGACGAGTAGGCTGAAACCTATATTCTTCTTTTTTTCTGAATGTTTACACAGGGATCTAACCTTTTATAATTACTCGCCTAGAAATCCAAAGAACACATCATCCTTCAACTTGAATGCTTATATCGGATATCAATATCGATTATCAACGAAACTCTTTAATTATCATTTCCGGATTAGGATTTCTCCGGCGAAAAACTTCAATAACAAGAACAATTCGGTATGCCGTGGGTAAATAATTCAACATTAAGAAGAAATGTTGATTTTTATTTACTCTTAACCCTATTTATTAGTCCCCCAGGAACTCACCTTGTTTGGTGGAAATGCAGGCAAGAAATAGGCATTTAATTCTGAACAAGACACGGGAGGAGATTTCCAGATCAAATTGAATAAAGGCATTAATGATTTCAGGCACAAATCCAGCTGACTGTATCATGGTCATATCGTATCTTCACCGGAAAGATAACGGGTTTCAAACCCGAGCGTAAAAACTAGCCCACATACGAGACTCATACCATAAGAGCTTTCGACAGAATCATATTTGAGAAAATAATCCAAGCACCTTCCACCGGCCGATAGATTATTAATGGGTGACCGGGGTCTTTCGGTAAGCGGTAGAATATCGCGGATATCACCAGGAACTGAACGCAGGCCTTTCATTTGCACCCGATGGTGAGTCGGATGTTGTCCTGCGGTGGATAAAATTAAAATTTTCGATTTTGCCTGATAAGATAAAGGAAACGGGCAGACTTCTGTTCTCTTGATGCATTCAGAAAAGACCATTTCCTGAATTAATAAAATAAAAACCTTATAAAAATAAAATTAGTATGGGTTTAACCCACACTTCTTGTTTCCAGTGTCTAGATCCTCAGTGCGCCGTCCTGATAGTACATGCTCTTTGCGAAGCTGTTGATGTACCCGCTTGCCGAGGTTGTCTCCTTGTAGACGAAGTCGGCCTCGGGTACGTCGTTGTTACCGCGAGCTTCCTGAGTGTGTACGTTCATGAATGCGCTTACCGATCCGGTGTACGGCTGTGCAACCAATCCGTCCGCAGTGTCGACGAGAACACCCTTTGCGCTGATCGAGTACTGTGCCTCAATCGGGAAGTCTGCAACTCCCTGGATGTCCCTCTTTGCCGCGTCAGTGACGACGTTTGCATAGGTCGCATCGAGGTTGCTGCCCATCTGGACGATGTTACAGAATGCCGGCGAGTAGTTGGACTTGCCCTCTGCAAACGGACAGAGGAACTCACTTGCACTGTTACCGTAGTTGCCTGCAACATCCATGACGATCTGTTCCGCAGAGGTCATACGGCCGTCCTTGGTTGGGTCGGTCTCGTACTGGATGGAGCGGTGTGCCTGGGTGTTCCAGGTACCGAGAACCTTGTTTCCGGTATCAGCGGCAAAGGTCTTCGAATACTCGATGTTCTGACCGTTCTTTGCGTCGGTCGTCTCGGTATAGACGTTCACTGCCTGGCGTTCGCCGAGGCCATCCGCGCTGTTCCCGAGTGGCGGTGCATTGAGACCATCAGGGTTGTTAGCAACCGTCATGACCATCGACTCAGAGCTCGAAACCGAGCCTTTCAGCACGGAAATGGACTCAGATGTCTTGACACCCTGAGTTTCAAAGGTTGCGCTTGGCGGCTGTGCTGCCATGACAACTCCGACAAAGAGGGCCATAACAACGAGTGCCAGAACGACAAATTTTGTTTTCATCTTGGTTTCTCCTGCATTCTTATGCTGATACTCTTCAGCACCATCCAACCTTTTGTTACAGGATCTTATAAACTTTCTCTCTTAAATCTTACAATGTACAGGGCTTTTATCTTGTTTATTCGGCTTAGAAACGTTCTCACGGACAATTGGAGGATATGTGTTAAGAGTGGATCCTGATTCCCGCATCTTCTTTCCAATAGATATCGAAGTGAGCCCCGCACGCGCTCTCATGAGTAGTTGAAATCAATCAGATCTTCTCTTTCGATAGGTTTTTTGGAATTTATACTCATTTTGATTAATTACCAGAAAAGAATCCCCATGCCTTAGTAGGAAAGATCCACAATCGGGATTGTGAAAAAATAAAAATGAGGGAATTACCCCATTCAGATGGGTGTAAACCCGATTTAGATCCTTATAGCGCCGTCCTGGTAGTACATGCTCTTGGCGAAGTTGTTGATGTATCCGCTTGCTGAAGTCGACTCCTTGTAGACGAAGTCGGCCTCGGGCACGTCGTTATTGCCGCGAGCTTCCTGCGTGTGGACGTTCATGTATGCATTGATCGAGCCAACCGCCGGCATGGCAACTAATCCATCTGGTGTATCGACCAGTAAGCCCTTCGCCGCAATGGAGTACGATGCCTCGAGCGGGAAGTCTGCGGTTGCCTGAATGTCTCTCTTTGCCGCATCGGTGACGACATTGACATAGGTAACGTCCATGCTGCTGCCCATCTGAACGATGTTGCAGAATGCCGGGGTGTAGTCAGACTTGCCCTCTGCAAACGGACAGAGGAAGTTGCTTGCGCTGTTGCCAAAGTTGCCTGCAACATCCATGACGATCTGTTCGGAAGAGGTCATACGGCCGTCCTTTGTCGGGTCGGTCTCGTACTGGATCGACCGGTGTGCCTGGGTATTATAGGTACCGAGAACCTTGTTACCGGTGTCGGCGGTTACCGTTGAGGAATACTCGATGTTCTGGCCGTTCTTTGCGTCAGTTGCCTCGGTATAGACGTTTGTGGACTGGCGTTCTCCGGGGCCGTCCTCGCTCGACTCGAGCGGCGGTGCATTGATGCCGTCGGGGTTGTTCGCGACGGTCATGACCATCGTCTTAGAGGTCGATACCGAACCTTTCAGCACGGATATAGACTCAGTTGACTTGATTCCCTGTGTTTCAAAGGTCGCGCTTGGCGGATCTGCAGCCACGACAACTCCCACAAAGAGTGCCATCAGCAGAAGTGCCAGAACGATAAATTTCATCTTCATTTTGTTCCTCCTACATTTTATCTGATACTCTAAAGCATCACTAGTTTTGTTCGTTATAAGGGCTTATATACTTTCTTAATTTTCAATTCGCCTGATTTTATTTTGAATCTAATCTTTAAAATGTATTTCTTTCCATCGGCATTTGTTGAATTAACCATCAATTTTTAGAGAAATTGCTGTTTCGTTGTCTATAATCCGATAAAAATTGATTGCGAGTTAGTAAGGAAATCAAAATAAATTAAAAAAAAATATGCGGGAAGGTTGATCCTTCCGCGTTGAATTTTCTAACCTTGCGTTCAGATTCTCAGGGCGCCGTCCTGGTAGTACATGCTCTTGGCGAAGTTGTTGATGTACCCGCTTGCTGAAGTCGACTCCTTGTATACAAAGTCGGCCTCGGGCACGTCGTTGTTGCCGCGAGCTTCCTGCGTGTGGACGTTCATGTATGCGTTGATCGAGCCGGTGTATGGCTGTGCAACTAATCCATCTGCCGTGTCAACGAGCACGCCCTTCGCCGCAATTGAGTATGATGCCTCTAACGGGAAGTCGGCCGTCGCCTGGATATCTCTCTTTGCTGCATCGGTGACGACATTTGCATAGGTCGCATCAAGGCTGCTGCCCATCTGGACGATGTTACAGAATGCCGGCGTGTAGTTGGACTTGCCCTCTGCAAACGGACAGAGGAAGTTGCTTGCGCTGTTGCCAAAGTTGCCTGCAACATCCATGACGATCTGCTCGGCAGAGGTCATACGGCCGTCCTTTGTCGGGTCGGTCTCGTACTGGATCGAGCGGTGTGCCTGGGTGTTATAGGTACCGAGGACCTTGTTACCGGTGTCGGCGGTTACCGTTGCGGAATACTCGATGTTCTGGCCGTTCTTTGCGTCAGTTGTCTCGGTGTAGACGTTTGTGGACTGGCGTTCTCCGGGGCCGTCCTCGCTCGACTCGAGCGGCGCTGCATTGATGCCGTCGGGGTTGTTCGCGACGGTCATGACCATCGTCTTAGAGGTCGATACCGAACCCTTCAGCACGGATATGGAATCGGTTGACTTGATTCCCTGAGTTTCAAAGGTTGCGCTTGGCGGATCTGCAGCCATGACAACTCCAACAAAGAGTGCCATCAGCAGAAGGGCCAAGCAGATGTAACTTGCCTTCATTTTAGTAATCTCCGTATGCTGATACTCCTCAGCATCACTGATCCTATTCGCGAGAATATGGTATAAACTTTCCTCACAAATCAGGCTCATTAAATGGCTCATTTGCGTAAATAAACAATTTAATCGTTTAACCGAAAGAATCAATGATCTAACCGGACGGTTAAACCAATCATTTAGATTCTTTTGAAAACAGCTATCCCTAACAGGAACGGGCTTTGAATCCACTGGCATTCAGAGAGGATATTTCCCTGCACGGCGGTCCATGAAATGGAATCTCCTAACATTCTTGAGATTAAGTTCTCGGATTGGTATCACTGAGATGAATGTGCACATATTTGAATGGTCTTTATCCTCCGAGAGATCGGGGATGAAGCGGTTCCGTATTATTAATCGATATGATGAATCCAATTCATCAAACCATACTCTTTTCCAAAGAAGATTGCATCGACATGAAAGGCGTTTGATAATAATAACAAGACCTTCAATTGAACAAACTCATTAAAAAAGAAAAAGGAGGATTATTCCCCCATTTTCCCAGTTAACTACCTGCGAACTTAGATCCTCAGTGCGCCGTCCTGATAGTACATGCTCTTTGCGAAGCTGTTGATGAACCCGCTTGCCGAGGTTGTCTCCTTGTAGACGAAGTCGGCCTCGGGTACGTCGTTGTTACCGCGAGCTTCCTGAGTGTGTACGTTCATGAATGCGCTTACCGAGCCGGTGTACGGCTGTGCAACCAATCCATTCGCAGTGTCGACGAGCACTCCCTTTGCGCTGATCGAGTACTGGGCTTCAATCGGGAAGTCTGCAACTCCCTGGATGTCCCTCTTTGCTGCGTCAGTGACGACGTTTGCATAGGTTGCATCGAGGTTGCTGCCCATCTGGACGATGTTACAGAATGCCGGCGAGTAGTTGGACTTGCCCTCTGCAAACGGACAGAGGAACTCACTTGCACTGTTACCGTAGTTGCCTGCAACATCCATGACGATCTGTTCCGCAGAGGTCATACGGCCGTCCTTGGTTGGGTCGGTCTCGTACTGGATGGAGCGGTGTGCCTGGGTGTTCCAGGTACCGAGAACCTTGTTTCCGGTATCAGCGGCAAAGGTCTTCGAATACTCGATGTTCTGACCGTTCTTTGCGTCGGTCGTCTCGGTATAGACGTTCACTGCCTGACGTTCGCCGAGGCCATCCGCGCTGTTCCCGAGTGGCGGTGCATTGAGACCATCAGGGTTGTTAGCAACCGTCATGACCATCGACTCTGAGCTCGAAACCGAGCCTTTCAGCACGGAAATAGACTCAGATGTCTTGACACCCTGAGTTTCAAAGGTTGCGCTTGGCGGCTGTGCTGCCATGACAACTCCGACAAAGAGGGCCATAACAACGAGTGCCAAAACGACAAATTTTGTCTTCATCTTGGTTTCTCCTACATTTTATGCTGATACTCTTCAGCATCATCGATCCAGTTCGCTGGAATAATATATAAATCTTCCTTCTTAATTCGGCAATCTATGGGGGCTAAATAGAAAATCGGCCATTAATATGACCTTAACCGGTTAAATCAATGGGTTAACCGGAAGGTTAAATCTGCCAACAAATTAATCCAAAATCTGCTGGAACGGGATGACAAACAAAGACTGAATTACCGATATAACCGTTCACAGCCCATGTCAGGCAATTCAAACGAACTGGTTCACACCTCTTCGAGAGCGCATTCTAAAAACCGGGAAAGATTAAATTAAACCGCCATTATTCGTTAGACTTATTTTCAAGCTTGATTGCAATCATTTCCGCGCAATGCTGATATAACCGGAATGGCAGATCCGGGTCGAAGGCCTGGTACCCCGCAGCGACCGGGTCATTTCCCGTTCAATGCATTCATGAGCGTTCACCTCGTCAAATAGTCCCTGAGCGGTGTCCAGAACGGTGAAAAGGTGTTCAAGGAAGGGGGTATAACACGCGAGATACCCCCCCGGATTAAGGAGCGTATGGGCATGTTCGACGTGTGCCGGGGTGATGGTCATATCGAGATGCACCACATCGAAATTCCCTTTTGCCTCGAGGAAATCCCGGTCGATCACTTCCACATTATCCAGCCCCGCATCCTGGATATTGGAAACCGCAAGCCGGGCGAAATCGGGCCGATGTTCATACGTCCTGACCGTCGAAGCGATTCCGCCAAAGTAGATCGCAGCGATTCCGCTGCCGGTCCCCGCATCGAGGACTGCATCCCGGTGATTCATACCGGTATATCCGATAACAAGCCCTATATCTTTGGGGAGCATGGGAGCACCGCTTCGCCGGGCATGTTCAAAAAAATCGGCAGATCTCGGGATCCGGATGACGAATGTAGTGCCGATATGGGATACGATCTGGTCACCGGGCGATGCACCGATAAGGAGCCCAAGGTCGACGATCCCCAGGTCTGTCGAAAGGTTTCCGTTCCCAGCCCGGACAAAATATTTTCTGCCGTTCCCAACCAGTAAAACCCGATCACCCTGTCCGATCATGGCTGGGAGAGCCGGAGAATTGCTGCTGCAAGGTCTCCTTTTACTTCAATAAGTGCTGTTCGTGCTATATCTTCTGTTGTGCAAGTCTGTTCCATAACTATTCTGACGTCATCGTCAGGTATTTCAAGGTCTCCCTCCTCGAACCGTGGCTGTCCGGCGATCTGGAAGGTCTTCACACCTTGCATCGTCATAGCGGTCACTTCTGCTTCGTCGAATATATATCTCCCTTTTCCCGTCGTGATCACGATCTGCCGGACATCTTCGATCGGTTCGACCTGCATCCCCAACTGTTTCATCATCTGTTTCATCTTTTTTGGGTTTATTCCACCCGGCATCATGTTATGTCCTCCCGTGCCGTACGTTTACCGCTACTCCATAATTAAATACCAGCATCTCCGAGCCCGAAAGGGCTGCCGTACCCGTTGCAATGAGGGTATCATCAGCAGTAACGACCATGACCTCGTCATCTGCCCGGATTCCCTGGTCGGCTGCAATAACATGTTTTGCAAAGGCATTTTTTCCCTGCGATATGAATTCAGCCACATCATCGATGATTACGACCCGGTATCCTGGCGGAGGGAGGCACCGGTGAAGGCGTGTCGCCCCGTCAAAACTCAAAGTAAGTCTTCCGTCCTCTGCACGCACCGTGGCGATTCGCAGATTGTTAATCAGGATCTGGCGGATACGGCCGGTTCTGGAAAGGGTGAACTCGCACGCGTCGGGAAAGATCTGATCCCCGGCACCACGGCCGAACTGGAAATCAGCAATGACCCTGACCCGGTTGAGCATACTGTCGTGAGAGCAGATCATTGACCTCATGGATAAACTTCTCCTCGCATTCCTTAGGGATAAACGCTCCTGCCGCAATCCGATGCCCCCCTCCGGCACCACCAAAACTGGTTGCTGCATCGTTTAAGGCCCGTTGAAGGTCCACACCCCGGGAGACCATTCGCTCTGTGGCCCTCATCGAAACTTTTGTGAGACTGGAATCTTCCGGAAGTTCACAAAGGATCAGTATAGGCTTCTCCCTGTTTAATTTTGAAAGGGCCATTCCGGCGCCGATGCCCACGATAGTGTCGGGAAACCGGTTCCCGACATGAATATGCTGCATGTGTGTGAGTTCCTCAACCCCGGTGTCGAGGATAAAACGGAGCAGATCACGGATGACTGCCCGATGATTGGTCAGCATATGTTCTGCTTCGCGATATGCTCCTCCGCGATCGCCGCGACAGATCGCTCCGCCGACCGCCGGTTTTGCCCATCGCCCACAGGCATTCAGAACCGTGGCAAACTCATTTGCATTACGGAGGGGGCTCCTCCCATTCTCATCCGGAAAGATATAACTCTCGGTAAAGAGTCGATCGACCGGTTCGCCGTGAAGAACCAGTTGCTGAACCAGTGCGCTCGTGACCTTTCTCTTTGCTTCCCACGACAACTCCTCCCAGACGAGCCATCTCTTCTCATCATCCTGCAGAGGAATGCCCAGTCTCTGAAGGAATCGTAATGTTCCCTGTTGATTATTGCTGATGCCCGGGATACAGGGATCGTCGCTGTAGGAGAGGCATATGTGCAGAGGACGCGTCGATGTCCCATAACAATTCAGATCCTTCTCAAATACCCTGACATTTCCCCATTTGACCCCGTCCTCGACGATCTCCCTGGCCGGACCGGTCAGGCCCAGTCCTTCCCTCGCCATCATGTCCCCGACATTCCCTATAATTGCAGAGCTTCGCGAGGTCTTCATTTGCAGAATCGATCTCACGGGCGATAAAATATGCAACACCCGCAGCACTTAATTTGTTATACCCATACGGAAGGCAGTTCACCTGCATATATGCACGTTCGCAGGGCTGGCTCACATGGTGATCGACGATGATAACCTGGTCCTCTTCGAGCCCGGTATCGTAAAGGAGGTTCTGTTGGCCGGCTCCAAGGTCTACGAACAGTTTCAGGCTGTCATCGGAGGGGATCAGCCGCATCATGATCGGCTCCAGCTGGCGGATGAATACCGATTTCACGCGGATCTCTTCACGGGAAAGTGCCTGTGCGAGGATTGCTTCACCGGCGATGCCATCGGCGTCGATGTGCGATATAATAGTTACCTTATCATGCGACGTTATCAATCGGGCGCCGGCCTGCACATCTTCGCGAAAACCCATTGGTACAACCTATGCTTCTCACGGTAATTAGTGCATCTGTCAGTACGCAACAGAAATCCCCCCCTTAAAAAAGAAATCAATACCACTCCGGACAAGCACCATAATCCATTTGAGTACGGTGAACACACGTCTCTATACCAGTCGATGTTATGGAGGGCTCCGGGTGAGCAATGATCTGAAAGAGTTTGTCGAGCAGGGCATGATCCAACAGGCACGGATGAAGGTCGTTGAGCAGAACGCAATTGCACTCGGCCTTTCGGCGCTCCAGATGATGGAGAGTGCAGGAAAATCTCTCGCAGATGCCGCGGACTCCTATAATCCCGGGTCTGTTCTCGTGCTCTGCGGTAAGGGGAACAATGGGGGGGATGGGATGGTCGCGGCCCGCCATCTGCAACAACGGGGAGAAATAGCGGTATGTTACCTGGATGAGCCGGGAATGACCGGAGAGACGATGTCGCAATTACATCTTCTCCAACACTGCTCGGTCGGACTGCACCCGTTTCGGTGCCAGGAGGATTTGGTCTCGTTCCAGAAATTGTTTTCAGAAGCAGAGGTAATTATCGATGCACTTCTCGGGACAGGTGTCCAGGGTATGATCCGTGAACCGCTGGCGAGCTGTGTCCGGTTCGCAAACGAGTCAGGCGGGCATATCATTGCTGCGGATATCCCGACCCCCGGTATGCTGGCTGAACGGATATGTGCTTTTCACCGCCCCAAAGTCACGGGTTCGGATACAGTAGATATCGGGATACCGATCGAGGCAGAATGTTTTATCGGCCCGGGGGAATTGACACTCATCCGGGGGAAGCGGGCGGACGCCCATAAAGGAGCCGGGGGTGAAGTGCTGATCGTTGGAGGAGGACCATATCAGGGGGCGCCTTATCTGGCCGGGCTCGGGGCACTCCGGGGAGGGGCCGACATTGTGAGGATTGCATCCCCTGTTTTCGAACCGATCCCGGACCTGATCTATGAGCGGCTCGATGGAGACCGTATCGGAGAAGAGCATCTCGATCGGATCTTGAAACTGGTGGAACATGCCGATGTTGTCGTCTGCGGCAATGGTCTCGGTGACCAGAGCCACGCGGTTGTGCAGGCAATCGGTCGGTCCGCACGAAAAGCGGTGTTTGATGCAGATGCACTCCGGTGCCCGCTGCCGGCTGCACGCGAGACAATAGTTACCCCTCATGCGGGAGAATTCGAGCGTGTGACCGGAACGAAACCGGCAGCGGAGATTGTACTGCGGGGGAGACAGGTGAAGTCCGCCGCATCAGCCACGTGCGTGATCCTCCTTAAGGGTCCGGTCGATGTGATCTCCGACGGGTCACGCGTCCGGTTCAACCGTACGGGGACACCTGCGATGACCGTTGGTGGAACCGGGGACATACTCGCGGGATTGACAGGAGCATTATTCTGTCGTATGCCGGCATTTGAAGCGGCCTGTGTCGCCGCATATGTGAATGGCATTGCGGGTATGCATGCGGCCGCATCCCGGAAGAGTGGCATGCTCGCGAGTGATCTCTTGCCGCTGATACCGGAGAAACTGTTCGGGAAGTGATCAAATGGCTGAATTTTCTCATATACAGGACAATCGGGCACGGATGGTGGATATTACTTCTAAAAGTGAGAGTAGACGGGAGGCCGCCGCATCAGGCAGGATATATCTGCGCCCTGAAACGCTGAAGGCAATCCGGGAAGGGACAGTGGTAAAGGGAAATGTACTTGCAACTGCACGGGTAGCAGCAACACTGGCCGTCAAAGAGACCCCGAGATTGATCCCGATGTGCCATCCCATACCGGTCGGTTCCATCGAAGTCGATTTCACGGAGACAGACGCCTATCTCCAGGCGAGAGTACGGGTGAAATCGATGGGAAGGACCGGCGTCGAGATGGAAGCATTAACCGGAGTCGGTATCGCACTCCTCACCATCTGGGATATGGTGAAGTCGGCGGAGAAGGACGAAAAAGGGCAATATCCTGAGACCAGGATCGATGACATACGGGTTATTGAAAAGCGGAAAGACTGATAGGCTGAAAAGACCCGGTGGGCAGAGTTATTAAGTATAGTCCTGCCGATATATACTGGTCTTGCGGGATCCGTCCCGTTAAGGAATGTGGCTCTTTGGAGCTGAACCTGAAGGTGAAATAACTATGGCGAAATCGATGTATGCCTACGTACGGGATGCCTGGAAGAAACCAGATGCATCAGCCGTGGGAGAGCTGCTGTGGGAACGGATGCAGACCTGGCGGCGGGAGGGGAGTGTGGTGCGAATCGAACATCCGACCCGGATCGACCGTGCACGTTCTCTCGGATACAAGGCAAAACAAGGAATTGCAGTTGCACGCGTTAAAGTTCGGAGGGGCGGGAGACGAAAATCCCGCTATGTCCGGGCACGCCGCACGGCACGGATGGGAGTCAACAGGATCACCAGCGGAAAAAGCCTCCAGCGTATCGCGGAGGAACGGGCATCCCGGAAGTTCCCGAATATGGAGGTCCTGAACTCCTACTGGGTCGGCGAAGACGGGCGCCAGAAGTGGTATGAGGTGATTCTTGTGGACGGACATCATCCGGCGATCAGGAGTGACCGGCAGCTGGGATGGCTCGCAAATCCGGTGCACCGGGGAAGAGCTGAACGGGGGAAAACCCGTGCAGGGCTGAAGGGTCGCGGGATGCGCACCCGTGGCCGGGGGACGGAGAAAACCCGTCCGAGCATCAGGTCTCATGCAAATCAGGGCAAATAATCCCCCTATATTTCCCGGTTCTTAATGATCGCCACGGACGGCCTGGTGCATCCATATCCTGACGGGGACTCCACCGTCAGAAGGATGGCACTCGAGGCACACGAACTCGGTTTTGACAGCATCGTTACGACGAAAGGCAGCCATAGCGAAATTGAGGGTATACAAGTCATTTCCGGAATCGTGATCAGTGCACCGGTAGTCAGGGAAGTAATCGGCTTGATGAATCAGGCAAGGAGGGAGAACCGACTGATATTTGTTGATGCCGGAGAAAATGGTTTCAATCGTTCAATAATTTCATTAAACGGTGTCAATATACTCCGGAACCTCCACAAAACCTCCCGGCATTCATTTGATCATGTAACGGCGAGGATTGCAGCCGAAAAAGGAGTTGCAATCGATCTCGATCTTCGGCCGTTGATACATTTGCGGGGAAACATACGCCAGAAAGTGCTGCAGCGCTATCAGGACATCGTGAGACTGCAGCGGCGATATGAGTTTTGGGTCACTATTTCGAGTAATGCACATTCCATCCTTGATCAACGCTCGAAGCGTGATATTACCCTGATCTGTGCTTTGTTTGGCATGGAAGAAGGGGAAGTGGAGGAAGCTCTGGCAACTATCGGCAGGTTGCGCTCTCCGGAACTTATCGTGAGGGAGATCGGATGAGATCGCGGCCCCCGACTCTCCGGGATAAAAGACGGTATCTGCTCATCGTCATATCTCCCGAGGGGTTTGAACCGGATGCGAAACAATTGTATCTTGCCATTCATGAAGCGGTCAGTTCGCTCTATGGGGACTATATGGCGGCCGGTATCCAGATGGCGGTCATTACGTGTGAGGGCGGATATGCGGTCATCCGATGCCGGAGAGGATCAGAGCATCTGCTCGCAACAGCTCTGATAACGGTCACCGGAATCAACAATGATCGGGCAACGTTGCGGACGGTCGTAGTTTCGGGCACTATTCATGGTCTAAAGAAACGAATACGTTTTCATCACCCGGAAGAAGGGAACGTTCCGGTCGAGATTTCTCTGGATGGAAGGTGTTTTGTTCCGGTGTACCGCGATGGTCAAAAAGTTAATCTCATTGAAAAGGGATTTAAAAACCACGAGCTATTGTTTCTCACAGAAAAAGATTTTGAGGATATATAATGCAACCACAGGCATATCAGATGGGGTATGACCGCGCTATTACGGTGTTCAGTCCGGATGGAAGGCTCTACCAGGTGGAATACGCACGGGAAGCAGTTAAGAGAGGGACAACCGCCGTTGGCATCAAATGTGCCGAAGGAATCGTCCTGATTGTGGACAAAAGGGTCAGCTCACGCCTCCTTGAAGCATCATCCATCGAGAAGATATTCAAGATTGATGAGCATATCGGGGTGGCTTCGTCCGGACTCGTAGGAGATGCAAGAGCATTGGTGGATCGGGCGAGGATCGAGAGCCAGATCAACCGCGTAACATACAACGAACGGATCGATGTCGAGGCACTGGCGAAGAAGCTCTGCGACCATATGCAGACATATACCCAGTTTGGAGGAGCACGACCCTATGGAACTGCCCTTCTTATAGCTGGAGTCAGTGATGGAGAGTCACGTCTCTTCGAGACCGATCCGTCAGGTACACTTCTTGAATACAAGGCGACTGGTATCGGGATCGGGCGAACGGCCGTTATGAAAGTTTTTGAAGAGGAATATGATTATAATGCTTCCATAAAAGACACTATACTCCTCGGGATCAAAGCCCTCCATGAAGCAACCGAAGGAAAATTCGATGTGAATACCGTTGAAATAGGGGTCATAGAAGTTAAAAACCCGCAATTCAGGAAGATGAGCAAAGACGAGGTTGCCGGGTTTGTTGAACAGTTTGAAAAATAGGCAGGCCCCCTCATGATCCCGCTCGATCAGGCTGTTACTGCCCGTCTTGAGAGTCACGGCGAACGATTCGAGATCCTGGTGGATCCCGATCAGGCTGTCCGGCTCCGGCAGGGAGAGGATCTCGATATCGAAGATGTTGTCGCTGCCCTCTCTGTTTTTGAGAATGCATCCCATGGGACACGGGCTTCAGAGGAAGCCCTGATCAAGGTTTTTCATACCACCGACTTCGCCGCAATCGCACGCAGGATCATAGAAAAAGGAGAGATACACCTCACTGCAGACCAAAGGCGCAGGATGATTGTTGAGAAACGGAGACAGGTGATCACGTTCATCGCACGGAATGCGATAAATCCCCAGACGGGACATCCTCATCCTCCCCAGCGCATAGAGATGGCGATGGAAGAGGCAAAGGTCAATATCGACCCGTTCAAGCACCTCGACGAACTGGTGAAGGACACGATGAAGGCGATCAGGCCAATCATTCCCATCAGGTTTGAGGAGATTCGTATAGCAGTAAAGATCCCACCGGATTTTGCGGCCCGGGCATTTACCGAGATCAGAACTTCAGCCGTTATTGAGAAGGACGAATGGCAGAAGGACGGATCATGGATCTGTGTGGTCCGGATTCCGGCCGGAATACAGGCGGAATTTTATGATCTGATCAACCGGATCACGAAAGGGCAGGGCGAGGTCAGGCACCTCGATCAAGTATATTAATTCAGATGACGTATGATAACAGACATATCGGATAGTGAATCCTCATGAGCAGGGCGAAACAGAAAGCAAAGGGAAGAGTTACCGGCAGTGCAGGTCGTTTTGGACCGCGCTATGGAAGATTTGTGCGGAAACGCGTAGCTGAAATGGAAGCAGTCTCCCGTGCAGCCCACCGTTGCCCGCGCTGCGATGTGGTTGCTGTTCGCAGGATGGGTACCGGCATCTGGGGATGCAGGAAATGCGGCTTTAAATTTGCCGGCGGTGCGTATCAGCCGCAGACTCCCACACTCCGCATCGCGCTTCGAACAATAGAGCGCTCGATCCAGAAGGAGGCATGAGGCCTGTGGCGGGCGGATCCTATAAATGTGCACGATGCAAGCAGAAGGTCGAGATCGATGTAAATGTCAGATGCCCATATTGCGGGCATCGTATCCTGTTTAAAGAGCGGGGAGCAGCGATCAAAGAGCTGAAAGCTCGATGACGGTCGTCACCACGTCGAGGAAACCTGTACCAGAGGTGCGATCACTTGCCCGGGATCTCGCATTCGCCTTGGAATGTGAGTATCTCATCCGCGGAAAACTCAGTATGGATGAAATCCGGGAAAAATATCCGGTTTTTTTTATTGTATCTAGCGAAAAAAAGAGCATTCGCCTGCAATTAGTTACAACAGACGGCATCGCGGCCGATTATCTTGTTCAGTCGGGGAATGTGAATTTCCGGGAAAAGGAATTTACCAGAGGCATTTTCGTCTCAAACCAATCGATTTATGAGAAGCTGCGTCAATTTGTACCGGTTGTCCTGTCAGAGGGGATGAAAGGTACTTTGACGTATGATGGCACCAAAAGACGACATTATATGCTCGAATTGAATCCCTATGGAACATGAGGCAATTTTCAGGTTCAGGTGTAAGGACGTGAATACTGTTCTCGCCGCTATAAGACCTGAAATGGAGGGAGAGGTGAATCAAAGGTCAGCTGCCGAATGCTGGTGCGATGAACCGGGATCCATGATCCTACGGATTACCGCAGCAGATATCCCCGCGCTCCGGGCTTCATTGAACATGTGGCTCCGGCTCACCAATGTTGCCAGAGAAATGCAGGAACTTGTTCAGATTTCGGGAGAAGAATAAGAATGAATACTATTTCACCAAAGGTTCAGAATCAGATCGCCATGCTGCAACAGATGCAGGGACAGCTGCAGACCGTTCAGGCACAGAAGACCCAGTACGATATCGCCCTCCGCGAGACGAAGCGTGCGATAGAGGAACTTGCAGATGTGCCGGATGACGGAAATGTCTTCATGAGTGTCGGAACGGTTATGATGCAGAAGAAAAAGCCGGAAATCGTCATCAAGTTGCAAGAGAAGGCCGAATCACTCGAACTCCGGATAAAATCCCTGGAAAAGCAAGAGAAGATGCTCGCGGAAAAGTTTGAACAGTTGCAGGCACAGATCCGGCAGGCGCTCGAGGGAAAACCCCCGAGCGCGGCATAGACTTCTTTTTATCGTTCGGTATTTTCGGAATAATTTTTTGTTTGCAGCCGGTGCAACAGATTGATCGCATTGATCATCGCTTCTGCCGATGCAAGGACGATATCATCCCCTGATGCACTCGCATCGAAGACGCGTCCCTGTTCATCCTCGACCGCGATGGTTACATGACCAATCGCATCCGATCCGCCCGAAATTGCTTCTATGCTAAACTCCTTCAACAGGATACGGGTCGGGACCAGGCCCAGGATGGCATTCAATGCCGCATCCACCGGTCCGTTTCCCGTGCTCGAATATACCTGCTCTTTCCCGTTTACCTGTGCCTTCACGCTCGCGGTCGGAATCACATGGTTTCCGGTCATGATCGCGAGGTCCTCGAGCACGATAACCCGTCCGCCATTTCCGGTGCCCGTTACACTGTCCGCAATCTCGTATAAGTCTGCATCGGTCACCCTTTTTCCCTTTAGCGCGATGGACTTTACCTTCTCGACGATGGAATCCAGTTCTGCATCGTTCGGACTGATATGTGCTTCTCCCAGCATCTGCCTCACCGCGTGCCTTCCGACGTGTTTCCCGAGGGTAAGCTTCCGGCGGTGACCCACCATCTCCGGTGTCATGATACCCGGTTCGAATGTTGCGGCACACGCGATGACCCCATGCGAGTGGATCCCGCTTTCGTGCGAAAATGCATTATCTCCCACGATCGGTTGAATTGGCGGAATACCGATTCCGGAATACCGGGATATCAGACGTGAGGTCTCCACGAGGCGCTCCTTCCTGATTCCGGTTGTCAGGCCGAAGATGGATTCGAGCACCATCACCGTCTGTGCAAGATCGGCATTCCCTGCCCGTTCACCGAGACCGTTTACCGTCACCTGGACCTGTGAGGCACCGGATTCCACGGCACTTATGGTGTTCGCGACTGCCAGACCGAAGTCGTTATGGCAATGCACATCGATCGGACATGAAATCTCCTTCGTAATCATAGATATCAGGCGTTTCATTCCAGAAGGAGTAATGACCCCCACGGTGTCGGGAATGTTCAGGATGGTGGCACCCGCTTCGGTCGCCGTTTTCAGGACCTGCATAAGGAAATCGGGGTCCGTACGGGTCGCATCCATGGCTGAGAACATGCATCTGGGGCTGTGGTCACGGACATACGTGATCATCTCCCCCGTGATTTCGAGAACTTCGTCCCGGGACTTGTTGATCGTGTGTACCCGCTGTACATCAGAGGTCGGAATGAATACATGTACCAGGTCCACATCGCAGTCCAGGCATGCATCCACATCCTCTTTCTTCGACCGAGCGAGACCACAAATCTGGGCATTCAGCCCGAGTCCGGCAACTGCCGCCACCGTCTCCCGCTCTCCTTCTGATGATGCTGGAAACCCGGCTTCGATCACATGCACACCGATCTCCGATAACTGGCGGGCAATCTCAAGTTTCTGATCGAATTTAAATGAAATTCCCGGTGTCTGTTCACCATCCCGGAGAGTGGTGTCGAAAACAGTTACTTCTCTCTTGCCGTTGCCTTCAACAAAGAAAACAACCGCCCGCTTCCCTGTTGGTGCGAGACATACTCACAACTAGTGCGCTCATACTATAAAAAAAGCACCGGGTAGCGGAGCCCGTGGCAGAAATACGATACGTTTAATAACTGTATATTCCAATATTAAGAGCGCAATACCCCGCCTTAACTCAGCCTGGTAGAGTGCGCGGCTGTAGTATGGTTTGCCGATTCGAGGCAACTGCGCGGCTACCGCGATGTCCCCGGTTCGACTCCGGGAGGCGGGATAACTTGCAGGAATACCGGTGCCCAGGTAGTGTAGCGGCCCATCATGTCTGCCTGTCACGCAGACGACTCGGATTCGAATTCCGACCTGGGCGTTTACTTATTTTTTCAGAACATATCATAAACGCCCCTTTTAAGGAACTCTTCCAGCCTGAATAGAATTCGATAACTCTGCAAGAGATTAATTCCTACAATAGATGATTGATACGATTCTTGTGATTCTTAAAAAAAGATAGGGATCAGAACGGTCGCAGGACGCCGGATGTATAATCCATCGTCTTGGTAAATGCGCCAATAATACCGTCTGCAGCCGTTTTTTCGTTATAAACAACTTCCGATCCGACATTCGGTAAAGAACAGTCAGATGTGCCATCCTGGGAATGGACATCCATATAGGCTACGACATTTCCTTCGGCATATGTCACAGGAGATAGTCCCGTTACGGCAATATTATAGTGCAGGTTGACCGGTACATCAGCAATACCCGGTATCGGCGTGTCCTGGAAATTATCACCCGGGGAGATCGTTCTGGACGAAGCTTCGGTGACCAGCGAAACCGTGGTCATGTCGATATCGCTTCCCACCCGCTCGATACTGCAGAACGGAGGCCAGCACGTGGGGATCTCGAAAGGCTGCGCAAGCGGACAGAGCGTCGATGTCGCTTTCATGGTATTCCATCCGGCGAGATCGATCGTATGCTCTTCCGAGGAAGTGATCCGGCCATCCATCTCGGGATTTGCCTCAAACTGAACATTCCGGTGGGTCTGGACATTATTCTGGCCGAGAACCTTCCCGGCGGTGTCCACCTGCAGACTCTTGGAATACTCGGTGAGCCCGTTCTTCGCTTCTGTCATTTCGGAATACGCGCTCACCATCTGGATCTCGCCGGGGAATTTCATGGGAGGCTCACCTGATTCGATCCATATCTGGGCTCCCAACGGAAGATCCGGATCGTAATACGGTTCTCCTGGAAGATTCAGATAAAGATCAAAATTGGCATCCAGATATTCATTGCTTGCCCGCCAGGAGATCTGGTCATCCTTCGTGACAGTTCCCAGGCACGATATCACAGTTGTACTGACGATCCCCTGGGTTTCGGGACCATCCCCAGGAGCGATGTCGGCCAGTGCTGGTCCGATAAAGAACGCGATTAGAATAAATACGGCTAATAAAACCCTTTTCAATATGCACCTCCGGATGAGCGGCTGAAGTTAATCAGCAGTGACGTTTTTTTTCTGGTATTATAAATATGTTTGTTTATTTGTTTAAATAAAAACGCAATTTATTTATAAAATTAATTTAAATCCACCATGATCTTAAATCCAGGTGATTAGCTTATGCTTTGTAACAAATGGATAGCCATCATTCTAGGGCTGGTTCTCGCCCTTTGTCTGTTTAGTGTTCCCGCAGCTGCTGCGATAGGGTATGCTTCTTCAACGAACAACCTGACGACCACGACTTCTCTTACCTTCACAAATATCCTTGCTCAAACAGATGACCTCCTCCTTGCTCATATTGTATTTAATGGTGGTTCTGATGATACCGTAACAGCTCCCGACGGTACATGGCACCTCATAAATCGAACAAATAACGGTGACGATATTGGAGAGGCTATTTATTATAAGGTCGTTACAGCGACCGGAACAAATTCGTACACCTGGACGCTCAACTATGGAGGTAATGGAGCCAGGGCAGTCGGGGGCATCATGCGTTATACGGGTGTCAATACGACATCTCCAATCTTTGGTTCCAGCAGTAATTCGGGGAACGGCGATGATCTGACTGCATTGGGGATCAATGTTGTTCCCGCCGGCTCCCTGCTTGTTGCATGCTTCGGCTTCGATGATCAGGAAGACGACTTCAACGTTCCTTCCAATATGACCTGGAATTACGTATTCGAGCACACTGACGGTGATGGTCCATCCTGTGCTGCGGCAAGGGAGAACTGGACTTCAGGGGGGAATACCGGATCCAGAACCTCTTTCAACGGTGTTGCTGTTCCTGATGCGGATTGGGTCGCTAACCTCATTGCGCTTCGTGAAGCGGCTACACCGACAGGCAGTGTGAGCGGGTATAAGATCGACTCGGACAACAACCGGTTGAATGGATGGAACATCACGCTGCGGAATACTACGACCCTGACACCGGTCTATTTCAATGTAACCCACACACAGACGGGTTTCGGTGCCGGATATTACAATATTACCGGAGTTCCGTATGGGACCTACTGGCTGAACGAGACTCTCGAAGCCGGCTGGACCCAGGTCAGCGCGAACCGGACGGTGCAGATCAATGCCACCACTCCCCGCCTGTTCAACCAGAACTTCACCAACTCTCAGATAATCCTCGGGAATATCAGCGGGTATAAAAGGAATGCGACCGGAACCGGGCTCGGTGGCTGGCAGATTACCCTGACCAACCAGACGAACGGGATCTTCCTGACCTGCAAAACGGCGAGCAACGGGTCTTACTTCTTTGGGAACCTGCCGTTGTATTCTTACCAGTTGAACGAGACCCTCCAGGCAAGCTGGATCCAGGACCCGGCCACCCCGAACCGGGTGGTGCAGATCAATACGACAACCCGCAGCCTGACCAACCAGAACTTCACCAACATGTGCCCCCCACCCACCCCACCGCCTCCGGAAGGTAATTTAACCATAATAAAAACGGTAAATCCATCAAATATCAATATTTCAGGATCTTCCTGTTTCCCGCAGAATACCACGGTGACCCTATCCATAACCGGCTATGGATGCGGCAATCCTGCATGTGGTGCGAATAGTTCGGAACCACTTGATATCATCTTTGCCATCGACAGCTCCGGGAGTATGTGCGGAGATCCACCACCCGGGAATGACCCTACCGGACTCCGACTGACCGGTGCTAAGGAATTCATTGGTGAAATGAACGCAAGCAAGGACCAGGTCGGCGTGATCAACTGGGATACTTCCGTTAATAATCCAACGTATCCCCCGGCACCTTATCCGCCGGGGCTGGGAAATAATTTCACCGCGGCAAATCAGACTATCGATATGAACACCTGCGACGGGTTCACGTGCGGAGAATGTGCCGTAGATCGGGCCCTGGAAATGATGCAGAACAATACCCGGTGCCCGAATGTGAATTCAACGAAGGCTATTATTCTACTCACTGATGGATTATTCAATATCGGAGGTTCAACGAACGCAAGTTTTAATGACGAAATAGCACTTGCAAACAGCCTTAACATCAGGATCTATACCATTGGACTGGGAAGTGGCGTAGATCCCAATCTGTTAACCTACATTGCACAAGGAACAGGTGGTTCATACTACTTCGCAACCAATGCATCTGTTATTGCTGATGTATACGACTCAATTTTCGTCGAAATCATCTCAATCAGCTCACCGTCCTATGTCAATGTGACGGAGGTTCTCGAGCCCTACATTATCGTCGACCAGAGCAGTTTCAACCTTACCCCCAATTCGTCGGACATTCCGAATAATACCTATATCTGGACGAACATCAGCCAGTACGTAGGGAATCATAACCAGCGCCTTAACGGCATAGAAACTGTCAATATCACCTTCAATGTGAGTTCATCACAAACCGGGACCGGACTTCCGGTGAATAACGGGACTGCACATGTGAACTATATAAATTCGAAAGGCGTCCCGATCGTGGATCCTATTCCGTACGCGAATGTGACCGTTAACGTGTCAAGCTGTCCAGGTAATACATTCTGTATCTCAGGTTACAAGATCGATAACTGCACTGGCCTCGGCGTTCCGTCCTGGAATGTCACGGTTAGTAACCAGACCGGTCAGGTGGCACTGGTCACGACTGACGTCTCCGGGTATTACCAGATCTGCAACCTGATGCCCGGCAACTACACGGTGTGCGAGGAGCTGCAGCCCGGCTGGACGAACCTGACGGCCCTTTGCCAGAATGCGACTATAACCAACGCCAACATGACCAATGTGAACTTCACGAACACGAAATTGATGTGTATCAGCGGGTTCAAGCTGAGACTGCAACAGTTCCGGGCTATCAGGCTGGCAGATCAACTTGACCAACAGTACCCCGGGATTTCTTGCGACAACGACGACGAATGCAACCGGCTATTACCAGTTCTGCGGATTATTACCCGGGCAGTATAACCTGAGCGAGACCCTGAATCCGGGCTTCCAGGCAGGCACCGGCCCCTCGAACCCGGTGACGCTGCTCTGTAATACGAACCTGACGAACCAGAACTTCACGAACACCAAATTCCTCTGTGTCGACGGGTACAAGCTTGACTGTAACGGTACCGGGCTTCTTGGCTGGAACATCACGCTGCGGAACAGCACCGGGGCATTCGTCAACCAGACAACGACGAATGTAACCGGCTATTATCAGTTCTGCAGCTTACTGCCCGGGATTGAGTATAACCTGAGCGAGGAGCTGAAGACCGGGTACCAGGCCGGGGACGCTCCGGCCAACTTCACGCTTACGTGCAACGAAGAGCTGGGCCTGCAGAACTTCACGAACACCAAATTCCTCTGCATCGACGGGTACAAGCTGGACTGTAACGGTACCGGGCTTCTTGGCTGGAACATCACGCTTCGAAACAGCACCGGGGCATTCGTCAACCAGACAACGACGAATGTAACCGGCTATTATCAGTTCTGCAGCTTACTGCCCGGGATTGAGTATAACCTGAGCGAGGAGCTGAAGACCGGGTACCAGGCCGGGGACGCTCCGGCCAACTTCACGCTTACGTGCAACGAAGAGCTGGGCCTGCAGAACTTCACGAACACCAAATTCCTCTGCATCGACGGGTACAAGCTTGACTGTAACGGTACCGGGCTTCTTGGCTGGAACATCACGCTTCGGAACAGGACCGGGGCATTCGTCAACCAGACAACGACGAATGCTACGGGTTATTACCAGTTCTGCGGCTTATTGCCGGGGATCGAGTATAACCTGAGCGAGGAGCTGAAGACTGGGTACCAGGCAGGAGAATCTCCTGTTAACTTCACCCTGACGTGCAACGAAGAGCTGGGCCCGCAGAACTTCACGAACACTAAATTCCTCTGCATCGACGGGTACAAGCTGGACTGTAACGGTGCCGGCCTGCCCGGCTGGAACATAACGCTTCGAAACAGTACCGGGACATTCTTGAACCAGACGGCGACAAATGCAACGGGTTACTACCAGATCTGCGGCTTATTGCCGGGGATCGAGTATAACCTGAGCGAGGAGCTGAAGACTGGGTACCAGGCCGGGGACGCTCCGGCCAACTTCACGCTTACGTGCAACGAGGAGCTGGGCCTGCAGAACTTCACGAACACCAAATTCCTCTGCATCGACGGGTACAAGCTGGACTGTAACGGTACCGGCCTGCCCGGCTGGAACATAACGCTTCGAAACAGTACCGGGACATTCTTGAACCAGACGGCGACAAATGCAACGGGTTACTACCAGATCTGCGGCTTATTGCCGGGGATCGAGTACAACCTGAGCGAGGAGCTGAAGGACGAGTACCAGGCAGGAGCATCTCCGGCCAACTTCACCCTGACGTGTAACGAGGAGCTGGGCCCGCAGAACTTCACGAACACGAAGTTCCTCTGTGTCGACGGGTACAAGCTGGACTGTAACGGTACCGGCCTGCCCGGCTGGAACATCACGTTGCGGAACAGCACCGGGACATTCGTGAACCAGACGACGACAAATGCAACGGGTTACTACCAGATCTGCGGCTTATTGCCGGGGATCGAGTATAACCTGAGCGAGGAGCTGAAGGACGGGTACCAGGCAGGAGCATCTCCGGCCAACTTCACGCTTACGTGCAACGAGGAGCTGGGCCCGCAGAACTTCACAAACACCAAACTCCTCTGCATCAGCGGGTACAAGCTGGACAACTGTACCAAGTTAGGCCTCCCGGGGTGGAACATAACTCTGAGGAACAGCACTGGGGCTATAATTGACACAAATGTGACCGATAATTCCGGCTATTACCAGTTCTGTGGATTGATTCCTGGGAACTACAACCTGACCGAGATCCTGAAGGATGGCTACGAGGCGGGAGACGCCCCTGGTCCGATAACACTGACCTGTAACGAGAACCTGACGAACCAGAACTTCACGAACATCCAGCTGATGTGTATCAGCGGGTACAAGCTGGACGACTGTACCAGACTGGGACTCCCCGGCTGGAACATCACCCTGACGAACGGGACATATACCAACAGTACCACGACAAATGCAACTGGCTATTACCAGTTCTGCGGATTAGTGCCCGGACAGTATAACCTGAGCGAGACCCTGAAGGATGGTTACCAGTCAGGTACCGGACCTTCGAACCCGGTGACGCTGCTATGCAGCGAGAACCTGACGAACCAGAACTTCACGAACATCCAGCTGATGTGTATCAGCGGGTACAAGCTGGACAACTGTACCAAGCTGGGACTCCCCGGCTGGAACATCACCCTGACGAACGGGACATATACCAACAGTACCACGACGAATGCAACCGGCTATTACCAGTTCTGCGGATTAGTGCCCGGACAGTACAACCTGAGCGAGACCCTGAAGGATGGTTACCAGGCGGGAACCGGCCCGGCAAACCCGGTGACGCTGCTCTGCAGCGAGAACCTGACGAATCAGAACTTCACGAACATCCAGCTGATGTGTATCAGCGGGTACAAGCTGGACAACTGTACCAAGCTGGGACTCCCCGGCTGGAACATCACCCTGACCAATGGGACATATACCAACAGTACCACGACAAATGCAACTGGCTATTACCAGTTCTGCGGATTAGTGCCCGGACAGTACAACCTGAGCGAGACCCTGAAGGATGGTTACCAGTCAGGTACCGGACCTTCGAACCCGGTAACGCTGGTCTGTAATACGAACCTGACGAACCAGAACTTCACGAACATCCAGCTGATGTGTATCAGCGGATACAAGCTGGACAACTGTACCAAGCTGGGACTCCCCGGCTGGAGCATCACCCTGACGAATGGGACATATACCAACAGTACCACGACGAATGCAACCGGCTATTACCAGTTCTGCAGATTAGTGCCCGGACAGTATAACCTGACCGAGACCCTGAAGGATGGTTACCAGTCAGGTACCGGCCCGGCAAACCCGGTGACGCTGGTCTGCAACCAGAACCTGACGAACCAGAACTTCACGAACATCCAGCTGATGTGTATCAGCGGATACAAGCTGGACAACTGTACCAAGCTGGGACTCCCCGGCTGGAACATCACCCTGACGAATGGGACATATACCAACAGTACCACGACAAATGCAACCGGCTATTATCAGTTCTGCGGTCTGGTACCCGGGCAGTACAACCTGAGCGAGACCCTGAAGCCCGGCTACCAGGCGGGTCCCGGACCTTCGAACCCGGTAACGCTGGTCTGTAATACGAACCTGACGAACCAGAACTTCACGAACATCCAGCTGATGTGTATCAGCGGATACAAGCTGGACAACTGTACCAAGCTGGGACTCCCCGGCTGGAACATCACCCTGACGAATGGGACATATACCAACAGTACCACGACAAATGCAACCGGCTATTATCAGTTCTGCGGTCTGGTACCCGGGCAGTACAACCTAACCGAGACCCTGAAGCCCGGCTACCAGGCGGGTCCCGGACCTTCGAACCCGGTAACGCTGGTCTGTAATACGAACCTGACGAACCAGAACTTCACGAACACCCAGCTGATGTGTATCAGCGGGTACAAGCTCAATAGCCTGACAGGTCAGGGGCTGTCAGGCTGGAACATCACGTTGAGAAACAGCACTGGGGGCATCATAGGAACAAATGTGACGGATGCGACCGGCAAGTATCAGGTCTGCGGCCTGTCTCCGGGCAGTTACACCGTCTGCGAAGAAGTATTGTGCGGCTGGACGAATGTGACTCCGACATGCCGGAATGTTACGCTGACCTGCACGAATGCAACGGGGATCAACTTCACAAACAAGCAACTGCTGGGGAACATCACAGGAATTAAATTCAATGACCTGAACGGAAATGGCGTCAGGGATGTCAATGAAGGCGGACTATCCGGGTGGGTTATTAATCTCAGATACCCGAACGGGACAATCTATGCCACGAAGACAACCGGGGCTGATGGATCATTCGCGTTTGTAAACATTTCCTGGGGTAGATACAACCTGTCAGAGACCCTGCAATCCGGATGGACGCAGACGAAACCCGCAGGTAACCTGTATCCTGTTGAAATTAACTGTACAAACCTGAACGTGACAGGAAGAGACTTTGGTAACCTGCAGAATACCAGCTGCTGTTCCTGCCCGACATTTGCATTCTTTACCACATCGAACTCCGGTAGGACGGTTACTTTTACGGATACCTCAACCGGGAACCCTGTTCAGTGGTTCTGGAGTTTCGGTGACGGACGTACGAGTCAATTGAGAAATCCTCAGAACATATATGCGAGATCGGGGACATACACGGTGACCGAGAACGTTAAGGGGATGAGATGCGACGGAAGCACCTACTGGGTATCCTACAAGAAATCGGTGAAGGTATAACGTCCATCATCTCCGATCTTTTTTTGTCGGATTAAATTTACACAAGACAGCAAACATTTCACTTATTCGAGGTTACCCTCATCATCAAATCATGGCCGTTGTTCAATGGATCGCCAAAAATAATAATATCCCGTTCCCCTTTCGTTCGATAGTGGTACTTGGTAGACCAGATCAATTTTCCCAAACTGAGATTCAAACGAATGATAATAATTTGATAAGAGAAGGATAACATGACGGGAAGATTGAAAATCTGGAAAAACGGGATCCACTTTGAAAACCGTGAAGTCTAAGCAAGGCGGCCCTGACAGCATTAACCGATCAGAGTGTTTTTCTCCTGCCGTCCCCAGTGGCTCTCTTCGGGAATCCCCTGGGTCCCGTTGCTTATAACCCATCCAATTTACCGAAATCCGGCTGTTTAACGCCCGATCCATGGGGGTTCCCTGGCACGATCTCCTGCCTGATCGACCGTTATATCTCCAACTATCACTCCTCCGGTAAATCGTGCTATTAAGCACCTTTTTATCCCAATTATCCCCTTTCTTTTCGAGGAATAAGTGATTAAACAGGCGATTTTTGTGCGCGTGTTCAGGGCATTCAGGTAAACAGGAAATCGAGATCACACTTACCGGAAACAGAGCGCAATTGAAGGTTATTTTCACGATGAGAGACCTACTTTCACTATCCGGGGACGCTATCGCACTGGAGAAAATCGGCCCGTAACACCCGATTTCTTAAGGTTTCCCGAAGCGATCGCCTGCCCGGTCGACCGGTCATACCTTCTGCCATCACCCGTCTTGGTGAACCGCGCTATTAAGCACCCGTTATTTCGGATAAAAAGGGTTATTTTCATGATTAAGGTGATTAAATCGTTATTATGAGGCAGGGTGTTCAGAGGTCCGACCGAACGATGATACTTATCCCTCATTTGAGAGAAAATACGGTCAATTTCGGGGTATCTGGGGGTTGGGAGCACCCTTGATAGAGAATCCCTGATACCTAGTCCCCGATCCTAAATGATAAACTGCACATACAATGTTGCCAGCTCAGTGCCCGGGCATCCGGTATTCCATTAACGAATTTTTTCCTTCTGGGATGGACATAAAATGATGAGATGCGTCGGAAGGCCGGGTCTTTGGTCAGCCTTTCGAGGTTTGAAAAGAAATCATTACTCATTAAGCATATCCTTTTTTAATTTTGGGAAAAAATGTTATTCTATCGTGATCGATAAAATGTTTCCCATCCAAAAAAAAAATCAAAGCTTTTCGTGAGATGTGTTATGAGGATAGAGAGATATATTTTATCGATCGTGTATTCCCTATCTTGATCGGGAAGGATGAACATCATGATTAAAAGGTTAATACTTATTCTATTTGTCGGAATGGTAATCTGTGTCTCTCTGGCAACTGCGGCTTCGTGCTCATGTCATGACAAAAAAGATCACAAAGATCATAACGAAGAAACAGATCCCTGTGCATGTCTTTGCCCCTTCGAAGAATCGGGATTCTGTACACCAATCCCGGGCATTGATACCGATACCGGGGACACAGTCATCTCTGATCCCACAGGTACGGTAAAGGCAAGTTTCACCGCGGACAAAACAGCCGGTAGCGTACCTCTTACCGTCCAGTTCACGGATACATCATCGGGGAGCCCGAACATCTGGGGATGGGAATTTGGCGACGGTACCAACTCAGCCCTCCAGAACCCAACGCACACCTATACATTCCCGGGAAATTATTCGGTAACGTTCATGGCCAAGAGGTACACGAAGGAGGGAACGACAGAATCTATCGTGGCGGCAGGCATTGTCAAACCGGATTACATTGTGGTTACCGGTCAACCATCGTCGTCCGAAACGTCTGGTGGCACTGCATCTGCGCCTGTTATGGGGAGTAGCAGCACTCCTGTTCAATCTCCGGCCAAATCTGATCAGGGATTAGGGATACCGAAAATTCTTCAGCCGGTAATCACGATGCCGTATGTAAATACATATCCGGTCCAGGCATCCTATCCTGCGACGAGTCCAGCAGTGTACGTTGGTACCCCATACCAACCGTATTATGAATATGCGGCATCGGTTCCAACCGTGGTCAATGGAAAACCCATCACGATGGCACTCACAGATAAACAGGTGATGCCCATTAATTATGGGAATCAGATGACGATACCGTTCCCGTTCTTTCTGCAATATTCTCTGAAAGGTTTCTGTTAACGGAACGAGATAAAATTATATTTATCGCGATAGAAAAAATATTAATCTTTTATCAATATCGGTGTACTGTTTCAGATATATTCGAAAGCAGTGGGGTGCCGAATAAGAAACGAAATCGATGGAAATATGTGGTCCTCATCATTTTTTTGATCATAAGATTTTATGCATGGGTACTGCGGGCATCCAATGGATTTTCAATTGCAATGCAGTTTGTTAAATTGCAATACAGTTTGTTAAGTGCACCCGGTCGTCGGATCGTTACAATCATTTCCCTGAGGAAACTGCCGGAACCATCCCAGTCCTGTTGGAATTGTTGAAAGTTCGTACGGAAAACAAATCAGGGTTAATGAGTCTCCATCCCTAAACGCAGTTTAAAAGATGATTGCACTACAGATTGAAATAATATTGTTCGCTTACAGACGTTTCATATCCTATGTTGAGGTATTGTTTCAGCGTGCACCAAATTCTTTTAATCTGTGTCTCAATTTTTTATAAACCAAATACTGCTATACAATAAGTATGATCGGATGCGATTTAATCGTGAGGGGGGGCAACATCTCACCTGTCGACACCGATGAAGAGGGGGGCCCTGACAGGCCCTGCATGGTCGGAACCAACCTCTTTCCACATTCTCATGTGCACAGAGAATATCGGGTCATTAAAAGTTAAGAGGAATCAATGCAAACACTCTCTTGCCAGAATGCAAAAGGAGTCCTGCGGAATATTTGGTGTGGAAAGCGGCATTCCCATAATCGGCCTTGGCATACTAATTATCCTCTTTGGTGTGTTACCTCTGGTTATTCATGGATTTCCGCCCCTTCCGATCCCGATAACGGTAATATTCATAGGATTTGGCCTCTTTTTGATCTGGCTCGGTCTTGCGAAATGATTCTCATCAGCAACAGGATTGTGAGGAGAGTATAAAAGAGACAGAGGAGAAACCTGCATTTGAAGTTGGGAATAATGGCTGATTACAAATCTGTGGATTCCCTTGAACAGGGAAATGAAGGTCTGACCTATGCCGTCCTGAATAGTCCGGACCCCCATATACGGAGATATTCTGTTTTGCTTCTTGGATCAGAACAGGATCCGAATAATATTGACATACTCGTGAAGGCGCTCTCCGATAGGGATAAGGGCGTCCGTGCACAGGCTGCAAAAGCGCTCGGAGAGCTCGGTAAACCAGCCGTTCCCCGTCTCACGATGCTGAACAACCATGCAGACTGGAGGGTCAGATACCGTGCGGCAGAGGCCTTGGGCATGATCCCTGAAACGGACTCCATATCCGCCCTCATTCTATTGTTAGGTGACGAAAAAGACCATGTACGCTACATGGCAGCAAAATCACTCGGAAAATTGCGTGCGATGGAAGCCGTGGAGCCCCTCATCAGATCACTGAAGGACGAAAATGAATTTGTGAGAAAGGTGGCGGCCGAGTCTCTCGGAGCGATTGGAGGTGATTTCGCGAAAAAAGCATTGAAGAAGCAGAGATCCGGGAGAGATCTCCCAAGGTCATGGCAGCCATAAGAAATGCGCGGGAAAGGGAATAGCCCGAGAATGAGACCGGTGAACCAGGCCGGGATTCCGGGCTCTCTCTGTTTTCTTCCACGAAAATAGACCCCTCCGAAGAATCCTAACGGATCCTGGTTCCGGGCTCAACTCCCCGCACGGGTACGAGAAGCGAGGCGGTGTCACCGGCAGCAAGGATCATGCCATTACTTTCCACCCCGAAGATGGTCGCAGGGGCGAGATTCACCAGGACCGCAACTTCCTGCCCGACAATTTCCCCGGGATCGTAAAACATCGCAATACCGGCGACAATCTGTCTTTTTTCGGTTCCGATATCCACAATGAGCCTGAGTAGTTTTTTGGATTTCGGCACCGGTTCGGCTTGCACAATCTTTCCTATCCTGATATCCATACGACAGAATTCATCGATCGAAACGATCTCCTGCGGTTTGACCACCGTTCGTGAAGCTGACTCCACACGTTTCATGAGCAACCGGTCCAGTTCATCGATCCGGGTATCATCCATCTTTTCGAAGACCGGTCGCGGCACCGGCAGGGGCCCTGCGGGAAGTGGGTCGAGGGATTCTTTGAGCAGGTGCTCTCCTATCTGGTCAGTATGACCGAGCATCTCCCAGATAATCTGGCTTTTTTCCGGCATCACCGGTTCGATGATGAGGGTGAGTGCTTGTACAATGGCAAGACAGTTCCTGATTACACGTTTTGCTTTATCGGGATCAGATTTAACCAGCTTCCACGGTGCATTCATCTGTATATAGGTATTCCCGGATGCAGCAAGGGCCATCATCGTATCAATGGCAGTCTTGAATTCGTACACCTTCACCGCATCTTCGATAAGGCGGAGTGTTTCCGTTACCTGATCCTGGATCTCCCCGGCAGTCTCTCCCTCCGGTATCCCCCCGAATTCTTTGTGAGCAAAATATAAGGTACGGTAAATGAAATTGCCGAGCGTATTGACGAGCTCGTTATTTACCCTCTCCTGGAATATCTTCCACGAAAAGTTCAGCTCTTTTGTATGATTTGTGTAAGAAAGGAGATAATAGCGGAGATAATCAGCAGGTAACCCCTGGTCCAGGTAATCGTCATTTGCCCATACCACATATCCTCTCGATTTTGAGAACTTATGGTCGTCTACCTTTACCATACCACTTGCAACGACCGCATGCGGCGTTCCATATCCTGCCGCCTTCAGCAAAGCGGGCCAGAAAATGCAATGATGGTAGATGATATCCCCGCCGATGAAATGGGTGACGTTCGTATCGTTACACCAGTATGATCTCCAGTCATTTCCGGTCATTTTCCCCCATTCCTCGGTAAAGGAGATATACCCGATCGGTGCATCCACCCACACGTACACGACCAGGTCATCACGCCCGGGAAATTTCACCCCCCATTCAAGAGTCCGGGTTATGCACCAGTCACGAAGTTCATCCTTAACCCAGCCAATCGCATAATTCCGAGCGTTGATTGTCCCCCCCAGGGTTTCGAGATATGCGAGGAGAAATTCTTTAAATTCACTTAATTTAAAGAAATAGTGCTCCTGCTCCCTGTTTTCCGCTGCACCCCCGCATATTCCGCATGTGGGCTCAAGCACTTCTCCGGGTTCCAGGTGCCTTCCGCACCCCTGGTCACACTCATCCCCCCGTGCAGGAACCCCGCAATACGGGCATATTCCCTCGACATAGCGATCGGGGAGAAAGCGTGCACATCGGGTACAGTAGCTCTGCTGAACAATCTGGGAATACACATATCCGTTCTTGATGAGCGTACTGACCATAGATCTGGTCCGTTTGTGGTTGGTCGGGTTGTCTGTCATCCCGAAATGATCAAAATGAATATGCACTCGCCGGAATGTGTCATAGAAATGCTTGTGAAACCGTTCGCAGAATTCCCGCGGAGAAACGCCGGCCTGTTCGGCGCCTACGACTACCGGTGTCCCGTGGTTGTCAGACCCACAGATAAATAACACCTGTTCCCCTTTATGTCTCAGGTACCTGACATAAAAATCGGCCGGGACATAAGTCCTGAGATGGCCGATGTGACAAGGTCCGTTGGTATACGGCAACCCGCAGGTTATCAGTATGGGTGCATCCGGCATCAATATGATTTTAGCCGGGCTGGTATAAATAACGTGATGAATATGGGTAAAAAACTGCAGTTCCGGACCAGATCGCTCGGTTCTGAGGTGGAATTCCCCGATCTCGTGACCCTGGCAGAATGGGTATCGGAGCAAAAACCACGGGCGGGAGATTTAATGACATTCATGCTGGAACAATCACTCGGACCTCAGATTGAGGCAGGGATCGATATCCCCTGTGCCGGTGGAATGTTTTACCGGGACCGCGTCCTCGAAAGCCTTCGGGGTACAGAGGAGGGGGTGATTACCGGGGAGCTGGAGGGGGATCCTTTGCGGATCAGTGATGACGCTGAAGGTTTAATTCGAAAGAAAGGAGACCTGTGGTTTTCAATTCCCGCCCCACACACGCTCACGCTGACGGATGCTTACTTTGGTGACGAAGAAGAAGCCCGGAGAGCGATTATAAGTGAGTTCCTTCGGATGATGCGGTCTATGCGGGATAGGGGGGTAAAGGGACACGTCCTGCTCTGTGACCACATGGAACCCATTGAACTGGAGATGTTCACGGGACAGAAGTTTATATTCTTTCAGGAAAGCCCTGGGGCATCTGATCTCGCGGATTTGCTCGAGCATCATCAATCCATAGCGGTTAAGCCAGAAAAGCTCAAACTGGTGATCGACCTGATGGATGAATATATCGTGAAAGATATTATTCTTGTGGATCCGGAGGAAAATGCATTACGGTCAGTGCTCATGCATTTCGATCCGGAGCATGTGTACGCCGGCGGTTTCTGCAGATCCCGATGCCAGGAATACTGGGAAAGTGTGGCAGATTCAGCCGTTTATACGCTTGATTCAGCCACTGATACGAAGTGATCGAAATAGCGTGACCTACGGAAGAGCAGGAATGCGAGCCGGTCCCAGAACGAGAAGGGAAAAGTCCCTCCCGCGGCGTGGGGGTGGCCTCCACCCTGGAACTCGCGTGCGATGATATGACTAATCGGGGGCACGGAACGGAGTGAAAACCGCCCTCCTGGGGATATGATCACCTCGATTTCGGACCCCTCCCTCTCTCTGATGTATGCAGCAGTCTCACTGGGGTACCCGTAGAGGGGTGCAAATACAATCCGGTACTTCCCTTTCCGGATCACTGCATGCCGGAGACTTTTTTCCATCATTGCATTCATCTCTTCCCGTATGTCCCGGTATTCGCACTCGATAAAATCATCAGAAAAGATCCCGTCAATCAGACAGTCCCTGACGTGCTCACGATTTTTCTTTCGCTGAAGAACCTGACCGAGAACGGCAGCCCGGGGGTCACGATTCAGCCAGAGGTCATAGTCGCAGACAACCCGTGCAACCTCACCCGCAACCGGGTTATCAGGCTGGAGATCGCGGACGCAGATGCCGCAGGCACAGGTGGTGACATCCACGTGCAGCAGGTTGGCCAGACCGGTGACCAGACCTATCTCATCATCCTGCCACCGGTGGTGATCCCGCCATTCCAGCCTCCATCCATTCTTTTTCGCGCGGCGAAGGGGTTGTTCTGCACCCTTCTGGAATCCGAGGTCACTTATGCTAATCAGGTCACCGTTCCCCGGTACTCCCGCGATCTGATCAAGATAATAGGGGTATTTTCCGACCGAGCTCCACAGGGTTAAGACGTCCCCGAATTTCATCCGGTGAATGGCGTCTGAACCGACTGCATCCAGGTCATTGTGAGTCAGATGGACGACATGGGCGGTTCGTGCGTATAATGATCGGGTAAGCGTCTCCGCCTCTTCCCTGAGGCGGGCGGGTACTGGCGCCATCCTCAAAGAATCCACCGCGGAGCATAAAAATATGGGCTTTCTTTTCAAAACCAGATCATTTATTATGCTAAAAATCCTATACTGGTATCCTGCCTTAGTAGCTCAGTTTGGGAGAGCGCCAGACTGAAGATCTGGTTGTCCCCGGTTCAAATCCGGGCTGAGGCATTGAAATGAGGGGAAACCGGAAAACTTTCCCTCTCTATTTGTAAAATTATAATTTCAAGCAGCCCCGTTGTTCTGAACTGATTTCGAGATCGCTTCATGCAGCCTCTTGCTCGCATAACCCCGTCAGTATGCGATTCTATTCAGTCCGATATGGACTGCAGTCGGCATATTCATTTATTAGTTAAATATGAGACGAAAAAAGATCGGTGAGTCCAGCGAATGATGGATAGCCGCACCGCTTTGAAGCGTGCCGGAAAAATTATTCAAGCGTCCTTCGGTACGTGATTATCCCGAGAGCAATCATCGTTACCGAGAAGATGAGGATTGCGACGATGTCAAACCATATGACACTCAGACCCTGGTTTCTCAATGTGATGCTCCTTAACGCGTGAATCGCATATGCTTCAGGGTTTATCACCGTAATCCACCGGAGCCACTCCGGCATTCCGATGATCGGGTAAAAAACCCCGCTTGTCATGAACAGGAGGAGGTTGAGAAATGCGACGGTAGACGCGAATTCCTGCTGGTTTGAAAAACGGGAAGCGATCGAGACCACAAGGCTGGTGACCCCGATACTGGTAATAAATATTACCAGAAGGACCAGGAAGAAATCCTGGACAGTTCTTACGATAACTCCTGCTACAAAGATATCAACAAGGAAGATAACAAACCCGGCGAAGAATGCTTTAACCGTTCCGCTTCCGATTGTCCCGAGAATGATACTTGACCGCTTCACCGGTGTAACGAGGTATCCCTCTATGATTCCCATCTCGCGGTCACGGATCAGGGCGAGTCCACCCCCGAACAAGGTAGTGCTGAATATTGCCAGGACGATGACCCCGACCCCGAAGAACTGCAGATATTCAATCGTCCCATATATATTAACGGTATTTATGGGGTTTTGTGCCCCTGTTTGTATGATGGAACTGGTTACCCCTGACTCAATCAGGGATGGGATCGTAAATTCCGAACTGTCGACAAACAAACCGATCTCGCGACCCGGGGATATGTTCGAGGGAAACACCACAACCGCATAAATTTTTCCCGCTGACAGCGCGTCCTGTGCTATTTTTTCATCGGTATAGCGAGTCACAAGAAAAAGGCCGGGTTTATCGGACTGATGAATATTTTCAAGGTTATCGACGGCTGCTGTGTACAGGGGCGTTTCTGTCACGTACGGTTGCTCCTGGACGACACCGATCGGTATCCCCGTGATAGTCCCCCCTATTGCGTTCCCAAAGATCAAAAGATACATGATGGGGATCATCAGTGTAAGGAAGAGGACAAACGGGTTACTGAGAAATTTTTTGAAATCCCGCTGGAATATAGCGATTGCTCCCCGGATCACCTCGATCCTCTCCCCCGAGCGACCTGCTCGTCCGTTCCCTGATGCTCAAGGTGCTTTCCGGTGACAGAAAGGAATACATCCTCCAATGAGGGGGATCTTATCGAGATAGTGGTGATACCGATGCCGAATTTTTGGAGATCCGCAATCACTGCTGGGAGAAGGCTGCTTCCATTTTTTGCGGAGATAAGCACTTTTCCCTCTTTCATTTCGACGGAAATGACCTGAGCATGCGATTTAATCACAGGAACGACTGCGGCATTGTAGTTCTCAACACCGATTTCGATCAATTCCCCTGCCGGCATCGAGCGCTTGAGATTTTGCGGAGTATCCAGAGCCAAAAGGCGTCCCTGATCCATAAAGGCAATGCGCTGACAGAGCCTTTCTGCCTCATCCATGTAGTGAGTCGTAAGGATGATCGTTGTCTTCTCCGTGTTCAACAATGAAATCTGTCCCCAGACTTCGTGTCTCGATTCCGGGTCGAGCCCGATGGTCGGTTCGTCGAGAAACAGGATGAGCGGATGATGGATGAATGCCCGCACAATCTCCAGTTTTCGCTTCATACCTCCCGAAAAGGTTGCGACTTTGGAGTTGGCACGGTCGGTGAGCCCGGACATCTTGAGGAGAGTCCATATCCGGGCATCCAGGTGTTCGTCATCGACGTTGACCAGTTTTCCATAAAAAGAAAGGTTATCATACGCGGTGAGCTCGATATCGAGCGTGCTGTTCTGGGGACAGACCCCTATGATCGCCCTGACCTTTTCTTCGTCCCTTGTTACTTCATACGTGTCCAGCCAGGCCGTCCCGGTCGTAGGTTTCATCAATGTAGTGAGAATACGAATCAGAGTACTCTTTCCCGCTCCGTTCGGTCCGAGAAGGCCAAATATTTCTCCCCGTTTTACATTGAACGAGACATCGTCAACGGCAACAACTGTTTTCTGGTTTCTGAATATTTTTGATACGTGTTCGATCCTGATGATATCGTCACCACTCACCGGTGAAACGGGAATTATATCCCGTATTCCAGGGACATCCGGTGGCGCCACAGGAATCGAATTCCCCAAAAGATTGTTCTGGTTCATGCATCAGGTCCTTTCACAACTTACGAAATTCCAGGAGAAGTAGTTGCAATGCTGCCCCTGGAAACCCCTCATCCACACGGATCCCTGGGATCACGTCGACCGCTTCCTTCTTCGGATCACTCCAAAATAGACTATTGCAATGACGATCAGGGCAATAATGAGGATGCCATACGGACTAAGGAGCCAGCCGATCCCTGATATTCCGACAACCTCTACCGGTACTTTGATACGGTCCGATATCTGGTCATTATCGAGTGCGTCCCGGAATTTGATCTCAGAATCAAGGGCGTACTCCTTTATCGTTGCGCTCGAACCGACCGTTATCTCGAAACGGGCGGTTTTTGTTTCCCCGGGTGCCATGTCGCCAAGATACGACGTATCATCATTGGTCGTAAACGGATCCACCGTAATAATACGGGCTTCTGCTCCATATGCGGGTGCCGACCCGGTATTCTGATAAGTCACATCCATGGTCTTCTGGGACCCGGGATTGAACTCCGGTGGGGGTGATACGACAGAGAACCCGATCTTGCCGCCAACCGGGACGCCGATGGTAACCGGGTCCGTTGTGACGGTATCCCCGTCCTGGTTTTGATAGATCACTGTCAGATTAACCGGGTAGTTCAGCGCTTCAGCGTCATTTGAGACCGCAACCTTATACTGAAGGGAAACAGGAGAATTTTTCGGGAAATCACCGATATAAACACTGCTCGCGACCGGTTGTACGGGACTATTACCGTTCTGGGTCAGTTTTACGACCGCATTGCTCCCGTCATCATTCCCGATATTCGTGATCGTCAGGTTCAGGTATCCGGTTGTGCCTACGTTGACATGTTCCGGTTCCACCGAATTCACGGCAAGCAGCACTTCAGGTTTTATGCGGATCGGAAGAGCCAGTTGCACTGAAGTATCCTTATAGAAATATTGCAGCGTGTCCAGTCCGTATTGATCCACGTTCCACAGGTAGGTATATTGAATATTTATCGGGAGATTATAGGTCCCGGAAGGAGCATCGGGGGCTATCTTCACGTTGAACTGGACCGGCATACTGCCACCCCCAAGGATATTCCCTATGGTCTGGGGATCTGATCGGATAGAGACGGGGGCATCTCCGGGCCCGAGAGAAACCACCACAAATTTTGCCGTATTGGGAAGATCCGAACGGTTGAGTATATATGGATTGGAAAATTCATATTGGATCACCCCGCTGTTCTGGACCAGGACGGGGAGCGTAATGGAATCTCCCGGAGAGAATTCATTCGGGCCGATGATGGTTGCCGACAGGTTCGGATACCCGCTGATGAACTTCTCCCCTGCCATAACGGGACTTATGCACAATCCTATGAAAATTAAACAAAATACAATTGAGAATACGGTGATTGGGACCATTCTGATCCGCGAATTATTGAGCAAGTGATCCATATCCCGCCTCATTGTTCAGCTCCGGATACTTATAATCTATTCATGGTTATCTTATCAATATAGATCATGGGATAATGTTCCTGATTTGGTCTTTCCATTTCAGAAGAAAGGATATCCTGGTTCTATTGAAGATCTTTATCGCGGACAGTCAGATCCGGAGTCTGGTTGGGAAGAGCGTTGTCGGGCATCAGATAAAATGAGGAACGGTATATGGAAAATGGAGAATATAGCGGGGATCGGTGCAGGCAATGCGGCCTGTGCTGCAGGATTTGGGGGTGTTCCATCTCCCCTACGATCGAGAACCTCTTTCATTGGATGGAGAGCGGGAGAGTGGATATACTCAGGCATTTCTCAGGCTGCGGGGACGATGGGGTTTGGGTGAATTGTGCCGATCTGAACCCGGAGGATCTCGGAGAACTGATATCTGTTGAACTCAGGGACCCGGCGACCGGAGAATGCCCGCCCGTTTGCCCGTTTTTAAGACGTTCGGCAAGGAACAGATATAATTGTGCGATCCATACTACAAAACCGGATATGTGCGGGTTCTACCAGCCATGGGTTTGGGGAGAGACTCATTTCCCACGGTGCAGCGCACTGAAAAATCCGCATTGGGGAACAGAGCAGGGTCTGTTATCGGATGAGTGACATACATAAAAGGCAGTTGAATACCAAATTTTAACCTCGATGCCGATTTCCCCCGTATGTGATATCCAAATGGAATTTATTTTTGAGTACGGGATCTGAAAATGCACAAGATGTAGCGGGTGAAAAGACATGCAATCCGGTTTCTCATAACGGCGGTCTCCAGATCGGAACCGGCACCACTCCATAACCCTCTAATAATTTCGGTTCAGATCGTATTACCATGCGTCCCTTTGTTTTTATCAATGTCGCGATGAGTGCAGACGGGAAACTCTCTACGCGTGAACGCCGGCAGGTCAGGATCTCGGGGCAGGAAGATTTGAAAAGGGTTGACCAATGCAAAGCCGACAGCGATGCGATCGTGGTCGGCATCGGCACCGTTCTTGCTGACGACCCGTCGCTTACCATAAAATCTCCCGATCTTCGCGAACGGCGCATCTCGCAGGGAAAGGAAGAACACCCTATCCGGGTAGTTGTCGACAGCCGTCTGCGGATTCCCCTTGATTCCGCAATCCTTCATAAGGGGAAGGGTAGACGAGTGGTCGCATGCAGTCAAAAGGCGGAATACCAAAAGGCCCAGGCACTCGAATCCTTTGCGACAATTATCCGGACCTGCGGGGATACGGTAGATCTCGCCGTCCTTGTTGATGAGCTCGCCTCACTGGGAGCGAAAAAGATCATGGTCGAGGGTGGCGGCTCCCTCATCTGGTCGTTCTTTAACGCGGGTCTGGTCGATGAGATCTCCTGTTTTATGGGAAACATGATTATTGGCGGAAAAGATGCTCCGACACTCGCCGACGGGTTAGGGTTCGTCGAGGAGGATTCCTTTATCCGATTGACCCTCGCGGAGGCGAGACCTCTGGACAATGGGATTCTTCTCCGATGGCATGTGACAAACCCTCATCGGTAGAAAAATCTGCGGTGTCTGGGTATTTCCCCTTTTCCCGGCTAAAATTCACTATTCGTCGCGTGCTAGGGCTTAATCCCGGAGAAAGGAATTATACACGAATCAGTTATGAGGGCTTTAGACAATATTGATGCAATCATCAGACCTAACACCAATTTACGTATCTGTCCGTTGTCATCCTTGCCATTGTTTTTGTCCTGATCGCGATACGTCAGGTTGGACAGTTCAGAGTCCGTATCTGGCAGATCATGCTTGCAGGAGCGATCGCTGTTATGGCTACCGGGCAGATCTCTCTTACGGCTGCGCTGGCTGCAATTAATATCGACGTGATGGTCTTTCTCTTTGGAATGTTTGTTCTCGGGGAGGCCCTATACCAGAGTGGCTACCTGTACACAATCTCCCATCGATTAGTCAGACGGGCTGGAAATGTCGATCAGCTCATTCTTTTTCTGGTCTTTTCATTCGCTCTCTTATCCGCGGTTCTGATGAATGATACCCTCGCAATAATCGGTACTCCCCTCGCTTTGTACTTGTCGCGAAAGTGCTCAATATCGCCCCAGCTCCTTCTCCTCTGCCTCTGCTTTGCAATCACGACCGGAAGCGTTCTGAGTCCGATTGGAAACCCTCAGAACCTGCTGGTCACCGTCAATAGCGGATTGGCCGATCCTTTTCCTACTTTTCTCATTTACCTGGGGATCCCGACGTTGATCAATCTTCTTCTCATTTATGTTCTCCTGAAATTTTTCTTTAAAGAGGAATTTCAGAAAAGATTTACGCTATATTATGGAGAGCCGGTCAGGGATCCCGCGCTTGCAAGACTATCGAAGATCTCACTTCTTCTGGTTATCGGCCTTATTATTTTGCAGATCATCTCTGCCCAAATCTTATCGGCACCGTATCTCCCGCTCTCTGTAATTGCGCTGGGCGCGGCCCTTCCCCTCCTGATATTCAGCAAGAGACGATCGGAGATTGTGAGAAACATTGACTGGAGAACCCTGGTCTTCTTCATCGCGATGTTCATCCTGATGCAAAGTGTTTTTAACACCGGTCTTTTCCAGGCACTGGTCGGAGTTTCCTCAGTCTCTTCCGTACCCGTAATAATCGGAACGAGTATTATCGTTAGCCAATTCATTTCAAACGTCCCCTTCGTTGCGTTGTTCCAGCCTTTGATTCTCGAAGCAGGTTCATCACCGGTTCAGACCATGGCGCTCGCTGCCGGAAGCACCATCGCCGGAAACCTCATGATCCTCGGAGCGGCAAGTAATGTCATCGTTATCCAGCATGCTGAACGGGAAGGTGAAAGCCTTTCTTTTTTCATGTTCCTGAAGATAGGCCTTCCCCTGACCATCCTGAACAGCCTGGCATACATCGGATTCCTGCTCCTTCTTTCATGACTCCGGGCTTTTTGTTCTGTGAGGAATGGATTCCCGGGTAATATGTTGGTTCGAGGGAACGCAGCCTGAATTATCTTACCTGAAGCGCTTTGGGTCGGTCTCGATATCCAGGATCACCGGTTTTTTTATCAGCAGTGCGCGATCGATTGCAGGGCGTAGTTCAGCCGGTTTCGTGACAGGTATACCGACACCCCCGCATTTTTCGCCATATGAGGCAAAATCGGTGTTGACCAGATCAGTCCCGAAATTCGGATAATTTTCCTCCATCTGCTCGACCTGTATCATGCCCAGCTGGTGATTATTAAGGATGACTACGATAATTGGCAGGTTGTATTTCACCGCCGTCATGAAATCGGCCATTGCCATCGCAAAACCGCCGTCACCAGTGATGCATATAACGGACTTGTCCGGATAGGCGAGTTGCGCTGCGATCGAGCCCGGAAGACCGAACCCCATCGTTGCCAGATAACCGGACATCACCATTTTCTGCCGTTTCATATGGAAATTTCTCCCAAACCACCATCCGTTCTCACCGACATCGATGCATATCACTGCGTCTTCCGGAATGGTCTCCTCAAGGACTTTGATGATGTATGGCGGCCGGATCGGAACCGCATCCGGATCGGCTTCCCGGTTCCGCTGTGCATCCCATTCAACCTTCATCCGGGCTATATCGGCGAGAACGGTACCGGGCTCCTTCTCCTGAAGTAAGGGGAACAGCTCAGGGAGGACGAGATTACAGTTTCCAAAAAGACTGACGGAAGACGGATTTTTACCGAGTTTGACCGGATCGAAATCGACCTGGACAAGCGGTTTATCCGTCGGGACTCCGGTCATTTTCGAGAATCCGACGCCGAGCGTAATGAGGAGGTCACAGTCGCGGACTACTGCCCTTGAATGCGCAGAGCCGATGGTCCCCAATATGCCAAGGAGCCAGGGATTGTCGTCCGGAATTATCCCCTTTGCCCTGAACGTGGTGAGAATGGGTGCCTGGATGCGTCGGGAGATTCCGAGGATCATCTCCGGTACATCGCGGGATCCCCATCCGGCAAGAATGACGGGTTTCTTTGCACGGTTGATCGTATCTGCCGCATGTCTGAATGCATCATCTTCCGGGAGAATGTTGAAATCGGGCGGTTCCGCTTCACGAATGCAGGAATGAGAATCCAGAGGCTCCTTCTGGATATCGTTTGGAACCGACAGCTGCGCAACCCCCCGGTATACCAATGCATGTTTGAGGGCCGATGTAAGAAGTTTCAACGTCATCTTTTTTTCGTAAATGGTATTGTTAAAGACGGTCACCGGGCGGAAGAATGCATCCTGGTCGATCTCCTGAAAACCTCCGGGTCCCGTATACTGTGTCTCCACCTGGCCGTTCAGGGAAAGCACTGCCGCATGGTCTTCCTTTGCATCATAAAGCCCGGTAGCGAGGTTGGTCGCGCCTGGACCGGCAATGGTCACGCATGCGGCTATTTTTCCGGTCAGCTTATAGTAGGCGGATGCGGCCATTGCCGCAGTCTCCTCATGGCGCACGACTATGAACCGCAGGGCTCCGTTTTTTCGTATTGCATCGATGATCCCCAGGGACGAGGTGCCGGGAAGACCAAAAACCAGGGAGACGCCCCAGTGCTCCAACTCGGATATGATCACATCCGATACGGTGGTGGCTGCTCCGGCATGTTCGTCAGAATCCGGAATTCTGGTAAATGCATCTTTCGGGGCCCCACAGACCGGACAAAGCCAATCTGAAGGAAGATCCGCAAAACGGGTCCCCGATTTCGTACCGGTCGCCGGCTCACCCGTGTATTCGTCGTATATGTACCCGCACACGGTACACAGCCATTTAGACATATTGGTCCCCTCCCTCCTACGCCAGATAGAGAAAGATTTTAGTATATAATGCTTTTTCCAGGTCATTGGAACTTGGCCTTTTCTCCCGATGTCACCATTGTGTCAGATTTGTTCGCGGTGGTCTGATTTTGTTAAATCCCCATAACGTTTTTGCCATGCCCGAATAATGAGGGATGGAACAATCTGGTCCGCTCGAATCGTCCGGTGAATTATATGGATGAAGAAAAAAACTTGTCCGGGAACGATGACAACCCCGGAGAAGGAAAAAAGAAAGCAGACATCCGGATATCCGGAATGCACTGCGCTACCTGTGCGCTGAGCGTTGAAAAGTCCATCGCAGCACTGGACGATGTATCCCATGTCGAGGTAAATTATGGTACCGGAGAGGCACACGTGGAATACAATCCAGACCTGGTCAGGCTGACGGACATTGAAAAAGCGGTTCGCGGAGCCGGATATGATGTGCTGAATGTAGATGTGACGGTCAAGGTAGGGGGAATGGTTTGTGCAGTCTGCGTTCAGACTATTGAGACCGTGTTGCAGCGCATTGAAGGTATCGTCAGTGCATCCGTAAACCTCGCGACAGAAGAAGCGCACGTCACATACAATCCTTCTCTTGTCACGATTCAGGACATAAAAAATGCAATAGAGGCGGCAGGATATCAGTATCTCGGAATCGCTGGAGAAATCAGTCCTGCAGCAGAAAAAAAAGCCTATGATCGGGATCTTGCTGATAAATTCCGGAGGTTCACGATCGGATTTGCGGTCAGCATCCCCCTCTTCCTCCTGATGTATCTGCACGTACCGGTACCGATGACGACTCTGGCATATGCAATGTTTGTAATTTCGACACCGGTCTTTGTGTATGTATCATATCCTATCTTCAGGGCAGCGGTAATTGCGCTGAAAAACAGGACCCTGTCGATGGATGTTATGTATGCAATGGGCATGGGAGTTGCATTTACCGTGAGTGTTCTCGGTACATTCGAAATTGTTCTAACCCAGGAGTTCATCTTTTACGATACCGCGATCATGCTCGCTTCATTCCTGACCCTGGGGAGGTATCTTGAGGCCCGTGCGAAGGGGAGGACATCGGAGGCGATAAAAAAACTGATCGGGCTTCGGCCGCGGAGTGCGGTAGTGGTGCGGGATGGGAAGGAAGTTGAGATCGCCATCGAGGATGTCGCCATAGGGGATCTCGTGATGGTCAAACCGGGTGAAAAGGTACCGGTCGACGGGACGGTGGCAGAGGGGGAGAGTTATGTCGATGAATCCATGATCACCGGCGAACCGATTCCCGTCCTGAAAACACCCGGAGCCTCTGTCGTGGGGGGGACCCTGAATACCAACAGTGTCTTCCGGTTCAGAGCGGAAAAGATCGGAAAGGATACGGTACTCGCTCAGATCATACGGCTGGTTGAGGAAGCGCAGGGATCCCGGCCTCCGGTCCAGAGGGTGGCAGATATCGCCGTGACCTATTTCATCCCGACGGTGCTTATTATCGCATTTTCATCCTTTGCCTTGTGGTATTTTGCGGGTGGATCTACCCTTCTTTTCGCATTGACGGCCCTCGTTTCCGTTCTTGTTGTGGCGTGTCCCTGTGCGCTCGGCCTCGCGACACCGACGGCTATCACGGTCGGTGTTGGTCGGGGAGCAGAACTCGGGATCCTGGTGAAAAATGGCGATGCGCTGGAGGTCTCAAGCCATCTTACAACAGTGATCTTCGATAAAACTGGAACGTTAACGAGAGGAAAACCAGAAATAACGGATATAATCACATTTCGCGAAGGCGAGCCTTTTTTCTTCCCACTGGCTGCGAGTGTGGAAAAAAATTCCCAACACCCGATTGCGGGCGCAGTGGTCAGGAAAGCCGAAGATCAGGGAATCTCCTTCTATCCGGTCACTGGATTCGACACGTTCGGGGGTAAGGGTGTTCGGGCTGATGTACAGGGGACCGCAGTTATCATCGGAAACAGGAATTTCCTGGAGGAGCGGGGAATCCGGGTTGAAGAGGATGCCGAAGGCAGGATATCCCGGCTGGAGCAGGAAGGAAAGACGGTTATCCTTGTGGCCCTCGACAACGTGCTGTCAGGCGCGATAGGGATTGCAGATCGGCTCAAAGATGGAGCATCGGATGCGATCGCCGGACTCAAATATATGGGTTTAAATGTCGCGATGATCACTGGTGACAACCGGCGTACAGCTGCGATAATCGCGGGTCAGATTGGTATCGACAGGGTAATCGCCGAGGTCCTCCCTCAGGATAAAGCGGACGAAGTCAGGAGGTTGCAGAACGAAGGACAGGTCGTGGCATTTGTGGGCGATGGAATTAACGATGCGCCCGCACTGGCCCAGGCAGATGTCGGCATCGCCATCGGGAGCGGTACCGATGTCGCTATTGAGAGCGGGGATATTGTTCTGGTCCGGGATGACCTCACAGATTCGGTCGGGGCCATTCAGCTGAGCCGAAAAGTAATGTCCCGAATCAAGCTGAACATTTTCTGGGCATTCGCTTATAACGCGGCATTGATCCCCATTGCGGCAGGAATATTGTATCCCATTTCCGGGTATATCTTCCGGCCGGAGCTGGCGGCACTTGCTATGGCCTTAAGTTCGGTAACGGTCATCAGTCTTTCCCTTATGCTCAAAAAGTATATACCTCCGGCCAGAGCACCTCAAGGCTGAGGTAACAGACCATGGCAACGGACCCGGTATGTATGATGAAGGTGGATGAAAAAACAGCGAAACTGGTGAGTGAGTACCAGGGGAAAAAGTATTATTTCTGCGCTCCCGGCTGTAAGAAGGCATTTGATGCTGACCCGGACAAATATACAAAAAATGCGTAGATGTTCTCAGAGATAAGATTCCAAAGGCCCGGCTTATTTTATTCGCACGAGTATTTTCGGAACGGATGAGTTATGGGGAGGATCGCCGTAGAAAAGGCCATATCAGCTCAGATCCTCCTTCGCGAACGAAGTATAAACCGGAGAGTGATCGAAACTGAGGATATTCATTCGATCGCCGGAGCGGATGCCGCAGTTATTGCGGACAGGGCATATGCGGCAGTCATAACCCTGTCGTACCCGGGACTCAGGGTAACAGGGACAGCCTGTGCCGACGCGAGGGTTTTCTATCCGTACATTCCTGGCCTCCTTGCATTCCGGGAGGGGCCGGCTATCGTAAAGGCATTTCGGCGACTTGAACAGTTGCCGGATATTACCCTTGTCAATGGACACGGTCTCGCCCATCCCCGCCGGTTTGGCATGGCGAGTCAGATAGGGGTTATCCTCAATGTTCCCACCATCGGGGTCTCAAAAAGTCTCCTAACAGGTAGTTCGATGGATCCGCAGGAGGAACGGGGGTCAACAACCCCCGTCATCGCAGATGGTGAGAGAATCGGGAAGGCTGTGCGTACACGGGAATTGGTGAAACCCCTCTATGTATCGGTCGGCCATAAAACCGACATCGAACAGGCCGTTGAAGTCGTCCTCAGCGCCGCACCGAAATACCGGACTCCCGAACCACTCCGTCTGGCGCATGAGCGGGCGTTGAAACGAACCGGAACGTGTTCAAAAAACGATTATCCGGGATCCTGTTTTATATCTTGATTTTTCTGAAGACGGAGATATCTCTGTTCGGCCTCGGAACCCCGAAGACAAAAGAAGTCCCGGGTGAGTCCGAGCTGGGAGGCGACCGGACATACCGGGCAGAGGCAGCCCCGATCTTCCGACATACATATAAAGCTCCTTCCCGTGACGCAGAACAAAGTTTCCATCGCTTTTTTAGCGCATTCGGTATGGGTCGGGCATTGCGGGCAGTTGCAGAGGGTTTTCAGCGGGGTGATCACCCTCGCCCGATCCCTGCCGGATCCGTCAGAAAATTCCGGCAGCTTTCGGTCGTACGCATCCATGTATCTCGTTTAAAAGAAAGCGACAAATCTATTTAACCGCTCTGTGGTGGTTACTGGTGGCATGAGCTTAAGGTTTTAAAATCCTCCGGCAGACATTTTTGTAATATCGGCCTCAGGTGAATGATTCGACGAATTGATCGGGCAGATTAGAGAAATGTTACGATCCCTCCAACACCAGATGATGAAGTCCTTTATAAGCTCTGTGCAGGATCTGGATGAAGTTTGCAAGATAACGGTTCTTTCGTTCCATCTGCCGTATGAATATTGCCTCTTCCGAGAGGAATAACTCCTTCAGATGACGTATATCCGTCTTTGGGGAGAAAAAAACGTATATCGGAATCCCTATCAGAATAATCATGCCCCCCACTATTTTATCGAACCAGGAAGTTGCGAAAAGCAGATAGAGGCAGATAAGGATCCCCAGCCAGGGGAGAATATTTTGTCCGGGCAGGTTCCGTTGCGAGGAGTCCTTGAGGACAATTAATGCGCAGCAGGTTAAAAGAAATGAGAATGCAAGGTTGAAAACGGCAAAAGATATGAGATGAGGAAGATCCGAATAAACCGAGAGGATAAACGCGATGATACCCTGAACGATGAGCGCTACGGCAGGGGTGCCATATTTAGGATGTATGATGGAGAAAGATCGCGGGAAGAGTCCGTCGATCGACATGGCATAGCTCAATCGTGCAGTACCGAGCGTTCCCGATTCATCCGAACCGGATACGGAGAAGAGCGCCCCGATCATCATGATCAAAGCCCCGAACGAACCCATTATCGCCGCTCCGACCAGAATAAGCGGTGGAGTGTTGTTCGCGGCGAGAAGAGTCCAGTTTACCGTTCCATATACAACAAAATTGGTTAATAGATAGAATAGAGTTACCGTTGCCATTCCGATGGCGATCGCCTTTGGTATCATATGTTGCGGGTCCTTCATCTCCGAGGCAGGGAGCGTTCCGAGCTCAAATCCCACATACGCCCAGAAAACGAGCACGAGCGCCGTTCCGAAACCACCGAAACCCAGTGGAGCAAGGGGAACATAATTCTCTGCCAGAACCCCCGGATGAACGAAGATAAATATGAATCCTGCAACGATCAACATCACCAACGGAAGGAGTTTTACCAGGGTAAGCGCATCATTCACCCTTCCCGCCGCCTTCACCCCGAGGATGTTCACCAGGGTGAGAGCGATAATGAAGAGCGCTTTTACCGTGGTTTGCACATAATAACCCATAGGGACAAGATACTGGAGATATTGAACAAATGCGATGGCAAAAACGGGGAGCGAGAGGATTTCAGCAATCCACATACTCCATCCGGTGAGAAACCCGAAAAAGTCGTCAAAAGCCGCGGATACATAGGCAAACGGACCTCCGACCCTTGGAACATAATCAGCTGCAGTATGCAAAGACGAGGGCAATAATGGCAGCGAGTATCCCGGCGATGATCCAGATAACTATCGCAAGGGGTCCGACCAGCCCTGCAGTGAGCGCTGAGGCGATATAGATATCAGCCCCGATGATAGACCCGATAACAATATTGACCACATCGAACAGGGACAACTCCTTCCGTAACTCCATACCGGACGACCATACTTCACTAAGCCATCCCATCGCAAAAAGATGCAGGTTAACCGCCGGAACCGCTCTATGAAGCGGGGTAAAATACAGATCAAATCTGATCTGCACACGAGAAAACGCTCGACGAATATGTAACAGGCCTGGACCGAGCTGCAGCGAACAGGGTTAGTTCACGTACACCCATTTTTTCGTCTCTGTCCTCACTGGAACTCATCTTATGGACTGTACCATGATACTACGACAATTACAGGTCAATCTCAATCAGCAAAGCGAATCTTATTATGGGGAGGATCCAATCATCAAAATGGACGGCGGGATCGACCAGCTGAGCGGTGATAGATATGGGAGAAAAAGTTTATTTTGCGGGATTAAGATGCAGGGATCCGGCTGACAACACCATCAACAAAGTCCGGAGGCTTTTTGATGCAGCCGGATTCTCCTCCCTCTGTTCCGGGGGAGTATTGACCGCGATAAAGCTGCACTTCGGTGAATGGGGAAATGATTCCTATATCAACCCGGTATTTGTCCGGCAGGTGGTGGATCGGAGCAGAGAATCAGGCGGGAAACCATTTATCACCGACTCGAACACGCTATACCGGGGAAGCAGATCAAATGGGGTCGATCACATTATCACCGCAATAGAACACGGATTTTGCTATGCGGTGGTCGGTGCACCGGTGATAATTGCCGATGGACTTTCCGGAAAGCATATGGAAGAGGTTGAAATCAACAGGAAACACTTCAAAAAAGTAAAAATCTCCGGGGATATCCACAATGCAGGGAGCATGATTGTGCTTTCTCATGTAAAGGGACATGAAGTTGCGGGGTTTGGGGGTGCAATAAAAAATCTTGCCATGGGTTGTGCACCTCCACAGGGAAAGCAGGACCAGCATTCGGCACGACCACTTCCGGTAGAAGGCAGATGCACCGGTTGCGAGATGTGCATCCAGGTCTGTCCGAGATCAGCGATTACCATCGATAAGGGCAGATCGTCGATCGATCGTGAACTCTGTATCGGGTGTTTCTCCTGCATGACTATCTGTCCAGCCCATGCAATCGAGGTCGACTGGAGCACTGAGATCCCACTATTCGTCGAAAGAATGGTAGAGTATGCGTACGGGGCTGTTTTGAACAAATCCGGAAAGGTGGGTTATATGAATTTTCTGACCAAAATCACCCCTGATTGCGACTGTCTCCCCTGGAGCGATGCTCCCGTGGTTCCGGATATCGGCATCCTTGCCTCACGTGACCCGGTGTCTATTGATGCCGCCAGCTTTGATCTGGTGAACAAGGAGGCCGGATTCATTAATTCTCTCCTGCATACCCACTTCAAACCAGGGGAAGACAAATTCAGTGGGATCCGGGAGCAGACCGAAGGGTACCGTCAAATTCGCTACGCGGAGGAGATCGGACTGGGATGCAGCGATTATGAGTTGGTTTTTTTATGATCGTATCTTCGTTTATCCTGAAGGAAGAATGTGATGGGAGAAAATGCATTACAACACCAGGAGGACCTCCTCCCGTGAGTAATGAAATCAACAGATAGGATTTGTTTCACCAAGAATGATTTTATATGCACTCAATGTAACAAAATATCCTGTATTATTCAGTATTCGTTCGTAAGAAAAAGACAGGGGAGACAGATGAATCTTCGACAGCCAAATGCCAATGAGGCAACATTAACCGCAAACCGTTCACGCAATGTTTCACATGTATCGGGTATCTGCACACGATGCATCGATGGATGTCGTGGGAGTTGTGAGACCTGGTTATCCACTTTCAGAGGGAGAGAGGTGCTTTATCCGGGACCATTCGGGGAGATGACCGCAGGAGCCGACAAAAACTATCCGGTCGACTATTCTCATATCAATATCCAGGGATATGCGGTTGGTGCCCGGGGATTACCCCCCGGAGTGGAGATCGGGCCCGACGCAGCCGTCTTCTACTCCGTGGATACCGAGACCGAATACGGATGGGAAAAAAAAGTAAAAATGCGTCTCCCGATCTTCACGGGGGCGCTCGGGTCAACAGATATTGCCCGTAATAACTGGGAACATTTTGCGATCGGGGCAGCGATCTCGGGGATCACAATCGTATGTGGAGAAAATGTCTGCGGGATCGATCCAGGACTCGAGCTCGACAGCACCGGTAAAATTAAAAAATCCCCGGAAATGGACAGAAGGATGGAGATCTACAGGAAATTCCACGAGGGGTACGGCGAGATGCTTGTACAGATGAATGTCGAGGACACGCGACTCGGTACGGCTGAGTACGTATCTGCCAAACATAACCTTGATACGATCGAGCTCAAGTGGGGACAGGGCGCAAAATCCATCGGGGGTGAGATAAAAGTAAATTCCATAGAAAGAGCCATGGAACTGAAAAAGAGGGGTTATATAGTGCTCCCGGATCCGACCCGGCCTGATATGCAGAAGGCATTCAAGGAAGGCGCTATAACTGAGTTCGAAAGACATTCACGCCTTGGATTCGTCACAAAAGAAGGATTCCTCGAAGAAGTCGATCGTCTCCGGGATATCGGGTTCAAGCGTGTCACCCTGAAAACAGGAGCATATTCGGCAATCGAACTTGCAATGGCCATTCGCTATGGTGCGGAAGCGAAGATCGACCTGCTTACCATCGATGGTGCCTCAGGAGGCACTGGAATGAGCCCGTGGCCGATGATGAATGAATGGGGGATTCCGACCTTCTATATACAGGCATTGATGCACGAGTTCTGCGAACGGCTAAACAAGCGGGGCATCCGTGTACCGGATATTGCTATGGCCGGAGGGTTTTCAGATGAACCAAACGTCTTCAAATCAATTGCGATGGGAGATCCATATGTAAAAGCAGTATGTATGGGTCGAGGTCTGATGATCCCCGGAATGGTCGGGAAGAATATTGAGAAATGGATCAAAGAAGGTGACCTTCCAAAGACCGTCTCCAAGTATGGATCCAAGCCGGAAGAGATCTTCGTGACCTATGAAGAACTCAAGGAAAAATATGGCAACCGGTTCAAGGATATACCGATGGGGGCGATCGGAATCTATACCTATACACAGAAGTTTAAGATCGGTCTACAGCAGATTATGGCAGGGAGCCGGAACTTCAGCATGAAGACGGTATCCCGGAGAGATGTCATGGCGTTGACCGAAGACGCAGCGAAGATCTCGGGTATTCCGTATGTTATGGATGCATACCGCGATGAAGCGATCAGTATCCTTCTGGACTAAAAAATAGAAATACCAGAAGACTCATTCATTTTTTAAGAATTCTGCGGTGAGAACGCCTCGAGTATACGGCTCGTTATCCGGGAGCCGAGAGAAGGGTTCAGGGATTCGAGCCAGAGGAAGAATCCGACTTTAGAGGGAGTATACCGCTCGAATTTGAAATTCCCGGATTTGTCCTGAACCATTTTAAGATACTGTTTCTTCTGCTTCGAACGGAGGTAGACGATGGGTTCGAACCCGGGTAGATCTGTTGCGAGTATAACTTTGGAAAAATGATACATGACATCATGGAAATCGAGGGTCTCCCCCCGGATCCGTATCTCATGCTCCTGGCACAATGATCGGACTGCAGATGGGTACAAACCTCCGTAGAGGATCTTTTTTACCAGCTGGGATGTACCGTTCTCCGGTGGCTGGGTCCTGACATCTACCTGATTGGCAACATGGTTGAATACCCGGTTCCTCTCCCAATCATGATATTTTTGATAATCGAAAGGTCGCTTTGAGGGGATGTCTGATGCGAGGATCATCGAAGGGCGTGCAACTGGCCTTTCGCTCGGATCACATAGCTTTTTCCCTTGAATCAACCCCTTAATCTCCTCGCAGGATATTGTGTGGATATAAATATTTTCATCTGACTTAAGGAGGCGGCGTCCGACCGAGTAATTGGTGATATCGAATGAGGATATCAGGAGAAAATTAACCTTTTTTTGTTCGAAAAGATAGCCGATCAACTTTTTTTTATATTCGATCTCCTTCTCGAATTCTTTCATATCGGATGGTGAAGTGACTACCTCGCCAAATATCACATTATCATCGAGATCGGTCATGAGAAGGTCGAACTCGGCGAGATCCTGACCATTCCCCCGTATCGTAATATCCCCGCACCGTGAATAATAGATCCCGTTCTGGCCGAGCCTTATGTTACGCCTTCCTCTGGGTGCATCTGCCCCTTTCGCCGCGATCCTCCCGATACGATCGGAATTTTCTGAAATGTCAAGGAACATCTCGTAAATAATTGCTTCGTACCAGCGTCCTTCCGCCGTCCGCATCTGTTCAATTTCAGAGGAAAAGAGTTTTTTCCGTTCGATTTTATTCATATGACGCATGGCACCGAGAGCGAACTTTTCATTTGGTTCCAGGGCGCTGGCATTCATGTTCAACCAGCGGGTAGTCTCGACCATAGCACAACATTTATTTAGTCTTTGTGGTTAAAAATTTACCCGCGTTACTCCTTCTTCGAATATAGCCAAAATCGTGAAAAGATGTGTCCAGGTTCATATCAGGATTACCCGCCGCTATCAAATGAATGATGCCTGCTCTAGGATGTGGATGACAATATGGGAAATTGAGGAATTATGGAGAACAAGAGATCTGAAGTAATTATGTTATTTAAGAATCTTTATATAGTTTTCTTGCATTGTAATAATGCTGCGATACATCTACTTGTGGGTCCGTAGCTCAGTTAGGTAGAGCGCCTGGCTTTTAACCAGGTGGTCGGGGGTTCAAATCCCCTCGGGCCCGCTGCCACTGGTGTGGCGTGGGCTTTTCAGCGGTGATGCATCTGAATAAAGAAAAATGCGAGAAAAGGGGGATTTTTATTGAGCACCAAACTGCGTGTGCTTGAGCATGCAATGGTTCCGGATCATAAAATCATGAGCGAGGAGGAGGTCGCACAACTACTCTCCACCTACAAGATAACTACAGAGCAGCTGCCTAAAATCTATCATGACGATCCTGCGGTGAAAGAGATTGGGTCGAAGTTCGGAGATGTCATCCGGACCATACGCAGCAGCCATACGGCAGGCAGAGCCGAATCGTATCGACTCGTGATAAAAAGACCAAAGAAATAATTCGGGGCTGATATTTCTGATTGACAGAAGTGTATTGTCTAGGGCATATTTTTCTCGGGAGCATGTGGCGCGGCATCAACTTGACTCCTTCAATAATTTCCTTCTCCATAACCTGCAGAAAGTGGTTAACGAGCAAAGGATTATCGAGACTGATATTGAAATCCGCGGGAAAAGTAACGAGCCGGTCTGGGTAGAACTGGGTAAAGCGGAAGTAAAAAAACCTCTGGTGAGGGAAGCAGACGGTTCTCAGGGAGAGCTTTTTCCCAGTGAAGCACGCCTTCGGAACCTTACCTATGCGGCTCCTATCCAGCTGGAGCTGACACTCGTCCAGGGTGGCGACCGGCAGGAACCGGTGATGACCACGATCGGCCAGCTTCCGATCATGGTCGGTTCGGCATCCTGCAACCTTGCGGGGATGAGCGACGGAGAGAGGGTGACGCACGGGGAGGATCCGTATGATCCCGGGGGATATTTCATCGTTAACGGTACCGAGCGCGTACTGATGACACTTGAAGACCTCGCATCGAACAAGATCATGACCGAGTTTACGGAACGATACAATGAACGGATCTATGTGGCCAAGGTCTTTTCTCAGTACCGTGGATATCGCGCACTGGTGGTGGTCGAGCGAAACCGGAAAAATCTTCTTGAGGTATCATTTCCCTCGGTTGCAGGCCACCTTAAATTTGTCGACCTGATACGGGCACTCGGAATGGTCAGTGACCATGATGTGGTGAACGCGGTCTCAACAGACGAGGACATTCTTACCTTCATGATGCAGAACCTGGAGGAGAGCGAATGTGACAGCGTGGATTCAGGAATCATGTATGTCGGAAAGAAACTTGCGCCTAACCAGACCCGCGATTACCAGCGGAAGCGGGCCGAGTTCGTCCTCGATAATTACCTCCTGCCCCATCTGAATTACCTGATGCCACCCCAGTTAAAGGAAGAGGATGAAGGATATCGGGAGGCGGTTGAAGGTGTCCGACTGGCGAAGGGACATTTCCTCGGGCGCATGGCTGAAGCATGCTTCGATCTCGTGCTGAACAAGCGCCGGATCGACGATAAGGACCATTACTCGAACAAGAGGTTGAAGCTCGCGGGGGATCTCATGGAGGATCTCTTCCGAATCTCCCTTAACCGCCTCACGCGGGATATCAAGTATCAGCTCGAACGGGCGAGCATGCGTCACCGCGACCTTTCCATCGGCACTGCGGTGCGTGCGGATGTTTTAACAGAACGCCTCCTGCATCCTCTTGCAACAGGAAACTGGGTTGGAGGGAGGACGGGCGTATCCCAGCTGCTCGACAGGGTCGACCACATGAGTGTCCTTTCCCATCTCCGCCGGGTTATCTCCCCGCTTTCACGCTCACAACCGCATTTCGAAGCCAGAGACCTGCATCCAACACAATGGGGCCGGATATGTCCAAGCGAGACACCGGAGGGTCCAAACTGCGGTCTGGTTAAAAATTTCGCACAGATGGTCGAGATCAGCAAGGGGGTTTCAGACGAGGAAGAAGTGACCCGGCTCCTCTACAGTCTGAACGTCGAACAGATAAGGAGTGGTTTGCAGTGATGAAGGCGAGGGTTTTCGTAGATGGTGCATTGATCGGTCTCGTTGATGATCCCCGGACACTGGTAACTCAGATACGGGGAATGCGCAGGCAGGGAGCGCTTTCTACAGAGGTTAATGTCTCATACAAGGAGTTTAACAACGATGTGGTTATTCATACGGACAGGGGCCGCGCACGTCGTCCACTTATCGTGCTCCAGCAGGGCAAACCCCTTATCAGCAACGAGGAGATCGACCGGCTGAAAAGAAAGGAGATCAATTTTGATCACCTCATCCAGAAGGGGTTTATTGAACTGGTCGATGCGGAAGAAGAAGAAGATCTGTTCATTGCGATCAATCCGGATGTTATTACCCCGGAACACACGCATCTGGAGATCGATCCGTCACTGATCCTTGGAATCGGGGCGGCACACGTTCCGTTCCCCGAACACAATGCAAGTCCCCGGGTAACGATGGGTGCCGGCATGGTCAAGCAGGCCCTCGGATTCGCAGCAGCAAACATGAAGCTCAGGCCCGATACCCGGGGACACCTGCTCCATTATGTGCAGCGACCGCTCGTGCATACCCAGACTTCTGAGTTGATCGGTTCAGATGATCGGCCCGCAGGCCAGAACTTCGTTGTTGCCATTCTCAGTTATGAAGGTTATAATATTGAAGATGCGCTCATCTTTAACAAGGCATCCATAGAACGGGGGCTTGGACGCTCGCACTTTTTCAGGACATATGAAGGTGAGGAACGAAGGTACCCCGGTGGACAGCTTGACCGCATCGAAGTGCCGGATGAAGAGGTTACGGGTGCGCATGGCGCCGAATCCTATAAAAACCTGGATGATGACGGGGTTATCAACCCGGAGACTGTGGTCAATGAGAAAGATGTTCTGATCGGGAAGACCTCCCCGCCGCGATTTCTCGAAGAACCCACCAGTGACCTGATCACCGTGGAAAAGAGGCGTGACACATCGGTGACCATGCGGAGCAACGAGCATGGCATCGTTGATACCGTGATCATCACCGAGGGAGAAAACAGCTCGAGACTGGTGAAGGTAAGGACCAGGGATCTCCGGATACCGGAGGTGGGTGATAAATTTGCTTCACGTCATGGCCAGAAAGGGGTCATTGGCCTGATCGCCCCCCAGGAGGATATGCCTTTTACCGAAGAAGGGGTGGCACCAGACCTTGTCATAAATCCCCATGCAATCCCAAGCCGTATGACGGTCGGTCACATGCTTGAGATGATCGGAGGTAAGGTAGGGTCGCTCGAGGGTCGTCGTATCAATGGTACTGCATTCGGGGGAGAGATCGAGGAAGACCTGAGATCCTCGCTTAAGAAACTCGGCTTCTCGCATACCGGTCGTGAAGTGATGTATGACGGGATCACCGGAAAGCAATTTAAGGCTGATGTGTATGTCGGGGTCATCTATTACCAGAAATTGTATCATATGGTCTCCTCGAAGATGCATGCCCGATCCCGGGGACCGGTGCAGGTCCTGACACGACAACCGACAGAGGGGCGTGCCCGCGAAGGAGGCCTCCGGTTCGGTGAGATGGAGCGAGACGTGATGATCGGCCATGGTGCCGCCATGGCGCTTAAGGAACGGCTGCTCGATGAGTCTGACAAGGTGCAGGAGTATGTATGTGCGCATTGCGGAATGGTTGCAATGCTCGATCGGAAACAAAATACCACCCGATGTCTCGCTTGTGGAAGTGAGACCGACATTTATCCGGTCGAGATGAGCTATGCATTTAAACTGCTCCTCGATGAGATGAAATCAATGGGAATCGCCCCTCGCCTGAAACTGGAAGATGTAGTGTAGGAAGTGCCCGATGCCAAGTCCGAAAAGAATTGGAAAAATTGAGTTTGGTTTGCTCTCGCCAAAAGAGATACGCACCATGAGCGTGCGGAAGATCATCTGGGCCGATACCTATGATGATGATGGATTCCCGTATCCACAGGGATTGATGGACCTGAATCTGGGGGTGATCGATCCCGGTCTCCGGTGCAAGACCTGCGATCAGAAAGCAAGCGAATGTCCGGGTCATTTTGGGCATATTGAGCTTGCAAAACCAGTTATCCACGTGGGATACACTCGACTGATACGGAAACTCCTTCGTGCGACCTGCCGGAATTGCAGCAGGCTGCTGCTCTCCCCTGAGGAGATCGAAAAGGTCGTCGGAACAGAGGATGAATTGACCGGAGATGTCCTATCAGAGAAGGATATTAAAAAGGAACGGCTCTGTCCGCATTGCGGGGAACAACAGCTCAAGATCAACTTTGAGAAACCCACCACCTTTTCCGAGGTACTCGTTGAGGAAGGAAAGAAGGTTGAGCATAAACTTACCCCCGCAGATATCCGGGCACGCCTGGAGAAGATCCCGGACGAGGATCTCAGGCATCTCGGTATAAATCCCGACGTGGCACGGCCGGAATGGACTATTCTGACGGTGCTACCGGTGCCACCGGTCACTATGAGGCCATCTATCATCCTGGAGAACGGGCAGCGATCCGAGGATGATCTCACCCATAAACTGGTTGACATCATCAGGATCAACCAGCGATTTAAGGAAAACCAGGATGCAGGTGCCCCTCAATTGATCATCGAGGATCTCTGGGAGCTCCTCCAGTACCATGTAACCACATACCTTGACAATGAGGTTGCCGGGTGTCCCCCCGCGAGGCATCGGAGTGGCCGACCCTTAAAGACGCTTTCTCAGCGGCTGAAGGGAAAGGACGGCCGGTTCAGAGGTTCTTTATCTGGAAAACGGGTCAATTTTTCTGCCCGAACGGTAATCTCCCCTGACCCCAATCTCAGTGTTACTGAAGTTGGCATACCACTCGCGGTTGCGAATGAGATGTCCATACCGGTCCATGTAACGCCCTATAATATGGAAGATCTCAAGCAACTGGTCAGGAATGGACCGGTTCGGCGGAATCTCACAGATGCCTGTGGGGCGAACTATGTGATCCGGCCGGATAAGCGTCGCCTGCGGCTCGCCGAGAGCAATCTCGACACGGTAGTAGATATGATCGAACCCGGCTGGACTGTTGAACGGCAGATTCGGAATGGGGATATTGTTCTATTCAACCGGCAGCCCTCCCTTCACCGGATGAGCATAATGGCCCACCGCGTACGGGTGATGGATGGCCGGACATTCAGGCTGAATCCCGCAGTGTGTCCCCCGTACAATGCCGATTTTGATGGAGATGAAATGAATCTCCACATCCCCCAGACGGAGGAAGCCCGTGCTGAAGCAGCGATCCTCGTGAGCGTCGAGGAGAATATTCTCTCCCCCCGATTTGGCGGTCCGATTATCGGGGGTATTCATGATCACATTTCAGGTATATTCATGTTGACCAACCAGGTCCGTTGGTTTGGAAAAGAGGAGACGCTCTACCTCACGAAACAGGTGAGATCAGATCACCTACCCCCCCCGGGTAAGGTTGAAAATAGCGTTCCGATGTGGAGCAACAAGCAGATATTCTCAATGGTACTCCCTTCTGAGTTGAATATGGTGTTTAAGGCCAGTTCCTGCCAGAATTGCGAAACCTGCAAGAAGGAACTCTGTGAACGGGACGCGTATGTCCGGATATTCGATGGTAACCTGGTATCCGGAACTATCGATAAAAAAGCAATCGGTGCATTCGACGGCCAGATCGTTCACCGTATCATCCGGCAGTACGGGATGAAACGCGCCGCGTTGTTTATCGATGACAGCACCCAGCTCTCAATCCGCTCGATCATGTTTGACGGATTCTCGTTCGGTATCGATGACGAGGATCTCTCTAAGACGGAATACGGCCAGATTGGAGAGGTACTGGAAAATGCAGTTCAGGACGTTCAAAGGCGGATTCGCATCTATGAAGATGGTCAGCTCGAACCCATGCCCGGAAGGACGCCGGAGGAGACCCTCGAGATGCAGATCATGCAGGTACTCGGAAAGGCACGTGACCGCACCGGTGAAATCGCCGGTCGCCACCTGGGACTCGGTAATAGTGCGGTAGTTATGGCGGTCTCGGGCGCAAGGGGTTCGATGCTTAACCTGACACAGATGGCAGGGTGTGTGGGTCAGCAGTCGGTCCGTGGTGAACGAATAATGCGAGGATACGAAGGCAGGACTCTTCCGCACTTCAAGAAGGGCGATCGGGGATCAGATGCGCACGGATTTATCAAACATCAGCTACAAAGGCGGATTGAACCCTACGGAATTCTTCTTCCATGCAATAGGGGGGCGTGAAGGACTGGTGGATACAGCGGTCCGCACCTCGCAGAGCGGGTACCTTCAGCGGCGAATGATCAACGCCCTGCAGGATCTCAAGGTCGCGTATGATGGCACGGTCAGGACGACCGGGGGGCGGATCATACAGTTCGAATATGGTGAAGACGGCACCGACCCGATGAAGAGCAGCTTTGGTGACCCCGTGGACGTGAAAGGAATCGTTGAGAGTATCCTAAAGGAGGAAGTGTAATGGATTCCCGGATGGAGGAACAAATTAACGCTGCCGAAAATCTGCCGGAGAAGACCAGGGAACAACTCAAAACGTATCTTTCCGAAAAAGTAATCAGCGATGAACAGTTCACCCGCATTCTCAATCAGGTAATTGCCGAGTATAAAAATACCCGAATACAGGCTTGTGAGGCGGTTGGAGTCATCGCTGCCCAGTCAATCGGAGAACCCGGTACCCAGATGACGATGCGAACATTCCATTACGCGGGTGTGGCAGAGATCAATGTTACGCTTGGCCTTCCCCGTCTGATCGAGATTATGGATGCGCGAAAAGAGCCGAGCACTCCGACGATGACGATCTACCTGGAACCTGAATATGGCGCAGATCGGGATCGCGCACGGGAGGTGAGCTGGCAGATAGAAGCGGCATCACTGCAGGAGTTCGGGGATATCACCATCGATATGGAAAATATGCAGATTGTGGTGCAGCTGAATACGGCAGTCAGTGAAAAGCGCAAGATACCCCTCTCAACCATCATGGAGACTGCTCCACGGAAGATACGCGAACGGCGCCATTATCGGGATTTTGAGCATGAAGCAGATGAAAAAAATGCGATCATCATCTTCAACCCGAAGAACAGGGAAAGTTATCAGAATCTTTTCCAGCTGGCTGAGCATGTGAGGAATGTTATTGTCCAGGGAATCGATGATATCGAGCGGGTAGTGGTCAGAAAGGAGAGCGGAGAGTATATACTTTATACTGAAGGCTCCAATCTAAAGGACGTCTTTGATGTTGAGGGTGTCGATACAACCCGTACGCGTACCAATAACATCAGCGAGATAGCCTCTGTACTCGGCATTGAAGCGGCGAGGAATGCGATCATCCACGAGGCACTGTCCACCCTGGGTGAACAGGGTATCATGGTAGATGTGCGCCATATTATGCTTGTCGCCGATATGATGTGCATGGAGGGAGAGGTAAAACAGATCGGTCGTCACGGGATCGCCGGTGAGAAAGAAAGCGTTCTTTCACGCGCAGCATTCGAAGTAACGGTGAACCACCTGCTGGATGCGGCGGTTGCAAACGAGGTGGATGAGCTGAATGGTGTCACGGAAAATGTCATCGTTGGTCAGCCGATTCAGCTGGGAACCGGAGACGTCAAACTAATAGCAAAATCAGTCAACCAGGAGTAATTGTAATGGATTTTAATGCATCTTTAAGAAGAGCCATGAAGACAGGAATGGTGTTTCTCGGACAGAATTCGACCAGGCAATCTATCGAGGAAGGCAAGGCCCAACTGGTAGTCATCGCATCGAACTGCCCGGAGGACTACAAACAGCAGATCTCCGGGGAGAAAAATATCTTCATTTATACCTTCGATGGATCCAGTGTTGCATTGGGCAAAGCCTGCGGGAAGCCATTTATGGTAAGTGCGCTCTCTATTGTGAATCCCGGAGAATCGGATATTCTCAGCCTGAAGAGGGCATGATATGGTCGAAGTAACATTGACAGAAGATTGCATGCGCCTTATATCTCAATTTGAACGGCTGACTGGCGCAGGAAGCAGGGACTGCATCATCGATGACAGGAATAACCGCCTTATTTTTGTCATTAACCCTGGGGAAATGGGCCTTGCCATCGGAAAGAATGGTGCGAGCATAAAGAAAGCATCCGATGTGATGGGGAAGAAGATCGAGGTGGTGGAATATTCCACCAATCCGGAACAATTCATCAGGAATTGTTTCCTCCCTGCGCAGGTGACCAGTATCGCCTTTGAAGAACAGGAAGACGGCCAGGTCGCACATATCGAAGTCAGGGATGAGGATCGCGGGATTGCCATTGGAAAAGAAGGAAAAAATATTTTCAAGGCAAAAAAACTCTCGCAAAGGCAACATAACATCGCCGACGTTCAGCTAATATCAAACGAACCGGCCTCTAACTTCTGATTTTTCCCTAGGAATGTTCAGGAGAGCTGCTGGATAAATTCCCTAGTTTGCCGTTATCAGATCTTCCTGGTGAACGGGCCTGGGGGGATTCGAACCCCCGACATCCGGGTTAGAAGCCCGGCGCTCTATCCAAGCTAAGCCACAAGCCCTGCGCAAGGATAAAGTATGAGCCCGGATGGTTAATTAACTATCGTTAAAGTGTCTGTTTTGGCCTGGCATGAATTATCATTAAAAAAATGATAATTTCACCCTATTGATCGGCAATCAGGGAGGAAGGATTATCCTGCCTGATAACAGGAGCATTTTACAACGTCAACGGTTAGTGGCTCAGCCCATCCCTCACGGGCAACGGATTTAACGGATGAATTACAGTTTATTTTCACTTTTATCCGGGCCGATACCCGCTCGCGTTCTTCATAGTGGAGCCCTTGGGCGAACTCCACGATTCGCTTCATGGTAATGCTGACCGCCAGCACCTCGGCAATGATCCCTGAATCTCCCGGGGAAAGGTCCTCCATATCGGTCGAAGTCATAAATACCGCCTGTCCCGGATTTATCCCGGCGAGTGTTACCACATTGTGAGTACTCTGAAGATCCAACGTTCGTGGCCTTCCCTGTTTGATCTCCCGTATCACTTCGGGAGCGATTCCGGTTAGCGCGACGCATTGCATCTTTATCACCCGTACATCGGGAGCTGCTGTTCTTTCTTCGGCATGGTCTCAGCAGTCTGCACCTGCTCGGCGAGTTTGTGCATGGTCGCTTCGATCTCCTCTGCCTGTTCAAGAAGGGGCTTTACATCGAGGTCCATTTTATACATCTTATTCAGGACATCGATCGTTGCCGCAGCCGCCCGCGGATCCGGCGCATTAATGGTCTCTCCCAGAAGTCCGAATGCGGCGATGTTTCGGATCTTGCATTCCGTCATAATACTGCTTGCGATACCAGAAATACTCCCGACGGGCAGTATGATCGTAGAATCCTGGATCCGGGGCAGCGATTGATCCGTCGTGGCAACCCCAAATACACGTTTTTCTGATTCATTGGTTATAATACCCGCAATAGTTACAACTTCTTTTACTTTGAAGGGCTCCAGCCAGTCAAGGATACCATTCGATACCTCGTAGCATATCATGGGGTGTATCGGAATATCGGCAACGACTGCGGCAATTTTATCTTTTTCATACAGCCTCACCGGTACATTGATCACCCCCCTGTTCATCATCGCAAGCGGCGGAAAGTATTTGCTGGTTATGCTGCCGATCAATTCAAACTCCATCTGTTCGACCATGTAGGCAAGAGCAATACTCCCGACAAGTCCGCTCCCGGGGAAACCCATCAGCACGGAGGAACCTTTGGCCTGCAAAGGCTTCGAAAGGATCTTTATATCTCCCATTGGTTCTGGTGACATTAGTTTAACATATCGCGCCAACCTAAAAAGTATTATGCAAGAGTATCCGGTAAAGCGGGGATATACAAAGGGACTGGAAGAATCCGTTGCGAACGGAATCCGCCAGATCTTTGAGACAGAGCCGCAGCGGATGAATGACCATTACCAGATCAGCTATGGAGCGCTCGGGCTCCTTGATGTATCTGTCGGTGCCGATGGGAAGAGCATCCGCGTAAGAACAGAATCGAACAGGGATGCCGATGATGCACAGATCCTCGACACCAACCGACGGTACAGGCGTTTCCTGGATGTGGTGACAGGCTATACCACAAAAGAACGGGTCAAAAAATCAAAAAGTATTGAATGAGGTTACGATCACTCAATAACAATTGCCGGCTTGAATGGGAGGGCTGAATCTGCCTTTGCCTGCGTACTCATGTCAGCGTCAACGATACTTACCGGGACTCCGAACTCTTTTTCGAGGAACCCTCGTGCCCGATTAAACATGTCTTTCTCATTCAGGCTGTCACTTACCAGAAGATCAACCAGCTGAGGGGGGAGGCGGTGGATCAGGGTCGTACACTGGCGGGCGATCCGTATCGCCTCCTTTCCTCTTGATCGCATCTCCGGATCTCTCATAATTTCCTTAATGATTGAAGTTTTATCCGATGTTTCTGCAATCTTTTTGAATATCTGCCTTTTCCACAAAGGTGCTATCAGGATGGTTATCGCTGAAGGGGTGAACTGGATGATCTTCTCGATGGATTCGATATCTTCCACCGTACGGAATAGAAGTTCCTCGGCAAGTTCGATCCCCGGGTCTTTCATATTGGTGTCGGCGACGGGCCAGGCTGCAAAAGATACCAGACCCTCCTCTCCCAGTTCGCGCCAGAGCCGTTCACAAGTAAAAGGAATAATGGGGGCGAGCAGACGCACCCAGACGGAACAGAGTGAGCGAAGGAGTTCGCTCCCGGTGGAACCGGCAGGAAGCCGCCTGCGGTACCATTTCAGGTCAGATTCGATCGCAAATAATGACTCCTGAAGTGCCTGACGGGTCTGGAAATGTTCCATCGCATCGGTCGCCATCTCCACATGGGACTGAAGACGGGAGATCAACCACCGGTCGATGTCTCTTTTCTCACCAACGGCCTGCATATCCTCCTTAACTGTATTCCAGAACCGTTCGATCTGTTTTTTCGTTGAAGAAACAAGTTCATTCCGCCAGTCAAAATCCTGCCAGGGTTCGGCGCTCCCGACGAGGAACATCCGTACCGTGTCTGCACCGAATTCGGCAACGGCATCTTCCAGGAGAAAGACGTTCCCTTTACTCGATGACATTTTGGCACCGTTGAGGAGGCCCATACCAAAAACTACCATCCCCTTCGGAAGACACTGCTTCGGGAAAATGGCTACATGATGGAAGAGCTGGAACGTGAGATGATTGGATATCAGATCTTTGGCGGAGAACCGAAAATTATACGGATACCAGTAAAGGAATTCTGATCGGATATCGGCGAGATCTTCCTTATCGGGCAGATCCGGGGAGCCCATGCCGAGGAATATATAATCAAATACCGCCGGGGTCAGCAGTTCAGGAGCGAAATTTCTTATTCGGTGAGCAATGGTATAATACGCCATGTATATTGTGGAATCGCTCAATGGCTCTATCAACCAGTCGGGATCCCATGGGAGGCGCGTACCGAGACCGACTCGGCGGGTGCATGCCCAATCATTCAGCCAGTCGATTGTGCGTTCAAATTCGGCCCGGACCTCAGGGGGGACCAGCGTCATCGTCTTCAACTGCCCGGCAACCTCCTGTTTCCAGTTCGGATCGCTATACTGGAGGAACCACTGGTCGTGGAGTATCTTGACAAATACCTTTCCCCCGCATCGGCAGACAACAGATCGGGTATCGAATTCTAACATCTCGATCGAACAATACTTTCTGGTTAAAAGCTCCCCGACGGTATTCCGTGCCGTTCGTACTGGCTCACCTCCATACTGATCCAATAGCTTTCCCCTCGAAAATTCGGTGGCGTAGACCTCCTGGGTGAGCTTCTCCATTCGTGGGTCATTCTGGTCCCGTATACCTGCCCGTTCCACTGCGTCCTGTGCAGGAATCGTGCCATAACCCTCGACCCGGATAAGGGGAATCGGCTTTATCTCCCGGTTAAACCCTTTCTCCTGAAGATCCCGGAGAGCGATATAATCAAAAGGAGCATGGGCGGGGACGCTCATGACAATACCACTTGCCATATCCGGGTCAACGAAGGTAGCCGGCAGGATCGGTACTTCCCCACAAAGAGGGTGGTACACGGTACAATCTATCAGGGCTTTTCCATCCATTTCCCCGATAATTTCAATTCGATGGTCCTGTAAAGCTGAGCTTTTCAGCTGCCTGGCGGGATAGGATCCATTCATTTCCGTCAACCCGGGCACGGACATATAAAACCCCGGGATTAATCCAGAGGTTTGTCACCCCGTAAATGGTCTCCGGCCGTAAGGTTGCGGTTGGAATGAGTGCGTCCCCAAACCGGAACATGACCAGGGTGAATTTCAGAATCTCCGCTTTGTCCCCTTCCAGCAGGTCATGATCACCTACCGGATTTTCGCACTGTGGACAGTATCGGACAGGGTGGGCTCCTTTTAATACGTGACCCCCGGAATACAGATGTTTCCATTGCCATTCAATGAACTTGCTGTATTGCGGATCGACCGTGGTAAACCTGCGCCTCCAGTCGATGGAGAGACCGCAGCTCTTCATTACCCGCTCATATTCATCGCTGAAATGACGGACAATCGCGAGTGGGTCCACAAATTGTTCCAAAACATCTGGAGGAACTTTGTACAGATCCCGATAGAGATGGATCGCTTTTTCGTCACCCCGGGCGATTCGTTTCGAAATACCAATGACTGGTGCACCGGTTACATGGAAAGCCATCGGGTACAGCACTTGATAACCCTTCATTCTCCAGAAACGTGCGATTACATCGGGGACAATATAGGTGCGCCCGTGGCCGACATGCATTGCCCCGCTTGGATACGGATATGCGACCGTCAGGTACCATTTCTCACGATTCGATGGGTCTGACTCGAAAACATGCTCCCACCGGGTTGCAGCCTCATTTTCAAGTTCCCGCATATTGATTCCGCTCACTCTTCTTCACCCTCCAATTTGAGCCGTCTTTTTGGGGAGACTTTCAGCCTTATACAGGTCGTAACCGAATCGGGTCTCCTGCATTGTACCGCCGGATCATCTCCTGTGCAATAGTGCTGTTTTTTGCGAGGTGTATCTCCCCGCTCTCGTTCACCGTTGCCGTGAACAGGTATTCTTTTCCGGCAAAAACGTCCACGATTTTGCCGGAAAGTTCAGGACAGATGATGGAGAGTTGTTTCTTATCCATCCGGATCTTTATCCCGCCACCCAACGCTAATTCTTCCTCGGATTGCGGTGCTGCGGGTTGTTTTTCAAGTTCGCTTCGTGGCCTGATATCGATCCCGATTCCTACTTTGTTCACGATCGCGGCTATATTCTTCCCACCTTTTCCGATCGCTGCCGGAACGTCTTTATCTTCGATATAAACGACCGCTTTATTATCATTCAGCATGTGGACGTCAACGTACCCCTCGGTATACCGACCGATCTCCCGCTGGATCTCCTTCTCGGTGATCTTCCAGGACGAACTCTCTTCCTCCTCTTTCGGAACGGCCGGAGTCTTCAAGGGAGCTCCAATCACTCCAGGGTGCATGACCGGCATCACAATCGTCTCCGAGTCATATTTGAAGATCTCGAAGACAAGCTCTCCGGTCTCATAATCCTGAATGGTCGTGACCGGACAGAGATGCATCTGGTTGGACATGCCTTCAGGGACTTTGATGGTGAAGCCGATCTCATAGATATTTCTGATCTCCCCTTTGTCCACGAAGATAATGGTCTGAATGATCTGGGGAAGTACACCGAAATCTATCCTATCAGAAAATCGCTGCAGTGCATCCTGCGGTCCGACTGCATGAAGTACCCCGATCATACCGATCCCGGCGAGCCTCATATCTCCAAAAACACGAAAATCTTCATTTTTTCGGATTTCGTCAAAGATTACAAAGTCTGGCCGGACAAGCATGAGGATATCTGCAGTATTCTGCATGCTCCCTTCCAGTGTGGTATACTGGGTAATATGATCCGGAACCTGAAGCTCACGGGGGGATTCCATGGTCTTGACGATAAAACCATGATCCGCCAGATACGTGCCTACACCCTGGGCGAGCGTACTTTTACCCCCCCCGGGAGGTCCTGCAATGAGCAGACCTCTCTTATCACCGACGATACGGTTCTTAATGACGTTCGCCTTTGCATAGTCCTCGAGGCTTATGTCGACAATTGGCCGTACAGCCGTGATCTCCATTCCGTCACTGAATGGCCGCCGGGCAATGGCAATTCGCATGGAGCCGATCTGAACAACCGTAATGCCCCTTTTCTCAACCTCGATGAATCCATCCGGGTCGCGTTTTGCCCGTTCCAGGATCTCCTGCGCAAGATCGCGCAACTCGTATTCGTTCGCGGGCTGCTCGCGTATTCTGACAAGGCGCATCTCCTTGATAGTTCCCTTTTTTGCAACCGGCGGTACGCGTTCCTTCAGGTAGACTGCGATTGTATGTTCATCGAAGAACTGGTCGATTCCCAGGGGAGTATAGTCACCGATCTGGGGCTTGAGATAGAGGACATCGAGCCCCTTTGCCTTGGCCACCTCAGCCTGTACGATATCGCTCGTAATAAATTGCGCATCATTTTCTATCGCTGCATTCCGGATCAGTGCATCAATCTCGCCACCGCTGGCAAGTTTGACCTGTTCAAGGGTAGGTCTGACGCCGACAAAGGATAATTGAATCGTACCCTCATCAGCGAGTTTACAGAGAGACTGGAGCTCAGTGAGGCCGGAAAAGCCGATCTCTCTTCCCTGGTTGGCCTGTGCTTCGAGTTCGGCAATCACCGCCTCGGGAATAATTATTGATGCACCATTATATTCACCGGTTTTTATCATTGAGGTGATGCGGCCGTCGATAACGACGCTTGTATCCGGTACCAATTTCAAAAAATATCACCAGTTATGTAATGGTCATTGACCTTTATTAGCATATACCATGGAAGGATCAAAGACCTTTTCAGATACGATATTGCCCTCAAGGGTGCGGTAAAAACACGTTCGATACCCTGTATGACATGCAGCACCACCGATCTGCACCACTTCATAAAGAAGGCAGTCCTCGTCGCAGTCGACAAGGATACGAACAACCCGCTGCAGGTTCCCACTCTCTTCACCCTTCTTCCAGATCTTTCTTCTGCTACGGCTGAAATAGTGTGCATAACCCGTCTCCCGGGTAAGCGTCACTGCCCTCTCGTTGGCATATGCGAGCATCAGCACCTCCTTGGTGCACTCATCCTGAACAATGACCGGGATCAGCGAATCGGAATACTGCAGGTGTATCATTGTTTTAACCTCGTACCAGGAGCAGGAACCATACCAGCACATCCCCCAGCAGGAGTGCGGTGATCAGTCCGGCTGTTATTGGTACAATGAATGGCACGCCATATGATATCCATATCTTTCCCGCTTGCCGGTACAGCGATAACTCAGTGGTATACTTTTCAGGATGCAGACGGAGTTCTTTTGTATACAACCGGTCACTCCCGGAGAGAATACCCCGTATCGAATCACGGACCCTGATGAATCGCCTGTTGATTCTGCCATCTTCAACGCTCAGATCCTCCATGACATACCCGAAACTTTCCTGTATCCGGTCCCCGGGAACAGGATAACCAAGGAACATATAAGGGAAAGGGGCATGGTTTCGAAGAACCAGGTTCATTAAAAAGAGACCGACCGGGGTGATAAGGTTGAGGAGAACGGCGTTGGTAAGGACGGTGAGGGGAAAGTATCCCGTGGGAGAATACCCCAGATACGGTTCGATGGGAAATGCGGGAATACAGAGTGCGATAAAGATAAGTGCCCATGCATCGGCCCCGCCAAAAAGATGCATAAGAGCAAAGAGGTAAAATATTAGGGAAAAAACTGCAGTCAATACGATAAAAAGGACGAAAAGGCGCACCTCTTCAGTTCCGATAAGTGAGGCGTAAAACCAGGCAACAGCAGGTAATCCGACCATCAGCATCGGATACCATGTCCTGAACGGGACGCGCCGTTCGCAAATATCCCGGTATGAAGCATAAAGAAGCGTCAACAGCACCGCTACAGTGCCGATTACCAGGGGAACAATCATACGTGTGAGTATCTGTGTGCGTTTATCCCTATTATTCAATGTCTCCTGCCTCGCGGGAGCGCACTCGTGATTGTTGAAGATGGCACAAATTGTAATCTGCAGAGAAGTAACCTCGTGAGCGGGATGGGTGCATTATTAAATACCGGGTAACGAAAATTCCTGTAACGATCGACATTGTGAATGGGGGGAGCAGATAGGTTTCCAGAATTCCTCCCACAGTATCCTTCGATGCACCCGGGTGGTGAATAACGAGAATGGAATTAGATGAGGTATTACGGGATCTTGTCAGGAAAACAAACGCATCCGGGAGCTGTGTACTGCATGATATGGTTCAGATTGCAAAATCGCAGAATCTGAATGGTATTGGCGTCGGAGTTACACCGAAGAGAGAATCTTTCCTCCTGTTTCTCGGCGGCGATCCAGAGGGAGCCCTTATTGCCGATTCACATGGTATACTCGTCGGGGACAAAGCGACCCTCCAGCTCGACCCCGGATTAGAGTATGAGTTCCATGTCATCGAACGTGCAATTATCGAGGGAATCGTCCTGCGAACCAGGATATTTGATAAGAGCCATCTTAACCCAATTCAGGCGGAAGGGATCTTTCAGATCGGAAAGAAGAATTGTGGAATCGGTATATTGACCCTCACGGTATCGAAGGAGGGCATCCTCCAGCCTGGGGTCCATCTATCGATACGTCGCGAGGGTCATGTGGTAGGCAATGACGTGACCGATAAAACCGGAAAGGTATCGTTCAGGCTGATTCACGGTATGTATGATTTACGGTGTCATCGAAGGACCAGCGAATTCGATTGTACACATTTGCATTTACCCCACAGTCGCCGCGGATTGTCCTTGAAATATCCGATAGCGATACGGTATTGCCGGCGATCTGAAGGTCCACATAGTGATTTAACACTCCCTGGAGCTCTTTGCACGGAATCTCAAACGAAAAGTTGCTCATATATTCGGGGTTGCCAATGGATAAAATTCTTCCATTAACATCGAGAATAGAGGATTACGCTTATATGAACGCAGACACTCATTCTCATATCGAGGATGGAAATGTCAGGAAAAAGGATCGATAAGGCCGACATTGAAGCAATCATCAGGAACGAGAAAAACATCACCGATTTCACCGAGATTGACCCTCTCCAGGGAATAACTTCCGTTTTTGGCGTTCGAACCGCGAGCAACCCGGACTATCTGATCAAGGCCATCTTTGAGATGTACGAGGCCAATCTCAATAAGAAACTTGCCGTAAAGGCCACAGCACAGCTCTTCCGATCGGTCGGGTTAGGATCTATCGGGCTCTACAATTTCCTGCTGAAACTGGGGATAAATCTTTCACCGCCGGAGTTCCTGCTGCTGGTATTCAAACTCCAGCACCAGCAGGGGTGGGGGGCGCCATTTACACTGGTGGAGCAGAGTGACAAAAGAATTGTGCTCCGCACCGATCAGACCTTCGAATCGCAGGTGATGAAGGACTGGAAGATGCCGGTCTGTGGCATTCATTGCGGATGGATCGAGGGTGTTCTTGCCGCCGTTACCGGAAAAAACTGGTTCTGTGTCGAAACAAAATGTCATGCAAACGGTGATGAATGCTGCGAGTTTGCCGCCGATCAGACCGAAGCCAGCTGGAAGTGGAAGGCACAGGCGATTGTAAAAGGTGATTCTGCAATAACCGAGTTTATCGTTCACAAGCCTCTCGTGGGGAAGATCAACCTGATCGATGATCCGGTAGTCATGATGCCCCGGTTCGTCTTTACTTCTATGATGACTTCCCTGGCAAAAACGATGGGTGAAATGCCCGCCGCGGGCGTCAACTACCGGGCATACTGGGATATGGGTAAGGAAAATGTCGAACACTATAAGAAGATGGGCATAACCAATCCCAATCATCTTGCCGATATGGCGTTTACATTCTATTCCCAAATGGGATGGTTCCGGATTATCAGGATGGACTGGAACGAAGCGGCAAAGACCAAGACAATCACCCTCGAGCACACGGTAGAGTCAGAAGCATTCGGCAATACAGGCAAGAATGTCTGTTTCTGCACCGCAGGGTTGCTCGCAGGCATTACCGAAGGGGCGTTCGGGATCAAGGTAAGGGGAAGGGAGATCAAGTGCCGGGCAAAAGGGGACCCGCATTGTGTTTTCGAGATCACAAACCGGAAAGAAGAGATATAATCTTTTTTTTATCGTTCATTTTTCTCTGCTCTTCTTTAAACAGTTTTCAAATTCTGGATCTCTTCACATATTGTGAGCTGGTTATGATTCTAGATCTTCAGCTTTTTTATCTCTTCGACATCATGTGATAGGAGATCAAGGTCGGCAGTTGTTGAACAAATATTCTGCTCCATCCGTTCGACATCTTCAAGAAGCTGTTGTATCCGAATCCACATGATAAAGACGAGAAAAATGAGCATTACGATAATTATCCCGAAAATAACAAGCAATAATTGTTCAGAAGTCATTTTCTCCCCCTGAACAGTGCTTTTGCAAACCGATCGATGAATCCTTCAGTGTTCATCTTTTGGGCTTCCGAACAGGATACTCCTGCAACGGTGGAGGCGATGCGTTTCAGTGCGATCGCTGCATTTGAGGAGGGATATTTGATTACAACCGGTGTTTTATACGATGCGGCGGTCCGGACATTGGGATCCTCCGGAATAATGCCGATTACCTGAACGCCAAGTATTTTTTCCATCTTTTCCGTGACGACCAGGGGCTTTTCTGCTCCGACACGGTTAATGATCGATCCCATAACATGCCCGCCAACAACCTCTGTGAGAATCTTTGTCTTTAAAGCATCAACAACCGATGACAACTCAGGGTTTACAACCAGGATCACTTCATCGGCCACGGCAAGCGGGATGACACCATCCCTGCTGATCCCTGCGGGGGCGTCTATCAGGAGAAAATCACACCGTTCCAGAATCTCCTGTAATACATCATGTAATTTTTCCGGATTCGCCTGTTGGAATCCCTGCAGCGAAATACCGCTCGGAATGACTTTTACGCCCCCCGGACCATCATATATGGCTTCGTTGATGGATGCTTTCCCTGCCAGTACTTCATGCAAAGTGACCGGCACATTTTCCAGTCCGATGATCAGACCGAGGTTGGCCATGCCGATGTCAGCATCCATGATATAGGTTCTTTTTCCCAGCTGGGCGAGACTCGTGCCCAGGTTAACGGTGACCGTGGTTTTCCCGGTCCCTCCTTTGCCGGAAGCGAATGTGATTACCCTGACCAATGAAACCCCTGTATAAGGGTTTCGCGGGAGATTCTTATAATAGTATTTGGGCTGTTTGGTTACAGCCATATGTTCAAAATTTTCCGCGCATCATCTTCGATCGAGGAAAACCATACAGGAGGAAGAGGTTTTTCTGTCTGGATGACCATGATGAGCGGTGATCCCCGGTAGTGCATTTTGAGGAGATGAATCCGGCTACCCGCCGGTTCCTGTAATTTTTTTATGATCTGGCTATACTCGGCAGCGAGCCGGGACCCCTCCGGGTCTGAAGATGCGATGACCAGTCCGTCCTCCGAAGCAAGGGTAATGGAATCGAGCCCGTACTTTTTCTTCAGGGCCTTCATATTTTCTCCGATATCTGAGTATGATTTAAAAATATCGATCTCATGGTGGCACTCAGCGATCGACGATGCCTGGCCCGGGATTTCTCCTCCGCCAGAGACACATTCATCTGAGGTAGAACGGGAGGTTATCTCGGCGGCAGGACGCGAAAGAACCTCGGCGACTTCACGACGCACAGTTATGAGATACAGAAAGATAATAACAAAAACGATCAGAAGAGTGATCAAGAGAATAATTCCAATATAGAGCACTGTTGTATTATTCACCATAATAGCCATCCCGCTCCCCCCCTATTTATCGGATTTTTTCCTGTCGAGGAGATGTTCAAGCTGAAGCCCGCGGACGATAATGCGGCAGTTGTCACGGATCTTTTCAGTCATGCCTGAAAGGTCCACCGAGTCCAGGGCAGAGAGTTCCTCCATGGATCTTTCCTCGGGGGAGGCGTTCGTACCGGGCGTTGAATCCCCTACACTCCCAATTTGTACGGGCATAGATATGTCATCCGTTTCAGGAGAATGCTGATCGGCCGGAACGGGTGTTCCCCATGCCGGGGCATCGGTTCCCGGATCTTCCGATTTTTTCGGATGTGACTCGGACCGTTCCGGCACAACCTCCTCATACGGAGATTGAGGGACATTGTCTCCCTGTCCATCCAGTTCGCTGGCACATGGGTCCGGCACCTCTTTCTCCGGGGTGATTTTCTGGGGAGGTTTAGGTACCCCTGAAAGCTGGAGGAGGGAAATTTCTGCTGAAGTGAGCGCGGATTCAGATTTTAGCCTTCCAGATGGTTCTTTGATTCCCGCGCCGATTGTCTTCTTCTCCTCCTGTTCAACGGGTTCCCTTAATTTTTCTGACGGGGGCATAGGCAGTGGAATAACGGGGTGTTGAGAAGAGCGTAAGGCGATTCGCTCCCCTCTCGCGGGTGAGTCCACCCGCGAACTGTTGCTCCTTTTCGGTTCTTCGGAACCATCCAGGCTCCCGAGTTGTTCATCTATATCGTTTGAACCGGAGATCTTCCTCGTCTGAATGCTATGGTTCCTGTCCCCTTTTCCCTCATTCCTTGATGATCTCCGCATTCGGGCAATAATGGCGGATTTGTTAAATTCCTGAGTGAGCGCGATCTGTGCCGGGCTGAGCCGCGAGAGAGCTGCGTCAACCTCGATGTTACCTAGTGCCTGAATTGCACCCCAGGAATCTTCACCGTTCAGATCGCCCCAATCTGCCATGATGCAGTTCCCGTTCTTCAGGATAAGTGAAATGGTTGAACGCCCATGGGATATAACGCAAGCACCGGTGAAATGGGAATGCTCCAGCTCGATAAGAAGGGCGTGAATGTGAATCCCCTTTTTGATCGACGCAAATGTTCCCCGGGGGATCTGCATAAATAGTTTGAGGTCCCGGTATCCTATATTTCTATTGGTATTATGTTTACCGCGATTATAGGTCATATATGGCCAATTAAACCCTCCAAATCGGAGTTTATATTGTGGGTTCAAAACTATCTTCCGATGAAAGGAAACATTTTTATGATCATATATCAGAGAAAAGGATTTATATGAAGGTGGCATTGGATGTTGAAACAGGTACTGGAAGAATTTTTAAAGATTGAGGGGGTGTCAGCCGCGGTAGTTGTCGGGAGAGACGGCTTTGTCATAGAAAGTGCGGTCTCTGGCAAAATGGACACCGATGCACTCGGGGCGATGGCATCAACCGGAATGGGGACCTCCGAAGCGATGGGAAAAGAACTCGGCAAAGGTGAGATTTCCCAGCTTCTGGTAGAGTTGGAAAAAGGGCCTATTATTATGGCCCCGCTGTCCCCTGATGAAATTATTGCGATTGTTGCAGATAGTGTTGCTAATGTCGGCAGAATCAGGTACGACCTGAAAAAGAACAAAGAACGCCTTATTGCAGCATTATAATCATGATATGGCCGCAGGGGACTGATATTGGAATACTGAAAGACCCGCTTCATGATGAATCTATCAGGTTTATCCTGACATTTACGGGTATGATTCAAATGGACGAACCAGAAGGCACCGGCGGGATCGTCTCGAATAACGGACGAATGATCGCTGCATATTTCGAAAGGAGAGACGGAATTCTCCGTGGCAGGACAGCCATCGATTACATGAACCGGATCACTTCGGGTGTCCTTGAGACTGGTCCGGAATTGAGACTTTTCCGATATGATCCCGAAGAATTTCGGGAAGCGCTGAATATTGCTTTCGAGGGTGGAATGCTCTTATCCGAAGAGGACCGGGTGAATATTACCACCATATCCAGCATACTCAATGAGGGGAAGCTCAAAAACATACTCAAACAGCCGGGAGTGATTGCCGTCTCTGCGTTTTTTGAAGGATTTTCAGTTCAGTCTTTTGGAAATGCCGATTTCGAAAAAGTTGCGGCAATGGCGGAGGATCTGCTCAGAGCCAGCATGAAGATGATTGAGAATATGGATATCGGGCAGCTTGAACAGCTGCTCCTCGAGACAGATACGGGGAAGTTCATCATTGCCCCCTACGGAGATCTCTACCTGTGCCTGTATGCGCTCCCGGATGCAAATCTTGGGCTTATAAGACTCGCGTTACAGGGACTCTCAAAAGAGGGAATGATGAATGTCTGAGATCCTGAACGCGCAGAGGTATTTACAGAAGGAGGGTGAGGGAGATGAGTAATGATAAGAAAAAAGAATCCAGTTCTTTTTCCCGGCTCAGGCAGAAGCTGAAGAGACCGAGCCAGGAAATACAGCTAACAAACGCGGCAGAAAACAAGAAGCTCACGGAGGGAACAGATCTGCCTGCAATACATGATCTGGGAGACCTGATGAAACGCATTCAGGGGACTTCCCCCGGCGTGGGTGCATCTGAACAGGCGGGATCTCAGGATAATCCGGATCAGAAGTTATCCACTGATTCATCCCGGAAACCGGCAGAAGAACAAACCCCGCAGTCTGTTCCCGGGCAGAGGCCGGTTTCTGAAAGTCCACCCCCAAGCCCACCCCCAGGCCCACACCCAAAAGATCTCCCGCGTGAACTCAATCCCCGGAATACGGGCGCACCGGCGACTCAGATCCAGTACACGGCACGAAAAACCCAGTGGTCGGAAGGTTCGCAGGGAACATCCGGTCTGAAAGGAACAACAGGAGAACTTGATGACCTCTCGGGGTTGATCCTTCCTGCCGGCGCAAGCATCGAGCTTGATGAAGTCAAAATTCATGCCCGGACAGATGCCTTTGGCCCCAGCCCCTCGCCTGAGGTCAATGCTCTCTGGTCGGGAGATCTCACTATGGGATCGGTCAAGGAGATCGGGACCGCGGAACCGGTTTCAGGAGAAGCGAAACCCACCGGAAGGTTCGGAAAATTCAACATCTTCCAGGCGATCAGACCCCAAGCCACCGAATACGATAAGAATATCCATGGCCCGCTCGTTGACCTGAAATTTCCGAAAAGACCTGGTATTGAAGAGATCGAACTCTATCCGGTGAACGAACCGTATGCCTACATCCGTATCATCTACGATCACAGCACGCATGAATACACCTACGAGGTGCTCGAACCGCTTCTCTCACCCGCGGAAACCGATCTGTTCAACGAGTTGAAAGAACGTATTTTTGAACGTCTCGATGTCGATACCCGGGACATCGTCAGAGAAGTCGCACAAAAAACCTTAAACACGGTCACCGATGATATCGTCGCCGACTACAGCATTCATCTCACTCCGATGCAGCGGGAAAAGATTCTCTACAATATGAGGAAGGAATTCCTCGGGAATGGCATGATTGACCCGATCATGCATGACAAATATATCGAGGACATATCCTGCGACGGGGTGAATTCCCATATTTTTGTCTATCATGCACGATATGAATCGATGCGAACGAACCTTATGTATATCCGGGCTGAAGAACTGGACTCATTTGTAACCAAGCTTGCGCAGAGGTCGGGAAAATATATCTCTATCTCTGAGCCGATGCTCGATGCCACCATGAGTGATGGATCCCGTATCCAGATGACGCTCGGGCAGGAAGTGACCGCACATGGTTCCACCTATACTATCCGTAAGTTTCGTGATGAACCGATCTCACCAACCGATCTGATCGAATGGGGAACATTCTCTCCCCTGTCTGTTGCTTTTCTCTGGCTTGCGGTCGAGAGTGGAAAATCATGCATCTTCGCGGGAGGGACGGCTTCGGGTAAGACCACTTCACTGAATGCAATATCTCTCTTTATTCCTCCTCTCGCCAAGATCGTCACCCTCGAGGATACCCGTGAGCTGAAACTGCCACACCCGAACTGGATTCCCAGCGTGACCCGGGCATCATTTGATACCGCAGGAAAAGGGGAGATCGATATGTATGAGCTGCTGAAAGCGGCTCTCCGTCAGCGGCCGGAATACCTGATCGTCGGGGAAGTGCGTGGACGCGAAGCGTTGACGCTCTTCCAGGCGATGAGCACGGGGCATATCACCTATTCGACCATGCATGCAGATTCGGTTGCGAGCATTGTGCACCGGCTGGAAAACCCGCCGTTGAATGTTCCGCGAAATATGCTCTCCGCCCTCGATCTGGTGTCGGTTCAGGTACAGGCACGAATCGGGGGACAAAGGATCCGGAGAAATAAGCAGATCATCGAGATCCTGGATATCGATCCGCGAACGAACGAGCTGATCACCAATGAAGTCTTCCGATGGCACCCGGTCACGGACGAAATTACGTACTCCGGGAAGTCATTCATCCTTGAAGAGATTATGGAAGAACGAGGCTGGGATGAGACCAGGATGCGGGAGGAACTGAAGATGCGTCAGGAAGTGCTGGAGTGGATGCGAATCAAGAAGATCCGGTATTACCGGGATGTCAGCCAGATGTTGATATCCTATTACCGTGATCCCGCGGTTGTTATGGAAAAAGTGCGGGCTGAATTGTATGAACAGCTTTGAACGTATCTCCTGGCAGCTCCTCGGACGATGGACCCTGAAAAAACGGAATAAATACAGTGAGCTCCGCAATTCACTGATGGCAGCCCGGTTCAAGGTATCTTCCGAAGTGTATATAGCCACCGCATACATGGCCTCATTCATTACCGGCCTGATCGCATCTGTCCTCCTCGGGCTGATCACCTATATGCTCAATCTTCCGTCTCTTATCGTGTACCGGGGTTCAGTCCCCGAATTTGTCCATGGGCTGGCAGATTACAGCCTCATAATCGGGACAATCCTCGCTGTGATCGTATCCTTTGTCGTCGTCGGGGGGATCACCTTTGTCATTTTCAACCTTTATCCTGCATTTGTCGCGGGGAACCGGAAGAGGAATATCGATGCTACGTTACCCTATGCCATCAACTACGTCACCGCGATGTCCTCCGCCGGGATACCGCCGGCTGAGATCTTCCGCCAGCTGGGGGAGAGCCCGATGTATGGGGAATGCTCGGTGGAAGCCCGGTATATAGCGCTGGAAATCGACCTGTTCGGCAGGGATCTGATAGATTCCCTCCGGATCATCTCCTCGACAACGCCGAGCCTCCGCATGAAGGAATTTCTTCAGGGGGCAATGGGGTGCGTATCAAGCGGAAGCAACCTTACGGATTATTTCCGCACCAAGGCGGATCAATATGCACTCGAAAATCGCCAGACCCAAAGGTTATTCCTCGAGACGCTCGGCTTGATCTCTGAATCATACGTCACCGCCATGGTAGCCGGCCCTCTCTTCCTTATCATCCTCCAGTCGATCATGTCCATCCTCAGTCACCAGACGCAGCCTTTGTTCCTCTACGCAATTATATACCTGTTGATTCCCTTCGGGAGCATCATGTTCGTGATCCTGATCAGTTCCATGACGCCGGAGGGATAAAATGACAATAAAGGATTTGTTTCATTCCCCTTGGGGTCGGGATCCGATCGCTGCCCCTGACCTTTCTCCCCCGGAGATGGGTCTGTTCGATAAGGACCAGATCGAAATTAGCAAAAAACTGGAGGCGGATCATAAACACCGGGAAGGAATATACCGCTTTATCAGACATCCCCTGAGGGTGATCACGGAAAAACCGATCAATATCCTGATCGTATGTGTACCGCTTGCCCTGGTAATATTCGGGGCTGGTTCTGCAATTGCGATCAACAACAATGGATTCGAGGTCATTTTCAACTCGACTATCATCGATGATCTTGCGGTTTTGAGCCTGCTCATTGTATTCATTCCACTCGCGGTCCTTGATTTCAGGGAATCCCAGCGCGTGCGGAAACTGGAGGAAGCCCTCCCCAACTTCTTCCGGGATCTGGCAGGAATGAATGACAGCGGAATGACCCTGCCAAATGCGATTCATCTCGTCGCATCGGCGGAGTACAGCACACTGACCCCGTATATCCGCCGGCTGGACAGTGAAATGTCATGGAATGTGCCGTTTATCGAGGCGATGCAGAGATTCCGGAAGCGGCTTGCCACCCCCCTGACAGACCGGAGCATCGATCTGATCGCAAAAGCAAGCAAGGCCGGTGGAGATGTCAGCGAAGTCCTCCGGGCCGCGGCAAACGACACGTACGAATTCGTCCAGCTCAGAACCGACAGGCGGAACAATATGCTGATCTACATCGTCATTGTGCTCATCTCGTTCCTCGTATTCCTCTTCGTCATCTTTATCCTGGTTACAACGTTCCTTACGACGATGGCAACAGCAGGCAGCGCAGCAACCTCGGCCGGTGCCGGCAGTCAATTCCTGGGGGGGATTGATGTCGCGTTCTATACGCGGCTGTTTGCTCATGCGGCGATGATCCAAGCTGTATTTTCCGGTCTGGTCGCAGGGCAGATGGGTGAGGGGAGGGTGGTTGCGGGATTAAAATACTCAGCGATCATGCTGATCATCGCCTGGATTGCATTCAGGTTCTTTGTATGAAAGGGCGATACGATCGGCTTTTCAGGAGGGAAAACCAGGGAATTGTATCCTGCACCCTATTTTTTCCCTCATCTTTTCAGAACTCCCATATCGGCCAGACGGGCCGGCAAGTACTCGCTCGTAACAAAATCGAGCCCTTTTGCAGCGAATGCCTGCTGCTCAGATTTCAGGTTCAGCTGGAGCTGCAGGCGGATCTGTTCTCTCCAGTAATCCGTCGAGAAACGGGGGTCTGAAAGCTCACTATTGAGCGCTGCGATATCCCTGTCGGTCAGGTGGTCCGATGGAAGGTTGTAATCCCGGATATCGGATGGCTGGACCCCTACAAACTGCGCCCGGGGCGTGGCAAGGATATCCGAGATGTGGGCACTTTTAATTGCACCATAGGCAACGCTCGCAAAGATTCGATAAGACCATGGATCTCCATCGGTGAAGACGACCACCGGAAGGTTGAACTGGCCCGAGAGACGGTTCATCATCCTTCGGGTGGATCGGGCCGGCTGCCCTTTCAGGTGAACAAGCACCGCCTGATACTCGTCATCAAAGCCATTCTCAATCAGCCGTGCGTACATACCCCCTGTTTCGATGGCGATGACAAACCGTGCGTTATGATCGACGAGTTCAACATTCTCAACATTATTCGGAATCTGATATCCGGCCTCCCCGACATCATCCTGGCAATGGATCTCCCGCTCCCCCCGCCGGGTATTCTCCTTCAGGCGCAGCGGCCCGAATATCGTCGCCCCATCCTCTTCGGGTCTTAGATGGAATGCTTCCCGTTGCATGTCAGTCAGGATCTCGAGATCCTCGATGAGGAAGTTGCTCTCGTCCTGCATCGAAAATTTTGCCCTTTTCCATCCTTCGGATATATAATAGAGTTCTCTCAGGGTGGATGAACGGTGCTCCTGTATCTGCATCTTCAAAAACCCGATCACGTAAGCCATCTTCAGGAGGTGCAGAGCACTCTTCTCCGAACCGGCCGACCTCACACTTTCACGGTCTCCGTATTTCCATACCTCGGTCTCTTCATCGTATGCGATGTTCTGTTTCGTCCGCGTCGGGAGTGAGATCGAAGGGAGTGCCCCTTCCCACATCTGATTATACCAGGCATGCGCTATTGCGAGCAGCTTCTTCAGTGCGTGGGAATCCAGCGGCCTTTCAGGCATCGAGGTCCACCACCACAACCTTGCCCGGTTCAATACCGCGTACCAGGAGTGTGCCTCCTCCTTCACCTGCATACGAAATCCGGTAGATAGAACCCGGATCAACCCTGATCTGCCACAATTTGGTGTATTCATCATCGATTCGGCTGACGGCATCAGGAGACGGCACTGCTCCGGCTGCATCGTCCCGCGAGATGTCATAGAGTGAGATGACACCCGAATACCCAGAATAATTGGAGAGCTCGATGCAGACCTTCCCATCAGCCTTCCACCGTTTTGTGACCAGCCGTTTCATGATCCTTCCCTCTATCGCCGAGATATCGGGTGTGGGTAGTTCCACTATCTCGCTCACCTTTCCCGCGATCTCCGGAATTATCATACAGACTGCCCTCGCCCGGTCTTCCTGCTGTTTGCTCTTATCCCTCCGGGAAAGATACGTCTTGAGTTCCCGCCCCAGTTCCTGTAAAACGAGGACAATTTCACGTTCAATCTCCACAATATCTGCTATTGCATCTTTGCTCTCGCTGGTGAACGGTACATTGGTCGAGGCCACATGGACGAGCAGGAGGACCGGCCCGGTGGGGAGGCCGGACTGGGAGATCCCATAACCCTTCCAGTTCACCGATGCGACACCTGCTGTTATCGCACACGCACCCTGCTGGTACATGAGGGGGACACGATTTGCGAAGCGAAGGATCTGGGCATTCCCCTCCGGGTCAAGCCTGCCCCCGTAGCCGATGGCGGCTTCGACCAGAAACGGGTGTCCGGAGAATATGGCGCTCGGACGTGTCCGCGCCCGGACAAAATCCATCTGGAATTCTTTTTCCAGACCCTGCCGGATTAATTCCTCCCCGATCGGCGAAAGGCACTGCGATGTCGGAGTAGCCGGGACCTTTACCTGTTGCATCGTCTCCAGCAGGCGCTTCTGTTCGTCATTTGTCAGTGATTTGACGGGACGTCTTCCGGAAATTTCTGAACGGAAACAGATCTCCTCCGCGGTCTTTTTTCCTACACGGGAAAACCCGCTGATGAGAAATTCCTCGAGTACCAGATCACTCGATGCACCCATTCGTTTGAGTGTTCCGATCTCGATACCGTGGGGATGTGGCTGAATCGGTTCCGGGCAGACGATCACCTCATCGCTCACCCGCTCAAAAAGTAAAGACTCGTCATCGATCTCAACCCTGATACGGGCGTGCGGATTCACGACCGAGGTATATTTAAGATACTCGAGAAGGCGCTTCTTCGCGGCGAGAGAACTCTTGAACTCGATCTGAACCCGGGTGCCATGGGGCCGGTCCCATTCCACCTCATCATGAGACAGAACCTCCGGTTCATTTGATTCGATATGGATCTGGAGTTCGAACCGGTGCGCAGGGGACTCGGGACCTGTCCGGGATACGATGATGGTGGGCACACCTGTTGTCAGCTGTGCATAGAGGACCGCGGCGCTGATGCCGATTCCCTGCTGGCCACGGCTCTGTTTAATCTGATGAAACCGGGAACCATAGAGCAGTTTTCCAAAGACGAAGGGTATCTGTGCGGGCACGATGCCGGGGCCGTTGTCTTCAACGATAATCCTGAACACTTCAGGAGAGACCTTTTTTATTCCGATATATATATCGGGAAGAACCCTTGCCTCTTCACAGGCATCGAGTGCATTGTCAACGGCTTCTTTGATCGTCGTAATGATACCCCGGGTCGGGGAATCAAAACCAAGCAGATGTTTGTTCTTTTCAAAAAATTCCGCTACACTGATACTTCGCTGTTGTCTGGCCAGTTCGTCAGCAAGCGCCATCCGCGATCACCTCTCCGATCGCCTCTTCCAGGCTGATCTCCCTCTGAATGCCGCTTTTAAGATTTTTTAACGTGACAAGCCCCGATTCGGTCTCCCGACGCCCGATGATCACCGCAAATCCCGCGGTTCGTGAGGTATGAGCGATCTGTGCGCCGATGGAACGGTCAGTGAGATCGATCTCAGTCCTGATCCCTGCGCTTCGAAACGCACGGGCGACTTCGAGTGCCCGTCCACATCCCTCCTTCGTATGCACGATGCCTACGATATGCCCCTCTCTTGCTGAAAATGTACCGCGGGCGACCATCACGCGGTCGAACCCGAGGGCAAATCCACAGGATGGCACGTCGTCTCCACCGAACAGGTGTGCGAGCCGGTAGCCTCCTCCTCCAAGGATCTGATTTTCCGCCCCCAGATTCTCTGCAAAGGCCTCGAACACAATGCCGGTATAGTAATCGAGGCCCCGTGCGATGCCCGGATTGAGTGAGTACCGGATCCCCGTGTCATCGAGGAGCGCGAATGTCTGCGTGATCCGTTCCTGTTCGGGAAGATCTCCGCATATTCCCCATGCCTCATCCAGAGTCCGGCAATCCACTATATCCGTGAGCTTATTCCAGAGTTTGCTATGGCCTTCACACTCGAGAAATGCGGCAAGTTCATCGAACTCCCTCTTGTCAAGGAACTGGCGTATCCTGCACTTCACGCCCGCGTCGATTCCTGCCAGAAGCTGACGCATGAAACCCAGGTGCCCGATCTGGAGGGTATATGATATCCCGGTGGAATCCAGGAGCTCTGATGCGAGCATGATCACTTCTGCATCGGCGAGCGGGGTATCCGCCCCGATCAGCTCGACACCGAATTGCCAGAACTGCCGGTACCGACCTTTCTGAGGGCGTTCGTACCGGAAGCAGTCTGCAAAATAGCACCATCGGAGGGGCTTTGGCCATACCCGTGCCTCGTTCACATACATTCGGAGAACCGGTGCAGTGATTTCAGGCCGAAGCGCCATCTTCCTCCCACCCTTGTCCTCGAAAACGTACATCTCCTCAATAATCCCTTCCCCGGAACGAAGGGTGAACAGATCGAGTTCTTCGAAGACCGGTGTGGATACTTCACGGTATCCCCACCGCCGGGCACATTCCCGCAGGCGTAGCTCGACCTCCCGTCTGGCATCCATTTCATCCGGTAAAAAATCCCGTGTTCCCCGTGGTTTCTGCAGCATCATCGATTCCCGACCAACTCTTTCTTATTGACCCGCGACGCGATCTTCACCGAACCAAAAAACCGTTCCCAGGTGCTCTCATCTGTCCAGACCTTCTCCCGTTGTATCCGACCCTGCAGGTATAATGCCCCCAGGATGATCCCGAGACCGAGAATGGGCAGGTTTTCAGAATAGGCGGTAATCATGGCACCAAGAAGGGCGAGCGCGCCAAATAACACGCCCTGGTATGCAGCCTTCCGGTAACCGGGTTTGCCGGTCCGATAAAATATGCGTGCGTCACGGAGCCACAGAAAAAATAGAACAGCGACCCCGAATATCGCCACATAGATAAGGTAGTTCATAATTATGAACGTATTATTATCCGCCAAGCCATATCTTTATTATCAAACCATGAGATCCCATGACATGCTCGGCCAGGTCCTCTCCCGTCTCCAGGAGCATACCATCACCCTCGAAGAGGCAGTCAGGGAGATCGAGGGGCTCAGGATCGAGACGATCGGAGAGATCGCGCGGCTTGACCTCGGCCGGCAGGTGCGGTGTGGAATTCCGGAGGTGATCCTCGCCGAAGGGAAGGAGATCGGGCACCTCGCCCGGATCGCGATGGGGTGTGTCGGAGAGGCGGGAAGATGCATCCTCACGAGAATTTCCCCCGAACAATGGACCGAGATCAAGAAGCAGGGCGAACAGACCGGAATCACCATGAAATACTATTCGTTGGGCAGAGTAGCGGTTCTTTCCCGGGTTCCCCCTGTCGAACATTCCGGTGGCGTTGTCGGGATCATCACTGCCGGAACATCCGATATCCCGGTAGCGGAGGAAGCACGGGTGATTGCTGAAGAAATGGGGTGCAGGGTCTGCACCGCGTACGATGTGGGCGCGGCGGGCATCCACCGCCTCTTCCCGGCAATAAAAGATCTCCTCGATGCGCATGTCCTCATTGTCGCCGCAGGCCGCGAGGGGACACTTCCCGCTGTGGTGGCCGGGCTGGTCGACCGCCCGGTTATCGGCGTACCGGTGAGCACCGGATACGGGTACATGGGTCACGGGAAGGCAGCGCTTGCGAGTATGCTCCAGTCCTGTTCGGTGCTCGCCGTGGTAAATATCGATGCCGGGTTCACGGCCGGGGCATTTGCGGCGCGTATTGCAAATATGGGGATCTCTCATGAATAGGGCATTTTACATCGGCCGTTTCCAGCCGTACCATAACGGGCACCAGTCAGTTCTTGAAATGATTGCGGGGAGGGAGGATGAGGTCGTGATCGGTGTAGGGAGTGCACAGCTTAGCCATGAACCCGAAAACCCGTTCACAGCCGGAGAACGGGTCCTGATGATCCATGCCGCCCTCCAGAATCTGGATTGTCCCATATACGTCATTCCTATAGAGGATATCAGGCGGAATGCATTATGGGTCGCGCATGTACGCTCGATGTCCCCGCCGTTTGATCACATCTATTCCAGCAATCCCCTTGTCATGCGCCTCTTCGAGGAGGAGGGTCTTGCAGTTCAGTCTCCGGCGATGTATGAACGGGATACCCATAGCGGCACAGAGATTCGGAGAAGAATGATATCAGGGGAACCATGGGAATACCTGGTACCGCCTGCGGCAGCGCAGGTTATCCGTGAGATCGACGGCGTGGGACGGCTCCGGCAGATCACACGAAAGGACTGCGATATCTGATCGGGAGATTTTCATGTTTAAATTTCTCAAAGATGCCTTTAAAAAGGACCAGCCCCCGGCCGAGATCATTCCCTGTACCGGGATACCGGATTGGCTTAATTTGGAGGAACGGCGCCTTGAGGAGGAACTCATCGGAGAGACAGAAAGTGTCCGGATCCGAATTTCTGCGGCCCGCGAACGAATCATGGATCTCGTCGACGGGCTTTCGTCGACCGAACAGAAAGAAGCATTCCACCCGAAGCTTGGACAGGTGACAAGATCCACGCTTCCGCTCTTCGAGAAAGCGATGCACTCGGCATGTTCAAGAAACCTCCCTGAAGAACCCGAGGATTTCTATAAAGCGGCCACGGAAAGCCTGAAAGGATGTATAGGCGGCATGAGGGGGCAGGGAAGACATCTTCAGGGTGCATACCCCGAGGAGATGAAACAGATCCGAATGGCGATCGACGAAATCGGAAGGGAAATAAATACCCTGAACCCTGTTATGGCCGAAGCACGCAGGAAAAAAGAAGCAATCCGCCAGATACGATCGGTTCACGAGGATTTGATCAGGAATCATGCACTCTCCATAGATACGGAGGGAACCGGCATGGCTCTCCGGAACCGGGTCGGGGCAGTCCGTAAAGAGATAGGAGGGGTGGAGGCTGAATTGAAATCTGTTGAAAATGATCCTGCCAACCGTGAAATTGCAGAGTTAAAGTCCCGGATCGCAACCATGACCGTAGAGAAGGAGGATGCGGCCCGCGAACTTACCGCACTGATCGGGGTGGTCCAGCACGTATTTGGGAAAGGAGAGAAGATTGCCGGCCGGAAACAGGAGATGGTAATGGCAAAACAGATCCGGAATGCCCTTTCGATGCTTCAGCAGCATGAATCGGTGTCGAGAGATGAATTGATCGGGGCAGTGGATGCAGCACTTCCGCCGGTGACGGAAATGATCGAAACAGGAGACATTGTCTTAAAGAACAAAGAAGAAAAGACGCTTTTCACAGATCCGACAAATCTTATGAGTTACGTCGTGAATGGGCTCGGAAGATACGATAAGAGCAGCCGGGAACTGCAGGATGTAACGCAGTCCCTCGATTCACACCCGCTCTCCCGACGCCGGAAGGAACTGGAGAAGAAAGTACGTCGGCTTGAGACCGATCTCGGTGAAGCGGATGCGGCGGCTCGAGAACTGGAATTGAGAAATTCTTCCGCGAAATCATCCATTCCCGGGATAATAACGGTGCTTGACGAGAAGATTGCCGGGTACAGCGGCAGGAGAATCACCGTCGCCTATGACCAGTGATCCTTTTCATCAGGAGTGATCCGAATGAGTGAAGACCAGTATCGTATTCTCCCCGTGAGGAAGGGAAGTGTTCAATGCCTTGAGGAAAAGGCCGAAACCCTGGAACACTGCCGGTTCTGTGTCCATTCCCGATATTTCCTGGTGGACGGAAAGTGGGTTAAATCGCCTGCGCTCGCCTTTTGTGTGGCCCACAGGGCGACAGAAAATGTCGACCTGGCCCGTGTCGAGTCGGTGAAGTGCGGAGACCGGAGATCCGAAGGGTTCCGGAGCATCATGAACCTGATCGGCTGATCATCAGATTCTTATTTCGATGGAAAACCGGTACAAGCAGGAATTATGGGCATCCCTGCAGATTTCCGGAAGAACAGAGAGAAATAATGGCTTCGATATCCACGTTCTTCTCGAATTCTGAAGAAAGAATGTCATACGGGTCTTTCCGTGGCCTTTCACCGGCCCGATTATAAACCAGCCCTTTTCTTTCATAGAGGTACGAGAGCAGGGCATCAAGTGCGGAAAGATTGGTAAAAAGACCGTGCATGTAGGTACCAAATACCAGGCCGTCAGCGGTCGCCGCCCCCTCACCCTGAAAAGATTCCGGATCCTTTCCCCGTGAAGTAAACCCCATATGGATCTCGTATCCGGATACCTTATCGATTCCTGACAATATGGGCGGTATCGGGGAAGCCCGACGGGAGACCTGGGTGGTACATTTTTCATACCGCTCAAATCGGGTGACGCCATCCAGAAGGCCGAGCCCGGGATATGTACCACTCTCGGATTCGATGCCACCGGTATCGATGATCTGGCGGCCGAGCATCTGGTATCCCCCGCAGATCCCGATGATCGGCACCCTGTTATACCGTGCCCGTTGGATTGCCTCCGCCGTACCGCTGGAGATAAGCAGTTTCAGATCATCTATGGTATTTTTTGTCCCGGGAAGAATGATACAGTCGTACCCCCCGAGAGGAGCGCCGTAAGGAACATATTCCACCGCTGTATACCGTTCGAGAAGCTCAAAATCAGTGAAATTGGAGATCCGCGGGTGCCTGAGGATCGCGATCCGGACTTCCCCGTTCTGCGATTTTTTATCAGCGAGGGAAAGGGAGTCTTCACTCGGGAGCGGGATGTCCAGATGAGGAAGAACTCCGAGCACGGGAATACCAGTCAATCGCTCGATCTCCCGTATACCATCCTCGAAAATGGCTGGATCTCCCCTGAATTTATTGATGATCACTCCCCGCACAAGTCCCTTCAGATCGGGTGGCAGAAGCTCGATAGTTCCATAAATCTGTGCGAAAACACCCCCCCGTTCTATATCCGCAACCAGGATTATCGGGGGCATCAATGCCCTCGCAAGCCGTATATTCGCGATATCGCGGGTATAGAGGTTCAATTCGGCTGCTCCTCCTGCTCCCTCGATGATAATATGGTCATAGGACGCCTTCAGCCGGGATGCCGCGGCAAGCACTTCTTTCAGCAGGAAATCGGTCTCCCGATAATAGTCGGCGATCGGGACATCACGATAGGGATGTCCCAGGAGAACAACCTGGGAGATCTGGTCTCCTTTCGGTTTCAGAAGGACGGGGTTCATGTCGGCGGTCGGCTCAACCTGTGCAGCCTCTGCCTGGATGGCCTGGGCAATGCCAATTTCACAGCCGTCTCGCGTCACAAACGAATTCAGACTCATATTCTGAGACTTGAACGGTGCAACCCGGTATCCGCGACGGGCAAGGGATCGGCAGATTGCCGCAACCACGGTACTTTTCCCGACATGAGAGGCGGTACCGGCCACCATCAATGACATGCAGCTCTATCATGGGGGTGGATTTTAAATAAAAGAGGTACCTTCTGGATGTCATATGCAGCTCAATGTCACGGCACGTGCACTCCTCACCAGCCGGTATCTCCAGCCCGGTGAAACACCCGAGGGAATGTTCTCCCGGGTGGCAGAGGCCGTAGACCGCGGGAAAGCAGCCGAGTTCCGGGAGATGATGGAAGCACTCAGGTTTCTCCCGAATTCCCCCACACTCATGAACGCCGGTGCGCCGATAGGACAGCTTTCCGCTTGTTTTGTGCTTCCCGTGGAAGATTCGATCGAGAGTATATTTACCACCCTTTCCCATATGGCCAGAATCCATCAGAGTGGTGGAGGGACCGGGTTTTCCTTCTCGCATCTTCGCCCCCGTGGGGATAGTGTACCGGGGAACAGACGGGGTTGCAAGCGGACCAATCCCCTTCATCCAGGTATTTAATGAAGCAACAACTGCGTTGAAACAGGGAGGGAAACGAAGGGGTGCAAATATGGGAGTTTTAGCCAGCTCGCACCCGGATATTATGGAATTCATCTCGAGCAAACAGGATGGCGGACTGCAGAACTTCAACCTGTCAGTCGGGTTTGATGAATTCTTCTTCCGGTGCCTCGAACGGGGGGAAGCGTATGAACTTATCAACCCCCGAGATGGGAGGACCTGGGGCTGTATTGACCCGCTCTCCCTGTGGCAGACCCTCGGCGAGGCGGCATGGCGGACGGGAGATCCCGGGGTACTCTTCCTCGATACGATCAATGCGAAAAATACGGTTCCCGGTCTCGGCCAGATCGAGGCGACCAATCCCTGCGGGGAACAGCCTTTGCTCCCGTACGAAAGTTGCAATCTGGGAAGCATCAATCTCGCCCGGTGCATCGGCAAAGACGAGCTGGATTATGATCTGCTCCGTTCGATCGTCAGGCTCGCGGTGGAATTTCTTGATGCGGTCATCGATGTCAACCGGTTTCCTGTTCCGGCAATAGGGGAGAAAACCCTCCTGACCCGGAAGATCGGTCTCGGTGTCATGGGCCTGGCAGATGCGTTCGTCCAGCTCGGTATCCCGTATGAGTCAAAGGAAGCCCTTTCCCTCTGCGACCGGATCATGGGCTTCATTCAGGAGGAGGCACATGAAAGGTCCCGGGAACTCGGGGCGGAGCTGGGGTCGTTTCCTGCGATCGGGCAGAGCATCTATAGCGGAGATATGAGGAACGCAACGGTGACCACGGTGGCTCCGACCGGCTCACTGCACCTGATTGCCTGCACCAGCAGCGGCATCGAACCTATATTCTCCCTCGTTATCCGGCGGTCCATCACCGGAACTCCCATTGTGATGGTCCACCCGGTTGTGAAAGCACTGGTGAAATCCGAAGGCGGCGGAGTCGACATGCTTGCACACATCCGGGCGACGGGGAGTGTCCAGGATCTCCCGATCCCGGAGGATAAGAAGGAACTACTCAGGACGGCCGCTGAGATCCAGCCGGAATTTCATGTTCGCATGCAGGCCACCGTGCAGAAGCATGTGGACAATGCCGTTTCAAAAACGGTGAATGTTCCGGAAAACACCACTCCGGAGGAGATATGCAGAATTTTTTCCTTTGCACGGGAGCTGGGATGTAAAGGGATCACGGTTTACCGGTATAACAGCAAGGCAGATCAGGTCATCTCCAGCGGGTGCGATACCTGCCGTTTGGACAACGTCCTGCCAGAGACCGGGTCGTAGCGGTAGAAACCTGGATTGCAACTACCCTACCCGTTCCCGGACCCCCGGTCGGGGCCGACGAACGGAATATCATGGGCGTTCCGGGGGAGTAATCTTCAGAGAGCCCTCCATTCATGCGAACAAATATATAACGAGACCTTGAAGGTACATGTAATGAATGGTGGGATATGTCCAACCTGTGGATTACCTAAAGAATTGTGCATCTGTGAGGAGGTAGCAAAGGAGCAGCAGAGGATCAATGTCAAGGTGAATAAACGGCGGTACGGGAAGGAAGTAACGGTCATCGAAGGACTGGATCCGACCGATATTGATCTCGAAGATCTTTCAAAATTTATGAAAGGGAAACTCGCCTGTGGGGGAACGGTCAAGGGGAATTCTATAGAACTCCAGGGGAACCATCGGGAGCGCGTGAAAGAACTATTAGCCGATAAAGGTTACAGCGTTGATAATATCAGTTAATTTTTTAGCTTTTTTCCATCAGAATGAAATGCCTGTCTGTTAACCTCCGTTATTTCGGAGGAGCGGGACCACAGCTCGTTCCACGGTGTTTGATCGGCCAGTCCAGGTAAGGATGATGAAGATCCGGGATGAATTCTTCCCCCTTTTTTATGGAAGGACAACGAGTTTAAAAAAGGGATAATAAATCATCATTTCTGGGATTGTTTCTTTCTCCGGGCTTTCACCATGGAGTGGAGATCGACCATATAGCTTCCCGCCTTACCGATTCGTACGACCCGGTCATCACTCTCGGCCATCTTTGCAATATTCAGTTCATAGGTCCCGGGTGAAACAATCCGGACGCTCTCCACCCGTTCGCCATCTTCAACAACCTGACCTGAATCCTCCTCCTCTTCAGGAGGGATCATCTTTTGGGGACTGATCTCCCGCTTCTCTATGGATTCATCCATCTCCCGTTGTGGCCGGTCGGTAACAAAGAGGAATTTTTTTCCTCCACAGATCTCACACCCTTTTAAAACCACCAGGGAGGCCACTTTATATTCTTTTCCACATTTCACACACTGATGCGGCATATCTCACCGTGAAGAAACCCATGCACTGATCAGATCCCGGTCCTTTCTGATCATCTTCAACTGGTTTGCCGGGCCGATCACCGTCATCCGGGACTCCGGAACCCGTCCGAGGAGACGTGCGAGAAATGATCCTTCTTCCCGTGCGGGATACGTCTCGATCTCGATGCCATTAAAGCCATCTGGGAATATCTCCCGCATCGTCATTTCAATCAGGCTGCTCTGCTCATCGGGGGCAAGGCCTTTCTCGAGGATGACGATCGTCCCCTGACGCACATCGTCGAGTATCAGGCGTATCTTTTCCATCGATGTCAGCTTCGAAAGCCGTTCCTCCGAGATGAGGTCTATCTGCACACCCTCGATCATCGTTCTTCACCGGAAATTGTACACCATTTTTTCATAGAGATCTTCAATGTTCTTGCCCTCCAGGCATGATATGGGAATGACCGGATGCTGGGGGAACGCGTTCCGGATCCGCTGCGGAGAGGCATCGGGCAGGTCAATCTTGTTTGCAACGATGATGATCGGGAGATGCCTGCTCTCGATGATCCCTATCATCATGATGTTCACCTGCAAGAACGGATCCTGCGTTGCATCGAGCATGTAGATCACCCCGTCGATATCTTCCCGCAACCAGTGCATCGCCTCGGCTACGCCCTCCGTCGCCTCCCGTGCCCGGATGATCGCCTGGTCACGATCCACGCCGTATTCAAGGAACTCCTTATAATCGATCTTCGTGGTAACGCCCGGCGTGTCGACGATATCGATCGTGATGGTGTTCCCGTTGTTTCCCGTGATGCAGATATCCTGTTTTCTCAATGCACGGCGTGTTTCATGAGGGACCTCGCTCACCAGTCCCACTTCTTCGCCGGTCCAGTCCCGGGCGATCCTGTTTGCCAGAGTGGTCTTCCCCGAGTTGGGAGGACCATATATACCGATTCGTGAACGCCTTTTCTTGAAAAAGGCCGCCAAAAATCGCGAAAAGGTATTTTTTGTCTGACCGAAAATATCCATCCTGCACCCCGGACCGCCCCGACGATTCTCCCCATGGGTTCCCGGGAGTGCCGGAGCGATTACATATAACACTATGAAATACACGTTTATTAGGTTTTTTATGAAAAAATATGCGTGCCCCCGGCCATCGGGGAGGTTATATATAGACCAATTCTTTTATATTGATGGCTTACAGTAAGTGTAAACTGTATTCACCCATAGCAGAAAGCGCGCATATGGGGGTGATCTGGTGAAAAAAACCTCTGATTCAATCCGTTTCGAGACCCGCGTGCCACTGAAGGAGATTATGCGGAGGAATCCTACGACCATCGGTCACGACGCGACGGTTGCCAAGGCAGCCATGACGATGTGCCGGGACGAAGTCGGGAGTTGTATTGTTCTCCGGAATCACCTGCCGATCGGTATCGTGACAGAAGAAGACATTAATTGTAAGATAGTCGCCAAGGACAAAAAACCGGGTTCAGTCCATGTCAGCGAGATTATGAGTACCCCGCTGATCACTATCGAGGCTGATAAAACGGTGGGGGACGCTGCGCACATGATGACAAAGCACCGGGTCCGAAGGCTTCCCGTGGTGGATGAGAACCTGAAAGTCATCGGGATAGTTACGGTTCGTGATATCCTTACGATATCCACAGAGATCAATGAACTGATGACCGACCTGATCGAGATCAACCGTGAAGACCTTGTCGAAGTCGGCATGTGTAACCGGTGCGGTCAGATGTCGGATGATCTCCGGCGGATCGACAATGTGATGCTCTGCCCATCCTGCCGCGAGGAGGAATTTCTCCAATGAAACTCGTATCAGACTTCCTGATCGACATTCCACTGCTCAAATATAATGACCCGGTAACCCGTGCGAGACAGATCCTGCGGGATGATGTGTACCGGGAGATCTATGTGCACGATGGGAAAAAGAAACTCCTCGGGTATATCGATATCACTGATGTACTTCGTATTACGGCGACAAAATCCAATGTGACGGTCGAAGGGTTCCTGCACGAGGTGATACCGGCACATTCCGATGATGAAATCGAAGACGTCGTCCGGTCCATGCGGGATGGTAAAACGGATAGTGCTCCGGTCGTCGATAAGCAACTGCAGATCCTGGGAGGCGTACTCCTTTCGGAACTGTTCCCGGTGATCATAACCCGGCGGGAACTCAAAGGGACCGTATCGGACAGTATGACAAAAAAACCGGTAACCTGTTCTGCAGACGACACCATCCAGAAAATTTTCGGCCTGATCGTTGAGAGCGGGTTTACGGTTTTTCCGGTGATGAAAAAGAGACGGCTGGTCGGTATCATTTCCCGCCGGGATCTGCTCCGGGAAGGACGTCTCCGATCTGCCCTTGAAAACTCCGGAAATATATTGGTTGAGACGGTGATGACCAAGCAGATGTTCACGATCGGCCCCGATGAACCGGTGGGTTCAGCAGCAAAACTGATGGCAACTCACGACATCAGTATTCTGCCGGTTGTCGAGAACGGGGTTCTGGTGGGGGTTATCGACCGCCATGACGTCCTTAAGGGGCTTACATAGGGTATGACAGAAGACCCCTCTCCCGGGTCCAAAAGCACACGTGGATTCCCCGGGGCTGAACATCATGTTGAATATTCAATATACAATGATTTTCCCATTATCTGACAGGAAAATAGAGGAAGTGTTGATTTAATGCATCAAAATGACCGGAAGATCAAACAGGCGGATAAACTCCTGAAAATGCCGGGAAAAATGGACAGAGGCCCGGTGGATTTCAAATCCCATATCGTCGAGCAGGAGGGGGAGATCATGGCGCTCGCAACGCGTGACGTGATCTCCGTACCCCCGAGTACGACCATTCTTGGTGCGATCGAAACAATGACCCGGGAAGGGTTCCGCCGGCTCCCGGTGGTCGACGCCGGAAGCAGGAAACTGAGGGGGATCGTCACATCAGGTGACGTGATCAATTTCATGGGAGGAGGCGACAAGTTCAACCTCGTTCAGGTAAAGCACGACGGGAATCTTCTCGCTGCGATTAATGAGAGCGTTCGAAGCATAATGACGCAGAAACTGACCTCCCTTTCGCATCGTTCGGGTATTGCCGATGTAGTGGAGATCATTGTCGGGAAAAAGATCGGAGGAATACCGATCGTGGACGAGGCGGAGACCCTGGTCGGAATCGTTACCGAACGGGATGTTATGAGGGTACTGGCCCTGGAGAAGAGCCGTTTAAGCGTCGAGGACGTGATGAGTACCAGACTCCGGGTGACTGCCCCGGACAGCCCGATTGGGACCGTGACAAGGGAGATGACCGAGCACCGGTTCCGGAGGCTCCCGGTCGTATCCGATGAGGTTCTGTATGGCATTATCACCACGACTGATGTGATGAAGTACCTCGGGACCGGTCAGGTGTTCGATCAGCTGGTCACCGGGGATGTCGCAGAGGTGATGGGGCTCCCGATCCGGCTCCTTGTTACAGGGAACCTGCACACGACGACGGCAGATCGGACGGTCTACGAGGCTGCACGGGAAATGCTCGATAAAAACGTCGGGGCATTACCGGTCATTGAAGATACCCGCCTGATCGGACTGGTAACTGAGTTCGATCTTGTAAAAGCGCTCTCGGAGGAGTGAACAGCGATGAAAGCATCAGACGTGATGACAAGCCCGATCTATATCGTGACGCCGGCGGAGAATGTCGCTCATGCAAGACATCTCATGCTTAAACACCGGATCTCCCGCCTGCTGGTCATAGAAAACAACCAGCTGGTCGGTATAATAACCAAAAAAGATATCGGATACCGGCTTCGTCAGAGTGAGCCGATGTGGAGACGTCGTCCGATAGATCACATCCCGGTCAGCCTTTTTATGACAAAAGATCCGATCTGTGCCTATCCGGACTCAAGCATCCGTGAGATTGCCGCCCTGATGATCGATCATCAGATCAGCGGGCTTCCCGTGGTCGATACCGGGGAGGTCGTCGGAATCGTTACCAAATCGGATGTAATGCAGTCTACCGCAGTCAAACAGCTTTCAGGGAAAGTATCCGATATCATGGAAGATGTGGTAACCGTCAGCCGCCTCCATTCTCTCGCGCATGTGATCGACACGATGATCGAACGGGATGACAAGGTCGTGGTCGTGAATGATAATGCGACGCTTGCAGGGATTATAACGGAGAGCAACCTGGCATTTTATCAGTACCAGGATGACAAATTGAGTCTCCCGGAGAAGGAAGTGACCATGCTCAGGAAGGAGGAGGCTGGTGGCCGGAAGGGATTCCGGTATGTCCTCGACATGTCAGCGATAGCCGAGGATCTGATGAGCCGCCCGGTGATCACCTGCAAAGCGGATCTCCCGATCCGGGATGCGGTCGGTCTTATGCGCGATCACCAGATCAACAGTGTGGTCGTGATGGAGAAGGACGAAATCAAGGGAATTGTTAAGCGGGATGATATCATACGGAAAGTGGCACAATGAAGGGTGAATTAATTATCAAGGATATTATGTCAAAACCGGTCACCATCGCCAAATCGGCGTTGCTAACCGAGGCGCTTGACAAAATGATCGATGAAGGGATCGATCCGCTGATCGTCACGCACAATAACACCGTAGTGGGTACCGTCTCCCGCATGGCGATAGCGGAGAAACTCGGGACCCGAAAGAACTCCGTCGTATCCCCCACATCCATCCATGTGGCCAATTCCGTAGAGGAGGATTTCACCACGGTGTATCCGGACCAGGATCTCGATGTTCTCGTCCCGCTTCTCCAGCATTACAAACTGGTTGTCGTCTATGATTCGGAACACCGGCTCATCGGTCAGGTAACGGCAGCAGACCTCCTCCGGAAGTACCAGCCGGGTGGGAATATCGAGGATATGATGGAGCCGATCTGCACGATCGACGTCGAGGAGCGCGTGGTCCATCTCCGGCGGAGAATGCTCGACGACTGCATCAGCCGGTTCGTCGTGACCGAAAAAGATCAGGCAATCGGGATTGTGACCGAGACCGATGTGGCGATCGCCATGAAGCGGTTCCGGGAACTGGTTGAAGGGAGACACCAGGAGAACCGTGTCCGGAACCTTCTCGTGAAAGATATCATGAGCAGCCCGTTTGTTTCGATCAGCTCCGATGCAAAGATCCCCGATGTGATCGACCTGATGCTCGCGAAGAACATCAGCTCCCTCCCGGTCACCGCAAACGGAAGGTTGTGCGGTATGATCACCCGATCGTCTATGATCCGGGGCCTCTGATTTTTTTAAAAAATCATTCCGACTGACTGCCCAACTGCGGGCTTATCGCGTCTGTTTCAATCTTATACAACAACTGGCCGATCGTTCAATCGGAACCCATTTTATATGCTATGTTCACATGGTTGAATCAGTTCTTTCCTTCCGGGCTTCTCTGAATACCCTTATCAATCCCCCGCCCGAACTATTGTACCACAGGAAGAGTATATGAAGCCCACTACGCCTGTTTCGCCAATAAACGACGTAAATCGTCTGCTGGAGGGTATGAGCCAGACCGGGTTCCAGGGCAGGAAACTCGGGGAGTCGCTCGCGGTCTGGAAACGGATGGTCCAGGATCCGGATTGCACGATCTTTTTTGGCCTCTCGGGAGCGATGATTCCCGGTGGGATGCAGGCGTGCCTGATAGAGATGATCCGGCATCATTTCGTGGATGTCGTGGTCTCTACCGGGGCGAACATTTTCCATGATGCATGCGAGCATCTTGGTATCCGCCATTATCTCGGGCACCATCGTGCAAACGATGCAGATTTATACGAGAAAGGCATCGATCGGATCTACGATGTTTTTGCGTACGAAGAGGAGTTCCGCCAGGTCGACCGGGGCATTGCAGGGTTCGGCGAAACGATTGCACCGTTCCGCGGGTCTTCCCGGGAGTTCATTGAACGGTATGGCGAGTATCTCCTTCGTGAACATCCTGGCCGCGAATCGTTCATCTCCACCTGCATAAAAGAAAAAGTACCGATCTTCATCCCGGCTCTCAGTGACTCCTCGATCGGGATCGGGCTTCTGATCGCCCGAAGACGAGGTTTCGACGTGGATATCGACCAGGTTCTGGATGCAGACGAGATCACCCGGATGGTCGAGGATGCAAGAAAGACCGGAGTGATTTACATCGGCGGTGGCGTGCCGAAGAATTTTATCCAGCAGACACAGGTGATCGGGTCCATTCACGAGAAGGATCTGGGCGGTCATGACTATGCGATCCAGTATACCACGGATGCTCCACACTGGGGCGGGCTTTCCGGATGCACATTTGATGAGGCGATCAGCTGGGGGAAGGAATCTCCCGGCACCCTCCAGGTTCAGTGCCATGTCGATGCAACCATTGCCCTGCCGATCGTGATATCCGGGTTGATCGGTTCCGGTGTATCCCGGGTGAACGGGAAGGACCGGCAGAAAGGGGTCGTGTTCCGACAGGGACTTTGACGAAGGATCGTATACCAAAATAATGGTCAGAATCGTTTCTGACAAGGTTTATACGTAATAAATCGTTCTCTTCATCCGAACACAGACAGTAGCCCTGTTTTCTGTTGTACTATACACTCGCAGTATCGTTGCCGTCGACAAGGGATAATCTGGCATCAGCCCGGAGGAACGGAATAACCCAAAGGGTTATTATCAGACTATGCACATATTATAGAGCACCATTCATGGAGCAGCAGATGTTTGCTGCGAGTATCGAAAGATGCGAGATTCTCTGTTGAGGTAGCCAAGCCTGGTATGGCGCAGGTTTGCTAAACCTGTGTCCCCTTGGGACTCGAGGGTTCAAATCCCTCCCTCAGCGTTTCGAGCATATCTCCGTGTGTGAGGGATTGGAATGGCACAACAGGAAGAAGAAATAAAATACTTTGTACGGGTCAGCAACACAGACCTTGACGGAACGAAAAAGGTTATCGTGGCCCTGACGGGTATCAAGGGCGTGGGCAGGCATACCGCCGGGGTCATTGCACGGCTCGCGAATGTCAATGAAAAAGACATCATGGGGAAGCTGGATGATGCACATGTCGACCGGCTCCGCGAGGCAGTCGAGAAATACGGGACCATTGTGCCGGCATGGATGGTCAACCGGCCAAAGGACGTGTATACCGGCGAAAATAAGCATCTGTTCGGCGCCGATGTGATCATGGCACGCGATGAGGACATCAACCTTATGAGAAAGATTCGCTGTTACAGGGGAATCCGACACGAAACAGGGCAGAAGGTGCGCGGCCAGCGGACAAAGTCCACAGGAAGAACAGGGAGCACGGTCGGCGTGCGGAGAAAGAAGGAATAAGGCGGTGATGGCATGGGTTATCCGGGAAAGAATCACAAACAATACGAGACACCAAAGCGCCCCTTTGAAAAGTCACGTATTCAGGAAGAGACACGACTCGTGATCGAATACGGGCTCCGTAACAAGCGCGAGGTATGGAAAGCGCAGAGCATCCTTCGGCGGTACCGGAAGGCAGCCAGAGATCTCCTTGCATTGATGTCGGCAGGGACGGCACCATCGATCATCGATACCAAGAAGGACGAATTGATCGGCCATATGCAGCGTCTCGGTCTCCTCGGTCCGGATGCGGATATCGATAACGTCCTTTCACTCAAGGTGCAGCAGCAGCTCGAGAGGAGGCTGCAGACCCTCGTATACCGTCAGGGTCTTGCCCGGTCTCCGAAACAGTCCCGACAATTTATCACCCACGGACATATCGCGATCGGGGGCAGGAGGGTAAATATCCCGGGGTACCGGGTAAACCGGGCGGAAGAATCCCAGATATCATACTACGGAGGTTCCCCGATCTCCTCGTCTGACCATGCGGAGCGGGCGAGAATCACGAAGGTGGTGCGCTGATTATGGCAACTGAAAAAGAGAAGTGGGGTATCGCGCACATATTCGCCTCTTTCAACAATACCATCATCACGATCACGGATCTGTCCGGTGCTGAAACGGTGACCAAGAGCAGCGGTGGCATGGTTGTCAAACAGGACCGGAACGAGAGCTCTCCGTACGCTGCCATGCAGATGGCACAGAACGTGGCACAGTCTGCGATGGAAAAGGGAATCATAGGAGTCCATGTTAAAGTCAGGGCACCAGGACGGGGTAAACAACGGAGTCCCGGACCCGGCGCACAGGCAGCCATCCGCGCCCTTGCCCGTGCGGGGATGAGGATCGGACGCATTGAAGACGTAACACCGGTTCCCCACGATTCAATCCGGGCCAAGGGCGGCCGGCGGGGAAGGAGAGTGTAATGGAGATCATATTTTCCCGGGTCGATGAAAATGCATGCCGTTTCCAGCTGGGGCCGATATACCCGGCATTTGCAAATGCAATTCGGAGAGCCATGATCGGAGAGGTGCCCACCCTTGCCATCGATGACATCCGGATCTATGATAATACGAGCGCCCTCTTCGATGAAGTGCTGGCACAGCGAATCGGCCTGATCCCCATAAAGACAGACCTGAGCTGCTATGTCCCGAGGTCGCAATGTACCTGTAACGGAGAAGGGTGTCCCGGCTGCACGGCAACGTTCACGATGAGCGTCGAGGGTCCGGTGACGGTCTTATCCAAGGATCTTATCCCGCAGGATCCGAACGCTATACCCGCTGACGGGAATATCCCGATCGTCAAACTGACAAAGGACCAGAAAGTGGTGATCGAGGCACGAGCATTTCTCTCTACCGGAAGGGAACACGCAAAGTGGCAACCGACCAGCGTATGCGGGTACAAAAACTACCCGGTGATCACCATCGGGGATATCTGCGACGGATGCGGTATCTGTGTCGAGGAGTGCCCACGGAACATTCTCCGTACACAGAATAATAAGCTGGAGGTCATCGAGGGAAGGCTGGAGGAATGTTCACTCTGCCGTCTCTGCGAGCGCGCCTGTCTCTCGAGCGGGATCGGGAGTGAATCCGCGATCAGGGTTACCACGAATCCCGAACGGTTCATCTTTGTGGTAGAAGGCGATGGTTCGCTTCCTGCCCGGGAGATCGTCGAGCGGGGCCTCATGTATCTGAAAGAACAGTCGCAGGACCTGATCCGACAGATCGATGAGATTTCAGGAGGAACATGAGATGAAGAGCATCGAGAAGAAGACGAACCCACGTCTGGTACAGCTCATAACGCTTCTCAAAGACACCTCACGCGAGAACGAAGTGAACATCTGGCGCGAGATCGCATCACGGCTGGAAACACCCAGCAGAAATTATGCGGAAGTCAACCTTTCCAAGATCAACCGGTATGCGAATGAAGGCGAGACCATCCTCGTTCCCGGCAAGGTGCTCGGAAGCGGTGTGCTCGAAGCATCGGTGAACGTGGCTGCGCTTAATTTCAGCGAATCGGCTGCGTGCAAGATCCGAGATGCCCGGGGCCAGTGCATGACGATCGAGGAACTGCTCCGTAACAATCCGAAAGGAAGCAGGATCAGGATTCTCAGGTGACAACGATGGTGACCGTAATCAATGGTGAAGGGCTGATTCTCGGGCGTACCGCAAGTCTCGTAGCGAAACGGGCGCTCCAGGGAGAGACCATCGCGATGGTCAATGCCGAGAAGATGATCATTTCAGGAAGCAGGGCCCGGGTGCTGGCCACCTATGGGCTGAAGAGGAGCAGAGGTTCACGTGAAGGAGGACCATTCTTCCCCCGGAGGCCGGATCATATCGTGAAACGGACAATCCGCGGAATGGTCCCTTATAAACGCCCATATGGGGCAGATGCATTAAAGCGGGTCAAGATCTACGTCGGAGTTCCGGGAGAACTCTCCGGTACGGAGATGGAGTCTCTTGAAGAAGCTCACATAGATCGGTTGAACAACCCCCAGTTCGTGACGCTTGCAGCCGTCAGCACATTCCTCGGGGCAAAATTCTAAGGTGAAACCATGGTGAAGATAATCAATACCAGTGGAAAACGAAAGACCGCAATCGCCAGGGCGACGCTCAAGTCAGGTAAGGGCAGGATAAGGATAAATTCTGTCCCACTCGAGCTCTGCAATAACGATCTCGTCCGGATGAAGATCTCAGAACCCCTGAATCTTGTTCCGAATGCGGTCAACGGTGTGGATGTGACGATCGATGTACATGGAGGCGGAATCATGGGTCAGGCCGAAGCGATCCGCACCGCCCTCGCACGGGGGATCCTGAAATGGCACAATGATCCCCGGATTAAGGATACGTACCTGACGTTTGATCGGACCCTGCTGGTTAACGATTCGCGGCAGAAAGAATCGAAGAAACCGCATGGCCGCGGCGCAAGGAAGAAATTCCAAAAGTCTTATCGTTAAGGGGATTGAACCAGATGATACCCGTACGATGTTTCACCTGCGGAAAGGTCATTTCACCGGCGTTTGAGGAGTTCAAACGCCGGAAAGAAGCGGGCGAGGATCCAAAACAGATCCTCGATGACCTTGGCCTTACGCGTTACTGCTGCAGACGCATGCTGCTGACGCATAAGGAGATAATTGATGATATCAACCCATACCAGTGAGGGGTCGTGGGGTAGCCTGGACTATCCTATGGCGTTCGGGATGCTGTGACCTGAGTTCGAATCTCAGCGACCCCATTTCATTAGTAACAGACATGAATTTTGAGGATTGAGGATGCAGTCGTATACCCGGTATGAGAGAGCGAGGATCATCGGAGCCAGAGCTCTGCAAATATCGATGGGTGCTCCGTTGTTGATCAAGACCACCAGGATTGACCCCCTCGAGATCGCAATCGAGGAATTCCAGCATAACGTCATCCCCATCACCGTAAAGAGGAAGTAGAATACCCATGACCATGATACAGGATATCCAGCTACGGGTGATACTGGACAGTCGGGGCAACCGCACGGTAGAAACGGATATATGGACCGAAAATGGATTTGGGAGGGCGGCTGCACCGAGCGGGGCCAGTACCGGAACTTTCGAGGCAGTTGTACGGGAACCGAAAGAAGCAGTGGAATATGCCCGTGAGCATATTATTCCCACCCTGATTGGGGAAGATGCAGGAGATCAGATAGGGTTCGACGGATTACTCCGCGAGCTCGATGCGACCGGGAATTTTGGAACGATCGGTGCAAATGTCGCGGTTGCATTATCCCTTGCGAATGCAAAGGCAGCGGCCTCATCACTCGATATGGATCTCTTCCAGTACCTGGGGGGGATTTTTATCAGTGGCTGTCCGCTCCCGCTCGGGAATGTAATCGGCGGAGGTGCCCATGCGGAAGGGGCAACTGAGATACAGGAATTCCTGGTAGTGCCGACCGGAACCGCCGATACTTCGGAAGCGGTCTTTGCGAATGCCGCGGTTCACCGGAAAGTCCACGAGATCCTGATGACACGGGGGAGATCCTGTGGGAAAGGCGATGAAGGTGCCTGGGCACCCAGGGTAACCGATGAAGAGGCATTTGAAATAGTCACCGAAGCCGCAGCATCGGTATCCGATGCAATGGAATGCCAGGTGCATCTGGGCGTAGACGTAGCCGCGAGCCAGCAATGGCAGGGGGGAGACGGACTCTACCATTACCGGACCCAAAACCGCACGACCGAGGATCAGATCGCATATATTGCTGAACTGGTCGACCGGTTTGGACTGGTGTATGTAGAAGATCCCCTTCACGAGGAAGATTTTTCCGGGTTTGCCGACCTGACCGCACAGGTCGGAGATCGTTGCCTGATCTGCGGGGATGATCTCTTTGTAACGAACGTGTCGCGGATAGTCCAGGGAATCGAAGCGGGTTCTGCAAACTGTGTCCTGATCAAGCCCAACCAGGTTGGGACCCTGACCGACACGTATGAAGCGGTCCGCCTCGCACATACCTACGGAATGGACACCGTCATGAGCCACCGGTCGGGAGAGACGACTGACACCACGATTGCACATCTTGCCACCGCCTTCAACTGCATCTTTATCAAGACGGGCGTGGTCGGCGGTGAAAGAATAGCCAAATTAAACGAGCTAATCCGAATAGAGGAGCAGATCGCATGACAGAAAACGAAATGGAAATTGAACTGAAAGAACCGCTCGTCCCCGTGGAAGAGTACCTTGCCGCAGGAGTCCATATCGGAACGCAGCAGAAGAGCAAAGATATGAAGAAATTCATCTACCGGGTACGAGGAGACGGTCTGTATATCCTTGACATCCGGGAGACGGATGAGCGGATCAAGACGGCTGCCAAATTCCTGAGCCAGTTTGAACCCCCGAACATCCTCGTCGTCACATCCCGGCAATATGGCCAGTACCCGGCACGAAAATTTGCAGAGACGATCGGCGGTATGGCGGTGACCGGCCGGTTCATCCCCGGGATGCTTACGAATCAGAATCTGAACGGGTATATCGAACCCCAGGTCGTGGTAGTGACCGATCCGATAGGGGATTCGCAGGTGATCAAGGAGGCCGTGCAGTCCGGAATCCCGATCGTGGCACTCTGCGACACGAATAACATGACCAGTTTCATCGATCTGGTGATACCGACCAACAACAAGGGAAGAAAGGCGCTCTCCATGATATACTACCTGCTGACACGGGAGATGCTCCGGCTTCGGGGAATATCCACCTCAATGACATCCGAGGACTTCGAAACCGAACTGTGAGACCGAATGCTCATATACCAGAAAAATTAAGGGTAATCCGATGAAGATACGGAAGAGCGCCGTCGCGGGCATGTTTTATCCGAGGGACCCGAATCATCTCGAGCAGCTCCTGGAAAAGTTCTTCCGGGGGAAGGAGAGCGAAATGAGTGCCCGGGGGATCGTCTCCCCCCACGCGGGTTACATTTATTCGGGCGAAGTAGCGGCGAATGCATTTGGAGCGGTACACTCCTCCTTCGCCGGTACGTTTATCGTTATCGGGCCAAGCCACCGGGGTTACCAGACCTGCGTTTCCCTGATCCCCTGGGAGACGCCGCTGGGAATAATCGACCCCGATCAGGAGTTTATCCGTGCCCTGGATCTGGAGGTCGATGAGGTCTCGCACCAGGATGAACATTCGCTGGAAGTACAGATGCCATTTATCAAATACCGGTTCCCGAGATCCCGCATTGTACCGATTATGATGGGCGATCAGGATCCACAAAGTGCGGCCCGACTTGCAGAGGATGTCCTCAGGGTAGTCCGCGAGACGGGGAGGGAAGTGACTATCGTCGCATCAAGCGATTTTTCACATTATGTACCGGCCGATATCGCAAAAGCCAATGATCTCTATGCGATCGAGGCGTTGAAAACGTTGGATATCCCCGCATTTTACCATCGTATAAGAGAACGCAATGTCAGCGCATGTGGATACGGGCCGATAGCCGCGATGTGCCATATCACCCGGGGAGTGGGCGCGCAGCGTGCCGAACTACTCCGGTACGCGACCAGCGGGGATGTCACCGGTGACCGGGAAGTCGTGGGGTATGCGGCTGTCGCGGTGATATAGGGTGGCAACATGGAGTGCCCCCGGAAAGGTCTTTCTGTTCGGGGAGCATGCGGTGGTCTATGGGAAACCCGGTATGGCGATGGCGATAAAGCCAAGGGTATTTGTGACCGTAAGAAAGAGCAAGACCGCCCATCGGGCCAAATCCCCCTACATCGACAACTGCTTCGAGGAAATGGGAGTTAAAGGGAGCATCTACGTGAATTCGCAACTCCCGAGCTCATCCGGTCTTGGTTCATCCGCAGCGGTCACCGTTGCCACACTCTCGGCCATCAACGACGAGTTCACCCTCGGGCGAACCCGCGAGGAGATCGCAAACATCGCATTCACGATCGAAAAAAAGGTCCAGAAGGGGAGAGCAAGTGCGACCGACACATCCGTTTCCACATTCGGAGGTCTGGTCCTTGTCACCGGCAGTTCACGAAGGAGGTTACCGCCCGAGCAATTTCCGCTGGTGATCGGCAATTCCCTGATCTCCCATAATACATCGAAAATGGTTGAACTGGTAGCAGATCTGAGGAAAAAAAATCCTGAGATCTGCAACCCGGTGCTGGAAGCGATCGGAGCGATCACTATGAAAGCGATGCATCATATCGGTGACCCTCCCGAACTGGGAAAACTGATGAACATGAATCATGCACTGCTCGATGCGATCGGCGTCGGACATCCGGCACTCTCGCGCCTGGTGCTCGCATCACGTGCTGCTGGGGCATATGGTGCCAAACTAACCGGAGCGGGAGGGGGAGGGTGTATGATCGCCCTCTGCCCGAAGACCCAGAAGAGCCGGATCGCCAGTGCAATCGAGGCATGCGATGCCCGGGCTTTCATAACCACGATCGATACCGAAGGGGTAAGAAAGGAGAAAGATGTCTGAACGTATCCTTCTAAAGCTGGGCGGGAGCATCATCACCGATAAAAGCGGTGATTGTAGCATCGATCATGCAGCACTCCGGCAGATAGCGGGGGAGATCGGCGCCCGTGAAGAGCTCTCAATCATTATTATTCATGGAGCCGGTTCGTGCGGGCACCCGGAGGCCCGTGCATACGGGTTGTCCCATGGCGTGGATCAGCAGAACCGGGAAGGAATCGCCATCACGCATGAAGCGGTCTGCCGGTTGAATGAATCGGTGGTCGCAGCGCTTCGTGAACAGGGAGTCGAGGCGGTCGGCATCCACCCGATGCATGGTTGTCTTGCGGATGGTGGCCGCCTGGTCTCCTGTGAATACCGCCAGTTGTCGCTGATGCTCGGCCTTCATATCGTCCCGGTCCTTCATGGAGATGTTGTTTTGGATCTGACACGGGGAGCCTGTATCATATCCGGAGATCAGTTTGTCCGGTATCTCGGAGGATTGATGCCGCTCGAACGTATTGGCCTCGCAACCGATGTCCCGGGGGTACTCTCGAGCGGGCAGGTCATCCCCCTTCTCACTCCCGAAAGAGCAGGAGAATTCTCTATCGGTCGATCCGTGTATACAGACGTGACCGGAGGGATGGAGGGGAAGGTACGGGAACTCATGGAACTTGCCCGTGCCGGGGTCAGATCTGAGATCTTTCATATCTCCCGGCTGGGTGATTTTCTGGACGGAACAGCGACCGGAGGCACGATCATTGAGGGAGGCACAGATGTCGGCGCCTGAGCCCAGCACTCCCCGGCGAAAGATGGACCATCTTCGAATCTGCCTTGAAAATGATGTGGAACGGGGTTTTTCCGGCTTTTCAGACGTCCGTCTGGTCCATAATGCGCTTCCCGAATGTGATCTTCAGACGGTGGACACTTCGACCGTTTTTCTCCATCACCGGCTTCGTTCACCCCTCTTCATCGCAGCGATGACAGGAGGGCATCCCGGTACCCGCGAAGTGAACGTCCGGCTTGCCCGGGCGGCCGCCCGGTTCGGAATCGGAATGGGAGTCGGTTCCCAGCGGGCCGCACTGGAAAATCCGGAATTCGAGGAGACCTTCTCGATCGTCCGTGAGGAGGCACCCGAAGCATTTATCGTCGCAAACCTCGGGGTCGTCCAGCTCAGGGATAACGGGATCGAATGGGCGGAGCGTGCGGTCGATATGATCGGTGCCGATGCGATTGCCATCCACCTGAATTTTCTCCAGGAGGCGATCCAGCCGGAAGGAGATCATGACGCCTCGGGATGTCTGGACGCACTGCACCGGCTATGTGATGAATTTAAGTACCCGGTCATCATAAAAGAGACTGGGAGTGGAATTTCAGCTGAGACTGCCCGGAGATGTTTTGGAGCAGGAGTAGCGGCAATCGATACTGGTGGCTGGGGTGGAACGTCCTGGGCCGCCATCGAAGGCGTACGAGCAGAGGAAAGTCCACATAACAAAGATAAAAAACTCATTTCCCTCAGGGATGAGTTTACGGGCTGGGGAATCCCGACGGTAGTGAGCCTGCGTGAGATCGCTCCGCTCGGGGGACCGGTCATCGCCACCGGTGGCATCCGGAGCGGCGTGGATATGGCCAAGGCCATTGCGCTCGGTGGCTCATTGGGCGGAATGGCACTTCCGCTGCTTCAACCGGCCATGAAAGGGGAACAGGAACTGTTCGAACGGATTGATGCGGTCCATGAACAGTTCAGAGTTGCCATGTTCCTGACGGGATCGCGTACAGTAGCAGACCTGAAATGCGCGAGGACGTATATAACCGGGTGTACCCGGGAGATGCTCTGCAATCGAATGGAGGAATAAAGAATGGATATTGAAATAGTGGCAGTGGGGGGATACGACGAGGTCGGGAGAAATATGACCGCCGTCCGCTGCGGGAAAGAGATTGTCATCATAGATATGGGGCTCCGTCTGGACCAGGTGATGATCCACGAGGATGCTGAAGTGGAGAATATGCACTCCCTGGACCTGATCCAGATGAAGGCGATCCCCGACGACACGATGATGAATACGGTCGAGGGAACGGTAAAGGCAATCGTCTGTTCCCACGGACATCTTGACCATATCGGGGCGATCCCGAAACTGGCGCACCGGTATAATGCACCAATCATCAGCACCCCCTATACCACGGAGCTGATCAGGCAGCAGATTGCGGGCGAGCAGAAATTCGGGGTGAACAATAAACTGTTTGCGTTACGTACCGGGCAGCGGTACACGCTCTCCCCGCAGCCTGACCCTTGAATTTGTACGGATGCAACATAGTATCATCGATACCGCAACAGTCGTCCTGCACACGCCACACGGGGCGATTGTCTATTCCTGCGACTACAAACTGGACCGGACACCGGTCATCGGCGACCCGCCGGATTTTGAGCGGTTAAGACAGATCGGAAAGGAGGGGGTCCTCGCCCTGATCGTGGAGAGTACATATATCGATAATAAGGGGCGGGCACCCAGCGAGCGGATTGCCCGGGATCTCGTGAGGGATACGATCACCAGTTATGAGGATGATAAAAATGCCATCCTGGTCAGCACGTTCTCGTCCCATATCGCTCGGGTGAAGACGATTGCCGAATGTGCTCACGAGATCGGGAGAAAACCCATTCTTCTCGGGAGATCGATGGAACGATACAGTTCCACCGCGGAACAGATGAAACTCGTGGCATTCCCCGAAACGATGAGCATGTTTGGAAACCGGCGCACGGTTGACCGCACCATGCGCCGGATGATGAAGATGGGAAAGGAAAAATTCCTGCCTATCGTCACGGGTCACCAGGGCGAACCCGGCTCAATACTGACGCGGGTGGTACTCGGCGATACACCCTATAAAGTGGAAAAGGGGGACAAGGTCATCTTCAGTGCCAAGGTGATCCCGAACCCGATGAATGTCGGGCAGCGGTACATGGTTGAAGCCCACCTCGGCATGTCCGGGGCGCGGATCCATTCAGACCTCCATGTCAGCGGGCATGCATACCGGGAAGACCATTATGAGTTCATCCACCTGTTAAACCCGCAGCATATCATCCCTGCCCACGGGAACATCCGGATGACCTCGGCTTACGCGGAATTTACCGCGGAAAGCGGATACACCCTCCATAACGATGTCCACATCATGACCAACGGGCAGCGGATAAAACTCAAATGAACAGGTGAGAGGCATGGATCTCGGGACCTATCTGGAACAAACCGCCGATCTGGTGGACAAACTCCTTTACCGGTACTTTGGAGTTCCCTGTGACGAGCTCGGACGGGCGAGTGCACACCTGCTCCTTGCCGGGGGAAAGCGTCTCCGACCGGCAGTGGTTTTGCTTGCGGCCGACGCGGTCAGGAAGGGGAGTTCCTCTGATATCCTGCCCGCATCGCTGGCGCTTGAACTCACCCACAGTTTCACGCTGATCCATGACGATATCATGGACGCCGACGCGGTCCGGAGGGGCGTCCCGACGGTCCATACCAAATGGGATGAACCGACGGCGATCCTCGCGGGGGATGTACTGTATGCGTCAGCATTCGAATTCCTCTCGCTCAGCTCGGCACCTGACAACGCAAAAATCAGGGCGGTATCCATGCTCGCACGGACCTGTGTGGAGATATGCGAGGGGCAGCACCTGGACATGTCCTTTGAAGGGCGGGACGATGTTACCCCGGGTGAATACCTGGATATGGTCCGGAAGAAGACCGGGGTTCTCTATGCCGCATCAGCCGGAATCGGCGGGATACTTGCCGGGGGAACTCCTGGCCAGGTGGAGGCGCTCTATTACTACGGGCTGAATACCGGTATGGCCTTCCAGATCCAGGACGACCTGATCGACCTGCAGGCGGCCGAGGAAAAAAGCGGGAAAGACCGTGGATCTGATCTCCGGGAGGGTAAACAGACCCTGATCAGCATCAAAGCACGTGAGGCCGGACTCGATCTCTCCCCGTTCCGGCGTGAGCTCTCGGATGCGGAGATCGACCGGATTATCCGGGAACTTCAGGCACTGGGGGTGATCGAGGCGGTGCGGGATGTTGCATCCGGGCTGGTCGAGACAGGAAAACAAAACATCTCGATACTTCCCGATTCAGAAGAAAAGGACCTTTTAAAGCAGATCGGAGATTACTTCATCACCCGGGGCGCCTGAGATGGCAGCTGACCTGTGGGAGATCCTTTTAGTCTCCGCGCTCCAGAATGCGGTGAGATATAAGAGCCTGCCGAAGGCAGGGACGGTCCTTGGCATGGTGATGGGTGCACACCCGGAACTCCGTTCCCGTGCCCCCGAGGTCAGGAAAGTTCTCGACCAGGTACTTGCCAGGGTAGGTGCTCTTTCAGAGGAGGAGCGGGAGGTGGCACTGAAAACACTCGCCCCCGATCTCGTGCACGAGGAGAAGCACGAGCGGGCGGAGCGGAAACTGCCGGCACTCCCGGCAGCTGAAGGCGGGGTGGTCATGCGGTTTGCCCCGAACCCGAGCGGGCCGCTCCATCTCGGCCATGCACGGGCCGCAGTCCTGAACGATGCCTACGTGCGTGAGTACGGCGGCCGCTACATCCTCCGGATCGAGGACACGGATCCAAAAAGAGTGGATCCCGAAGCATATGCGATGGTGCAGGAAGATATCGCCTGGCTTGAGCTCGGTATCACCGAGGTCATCTACCAGAGCGACCGGTTTGATTTTTATTATAAATTTTGCCGTAAGCTGATCGAGCTCGGTGGCGCTTATGTCTGCAGCTGCGAGAACGAGCAGTTCCGGGAGCTGAAACTGGGGAGTAAGGCATGTCCCTGCCGAGGGAAGACGGTCGAGGAGGACCTCGGCCTCTGGCAGCGGATGCTTGACCGGGAGTTCTACGAAGGGGAGGCATCCGTCCGGGTGAAGACGGAACTCGAACATCCCGACCCGGCGATGCGGGACTTTCCGATCTTCCGGATCCTGAAGGCACCGATCCATCCCCGGCTGGATGCCGAGGTCTACCCGCTCATGAACTTCTCGGTCGCGGTGGACGACCACCTTACCGGGGTCACCCATGTGATCCGGGGCAAGGACCACATCGCCAATACCCGCCGCCAGCGGTACATCATTGACTATTTCGGGTGGACGGTGCCCCACTACATCCACTACGGCCGGATGGGGATCGAGGGGGTCGTCCTCTCCACCTCCCAGATGCGGGCAGGAATTGCAGAAGGAACGTATACCGGATGGGATGATATCCGGCTCGGCACGCTCCGGGCGCTTGCCCGCCGGGGGATCGAGCCGGAAGCCGTCCGGAACGCGATGCTCGATATCGGGACCGGGGACACCGATATCTCGTTCTCCTGGGACAACCTCTATGCACGAAACCGGGCGATCGTGGACCCGGTTGCGAACCGGTTCTTCTTTGTGCCGGACCCGGTGGCGGTGTCTGTCCGGGACGCCCCCTGCCACGAGGCACATGCCCTCCTCCACCCCGGGAACCCGCAGCGGGGCGTCCGGGTGCTCCCCTTTTCGGGGACGGTCCTCGTGCCGGCAGAGGAGATCGAAAAGGGCCCGGGGATGATCCGGTTAAAGGACCTTTTCAATGTCCGGATATCCCTTGAAGGGGAAATTCCCGTCTTCACCTATGCCGGGGACGCCCTGGCCGACGCGAGGGCATGCAAGGCACCGATCATCCAGTGGCTGCCGGTCGACTGTGCACTGCCGTGCACGCTCCGGAAACCGGAGGGAGACGTGCAGGGTGTCTGCGAGCCGGGTGTTGTCCGGGAGGCCGATGCGGTGGTGCAGTTCGAGCGTGTCGGGTTCGCCCGGATCGATGACGTATCAGGCAATCGTATATGCGCCTACTTTTGCCACCGGTAGCCGTAATTCTGCCTTTTGACCATTCATTTCCCTGGCGGGGTCACTCCCGACAAGCGTCTTTAAATTTGGATTCCTGTCAAAATGCCCGATGAAAAGTCGGACGAGGGTGTCCGTGTAACATCGGCCATTGGGTATGAGGAGTACATTGGTTCATCCAATGAGGGCCACGAAACCGACATTTTGGTATCATGGGATATTTATGCCCTGAAACGAATCTCTTTTCGACATCATGAATAATCCACGCACCGTTGACCTGAAAGCGATCGCATGGACTGCCATGGAAAGGTACGGGTTCGAACCCCGGTTCCCCAAGGCTGTATTCCGGGAAGTAAGCGAAATAGATGCGAAGAAGATAACCGCCGGCCTGGAACACGTACGGGACCTGCGATCGCTCCTCTGGTCATCCATCGATAATGCCGATTCGATGGATCTCGACCAGCTGGAATACTGTGAATCCGGCCCTGACGGGGATATACGGGTGAAGATCGCGATCGCTGACGTCGATCTCTTCGTTCCCCGGGATTCACAGACCGACCGTCACGCCGCCCATAACGGGACATCGGTATACCTGGGGATCGAGACCTTTCCCCTGCTGCCGGACCAGCTCTCCAAGGGGATATCCTCCCTCCTGCCGGGTGAGGACCGCAGGGCCGTGATCGTCGAGTACACGGTCTTTCCGGATGGAACTGTCCGCCACGGTGAAATCTACCGGGCCCTTGTCAGCAACAAGGCGAAACTGGTTTATGATGGTCTCGGGATGTGGCTGGAAGGGACCGGGCCGGTACCCCGGGTGGTCCGTGAGGTTGCCGGACTGGAAAAACAGATCTCTCTTCAGGTAGAGACCGCCCATCGGTTGAGAACGTCCCGCATGCAGCAGGGGGCGCTCGATCTCGAGACCCTTGAGCCGGAGGCGGTCGTGGAAGACGGCCAGGTGAGGGACCTCGTTGTACAACGGCAGAACATTGCCCGGTCCATTATCGAGGAGTTCATGGTCGCCTCCAACCAGACCATGGTGAACCGTCTGGGCGAAGCAGGTATTCCCCTGATCCAGCGAATCGTCCGGGTACCGAAAAACTGGGAAGGGATCGTGGAGACGGCTGCGGAATACGGGGTGCACCTGCCTGCCGAACCTGATTCAAAGGCGCTGGCAGAGTTCCTTGACCGCCAAAAAATAGCCGATCCCGAGCGGTTCCCTGACCTGTCGCTGACGATCGTGAAACTGATGGGGGCCGGTGAATACGTCGCATTTGCACCGGGTACTGTTCCAATCGGCCACTTTGCCCTCGCGGTCATGGATTACACGCATTCTACCGCCCCGAACCGGCGCTATGTGGACATCATCAACCAGCGGCTCCTGAAAGCGGTCCTCGACGGGAAAACCGTCCCCTACTCGACCGAAGAACTGGAGGATCTCTCCGGCTGGCTGACCGGCCGGGAGAAGGCCTCCCAGAAGGCCGAGCGTTTCATGCGGAAGGCTGCGGCAGCAGTCCTCCTTAAGGACCGGATAGGCGAATCCTTCGATGGACTGGTTACGGGTGCCGCGGATAAGGGGACCTATGTGAGGCTGATCACCCCCCCGGCCGAAGGGAGGGTCATACAGGGCGAACAAGGGCTCATCGTGGGGCAGAAGGTCACCGTTCGCCTGATAAGGACCGATCCATATAACGGTTTCATCGACTTTGAACGGATTGGTCCTCCGCCGAGAAGAAGACGGTGATGGTGGATTACCATTCTCCCGGTGTACCGGTGTGATCGTGCGTAAGGGCCTGATGATACGAACAGCTGCCCGGACTACATGAGCACCGGGTATTCCGCCGGCAGCATAATCAGGAAGTGCAGCCAAAAACCGGGATCACCCTATGAACATATACGCCTGGACCGCCTATTATAGTATAATCAGAAAAAATCTGGGTGGAAATATTGTTTTTGATGGAATAGGAGTAATAACCGATTCCATCAGGGAACATATGCCAGACGGAGATCTTATTGTACCGGAATTTCGCAAAAACCCGGATTGGAAGATGTTTCAATCTCTCATAAAACGGCATCAAAGGATTAACATAATGACAGAAACTGCCTTAAAACCTACGGTTATCGGGACGAGAATCGGGTATGGTATCCATTTCACCTGTCCTGATTGTCAATGGGAAAATTCGATCATGTACAACATGCCCAAGGCATTCTATAAGGAAACCCGGGAGGGAACGTGTGCACGGTGCAAGAAGCACTTCACGGTCCTGGCATCTGGCGGGAATTAACAGACCAGATGTTTCCTGACACCGGTAATTGCATACCGTATGTCAAGCGTCAGGGGTTCCCTTTCGGGTCCGGTGAATAACAGGACCTGGATTTCAGGGGCTCATAGAAAGGGACTAATATAAGCCCCGTGAATATTCTGCTCAGGGCTGACACGATATCATGGTGACCAAGCTCAGGCGTTACTGGCAGATCGGCGATATCCTCCTGAAATATGAGTTCGGTTCGGTTGTCCAGCGGCTCTTTCCCGGTACATACCGTTTCAGACGATGCAAGACCTGCCCGGTTGAACCGATCACTTCCGTTTACCAGCGCATGCGGCTTGCCATCGAGGAACTGGGCCCGACTTTTATCAAGTTCGGGCAAATCCTTGCCACCCGGCAGGACATACTCCCACCGGAACTTATCACGGAATTAAAGAAGCTCCAGGACAAGGCGAACCCTCTTCCCTATGAGGTGATCAGGAAGGTCATCGAAGCGAACTGCCCGGACCCCGATGTCTGCTTTACGGATGTGGATCCGGAACCTCTCGCTTCCGCTTCCATCTCTCAGGTACATTTTGCGAAATTAATTGACGGCACACCTGTCGTCCTTAAGGTCCAGCGTCCCGGCATCAGGGATGTTATCGAGACGGATCTCCTTATCCTTGAGTCCTTTGCACAAAGATTCGAGCGTTATTATCCCCAGTACCGGGTGTATAACCCGAAAGGTCTCGTGAAGGATTTCTCCATCCAGATACGAAAGGAGCTGGATTTTGTGAGGGACGGGCGGAATGCGGACCGCCTCAGGCATGATATGGAGAAGATCGAGGGGGTGAAAGTCCCGAAGATCTATTGGGAATTCAGTACCAAAGAGCTGCTGGTGATGGAGTACATCGATGGTGTCCGGGTCGATAATGTCGCAAAAATAAAAGAATTCGGCGTGGACCCGGTGATGATTGCAAAACGGGGCTTCTATGCGTATATGAAACAGATCTTCGAGGACGGCTTTTTTCATGGAGATCCGCATCCCGGAAACCTGTTCGTTACGAAAGGAGGCAACCTTGTCTTCCTCGATTTCGGTATCGTCGGGATCATACGCCCGGAGCGGCGCCTGGCGTTCATCCGCCTCCTCGACGGGCTCGTCAAGGGGGACCCGGTCCCGATCTTAAAGGGAATTGAAGGACTCGGGGTGACGATCCGGGATCTGGACCGGGATGAGCTGCGGGATGAAATCTATGAAGCGATGCTGGAATCAGAAGGTTCTCATATCGGAGAGACCAGTTTCAAGGGGATGTCCGATGGCCTCACGGAAGTTCTCCGGCGGTACCAGATCGTGGTGCCGACCAACCTGATGCTGATGCTCAAGGTACTCGTCATGGTGCTCGATGTGGGGGTCACGCTCGACCCGGACTTCAGCTTCAAGGAAGAGGCCGAACCATACGCGAGAAGGTTGACACAAAGAGAGATGATGTCCGATCTGTTCTGGCACAGGGCACGCCATTCCTTCGAAGAAGCCGTCGACGGGGTCTTTGACCTGCCCCGGAACCTCAATAAAACTTTCAGGGCGCTCTCGACCGGTACCATCAAGATCGATCTCATGGACAGCGATATCGCCAAGCTCCAGCGGTCTCTCGACCGGACGAGCGACCGGATCCTCCTCGGTCTCGTTACCGCGGGCATTGTCGTGGGATCTTCTCTCGTGCTCCTTGCCTCCGATGTCAGGCTCCCGAACATTGTCTTTTACCTGGCCGTTATCGGGTATATTATTGCCATCCTTGTCGGATTCTATGCGATTTATGATGCCATCTCCAAGAGAGGGCAGGAAAAATAGGAATACTCGCGGTTCTTTTGCAGGAGGATACGTTTATGAGTAAACAGACCGGGAATCCATGTTTTCCGGCAGATCCGGAACGAGAAACTTGGCCGGGCTATTATGGTGACGGGGGGCATCCATAACTTAGCCTTCCAAAATTCCCTCTGTTACCTGGTGATCGGCATTATTGCCATCCTTGTTTGATTCTATCCGATTGGTGATGCCATTGCAAAGCGGGGGAAAGAATAAGCAATAAAAAAGGTGTCCGGTTAGTACCTTCAATTTTTTGTCCCCGTGAGTCTGAATCGGTATAGTGCACTGATTCCTGCTCATGCAGGTAACGGTTTTGCAGATCACGTATTCTTGAAATACAGGTTGCAGTGGCAGCTGCCCTCTTTCTCGACCTCTTCTCCGTGGTAGATACACGGGCAGATGATCTTTTTATCGGTCTCTGTGTCACCGCTCCGGAGCCGGCACGGGCAGTACTGTGCCCCGTGTTTCCGGATGTTCCGTGCAAGTCCCCGGATCACGATGTTCAGCTGTTTGTCATCGGGGTTTAAGACAAATCCATGCTCCCGGGCGTACTTCTCAGCCCAGGCGCGGAGTTCTTCTTCGAGATTGTCCTGTTCCGGCTTCTTTCCGGGCTCATCCTCTCTCTTGTCTGCCATTTTTTTCACCACATCGTTCCTGTTTCCTCTCTGACAGGATGTTATCCGTGCTCTTCGATATACCGGATCATCGACACAAAAATCTTCTTTCCGTCGTCTGATCCAAGGATCGATTCCGATGCCCTTTCCGGGTGCGGCATCATCGCGAGCACATTTTTCTGTTCATTGCATATTCCGGTGATATGATCCACCGATCCGTTCGGGTTGCTCTCGGGGGTCAGTTCTCCTTCCCGGTTGCAGAACCGGAAAATGACCCGGTTTTCCGCTGCAAGATTCCGGAGGACTTCTCGGGGCGCCACATATCGTCCTTCTTTATGTGCGATCGGCAGCCGGATCACTTCATGCCTCCTGAAGCATGACGTGAACGGAGTATCATTCTGCTCCACCCGGAGGCAGGCAGGCCGGCAGATGAATTTCGGATAGGCGTTGATTGTGAACACGCCCGGCACGAGATCACTTTCTGCGCAGATCTGTGCCCCGTTGCAGATCCCGAGCAGGAGCCTGCCGCCTTCCACATGGGCACGGATCTCCTTCATTACGGGGGTCCTCGCAGCGATGGCGCCTGCCCGGAGATAGTCCCCGTAGGAAAATCCGCCGGGAATGATCAGTGCATCGTATCCGCGGGAGAGCCCCTCCTTGTACCAGATAAGATCGGTATCAACTCCGCATACCCCCGAGAGAACCAACTGGGCGTCCCGGTCGCAGTTGCTTCCCCCAAACTGGATAACCGCAAATCTCATTCCATGACCTCGATATCGTACCGGTGGATGACCGGGTTCGCGAGGAGGCGCTCGCACATCCGTGCCGCCTGAGCCCGTGCCGCAGCTGCATCCGGTGCATTATACTGTAACCGGAACTTTCGTGCCGTGCCGAGCGAATCGATATCAAATCCGAGGTTTGACAGCGCATGCCGGATCGCTTCGGCTTCCGGGTCGAGCATCCCGTCCTTAAGTGTGATGGTAATGGTGACCGTGTATCGCATTATGAATCACCCCCCGGCGGCGATGAAAGGATTCGTTCCGCTACCAAACGGTAAGTCGAGATTACATCCCCCTTATCGAACCGGTAGACATCCTTGTCGAGGGATCTGCCGGTTTCCTTGTCCCAGAGACGCATGGAATCCATACTGATCTCGTCACCGAGATATATTTTACCATCATGTCTCCCGAATTCGAGCTTGAAGTCCACGAGCACGATACCCCTCCGGATGAGAAATGCGGAGAGGAGATCGTTGATGCGGTGGGCAAGGACCTTTACCCGGTTGAGATCGTCATGGTCGAGAATATGCAGGGCGACGATCAGATCGTCGTTTAACATGGGGTCATGGGTTTTGTCGTCTTTGTAGTCGATGACGATGACCGGTGGATTCAGGGGTTCTCCTTCGGTAAACGGATATTGTTTCACGAGAGATCCGGCGGCGATATTCCGTACGATCACCTCGAGGGGAATCATCTCCAGTTCCCGGACGATCATTGTCTGCTCATCAAGCATCCGTATGAAATGGGTCCGGATCCCGTTCGACTCAAGATACCGGAAGAAAAGTGCCGAGACCTGTGCATTGAACCTCCCCTTGCCGGTGAGTACATTCTTTTTTGCTCCGTCAAATGCGGTGATATCGTCCCGGAACTGCATCACCAGCTCGGTCGGAAGATCGGTGCGGTACACCGATTTTGCCTTCCCTGCATTCATCAACTCAAGTTGCTTCACGGAGATCCTTCCTGGTTTCTTACCTGTTGTTCGAGGTGCCTGATAAGGGGTTCCAGTTGCTCCGGGTACCATCCCTTCCGGATGAACTCAGGATAAATACAGAGCCGCTCTTGCAGCACCCGATCGCCGATGATACCGCGGAGCTGGTCCATCTGCGGCCACGGATGTTCCGGGTTCACATAATCGATGGTAAGGGGCGATATCCCGCCGAGATCGTTTACCCCGCAGGGGATAAGATTGCATGCATCGGCAAGATTCGGTGCAATCTGGACGGAAACGTCCTCCGGGAGAATATCCCGCGCCATCCGGATGATGGTGCAGAACTCATCGGTGTCGATCTCCGGATTGCCGGCCATGAGCGTCCCGGGTTTGGGACAAAAATTCTGCACAATGACCTCCTGGATATGCCGGAACCTCCGATGAAGATCCCGGATAATGGTGAACGATTCCTCTCGGTCCTCCATCGTCTCCCCGATCCCGATCAGGACCCCGGTCGTGAAAGGAATGCGGAGTCTGCCTGCATCCTCGATCACGGTGATACGGGCGGAGGGGTCCTTCCCCCGGGAGCCTGCATGTGCCGGAACGGAGGCGGTCGTCTCGAGCATCAGCCCCATGCTGGCGTTTACCTCGCGGAGACGCTCCATCTCCCCGTATGACAGCACCCCGGCGTTGGTATGAGGGAGAAGACCGTTTTTAATGGCATCCCCGCAGAGATCGTAACAATATGAGAGGATATCCGTATACCCGAGACGGGAGAGCAGCGGAGAGAAACCCGGTTCGTCACCGGGTCGTTCCCCGAAGGTGAATAACGCCTCGGTGCAGCCCGATCTTACCCCTCCCCTGAGTATGGATCGAACCTGGTCCGGCTCCAGGATGCATCCCTCATGCACCGGGGTCCGGAAACCGCAGTAGTGGCACCGGTTCCGGCAGACCGTGGTCAGGGGAATAAAGACATTTCTCGAGAAGGTGATGACCCGCTCATCCATGAAGAGAGTTACCTCCCATCCGAGAAATATGGTTGCTTATCCTGCAGTTCAGGAAAGCTCCCGATCCGCTCTTCTCACCCGGGTGAACGATTCCTTTTTGTCATCCCCCACTCCACCCTCCTATCATGTCGCTCCCCGCAGTGGTCCCGTTTAAAACGGGAAACCCGAAGAGCCGTCTCTCCGGAGTCCTTGACGGGCAGGAACGGAGGCACTTCGCACGGACGATGCTTGGGGATGTACTCATGGCACTGCAGGGAGCCGGGTGCGATCCGTATGTCCTGAGGACGGAACCGCTCGATCTGGGAGACGAACGGGTGGTGATACATCCCGCCGGCCTGAACGAATCGCTCAACGAGGTGCTCGCCGGAACCCGCGGGCCGATCCTGATAATGATGGCCGACCTTCCCCTCGTCACGGCGGCAACGGTCCGCCAGCTCATCCGGTCGAAGAAGAATATGGCGATCGGGCCGGGGAGGGGGGAGGAACGAATGCAATCTACCTCTCGGATGGATCCCGCTTCCGGGTCGACTATTACGGGGCCAGTTTCCTGAAACATCTGCGCATCGCGGACGAGGCCGGACTCTCCTTCGAGGTGATCGATTCGTTCCGGCTCCACACCGATGTCGATGAGCGGGAAGACCTGGTCGAGCTCCTCATACACGGAACGGGGGAGAGCCGGAGATATCTTGAATCGCTCGGCTTCGCTCTCGCTATAGAAAAGGGACGGGTGGGTGTCGAACGGTCACGATAAAAAAAAAGATATCCCCCAGACGAGAAGAACGGAATGAGGGTGAGATGATGGATCAGCCACGGATGGTGCAGCCGGGAGATCCGGCAAAGAATTTTTCGCTCAAGGACCAGAATGACCGGACATTCGATCTTCTGGAAAATTCGGGGAAGCGGACGCTCCTCTCATTCCACCCGCTCGCGTGGACAGGGCCCTGTGCGGCACAGATGACCGATCTCGAGAAGAACCGGGAGCGACTGGATGCCGAAAATACGGTCGCGGTCGGGATCAGCGTCGACTCAGTCGCGTGCAAGAAGGCATGGGCAGACCACCTCGGTATCTCCCATACCCGCCTCCTTGCCGATTTCTGGCCGCATGGCAAGGTCGCTATCCAGTATGGGGTATTCCGGGATGCGAACGGGTTCTCAGAGCGGGCAAATATCATCGTCGATGAGAAGCAGCAGGTGGTCTGGACGAAGGTCTACCCGGTCCATAGTGTCCCGGATATCGAGGAGGTCATCGCAGTCCTCCAGGGATTGAAATAAATATTTCCTTTACCCCCTGACACTCATCGGCGGGAAGGAATTTTCTCGTGAAAATCGTTTCTCGATCTCATGTATTTTGTACCCGAATGCCCAAAGGCAGTTTCACATGTCGTTTCAATAGGTATGAGCCTTCGGCGTTTCCATTTCCGGCATAAAAAGCAAGAAAAGGTCATGAGGTTGTTTTCAAGACCGGAAAACCACGAAGTGCAGACGTACAAAAATGGGGGGACCGATCGTGATAGAACCGGGAGGCTATCCACCATCCGCAGATAGTGGTCCGGAGCAGATGTACGGATTAGTCCTTCTTCAGCAACCCCATGAAAAGGCATGCTGCCGCATCGATGGACTCGACACCTGATACATCCGTAATCGGCATACCGAGCCCACGGATGAGCGCCGCCGGGGTGCACTCATCCGCCTCTCCCATCACGATCTCGGCGGCGGATGCGATATTGTCGGCAAGCGCCTGTTTGGTCACCTCGAGCGGCCTTCCAAACAGGTCGGGGCGGCCCCGGTCATCGATGACCGAGGGGATGCCTGCACACCCGATCGCCACCCCGGAACAGCCGGACCGCATCGCGTGCGTCCTGCTGTCCGCGATGATCACACCCACCTGTGCGTGGGCCCGGGCAGCGATCTCCTTCCTGATGGCGACTGCACTCCGGCCGGGATCGACCGGGAGGAGGACCACGCAGCCCGGAGGGGCGTTCGAGACATCGACACCGGCATTGGGGAGGAGCGTCCCGCCTTTCATGCAGAGCAGGTGGCCTGGGATCCCGCCGACCACCTCATCACTCTCACGGGCCACCACCTCGACCAGCCGGGGATCGATGCCATACCGCTCTCCGAGCCGGATAGATTCTCCGCCGGGGACCACGGACCCGAGATTGACGACCGATCTTTCGGCAGTTGCCACCGCGGTCTCGGCGAGCACCACGACATCCCCGTCCCTGAATCCCGCTGCTCCGGACCGTGAGATGCCTTCCAGAAGGGCAGTTACGATCGGATCACCCTCCCGGATAATACCGGTCCGGATGCCATAAACGCAGAACTCCACGGTCATCTCTGCGGCTCCATTTCTTTATACACGCGGATAACATCCTGTGTTTCCGCAACATCGTGGGTCCGGATAACATCGGCACCCTGCGACAGAAGGATCGCGGTCAGGGCGAGGGTTGCGGCCAGCCTCAGTTCCGGAGGTTTTCCGGTCAGGTTCCCGAGGAACGTCTTTCGCGAAACTGCCGCAAGGAGCGGCCGGTCAAAACGGGCAAACTCCATAAAATGCCGGCAGAGCTCCCAGTCTAACGCGGTGCTCCGTTCCAGAGTCCAGAGCCCGATTCCTGGGTCGAGCACGTACTCCCGGATACCCGCTCCTTCACACCGCGATACCCCCAGAGAAAGATATGAGAACGTCTCCTCAAGGCTCCTGGCGTCCCCCGGGACCGACCGCGAAGCCATGACGAACACGGGAAGACCGGAAGCAGCAGCGAGTTCTGCATAGACCGGATCGGCCAGCCCACTGATATCGTTGATCGCGTGAATTTCGTGCGAGAGACATTCCGCGAGCACTTCCCGGTACAGGGTATCTACCGATACGGTAATCCCGCTCCCGTCGAGCTCTGCAAGGGCATGGTGCATGCGCTCCGCTTCTTCCGCCGGGCTGATAGGAGGTGCACCCGGAGCCGTGCTCCGCGCACCGATATCGATGATTTCTGCCCCTTGTTCAACCATGCGGGACGCCTCGGCATGGACGCGATCGGAGGAGACATAGGAACCCTTGTAGAATGATTCCGGGCTGCAGTTGATCACCCCCATCACCAGGGGGGGCGATCCCCTCCCGATAACTCTCTTATTTACAGTGCACCGGTGCATGAGAAGGAGCGTGCGGCCTTATACGTATTTTCCATGAGGGTCGCGATGGTCATCGGTCCAACTCCGCCGGGCACCGGGGTGATTGCGCCCGCCACCGTCCGGACCCGTTCAAAATCGACATCCCCACAGAGTTTTCCTCCAACGTGACTTATCCCGACATCGATCACGATCGCTCCCGGCCTCACCTGGTCTGGTCCGATGAATGCGGCCTTCCCGACTGCGCTCACCAGGATCTCTGCTGACCGGAGATGCCGGTCCAGCTCCAGGGTCTTGCTGTGGCAGCACGTGACCGTGGCATCCCGGTTCAGGAGAAGTGCGGCCATGGGACGACCTACCTCGATGCTCCGGCCTACAACCACAGCCTCCTTTCCGGCAATCGCGATATGATATGCATCCAGGAGGGTCATGATCCCTCCGGGTGTGGCGGGAACGAATGCCGGCCTGCCGGAGAAGAGGCGACCCAGGTTATAGGGATGAAACCCGTCCACATCTTTTTCCGGGGACACCGATCTGATCACCCGGTCGGTGTCCACCTGCGGAGGAAGCGGGAGCTGGACGAGTATTCCATGGATGTCAGTATCGCTGTTCAGGCAGTCGATCTTCTCCAGGACCTTCGCCGTGGAAGCATCTGCCGGAAGGGAGAGTGCGACAGACCCGATTCCGACCCGCTCGCATGCACGGTGCTTCATCCGGACGTACATCTCCGATGCCGGGTCTTCCCCGACAATGAGCGTCGCCAGCCGGGGATAGAGACCCGACTCCCGGATGTCTTCCCCGAGGAGTTCCAGTCGTTGTTCCGATACCTGCCTGCCATCGAGGATCATGTCACTCAGGATAGAGGGGATATCTGCCTGCCATTGCCTGCACTTCGCTGCCGATCCGGTGTATTGCCGTGTCATCATGGATATTTTTGATGATGTGGGCGATCCATCGTCCGATCTGGCGCATCTCCGCATCCTTCATGCCCCGGGTGGTGATCGCCGGAGTGCCGATACGGAGCCCGCTCGTCACGAACGGGCTCTTCGTCTCGTTCGGTATGGTATTCTTGTTGACGGTGATACAAGCCTTCCCCAGCGCCTTCTCCGCTTCAAGCCCGGTTATCCCCTGTCCGGTCAGGTCAAGGAGAATGAGGTGGTTGTCGGTGCCGCCCGAGACGAGCCGGAGTCCCTCATCCTGGAGGGTCCCCGCGAGAACTTTCGCGTTCTTCACGATCTGCATATTGTAGTCCCTGAATGAAGGCCGGAGCGCTTCCTCGAAACAGACCGCTTTTGCCGTGATCGTATGCATGAGCGGCCCCCCCTGCATACCCGGGAAGACCGCCTTGTCGATCGCCGGAGCATATTCGGTATTGCACATGATCGCTCCGCCCCGGGGTCCCCGGAGGGTCTTATGGGTGGTCGTCGTGGTGAAGTTGGTCACCCCGACCGAGTTCGGGTGTACACCGGTCGCACAGAGACCTGCGATATGGGCGATATCCGCCATGCAGTATGCACCCACCTCATCGGCAATCTCCTGGAACGCCCGAAAATCGATCGTCCGCGGGTATGCCGAGGCACCGCAGACCAGGATCCGGGGTTTTTCTTTCCTTGCCTGCTCCTCGATGACCCCGTAATCGAGGACCTCCGTCTCCGGATCGACCCCGTACTGGACGACACGATAGAACTGCCCGGTGAAACTGACCGGAGATCCGTGCGAGAGATGCCCCCCCTCGGTGAGTTTCATGCTCATCAGGGTCTCCCCGAGGTTCATGAACCCGAAATATACCGCCATATTTGCCTGGGTGCCGGAATGGGGCTGGACATTGGCATGTTCTGCCCCGAAGAGCTGCTTCAGGCGATCCCGTGCCAGGTTCTCTGCCATATCATAGAACTCGCATCCGCCATAGTACCGTTTCCCCGGATATCCTTCCGCATATTTGTTGGTCATGATCGACCCCATCGCCTCCAGGACCGCCTTTGAGACGAGGTTCTCCGATGCGATCATTTCCAGCCCGTTCTGCTGGCGCAGGCGCTCTTTCTCAATGATATCGGCGATTTCCGGATCGGTTGCGGCCAGATAGGACATATACTAAAAAGTCGTCGTGATCAGGTAATACTTTTTCTCCGTCCCCTTGGTACGAAGGAACGCCGCCCTTCTTCCTCTTTCCGTATGCATGCGTACGCCGCGGATTTTTACCGGTGTTGAATGGATCAGGTGAACGGACAGCTTCCCGGGGGTTTGCCGTGCGGGATAAGAAAATAGAAAAAAACGTGCGGTTCGTTTCTCTCCTGCCCGGAGCGACACAATTATTATGTGGATACGCCCCATGATGATTATTAAGTGCAGATGATGGCGGATGATGCCGGAAATCCACATCAGCGGATGGGAGCACTGACAAGGAGAACAGAATGGAGATTGTGAAGGATAAAGATATGAACCCGGGAACACCTGAAGATCGGATTACCGCACTGGAGCGGAAGATGAAGGATATGGATGCACTGGTAAAGGGCCTGACGGAGGAACTGCTGGACCTCAAGTCGATCGCCATGCGCCTCAACAAGGTATCGGAGGAACGGCGTCAGGAGCTCAAGACGGTAAAGCCTGTCCTGGGAGGGACCCCGTCCGGGACGGTCGTGATGCAGAAGAAAGGATCGGTCGCGAGCACACCACGGGCGCCGGAACCACCGAAGGAAGAACCGATGGAGATGATCATGCAGACCGACGGGACGCTGAAACCGGAGAAGAGAAAGGCCGGGGGCGAGTACGTCGTCGCATCCGCAGGATATTCAAAGAAGAAAGGGAGTGTCGGTGACACCAAACGGAAGGACAACCTGATCGTCGCAGAAGATGAGGAAAAGAGCCCTTCCGCCAAGAAAGAATAGGGGAACTGATCTTTGTACATCACCGAGCTGGAGATCGATAATTTCAAATCATTTGTAAAAAAAGTCAAAATCCCCTTCTACGAGGGATTTTCCGTCATCTCCGGCCCGAATGGTTCCGGCAAGAGCAATATCATCGATAGTATCCTTTTTGTACTCGCGCTCTCGGGGTCGAGGAGTCTTCGTGCGGAGAAGCTGACCGACCTGATCAACCTGAACTCAGGGAAGCATACTGCCGAGGTCTCCCTCACCTTCTCGGACGGGACAAAGATGCGGAGAAGAATCCGCCGGACGCCCAGTGGATACTACAGTTATAACTATCTGAACGACCGCCTCTGCAAGCAGACCGAGATCATAGAATTCCTCGCCCGGCACGGGATCAAACCCCACGGATATAACGTGGTGATGCAGGGGGATATCACCCGTATCATCGAGATGAGTGATTTTGAGCGAAGGAAGATCATCGATGAGATCGCCGGGGTCGCCGAGTTTGATTCCAAGAAGGAGCAGGCGCTCTCCGAACTCGAGGTAGTGCGCGAACGGATCGAACGGGAAGAGCTGATCCTCCGGGAACTGAATACGCGGTTATCCGAGCTCCGTACCGAACGGGAGCAGGCACTCATCTACCAGCAATGGGAGGAGAAACTCACCTTTTTCCAGGCATGTCGGAACGCGGCACGCCTGCATGACCAGGAACGGGAGCTCGCCGGCCTGAACCGGCTCGTCGCGGATCAACAGATCGAGTGCGAGCGGGTTCTCTCCGACCGGAGCCTCGAGGAGAATGAACTCTCATATCTCCGGGCAGACCTCCGGGAGATCGATCAACAGATCCAGCAAAAGAGCGGGGCGGAGTACCTGAAACTGATCGCCGAGCTCGAGGAGACGAAGAGTACGATCAAACTGTCAGAGCAGGCGATTCTTCGTTTCCAGCGGGATAAGGAGGTAAATCTCGAAGCAATGAACCGCATCTACACGGATGCGAAACGTGCCGAGTCCCGCGTAACCGAATGCACCGACGCCATACGGAACCTCTCGATCGACCGGACCAACCTCTCGATGGAGGCGGCGACCGTCCGGGCCCAGGTGGAGAAGCTGGAACTCCAGATCACCCGGGAGAGCAAAGACACCGAAGGCGCCAGGGAACGACTCTTTTCTTTTCTCAGGGAGGTGGAGGAGCGGAAGGCCGACCGGTCCGCGATCCTCCGCGAGCAGGATCTTCTCCTGGAAAAAAGCCGGATGCGGAGTTCCGAACGGGAACGGATGGAAGAGAGGATTTCGGAAATATCGGGAGCGGTGCTTGAGAAGAAGAAGCAGATCGACGAGATCGAACGGAATCTCCATGGACTGGAGCGGGACCATAAGGAACTCGACCGTTCCCTCTCGGCGTTCGAGAGCGAGCTCTTCGCCCACCGTGAAACCCTCGAGCGGGCCAGGGGCGAACAAAAAGGGCTCGAACAGGAGATCGTCCGGCTCGAGGCCCTCCAGCAGGCACGGGGTGAGACCGGTGGCCGCGCTCTGGAGGCGGTCCTCGGTATGGACGGTGTCCACGGAACGATTGCCCAGCTCGGAAAGGCCCCGCCGGAGTATACGACCGCATTAAATGTTGCCGCCGGAGGAAAACTGCACTACGTCGTGGTCGAGGACGACACGGTCGCATCCCGTGCGATCGGATTCCTTAAGGAGCAGAAACTCGGGAGGGCGACTTTCCTTCCCTTAAACAAGCTCCGGAAGATCCAGCTGCCGGAGGTGAAGGAGGACGGGGTGGTCGATTATGCACTCCGTCTCCTCTCCTTCGATACCCGTTTCACCGATGCATTCGGCGTGGTCTTCGGCGGTACCCTTGTACTCTCCGGTCTCGACCAGGCCCGGCGGATGATGGGCCGGTACCGGATGGTCACCCTTGAAGGGGAGCTCCTCGAAAAGAGTGGCGCGATGACCGGCGGTTCCTTTAAAAAGACCGTCCGGGGATTCGGTGCGGAGGTCGGGGACGAGATCGGCCGGGTGCGGGAACACCTCGCGGGCGTGCAGCAGGAGGTGGAAGAGCTTGCTGCGGCGGTAGAGCGGATGCAGGGAGAGAATTCTTCGGAGCGTTCCAGACGCGGGAGTATCGAGCAGCAGATCGAGCGGTACCGCATGATGATCGAAGAATATAACCGCCAGTGCAAAGGGCTCTCGGACGAAGAGGAGTCGTTGAACCGGGCACTGGAGCTACTCGATGGGGAGGTGAAAACTGGCTCATCGGATCTGGCGGCCCTCGAGGATAAGCTCGACAAAGAAACCACGGAGATCAATCGGTTGACCGACGAAGTCACGCGGATCAAGAAACGGCTGGAAGGGACCGACATCCCTGCCCTTTCCGACCAGCTCGAGAAGAAGAAGCGTGAGGCGGAAGATGTCGAACGCCGGCTCCGGAACAAGGAGTCTGACATCACCGAACTGCAGCGGGAGCGGCAACACTTTACCAAGCGGGTCGAGGAACTATCCGCGGAACGGGAGCGGATCCAGGCGCTGATCCAGCAGATCGAAGGGGAGGTCGTTTCGGCCCGCCAGCAGATCGAGGAGAGCAGGGCACGGATCGGCCAGATAGAGGAGCGGCAAAAGGAGTTCTCGGGAGAGCTCGAAGGTCTCCGTGCCCGGCACGACGAAGTCGCCGGCCAGATCCAGGAATCAGAACGGCGGATCCTCGAGCACGACGTCATGAAGGAACGGATCCAGCTCCAGATCACCGCGCTCCAGGAGCGGGAAAAGACCCTTGCGCAGGAGATCGAGGCGCTCCGCCAACAGGTGGGCGATGTCGACACCGATCTTACCAGCCAGGAGATCGAGGACCGGATCCTCGAGGCGACCCTGGCGATGAAGAAGATCGGTGCCGTCAACATGCTCGCGATCGAGGAGTATGAGCGGGTGGAACAGCGGGTCTCCGAACGGACCGGGAAGAAGGAGGTCCTCTCCCGGGAACGTGCCACGATCATCGAGCGGATCGAAAAATATGCACAGATGAAATACGAGGCGTTCATGTCCGCATTCAGGGCGATCGACGGGAACTTCCGGGAGATTTTTGCCCGGCTCACGGACGGGAACGGACATCTGGTCCTCGAGAATGAAGAAGACCCGTTCGCCGGGGGAATGACGTTTGCGGTCCAGCCCCGGGACAAAACGGTCCACCTCCTCTCCGCGCTCTCCGGCGGGGAGAAATCCCTGACCACCCTGGCCTTCATCTTCTCGATCCAGCAGTATATCCCTGCACCGTTCTATGCACTGGACGAGATCGATATGTCGCTCGACGGGACGAATGCCGAGCGGATCGCACACATGATCAGGGAGCTTGCCACGACGTCGCAGTTCATTACCGTCTCGCTCCGGAAACCGATGATCGAGGGTGCCGACCGGATCATGGGGGTCACGCTCCGGGCGGACAAGAGCACGCTCGTCACCGGGATAAAGGTCAATGGCTGAAGATCCTGGAGAGATCGAGGTCCGGGTGGCTGCCGGGGAGGGGTTCTTCCGATGGCTGAAGAGCCGGGAGTGATTATGGTCTTGAGGGTCAGAAGGATGGAGTCGTCCGATGGCTGAAGAAGTCGGGAGAGATTATGGTCCTGAGGGTCAGAAGGATGGAGTCATCTGATGGCTGAAGAACCGGGGGGATCCACATGGCCAGGGATGGAGTCGTCTGATGGCTGAAGAACCCATAGAAATCCTGGTCCAGCTGGCTGAACGGGGGGAGATCGACCCATGGAATATCGATATCGTCGAGGTGACCGACCGGTTCCTCGAGGAGCTGGACCGGCGCAAGGAACTGGACCTCCGGATCTCCGGGCGCACGCTCTTTTATGCCGCGACGCTCCTCCGCATGAAGTCCGAATATCTCTCGCTGGAATCGGTTGAAGGAGATGAGGAGGAAGAGGACGGGTCGCTCTTCGATGAGGACTTTTCCTTCGACGGGGAGTTCGTGGAGGGGGAGGCGGGGCCGATCGAACGGCTCGAACGGGAGATCCGTCGCCGCCTTGACCGGAAACGCCTCCGGATGAGCCCGGTCACCCTCTTCGAACTGATCACCGAGCTGAAAAACGCCGAGAAGGAGCAGCGGCGCCGGCAGCGATATGCCGATCCCTATGGGGAACGGCTGATCACCGCGGATGATGTCGTCGGGATCGCCCATGACGAGGTGTACCAGGAAGCGGTGATGGATGTCATGGCCGAATGCGAGGACTGCATCGGCTCCGGAGGGATTGTGACGCTCTCCGAGCTCTGCCGGACGCTCTCCAAACCGGCTCCGGATGTCTACATTCCGCTCCTCTTCCTCATGTTCGAGGGCCGGGTGAACATATGGCAGGAGGAGTTCTTCGGGGAGCTCTTCATCGCCTCCGCCGAAAATACGGTCGAAGTTCTGGCGGAAGCAGCGGTGTGAGTCACGTCCGATCGGCATCTTCGTGTGGTCCGGTCCTGAACGGATTCACCGATCGGATGGTCTGGTCGGATATGCGATCATTCCCGGGAGGGGCCGGAAACACAATCTATCTTTGCCGAATAGGGTTTTATGTCGATCACCGGTGTGCCGTCGATCGCGTCGAGCCCCCGCACCCGGAGCGTCGTGCCACTCATCCCGATCAGGTCTACTAGGCACAATCCGATCGGGTTCGGGCGGTTGGGTGACCTGGTCGCAAACACCCCGTGTTCTGTCCGGAGATGTGGTGGCGTAGCCAGGAGTTGTGTCCGGTCCGAGCGGTCAAACCAGGTGAGGACGATGAGATGCGGGTTCTCCCCGATATCCTTCAGGCCGGGCGCAAACTCATCGTACACGACGATCTCCGAGATCGCGTCCGAACACCGTCCCTGGTGAGGAGCATCGTGCAATTCCCGGTATGGAGAGCGGACAATCCCGATCGGCTTCAGTTCATAGTTCATGAGAATCACCTTCACCGGAGTTTCAATAATCATTTTCTTCCGGGCGGTTGAACCCGATACCGTTCATCAGGTAAGCCGGGATAACCGGTATTTCTTTGCCAGGTTTTCCAGGTCGTTCAGCACGTAGACGAACGCCAGCCATCGCCACCGTCCCCAGCGACGGGTGAGCTCCGAAACCACCTCGTCGATCTCCTCCCGGGGGTGTTCGGGGGTCCGTCCGAGGAAGAGTTCGGAGAGGATCACCACGCTCCAGGTATCGATCGGAAGCGAGGTCTGCCCGAGGATGATGCCTGCCGAGTAAGGCCCGATCCCCGGTATCCCGGTCAGTTGCCGGAATGCATCTTCTTCGGGGAGGCTTGCCAGCTCCCGCAGCGACATCGGATGTTCCCGGAGATACTGTGCAGCCAGGACGAGCCGCCCCGCACGGTACCCGAGCTTTGCCCCGCTCTTCAGCTCCTCTGCGGGAACTGCGACGATATCGACCGGGCGTGGCCACAGGATGACGTCTTTCCCATCGAATGCGATCCGGGTGCCGAAATTCTCGAGGAGGGCCGCCATCATCTGCTCGCTCCGGGCCATCGGCGCCATCTGGAGGAGGATGGCGAGAATGACCCCCCCGAAGACATCCTCGAGCAGGCCGGTCCGCATGCCATCGAGGTCGTGGACAACCTCAGACAGGACCGGGTCATCCCGGGCGAACCGGTAGAAGCCGGGCAGGTCCTCGTCCGCCCCCAATCCGTCCCGGATCATCGACTTCAGCTCGGTGGTCTCTTCCGGAGAGAGGGCCGATCCGGAAAAGGCGGTGACATGCACGGTCTTCTTCGTGGCGGAGAGTTTCAGGCCGACCGGGGTGTCCCCGATGTATATACCCGTCCAGAGAACCCCGTCGAGGAAGACCTCCCGGGGTGTCGACCAGTGCCACCCTGCCGGTTTCGCGACCGTTCGTACAAAATCAAAGGGCTCGGGGATTCGGATATCGAACCGGCCGGTTTCTTCGAGATCCATGTTCTTCGTGCTCCATTGATCCGGGTGTTAATAAAGGATATGTCCCCGGTATGGAAGACCAGACATCTTCACCAGAGTCCCCCTTTGTGAAGGCGCCCGTGAAGGAGGACTTTTCCAGGATAACGCCCGATTTTTCCCTTAAGATCTTTCATTTCCCGGGAATAATCGGGAAAAAAGAAAACGGTTTTGCACCGGCTCCGGTGCAATCACCGTATCCGTTGTCTGCTCAGAGGTTTGTGCAGTTGCCGCAGGAACCTTCCTGGAGATGGGTCTGGTTCCTCAACATATCACGGCCCATAACACGGTCCCGGTCACCGGATGCGTCAGCAGTGGTTGCAAGGATCAGCTTGCCGTTCACGTTGGTAAGACCAAACTGTGCACGGTTCATATTCGAGAACTGGTACTGGAGCTGGCTTATCTTTCCCTCCTGTTGCAGTACCCCGGACCTGTTCCCGGAACCATTCCCAGCGCCTGCTCCTGCTCCCTGGCCTTCTCCAACAAGAACCGATTCATAACCGAACCGGAGCTGGCTCCTGGTCATGTCCTGAGTCATGTTCCGGATCATGTCCTGGTCGCAGGTTCCGTTGCATGAACCGGAACGGGCCATCTGGGCGTCTCCGCTTCCGGAAGATATTCCGGATCTCTGCCCGTGAGTATTGATCGGCTGTTCTCCTGACGAGCTATCGATGGCAGTCTGCGACTGGCTCTGTATGCCGTTGCCTGCCCCATTGCTACTACCGGATCCCTGCCCCTGCATCCCGGCGGCCATGACCGAAGCCGGGATGAGGATAAGGACCAGCATTGCGCATAATGCGATCTTCTTAAACATCTTATTCATTCCTGGATATGCGGGCCCGGGACGATTGATTCCCGGAGCACCCGTCTCCATCACAAAATCGGCACGGTATATCAAACTTTTTCTCAAACGAACAGCTACATGACTCAGCTGCCCCGGGAATTAACAAAAGACCGGGAAGGATCGCCGACCGCCTGGGGTTAAGGTATAGCCCGGCCACAATCTCAGGAAACCAGGAACCCAGCCACATATTCCGCATTCAGGAATCCCGTAAGAAGAACCGGGAGTGTGTTGGTATTGCCATCGAAAACGGGATGATGAGTAAGACCGTTCACCCTGCTTGCAGCGAAAAAATTTCTGGCTCGGCCTCCCCATACATCGTCACCGGGGAGGGTGTCATCAGCCGGGAGATGGTCCGGGCGGCATCATCGGTAAGGTAGTAGTGATTCGACCGTCCCGGGAGTCGGGTCTCCACGATCCTGTCTTCGATCAGATGCTCCATCTGTCGTGTGACCGACGGGCCTGAGATCCCCAGGGCATCTGCGATCTCCTGCCGGGCCTGCCCGGGATGCACATACAACAGCCAGAGGATCTCGCGGGGAGTTTCCGTCCAGAGATAATGGAGCATCAGGTGTTCAAAACTGCTGTAGGCCCCCTGGTTCTGGAAATACCGCACCACGCCGGGTCGGACGAGGCTGGAGATCTTACCGGTAGCCACCAGCCTGGCCAGGTGATAACGGAGTGTATTCTCGTTGATACCGGTGATATCACTCAGTGTTTTGGTGTCGATTCCCGGTCGTCGGATAATCGCCCCGTAGATTGTATGGCGGGCGTCATGATCCAGGACATTTTTCCGGGAAATTCTCCGGTATCCTCCAAATAACAGGAAACCGAAGGGGAAGAGCGACGGGAACCGGGGATCTGGTGTGCCGGTTACCGGAACCGATGGCTCCGTCACCCGGAACAGGAAGCTGAGCCATTTTGACCGGCTGCGTGAAACATTCTCCTCTTTTGATTCATTCTGGGACTGAACCGATGCCGGCGGGAGCGGGGTTGTCTGGGCAGGACCGCAGGGCACTGCCCCGGCCTGTGCGGGTGGTCCCTGCTGCTGCGGTGACGGGCCGCGACCGCTCCCTGGACCGGGAATCCTACCGCTGTCGTCCCCGTATCCGGGCCGGGCGGCACCGGCAGCACCCGTCAACCCCATTGTGACGGCCATTCGTCCCAGCCTTCCGGTTTCATCATGAGAGTCAGACAAAAATGCAGGAGATCCTCCACCATATCCTTTCTTGGATCCCTGGCCCTGTTCTGCACCAGTTATCCCCTTATTTCTAAAATCACCGGATGTTCCTCCCGGGGAACCGACCCCTCCCTCCGGGGAGGATCCCTGGCCGGATCCCTGCTTACCGGAGGAGGAATCGGGTTCCATGGGCGTGGTAATAAGTGACAGGTCAGGATTGCCCCCGGATGAACCAGACCAGGCAGGAGGTCCGGTATCAGCATCCGTCGAGCCTACCCCGGAATCTGCCAGAGCACCCGCACGGTTTCCGATCCCTCCGTTCCCGGGATCCGATACCGCCAGCGACGGTGAAGAGACGATTCCACTATTGCCTGAACCATCCTCGGTAACCGGAGATCCGGACTGGCTGCCGGAAGCATCGCGGGTATTTCCGGTATAGGTCATCTTACTTCCTGCCGGGGATCCCGCTGCATTCCCTGAGGACCCGGGAGAACTGGTAACGGAAGAATCCGGGGATTGAGCGGTTTGAGATCCCGGTGCACCCCCTGCGGATCCGATAGACGTCCCCATTGAAGATCCCATCCCCAATGGGGCTAAGGAACCGGGCGAGGGGTCTCCGGAATTTCCTGCGGAGTGAGCGGCGGCTGTTATGGTGGTGGTTTCAGCCCCCACGCTCCCGCCAACGGATGACGATTCCTGGCCTGATTGACCGGTATGGGCAGCTTCTGCTGGCAGGCACGCGATACAAACACCCGCCGCCAGGATAAGGAGGATCCAGCAGAAATGCCTGTTCATTCCGGTACTCTATGCAAAAGAGTTGCATAAATATAGTCTCATAGTGGCAGCTACAGATGAATACATTCGAGGAATCCAGAGGAAATGAACATCAGGGGATTACCACCTTACCTCGATTCCGGCTCATTGCGTTGCTGGAACCCGGGCGAGACATGGCGAAGGAGACTGGCGGACGGGAATCTTCCGTACCGATATGCATCCACCGGACCTGCTCACGGTGAAAACCGGGTCGATCAACGACAGGAACACAATCATTATCCAGACCGGCTCTTCAATGTATCATAACCGAAGATCGCGGCGACTTGCAGGAGAGAACGCATCAATGCCCCACGGAAGGATCTACCCGTTATCCCCCGAATCGAGGAATTACCTTGTTATCGCGTTCATCGCGATCCTCATCGCCGCCATCTTTTATACCGAGCTGAACGCACCCCTCGAGGAGACGATCTGGACGCTCTATATGATCCCGCTGATCTTCACAATCTGGGTCAGGCAGCGTCCGGCGCCGTTCGTGGTCGCAGGAACCTCCATCCTCCTCATCGCGGTGTCATATTTTTTAATGTCACCGGGGGGCCTGCTGTTCTTTGCGATCTTCAACCGGGTGCTCTACAGTGCCATACTCATCATCGTTGCGTTCGGCATCTATGCCTACCTCGCGGGAGTCCGTGCCCGTCTCGAGAAGGAACGGCAGCTGAAGGAGAGCGAACAACGGTACCGTGCGCTCGTCGAATCGGCGCCCGATGCGGTCATCGTGCACCGCGACGGCAGGTTCCTCTATGCAAACCCGGTAGCCCTCAAGTTGTACGGTGCGGAGAACCTCGAACAACTCCAGGGAAGAATTTTGCTCGATCTTGTTCATCCGGATGAACGGGATGCGATTGCAGCCCGGATACAACAGGGACAGGCGGGACAGGACCTTGCCCTGCGGGAGACGAGGATGCTCCGTCTGGACGGAACGGAGCTGGTGGTCGAGTCTGCGGGCGGCATGGTCGAATTCCAGGGAGAGCCCGCAGTTCAGATCGTCTTTCGGGATATCACCGGCCGGAAGAAGACCGAGGATGCATTGCATATCGCCCTCCAGCGCCTTACCCACCATATCGCGAACTCCCCGCTTGCGGTCGTCGAGTTCGACCCCGGGTTCCGGATCGTCCGGTGGTCGGAAGAAGCCCGGCGCATATTCGGCTGGAGAGAAGAAGAGGTGATGGGAAAGGCCATCGGAGACATTCCCTGGGTGTACGAAGACGATGCGGAGTCGGTGCGCGAGATCTCCGCAGATATGCTCGGCGGGAAGAGTACCCGGAACATGCACGCCAACCGCAATTACCGGAAGGATGGATCGGTCGTTTACTGCGAGTGGTATAACTCTGCTTTGCGCGACGATCGGGGGGAACTGGTCTCCATTCTCTCGCAGATACTCGACGTGACCGAACGTAAGGAAGCTGAGCGGAGATTGAGGGAGACGAGCCAGTACCTCGAGAACCTGATCGATTACGCGAACGCCCCCATCATCGTCTGGGACCCGCAGTTCCGTATCACCCGGTTCAACCACGCATTCGAGCGCCTGACCGGGAGGGCGGCAGGGGATGTCGTCGGGCAGCCCCTCGATATCCTCTTCCCGCCTGAGTGGCGGGATGCATCGATGGATCTCATCCGGCGGACCTCACGGGGAGAACGGTGGGAGGTCGTGGAGATCCCGGTCGGGCATCTGGATGGAACGATCCGGACAGTGATCTGGAATTCTGCCACCCTTTTTGATGAAGACGGTGAATCGGTCCTCTCCACCATCGCCCAGGGGACGGATATCACCGACCGGAAGAAGGCGGAAGAAAAGATCCGCCACCTCGCAACATTTCCCCATATGAACCCGATGCCGGTCATCGAGCTTGACCGGGACGGTACCATCACGTTCTGTAACGAGGCGACCCATCGGATCCTGCAGAGGCTGGGAGAAGAGGACGATCCTTCCCTCTTCTTTCCCGCCGGAATGGAGGAGATACTGTGCGACCTGGCACGGGGGAGAACCGAGCCGTACTATGGTGAGGTGCAGATCCGGGGAGCGACGTTTGGGGAGAATATTTACTTTTCACCGGAGATGGGAATCGTCCGCATCTACGGGAACGATATCACGGTGCTCCGGAACACCGCAGAAGAGCTGAAACAATACGCAGAAAAGTTGGCCAGATCCAACAAGGAGCTCGAACAGTTTGCGTATGTCGCCTCCCACGACCTCCGCGAGCCCCTCCGGATGGTGACGCTCTTCTCCCAGCTGCTTGAGGAACGATACCAGGGGAAGCTCGATGCCGATGCCCGGGAGTTCATCCACTACATCGTCGAGGGCGGGACCCGCATGAACGACCTCGTGAACGACCTGCTCGAATACTCCCGGGTGAGTTCCCGGGCGAGACCGTTCCTCCCGACGGATATGAACGCGGTGGTTGAGGATGTCATCCGGGACCTTGCCGTCGGTATCTGCGAGAACGGGGCGGTTGTCCACGTGGATGATCTCCCGGTGGTCCTCGCCGATAGATCGCAGATGACACAGGTATTCCAGAACCTCCTTGCAAATGCGATCAAGTTCCGGGGCGAAACCGTCCCCCGTATCTCGGTCGGAGCGAAATGGAAGGATAACGAATGGGTCTTCACGGTCCGGGACAACGGTATCGGGATCAACCCGCTGTATTCCCAAAAGATATTCGAGATATTCCAGCGTCTCCATTCCCGGGACCAGTATCCGGGAACCGGGATCGGTCTTGCTATCTGCCGGAGGATAGTCGAACGACACGGCGGCCGGATCTGGGTGGAATCTGAAGAAGGTAACGGGAGCATCTTCTTTTTTACCATTCCGTGCTACCGGGGAAAGGCCCCCGAGAGTGCCTGAACGGGACATCCTCCTCCTGTTGATGCGCAGCTACAGTCCCATATTTTTTTGGAATACATTACGGCGCCGCTGTAATCGTTGTCAATCTGGCGCCGGATCGGTCTATGAGAGTGACAGGGAGAAGGCTCCAGCTCCGGGATGGGTTAACACGCGGTATCTCCGGGGGGAATCGATCCGATCCACCGTTTACATTTGGTGCAGATTCCGTACGGGAACGCAGGAAGGTTACGGATGATTCCGGCAATTTTTTGTGGGTTAAAAAACGGACGATCCGGCATGTTCCTGATATTCAACCTTCCATCTCCGGGGTATTCCCTCATCACATACGGAAACGTTTACTGGAACATCCGGGCGGATCCTGGTTGATCCCAAAGCAACGATTATATAGTCAAAAACCGTATAGATGGAGGCGCTGCGATGAAGAACCAGGGAAGCCGGCGAGGCACCGGTGCTGGTTTGGATCAGTCACCTGATGCATGAAATTCCCTGCTGTATTCAGGCTGGATTTTGCCCGGGTGATCCGGGTTCAACATGCTTAAGTAGTAAGAAAGCGTATTAAGTTAGCCCTGTGATGACGAACATCGGCCGCATCCGGATTTCTCTCCGGGCCGATCTTCAGAACTGCATTCTCCGGCCGCGAAATCGCGGAAGAACCGGTGAATGAGAATGGTTAAATACCTATACAGCTAACATTATGACCCTCTGTGATGGGGAGCCAAGCACTACTGACACGCTCAGTATTTGGTTCTGACGTTGGTACTGGCAATGCGGAAATTTGTCTAGTAACCGCTAATTCCTCGAACGTATTCAGTGCGTGTGCAATCATTTGAAATTCTGGTTGATCCTGCCAGAGGCCACTGCTATCGGAGTTCGATTAAGCCATGCGAGTCGAGAGGTGCAAGACCTCGGCATACTGCTCAGTAACACGTGGATAACCTACCCTCAGGAGGGGGATAACCCCGGAAAACTGGGGATAATACCCCATAGATCAGGGACGCTGGAATGCCCCCTGGTCGAAAGGTCCGCCGCCTGAGGATGGGTCTGCGGCCGATTAGGTTGTTGTTGGGGTAAAGGCCCAACAAGCCTGTAATCGGTACGGGTTGTGGGAGCAAGAGCCCGGAGATGGATTCTGAGACACGAATCCAGGCCCTACGGGGCGCAGCAGGCGCGAAAACTTTACAATGCGGGAAACCGTGATAAGGGAACTCCGAGTGCCCGTAAAATCGGGCTGTCCATCAGTGTAAAAAACTGGTGAAGAAAGGGCCGGGCAAGACCGGTGCCAGCCGCCGCGGTAATACCGGCGGCTCGAGTGGTGGCCACTATTACTGGGCTTAAAGCGTCCGTAGCAGGATTGTTAAGTCTCTTGGGAAATCTACCGGCTCAACCGATAGGCGTTCAAGGGATACTGGCAATCTAGGGACCGGAAGAGGTGAGAGGTACTCCAGGGGTAGGAGTGAAATCCTGTAATCCTTGGGGGACCACCTGTGGCGAAGGCGTCTCACCAGAACGGCTCCGACTGTGAGGGACGAAAGCTGGGGGAGCAAACCGGATTAGATACCCGGGTAGTCCCAGCTGTAAACGATGCGCGTTAGGTGTATCGGTGACCACGAGTCACCGAGGTGCCGAAGGGAAACCGTGAAACGTGCCGCCTGGGAAGTACGGTCGCAAGGCTGAAACTTAAAGGAATTGGCGGGGGAGCACCACAACAGGTGGAGCCTGCGGTTTAATCGGACTCAACGCCGGGAAGCTCACCGGATAAGACAGCGGAATGATAGCCGGGTTGAAGACTCTGCTTGACTAGCTGAGAGGAGGTGCATGGCCGTCGTCAGTTCGTACTGTGAAGCATCCTGTTAAGTCAGGCAACGAGCGAGACCCACGCCAACAGTTGCCAGCATGTCCTCCGGGATGATGGGGACACTGTTGGGACCGCCTCTGCTAAAGAGGAGGAAGGAATGGGCAACGGTAGGTCAGCATGCCCCGAATTATCCGGGCTACACGCGGGCTACAATGGTCAGGACAATGGGTATCGACACCGAAAGGTGAAGGCAATCTCCTAAACCTGTCCTTAGTTCGGATTGTGGGCTGCAACTCGCCCACATGAAGCTGGAATCTGTAGTAATCGCGTCTCAAAATGGCGCGGTGAATATGTCCCTGCTCCTTGCACACACCGCCCGTCAAACCACCCGAGTGAGGTCTTGATGAGGCTGTGGTATTTGCCATAGTCGAATCTAGGTTTCGCAAGGGGGGTTAAGTCGTAACAAGGTAGCCGTAGGGGAATCTGCGGCTGGATCACCTCCTAACGAAATACAGTTCGGGATGCGGTTGCTGGACAAACTGTAAAATTGCCGGTGCCAACAGAGGGCTCATAGCTCAGCTGGAAGAGCGCCACCTTTGCGGGGTGGAGGCCGGAGGTTCGAATCCTCTTGAGTCCATTTCGATGCACCTGGAGATGCGAGTCACCAGGGAAGGGCTGAAGGTCAACGACCTGAAGATGCCGTGTAAAGGTTTGCACTCAGGACGTTAAATGGGTTTGACGGAGCACTAGTTATCAGCCTGTCAGTGGATGGCTCGGTTCGAGTGCCGAAGAAGGGCGTGCCAAGCTGCGATAAGCTCCGGGTAGACGCAGGGAGTCTATGATCCGGAGATGCCCGAATGGGACATCCCAACACTTCGGTGTTGATCCGTTGAGGATCGGGAACGCCCCGAATTGAAACATCTCAGTAGGGGCAGGAGAAGAAATCAACCGAGATGTCGTTAGTAGAGGCGATCGAAAACGACACAGTTCAAACCGAATCCCGCAAGGGAGATGTGGTGTTATAAGCCCACCGTATGGCATCTTTCTGCCAAGCGAAAGTCATCTGGAACGGTGCACCATAGAGGGTGATAGTCCCGTACGCGAAAGGCAGGAAGAGCCTGGTGGTGTCTTGAGTACCGTGGGTTGGAATTCTCGCGGGAAGTCGGGGGTCATCAACCTCCAAAACTAAATACTCCTCGAAACCGATAGCGAAATAGTAGCGTGAGCGAAAGCTGAAAAGTAACCCTAAAAAGGTGGTTAAAAGTGCCTGAAATTGACAGGTGATGGTGGGTTACGGCATGAAAGGATCTTCCACGCGAAGGAACCCGTCGCGAGGCGGTAGTACGGGTATGGCTGCCGATGTCGTAACGTACGTTTTGAAGAACGGGCCAGAGAGTTTATTCTATTGGCAAGGTTAACCGAGAAGGGGAGCCGAAGGGAAACCAACAAGTCCGTAGCCTCGGGCATGGGACGACGTATTAAAAGTGCGTGGAGTCAGTAGGATAAGACCCGAAGCCTGGTGATCTATGCGTGGGCAGGTTGAAGCGTGTCGAAAGTTGCGTGGAGGACCGCAGGCGGTTTTGATATGCAAATCATTCGCGTGACCTGCGTATAGGAGTGAAAGATTAATCGAACCAGGCATCAGCTGGTTCCTCTCGAAACATGCCGCAGCATGACCTGGCTGGAGATCGATGGTGAGGTAGAGCACTGATTGGGGGAGCTGGGCGGGAAACTGCTCACCCCCCTGTCAAACTCCAAACTCCCCGTCATCGTAGAAGGCTGGCAGTCCGGGCTACGGGGTAAGCTTGTAGTCCGTAAGGGAGACAACCCAGACCGTGGTTAATGTCCCTCAATGTAGGCTCAGTGTAAACACTGAAAGTGGTCCTAGGCCAAAGACAACTGGGAGGTGAGCTCAGAAGCAGCTATCCTTTAAAAAGTGCGTAACAGCTTACCAGTCAAGGTTTAGGGCGCTGAAAATGGACGGGGCTAAAGCCTACTACAGAGACCACGGAGCACCGAAAGGTGATCTCGTAGAGAGGCGTTCTGCATGGGTAGAAGCTGGGGCGTAAGGTCCAGTGGACCGTGCAGAATTGAGAATTCTGGCAATAGTAGAAGCATAGATGGGTGAGAATCCCATCCGCCGCAGGGGCTAGGTTTCCTCGGCAATGTTCGTCAGCCGAGGGTTAGTCGGTCCTAAGTTGCACCGTAACTCGAGTGTAGCGAAAGGGAAACAGGTTAATATTCCTGTACCATGTATCTGTAGCCGAAAGGCCCTGACGCTTCGGGGTATGTTGAGCGGGGCTGTCGCCCCGTCTAAGCGTATAATTCCGGGGAGTACCGTAATGGTGAGAAGCGGAAGAAAGCGTGATGGGGAAACTCGACAAATTCCTGGAGCCCATGAAAAGGGAGATACATGTCCGTACCGAGAACCGACACAGGTGCCCCTCGCTGAAGAGGTGAAGGCGTGTCGGATTTAATCGTGTTAAGGGAACTCGGCAAATTGGCCCCGTAACTTTGGGAGAAGGGGTGCCTGCCTGGAGATCAGGCAGGTCGCAGTGACCAGGGAGCTCTAACTGTCTAATAACAACATAGGTGACTGCAACTCCGAAAGGACTAGTATAGTCACTGATTCCTGCCCAGTGCGAGTATCTGAACACCGGGTTCAACCGGACGAAGGACTCGTAAACGGCGGGGGTAACTATGACCCTCTTAAGGTAGCGTAGTACCTTGTCGCTTAATTGGCGACTTGCATGAATGGATTAATGAGAGCTCTACTGTCCCTAACACGAATCCGTTGAACTTTTTGTCCTAGTGCAGAGACTAGGGACTCCTATTGGGAAGTGAAGACCCCGTGGAGCTTTACTGCAGCCTGTCGTTGAGATACGGTATTACTTGCGCAGGGTAGATGGGAGGCGTTAATCCGTTCCTTGCGGGGAACGGGGAGCCAACGATGAGACACCATCCTTGTTATGCTGTATCTCTCACTCTAACGAGGACACCGATAGGTAGGCAGTTTGGGTGGGGCGCCACACCCTCGAAAAAATATCAAGGGTGCCCTAAGGTCAACTCATGTGAGTCAGAAACTCACAGGAGAGTGTCAAGAGCAAAAGTTGGCCTGACGCGATCATGCAAAGCAAATGATCGCGAGAGGAAACTCGGGTCTAACGAACCAATATGCCCTTTTGGTGAGGGCTATTGACGACAGAAAAGCTACCCCGGGGATAACAGAGTCGTCGCCGGCAAGAGCACATATCGACCCGGCGGCTTGCTACCTCGATGTCGGTTCTTTCCATCCTGGCTGTGCAGCAGCAGCCAAGGGTGAGGTTGTTCGCCTATTAAAGGGGATCGTGAGCTGGGTTTAGACCGTCGTGAGACAGGTCGGTTACTATCTAATAGGAGTGTCAGGAGTCTGAGGGTAAGAATGAAATAGTACGAGAGGAACTTTCATTCGGCGCCTCTGGTCGATCGGTTGTCTGACAAGGCAATGCCGAGCAGCTACGCGCCAAGGGATAAAAGCTGAAAGCATCTAAGCTTGAAACCCGGCCTAAAAAGAGACTCCGTTGAGGACATGAGTAAAAGACTCGTTTGATAGGCTCGGGATGTACGCACGAAGGCAACGACGTGTTCAGTCCGCGAGTACTAACGTCCAAATACTAGTGCTCACCACGTCAAACCCAGACGAAATTCTGAGTGCAAACCTTTTATAGCCTATACTACTTCATAATGTATAGGGCTATCCACGGCTGCCAAGGTGGCGGAGCGGCTACGCGGTTGACTGCAGATCAACTACACTCCGGTTCAAGTCCGGACCTTGGCTTTGGGTAATAGCGGCCATAGCAGTTGGGAAACACCTGGACTCATTCCGAACCCAGCAGTTAAGCCAGACTCACGTAGTGTACTGTACTGAGGTACGCGAGTCCTCGGGAACTGTAGCTGCGCTGCTATTACCCTTCCTTATTATTATTGCATCGAATTATTGTTTTTATTGGATTTTACCGAGGAGCGGAGGCTCTTTTTCAGTATTAATTTCGGCTCATAGAGCGGAAGCGGTCGTACCAAATTGGAGTGAAAAGGTTTCACGCCATCGCGCTATATTTTAACGGATTGAATATTAGAGTAACATGTGAGCAAAAACCTGGCTCAAATATTTATAAACGGAGATATTCAATTTTTTTGATAAGGATCTTTTTTTAACAGTTCTCGTATAAAAAGGTTAAATAGAGAAAAAAACAATAAGCCAAAGATACGTGATATTCATGACAATTAATGCGAATATACTTGTACAGGAAAATTTGCAAGTTGTGAAAGCATATTTAAGCTCAAACCAATTTGATAAAATAAATATCATCGGAAATCGTACCCTTCAAGATCTCTATGCAATTAATCAAAGAGATTTGATGTCAATTGGTCTGATAATTAAAGAAATCTCATTTGATTTGGAACAAATACGAGTTATATCCAAAGGGAAACCAACATCGCACGCGAAAAAAGGATTACCAAAAATTGTCTTGACTGACGATTTAAAAGCTGCTTTGCAAATCGCAAATAAGTGCACCCAAACTTTAATTGATTGCCTTAATAAGGGATATTCCCCATTTGATGGTTGGGATGCGTACATAACATTTGAGGATAGCATAAGGAAATTTCTTGTTGCTCCCGAGGAGAGAGAGATCTACGTAAACAATTACGAATTCTCTAAAATAGCGACTATTAACTACTTAAATTTTTTATCATCAAATGAAAGTTTGTTATTATCAAAATCAAAAATCCCCATCGAAAGAACCAGAGCTGAACTGGCATTGATAGTAAATCAACATGGAGGGAGGATTCCGATAATTAGCTATTTATTTATAAGAGCTTTCGAGCACACTGCTCGATTTGCAATATTTGGGAAAATTGATGATGTGGATTATATTGAATTCGTAAGAATAAATCTTGGATTGATATCAGATATTGTTAGTTTCATTAAAGAAGGAAATGAGAGTGTGGTCATCGAAAGGGCAAATGAAATGGTTGGTAATTTAATGTTCGATTATCGGGATTATTTTGGGAAATTCGGGGAATTATCAACAGAATTATCGGAACAAGTACCACTTTCCCCAGATGTTGCAGAGAGAATTCAGAAAGTAATTGAAAAGCATCAAGGATAATTGAATTTTATGATTTCTGATATCCAGAACATTTATGATGACATTTTAAAAGATCCTGGATTATTTGAGTCAATTGTCGAAGAGTATTGCATTAGAAACCCAAAAGCAACGAAAGAAGAAATTCACATTCGCATTTTAAAATTAATCTCAATTGAATATTTAGAAGAAGCTGATCAAGATAAAAGAAGAAGACAACTCGATATTACCCGTGATCGGATTGCATCAAAAGCATTAACAGATCTTCCAGATTCAGACTCACCAACATCGAATAAAGCTAAAATTAAATCTTCATTTTTCAAAGTCTCAACATCTGGGACTGGCCACGACCGAGAGGAACTTGCTGATTCTTTAAAGGATTTTGCAGACACGCAAGGAAAACGAATATCAAAGAGGAAAATAGCTGACGATGATATTGAGAGGAGGAAATAATCAATGACCAAAATTGAAATCATTGCATTATGTCCGCGCATATTATCTTTAAAAAAATCGGATATCACCTCATATCTTGAAAACAATTTGAAAATAGTTCCTAATAATTCATCTTATGAAGATCTCGATTATAAAAAAGTGGAAGATTGGCTTATTGGTGAAACAAATAAACTTAAAATTAAAATATTTACTTGTGGTATTGTGCAAATTAGAAACAATATTTCAGGACATGACCTCAATGCACAATTATCATTTCTTTCTGAGATTGTGCAAGATGTTTCGGTTAATCTCTTTCATTCCGAGGTAATATTCGACATTTCTATAAATTATTGCATGGCGGATTATGAAAATAGAAATAGAATGGTTATGGAGATGATGGATTATATATCTGTTTCTTCAAAATTTAATGACAATATATTATATGAATTGAAAAAGGATGATAATGAGTATCAGATAACAATAAAAAATATTATGAGAGCAAAAGATTTATCAAATATTTTTCAATCGATTATTTCGAACTGATCCTTTTAAAAATTAAATATTTCTTGACAGTTCTTTCTGAATATTTTTTAAATTGTCTGGATTGGGGGTGTCTCCGTGGATAGTCGTTTGAATAAAATCTATTATTATACTATAGTGTTTTATTTTAAAAAAACGCGGGTCTTTTTTCTGTGAATTATAAAATTTAACCAACAAATCAATTTTATTATCTTCTCTAATAATATCCAAAATATCGTCGATTAATACATATTCATATCTTCTTAGCTCCTTCCTCTCCTGTAATTTGTTAAACAATAAATCTGCTAAAAAAGTTAAAAACGATCCAATAATCAATGTGATTATTGGAAAAATTTGGGTGAATAATGAAGATTCTGATACTTGTGTGCAATTTGGACTTAGTGCAATTGTGGTTATATATTGAGGAAAACAATAGTCCAAAATTAGAATTGATTCATTAATTGCCATAAAATAAAAATAGGCCTTTTATATTAAAACTTTGGTGAATGGAAAATTAATATTTGGTGAGTTCTCAATATAAGCCACGCCGACTATATCTAACTAACACTTGGATGAGATCATCAAAAAGATCTTGGTCGTGATGGTTATACCGAAACTCCAACTCTTTGAGATAGAGCGGGAATTTTTGAGCATCAATTCCATGATATTTCAGTAATCGCTGCTTTGCAAAGGACCAGAATCCTTCTATACCATTGATATACTCTTTCCCATTCGCGAACTTCTTTCCATGGTCGATTCTTCGATGTTTGAATCCATAGGAGACGAGTCCGTTATAGCTCTGGAATTTATCGGTGTGAATGAGGCTTCCTCGTTTTACCTTTTTAATGGCTGACTCGAGGAGAGTTTCACCCTGGACATCGGTGATCACTTCTACCTTGACTTTACCTCCTCTTTCCAGGATCCCGAATACCGGTACCTTCCCTGCCGCGCCCCGGCCACGCTTCCCCCTTCTTCTTCCCCCAAAACAGGATTCATCCATCTCATTCTCTCCAGAGAACGAGGATACATCTGAATTCGTCGCAAGAATCGCTTTTCTGATGAGAGAATGAATGTTATAGACGGTATTATAGGCTAATCCCAAATGTTTGGAAGCCTCCCGCACTGAAGTATCAATCTCGAAAAGTTTGATCGCTACAAGGAATTTGGTAAAGGGAACTCTCAATCCTTCAAGAATGCTATCGCGGCGAACTCCCCATTCGCGATTGCAGGTATAGCATTTGTATTTGGCTCTCCTCACACGGTTTATCCTTACTCCGTGGCAATACGGACATTCATGGAAAGATTTGAGGATTCCTTGTTCCCTCAGATACTTTTCTTCACTTTCCTCATCAGAGGTATATCGCATCAGTTCTTCCAGGTTCATCCATCTGGCCACCCTTGGTTAGTATATAATCGTGGCCTCTATTAAGGAATCATAAAAAAATATTTCAGTAAAAATAATATTCTCCTCTTTACAATTATCATAAAGATGAAATATTATTGTGGGAATTGTAAAGAAGTCATTCCCCCTTATGAAGAATATTGTCCGAATTGCCATTCAAAAATTTCCCATGAAGAATTTTCTATTTTAATATTTTTACAGGAAAACTTTCAATATTTTGTTATTATTGGAGTAATTGGAACACTTACGGTTCTATTGCCAAGTGTAGCAAAGATCTATTATTATAATTATGCCGATTTATCGGCAATTCCATGGCCTCAAGGATTTTTATTACTCGCATCCTTGGTATTGAACTCATTATTTTTGTTAATATTGATGTGGTATGTTTTCATCAAAACAATTATTGAACGGCCGAAAGAAATTGGGATTTTTCGATTAGATTTATCGATATTTAGATTAATTTTTAGAATTGGTGATACAGAACGACTTTTATTTTACATTACAACCATTATTCCTCTTGCAATTACATCGATATTTTTAGCTAACATATTCCCACTATTGCGTAATTTAATATATTATGAAATTGCAATCGCATTTTTAATAATCCTTTATTGGACTGCTTTTATCAAATATGAGGAAAGAAAAAAAAGAACAATGATAGTTCTTGTTTTCTTAATCATTGTCTTCTTTGTTTGGACAATATATGGTATATGGGTTGTTACCCCAAAAGAAAATACACCAATAAATATTGAGGATATTAATATTCAATACGACGTTGAGTTATTCAATCCACAAATTGTTGGATCGTATGGTATTGGATTATTGCCCTCAAACATCACAGCCAAGGATTTTTCTGAGTATAACATATTTTGGCGTACAAATTATGGATATTTTATAAATATATCACCTAGTGATGGAAGAATAAAGTTACTTGGAAATTGTACATTAATTAACAACGATAACATTTATTGGACATATTCCCTCAGTGATTATGATAAACCCAAACCTAACGTCTCAATATTTCTTACAATTGAGAAAAAAAGTTCAAATATTGAATTGAAGAATAGCAGTCTAAATCTTTCATGGACGGATATAAATGCAATTAAAGTAATTAAAGAGACCTAAATTCGATTAATATTTTTTTTCAGAATCGATATTGAACGTGCTTGCTGTTTCATCATTGTGTTCGGAAATCCGGGGATGCCAAGAGCTGAAGAAGGTAGATGGTACGGAAAAGATATCCTCTCCTCTAACATCTGTTCAATAAAATAATTTTAATCTCTTCTCACCCCAGACTCAAGTTCCCATGGGAACAGGTTGGGAATCAGGTTGGGAACTTGACTGGGAACAGATCGGAATCGCGTAAAATAGGCCCGATAACTAATTAGAGTAATAATATTAAATATTATAATAAATAATACAGTCAAGTTCCCATAATTAAGAAAGCGCAGCATGTATCTCATGTCAACTCAATTTTCATTTTTTCGGTATGTTCCCTGAACGCCCGCTCGCGGTACGGGAACTTTGGGAACTTCACTTTAAAATATTTAGTAATGGGGTTGCTTTGGAGAAATAGCCCCCCATATTTGAAATAACCTCTTCCCAGATCTGGACCCAACAGCTTCCCACGTGGGAACTGCGGGAACAGATCCCCCTCATGAAACCCCATCACAAACTTTTTTCCAAATTGCACACCATAAGAAACCTCAGGTGAGACAAACGAAGTTCCCCCCAGACTCATGCCCCCTTTCCCCCAAAACCCGGATCATCGCCTTTGCGATCGGGACCTACATCATCTGGGTCATCTCTACCTACCTGCTGGAAGGCCGGATCCTTACCCTGCTAAGGCCTGAAGCGGTCGTCGATCGCATCTCGTACACCATCGTCGCCAACATCCTCATCGGCATTCTTCTCGCCCTCTGGGTGATCCGGCAGGCAATGGATACGAAGACGATATCCCTCGATTCATCCGGGTTCCGCCCGCTGAAACGGACGGTCATCGCGATCTCCATCGCGTTCGTGCTCGGGTTCGTCCTGATGCTCCTCCTGAACCCGCCGTCCTTCGATCCGACGGTCCTGTTCAACGTGTATGCCCAGGTATTGACAGTCACCATCGCGGAGATCGCCGTCTGCTGGGCGGTGATCGGGTCGGTCGTCGAGGGCACGCTGAAGGACCGGGGACGGATCCTGGCCATCATCGGGGGGATCATTGCGGCGAGCGTCCTCTTCGGCCTCTATCATTTCGCCCACAGCCCGCCGTTCAACCAGCCGGGCATGGTCGCATTCCTCTCCCTGTTCGGGGTCGCGACCAGCCTCGTGTACTTCATCGGGCGGGACATCTATGCGACGATGGTCTTTCATAATTTCTTTGGCAGCTACGGGGTCATGCAGTCGCTCAGTTCGGCAGGGATCTTATCGACGTATACCCAGCCGATCTACCCGGTGATCGGGATGGGGCTCATCTCCATCGTCATATTCATCGCGGTCGACCTGCGGTTCATCCGAAGAAGGGAAAGTACGGTTCAGGAAGCATAATTTCCCATCTTTTTTTTTTGCAGTCAAACTCCGGATACCCGTGCAGCCCAGCGCAGGAGCAAACCGGTGATGCGGAATCAATTCCATCCTGATATCAATTCACCGGCGACGGCGGTGTCAGGCGGAACTTCCGTTTCGCATCCGGAGCGAATAACAGCAGGCAGCTCATACGGTACCCGCGTTAGTACCTGAATATGTCTAACCCGTTCAGATATGACCTGCTGACGATCGTTCTCCTTTTCCTCATTCTCGCAACGGTTTTTATCATCTATTTCCCCCTTGCCGTTGCAATTATCCTCGGTCTGACCATTGCTATCGTGGTACACCCGCTCCACCAGAGGCTTTCGACACGGATGTCTCCTGCCAGATCTGCCGGATTGTTGACGGTCCTGGTATTGCTGGTAATCGGATTCGCTCTTGCCTTTATTACGATCCTCCTGATCGAGGGGAGCGGATTTATTTTTATCATGATCAAAACAATCACCGACTGGCTGTCCTCCCTCGCTCCCAACCAGATCATCTCCGGTGCAATAGTGGCAGGTTCGATCGAAAGCATGATTCGTTTTGTCACGAACTCACTTATCCCCCTCCTGACTTCACTTCCGGTGATCTTCTTCCAGGCATTCATCCTCTTCCTCTCCCTGTACCTGTTCCTGCTGAAAGGACCTGCCATATACCGCCAGATCACCGATGCCCTGCCGGGAAGGCTGACCGAATCGGTGACGAAACTCTCCGGGGTGGTCGTCAACACCATGTATGCAATCTATATCGTGAGTGTGGAGGTGGCCATCCTCGCATTCGTCCTTTCCCTCCCGATCTATTACTTCCTCGGGTACCCGGGGTATCTGCAGCTCGCGATCATGACCGGGCTTTCCATGTTCATCCCGATCTTCGGTCCCCTGCTCGTCATGGTATTCCTTGTCCTGTTTAACCTTTCAACGGGAGATCTCACGGGCCTGCTTGTGGCGCTGGTCGTCATCTATCCAGTGGTATTGTATATACCGGGGTCCATCATCCGGCCGAGGCTGATGGGGAAACGGACCAGTATTCATAAAGTGCTCATGATGATCGCCATCATCGGCGGGATCTCGATCATGGGAATACCCGGGCTGATATTCGGGCCGCTCTTCATCGCCCTCCTCGTCTCGTCGTACCAGATACTCATCGACCAGCTCTCCCTGATTAAGAGATCCGAGGGTGAACCGGCCCCTCAATAACAATTTTTTTCGCCGTGTTCTCCTACGTGAGATCCGGATTATTCAGAATGTTGATGAAAGCGAGAATGGCCACAAATACCAGGGTAAAAACAGAGATTAATGCCATGGATACCGTAAGGTCATTAAACCGGTAAGAAACGGTCAGTATGGTACCCAGGGCCATAATACCGTATATCGCCGGGGCCTCACTCCAGAAAGCTTTTTCGAGAGATCGGCTATCTTTTCAGGATCAATCTGGTCATATCGGGAGATATACCCGGCGAACAGCTGGAAAAATACGAATGACACCAGGAACCAGCCAAAGAAGTTGGATAGGGGAACGCCGAAATAGGCTCCTGGGTCCTGCCAGACCCAGAGGCCTTGTAATGTGGAAGAGATGGGATCGATGGTCAAATCCCACATGACCATGATAAATGTTGCAATCAATGGTACCAGAAATATCTGTTTCCCCCCAAGTCTGCTGCAGTACTGACCGGTTAATACATGGGCCAGTATCCAGGAGAGGTAACCCAGGCCAAAATATCCGAAGATGATGATGAATGGAACGGGTAACATCCCAAAATCAGGTGAATAGTGATAGAGCCCGAAGGGAAAACCAGTCGCCACGCTCAGGTTTTCAAAAAAAAAGCTCACACCCGCTGTTATCACAAAAAATATGACCGTATTTTTAATGCCGTATCGCTCCATTGCATGGAGCAGCACAATGATAAACAGAAGAGCAGGCAATACGAAAAATTCCCACGCGAGTAAATCAGGATTTTTTAATGCAAAGATCAAAAGGACATTGATGAACAAAAAAATGATTAAAGACCATCGCAGCTTGTTAAATCTGTTCCCCCCTTCTCTTGCCACGCCCATCTCCCTGATTACTTTGATTTTAACCCATTATTATTGAGTACTATTTTTTCGCTGCTCACTTCGCAATGATTAAATAATCGTGCGTGCATGTTCGATACCATGTACCATTCTGGGGGGAATGGGGGAATTTGATCCGGGTATTGCACGCTGATGATGATCCGGCAATCCGGGAACTGGTAAAACATTTTCTTGAGCAATCGGGCGATCTGTCCATTGACTCTGCGATATCCGGAGCTGAGGCCCTGAGGATGTTCCCGGGGCTTGACTATGATGCGATCATATCCGACTACGACATGCCGGGATGCAACGGGATCGAGTTCCTCCGGCAGGTCCGGAACACCGATTCCCGTATCCCATTTCTCCTCTTCTCCGACCAGATGAGGGAAGAGGTGGTCATCGATGCCCTTACCTCCGGGGCCGATTTCTTTCTCGCGAAGGGTTCCCAGATCAGGTCGCAGCTCCTCCAGCTGGAACACGCGGTCCGGGAATCGGTGATGTGGCGGCGTGCGGAACGCGAGCAGGACCGGCTCTCTTCGGTGCTGAGAATCAGGGAGGCGGCAGTACGGTCCTCTCTCTGCCCCATTGCACTCTGTGACCGGGAAGGGAGGATACAGTATGCGAACCCGGCCGGTCTCGCGATATGGGGGTACACCGATGAGCATGACGTGGTCGGAAAATTTGCTACCGATTTTGTTGAATCTCCGGAAATTACTCCCACCGCCATTGCCGAACTCCTGCAGCTGAAAGCTGGTCGGGGCAGGCGACTGCACGACGAAGGGACGGGTCCACCTTCGAGGCACAGGTGTCCGTGAGCAGCATGGAGGACGAGTCCGGAACTCCTATCGGGTTTGTCGCATCGTTTACGGATCTCTCCCGGAAAAAACACGCACGTTCACAGCTGGAATCGTATATCCGCGACATCAGGTTTGTCTCGGAAAAAGCGATCGAACTGAGCGACTATCCGCCGGACGGGGATATATTCGGGTTCATCGCCGGTGCGCTCTCTCATCTCGTCCACCCCGGAGCCATCGTTATCATCAGCTCGGTCCATGCCGATACCACAACCCGGCTGGAAGCCGTCCGGGGGCCGGCGGCGAATATTGCGGAGATCGAGAAGGTGATCGGCCGGCCTCTCGGGGGCCTGAAGTTCCATTCGTCCACTGACGGACTTCATGCGATATTACCGGAGTCATTTATCGAAGTCGATGGCGGTGTTGAAACCATAACCCTCGGACAGATGCCACGGGAATTGTGCCGGACCATTGAAGACCTCCCCTTTGTCGGGAAAATTTTCGCCACCGGGCTATTGTGGCGGGGTCGGGTTAACGGGGTCACGGCCATTATTCTCCCCCCGGGAGTTACCCCGCAGAACATGGATGTTCTCGACCTGTTCATTCGTCATTGTTCGGCGGTACTCCAGCAGCGGCAGGCCGAACAAGCGCTCCGGGGGGACACGGTTCCCTCATCTGAATAGATCCGAAGAATATCCCGGGCGGGACCGCATTGTTTCTGGATCACGGATAGCGGAGCAGCAATAGTCCCGATACGGGGATTAAGGGCGGTGGAGAATAATCAAAAAATGCAGCCTATCCAACATCGTCATCGGGAAAGGAGCGATAACCTGCCACATTAAATATTCCTGCATCCCGTGTATAACGGCCATGTCATTGTGTCATCATCCCCCGTCACCGGGGCAGATCAGTACATATACAGCTGTACCTGGTTCTCCTCAAAAAGTGTCATCATCCCCCGTATGAATCCGGTCACCGGGGCAGATCAGTACATATACAGCTGTACCCGGTTCTCCTCAAATGCCCTCTCGTAATAGCCCATGACAAGGATCGGATCCGCTCGGAGGAACTCCCTGATACGATTGTCATATGCCCTCCTGTCATGGAATAACTGGTGATCCTCAAAATAGGCCCTGATAAAAGCGAGATACCGGAGTTCATGGTCGATGACCTCACATTCGTACGCCTTGATCTCGCTGGCAAGGCTATACGCATCATCATCGCTGATCGGTGAATATCCCCCATGGCAGTCCAGCCTTCCGAAATGACGCCAGTATTTATTCCCTTCTTCATCCACGTCACGGTGGAGCATAAAGGGGTAACTCTGACATGCAAGAGGACGGTTCGGGTATATCGCACAGTTCACATCGTCAAGGAAGGTACAGGCTCCACCTTCCCTGGTCCGCAGTACGTAACCGGAGGTGTAAATTTTGCCATATTGGTCGCAATAATCGAAATAAGGTGCCGGAATCAGTGCACCCGGGCATATGGCGCGGATCACGGAGACATCGCGGTCGAGGAGATAAATACGCCCCTTGAATAATTTCGTGCAACAGCGGGCGCACCGTGCGCAGGCAAAACCGATTCCCTGGATTACTCTCACAAAAGATTCATCCGGATAGTCGCGAAGCGCCTGCTGCTCAAGGAGCAACTGGTCGATCCGGGACTGCACAGGAAGTGGCATCATCTTTGATCACCGACGGGGGTACTATTGTTCCCATCAGATTCCACGGGGATTCCCGTTGGGTGAGGATAATGTACGTTCACCTTTATCAATCTCGCCCTCATACCAGAACGTCAGAGGGTTATCGGGGGACATCTCCGGGGATCTCATCGCCAACCGGTCAATTATTAACAGACCCGTTCAATATCACCATAAATTCTGCTCGTTCAAACGGGTTGACAGCAACGACAGACGAGAGATACCATGAACCCACGCACACTCTGGCACATCCTGCGGATAGAGGGGCTCATACCGTTCACCGGGGCTGCCATCCTGATCGGCTTCGTGGTGACCATCTGGGAGACCGGGTTTGCAGAAGCCGACTGGGCCCTGTTCGTGATTGCCGTTGTCGCTGCGGTCCTGGTCCATATCGATGCCCACATATGGAACGATATCATGGACCTCGAGATCGACCGGAAGGAGAAGAGCGAAGAGACCGGGCGGGACCGTCCCCTGGTCTCCGGGTGGGCGACGGTGAAAAATTACCGCACGATGTCTGCGATCATCACGGTCGTGATCATTATCCTCGCGGCGTACCTGACCATTTACCGGATATTCATACCCCTGCTGTTCATCCTCGGCTTCTTCTTCGATTATGGGTACAATCACCCCCGGATAGCGCTAGGGCACCAGCCGTTCACCGAATGGTACATCTTCCCCTGGCTGGTCGTGGGGGTGACCGTGACGATCGTCTATGCGGCGACCGGCATTTTTTCCCTGCTCGCGTTTATCCTCTCCCTGCTGCAGGGCATGACAGTGACCTGTTTCGGCGTCTCCATGATGCGCCGGGATGTCCATTCCGATCGGGAGGGCGGGAAATGCACCTCGTCCGTACAGTACCCGGGAGTGCCGCACTCGACGATCTACGGGATCGTCACCATGCTCGTCGCGGTCCTGATGATCTATCCCCTGGCCCTGATCCTCGGGATCGGGCTTGCCTACCTGATCGTCCTGGCGACTGCTATTATCGCGGTGATCAATACGGTCCTCGGGGCACGGATCGATCAGCTCTGCACCCGGGCCATGTACTCCATCTTCCCCGATTTCGAGGCGAAGGCGAACAAGCTGATGCTCCAGCAGGTCGGGGCATCGCTGGTGCACGCAGTCGTGATCGTCGTGCTGTTAGTGGTTTTCAGCGGGAGGTTCCTATGAAGGTCGCGATCGTCGGTGCCGGGATCGCCGGTGGGTACCTGGCGAAACTCCTCGAACAGAAGGGAATCGTCCCGGATGTCTATGATCCGGGGGAACACGACACCACCTGCGGGTGCCGTTCCTGCGGGTGGGGGGCACCGGTCGGGATCGAACGGTACCTTGCCGCGGTCGATCTCGACCTGGACGAGTACCTGATCGAACCGATGTTCTCGATGAACTTCGATGGCCTCGTGGCAAAGACGCCTCTCTGCACCGTCAACAAACCCCGGCTTGTCCGGGATCTGAATTCGGGGATCAGGCTGAATAAAAAGAAACTGGAGCCCGGACTGGCAGATACGTATGATGTACTCGTGGACGCGACCGGGATCTCCCGGGCGCTCCTCCCGCCCTGCCGGTCCGATCTGATGCTGCCGACCGTTCAGCACCGGGTGGCCGTTGAGTCAATCGGGGGTGACCGCCTCGAGGCAGGTGTGTACGGGAACCGGATTCCCGGGCTCGGGTACCTGTGGATCTTTCCGCTCGGCAACGGGCAGTACCACATCGGCATCGGCGGCATCGGCCTGGTGCATCTCGGCAGGCTCATCGAACGGTTTTACCGGGAATCCTCCGACCGGTTTTCGTTCAGGACCATCTGTCGCTGTGCCGGGGTCGTCCGGGTTGCTTCCCCGTACTATTCGACCCCGCTGTGCCTGTCAAGGACCCGGAAAGGAAAGACACCTCAGCTGATCATCGGAGTTGGTGAATCTGTAGGGACCGTATCCCCGTTCACCGGTGAAGGAATCGTGTACTCGCTCGAGTGTGCGCGAATTCTCGCAGACTCCTGGCCGGATCCGGAGGAATACACCCGTAAGGTGCTTGCCCGGTTCGCATGGATGAGAAAGGAGCGCGAAACCCTCGATTTCCTCCTCGAACAGGGAAAACGGGGCGGGCCGAGATTGCGCGACCGGTGGCGGTTCTACCGGAATGCCCGCCGGTCGGGGATTGAACTCCCGATACTCGAGGCGTTCAGACGGATGGGGAGTCTCTCCCGGTGGGTCGATCTTCCCGACGAGTGATGGCTTTGCGGGGCGCTCATCTGATATACCGATACTATTTTTTTTGAAATCACGGAATATTTGTTTCCCGCACCGTCACATCCGCCTGGGAGATCTTCGTATAGATTCGTCGTTTTCTCCAGGCACGCCGCCAGTCATACACGAAATACTCGTAGGTATCCCAGATCATCACCCAGTTGATGATGATAACCAGTCCCGTCAGAAGGAGATAGAAGAAGGAAGAGGAATATACCTCATAAAACCAGAGGATCCAGAAGGTAACGATAGCGGTCAGTGCGGTGAGCCCGAAACTGACTTTTCCTTCACGCAATGATATACCCCGTTCTACCATGAGTTCATTCAGCCGCTTGGTGAAGTGGGATCGGATTGCATGCGGGATACTCGTTGCGGTATCGGGAAATTCCACGGATGAAGGAAACCTGACCACGATGCTCGCTGGTTTTCTGTAGCCGACCTTGTCCGTGTAAGTGTATATCGCATCCTCGGCCTCTTCCGTCAGTTCTTTCTCGGCAAGCGAGGATGGATCGTCGGTATCAACCAGCTGGCCGATGGCCTTGAACTGGAATTCGATCTGGGCCCCCCCCTCCTGCTCACGGATCATCGCATCGATCATTCTCATCCTGGACTTCCTCCGGTGCCCTTGCGATCATTGTTGCTCAACATTCTTTTTGGGTAAGGTTTGGGATATGATAATGATTCGTTCGTAGGTGAATGGGATTTGTGGAACACTCATCTCGAAGGCAACGTTGATTCAAACAGAGATCGAAAACCTGGTCCCTGCAACCTCCCGGAATAACCGGATATCGATCCGGATCCGGCAGCCGAATGGAACGAAGATGACAGGTCGCAATTACATCCATCCGGTTCCTGAAACCCTTAGATAATCTTCAATTTTCGCAAAAATCCCGCTCAAAATACGCCCCGTTATTGAGGGTAACGGGGGATGTTCTCCTCCTGACCGACCGGTTATACCTCGGGGAAACACCCCTTGTCTGTTCCGCGCTATTATGCACCCGCAAATTCTGATTAAATCCATCATTTTCAATAAATAAACGATTTAATCGAAATTTTTAACCTGCGTGTTCAGCGATTCGGCAGAAATGGGGTCCTGGATCCGGATGCAGGTGAAAATACGCACGTAAAAGGGTTATCTGGATGCAGGTCACCAGGAATGTTTCCCGATGAGGCCTGGGTTATCTGAGTGCAGGTCCTTGAGGAATAATCCCCCGGGAGATCTATTCGGGGTGATCAGATGAAGGTCCCCGGAGACGGTTCATCAGAAGAGGACCCCGGTGGATGACGAACAGGATCACCGGGATGAGGGCATAGCTCCACATGCTGTCTCCGGTATTCACGAAGGAGACCGCGATCGCGAGCAGCGCAACGGCCGGGATCACGAAGGCCCGTTCCGCTCCTTTCCTTCCCGGGTTTTTGGTGCCGGGGTTCAGCTCGTCGTAATGGTGAATGATATATTCCCACATCCCCGTGAGGAGGAGGCTGGCGATCAGGAGGTTCGTATGGAAGAGGAGGACCGCGGTCAGAGAATTCGTATAATCGCCTGAAGTTGCGGTGGAGAAGGGGATCAGGACGATGAAGAAGAGAAACAGGATATTGATCCAGATGAGCCGGTCATTCACGTACCGCACCCGCCCGACGATACGGTGGTGGGAGCGCCAGAATGAAGCGATGACAAAGAACGCGATGATGAAGATGAGAAACTGGTTCCACATCCCCGCGAGGATACCGGGCAGGAGTTCGGGGGCTTCCTTGACCGGTATTACGGGGACTGCGAGGCTGATCACCATCAGGGTCATGGCGAAGGCAAATATCCCATCACTCAATGCTTCCATCCTCGACTTTCCTACCTGTTCGGTGTCAGGAGGGTTCTCTTCGGGCATTATCGATCAAAAGATTAGGAAGACGGTATATTTGAAACAGGAAGATATGTGAATCATCCTCGTTGAAGAAATGTGGATTTCATCATCCCTGATCCTTTTTGCGTCCATGGATAAGCACGACGGCCGCTGCAACCGCGATGATGGCATCCAGGGCAGCGATGACATACGCCCCGGCGTTCAACCCGCACGAAGCGGATCCACCGGAACGAACGACAAGATTCTGGCATTCATAGGGAATATAGAGCAGGAGGTACCCGATCATGACAGCACAGGCGACGATGATCAGGACGAGAATGAGGGGAAGGATCTTCATTGCAGACTGATCGGCATCCGGAGATAAAAGGCTGATTATTTTTCCGCTATAATACATTCGTGATCCGGGTTCTGAAGACGCCGGAGAAACCCATACCAGTCGATCCGGCATCTCAAAAAAGGAAATCCGAAAACTCTTGGAACTCTTTTCGAATCACCCGGGAGATACGAGTGGCGGCCCTGTCGGGATCCCGTGGGTGTATTCCTTCAGGTACAGAGCACAGAGTTCGCAGGCCTGGACAACCGTGCTGGTGGCGACCTTCGGGACACCACAGGAGACGATGTGGATATTCTTTGTGGCGGGGGTCACTTTTGTCACCTCCGAATCGCGGTAGGGATAGATCGCGATGATCTTCGTCGAATCGGTCATGATGACCTGCTTCTCCTGAAGCCATACCGGCTCCTTCATCCCGATGCCGGTAAATCGTTCTCCGGCTTGGGCGAACCGGAGCGTCAGGTCCCCAAAGAGCGTGTCTGCGTCAAATGCCGCGATGGGAATACCGCTCTCGGCCGAAGCCAGGTTGTAGGCATCCACTGCGGTATTGATCCGGGGCAGGCTCCCCCCGGAGACGATCCTCCTGACCAGTGCCTCGGAGGCCGGCCGCGTCTTCGTGGGGTCCACACCGACGCTCCAGAAGAAGTCCCGGAATGCCCGGAACAATGGCTCGTCCTTGATCTTTTCCCGGGTATAACGGGCCTGGATCTCGCCGGTGGAGATCGCTTTCAGGGCTTCCAGGCCGGGACTCTCCTCCATGATGATAACGGACCGGATATCGCTCTCGGCGACTGAGATGCCGGGAAAGGATCTGAGTACTTCGGGGCTGAACTGCATAGATGACAGATTGTCAGCAGGGAGAGATATCAAGATCGTCTCTCCGGGCCTCAGTCACGGCCAGGGATGGTCAAGACAGGGAGGGGCCGGAAGAGGAGAGAGAGCCTGTCCCCGGATGTTCCGATATGGAACCTGACATTGCGTGCGAAACAGGGCATTCATTCTATAGGATCACTTTTTCCCGTAGGACCGGTAGAGCAACATATTATAGAGGGACTGACATTGGATCGAGAAAGTAAGGGTAAAAATTTCATGAAGTGCCTTCTTGCCATTCTTGTCCTCGTGATCGTCATCATCGCCGGCGGCACGGCTCCCGGAGGTGGCGGGCCGCCACCGACGCCGAATACGACGTATTCGCCGACTGAGTTGAAGTACCTCCTCCTGGACCATTATAACGAGAGCCGGTTCTTCTATTGTGATCCGGATTATTACCCGGTCAGTCATGGCGACGAACAGGCGAAGGCGATTGAAGCATTCCCGGTCATTGAAAACAATACGGAAGAATTTGATGCGATCGTGGCGAGGAAAGACCTGCAGCCTCCGTTTTCGGACGAAACCAAACTCATCGTTTACCGCGAGAACAAAAAATTAAATGCGATTCCCCTTACCCCGGTGACCGATGACACGTACTCGTTCAGCCTCGCGCTGGAGACCGATGAGGGAGGCCGCAGGGTCTCGGGCATCATCCGCACCGACGGGGTGATCCTCGAGGAACATTTTGAAGAGGCATTCCTGACCTGCCCCATCTGCCTCGCCCGGGGAACCTGCATCGATACCCCGGATGGTCCCGTTGCGGCGAATGAACTCGAGTCGGGAATGTCCGTCTGGACACGAGATGCGAACGGGTCGAGGAGCGCGGTCCCCATCGTGCAGACGATCAAAACGCGAGTCCCTCCCTCGCATCGCGTCATTCACCTCCGGCTTTCGGATGGACGGGAAATCTTTGGTTCTCCCGGGCACCCGACGACGGATGATCGGACGCTCGGCATCCTTCACCCGGGTGACCTGCTGGACGGGGCGGTGGTGATCGGCACAGATCCGATTCCGTATACCGGGGAGTATACGTACGATATCCTACCTGGGGGCGACACCGGAATTTACTGGGCGAACGGCATTCCCCTGAAGAGTACCCTCGGGTGAATATTATTTCTCTCCCCTCATCGCTCCGAGGCTCTCCAGGAGATTTACTCTCCCGGCGGAGGGAAAATACTGCCATGCTCTATATGAAGAGTCTGTGTATTCGGCGGAGGAGCTTAGCCGGTGGGGAGGAACGACAGATAAAAGCAACTTTTTTCTCCTCATATTCCCAGGTTACCTCACTGGCATGGTGTCTGTGCCAGGGAGATGGTCCTCTTGATGATAGATCGGTTTCTGAGACGGATGAGCATCATCTGCATCTTCGTTGCAGGTATTGCCGCATTCGGTGCCCCGGTTATTGCACAGTCGGCGGGGAACTATGTGATCATGGGAGATGAGGCGGTTGACCAGGGGCAGTACGAACAGGCAATCGGATACTATAATCAATCGATTGCCCTCGACCCCCGGTCGGCCCCGGCATTTTGCGGCAAAGGAATTGCACTGAACGCTCTTGGCAGGTATGCGGAAGCAAATGATGCCTTCGACAAGGCGATCGCGATCAACCCTTCATATGCGAAAGCCTGGTATCAGAAAGGCAATGCACTGTACGGGCTCGGGCGGTATGACGAGGCGATCGCGGCGTATGACAAGGCCCTCACGATATACCCGGAATATGGGTACCTCGCCTATTACGGGAAAGCTAATGCGCTCTCGGCACTGGGACGGTATTCCGAAGCAATTCCACTGTATCAAAAAGCCCTCAGTCTCGAGCCGGGGCATGCCGGTGCGTGGGTGAGTGAAGGAGATGCACTGGCCGCAACAGGAGATTACCCCGGGGCGATCTCTGCGTATGACAAGGCCCTGTCGATCGAACCGAATTATACGCTGGCTAAAACCGCAAAAGAAGCCGCACTGGCAAACCTGACAGGAACAACCGGAACACCTGCGTCCCCGGGACAAACACAGACCCTCGTTCAGGCGACCACCGCCGGACAACCTCCGGCCGCATCACCCGCCGCAACCACCTCCGGACAACCTCCGGTCACCACAAAGAAGGGAATTCCGCTTCCGATCTGGCTCTGTGGGGGCGGAATTATCGTGGCAGCATATCTTGCGGTGAAAAGAAGATAACGACTAGAGATCTTCTTCTCCCTCCTTTTCACGATCGCATTATCTTTCCCGCCGGCTTTGCCAATAAACCGGCGGTCCGAAAGATCCTACCCGTTCGGGTTTACGAGCCGTCCCATGAACAGGATGTTGCCGGTCTCGTCATCGATGATCAGGAAGAGGAACGGGTGGTCCGCCCGGAATACGGGGATTGTTTCACGGGGTAACATCCCTGTTGCATAGATCTCCACGGCGGTCGCCGCCGCGGCCTCGGTCCCCTCCTCGTTCACGTCGATGAAGGCCTTGTGGATAACATCCGAGATGGAAAGGGACCGTGTCCCATCCATCCCCGAGAAATCGGCCGAGTCGGAGAACGCGGTCGGCATTCCCATGGCGGCGAGGGTATCGGGGAGGTCGTAGGTCGTCTCGAGCCGGAACTTCGGGAAGTACACGTCCACCCGCCCCGGGGCGAGCGAATTTCTCAGGGAAGACAGGTCCCTGGTATCCAGGGAATTTTCCACCGATGCAAGGTCGGTGCCTTTCGGGAGGATGACGAGCATGGACAATTGTTTCCCGCTCTCGTGCGCATAGGGCAGCTCGAGCGCCTGGAAGCGATCGGTCTCCGTGTAATTGAATATCGCATCTTTGTCCGTCCTCTGCATCATCTGAACGCGTGTTGTCGTGCCAACCGGGACACCGGGCGTGATTGTGAAGTCTGCTTCTCTTGTCTCATTCTTGTCGAACTGCTTCACCCAGGTCCCTTTGAAATATACGGCATTGGTGATCACCAGCCGGGTGGAGGGATCTATTGCGCCGGCCGGTAAAAGGTCCTGGATCTTGCCATTCGTCCGGTCCTCCACCCACGTGTTGATAATTTTCCGGGAGTCCTCGGGCCTGGTGATAAAATCAAGGCTCGTGACGGGTGCAGAATACCATTGTTCCGCGGTGCTGATATATTCGGGGAGGAACGGATACGTCATTTCCGCCCACAGCGCGTTCGCAGTGCGGAGAGCATACCCGCTGTCCCCGCTGTTCATGCCCGCATTGATCTCTGCGAATCCCTGCCTCCGTACGCCATCCTCTTCCGGTAAGTGAAATACCGACCGGATTTCATCTGCGGTGGTGCCACGGGCGCCTTCGTACACGAGTGCGAGGGCGGAGGAGAGAGAGAACGGCGAGAAGAAGAGGTTGCTTCCCGAGCTGTCCGGGTCTTTACTGAGGTTCGAGTACAAATCGAACCCGAACCGGTTGTTCGCATCCACCACGTTCTGTTCCGACTGCGGAGAAGGAGATGCGGGAGGCAGAGAGATGGGCTCCGGTGCCGGCACGCCCGAAGGAGAAACAGGCAAACCCGGAATCACCGGTGCCTGATCTCCTGAAGGGGAGAGGGGCGTGTACGGGATCGCAGGCACTGGAACGGATAACGGTGGAGAAGTATCCGAAGGTTGGGGAGAATTCGGGATCAGCGGTGCCGGACAGGGTACCGGATCCGGCTGAGCCGGTACGGGTGAGGGATTGGATGCCGGATCCGGTAAAACCGGCATGGGTGGGAGATCGGACGCCGGGTATACCTGGTTCTGAACCGGAGTTTCCGCTATCGGCCCGTTGATTACCAGAACATCCGGCAAAGCCGGACAGGTCATATCCGGGTGCAGAGTTCCCGGTGCCCCGGGTTGGGCAGCGAGTGGATCGACAATGCCATTGTTGAACGGATTATAGGGATCACTCTCCGATACGGTTGACGGATTCCCGGACAGGGTCCCGCCCGAAACAGCCTGCACGGAGATCGCTCCCGCGAGCGTGAGCGCAATCATCAGAAGAAGTGTTTTTGTCAGGTTCATACCGATACCTCGACCGTCGTTACAGGGCAATGTACCCCGGAAGGGTTCATAAAATAACAGGATGGTCGCGGTTCAGCCTATCGGTAAGGGGAAAATTCACCCGTATTTTCCGGTTTTAACCCTGTTATAAACATTAAATAAGGGACATCCCTCTTTGGGGGTCAGGAATGTTCCCAGATGATTCGGAACCCCTGCCCCTGGGAAGAGAGGAACGTCGGGATCGCCCGTATGCTTCCGCCCCTCGTTTTCATGATAATGGGCAGGTTTTGCCACCCGGAGCTGCTGACGGGGCCGGTCACGCCGTTCACCGTTACAGAGACGTTGGTGAATTCCACCGGGCCGAAGTTGGCGAGAGGGAGGATCCTGCGCCGGAGAACCGGGGCCTCGCCGATCCATTCCCCCGAGCTGCGGGCGGCACCGGGGCTCACCTGCCTGATTGTAAAACTCTCTCTGGTCGTCGTGTCGGTGATGGAGAGCTGAAAGGTGTCATTCCCTACATATTCGACCCGGGCATGGACCTCGTCCCCCGGGTTGAGGGGCATGTTCAGGTTGACGCTGTCCTGCGGGTAGAGTTCGTACCAGCCGTAGTACTCGGGCTCACCCTGCACGCAATCCGATTCGGTCCCGATCTGGATGACATTCGGGGAGGTGAAGCCGTCGATCCCGATCCAGAACGCTGCGGAGTAATCCCCGCGGGTACCGGAGCAGTTCACTGCAGGTACATTCCAGGTCGCTTCCACCGCGTCGACCGCGTACATCCTGGGTTTATCAAACCCGGTCTGGACCACGTACCCGGCCCAGTTCTCGCTGGTATTCCCGGCAGAAGGCGGAAGCGTGGGGGGAGGTGTAGCCGGTGTGGCCGGTTCCTGAATCGTTCCCGTCGGTGCAGGTGTCGGTTCAGGGGATCCGGGAGACCCCAGGCAACCGGCAAACAGGGCACACGTAAACAAAATAATGAAGATCCCTGCCAGGTACCGCCATGAAAACCGACCCATCAGCACATCATATATCTGCTCCGGCAATCAACTTTCCCGCAATCGATTGAAAAATTGATATACTATAATCCCGGGTAAAAATCAGGAGCGCCTCAGCACCGCACTGATCTCGGTCGTTTTACCCGCAGTCACGCTGGCGGTCCCGGTCCAGGTGCGATAGCCGCTCTTTCGCACGGTCACCTGGCGGGTTCCCGCATTGACATTCGTAACCGTTACCGGGGTAACTCCTTTACTGCTGCCATCGATAGAGACACTCCCGCCCGAAGGTGTGGAGATCACATGAATCTGCCCGGTCGTAACCACCCGGGTCAGAACTGCGGTGATCGTGCTGGTCTGGCCCCCTGTGACGTTGACCGTTCCGGTCCAGTCGGTGTACCCGGAGCGGGTCAGTTTTACCGCGTGCGTTCCGGTCAATATCCCGTTCAGGGTGGTATTCGTGGTCCCCTTCACTGTCGTACTCCCGTCGAGGAAGATCGAGGCACCGGACGGGGCCGAATTCACTCTGATACTTCCGGTCGGTACCGGTGTCAATGAGGCGGAGATCGTGCTGGTCTGGCCCCCTGTGACGGTCACCTGACCGGTCCAGTCGGTATACCCGGAACGCGTCAGTTTTACCGCGTGCGTTCCCACCGAAACCCCGTTTAAGGTGGTATTCGTAGTCCCCTTCACCGTCATGTTCCCATCGAGGAAGATCGAGGCACCGGACGGCGCCGAATTAACTTTAATGCTTCCGGTCGGCGGGAGTGCGGGCGTGACGTTGATATACTGATTCCGGGTCATCGTGGCGCTGACGGTCCCGTTGCTCACGGTGAGAGCGACGGTATAGAGGCCGGGGTTGGTAAAGCAATGAACAGGATTTTGCATGGTGTATTCGGGCTGGTTATCGCCATTGACATCCCATGACCATGACAGGGTCCCGGTACCGGCCGACCGGTCTGTAAACTGGACGGTGAGCGGTGCCGGACCGCTCGTGATATTCGCCGTGAAATCTGCGGTGAGCTGCTGGGTGCGCCTGCCAAACGCCTTGATACAGATATTGACCCGGGATGATGAGAGATCGGACCAGGAACTTCCACTGCTGCTGATATAACTCTGGCCGGAAGATGCCGACGCTTTGCCCGAATACCCGGAGATCGGCGCTTCCGCGGGGATCGGGTAGGAGACTCCGGGTGAGTTCAGTCTCACCACGACGGAGAACTTCTGTCCGGCCTTCACCGCCACCGGGGAGATCGCTATCGTGTGAAATCCTGCATAGGGAGTCGTCCCGGACGTCGTCGCTGCAAGAGTACCCGAGGTGGGCGATGAAGATACCCCGGTATACACGGAGACCGTGTACGTCGAATCCGGACCAAGGGTATAGAATCCTGCAGACTGGATCGTGTCGTCCTGCGTGGGAATGAATACATTTGCGGCCCATCCCGTTGTAGACCGGGAATATCCGTATGCGGTCGTCAGCCCGAGAGGATCGTACTGGTACACCGTGTTGTAGTTCGAGGCGGGCTCGGAAGCGGAGAATATACAACTGTCATCCCCGATTCGGGAGTCGTAGTAGGAGACATAGAAATATCCTCCTTCTCCCCAGCCGGATCCCCAGCTGTTCCGTACGATAAACGCACCGTCACCCGCAGGCTTCGGTGAAAAGTTGTTCGCGGAGTAGGTATCATCCCATCCCACGATATCGATCGCATGGTTTGGCGACGATCCCCCGGGGTAGTAATAGGTGTGAAGAGGGGCGTTATAATAACCGGAATCGAAATAGATCGTGGAATAGACCGCCCCTGAGTTCACGAGCGCATCCTTGATCACCCCGTTGTCCTGTGCGCCGGTCCGATCGGGGAGGAGGAGGACCTCCTGCACATGCCCGACCGCTTTGAGATTCGCGGGAGAAGTGCCGGATCCGACGTTGTACGGGTCATCCGATTCATTGACCGGTCCTGACCAGCGGGTGAGATATGCGGTGGACATCAGGTAATTTCCCCCGTCGCAGGGCCCCAGGTCGAACCCATGGGTATTTTTCAGGTTATTCTCCGAAAGATCCCATGCTTCTCCGGGTAAAAGTGCAGATTCCTCCGACCCAAAGGATGCAAATGCCCAGCAGGACCCGCAATTACCCTGGTCCCTCACCGGCGGGAGGAGACCCGAGTCACGGAGATCGAACCGCGATCCCTCTGCAGCTCCGCTTGCTCCGGTAATGAGCGCCGAGCCCCCGGTATCAGGGGTGGCAGTCACCCCCACCGGTTTGGTGCGGAGAACATCTACCGGTGCCGGCACGTACCCTAACCGTTTTCCCTGATATTGTTGCCGGAATTTCTCCCTGAATGTTGCATTCTTCACAAATTCATCGAAGATCCTGCCATGAGGAGCCTCTGAAAGGATCTTCGGTTCCCCCGGATCGTTCTTGACGGATGATCCGGTAGCAAAAGCCCCGCATAAGGATAGTATCAGGATGAATGCAATCGTATAACTCATGAACCTGTTCATGTTAAATCACCATCATCGCGGTTCCCGGTTGCGAGAAATCCCCCGATATATGAGATGAGGAGGATTGCGGATCATGCCGGAATCGATCTCGATTCATAAGATCCTCTCTTATATATATGCATGATGACACATCGGAACCTATTGGAGATTTCGGCCTGAGGTGATAAAGGCTTTCTCCCGTTATGCCTGAAGGACAGTTGAGAAATAAATAGAGTCGGGCGGGTATTCAGGACTTTACATCTTTCCCTGACCGGGCATTCCGTCCGGTACGTGAAGGAATATCTTTCTTAAGGTATTTTTTCGCCGATATCGTGGAGAATGATCTGTACGGCCGTCTCCTGATCCCAGATGATCTTACCGAGCGAAGCTTTCACCCGGATATCATCCCCGCTCATCCGATGTATATGCATCTCGTCGAGCGTCATCCGTGCGCCGAGTGCTGCCTGAGTAAGTCTCTGCCCAACCAGATCGCGCTCGCCCGGATCCAGCCGCTCAATGATGTCTCTCCCGATGAGTTCGTCGACTGATTTCGCCCCGAGGAGTCGCACACCTGCAGGATTCGAATAAAGAATTTTCCCGTCCCGGTACACAATGACGGCATCGGGAGACCATTCCGTGAGGTATCGGTACCGTTCCTCGCTCAAACGGAGATTTTCCACATTCTGCCGATAGCTCCAGATGAAAAATGAGGTGATGATCAGCATCAGCGAAAAGAAGACCCGGTTAAATATGGCGTAAAGAGCGGAAGTATCCCTTGGGGAAAGGAAATAGCTCGCGGCGATGAGGAGGATAAAGACCGCCGTCGCAACGAAGGGTGCATATTTCCAGACGAGGTATATCGTCAGGAAGAGGGGGATGAGATAGAGGATCCATACCACGAGACCGAGGGGCGTGATAACGTCCATATAGAAGATGATCGCGGTCGACAGAATGATGTACGTGAGAATCCGGAGAAGATCCCCCTGCTCCTGAACCGACATAAAGGGAGATTCTCCCGATATTCTATAAAAACCTGCTGGAAATCATCTCATACGGCAGGGATACCCTGTCGGGATACATCCCGGTGACCCGTATTCCCGGGAATCGAAAAAAAGGATCTTCTGTTCCGGTCCGGTCCGTCGCCGCCGGATCTTACTTCCACTCCCACCACTTGTCGTGGTATGCCCCGTCCGGACCGATATCGATCTCGAAGACCAGGGCCACATTATTGAGCCGGCTCAATGCCGGCGATTTGGTCTGGAGATACCGGGCGCCCCGGATACTCCAGCCGGGCCCCTTCCCCGGGAGAGAGATGCCGGTTCCATGCAGCATCGCCATATCCCCCTTCTTTGTCATGAGCACCCCGTCCCCTTTCGTGAACATGCCCCCCTCGGGCCTGTTCTTCGACCAGGTCGTCGCGACAAAGGTCACCTCTTCCCCGAGGATCTTTCCCTTGGCCTCGATAGTCCTCTCGATCTTCAGTTCTCCACCATAGTGGCGAAGGATCCGCGTCCCCACCACCTTTCCCGTTAATTCCCCGATCATTTCTCCGATCATGTCGATCACAGGTGTGCTAAAGTACCTCCTTGTGGATATAGATTTCGCTGGAAACGCAGATCATGCCTCATGTTTTACACGGTGGCTATTTCTTTCAGCCCTTTTATATAGCATGTTCATCGCACGAAGGTGCAGAGCAACGGGGTTATTCTGATATATGTCTTTGCCACCCTTCGAATTTTTCTGCAACCTGACGCTCTGAATCACGAGCAGGCAGGGAGATCCCTTCATGCAAGCCAAAGCGGATCAAACTAAGAACGGTTTCGATCTCGTGCGAGAAGGAGAAAAAGCCAGGAATCATCGGATACGAACGTTCCTTGAAAGTATGAAGAATGGAAATTATTCCGGGGTGGGGTTATCTATCGACGGGAAAGAACTTCCGATGTTGTACCCCGACCGAAATTATTTAGTCACCGGAATGATTCATCAAACCTGATACACATGGATCCAGAACATCGCATTATAAACCGGCATTTTGAAACAGAAATCCGGATAAACGGGACCGGATTACCGTTAAACAATTTTATCCAGGAGACGCTGGCAAACACGATCGTGGGGTTTTCCCACACGCTCAAACATCTCGACGAGCCGGTCAAAACCATCGAGATTTCCATCAGGAGACTGGAGAAAAACGTGGAAGTCGACGCTCACAAATATCCATGAGTGCAATCGATCTCCCGGGGTTTTGGACCCAAAGATCCTTCGGGGGATTCCCCGGGACCTGTCAGAAGAGGATCTTCTTGAGAAAAAGAATTCAGGGGTGAGGTGCGGCATTAATTTGCCTGCACCTGGAACTCCTTAAACGTCTCGGCCATGTCTTTCAGCCTCTTGTTGACCAGGTAATTGACCGTTCCCTCCGGATAGGTCCCGTCCGGTTTCCGTTCCCCGGCCGGCACGCCGGTCAGCACTTCGATCCCCTCGTCGATCGTCTTCACCGGGTAGATCCTGAATTTCCCTGCCTTTGCCGCCTCGAGGATCTCCTCCTTGAGCATCAGGTTCTGGACGTTGCTCGCAGGAATCATGGCGCCCTGCTTTCCATCCAGGCCTTTTGCCTTGCAGACCTCGAAGAAGCCCTCGAGCTTCTCGTTCACCCCTCCGATCGCCTGGACTTCTCCCCGCTGGTTCACCGAGCCGGTAACCGCGAGGGACTGGGTGATCGGCAGGCCGGAGAGGGCCGACAGGATAGCGTAGAGCTCGGTACTCGATGCACTGTCACCGTCCACTCCGCCATAGCTCTGCTCGAACACGAGTTTTGCAGAGAGGTTGAAGGGTTTGTCCTGTGCATATTTGTTCGCGAGGTACCCCCCGAGGATGAGGACCCCCTTGGTATGGGTCGGTCCGCCCAGATCTGCCTGCCGTTCGATGTCGATGATCCCGTCCCGGCCGACCGCGACGCTCGCGGTTACGCGGGATGGTCTCCCGAATGCAAAATCGCCCATTTCCATGACGGAAAGTCCGTTGATCTGGCCGATCCCCGTTCCCGCGGTGTCGATGAGGTATATCCCCCGTTCAATGAACTCCTGGATCTTCTCCTGGATCAGGTTGGAGCGGTAGATCTTCTCTTCAATCGCCTTCTCGATATGCTTCGCGGTCGTGATCTTCGCGTTATCCTGCGCCGCATAGAAATTCGCCTCGCGGATCAGGTCCGCCACGGCTGAGAACCTCGTGGAGAGTTTCTTCTGGTCATCCGCGAGACGGGAACCGTACTCGATGACCTTTGCCACAGCGGAACTGTCCAGGTGCCTGAGTTGGAACCGCTTGCAGAGCGTGCAGATATACGCACCGTATTTCTTTGCGTTCTCATCGTTCCGGTCCATGCTGGTATCGAAATCGGCACGCACTTTGAAGAGTTCGGGATAATCGGGATCGCCCTGGTGCAGGATCTGGTTGATCTCCGGCGTACCGATCAGGATCACCTTGACGCTGAGGGGAATTGGTTCCGGTTTAAGCCCCCTTGCCGTGATGAACCCGGCCCGCTCGCCCGGCTCTTCGATTGCAGCCCGCTCCGTCTTGAGTGCCGTCTTGAGCCCGTCCCAGGCAAACGGGTACCGGAAGAGATCGAGGACCGGCATTACGAGATATCCGCCGTTCGCCTTGTGAACCGAGCCGGTTCGGATCATGGTGAAGTCCGTGGTGACGATACCGAACTGGACCTCCTTCTCTACTTTTCCAAGCAGGTTCTGGTAGCTCGGGATATCCTCGAATACCACCGGGGCTCCGGTATCGCCGGAATGGTCCACCACCACATTGACCTCGTACTTCCGGAACGCAAGATCCTTCGTAAGCCACTGCTGGAACTGGGGAGGGAGCTGCTGCTCTGGCTGTTGCTGGGCAACACCAAGGAATGTATCAAGATTTTCCAGGATATCCTTCTGAACGGTATCGATATAGTCCTTGATCTCCGGAATACTGCCGTACTTTTCCAGGAGGCCTTCGACCAGGTGACCGATCGCGTAGAGTGCGATCTCACTGTTGAGACGGGTGACCGCCTCTGCTCCCGTGGTATCCAGGTCCCGTAACTGGCGGAAACCGTTCCGGAGATCCGCATCGAGGACTTCCCTTTTCCCCCGTATCTGCTCCTGGGTACTCTCCGGGAGTGCCGCGAAATCCTCCGCGGAAAGCGGTTTACCGTCGACGACCGGGATGATCATCAGTCCGGTGGGTCCCATCTGGATGACAAACCCCTGTTTCCCGGCCTTTTCATTGACCTGTGCGATGATCTGCTCCCGCTCCTTGTCGAGCGCCCCGAGGGACTCCTTTCGCTTTGTCGCGTAATCCTCGCTCTCGAAGGCCTTGGGGAGTGCTCTCCGTGCCTCCTCAACAAACGAACCCATATCCTTCTTGAACTCGATCCCCTTCCCCGGCGGAAGCCGGATCGCATTAGGTTCATATGCATTCGCAAAATTGTTCACGTAGATCCAGTCATCCGCCTTCGGACGAGTCATCGCGAGTTCATCGAGGAACCGCCTGACCGCTGTCTTCCGACCCGTACCCGGGCTCCCTGCAACATAGAGGTTGAACCCCTTCTCCTGGATCTCAAGGCCGAAATGAAGCGCTCTCTGCGCCCGATCCTGACCGATAATCTCATCAGTCGGCTTCATTGACTCGGTGGTGGGGCACTCCATATCTCCCGGTCTATACGTGTTGCGGTACTGCTCGATGGACAATGCCTTGATCATGCTGTTCACCTATCCCCTTTCATCAAATAACCACGGGGGGTAGAACACGCTCCGGCAAGAAAAAGGTATCCTAAAGAAGACGGTCCGGAGCTTCTCTGTTATGGAAGGAAAGGGATAAATCAAGTGTTGTATCCGACACCCTCTTCATCGTATCCGTTGTGGATTGAACCCTTACTTACGCAGAAAGGATGGAAAATGAACAAACCGATATCCTGACCCTTAGAACGGACCTTTCGGAATATCGCAACGGCAATTCGCTGTTCATGCCGCATTTCATCGCGATCATGTTCTTTTCGGGATCGATTTGGTATAGAAGCGGATGCTCGATGAGGTCCAGCGCATTGATCTTCATGTCGATTAGTTCGGAATACCCAACGAAGGTTGACTTCAGGATATTGGCATCCTCAAAGACGACGATGATCCCGTCGTTCCTTTTCACCCCCGGAGATTATCTGCAGTATACACCTCTCCTAACGGGTAAAAAAGATAAATCTTCCCCTGTTTTGCATTGCTCAACCTAACCAAAAGAATAAACCCCCATGAAGTTTTACCTATTGGGAAAAACAGGTGAAAGAAATGGGAATCTTTGATAAATTAACCGGAAGCAAACCGACCCAGCTGACCCCGAAACAGGCACTCGTTGCATCGGCCATCACGGTCATCGCGGCAGACGGGGTTCTTGATGAACAGGAGATCTTTGACCTCCAGAAGATCGTCCGGGGAGACCGGAATATTGTACAAACAGTGGTGAAGGCAGTCCAGGGCATGTCCCTTCCCGAAGTCATGACCCTGGTGGCGAATGCCCTCGATGAGAAGCAGCGATTCACTACCATGGCGATACTGCTCGACCTGGCGATGGCCGACGGGATCCTTGCCGGGAATGAGCAGAAGATCCTCCAGCAGTACATGGAGAAATTTGGCATATCGGAAGCGACGATGAAGCCGATCGTGGATGCCATCGCGGTCAAGAACGATTTTTCGGTCTTTAAATAATCTTCTTTTTCTTTCCTTAGTTTGTTCATTATCGCCAATCGATACTGACCGGGATGTGGATAAAGGAGGTCAATCCTCCTGGGTATTTGAATTGGTAATCGGGGGTAAAATCAGGAAGGGCTGGCCTCTGCCTCTTCCAGGAAATAGAAATCAGGTTTGTCAACAACCCCGGATTTCTGCATCGTCCGTTTTAATTCATCGGATTTTGCAAATTTCCGAGCCACGTCCAGGTCAGCCCATTCGAAGAGGACGACTATCTCATGGGGATTGTCCGCATTCCGGAATATCCTCGCCCCCATGGAACCCGATGCCTTTCGATACCCCTCATATCCGTCATAGATCGTCCTCCAGAATGCATAATCCCGCACTTTGATCCGTCCAAGCATATACGCCATGATATCTTCCTTTCCCTCTCTTTTGATATATATCAATGCCGGTAGAAGATCGGTCAGAATGTTCAGATCAGTAAGATGAAAAATTAAAAATTGGGCACACTCCGGAGAATCTGAAAAGAATTAGTTGATCCTTCCGGTGGGGTGCCATTATCCGGACATTTCTATTGATCCTTCCGGTGAGAGTCCATTATCCGGAAATTCCTTATTGATCCTTCCGGGAGGAGTGCCATTATCCGGACATTCCTTATTTACTTCGGATCACCAGCACCGGGCAGCCTGCCGTACGAATGACCTTATCGGCGACGCTGCCCAGGAAGAGGCGTTCGATGCCACTTCTGCCCTGGGTACCGACAATCAGGAGATCGATCTTGTTCTCCGAGGCAAACCGGGTGATCTCTCTTGCCGGTCTCCCCCCGATCACGAAGGTCTCCACCGCAAGATCAGGTGCCAGATCCCGTACCCGGCGAACCGCCTCCTCACCCTCTTTCCCGAGCTGCTGGTAGACCTTTTCGAACGATGCGTCTGCGGGATCTGCTTCGTAGATGCTGGTATCGATTACGTACACGGCATAGAGGGTCGATCCGCAGGCACGTCCGATCTTTATCGCCTCATCTACCGCATTTTTATTTTTTTCCGATCCGTCTGTCGCGATGAGAATTTTCTCAAACAGCGTCATGCTCACCCTTCACTCTCGATTATCCTGATAGTTATCCGGAATGGAAACGAGATCTGATGGATATCCAACCTCAGGGTATTTCAACCCTTTCCCGATGACCGGGGTCTTCTTCCTGTCGATTCTCTGATAGCTAACTGGGATGAAATCTCTATCCGCTGGTATCCAACTCAGGGTATTTCAACCCTTTCCCGATGACCGGGGTCTTCTTCCTGTCGATTATCTGGTAGCTACCTGGAATGGAATCGATATCTGATGGTATCCAAATCGGGGGTATTTTAATTACTATCCTGATGGCCGGTTTTCTCCTGTTCAGGTATCCTTCCTTCCCGGGGAGGGTTTGATTCCCGTATCCTCCCCCGTGCAATACTTGCGAACACGCCGATAACGCATAATATTCCCAGGATCAAAAAGGCAAGCCGGGTGCTGGTGAGGAAGAGCGGATAGACCTCGGGGGTCACCTGTACCTTCCCTATCACCAGGGAGAAGATCATCATCACGATGGCCATGCTGGTCAGTTGTCCGATCGCCCGCATCGTCGCGACCATACTGGAGGCAATTCCATAGTATCGCGGCTCGACCGAGGACATGATCGCATTCGTGTTCGGGGAGGAGAACAAGGCGTACCCGAGCCCGAGCATGAGCAGAACTGCCACAATGGACCAGAGCGGGGTTTCTGTCATAAGAAGGGCAAGGAGGAGAAGTCCGACGGCAGTGATCATCATCCCGATACTTGCGACCACTCTCGGCTCTATCCGATCTGAGAGGCGCCCGGCTGATGGTGAGAAGATCGTCTGTACTGCCGGCTGTGCAACCAGGATCAACCCCGCGGTCTCCGGGCTCAACCCTTTCGTATACTGAAGATACAGGGAGAGAAGGAAGGCAACCGCATATGTCGCTGCATAGTTTATCAGAGCAGCCAGGTTCGAGAATGTAAAGACAATATTCTTCCGGAAGACACGAATGTCCAGGACGGGACTCCGGGACCGGGTCTCCCACCAGAGGAATCCTGCGAGCGTCGCTCCCCCGAATGCGATCCAGACAACCGCCTCGGAGGCGGGAACGACGGTCAGCCCGTACATCACCCCAAAGAGGGAGGTGGCATACAGAATGGATCCGGTATAATCGAACGGGGCTCCCGGGGCTTCGATCCATTCGTCGTGCACATTCCTCGAGGAGAGCCAGAGCACTAAAATTCCAAGCGGGACAACGAGGAAGAATATGCTCCGCCATCCGATATGCTCCGTCAAAACCCCTCCGATAAAGGGGCCGAGGGAGAGGCCTGCATATACGGAAGCCAGGGTGATACCCAGTGCCCAGCCGCGTCGTTCAGGCGGGTATACCGCGGTGATGATCGCAACGGAGGTTGTAAAAATGAGCGCACCGCCTGCACCCTGGAGGATCCGGAACCCGATAAGCGATGGGGCGGACCATGCAAAGGTCGCGAGAAGCGATGCGCCGGTCATGACAGCAACACCCGTGATGAACAGACGTTTTCTCCCATAAATATCGGCGATTCGGCCGAACGGAACGATGCAGATCGCGGTGGAAAGGATGTAGCTGGATACCACCCAGCCGAGGGAGACCGCATCGAGAGAGAACTCGCTTCCGATCGCCGGGAGGGCAACGGTTATCGAAGACGTGAGGTAAGGGACAAAAAACGATGCTACTGTCGCTATTGCCAGTATCATCCCCTGTTTATTCGTCTCGAACATTCCGATAACAGGTGCAGAGTATTCCGTGATAATTGATCGCACCGGCCGGGCCTGTTCACTGCGGTATTACCATCATCCCGGACAGGAGCCCCGCAATGAAAGAACAGGTCAAATCTTCGTGTCGGTAACTCGAGACGATCGGGATCGAACGGAATTGAATCGGGACATGCATTCGGTTATCCGGTCGGAAAATCCAACATTACTCCTTAATCTAAGAATCTGGGCTTTATACTTGGTGGGAGATGAATCAGGTCGTTTTCTGAATGGATCTTATCCGGAAATTATTATATATGATGGTGATTTATTTCTATCATATTGTTTGAAATATATATCAATTGGTGAGATTTATGCGACGAAAACCGATCCTCTTGCTCCTCATCGCAGCCATTTTGCTCGTGTTCGGGGTATATCTCGATAAGATCGCTCCTGCAGCAACGGAATTCACGCGGACCCTTCTCATCGCAACGGCATTTGCGATCGTTGCAGCCACGGCAGCGCTTGCCGTACGGGCATGGCGGGAAGAAGCTTCTGACGAACGGACGCAAAAGATAGAGCGTGCTTCCATGGCGGTGTCCTGGACTGCGACGTGGATCGCTATCGCGTTTCTGGTATTAGGCTATCAGTTCGATATACTGACACAGAACCCGACTGAAATCCTCGCGCTGTTGTTCTTCTTCATGGTCTTTCTGGAGGTGATCGCCCGCATGTATTTCGAATCAAGGGGAGATGTGTGATGAAAACCCGGATGAAAGAACTTCGGGCGAGATACGGTATGACACAGGAAGAACTGGCGAAGAAAGTAGGGGTCAGGAGGGAGACGATTGTTTTCCTGGAAGGGGGGAAGTATAATCCGTCCCTTCGCCTCGCCTTCGCCATCGCACGCGTGCTTCATGCGAAGGTAGACGAAGTATTCTCCTTCAGCGATGAGAGGGATGATCTGAATTCATCCTGATCTTCATTTTGGGGTAATCCGGAGGTATATTACCCGAAATTCGTCATAATCCACAAACAGAACGAAATGAAACGGGGATGGTTATTATTCCTGCCCTTCATCGATGGAATCGAGGACGAAGATGTCACCGATCCCGACACCGAAATGTTTCGCGATCCGGTATGCGAGGACGAGCGAGGGATCATATTTTCCCTTCTCGATGGCGAGGATCGTCTGGCGGGTCACCCCGAGGTCGCGGGCGAGCGCCTCCTGGGTCAGGTCGTGCATCGCCCGGAAAACTTTAATCCTGTTCTTCATCGGTGTCCCACTCTCCAAGCCGCCGGGCATGGTACACCTTGAATCCGACATACAGGAATATCATAAGGCAGAGAAGTGCCATCTGGATGACGCCGAGACGTCCGAGATGAATCAAGCCCCCTCCCGGAGGCGGAGCCGGGGGAGGAAACCCGGGTGCACCGAGTCCGATAACCGCGTCCCCCAGGCTGATTGCAAAGAAGATGACCCAGAACACCTCCAACGTGTGCAATGCTGCTTTCTGGGCAATCAGGGTCGTTCTTTCATCTTCCCTCCGGTCGGTTACCCGGGATCTCGCCAGGTACAGGAGGACGATACCTGCAATGAATGCCAGACTGATCAAGAAGGGATCCCGGAGGTCGACGGCAACCCAGAATATTCCGACGAGGACGAGTCCCACGAGCCCGGCAAGGAGATAAAAGGTATTAAGTTTCATCGCTTCCTCATTGTATATTTTGTAATACATTTGGTTATTAAACATTAACGTGCCCGATCCGCGTTCCGATCTATTGTTGTTGAGCCATGCTCGAGGAGCGGGATAAGATCAGGACTATTGCAAAATATTGGATGCATGGGTTCGTGAGGTTGGGATAACCATTCTTTTATGAATCCGCGAAAATACGTCCGGGGAACAAGGAACAATCTCACGGAAATCTCATCGCTCCTTTCCCGCGATTCGGTCAAAGGAATAGATATATCAGGTCGCGATTTTGGTGAGATTCGGATGCTTTTTAATGAGAAGGGGGATAAAATGTAGGAGAATAATCTTCCGATGAGTAATTTTTCCTCGGAAGACTACTTCACCAATTCAAGTTCCGGTATCTCTTCAGACTCGGAGCGCACCGTCCTGGTAGTACATGCTCTTCGCAAAGTTGTTCACGTATCCGCTTGCCGATGTTGACTCCTTGTAGACAAAGTCGGCCTCTGGCACGTCATTGTTGCCGCGAGCTTCCTGCGTGTGGACGTTCATATATGCGTTGACCGAGCCGGTGTATGGCTGTGAAACTAGCCCGTCTGCAGTGTCGACCAGCACGCCCTTCGCCGCGATGGAGTACGATGCCTCTAACGGGAAGTCGGCAGTTGCCTGGATATCTCTCTTCGCCGCATCGGTGACGACATTTGCGTAGGTCGCATCGAGGCTGCTGCCCATCTGGACGATGTTGCAGAATGCCGGTGTGTTATTGGACTTGCCTTCTGCAAACGGACAGAGGTATACACTTCCGGAGTTCCCGGTTGCCCCTGCAACATCCATGACGATCTGTTCGGTAGAGGTCATACGGCCATCCTTGCTCGGGTCGGACTCGGTACTGGATCGAGCGGTGTGCCTGGGTGTTATAGGTTCCGAGAACCTTGTTGCCTGTGTCGGCAGATACCGTTGAGGAATACTCGATGTTCCCACCGTTCTTGGCGTCAGTTGCCTCGGTATAGACGTTTGTTGCCTGGCGTTCTCCGGCGCCGGTTTCACTGTTCTCGAGTGGCGGTGCATTGATGCCATTATCGTTATTGGCAACGGTCATAACCATCGACTTGGAAGTCGATACTGAACCCTGCAGCACAGATATGGAATCTGTTGTCTTGATGCCCTGGGTTTCAAAGGTTGCGGTTGGCGGATCTGCAGCCATGGCCGCTCCCACAAAGAGCGCCACACACAGAAGAGCTGCGCATATGTAACCTGTTTTCATTTCTTTCACCCGAATTGACGCTGATACTTTTCAGCGTCGAATCGTTTTTACAGAGATATCGGTGTTCGTTGTTTTCTTCGAACACCTTGTATAGTCTATTTTACATTTTATATTATATCCTTTCCTATTTTTTAACCATCCTTTACATGCATTGATCTTACCGGATCAATGATCTATGCTGAAATGGTGGTCTTATCCCCGGTTTATTTTCCGGTAATCCATCACCGGCATGTGTCATCAGTCGGTTCATCCTTCTCCTTGGGGGAGCGGGGTTCGTTGGGGGATTGTAAAGTATTGCCCGTATTGAGGAGGGGGTTGGCGATCCCGGCTCGGGAAAAGCTCTCATTAAGGATAATTGTTGGATCCTATTCGGATATCGCATCCAGTGAACTCAGGTCGAAGACATCCTCGATCCCGACGCCGAAATACTTCGCGATCCGGTATGCGAGGACGAGCGAAGGGTCGTATTTTCCCTTTTCTATGGCGAGGATCGTCTGGCGGGTCACCCCGAGGTCGCGGGCGAGCGCCTCCTGGGTCAGGTCATGCATCGCCCGGTACACTTTGATGCGGTTCTTCATCGGTCATTCCCCGTATTTTTTCCCGTAGTAAAAGAGCAAAAGGACGTAGACAATAATCATGCCGGCGACAATGCCGATCAGCTCGAATCCGTTTCGCCTGATTATCAGGCGCAGGAGAGGCTGTAACTCATCACTGGTGGAGTTGATGATCATCCAGAGCCCGAAGACGAAGAGCGCGATCCAGGTGATCTGGAGGGTCCGGAATGCAGTTTTCTCTTCGATCTTCTGGGTTCGTTCGTCCTCGATCACTTCTTCGACGTACATTCGCCCGATATAGACCAAGGCAAGTCCCAGAAGGACGGCAATGATCGAGGGCAGCGGATCCTCGATCTCGAGCGCCCACCAGAACACCAAGGCTTCTACTGCAACGATTCCCGCAATGAGTGCATAAAAACTCGTCCTTTTCATGAGGTACTCCTCAATCCCGCATTATACCCGGTGAAGATCCCGGTTCCTAAATATCCTGTTGCCGTATCCGTTCATAATCCTGTCCATGTTCATCGAGTAAATCTTCATGAACAATATACAAATTTTTCAAGGAATTCCGATGATACCCTCACCCGGCAGATTTCCAATCTCCGGATGAAGCAGACCGGCATCCTCGCGCGGGAACTCATGTTTCTGTTCGTCCGCAATCGTCTCATATTCAGTTCTTGAAAATATTGCCGTAAAATTTTAAAAAAAAAAGTTAATCGATTCCGGAATTTGTATTCTCCCGGGAATTCACGGTTTGTATTCGCCCGCAAGAGTCGACATTCCTTATTGGAATGAACTTTCGCGCGTTGATTCTGAAAAAAATGGGATTTAATTGATTTCAGAATTTTTATTTTCTCGGGAAACGTAACGGTGAACCAATGAGGAAGATATGACAGATCCTCCGGTGCTGATGACGGAACGGGATCGGGTGATCGAGGCGGTGACGACGCTCTTCGTCGAGACCGACAAACGGGACTGGGCTGCCGTCCATTCATGCTTTGCCGGCGAAGTCTTCTTCGATATGTCCTCTCTGGGGGGAGAACGGCCCGGGGTTACGACACCCGACCATATCGTGGCGGGATGGCGGGAGGGGTTGAAAGCACTGCAGTCTGTCCATCACCAGATCGGTAATTTTCTCGTGCACTTCACCGGAAATGAAGCCATCGTATTCTGCTACGGGATCGCAATCCATTACCTCCCGAACCGGACGAACAGGAACACCCGGACGTTCGTGGGAAGTTACGAGTTTCATCTGGTGAAGGAAAGCGGGAACTGGCGGATCGATGCCATGACCTACCATTCCCGGTTCATTGAAGGTAATACCGCTCTTGAGCAGTCCTGAATTTTTGGGAGATGAACTTCACAGGGAAGCCGGTTTACCCTCTGCCCACCGGCTGTCGTTCCCCGGAGAAGCGATCATCAACTCTTTTTCCTTCTTTCTGATCCGGATCCCGAGATATTCGTTCGCCTCACTTGCCACTCCCATCTCCTTCATCAACTCGTCGAATCCCTTCTCGTCATAAAATGTCATCTTTTTCCCGGATTTGCCGATCGCAAAGTTAACATACCGGTTCCATAACCAGATTTTACTGACGCAGGCACCGGGAACAAAATCACAATATTCCCGAATGAATTCCACGAATAATGGATCGGGATGCCACCCCCCCATTGTACCACCTATAATAGGAGTTGGAGGGCTCCTTATTAAAAGGTATTTTTCACCCGGTTCCTCCTTCACCCAGGGGATTATCGGCTACCTCCCGGATTCAGCTGCATCCGTTCAGGGAGCGGTTTTTAAGCATGCGGATCTACCGCTTTGTTTCTTCGTCGGGATGAATGCCAATCAAAAGGTCAGTACCGTATCTGCCTCCAGTGCGAGGTCATTCAGCGTCGCCGCTCCGGCGATGATCGACTCCGGAATGAACTCTGTTTTAGCAAGACCGAGGAGTTGCGTGCTCTGTTCGCAGACGTAGCACTTCACGCCGCCCGACAGTGCCTTATCCCGCGCCTCTTTCAGGCTGGGGAACTGGCCAATCCTGATCTTCTCCGCTTCTCCCTTCTTCATATTGATAATTCCTTTGATCATGAAGAAGATCGATGCTTCAATACCCATTGCCCGGGCAGTACTCGAAAGGATGAACGGGGCATAGGTTCTTTCAGGGGTATCGGTACCGCTTGTCTGCACATACAGTATCTTTGTCATGGAATTCCCTCATTTCACCTTTTTGATATAAAATGTAATCATGTCTCCCGATTTTTCAACCTTTAAAAGATCATTCCCTGTCCGTTTTGTCCAGCGGGAAATGTCCTCCTCGGCAGCGGGATCGTCTGCAAATACCTCAAGGATCATTCCCGGAGTCAGTTTTTCCATCTCATCCGATACCATGAAGACGGGCCCGGGGCAGGAATGGCCCCTGGAATCAAGTTTCCTGTCAGCTTTCATCGATTCCACCATTATCGTTCACCTTTCCCTCACATTTTTCCAGAATGTCAGGGGTTTGGGCATTACTTCTGCACACCCCTATAAAAAGATACGTGACCTTCGCGGGAGAACCACGTCTCTGACCATGAGATCGCTGCATTTTAGAGAACACTGTACTGGAAGATCCCTATGGGTGCATACGGTGCAGGAATGATCCCCACGAGATCAGAGGAAGCCCGTATTGCAGAACCTGTCAATTCGATGTGGATGTTCCTCTTTTATTCAGAGAGAACTCCGGCGGTGATGAAACCACATGGCGGCAGCGGCGAGACAGAGCGGGGCGATCACGACGGGCCATCCGGCTGTGGTGGGTGATGGTGTCGGGACGGAAGTCCCGGGAGGTGATGTGACGGAAGTCGTGAGGACGGTGGTTTGCGGACTGGTTACCGGGGCGAGTGCCGCATCCACCTCAGCAGCCTCCCCTGCGGTAACCGTTATCGTGCGGAAGACGGGGGCATAGCCGGGTAGCTGAACCTCGACCTGGTGGACCCCTTCCGGAACCCCGGTCAATACAACCGGCGTGGTCTCCTGCAGAACGCCGTCGACCCGCACCTCCGCTCCGGAAGGGATGGACCTTATTATGAGGGACCCCGTCGGCGGAACGATCAGTACCGGGGTGGTCAGGGTCACCGAGATCGTCGAATAAACCGCTCCATCCAGGTCTTCACGCCCAACCGGGGTAGTGACCACATAGACGGTATAGGTCCCGGCATCAAGCCTTCCCCCTGCATTCGTATACCAGTTATATTCCCACCGATCCTGGGAAACCGAGGCCCGGGTAAACGTGCCGGGATCACCGGAGATGACCGGGGATGAAACATCCTCCAGGCGCACCCCATTAGACGGAAGGTTCGGTCCCGTGAGGAAGAGGTAGACCGACTCGGCCCCGGGTGCTGTACCTCGCAACGGCACGAGGTTCCCGATCGCGGCGATCATCGAGCTGTCTGCAGGTACACTCTGCCCTATTCCCGGGATGAGTACTGCAATGAGGAGGACCAGGATCCACCGGTTCATGGATGCACGATTCAGCCTTGATATGGATAAACATTTCTCAGGGCGTTCAGTATAGACCTGTCCGAAATAGGGATATGTTTCATGCTGCCGGGGGACTAACCCGTAAAAAAAAAGGAAATAAGACAGGAGGGTTAGTACCCGGACAGGTATCCCTGCGGAGATTTAACCTGGCTCTATCCTCATCTCTTTGGTGCTACAGGGACATATTCCACGCCAGGCCTTCTTCGGGCGACCTCCATCCGGTAGAGTTTCATCAGGTCGTAGACCTCTCCCGGCACGGTGGTCGATACCGAATCTCCGAGGAGCTCTACCACATCTTCTGCCATGAGCGGGTGGTCGTGGGGGTACTTCCCGGAAGCGAGCTCAATTGACACCCGATCGATCTGCTCCGGCGAGTACCGATCGGCGAGAAGCTTCCTGATGAGGGAGTCCGTCTGGTCTATCGCCTTCTTTGCTTCATCCGCGAGCATCACCGTCCGGTCATCGATCCGGTTGATATGCTTCTTTTCCAGGACATTAAGGAGGGAGACTGCAGGATAAATCCCGGTCTGGTCCAGCAACTGCGGGTCGACCGGACCCAGTGCGGCATGCGGGTCCATGATGATCCGGTCTGCCGCGAGCGCTATCATAGTCCCGCCGCTCATCGCATAGTGGGGGATGATCACCGTCTTTTGCCCGGGATGTGCCCGCAGGGCGAGTGCGATCTGGGTCGCAGCTGAGGGCGAGCCCTCCCGGTGTATGGAGGATCAGGTCGATTGGAACGTCCGGGGGCGTGCTCCGGATCGCACGGAGCACTTCCTCGCTGTCATCGATATCGATATAATGGACGATCGGAATCCCGAGCAGGCTTACGGTCTCCTGCCGGTGAATGAGGGTTATCACCTGGGACTTCCGTTTCTGCCCGAGACCGAAAAGAAGTCGCCTCCGGGCAGAATTGATCGTCCGCCGCTGCATCATCGGGATAATGAATATGAAGAAGATGACAAGGACGAGGATGATAATCCAGAGGATATCGATGATCGCCCCCAGGGCCACCTGGTCGAGAAGGGTACTCATGGTCAGTCTGGATTATCACACCGGGGAACGGAAAAAGGATTCGCTGGGAACATGCCCAGACCAATAGGTCAGAAGCGCATGAAAATATATGCACAATTCACCGGAGATGCAGCCGGATCTTCGGCCGTGATCGCAATAAAGGATATTTTGGTTCCTGCCGGATCTTTCGCGCATTTTACGGTTCGGGGTTCGGCAGGATCATTCGTAGATCTCGTATGGTGCGTGCGTATTCACCGGTTATGCAAGAACCGCGTGAATGGGAATAGCGAGGCATGCGAGGAGCATGACTACCGTGGTCGTATGGATCCCCGCGGCAGCACAGAGTGCCCTTCGGGCAAGAAGTACTTCCCTGGTGCGGTGAGCCATTGCAACCGTGATCTCTCTTCCATAGTTGAAATTCATCGCATTTACCTCCCGGGATATCGATCCGTGCGGATTCGAATCCCTGCCTAACGGTGTGGGAGTGGATACTAATATTGGTGCAATGCCCCCGGCACAAGCAGTGAACCCGCTGGATAACCGATTGAATCATTCAGGGTCCATTTCGACCTGAAAGAATTTAAACGAGCACGTTACACCGATATCTCAGGCATTCCCTACCGGGAGGTCTGATTTACTCCACCCTTTAAGATCCACCTTATCGTCTCCACAATGGAATATCCCGATTCTCCCGGTGTATCTCCACCTCACCACCGCTCCAGCCGGTCTCTTCGCACCTGGCGGAGAACGAACCACCCGGCGATCCTCCCGATCAGGTGGTAGACCGGGTTTACCGGAACGTCCACGTAATATTTTCTTCCCTTCCCGAGCCACCCCTTGTTTTTCCAGTATTCGTAATCAACCGGGGCCTCTTCCCTCAGTTCGTTGAAGGAGACCCGCTGTGCATTAAAAATGATGAGATCCATGAGTCCGGGGGATGAACGGTTCCCGCTCGAAATGGAGTCGTAAAATTTCCGTGCAGCTGCAGTAATCTGCGTATCGTATTCTTTTCTGCGGTGTTCGGGGTTTTCTTCCCGGGGAGTCACGAGTCCCACCTGATCCACTACCTCGAATCCCCATACCCGGGCAACCAGGTGAAGATATTTCAGGACATCTTTCTGGCCGAGAGCGCCGGTCGTTGTAAGGAGCAGCGCCTTTTTATCGAAGAACCGGGGCCGGTGAAAGATGTAGGAGAACCGGTCGATGAACGTTTTCATCAGTCCGGAGACATTCATCCCGTAGACAGGACTGGCAAATACGACCCCGTCGGCGTCATGCATCATCTGCTCGATCTCCCGGGCCTTATCCTTTATCGGGCAAAGCTCTTCTCCTTTCTCAAAACAGACGAAACATCCGGTGCATGACCCGAGATTCGCCTCCCGGAGCATCAGATACTCGAACCGGACCTCGCCGAACGTATGCATCGCGGCTTCGATACGGCCGGCCGCCCGGTAGGTATTGCCTTTCCGGGGACTTCCCATGATAACGAGAATTTTCATGAAACACCTGTCACAAACCGACATAGTGCATTTGTTCTGGATGGATAATTCTCACCGGGAGTTATTGATTATGGGGTCGAATGACTGGACCGGTAAGTACAGGATAGGTACCTGAACGGAATCAGACTCCGCGATATCCGGGTCCAAAACGATCTATTTTTTTTCCTGTTCCCAGAGTGCGATCACATTTCCTTCGCTATCGAGGATTGTCGCCATACTCCCGACCGTTTTTATCGTCATCTTTGGGTTTATGACTTTTCCCCCGAGCTTCTCCACCCGTGCGAGGGTCTTGTCGATCTTATCGACTTTTACATACGTGAGGATGCCTCCCATCGGGCCCTGCCGCTGGTACATCCCTCCCATGTTCAGGGTTCCCTCCTTGGCCGCTCCTGTCGTGATATTCCAATACTCCATGGGAATATCCGGAACATCGGTCGGCATAAACTCCCACCCGAGGAGATCGGAATAGAATTTTCTCGCCCGCTTCAGGTCATCCACGGGCACTTCGAAATACGCTATGTTCGACATAGATGGTGACATATGCTAGGCTCATGAAATAGATTTCGATCATCGACAAAACCCCTCCGGTTCATCCCTATTCCTTGATATCTTCGGATATCCGGACTTAAAAGTCATCTCTTTGTCTGCAGGTCCGAGGGAGGGGAATAATTTTTCAGACAAATGGAACTTATCCCGGAGATCTGCCTTAAAATGACCCTTCAGCCCAAAATTCACGACGGGGAGAGGTTAATCGTTCTACGGAACAGATACTGGATAGTCACCACTGTATGAGAAGAAGAGATCGCAGACTGTTCATCTCCGCAATCATATCGGGCGTCACGCTCAGGCTGGGCCTTCCGGGTCTGGGCAATCTCATTGCTCTCGCCTGGGATACCGCACGGCCAGAGATTGAGGCCATGGTTTCGGCCGACCTGCAGATTGTTATTTCAATAATAAGTTTTGCCATCTTCTTCGTGGCCCTGTACCTGACCTATGAAATTTACATCAAAGGTGCGAAAAAGGGTAGGAAGGGGCTGACTCTCGTTCTCGCCGGGGTGATGCTCGGATTTGTCGCGACTACTCTCGCACTGGGAATAACTTATGATGTAATTTCGGGAACCCCGGGCGTGAGTATGGCATGATACCGAACCCCGTCCGGGAACGGTTATGCAGGCACCCGTTCCCGGATTTCTTTTTGGTATTCCCAGTACGAAAACACGACGGTATACAGGGCCACCGCGATAATGGGGATCAGAATAAACCAGAATGCATAATCGGGGAACAATACCCCGATAAAACAGATGACACCGGCTATTTTGAATAATTTTCCCCCCATTGCATGGGTCTTCTTCCATACCGTTTCACTGGAGAGCGTCCAGGGCGTCCGGATTCCCACGAACCAGTTCTGTTCCGCGTGGTCGAGGACGAATCCGATATAAATAGACAGAATACCGAAGATTATGGGAAACGTGAGGTTGGGGCTTATCTGTACCCCCAGGTTCCAGAGGATCAGCTGGAACTGGATGATCCCCATAAACAGGAGGATTGCAAGGATCAATCCATCGTAATAGTTCCGGAATTGTGCATAATTCTTCTTGAGGGGGTCGATCCGCGGGAGAACTGCGAACAGGGCGGCGAGCCCGAGCATGATCAGCGGGGTCAGGAACAGCCCAAAGAGTTTCGACATATACCCGTCCGCCTCACCGGCGGCATTCCAGTGGACCACAATAGGATCGGGTAGAACGGGATACGAAAGGAGGGTAATGATGAATGTTACGATGAGGACTGCGATGGCGGCGAGCCGGATTATTTTCATGAATGTTGTACTGTTGTCCAGGACCGTTAAGAGTCTGTTGTCGGACAGTATCGGGTTTTCGGGCATTCTCTTATCCGATGACCGGGTCTTTTCGGGAAGTATTATATACCCTAAAATCCATCCGTTGAACGATACCTATGAGACTCGTACTTCCGATTATAGCAGGCATTTGTCTGGCAGCCGTTCTGGTTGCCGGATGCACGACCTATACGACCACACCGCAGCTTCTCGGTTCGTCATGGAATCTCGCGTATTACGTAAATTCAACCGGGGTATATTCACCTGTCATCAGCGGGACGAATGTCACCGCAACGTTCGGGACCAACGGGCAGCTCTCCGGCAGCGCCGGTTGCAACCAGTATGCAGCCACCTGGTCAGTGAATGGAAACGCGATCACGATCTCGACGCCAACATCCACGCTAATGTTCTGTGCGGAACCGGCGGGGCTGATGGACCAGGAGTCAGCATACCTTGCGGATCTCCCGATGGCAAAGTCATGGGCGATCAGTTCCGATGGAACCACCCTGTCAATGTATGATGGATCCGGAAAGATAGTACTCCAGTACAGGAGCTTCCCGATCCCATCAAAGACATCAGCATACTGAACACATTCGGGAAATCAGGACGGGTGATCCGAGAGGATATCACCCGTAAATTTATTAATCGCTCTTAGTTCCGGGTTATCGTATCGGTCCGTTCCCGGGATTCGCGGATGATCGTGAAGGTCTTCCGAAAAAATATTATCCAGCTCGCATTTTACCGCCTATCCGATAAGGACCGGGATTGAAACCTGGCGATCGCCTGTGTTTAACGAGGAACCGATCGCCTCAAGCGAATATCTCGATGGGATTGAACTTTGCGAGTGGCGATATCCGCCTGTCTTCTGAATAATGTTAGAACGGCAATAGTTATGGGGTATGTCCTAGAGTATGGTTCAAGCTCGTAATTTTTATCGGAAAATGTGCCCTCGTGTCACGTAATTTCCGCCGGTGTTGTTCATTTGCTTAGCTGGAGAGACAATGAAAATGTTGGTGAAAAAAAGAGGTTGATTCCTGAATCGGCGTTTTTTCGACCGCCATTTGTCCCGATGAATACTCATATGAACTGATGTTCCGAATCCGTAGGAAGCCTGATTAAAATGATTGTTTATTTCGGGTTCTGACCGCGTAGAAGGGGAGAGACGATCTCCAGGAATCCGGCATTGAATGCAGGTTCTTGCCACTCACCAGGTACGATGTGTTGTGTATCGGATCAGCTGCAGGAATTCTTGCTCGAAGTGGGATGGGAGATTAGGAGAAAAAAGAAGATACCGGAAAGAGTTACCCCTTTCCGTGGTTCACCGCCTAGATGGGCGGGAGCATAGGCAGGATGTAGTCGCGGGGCGGGAACGGGACCGGTGACGGGTTGTCGCTGTCGGCCCAGGAACCTCCATGGGTATACCCGTAATTCGGGTCGGAGATCAGGTCGGCGGTGATGAACTTCCCGTTGGTCGTGTTTCCGTTGCTCGTCTCGGTGTACGTCGCCAGGGTGTCGATGTCGAGGAACCCGTTGTGGGATATTCCGCCGTCCGGGTCCAGGAACGCCCAGGTGTGACCGTTGGCGACACTCACCGTGGCATTGTCTTCCGGGATGTTGACGATGTTGTTGTACGGCCCGGCCCGTGCCGCGGCGGAGAGGTTCACCTTCGTCATGTCCGCATTCGCAAAGGTCCCCTTCGCATCGTTGGTCGCGTTCACCTCTGCACCGAAGAGTGCGAGGGCGTCGGCGTGTGAGGCATTCGCGGGATCGTTGTTGTCAAATGCGATCGAGTAGTTGATCGAGGCGTTCTGCTGTACCCATCCGAAGGTGAGCGCTTCCGCTTCGTTCCCGTCGCTGACCTGAACGGTGCTGACCCCCTTGCCGGCAGCGCTCGCGTTGGAGACCACCTTGGGGACGACCGGATCGATATCGAGTATGTTGCTGTCAGCCGTTGCGGTGCCGACGGCATCGTAACTGGCACAGGCATCCACCTTCGACTTCTTGCCGTACCCTTCCCCGGCGGCGTAGCTGAAGAGGAGGTTTTCGTCGGTGACGGTCTCGAGGTTGATGTCGACATGCGCATCGCTCGTGGATCCGACGCCGGAGACACCGAGCGCCTCTCCCTTGACGGCCGAGGCGTAGCTGGTCACATCCGCCTTGCTCGATGCGTTTGCACTCGGGGCAACGATCGGGCTGTATCCGTCGTACGGAGCCGTCACCTGGGATCCTGTTGCGACGGCAGATCCCTTAGCCGTTCCGCCGGTCTTCCCATTGTCCCCGCCAGTCGCCGACAGGGTGGCGATCAGTGTCGAGTCCCGGCTGTCCATGACCGGGACAGCGGCATTCGCGGGGTCGGGATACGCATTGTTCTCCCCGAAGGAGAGGATCAGCGATGCGGAGATCGGGTCTTTGCAGGTATCGCCGGCCTCGGCCGATCCCGAAACACTGCCATTCGCAGCGCTGGACTGCGTTCCGTTCCAGTTCGGTACCGCTGCGAAGCTGAACGCATTGGTCTCCCCGGTTGCTGACCCGGAAGCCTTGGCGGTTTCCTTGGGGTTATCCGGGTCCGCTGCGACGACATCCGCGATCACGGAGAAGACGTCCTGGTCAGCGATCGGTACCTCGCCGCTTGCATCGAGGTCGGTGAACGACCCTGAGGCTTCACCCGCGAGTGCAAAGCCAAACCCGCCCTTCGCGGCTTCGGCCGCGGAGCTGGCACTGGATCCCGAGAACGAAGTGGATGTGACGTTCACGTCGGGTATTCCGTCATCGGTTGTATCCGCGGTGAACTGGGAGAGCGCCGTTGCCTCCCGGTTAACGATGGGAACACACTCGACCACGAGTGTTTTTCCTTTCTTATACGTCTTCTCTTCCTTGTTGACGTCGGCCGTAGCCTTACCGTCGCCTGCCGCCAGTGACAGCGCTCCGTCGAGGGTGATGGCATGCTCTTCGACAGTGCCTCCCTCGTTCAGAATGGAGGCCTCTACTTCGCTGGACGCACCCTGGGCTGCAACCCCGAGGGCGAAACTCTCTGGGCTCTTGGTGCTGGCCGTGGTCTTGACCTTGGCATCTGCGCTGCTCGTGGAGTTCCAGATAAAGAGGCTTTCATCCTCTGGTGTGGTGTTCACGACAAGGGATGAGTCTGCAAGGGCAGTGCCGTCAGCAGCTCCCCAGGTATCGGCCGACTTGCCCCACGATGCGGAAAGGCTGCTGATGAGCGCAGCGTCGTAGGTCTCACCGCCTCCAACGAATGAGCTGTCTACTCCGGCACCCCCGCCACCGAATTCGGTGAAGGCGACGATCGACGATGCAGAGAGCGGGTCTCCACAGCCGGCGTTCGCGCTTCCGCTCGCCGTTCCGGAGGCATCGGTTGTACCGGATCCGGATATGTACATCGGACCGTTCTCGCCCGGACCAAGATCTACATAGAAGGTGCTGCTGGTACCAGCCTCGCCGTCGGCCCTGGTATCCGCTTTTGCAGAACCGGATTTGCCGAACTGCTGGGCGAATACGACCTGGCCGACCATGCTCCCTGCGGTGCCGCCACCGCCACCGGAGGAGTCGAATCCACCGCCACCGGAATTTTCACCGGATAGGAGGACATCGGCCGCAAGAGCGACGCCGTTCTTGGTGCTGACATCGGAGCATGCCGTGCCATCGGCAAAGGCAGCCGAAGTGACATTCAGCAGGGTTAGATAAGTAGGATCGCCAATTAAGACCGTATGGTTGATGGACCCGTTCGCTTCGGTCTGGCCGTCTGCGAACGCGTGCGCCCCTGCGGTGCCGGCGGCGAATCCTCCGGTCCCGATCAGGGCGACATCCACGAGGTCGCCCCCGTTTCCTTCGTCAGATGCAAAATCAGCTGAACCGATTGCCGCTGCAGAGAGCCCCAGTCCGCCATTTGCATTGGCAGACGTGCTCACCGTGCCGGAAGAGCTCGATGGCGCTGCGTTAGGAACAAATCCTCCTGCTGCGTTCGCATTCCCGGTTGCCGTGCCCCAGGTGCTACCGGATGCGGCCCCGGATGTGCTCGCGATCAGGGTCGCGTCAAGCCCCTGGTTCCCGTCGATCCCCTGTGCGGAGACCCCGAGGATTACCGATGCGGATGCCGGGTCATGGTCGGACTTTGTCCCGGCCACCGCCCCGCCCTCGACTCTGCCGGATGCATTACTGCTCCCGGTGGCTCCCTGAGTGATAATCACAGGTCCGGTAATGTAAGTCGTCGTATGCTGCCCATCGGCCGCGGTTACGCCATCTGCGCAGGCGTTGGCGGTCTTTTTACCACTGTCGCTGCCGGAGGCATAGACCGACTGGGAGATGATGCTGATCTCGAGTACATCGATATTAGGGAGATCGAACTCGAGTTGCGGGCTCGGCTGCTGCAGGATGACACCCGGATTGAGTGAATTGAGATCTCCGGTGATCGGAGTACTTGGCAGGTTCTGCGTATCCGGCACCTGTGGGAGAGTGACTGAGTCTTCAATGGGGCTGATAACGTCAAGGCTGAAGGTACCTTCATTAGCGCCGATCAGGTCTAATGAGGCAATCTGGGAGTCTGCGTACGCATCGCCACAGCCCTTGACGTCGACCTTCGCTGAGGTGTTCCCCATGGCATTGGTGGCGGAAGAAGTGATAAATTCCAACGGGCCTTCAGTTATGTTGATATCGAGCACCGCGTTTGCGGCTCCCTTGGTCGAAGCGGCCGCCGATACCTTCGCATTCTTGTCGTACCCGGTTGCCCAGGCGTCGCTCTGGAGGACGCTCCCATCGGCATATTCGGGACTGAAGGTGAAGTTCACGTACGCGAACTCGGGTCCGAACCCTAGTTGGCAAATCGCCATGGGAACGTCAGTAAATGCAAGGATCTGGGATTCGCTGCCGGCTTCACCCTTGCTGTCGCAGATGGCTGCGGTGCTGCTGGCCGTTCCCGTGGTGTTCACGTAGAATTCGTGCGTCTCAGACGGTGGCTGTCCATAGTAGGCTGTGTTCTCTTTCCCGACCGGTGTGGACGCGGATGAAGAGGCAGTAGCGGTATACTTACCGGTTCCGCTCCATACCGAACTGTTGGACGAGATCTGGCTCGCTACGTGAATTGCAACAGCCGGATCTACTGCTTCGGATGCGATCGCCGCATTGGAGGTAAACCCGCCCGAGCCTTTTCCGGAGCCGTCCGCCTTCGTGGTACCCGTTACGTACGCGGTCAGGTTGCCCGTGTCGGCACTGGCGGAGGCGTTCCCTGAGGCCCAGGCCCCGCCGGAGGCCTGGTTCTCGCCGTATACGTCGGCATAGATCAGGGCATTCACCGTGGGGTCATAATCCAGCAGATTGGATGCCTGGGAAGTGATCCCTCCCGTCGCATTGAGTATGCTGACGGAGGCACTCTGCACTTTACCACTTGCCTTGGAAGATCCGGAGACATTCGTCTGCATCTCGGTCCCGTTATACGTGGCGGATGCGGTCCCGGACGAGCAGACCTCGCCCTCGGCCGTTCCTTTGTTACCGGAGTCGAGGGTCACGCTGCTCGTGATGGACGAGTTGATCACGGCATTGCCGGAGTCGTCATCGGACCCCTCGGCTTTGACGCTGCCGTTCAGGATCGCGGTGCCGGTCCCTGTCGTCTTGCCGCTCGCCTTGATGTTTGAGTTGAGGTTGACCGTGATCTTCCCGTCGCCGCTGGTGGCGGTGTCTGTTCCGCCGTTCGTTGCGTCTTTGACGGATGCTTTGTTCTGCAGCTTTACATTCACATTCTTCTCGACCGTAGCCGAGTGCTGGGTGGTACTATGCTGGTTGGAATAGTCCACCTGGGCATCTCCTTCGATGACCACCGCGGTTACGGCACCGGCCAGTAACGCGATGACCAGGATCACAAGGATACCCATCATCAGGTGTGTTCTTGATTTCATGTTTTTGTTACCTCGGATTGTGCCCGGGAATGTTTGCTCACTCCCGATCTTCATCCATTATCAGATCATGTTCATCGGGTCAGGGCGTACATTTTCACGCACAGTAGTTGATCCACAGAATGTTATCCTGGTCATTCCTGTAAGGAGAAATGACTGGACCCATCCATTTCTGAAATCACTGCATTGGAACGACGGATCAACTATGGGTTCAATCCACGCATTGAGGTATAAACTTTTTCAAAGGCTTTTAACCTGAACCTCAAAGATAACTCATGTACGCAGATCCCCATATTTATCACGGGGATGCAGATTCATCGAACCGATGAATAAATAGGGGGAATAAATCCGGATCGTAACTGAATAAACATTAAATAACAAATCCCTCTTTTATCTCATGTTTCTCTGTAGAACTTTTGGATCTCTGTATTTTCACCACTCGGAACATCCGACCCCTCAAGGTAGATACAAATTATTAACTTCTTATCGCCGTTCCCTTGAAGAACGTGTAGCAGAACGTACCTCCGGGTTCCGCCGTCCGGTACAGGTCCCGGATCCCCTTTCGCCAGGTTTTTTCATCCATCAGGCCTGCCCTTATCACCTGGTCCCGCACTCCCTCAACCATCCGGATAAATGTCTTCTTAAATCCTTCACGCTGCTCCGGAGTACTCCGGTCATCGACATAGGCCGTCCGCGGGGAGACCCGGATATCAACGAACCCCGCATCCTTCAGCAGGGGATATAGTTGTCTTCCTATCAGCGCATTCCCCTGCATCTGCTTCTGGATATCGATGAGGCTCTGGATTGTCCGCCGGGCATCCACGCTATCCGGGTGAAAAAATGCAGACCCGTGGTCCCCTTCTATGACCGTGATGGAACCGCCGGGTTTAAGCACTTCTTTCAGGAGGTCCAGTGCGAGAACGGGATCAGGCAGATGCTCGAGTAAAAAACATACAAAGACATGGTCAAAGGTCTTCCCCGGGAACGGTAGACGGTAGATATCCGCCTGTTCGAACCGGACATTCATGCATCCTTCCCGTGATAGGCGTTCTTTCGCCTGTTCGAGTGAGGACGCCGAGATGTCGATAGAGGTGAACGCTGTCTCCGGGTTGTTTGTTGCAAGAATAACGGTCTGGGCCCCGACACCGCAGGCTGCCTCGAGCACCATGCACCCTGGCGGATACCTCGTTCCGTCATGGAGCAGTGATTCGAGGGTGCTCGCCTGATCTCCCAGGCGCTCGGATTCCCGTGCCGAATGACCGTGCACGTATTCCCGACTATGAGGGTTCCGGGGGCTCATATCAGCAAACCTTTCTCATATATATGCAGGTTTCCGGTAAAGGTTCTCTGTTGTTCGTACCTCGATTCCCTATTATGATGCACTTACGCCCGGGACGATCCTTTGATCGCCTCTGCTGATGGGTGACCTGCAGAATGAAGTCTCATCTCCCAAATCCTTATCCACCGCACGGTTCTACCTGTATTCAGTGAATTGAGGAATTATGCCCCGCCGCCGTCATCACCTCGCAAAAAAGGCAGGACAGCCGCCCGGCACTCTTACGGTGAACGGCGAGTTGAAGGACGGCCCTGTGCGTATCACGGTCATAGACTACGACCCGACGCATTACCAGGAAAAACAGGTCGCAAAAATAGAGGAATGTTACCCGTTCCGCGACACTGAAACGGTGACCTGGATCAACGTCGACGGCCTGACGAACACGGCGGTCATCGAGGAGCTCGGCAAATGCTACAATATCCATCCGCTTATACTCGAAGGGATCCTCAACACCGATCAGCGGCCGAAGATGGAAGACCTCGAAGGGTACATCTACCTGAACCTGAAGATGCTCCAGTGGCCGGACCGGAACACCTCGGTAAAGATAGAGCACGTGAGCATCATCATCGGGCCGAATTACCTCCTCTCCTTCCAGGAAGATGTGGGGGATGTCTTCGACCCGGTGCGGGAGCGAATCCGTAAGGAAGGGCGCATCCGGAAGTTCGGACCGGACTATCTCGCGTATGCCCTGATAGACGATATCGTGGACAACTACTTTGTCGTGATGGAGCATCTCGAGTCCCAGGTGGAGGGGCTCGAGGAAGAGCTGGTCTCGACTCCGTCACGGGAATCCCTCGTCAAGATCGACCGACTGAAAAAAGATATGATATACCTCAGGAAATCGGTATGGCCGCTCCGGGAGGTGATCATGGGCCTGGAGCGATCCGAATCCTCTCTTATCAAGGAATCGACCACCATCTATCTCCGGGATGTATATGACCATACGATCCAGGTGATCGACACCCTTGAGACGTTCCGGGACATGGTTTCGGGGATGATCGATATTTACCTGTCGGGCCTGAGCTACAAGATGAACGAGATCATGAAGGTGCTCACGCTCATCGCGACGATCTTCATCCCGCTCACCTTCATCGTCGGCCTTTACGGCATGAATTTCCGCAACATGCCTGAGATCCAGTGGCAGTACGGGTATTACGTCGTCTGGGGGGTAATGATCGGGGTTGTTGTCATCATGCTCACCTATTTCCACAGGAAGCGGTGGATATGATGAGAAAAAAGAACGAATATTATCCGTTATTTCATCGGTTTACGCATTAATAACTTCCCTGGGTCGTCCTTTTCAAAGAGTAATATATATAAAGCATTATCACGAATTTCATCATGTTGAAGGGTGTTTCAACGATTCGGAGGGATGTGATGAAGAAACGGAATATGTTATTGATTCTCATTACAAGCGTGGTATTATTTACATATATAGCCGGAATTGCTTCAGCTGATAGAGACCCGGGAGCAACATTTGAAACCCAAGGGATCAAGGTCACGGTTTCGGTCGATGTGACGAACGATCCAAGCGGCCATTCACAGTTAAAGGAAGACGAATCGACGACATTTAAACTCACGAATGTCGGTGCACTGGATACCCCGCCCCTTGAGGGACCGTGGCCCGGATTCGTTGCGGATGGCTTTTTCCTTATTCCCCACGGGGAAGTGTTTGACCTGCTCGGTGAACCAACCCCTGGACAGGTACAGGCAACTGGCGTGCATACGGAAAGCACGGAACAGAACAACGGATTCAGCACGATCTATGGAAAGACTTCCACGGTCGACACCGCGAATAGGGTTGTCGGGCAGAACAATATTCAGACCACCCGGAATGTCCAATATGAAGGTGGAGCCGATGGGCGGATGACTTCGACCGAGAAGATCGTCCTCGACAATGCCGGGCAGATTGATTATGGAGCAGATTCAATGCTCTGTCCGTTCGCTGCCGCATCCACAGGAACCCACTTGACAACGGCCCAGGGGGACACGCCGGCGGAGTTGGTCGAAGAACCCAGTTTCGTCCCACCATTCTGTAACATTGTGCAGGCCGGTACTACCATGGATATTCAACAGGGATCCTACGTCACCAATGCAAATGAGCGGCACGTAGGAGCAACTTCTGATTTCCCGGTCACACTTGGGTACGATATCAGGATGATTGGGGTTAACCAGCAGCCTGCTGTCGGATCGGTTACTGCATCCATGAATGTGCATACCCAGGAAGGGGGATCGACGACATTCCTCATGAATATCCCGCTTACTGAACAGATCGGTACGATCGATATCTACCAGTCGGGTGGCGTCGCAGGGGACCTCGTCTATTCCGATACATCGACCGCGAGCGGGTTCATAGGTGAATTTGCAAAGTCGATGCAGTACCAGTCAGGAACGCTACGACTGTAAAAATGTAATTAAGAAGGAAGGGGGGATCGACCTGGTATAACCGGGACAAACTATATCCTTCCATTTTCTCTTTTATTGAAATGTTACATTTCCTATTTGTGAATTAATAAAAAGTGGTGAGCTCTGTCCTTATTCGATTACTGCACAATCAGATTATTTTCCCAAACTGATATGGAAGGAGGGAATTGCACCATTGATACAATCGTTGATGGGGGATTATTAAACCGAACATTATCAAAAGGTGAGATCACTATAAAACCGAGGTAATGTTCAGGGTCATATACGATTAACAACCACTCGATGGAGAATTATCAGATCTTCGGTTCATGATTACATGAATACCAGCGGAATTACCTTACTGCAATCTGGTCACGCTAAACTTGACCAAAAAAAATTGGAGGAGGGATTATACCGCGGTTAACGGCCCAATTCCCGTCCGTTTCTGTATTAAGTAATTTGAACTTTCTTATTTGTCAGGGATGCCCAGGCCAGGGCATTGGTATTTGCATTGTTATTGGTGGCAATGGGCAATGGTCCAGTTATGTTTTGAGCAAAGGCGTAGGTGGTGCTCGATGCCGAGGATCCTGTCCGCTGCTTAGATTCAAAAGCCGTAGTATTGGCAAGGCTGCTATATGCATTGGAGTTGGTAGTAATGGTGACTCCAAGTGGCACTATGAATACCCCAGATTTCGCCTTCGTTTCCACATACACGAGCCGGCTGTCGCTGGTATCGCCTGCTTCAGTATGAGTCCACGCGTCTCCAAGGTTCGTACCGGAGGACTTTATTGATCCGGACTGATTTGCATAAGCGCTGCCGGTGGTGTTCGTCTGCTGGTTCATGGTAAGTTGGCCGTTGTTGAACCCTGAACCAACCTTGGCATAATTCGTGCCATTCTCGGATCCAATCCATGCACTGCCATTTGCGGCGTTGGTTGTAACTATGAGTACTGGTCCTGCAATATTGATACTCTGGCTGGCATTCGTTCCGAGATCCCCTGCATACACGCGGTTGCTGTTGACTGTTATAATTCCGCCGAGAAGGGTTGAATTCGCATCAGCCGTTGTCCACGACCGGTTATTTCCGGATATTGCCTCGCTCCAGGTACTCCCGGGTGCATTATACGCAGTGACCGAACCGCTCTGATTCGCATATGCACTGGAACCGGTATTTGTTCGCTGGTCCATTGTAAGAGTACCGTTGGTAAACTTCGCTCCAAGCGTGACCGTGCTTGTACCATCAGTTGAGCCTGCCGATGCACTTCCCGCTGGCGGTGACAACAACAAACCCCCACTTTTGACATTCTGGCTGGCATTCGTCTCGGCATCATCTGCGTGCACTTGGTTGCTGTATATCGTAACAATGCCCGGTACCAGCAGATTGTTTGAAGCAACAGTAGTATTTGTCCAGGACTGGTCTGAACCGGCGGATGCATTGCCCCAGGTGCTTCCGTTCGCATTGGCAACATAGACGCCACTGGGCAGGATTCCCAGTCCGGGTGTGCCTGCCTGCTGCGCATTTGCACTTGCGATCGTATCCGCCTGCTGGCTGATGCTGAGATAACCGACCCCGATATTGCCAATTCCACCAATCCATGCAGTAAGGTTTGCCAGGCTGGGATTTTCAATGAGGTTAGTGAGGCCGTCAAGATTAAGGCTCGTAGCGTTTCCGCCACCGTCAAACTTCGCGCCAACTTCTACGCTATTCGTGCCATCTACAGAGCCGACGGAGGTGTCGCCTTGGAGCCCTATAACAAACGCATTCTGGTCTGCAGAGGTGCTGGCACCGGCAGATGCATTATTGCTGTTCAGCACGATGATGCCGGTAGTTACATTTGCAGCCGTCCAGGACTGCTCATCAGGTCCGGAAGTTGCATTACCCCAGGTACCGCCATCGCTAAGGGCCAGAACCGTGCCGTTCTGCTTCGCGTGAGCACTGGCGCTGGTATCCGCCTGCTGGTTCATCTCAAGGTAGCCGCCGCCAATATTACTGACAATTTGGGTAATAAGACCGGGGATATCTGTGAAAGTTATTCCGCTCCAATCGATTCCCTGAAGTGCGGTTAGGTTTCCGCCAGCGATCTCCGCTCCTACTTCGGTATTGTTTGTACTATCTGTGGAGCCAGATGACGCACTTCCGTTGAGTCCGGCGATGTTCAGGTTCTGGACTCCGTTTGTGCTGCCATCGGCGGTCATGAAGTTGTCGTTCATGGTGATTATGCCTATAAGGACGGTTCCATTTGTCCAGGACCGTTCGTTACCAGATGTTGCCTCACCCCATGTGTTTCCGAGAGCAGCAAACAGTGTACCGTTTTGATCCGCATGGGCGCTGGCACTGGTGTTGCCCTCCTGGGTCATGGCAAGATTGCCGATGAAGAACCCTGTACCCACCCCCGTTGTGTTTATGCTGTCTGTCGAACCGGCGGATGCATTCCCGGCAAGTCCAAGAATATTCAGGGTCTGGCCTGCTTCGGTGTGGCCATCGGCATTCGCGTAGTTATCAAAGTTCATGGTGCCAATAATGACATCCGCATTCGTCCATGAGTTCTCCTCACCGGTTGTGGCATTGCCCCAGGTGTTCCCCAGAGCTGCACTCAGGGTGCCGCTCTGGACTGCATGTGCACTTCCACTGGTGTTGACCAGCTGGGTCACATTCAGGCTTCCGAGGATGATCCCTGATCCCTCCGCGGTGACGTTCCCCTTCTGGTCGTTGGAACCTGCTGAAGCATTCCCGGCAAGTCCAAGAATATTCAGGGTCTGGCCTGCATCAGTTATGCCCTCGGCATTCGCATAGTTGTCAAAGGTCATGTTGCCGACAACGACGTCTGCGTTCGTCCATGAACTTTCATCACCGGTTGTTATTGCACTGCCGCAGGTGTTCCCCAGAGCTGCACTCAGGGTGCCGCTCTGGACTGCATGTGCACTTCCACTGGTGTTGACCAGCTGGGTCACATTCAGACTTCCGAGGATGATCCCTGATCCCTCCGCGGTGACGTTCCCCTTCTGGTCGTTGGAACCTGCTGAAGCATTCCCGGCAAGTCCAAGAATATTCAGGGTCTGGCCTGCATCAGTTATGCCATCGGCATTCGCATAGTTGTCAAAGGTCATGTTGCCAATAACGACATCCGCATTCGTCCATGAGTTCTCCTCACCGGTTGTGGCATTGCCCCAGGTGTTCCCCAGAGCTGCACTCAGTGTGCCGCTCTGGACTGCATGTGCACTTCCACTGGTGTTGACCAGCTGGGTCACATTCAGGCTTCCGAGGATGATCCCTGATCCCTCCGCGGTGACGTTCCCCTTCTGGTCGTTGGAACCTGCTGAAGCATTCCCGGCAAGTCCAAGAATATTCAGGGTCTGGCCTGCATCAGTTATGCCCTCGGCATTCGCATAGTTGTCAAAGGTCATGTTGCCGACAACGACGTCTGCGTTCGTCCATGAACTTTCATCACCGGTTGTTATTGCACTGCCGCAGGTGTTCCCCAGAGCTGCACTCAGGGTGCCGCTCTGGACTGCATGTGCACTTCCACTGGTGTTGACCAGCTGGGTCACATTCAGACTTCCGAGGATGATCCCTGATCCCTCCGCGGTGACGTTCCCCTTCTGGTCGTTGGAACCTGCTGAAGCATTCCCGGCAAGTCCAAGAATATTCAGGGTCTGGCCTGCATCAGTTATGCCCTCGGCATTCGCATAGTTATCAAAGGTCATTGTGCCGACAACGACGTCTGCGTTCGTCCATGAATTTTCATCACCGGTTGTTATTGCACTGCCGCAGGTGTTCCCCAGAGCTGCACTCAGGGTGCCGCTCTGGACTGCATGTGCACTTCCACTGGTGTTGACCAGCTGGGTCACATTCAGGCTTCCAAGGATGATCCCTGATCCCTCCGCGGTGACGTTCCCCTTCTGGTCGTTGGAACCTGCTGAAGCATTCCCGGCAAGTCCAAGAATATTCAGGGTCTGGCCTGCATCAGTTATGCCATCGGCATTCGCATAGTTGTCAAAGGTCATGGTGCCGACAACGACGTCTGCGTTCGTCCATGAATTTTCATCACCGGTTGTTATTGCACTGCCCCAGGTGTTCCCCAGAGCTGCACTCAGGGTGCCGCTCTGGACTGCATGTGCACTTCCACTGGTGTTGACCAGCTGGGTCACATTCAGGCTTCCAAGGATGATCCCTGATCCCTCCGCGGTGACGTTCCCCTTCTGGTCGTTGGAACCTGCTGAAGCATTCCCGGCAAGTCCAAGAATATTCAGGGTCTGGCCTGCCGCGGTGATGCCATTGGCATTCGCATAGTTGTCAAAGGCCATGGTGCCGACAACGACGTCTGCGTTCGTCCATGAATTTTCATCACCGGTTGTTATTGCACTGCCCCAGGTGTTCCCCAGAGCTGCACTCAGGGTGCCGCTCTGGACTGCATGTGCACTTCCACTGGTGTTGACCAGCTGGGTCACATTCAAGGCACCGAGGATGATCCCTGATCCCTCCGCGGTGACGTTCCCCTTCTGGTCGTTGGAACCTGCTGAAGCATTCCCGGCAAGTCCAAGAATATTCAGGGTCTGGCCTGCCGCGGTGATGCCATTGGCATTCGCATAGTTGTCAAAGGCCATGGTGCCGACAACGATGTCTGCGTTCGTCCATGAATTTTCAGCGCCGGTTGAAGTAGCACTACCCCAGGTGTTTCCAAGAATCGCACTCATTGAACCGGTCTGTACCGCATAAACACCTCCACTGGTATCGGCCTGCTGCTTGATATCGAGGCCACCTAGCACGAAACTCGCACCGACTATTGCATTATTCCCGTTGGAATCGGTTATTCCAGTTGAAGTTGAACCAGATACACCCGTGATCGTGGAGATTTTTTCTGCGGAAACGGTGTTACCGGAACTCGCATGTGCGCCCTGTGCAGTTCCGATGATTCCCAGAACGACGAGGTCACTGGTATTTATTGTATTCCCGATGGAATCGGACGCCTCACTCGATGCCGCACCAAAGGCACCAACAATTGTTGAGATCTGTCCGGCGGATGCAGTATTACCGGTGCTTGCTGTGGCTCCCTGTGCGGTTCCAATTCCTCCCAAAACAACGAGGTCTTTGGTATTCGCAGTATTTCCGTTCAAATCGGTCGCTTCACTCGAAGCCGTACCGAATGCACCTGCGATCTCTGAAATTTGTCCGGCGGAAACGGTGTTACCGGAACTTGCACTGGCCCCCTGTGCAGTTCCGATCTCTCCTAAAATGACCGTGTCATTGGTTTTTGCGGTATTCCCTTTCGAATCGGTCGCTTCACTCGAAGCCGTACCAGATGAACCCGCGATCACGGATATTTGTCCGGCAGAGGCAGTGTTTCCGGCACTTGCCGTAGCACTCTGGGTAGTTCCGATTACCCCTGAAATGACCGTGTCATTGGTTTTTGCGGTATTCCCTTTCGAATCGGTCGCTACACTCGTGGCTGAAGCTTTCGAACCACTCAGCGTACTCTGTGTCTGAACGGCTGACGCCTCACCGGCATCAGATGCCGCTCCCTGACTGGTTGACAAAGAACCGTGATATACAAGGTCAGATGTTGCAGCCTTCTGTCCATCGGATGATACCGAACCGCTTGCCGCAAATGCGATGTCGGCATTCTTAACCGACCCGCTCACTCCTGCACTGGCGCCATGACTATCACTGTTCGATGTGCTCGATGAGGAGCTGCTTGGGTTCAATGCACCGACAAGACTGATCGCTCCGCTCTTTCCTGATACAGCTCCTGATCCACTCACTCCATGCCCGCTAAAGGTGAATGTCGCTGCTGATGCGGTTGTGACAAATAACAACAACAAAGCTAACACTATTAATTTACCTGGGTTTGACAACATAGATACCTTCACCCCATTAGGTATTGCCCGATGAACGGTCCAATGATGGTAACACTCTCCTTTTGTCTGACCAATTAATAAACCTTTTCAGATTGTGAATGGACGAGGAGCGGCAGTTTTGAAATCGTCAGGTTTATTTTCGTTTTTCTTTTGAAAGTCAGAATAAAAAGATTATTATATCAATTGTCTCTCTACTCACACCATGGCCTCCCTCCCGGTCGCTCCCTTCATCGTCCTTGCGATAGCGCCCGGCATCTTCTGGCTCTGGTACTTCTATCACCGGGATAAGGTAAAACCCGAGCCGCTCTCCTGGGTGGTCTACGTCTATCTCCTCGGACTCGCCATCACGATCCCCGTCGGCCTCACCGAAGGACTGATCGGGCTCTTCGTACCCGCATTTGCCATCGCCGTTATCGTTGCACCCATCATCGAGGAATATTCCAAATATGCCGTCGTCCGTCACACGGTCTACAATTCACCCGAATTCGATGAGCCGGTGGACGGGATCGTGTATGCAGCCGCGGCCGCGCTCGGGTTCGCCACCCTCGAGAACGTCCTCTATGTCTTTTCGTCGGCAGATATCACGGGGGCGATCACCACCGGCGTATTCCGGTCGGTGATCTCGGTGCCCGGCCACGCCCTCTTCTCTATCATTTGGGGAGATGCCCTCGGAAGAGCAAAATTCCTCCCGACCTCACAGCGCCGGCGGGTTATCCTCACCGGCCTCTTTACCGCGATGTTCTTCCACGGGCTCTTCAACTTCCTGCTCGATTACGACATCGGCTTCGCGGTGGTTGTGCTGGTCCTGACCCCGTTCATGTGGTGGCTCGTGAACCGGGATATCGTCCGTGCCCTTCAGTGGCACCGGATAAAGGCACGGACCCCTGTCCCGGCCCAAAGCGCCGGTCACGAATGAGGAGGATCCAGGTATGGCAGATTAGCCCACGAGCCGAAGAGGCCGTGGACCAACCCGGCAATGGGCATCGACATTATCCGGATTTCCTGGTTTAATCAACAATTTCCCCGTAATTGCTCATGCGGCTGCATGGACCCGCCCGCTCCTCCAGGGATAATGCATTATACCGACCAGGACCGCCGCCGCGAGGATGAGGATCGGGAGCATGAGGAGTGCCGCACGGAGAGAGAATGCGTCTGCAAGAATACCGCTGATCGCAACGCCGATCCCCCCGGCTCCGATGGCGACTCCGATCATGAGGCCGGAGGTAAACCCGATCTGTTCCGGCATGATCTCGTGGGACATCGCCACCGTGATCGCAAAGCTGGACCAGAGGGTGAACCCGAAAAGGACGAGGCTGACGATCTGGATAACACCGCCCGAGAAGAGGAACAGGAGGAACGGAGGGATGGAGAGGAGAAGCCCCGCGATCACGAACTCCTTTCTCCCGTACCGGTCGGAGAGGATCCCGCCGATGATCTGGCCGGCAACCCCTGCAAGGAGCATACCGGAAACCAGGAGATCTGCAGAGAGGAGCGAATAACCCTCCTGGATAAGATATGGAGGAAGGAACGCGATCGCCGCAAATGCCGCCCATGCCCGGACCGTCGATGCGGAAAACAGGACCATCAACGCTCTTTTTGCGGAGGTACCCTGAGACAGAAGGGGTTTTCTGCACTTCACGGGGAGATCGTGCCCGGAGCGCCGGCATGACCCATTTCAGGATAACTGCCACGACGAGAGCGGGGATAACAAGCAGGGCAACCCCCGGGAGACCGGCGGCGGCGAGGGCAAACCCGGCGAGGAGCGGGCCGAGGGCATAGCCAAGGTTTCCCCCGACAACGAAGATCGAGGTTATCTTACCCCGGTTGACATTGCTCGCGAGCCGGCTCACCATCGAGAGCGCCGCGGGATGAAATGACGAATGTCCTATCGCGGCCAGGGCGGCACAAAGCAGGAGCAGGGGATAGGAGCCAATAAAACCCATCAGCGAAACAAAGACCGCTGAAATCAGGAGACTGATGAATATAGGGATCTGCACCCCGTGCCGGTCGGAGGCCCAGCCAAAGAACGGCTGCGTGAATGAGGACATGAGGTTATATGCGGTGACCAGGAGGCCCGCGAGGAAATAGCTGTACCCGTAGGTAAGGATGAGGAGCGGCAGCATTGCGGTGATTACCGGGAGGTACAGGTCGGTGACCATATGGGCGAGCGAGAGGGTATAGACCGTCCGGTCGGTCATAATCCCCGCCGTCTGAACCTGATGATCTCGACATCGATCTCCCGGACCTCGCGGGTATGGAAAGAGAATGTCCGTTTGATCGGGAAGCGGGCAGATACCACCTCCTCCAGGGTTGCCCGTCCCTGCACATACCCCTCGATGAAGATCCGGGAGCCTGCATTAAATATCCCATAGCATACCTGGCCGATGTCGAGAGCAGCATCGATGAACGGCCGGTCTGCATGGGCGGTCTGCGCACCGAACGGCGGGTTCATAACCACGGTGTCGCACCGGGGAATACGACCGATGAAGGAAGGGTCCCTGAGATCACCCTGGATGAATTCAGGATTCACCCCGCTGGATACAGCGTTTTGGCGGGCGATCCGGAGCGCCTCCTCATCGATGTCAATACCGAATACCGGATCGCCGCCCAGTATTGCCGCACCGATCGCAAGGATCCCCGTCCCGCACCCTAGGTCGCAGACGGAACGGCCATTGATCTCTCCCTCCATACTTGCCTGGTGGAGCAGCCGGGCAGCAAGGGGGGCCGGGGTCTGGTACTGTTCCAGATGTGGTGCGGGATTCCGATAGCTCCCGAGCCCCTCAAGAAGGATCTCCAGTTGCCGCAATCTCATTTCAGGTCATCTCATCTATGGTATACTGCTCCCAGGTCCGGACCCCGCAGACGATCTCAAACTCCTGAGGGGTGATAACCGGGGCAGGAAACCGGACCTGATCGTCAAAAGCAAGCCTGGGGCATGCCGTGTTAACATAACAGGGAAACCCTAAGTTCATGAGCTGCTCCGGGTTCACTTCACGCATCGTTACTACGATTGCTTTTGGATGAAGCGATGCAAGCCGCTCGGCCAAATCCATCCGACCTTGTCCTGACTTGAGGCTTACGATAATTCCGTAGGATTCAGCCGATTTTGCCTTCTCGATCAGGGCAAAACGTCGCCGCAGGAGCCGGTACGCGTCGATCCCGCGTGCCTCGCCGGTGTAGGGATCGAGTGCAACCACCCGGGCACCGGTCGCGAGCTGGACCCCGAGCGGATGAAATTCGCCGGTCCCGACGTACAGTATCTCGCTGGCCCCGGTCTCCCTGGCGGCGTAATAAGAGCAACCCAGGATCTGGGCAGGGAGCGGTGTCCTTCCTCCCCCAGGGGAGATCGTGCAGGTGATGCCCTGCTCCTTCAGAAATTGCTGCATAACGGGAACCATATGGGCATGCTGTGCGGTCGTCACGAGACCCACGCATGTTCCGGAAAGGAGAGGTATGGCATGCAGCAGTACCGCGGGATCAAAATCCATCGTGAACGGTTCATACAGGACACCCTTATGCGGGGTGAGCGGGGTGTGACCGAAGTGCACCAGGATGTCTGCATATTCCAGGGCATCCAGTGCCAGATCGCAGGCGCCATAGCAGGGATCCCCATCGATGATCACCGAGAAACCTGCCTCCCGGAGTGTTGATGAAATTCCGATGGCCTGCCGCTTCAGTCCTTCCGGGAGCTGGAGGGCAACCCGGTGTGCCCCCCGTTCGCGGAGCTGCCGGATCAGGTCAGCAGTATCGATCAAGGATCTGCACCCGGTCCGTGACCTCGATCCGCACCAGGGATTTATAGGGCCTGCCGATGGACGGGGATCCCCGCTGGATAGCAAAACAAATGTCCACTACCTCCGCCCCTGCCCGGTCGAGGGCAGGCAGGAGCGCCCGGATGGTCCCGCCGGTACTGATCACATCATCGACTATAACGACCCGGTCGCCCTCTACGATACCATTTACATACAGCTTCCCCTGCGAATACCCCGTTGCCTGATCGATGACAATCTCGCCCGGGAGGCGGTACTCCCGTTTCCGCACAATATTCAGCGGAATATCAGTCATCAGGGAGAGTACGGTTCCGATATGGATTCCCATCGCCTCGCAGACGACGATTTTGTCGATCGTATCTAGGTCGAGCGCCTTCACCATCGCGGTAGCGACCTCGCGAAGGAGTGCCGGCTCGACGATCGGCACGCCGTCGGTGATCGGGTGTATGAAGTAGTTATATTCCCCCCGTTTCACGAGTGGGCAGGTCTCCAGCGATTCAATCAGTCTTTCAAGCATATACTTCACCAATATCGCGTAAAAACTCCTCGATGATCCCTGCATGCACATGGGGCATGCAGACTATCCGGAGGTGTCCCCGCCGGGTACGGGACACCTGCCATGGCAGAGGAATCTCCGCATCGGTGGAAAAGGTCGCCACGTTCACATCGGGAGTAACAACCCTGGGTATTCCGAACGTCTCCATCCCGGTGATCAGCCGCCGGGTATTCTTCATGCATCCTTCTACCACGGCCTGCATACCTTCCCTTCCGAGAAACTCAAGCACTGCCAGTGCCGCGACGACCGGGGCACCCGGGCGGGTCCCGGAGAGGGTGAACTCCCGCTTCACCGTAAGGTACGGGGTATCCACGGAAAGTTCGCATATTATCCCCGGATCACGCACCAGAAGGCAGCCGGACGGGATGGTGCCCATGCCCATCTTATGGGGGTCGACCGCTATGCTGCTGACCCCCGGAAGGGAAAAATCGAAGGGAACCTGATGATCGAGGAAGGGGAGGACCATCCCTCCGAATGCGGCATCGACATGGAAAAAGATATCATTCTCGGACGCGAGATCGGCCAGTTCCGGGATCGGATCCACCATGCCGTATTCCGTCGTCCCCGCGACGCCTACCAGGCAGCAGGTCTGTTCATCGATAGCCGCCTCAGCCTGCCCGAGATCCACCCGGTAGTTCTCGTCCAGTGGTACGGTCCTTATCTCCAGGCAGAGAATATCGCATGCCTTCTGGAAGGAAAAGTGAGCAGACTCCGGAAGGACGACATTCGGGGAGGACTTTTTGCCCCGCGATTTTGCGAGCCTTAACGCCTGGATATTCGATTCGGTGCCGCCGGACGTCGCGTATCCGCAGGCCCCCTGATGGTGGAAGAGCTGAGCGAACTCTTCAATGAGCCGCTGTTCCAGTCCCGCAGTACCCGGAAAAAGACCCGGGTCTCCCAGGTTTGTCCCTATAAACATCCGGTGAGCCCGGATCGCGACCGGGTGAGGTACCGTGCACATCGAAGACAGGATATGCGTGCATTCCAGGTCCTCACTCTTTCGGGATAAGAGGTAAGAGAAGAGTTCTTCCTCCGGGCAACCCTTATCCCGCATTCTTTGTTCTCGCACTATCGAGGATGATCCGCAGTTCGGTTCGGGCGACCGCCTCGCGGATCTTGGATATGGCATCGATATTTGCCGAAACACTCGTGATCCCATGCTCCACGAGCCATTCCACCATGGATGGATCGGAACCGGCCTGCCCGCAGATCGAGCATTCAACACCTGCCTCCCTGCACGCCCTTATCGCGAAATCGATCAGGGAGAGCACCGCCGGGTGCTTCGGCTTGTACATATCCCCGAGATGCTCGTTGTTCCGATCGATCGCCAGGGTGTACTGTATAAGGTCATTGGTGCCGAACGATGCAAACGCAATACCGGCCTCGATAAAATCCTGGATCAGGAGGGCGCTGCTCGGAATCTCGATCATGATCCCGAGGGTCGCCCGGTCGGTGTCGACTCCCCATTGCTGCATCTGTTCACAGGCCTGTATGAACTCGTCCGGGTGGGAGACCATCGGAAACATCACCCCGAGGTTGTCATATCCCTGTTCCCAGAGCCGGCGGAATGCTTCCACCTGGAGCCGGAACTGGTCCGGGGTCTGGAGATCGCGACGGATCCCCCTCCACCCGAGCATCGGGTTATGTTCGATCGGCTCGTTCTCGCCTCCCGCCATATTCCTGAATTCATCGGTCGGGGCATCGAGGGTCCGGACCCAGACCGGCTTGCCATGAAAGGCGTCGAGTACCGTTTTGATACCCCGATAGAGCTCCTGGATGAACTCTTCCTCCTTATGCTGCGTGATGTACCATCCCGGGGTCTTGTTGAGACCAAGTATCATATGCTCGATCCGGAGAAGTCCAACCCCGTCCGCGCCTGTTGCCGCCGCCCGCTGGGCAGCGTCCGGGATAGACACATTTACCTTCACGCTCGTTGCCGTGATGATCGGTGCCCCCCCGCTGGGAACTGGTGCCGCTGCTGCCTGTGATGCCGGTTTTGCAATCGCCCCCTCGTAGATAAGTCCTCTCTCCCCGTCCACGGTGACCAGCTGACCCTGTTTGAGCACAACGGTACCCCGCTTCGTTCCCACGACCGCCGGTGTCCCGAGTTCCCTGCTTACAATGGCGGCATGGCAGGTCATACCACCCTCGTCCGTTACGATCGCCGCTACCTTCCGCATCGCCGGGACCATATCGGGATTGGTCATCCGTGTCACGAGAATATCCCCTTCCCGGACTTTTCCGGTATCCTTTGCATCCGCAACGATCACGACCTTGCCGGATGCGATTCCGGGTGAGGCCCCCTGACCCTGGAGGATAACGGCACCCTGGCCTTCCTCGACTGTTGCCGGTGTTCCGCCCGTGTTTTTGATCGTCGTGATAGGCCGGGACTGGAGAATGTATATCGTATCGCCTACGATGCCCCACTCCACATCCTGGGGAGTTCCATAATGATCCTCGGCGATCTTCCCGTACATCGCAAGGCGCGTCACCTCGGCATCGGAGAGTACAGTCGCTTTCTGCCGGACTTCCGGTACATTTAACGTCTTTGTTCCATGTTCTCCGTCAGCGACGATCTCGATGAGCTTCGTCCCGATCAACCGGTCAACCACCTTTCCGGAACACTGGTCGAAGACATATTTGTCCGGAGAGACCGAACCGGAAACAACCGATTCACCGAGCCCCCAGGATCCCTCGATGATCGCCAGGGACTCCCCGGTGACCGGGTGAGAGGTGAACATGACTCCCGCCTTCTCCGAATTCACGAGTTCCTGGATAACCACCGCGATATTAACGCTCCGGTCATCGAACCCCTGTTTTGCGCGGTAATAGATGGCCCGTGCCCCATAGAGCGATGCCCAGCACTTCTGGACAGCAGTAAGGAGGTTCTTCTCACCTCGTATATTCAGGTATGTCTCCTGCTGTCCCGCAAAACTGGCATCGGGAAGGTCTTCCGCGGTCGCGCTCGATCGCACTGCAACAATGAGATCTTTCTCGCTCATCCGGTGATACGCCGCCCGGATATCCTCCCGGATCCCATCGGGCATCTGTGCCTTCATGACCGCTTTTTTGGCACGATCTGCAGCCTTCTCCAGTGCTTCGTTGTCTTCGACATTCAGGCGCTCAAGGTCTTTGAAAAGGGTATCCTCAATCCCGGTTACCCCCAAAAATTCGCGAAATGCCTGGCTCGTGACTACAAAGGCCCGTGGAACCGGAAGCCCGATCGAAGACATCTCCCCGAGAGATGCGCCTTTCCCTCCGACAGCGACGATATCCTCCTTCCGGATCTCTTCGAGCCATAAAATATGAGGCACCTGTTTCATGCACGCACCACTATGATCTCACCTTATGTGATTTTAATATTGTTTACCGGCTGCTCCGGAGGATTGGCCGGGCGATTTCTGCGAAATTCCGATCTGGTCGATACCCCCCCGGCACTGCCTCCTGCCAGCCTCTATCACCGGGCACAAAAGGAAGCTCTTTCGGGGCTTGTTCTGTCGATGCGCCGTTCTCCAAATACCCTAAAGGGGACATCCCCGAATCCTCCTCTGGAGAGGAATTTCCTCTCCCGTGCAGAGAACGATTGAATAGATGAGGAGCAGATATGGTATGGGTCTTATTGTGAGCGATAGAATACTCGTCAGCGACCCGCTGGCGGAAGAAGGTCTTGCCATCCTCCGGGAGAAGTATGACGTCGATGTGAAGACGGATCTTTCGGAGGATGCCATCGTCGCCCTCATCGGGGAGTATGATGCCCTCCTCGTCCGGAGCGGGACAGAGGTGACCGCACGGGTGATCGAGGCCGGAAAAAAACTGAAATTTATCGGCCGTGCCGGCGCCGGTGTGGATAATATCGATATGGAAGCCGCAACCCGACGGGGAATCATCGTTGCCAATGCCCCGGAAGGGAACACGCTCGCGGCCACAGAGCATACCATGGCGATGATGCTATCCCTTGCCCGGAACATCCCCCAGGCAGATGCATCGCTGAAACAGAAGCAATGGAAGCGATCCAAATTCATGGGGATAGAGTTGAACGAAAAAACACTCGGGGTCGTGGGTCTCGGAAGAATCGGCCGGGAAGTTGCGAAAAGGGCGAGTGTAATGGGAATGCATATCGCCGGTTATGACCCGTTCATCAGCACGGACCGCGCCACCCAGATGGGAGTGGACCTGATGTCCCTCGAGGAACTCTTCCGGGTCTCGGATATCATCACCGTCCATACCCCGCTGATCAAGGAGACCCGTCATGTGATCAATGCCCGGAGCATCGCTACCATGAAGGACGGCGTCCGTATCATCAACTGCGCCCGCGGCGGGATCATCGATGAGAAAGCGCTCTATGACGCGATTGTTTCCGGAAAAGTGGCCGGGGCCGCCATCGATGTCTTTGAGGAGGAGCCGCCGATCCATTCACCCCTCCTCGATCTCGACCAGGTGATCGCGACCCCGCACCTCGGGGCGAGTACCAGTCGAGGCTCAGCAGAATGTCGCAATATCAATCGCCAAACAGTGTATATCGGTCCTGGAAGGAGGATCGGCGAAGTATGTCGTGAACGCCCCGCTTGTCCCGCCGGAACAGCAGGACTTCGTCGAGCCGTTTGCGGTTCTCGCTGAGAAAATGGGACGGTTCCTGATCCAGATTGCGGAGGGGAGATTAGAGAAGGTCGAGATCATCTATGGCGGGGAGCTCTCGCAGTCAAGCAATAATACCCGGTTCATCACCCGGCTTACCCTCAAGGGGCTTCTGGATCCGATCCTCCAGGTCCCGGTCAACATCGTCAACGCCGAGTTCATTGCAAGTGAGCGCGGAATCAGCTTCTCCGAGACGATCACCCCCGAATCCCTCGGGTTTAAAAACCTGATCACTATCCGGGTGAAGACCGATAAGGGAGAGGAGATGATGAGCGGCACCGTCTTCTTCAAGGGGAGGAGCAGGATCGTCGCAATCGGCAAATATACCATGGATATGATACCGGAGGGATACGTCATCGTCTCCCGGCACCTCGACAAACCCGGGGTTATCGGGAGGGCATCGACGATCCTCGGGGCGGCGAAAATCAATATCGCCGGGATGCAGGTCGGCCGGATCCATCCCGGGGAGGAAGCGATCATGGTGCTGAACGTGGACAGCGAGGTTCCCCCCGAAGTCATGGACGAGATCCGGGCAAAGGTCGGTATATTCACTGCAAAGTTCGCCAAGCTCTCGGACAAATTCATCTGAAAACAGAAACAAAAAGAATGCTGCGAGACCCTTTCCGGGTCGCATCACTCATTTTTCGGGATATCCTCTTCGAATATCTTCACCGGGACGGGCAGGATATGGGGACGTTTGTCGGTCATGATATATGTGTAACTGAGCACATGCACGTAGTATTCCAGATATCCCTTCGCGAAATCTGAAAGTCCCTCGTTCCGCCTGCCGAGAATGAGGATGACGAACCACTGGATGAAGAGTACGATGAATGCGATAAAACCGTACACCGTTATGACAATGCCGATAAGGATCCAGTACACGATTCGCACGAGCAGTTCCCATCTGCGGGCATTATGCTCATAGACGAATAACTGTTCTTTTTTTTCTTCCACCATCTGTCTTACTCCATACAGTAATCAGGTCCTCCCGGGTATGAACCTGCCGGAATTATATGGAATCGATTAGGGTCGATTCAAGGAAAAGAGAGAGAAAACGGGCATAATCGGTTTCTTCAGGGTAAGCATTCGAATGGTTGCTTCAGTGTCTGCCATATATAACGTCGGGGTTCCCGGGGATTGGCACCGGGAGTTGACCGGCGAGTTGTTTTCCCTGCGCTCTCGCCATACTCGCTAAATAACTCTTGATAATATCCTGGCCCTCGGGGGTGAAGATGTTTCCACATTGTTCCCTGCCTTCCCGGGAGGAGAACATACCACTGAAAGCGCCCCCGGGACCAGGGATCAACCTGTTTTTCCCCCGTCTCTTCGATTTGATATGCACAACGGGATAACAGTTCTATCCCGTTGCATTGGTCACGATCCCTGAAAATAAAGCCAGGAATCAGGTTTATGCCGGCTTCGAACACACAAAAAGAGAATAATTTAATAGTACGGCGACCCACGTTAAAGAGCATCTCGCTCAATTGGTGCGGGCTCGTGGTCTAGCTGGCTATGACGTCGCCTTGACATGGCGGAGGTCAGGAGTTCGAATCTCCTCGAGCCCATTGTTACGCTCTGAATTCAGGGAAATCTCCTTTTAAACCGGATTTTAGTATATCTAAGAAATTACTGCACTTTTTATGAAAAGTTTTCGTAAACTCCGGGCCTATGTTTGCACTATTTTCTGTCTGTATCCTGTTCCCTTTTCTATAATCCAGTTCTGCGACACGATACTCTTATCGGGGTCACTTTCCCATGAATAGTATGGACAGTGAGTATTTTCCCCTGAATGCACCGTTCAAACCCTCACCTTCGCTGGTTACCTGGTTCATCACGAACTTCCTTCTCCTGGTACTCTTCGTCATCGTGGTCGCATTCCTCCCGGTCATCATGTTCACGGCGGTCGGCCTTGCAACCATCTATGCTATTATTGGAGGAATTGCCGCGGGCGTCGTTCTTTTTATCGTCTGGACGAAGCTCTACTATGAGAGCATGTGGTACGAGCTCCACCGGGACGAGATGCGGTGGCGGCGGGGAGTACTGTTCCGGAGAACGGGCATCGTTCCGTATAACCGGATCACGAATATTGACATCAGGCAGGGACCTGTCATGCGGGTCCTCAGCATTTCCACGCTTTCCATCCAGACCGCAGGGTATTCGGGCAAGGCCCAGGCAGAGATCAGTATCGAGGGGATTGTGCATGCGGAAGAACTCCGGGAACTCATCCGCACCATGGTGCGAAGCTGTGCCGCAGGCGGTGACGGGACCGGGACCGGTTCGACGCCAACCCCCATCGCGGGTAAAACAACGGACACGCAAATCCTCGAGGAATTAAGGATTATCCGCGCACTGCTGGAAGAGAAACTCTGAAAACGCGATATGTCACATTTTTTGATTAGGGTGCGAGGACCCTTCCGCCCCAAGGCCTCGATCCGAAACTGTTCGAAACCCCCTGTCCAGGGAAGATTTCATCGGTAATCCTCTCCCGATCCCGGTTGTATACGGTGGCAGCACCGAAGAAAAATATTTTTACCTCGCGGGAGAGGGAAGGATGATGGTTCTCCGGTGTATCAACAACTTCGGGGGAAAATTCGTATTGGAGGATGTCACTCCGGAGCGGGTAAATGAGTACGTAAGAAAAACCTGCACGGAATATCATGAAATCCCTCCGGACGCTGTGGTATTCAGAGACACCTTAATTTCGCTGGAATCACCCATGCTCGTGGGCTTCAGGCGGAAGAAAAGGAAGATGCTTCTTCCATTTACCCGGAGATGCAGAGGGACCTGTCTTATCGAGATAACGGTCACAGAACAGGATTTTGAATTTTTCCTGAATTGTTCCCGGGAACCACGATAACCTCCGGATCAATTCGCTATTCTTATAAGAAAAAGAAGATCACTTCCTTCTATAATGGAGGGGATTTGATTGGTTGCAGAAAGCAGTGCAGCAATTGGATGGCTCATCACCGCGACCGCGCTCGTCATGCTGATGACGCCCGGAGTCGGATTTTTTTACGGCGGACTGGTACGGAAAAAGAACTTTATCGCAATGGTCACCTTGTCTTTCATTGCCTTTGCACTGGTGACCATTCAGTGGATGTTCCTCGGGTATACCATTGCGTTCGGGAGTGATGTCGCCTCTATTACTGGGAACCTTGATTTCCTTGGCCTGATGGGAGTAAGTATGAGCTCGGGAACCGGTGCGTACCCCCCCCTGCTCTTCATGCTGTTCCAGATGACCTTCGCTGCGGTCACGGTAGCCATTGTTTCCTCAGGCTTTGCTGAACGGATAAAACTCAGCGCGTTCATTATCTTCTGTCTGATCTGGACAACCATAGTGTATGACCCGGTGGCCCACTGGATATGGGGTGGCGGCTGGGCGCAGCAGTTCGGGGTGATCGATTTTGCCGGCGGTGCGGTCGTTCATATAAACGCAGGGTTTGCGGCACTGGCACTCGCATTGGTCATCGGGAAACGGACGGGATTCGGGGAGTACTCGATGGAACCGCACAACATCCCGATGACGCTGCTGGGGGCTGCACTGCTCTGGTTCGGCTGGTTCGGTTTCAACGGCGGGAGCGCCCTGGCGGCCAATGATCTCGCGGTGAACGCGATCGTTGTCACCAACATTTCGGCCGCGGCCGGACTCCTTGCATGGTTGGTTATCAGCTGGTGGAAGGGGAGGCCGAGTTCGCTCGGGATGATCACGGGCGCGATTGCGGGTCTCGGCGCAATAACTCCGGCAGCGGGATATGTCACACCGCTGAGTGCCGTGGTGATAGGAGTCGTTGCGGGGGGCGTGTGTTATGCCGCAATGAGCTGGAGGCTCCGGGCAGGAATGGATGAGAGCCTTGACGCATGGGCAGTGCATGGTATTGGGGGATTATGGGGGATGATTGCCACGGGAATATTTGCATCGACGGCGGTGAACAGCTATTCCGGTCTCCTTGAAGGGAATGTACACCAGTTCACTGCAAACCTGATAGGAGCGATCTCTGTAATGATCTATGCGTTTGTGGTCACCTATCTGATTGCACTTATCATGGGGAAGGTCATCGGTCTGCGGGTGACCGAGGAAGAGGAATATGTCGGTCTGGATCTCTCCCAGCATGGGGAAAGAATCCGGTAATGTTTTCAGAGGGGTAATTTATGGATTGAAAAAAACATTACATTTTGAAATAAATTCTCTCCCTTTCATGCCTGGTATAAAGGGGGATCTCGTTAGATCGTGTTATTGGCCCCATTTTTATTCACATTGATTACCCGGATTACCCTTCCATAGCGCCCTCTTCGCACAAATAAGGTCGCGAATGTACGGGGGTTTCTTTCTGTACCACCTGTTTCGTATACGTACCTTTATGCGAACAGAATACGACAACCCCTTCGATGGGATCAAATCCCCGGTGTGACAAAAATGGATCAATTAACGATTCGGAAGATTGGTGAGCGGCTCACGGAAGCATTCCGGTTCAGGGCACGACCACTTGCGGTATATGGGTCGGATAGCATCCCCGGCGATGCAGTCCGGTTGTCGGAGGTGGATCGGTGTTTTGCCGTCTCTCTGTACCGGATGGCAATCAGGCGGGATATTCCGGCGATCTACATCGGAAAAGACGCATCCGAAGGGTGTTGTCCCGGGGGGCTCTCCCACACGGGGTTCATGGAAAAACCCGGGTATATCAATTATTTCGTCTCCACAGGGAAGAAGGATGTCCGGGGAGGGGCGGCGGAGCACCTGAAGTCGAGCCCGGAGATGGTGGAGAAGAGCTTCAAGGCCGTCGGAAAGATCACGCCGCCGGGGAAATACCTTGTCGTCCAGGCCTGCGAGGCGGTTCCGGAGAAAGACCCCGGGGTACGTTCCCTCTGTTGTTTCGGCTCGGCAGAGCAGGTCCGGAACCTCGCGGCCCTCGTGCATTTCGATCGGGATGACCCATTCTCTCCGGTCATCGTCCCCTGGGGCCCGTCGTGTGCGACGTACATCACTTATCCGGCAGGTATGGCGGAACATGCGCCGAAAAATACGGCATTCGTGGGTCCCCAGGATCCGACGCAGAATGGATCCATTCCCCCGGATACGATGGCAATGGGGATCCCGATTGAGATCGCCAGGCGGATGGTGGAAAATCTGCCGGACTCATTTGTTGTATTGAGGCCTGGGATCGCGTTCCCGGACCATTCGAAACGGGATCAATCTTAAATCTCCTTTACCTTTTCCCCCATTGAATGAATTCACGGAATCTTGCCGATGCCCGTAAATCCGGGAATCGTTATCCGGATGCAGAGAGCAGATTCCCTATGAGCACTCATTCGTTGACGCGTATCACCCGGAATATCCGCCCGTCCTTGAAAATGGATATCCGGCCACCGCTCTGAGAAACAACGATCCCGATCGCTTTCGTTTCCTGCGTGATCCCTGCGACGGATGCATGGCGGGTACCGAGCCCCCGCGGGATGGTCGCCCTGCTTGTATCTATCGTGATGTACCTCCCGGCCGCCTCGACCACTCCATCCCCGCATATGACAAAAGCACCGTCTATCGGGGATAATTCCTTCAGCGTTTCCCGGATCTCCGGGTTTGTTATCATCTTCGATGCGGCCGGGTGCCCTTCGAACGGGTTCAGGATCAGCTGGGTCGATTTCGCCAGCACATTCTTCGCGTCCCCGAGAAGAAATGTCGTCCCGATGTGTTTTCCTTCCCGTCCTTCCTTGGATATCTCGAGAGACAGAGAATACACTGCAGAAAAGACCGGCTCGTCGATATCGGTATCCGCGATGACTTTTTTTGTCCACGGGGCGGTTGAGATCTGGATATCGGCTACATCCAGTTGCCGGTCGGTGATATCGGTCCCTATGGCGAGCATCTCCAGGATCTTCCCCTGTTCGTCCCGTATGGCCTTGTTTGTCCACGCAATCCAGACCCGTTCCCCGTCCCTCTTCATATTTTCATTGACGTTTACCTCATATTCTGCAGGGTTGTTCATCACATCCCGTATCATGGCCGAAAGATCCCGGCCACTCCGCGATTTCCGGGGAATAATCGTCCCGACGACGTGTTTGCCGATCAGTTCGCCTGCGGGAAACCCGAAGAACTCCTCGCCGAACCTGTTCACAAACCGTATGAATCCCCCGGTATCAATCCGGAGAACAATGCTGTTTGCGCTGTCCATCAGATGCTGATATCTCACCTCGCTCTGCCTGAGCAGGTCTTTCATCCGGGTGAACGCGGTGATATCCTGGCCGATTATCATGAAGCCACCGGATGGGTCGTCGGGATCCAGAAGTTTCGCCAGGATATGAACGTGCAACAGGGAATTATCCTGCCGCTTGAGATGGCACTCAACAGATCGCCATTCCCCTTCCTTTGGCCCCTCATATAACGCTTCATCTATGCGGCGGTGCTCCGCCTCATCGGGGATAAGCCGGAGCGGATCGATCCCGATCAGGTCACATTCCTGATACCCAAGTATCCGGGGCATCAGTTCGTTCATCCATATGATGCGATGATCCTTCACGACACAGGTAGCGAGCGGAGATGCATCATGGAGTACCCGCATCAGGGCATTGTCCTTCCGCAGCCTCTCGGTGATCTGCCACTGGAGGACCTGATTTCTGATGACTGATGCAAGGAGATCGGGAAAGTGTTCTGCAGAACTATCCCAGAGATAACAGGACAGACCTGCATTCAAAGCGATGGATGCGATTGCGTTAACCATCCGATCCGTGATCAGGACAGAGGGTATCCGGATGGGGATGGATTGCAGTTCTTTGATGAATTCGATCCCCCGCGTGTCGCCTGCCCGGCCAAACCAGACCAGAACACTATATTCTTCCCGGCGCAGACGTTCCCGTGCATCGGTAATTGCGTTTACCGGTACAACGCCGATGTCTCCCTGATCTTCCACCCTCCGAATAATCCTCTGTTCTATCGGGGAATCCGGATCGACAAAGAGAGCAGTGATCATTACTCTTCTCTCGTTGTTCCGGCATTATCAAGATATGGAACGACTCAACGGGTCAATCCAACGGGAATGAGAACGACGCTGAAACTTTATGACAACAGAATAAACCGTTATACAATCATTGTACGTCCGGGTGGATCCTTGCCGGAATGCCAAAGATTTATGGGAACCGATCCCATTCTGTGATGGTGATCCAGATGCCCGGCCGTCCTTCCATCAGCGACGAAACCGTTCTCATGAGGTGGATGCAGCTCGAGATGGGGAAGATCAATGACGGGATCGTTACGGAGCGAAAGACGCTTGCCCGCCTCCTCGAGGAGGAAGATCCTCATGCGATGACGAAGGGAGGAAAGGAGTACCGTTTTTCCCGGGATATAATCCGGTTGCTCGGGAGAGAGCTCCCAAAAAAACTGCACTCCCGTCTCAAACTCCCGATCCTCTTCTTCTTTGATTCGACGGTCAGTGACAGTTGTTTCCTGAACGATGAGTATGCGGTCTTCGCCCTCCAGGAGCTCGCGGAGATTTCACCGCTCCGGAATATGGAAGGGGGGAAACTCTGGGTGGGAAAACCGATCGTCTATGCCATCATGCGAGCGTATCCTACCGCAATACAGATCATGATGAGATGAATTGAGATCCGGGAAAGGACCGCACACATATGGAGACAAAGCAGAAGAATATCCTTATTACCGGAGTGCCGGGGGTCGGCAAAACGACGATCATCCGTCACCTCGCCGGCGAGCTGGAGTCGCTCCGGCCGGTGGGATTTTTCACCGAGGAGATACGGGAAACAGGTCCGCGGGTCGGCTTTGCGCTGGTCGGCCTGGATGGGGAACGACGGGTGCTCTCGCACATCTCCGTGCGGAGCCCGTACCGGGTGGGAAAATATGCGGTCGATCTCGGGGCTTTCGAGGCCTTTTTCGGGAACCGGCGCCTCCGTGATCCGGGAAACCGGCTCATCATCATCGATGAAATCGGAAAGATGGAGTGCCTGTCAGCCCTGTTCCGGCAGGAGATCATCTGGATCCTGGATTCTGAAATCGTGTGCATTGCCACGATCGCCCGGAAAGGGGATGAATTCATCGAATCCATAAAAGAACGCCCGGATGTCATTCTGTTCGAAGTAACGCTCAGGAACCGCTCAACGACTGCTGCAACTATCATGGACAGGATCCAGCACGTTTTTTCATAAAATGTGCAGACTTATAAACCGGGCTCAATATCTTGTTATTTTAGTGCAATGAAAGAATATGTGAAGTTCTGGTGCGAAACCGTCTTCCCTCTCTTCAGGGTTCAGTACAGGCCGGCGTCCCGGACACGACCAAGCTGTACGAGCACCTCTGCATCGGAGAGATCATGCCACTCTTCGTACGCTTCGGCAACAGCAAACCGGTAACTGGTCCTGATATTGAGACAAATTACCCTATCCGCAACCTCTGCAACCCTTTTTACTGCATCGGCCGATCCGGTCGGCACGGCCACCATAACTTCAGTTGGAAAGAGGGCTTTTACACCATCCACAGCAGCAAGCATGGTATATCCCGACGCAAGCCCGTCGTCTACGAGTATCGCGCACTTCCCCGTAAGATCAGGGAACGACTTACCCGCTCCGAAAAGGGTGAGCCGCTCCTTCACACTGCGTTTTGCCCTTTCGATCGCGGTTTCGATCTCTACAGGCGATAACCCGAGTCCCGACAGGAGACGGTCGTTGAGATGGACCCGTTCGTCCCAGGTCACCGCTCCGAATCCCGCCTCGGTATTCCAGGGGATTTGTACCTTTCTCACCACCGCAAGCATCAGGGGTACCCGGAGCCTGAGGGCAAGTTCGACCCCGATGGGTACTCCGCCGGCAGGGATCGCCCAGACAACCGCATCCGCGAACTGCAGCCGCGAAATCGAGAGGGCAAGCTGTTTCCCGGCTTCGTACCGATCTGAAAATACCCTGATCCTGTCCCGGTACCGCGGTTCCTCGCTGATCAAACCCATTGCATGAACTCCATTCCCCTTTGCTTCCCGCTCAACAATAAATAGCGATCACGAATAAAAACATTCCGTACAGTGGTTTGGAATTCGTGACGAATCCTATGCCGGTAATTATCGCGCTTGTTGTGAGAGCAATGGATAAGACGAACGAGGTCCCATAACGCATACAGAGCGTGAATGAAAACAATCCGATCGGTCATCCTGGCGGGCGGCACCGGTACCCGGCTCTGGCCTCTTTCCCGGACGCACTACCCGAAACAGTTTCTCAAAATCAACAGGGAATCTCTCTTCCAGGCAACATACCGGCGTGCGCTGGGGATCTCTCCTCCCGACAGCATACTTGTGGTGACCAACGAGGTGCACCAGTACCTGGTGAAAAACCAGGTGGAGGAACTGGGAACCCGGATAGAAGACCGTATGATACTCCGGGAGCCGGTCGGCAGGAATACCCTCCCTGCGATCACCTGGGCGATGCGGGAGATCCGGGAACTCTTTGGCGAAAGTACGATCGCCATCTTCCCGAGCGATCACGAACTCGATGCATCCGCACTCCCTACGATAGAGGAAGCTGCAGTGCTCGCTGACCGGTATCTGATCACGTTCGGGGTTTCCCCGGTTTCGCCCGAGACCGGTTACGGCTATATCGCCCCGGGTGAGCCCGTATTACCGGGGTTTCTGGTCAGGGAATTCCGGGAAAAACCAGACCGCGAGACCGCTGCGAAGTATGTGGATGCCGGATATCTCTGGAACAGCGGGATTTTTCTCTTCTCGACCGGGATCTTCTTCACTGAGCTCAAACAGTACCAGCCGGAGTTATACCGGAGGTTCTGCTCGGATGATACGCTCGATTTTCCTGCGCTCCCCTCTGTCTCCGTCGATTACGGTCTCCTCGAATATTCTTCACGAGTTGCGGTCGTGCCGCTCCATGCCCGATGGACCGATCTCGGTACATTCCGGGCATGGTACGACTTCCATGCGGGTGAGGAGGGAGCGAATGTCGGCAAAGCGGAGTACGTTGATTCCCGGGGGAACTTCGTCTGTGCTCCGGGGAAACAGGCCGCCCTCATCGGTATTCATGACACCGTCGTCGTTGACACGGGGGATGCTCTTCTTATTGCGGATATGCGGGATGCGGAGCGGGTGAACGAGCTCGTGAAGAAGTTCCGCGAAAGCGGTGATCCGATCGCCGACTTCCACCGGCAGGTGCACCGCCCCTGGGGTTCCTACACGGAACTGGAACGATCGGGTTTCTTCCGTATCAAGCGGGTGACGGTCAAACCGGGTAAAAAGCTCTCCCTCCAGATGCACCATCACCGGAGCGAACACTGGATCGTGGTATCGGGAACGGCGGACGTAATTCTTGAAGACCGGGCACTCCGGCTCCGGCAGGGCGAGAGCACCTTTGTACCTGCAGGAATGCAGCACCGGCTCGGAAATTCAGGGAAGATCCCGCTTGAGGTGATCGAAGTGCAGATCGGGGAGTACCTGGAGGAAGACGATATCGTCCGTTTCAGTGATGATTACAACCGATCCTGACCTGGACTGTCCGTTCAGCAAGAACAGTGGGGACCCGGACACAGGTACTTCTACTAGTAAAGAGAGGCGTACGAGCGATGCTGGAGGAATAACTGCGATTGGAGGAGATTGATGAAAACCGGGACTGTCATGGTCGTTCATGGCCCCGATGTCTTTGATCGGGGAGATGTCTGCCGCCTCCAGGCGGAAGTCAACCCCGGGCGGATTGTCGTTGCCGGGGTGATGGCGCAAACCGCCGCAGAGGAATCAGGGATCCCCTGCGAATTTGGTGATAAACCTCCCAGTATTGTGATCCGAGAACTAGAAGGAAATGTCTTCCTCGCAAACCATGCGAAGACGGGTGAGTCTGGCAGGATATTCGGCGGGATCATTGCCGGAAGGCTCGGGGACCGGGGCCTTGTCCACGTTGAGTGTGCAAGCCGGATTATCTACCGCTGGAACGGTGGAGATCCGGCGCTTTCGGAAGAGCTCTCGAACCTGACCGGCTTTCCCATGGAGGCAGTTTCGGCACCCGCGGCGTCCTGTTCATCGGAACGTATCATAAGGGGGTGTCTCCCGGGTGAACCCGTATTTGTGAACGGGCTCGTGATCGGATGGGCCACAGGCACGGAAGTCGGCCTGAGTTCGCATAACGGTTCACTGATTCCGGTACACGGACTTATCCCAAAACCCCACGGTCTCGAAAAGGTGTCGCGTGCAGGGTCCTGTGATCTGGCCCGTGCCTGGTGCAAGAGCGGAATGATCCGTATGCGGGCCCCCGTCTTCAATGACCGGATCAGACGGAATGGCAGGGTTCTCCTGATCGATCACTGTGGTCATGAACTCTACCTGAGGATGGATGAAGGAGTCTGCGGCATTGTCAGCGTCGGGGACGATACAACAGCGGTCTCCGGACATATCACCGCACACCGGGGAATCCCGGTCTTCGGGATCGTTGACGGCGATGCCGACCATATCCTGGAGCCGGCCTATGCACCAGGGTCAGTTGTCGTGCAGGTCCTGAACGAGCGCGATGACGACATCGGGGCAGAGATTGCCCACCGGATAGATGATCGGCCGGTACAATGGGATGAGTTCGTGGAGGATTTGCTCACCGTCCTCGGAGACAGGGTGAGAGTCATCACCGATACACGGGAGTAGAATGGCACCGGAAAGGAATAGTGTCTGCAAGGATTTCTCTCTATAAAATGGGTTTCCTGCCGGGATGGAGTACTCTTCGGACAGTTCACTCGAAATCAGGGAAGACGATCTCAGGGAGGTCCGGATCGCATCCTCCGGGCGAAGAGATATGAGTAGTTATTTGGACTGCCTCCGGTACCGCTCCTGGATGCTCTCAAGGGTCTCGATCTCGTCGATCCCCTTATCATCCCGGATCCGGATGAAGCGGGGAAACCGGAGGGCAAACCCGGCAGGGTAGTTCGGGCTCTTCTGGAGCTCCGAATACCCGACTTCAACGACCATGAACGGCTCAAATTTCACCTCTTTTCCTGATTCTGCGATCACATGATCTTTGAGCAGATCATAAATCTCGGCGAGTTGCTCGTCGGAGAACCCCGTTGCCACCTTGGAGAGCGGCACGAGCTCGCCCCGGTCCTGGCATGCGAGGAGGAACGAACCAAAATAATGTGCCCTTTTTCCCTCCCCCCAGTCGGCCCCGATGACGGCCAGGTCGAGGGTGTCCACCTCGGGTTTTATCTTGATCCAGTTCTTTCCCCGGACCCCGGGAGTATAGGGGGAAGACGGTACCTTCAGCATCAGTCCTTCATGACCGGCATCAAGCGCCTCCTGGTAGAGCCGATCGATCTCTGCAGGGTCGGCGCTGACCGTCTGGGGTGCCACATGTTCCGATACCGCTCCCTCGAGGAATTTTCGCCGTTCTGAAAGGGGCATATCGATCAGTGTTTTACCGTCCAGATAGAGGATATCGAAGACATGCGGAACGAGCCGGATCTCTTCTCTCATCTCATCCACTCCGTATTTCCGCCGGAAACGACGAAGCACCTGCTGGAACGGCATCGGACGACCGTCCTTGGTGGCAAGGGCCTCCCCGTCCAGGATCACGTCATGCGTGGTCGCCGCCAGGAGCTGCTCGATGATATCCGGGAGAGCGTGGGTGACATCTTCGAGCTTGCGACTATAGAGTGCTATGCGTCCCCCGACCCGATGGAACTGGAACCGGCTCCCGTCGTACTTGAACTCCGCGGCAACCTCCCCGTTATCCTGGATCGCACCCTCGATCGTTCCCTGCTGGGCAAGCATCATCTTCACCGGATGGAACGGCCGGATCTCCACCTCCGCGAGGGCAAAAGTTCCTTTCCGTGCGATCCGGGCGACTTCACCGAGGTCGTTCATAGCCTGGAATGCATGCTGGACCAGAGAGGGGTCTACCGCGAACGCCTTAACGATCGCATCGCGGACATTGCCCTCCCCGACCCCGATCCGGAGATCCCCTATCATTATCCGGGAGAGATACCTCCCCTCGAGTGGCCCGGCATTCGAGAAGAGTTTCCGGACCAGGAGGACCTTCTCTCTTTGCGATTTTTTCCCCCCGGTCTCTGCGATCGCCTCAAATTCCCGATAGACATCAATTAGGGTAAGATCTTCAGAGAAGAACGATGTCTGCTCCTTGCTGCCAAGGAGTTCCTCCACCGCTGCCCCGACGTCGCCTGTGCGGTTTATCGCGGTGACCACTTCCTCTTTCCTTTTTCCCGCAACGTAGGCAATCCCTTCGTAGAGGAGGTTCGGGCCGATTCCGAGGTTCAGCGGGCTCCAGTCAGGAAAGATACGTCCCATGACAAACCGGACAAATATCGGGAGTTCATCCTCGGAAAGCCCGGGCAGGACCTGGCTGATCAGATCGATCATCTCCAGGCGGCCTGATATTCCCTCCAGCTGCTGGCAGATCCGGGAAAATTCAAGGAAATTCATGGCTTCAGGAAGGTAGACCGGGGAACGGATAAGCCTGATCGTATGCGGGTTAATCAGGACAAGGGATTGATATTTTGGCTCACATACCGGAATGAATGTACTCATTTATCTCGGGTAGAAGGAGACGTATACCAACGAATATATAATCTTTTGACAGTAGCTCTTGCTAGTAACACACTCTCCCCTGAATTGCGGTCAGGAGCGCGTGATGCGTTACGTCGAAGGCGGTCTTTCAATGGCAATAGAACCGATCCCGTCGCTGCTCTGGCGGCAGCTCAGACCTGCGTTCACGGTCTTCTTATTATTGACCATCGTCACGGGCCTGGTGTATCCGCTGATCGTTACCGGCATTGCCCAGGCACTCTTTCCCGTCCAGGCAAACGGGAACTTTATCGAACGCGAGGGGAATGTTGTCGGTTCAGCCCTGATCGGGCAGCCCTTTGAATCGCCCGGCTATTTCTGGGGACGGCCCTCCGCAACCTCCCCCTATCCCGATAACGCCAGTCTTTCTACCGGGTCCAACCTCGGTCCGACGAATCCGGCGCTCATCAATGCGGTCGAATCCCGGGTCGAGGCGCTCCATGCTGCCGATCCCGCGAATCAACAGCCGATCCCGGTCGATCTGGTGACCAGTTCCGCGAGCGGGCTCGACCCTGACATCAGTGTGGCAGCAGCATATTACCAGGTATCCCGCGTTGCGCGGGAGAGAAACATGAGCGAGCAGGATCTGCGAGGGCTCGTCGATCAACATATTCAACCCCCCCAATTCGGAATTTTTGGCGAATCCAGGGTAAATGTGCTCATGCTGAACCTCGCACTCGATGATCTAAGTGCGAATCGTATCACGGCACCACCGGCAGGAACGGCTGCAGAACAAACGGCGAATGAACAAACCATGTTCTTTGGAATGAAGGTTACGGACTGGCTCACGCTTCTCCTGTTTTTATTCATCCTCGCGTTAACCATCATCCCTCTCGGCAGGTTCATGGCACGTGTCTATTCCGGGGACCGGACGATTCTCACACCCGTAATCCGACCGGTCGAAGAATGGTTTTACCGTATATCCGGTATACGGTCCGACCAGGAGATGGACTGGAAGGCGTTTGCAGTTGCGATGCTCCTCTTCAATACCCTCGGTATCGTCATTGTTTTTATTTTGCAGGAGATCCAGTTCCTCCTCCCGCTCAATCCGACCGGAACCGGCCCGGTTGCCTGGGATCTCTCCCTCAACACGGCTGTCAGTTTTGCGACGAATACGAACTGGCAGGCATATGCGGGGGAGACAACCCTGAGCTACCTGACCCAGATGATCGGCCTCACGGTACAGAATTTTGTCTCTGCAGCGACCGGAATGGCAGTCCTTGTTGCACTTATTTACGGGCTCTCCCGGAGATCGACAGACCGGATCGGAAATTTCTGGGTGCTACTCGTGCGGAGTGTGTTCATTCTCCTGCCCATCTGTCTGATCATCGCTCTGGTCCTCGTATCCCAGGGGACCGTCCAGACATTCGGCGGGCCAGTTACGGTACCATTGCTCGATCCGGTGAAGGACAGCGCCGGAGCGCTCATCACGGACCAGCGGATCCCGCTCGGGCCTGCTGCCTCGGAGGTTGCGATCAAAGTACTGGGTACGAACGGCGGCGGATTCTTCAACGTCAACTCCGCTCATCCGTTCGAAAATCCAACCCCATTTTCAAACTTCATCGAGTTATTTGCACTTCTTCTGATCCCGGTGTGTCTCTGTTTTATGTTCGGAACGATGGTCGGATCGGCGAGAAAAGGGATCGCCCTCCTGATCGCCATGATAGTGATATTCATCCCGATCCTCGGACTCGCCGTATGGTCCGAACTGGGTGGCAACCCGGCATTTCCGCCTCTGGGCATCGATCAGACCCCCGGCATGTTTCAGCCGGGTGGCAACATGGAAGGAAAGGAGGTCCGGTTTGGCATACCGGTATCCGCTTTGTTCTCTATCTCGACCACCGCAACATCATGCGGTGCAGTCAACTCGATGCATGATTCCTTCATGCCACTCGGAGGATTCGCCCAGCTGCTGATGATGCAGATGGGGGAGGTTGTCTTTGGCGGTGTCGGTTCCGGGTTGTACACGATGATCGTATTCGCCATCATCGCAATGTTTATTGCCGGTCTGATGGTCGGGCGGACCCCGGAATATCTCGGGAAGAAGATCGAGCCGTATGAGATGAAGTTATCCACACTCATTATCCTGATACCGATATTTATTATCCTCATCGGCACCGCGATCGCCGTTATGACCGAACCGGGAAGAGCCGCAATCTTCAATCCCGGACCACACGGGTTTTCCGAGGTCCTGTATGCATTTACATCGCCGGCCCAGAACAATGGCAGCGCTTTTGCGGGGCTCTCGGCAAACAGCCTCTTTTATAACATCTCGACTGCAATCGCGATGCTGATCGGGCGGTATGCCATCGCAGTCATAGTCCTTGCCCTTGCCGGATCTATGGCTCTTAAAAAGATCGTTCCGGTCAGCGAGAGCACGGTCAATGATCACCGGCCCCTCTTCATCATCTGGCTCGTCTTCGTTGTGTTGATCATCGGCGTCCTTAGTTTTATCCCGGCGCTCGCCCTCGGTCCCATCGTGGAATATCTGATCGGGACGGGAGGGGGGATGATCCATGTCTGAACACAGCGATATGAAAAATCCGGGCACGCATCAGTCCGCCCTCTACAAACGTGCAATTCTCGACTCTGTCCTGAAACTGGACCCCAGAAACATGGTCCGCAATGTGGTGATGTTCGTCGTGGAGATCGGAGCGGCACTCACTACGATATTCTGGCTGCAGGCACTTCTCGGGCAGGGCGAGGCTCCGGCAGGTTTTATCGGCGCAATTTCCATCTGGCTCTGGTTCACTGTGCTCTTTGCCAATTTTGCTGAAGCGCTTGCAGAGGGACGGGGAAAGGCCCAGGCCGAATCACTCAGGAAGATGCGACAGGATACCGATGCAAAAAGCTCGTCCCCGGCTACAATCTGGTGAAGGGCATCGAACCGACATCATCCGAATACCGGGTGGTTCCTTCTTCAACCCTCCGGAAATCAGATTTATTCACGGTTAAGGCAGGAGATATCATCCCGGTCGATGGCGAGGTAGTGGAAGGGATTGCATCCGTGAACGAGAGCGCGATCACCGGCGAAAGTGCCCCGGTCATCCGGGAATCGGGCGGTGAGCGGAGTGCTGTAACGGGGGGGACGGTGATCCTGTCAGACTGGCTCATCGTCAGGACGACCGCGAACCCGGGTGAAGGATTCCTCGACCACATGATCTCCCTTGTCGAAGGAGCAAAGCGACAGAAAACCCCCAACGAAATTGCGCTCAATATTCTCCTGATCGGGCTCACCGCGATCTTTATCGTGGTCTGCGCAACGCTCTGGGCATTCTCCTCTTACAGCGTGATGGCAGAGGGCGCCGGACAGACGATTACCGTGACGGTGCTCATTGCGCTCCTCGTGTGCCTTGCCCCGACGACCATCGGGGGGCTCCTCAGCGCCATCGGGATCGCAGGAATGGACCGGCTTATCAGACGCAATGTCATTACCACGTCCGGGCGGGCAATCGAGGCAGCGGGAGATGTGGATGTCCTCCTCCTTGATAAAACCGGCACCATCACGCTCGGGAACCGCCAGGCGGTAGAATTGATCCCGGTCGACGGGACAGATATTAATGAACTTGCAGAAACGTCACAGCTGGCCTCTCTTGCGGATGAGACCCCGGAAGGCCGGAGTATTGTCGTACTGGTCAAGGAGCGGTACGGTCTACGGGGGAGGACCGTGGGAGCTTCAGAATCCAGTCCTGAGATGCGGTTCATGCCCTTTTCCAGCCAGACCCGGATGAGCGGAGTGGACATAGGCGCCACTCAGATCCGGAAGGGGGCTTCAGATGTGGTATTTTCGCAGATGAACGCGAGCGGCAGAGATGTCTCTGCCCAGCTGAATGCGCAGGTGGACGCCATCGCCAGATCGGGCGGGACTCCGCTAGTTGTGACGAAGGATGGGAAGGCTCTTGGGGTTGTCCATCTGAAAGACGTCATAAAGGGTGGGATGAAAGAACGGTTCACCCAGTTGCGGAGGATGGGGATCAAGACCGTGATGATCACCGGGGACAACCGGCTCACTGCGGCAACCATCGCCGCCGAGGCAGGGGTGGATGATTTTCTCGCTGAGGCCACTCCGGAGAGCAAACTGCGGATGATCCGGGACTACCAGTCAGGTGGACGGATGGTTGCCATGACCGGGGACGGTACCAACGATGCTCCCGCACTCGCCCAGGCGGATGTCGCGGTTGCAATGAACACGGGAACGCAACCTGCACGGGAAGCGGCGAATATGATCGATCTCGACAGCAACCCGACAAAACTGATCGAGATCGTGGAGATCGGAAAGCAGCTCCTCATGACAAGAGGCTCGCTTACCACATTCTCCATCGCAAACGATCTTGCGAAGTATTTTGCAATCATCCCCGCTGCGTTCATCTCCACGTATCCGGCACTCGCAGCCCTGAATATCCTCGGGCTTCAAAATGCAATCCTCTCCGCGGTGATCTTCAATGCCCTTATCATCGTTATTTTAATTCCCCTCGCATTACATGGGGTAAAGTATCGTCCGATGACCGCAGAAGAAGCACTGAGAAATAATATCCTTATCTATGGTATCGGGGGAATCATTGTCCCGTTCATCGGAATAAAACTGATTGATATGTTCCTCGTTGCACTGGGGGCGTGAACTCACCGTGGGATTGGAATCTGATAACAGACCGGATCCGGATCTTCTCCTTGCACGGGTGTCGGGAGAAGAACGTCAGAAGCACCGGGGTAAATTAAAGATATTTCTCGGATATGTCGCGGGGGTCGGTAAGACTTACGAGATGCTGATGGCGGCACACCTGCGGAAAAAAGAGGGTATAGACGTCCAGATCGGATACGTGGAGACACACGGGAGACCGGAGACAGAAGTCCTCCTCAAGGGGCTCACCATCATCCCCCGGAAAAAGATGGAGTACAAAGGGGTTAGCCTGGAGGAGATGGATCTCGACGCCATCCTCGCCATCCAACCCGACCTTGTTCTCGTTGATGAACTGGCCCATACCAATGCTCCGGGATCGCGTCACCTGAAACGGTATCAGGACGTCGAAGAACTCCTCGATGCAGGGATTGATATCTACAGTACCCTGAATGTACAGCACCTCGAGAGCCTCAATGATGTGATCGCGCAAATTACCGGGGTGATAGTCCGGGAGACCATTCCTGACGGGGTTATAGACGAAGCGACAGAGATCGAGATCGTCGACCTTGCTCCTCCCGAACTCCTGCAGCGGCTGAAAGAAGGAAAGATCTATGTTCCGGAACTGGCAGCCCGTGCCATTGAGCAGTTTTTCAACGAGGGGAATCTGTATGCATTACGGGAAATCACCCTCAGGCGTGCCGCAGAACGCGTTGACGATCAGATGCTGGCCTATATGCAGACCCGTGCAATCCCCGGACCATGGCCGGCAGGGGAAAGTATCCTAGTCTGTGTTAGCCCGAGCCCGCTCTCCGAGCGGCTCGTACGGACAGCACGCCGACAGGCGGATCGGATGAATGCCAACTGGACTGCGATCTATGTCGAGACTCCTTCACACCAACGGCTCGCGAAGGGAGCAAAAGAGCAGGTCTGGCGATCGCTCCAGCTGGCGGAGAAACTGGGCGGGACAGCGGTCACAATATTCGGGATCAATGTCGCACAAACGGCGATCGAGTATGCACGGAAACATAATATCACGAGAATTATCATCGGCAAGACATTACGCCCCCGGTGGCAGGAATTTTTATTCGGTTCCGTCGTCGATCAGCTCATCCATGACAGCGGCACCATCGATGTATATGTGATCAGCAGTTCGGAGAAAACACCGGAAAAACCCGGCAAAATGGAACCGCTCCTCCCGGCATCACCTCCGCGGGGTTATCTCTACAGCCTTGCGCTTATCGCCCTGATCACGTTCATCGGCTGGTTTTTGAAATCTGTCATCTCCCCGGCCAACCTGATCATTCTGTACCTGCTCGCCGTTGTAGTTGCGGCATTCTTCTGGGGATTGAGACCGGCAATCATGACCGCAGTTGTCGGGGTACTTGCCTATGATTTCTTTTTTATTCCTCCCTATTTTACCTTCAGGGTGAACGATATCGAGTATATCATCTCCATTCTTGGGTTGATTCTGGTCGGTGCCGTTATCAGTTTCCTCGTCGCCCGGACCCGCGAACATGCCGAAGCGGCGGAGATACGTGAAAAGGAGACAGGGACGCTCTTTGCCTTATCACAGGAACTGGCGGCAGCCGTGGATGAAGACGCGATCATCAAGGCAGTTAAAAATGATATTCGCGAGATATTCCAGTGGGAAAGCACATTCCTCCTCCCGGATCAGGCCGACCACCTGGTTGAACATTCTGTAAGCCCTAACCTCCGGCTCGATGCGAAGGAGATTGCGGTAGCGACATGGTCATATTCCCACGGAGTCATGGCAGGGTACGATACCGACACCCTGCATGATTCGCGACTCCGATATATCCCGCTCGAAAGTTCCGGGAGGGTGCTTGGGATCCTCGGGGTGATGCCGACGGAACCAAATGGGATCATCACCTCGGAGGAGTCGAGGATCCTGATTGCATTTGCAAATCAGGCATCTATCGCCCTCGAACGGGTGCACCACGCGAATGTTGTCGCAAAACAGGCCGGGGGATAACCGGGGAGCCCGGCAACAACATCGAAGTCCGTATCCCTCCGGAAGTTCTGATCTGATAACCACTTCCGGTCGGGGGAAGATTCTCGTATGCTCCTCATGAGCCGGATTCCGGTAAGAGGGAAAAACAGGAGGAATGACAATTTTTGGGGTATTCCACAGGTATTCCCCTCAAAATTCAATCCGGTGGGATTATATGCAGGTTAATAAAAGTTCATAACACATGGACGATGTTGAAAAGATCGTGTTATATTTCCCGCTTCATAAACAGGATAGCGTCTCCGCTACTCAGATCCAGAAATGGACCCGGTTTCCTCGTGACCGGATGCTCACCGCCCTCCACCGGTGCAATAATGTCGTCTTCCGGCTTGAGGAGAACGGAGACGATTCCCTGGGTTTTGACGTCGTTTTGATCGACTGCCCGGAGACAAGCCGGATCATCAAGAAACACGAGGATCTGGTCGGGCGGAGATAAGGTTCAAACACATCAAAAATTTTAACCGGTTTTATTCCCGGCCCTTTCCAACGATGATCCATTCACCCCGGTTCTCTTTTTCAATCAAAACCGCGGTCGTGCGGTAAGACCATATCCTATAGGTTTTTTTTCCCCGATGCTCCATCGTTCCCCATGGATCCCATTGAGTACATACCTATCGGGATTATACACACTCCTTACACTGATAGTGGGAAAATGCCTATACAACCCACCGGAGCGCGGGGAATACCCGGAGAGATAGAGATAGAGCCTCAATTTATTCCTGCGCTCGACGATCTGGAGGGGTTTTCCCGTATTATCGTGCTGTACCATTTTCACCGGTCCCGTAAATGGTCCCTCCGGGTGATTCCGTTTCTTGATACCCAACCCCGCGGACTCTTCGCCACCCGGGCACCCAGCCGCCCGAATCCCATCGGGATCTCCATTATACGTCTGACCGGAATAGAGGGTTCCCTCCTCCGGGTCATGGATGTGGATATGCTGGACGGTACCCCGGTTCTCGATATCAAACCGTATATCCCGGATTTCGATTCATTCCCGGAGGAGAAGATCGGATGGATGACTAAAAGATCGGACGGTGCAGCCCGGGTGATATCCGATGACCGGTTCAGCCCCACCGACCGATCCTGACAGGCAGATCGATTCATGGGGAGACCAACGGCACGGTACATATATTCAGATTGAATATCGGAATCGTGGGTATCCGGGAAGAACCGATTTATGGAAGGATGAGATCAAACGATGTCTAAAAAATAATTCCCCCTTTTCCTTGAAAAAATCGATATCTTTCTTGGTATCAGAGCCGTATCCAGACCGGATGAAACGGTGTGGCGTCCGCCCGGGGTGCCACGGAAAGGCTTGTTTCATCGATATAGAGGCCTGCCCCTTCTCGGGCCGAGAGCATCGCCTTCTCCGGCGTGTTATTGACCTCGCTTAAGTGAGCGAGGACGATATGATGCACGTGCATGCCGAGGGTGCGGATACCGTCGCGGGCGTCTGCATTGGAAAGGTGCCCCCTCTTCCCCCGGATGCGTCGTTTCAGCACCTCCGGGTACGGCCCGTTCTTCAGCATATCCGGGCAGTGATTGCTCTCGAGGATCACGAGGTCACACCGGGAGAGTTTTTCCACCATCGAATCCGTGAGGATGCCCGTATCCGTGCAGCAGCCGATACGGATTCCTCGTTCGGCGACGACCCAGCCGCAGGGCTCTGCCGCATCATGCGAGGTGGAGAACGGTTCGACGGTGAAGTCAGCGATCCCGTACGCCTCATCGATCCGGGTTTTCACTGTCCGGATCGGGGCTTTTGACGGACGTCTCCTCGTTGAAAACGCGTGAAGAGTCCCTTCTGTGGCATGTACCGGGGCATCCAGGGACCGGGAGAGCACATCGAGGCCGGCGATATGATCCCCGTGTTCATGGGTGACGAGGATCCCCCGGACCTCTCCGGGGATGCACCCGGCAACGGCAAGACGGGCGAGGATCTCCCGGCGGGACAGTCCTGCGTCTATCAGGAGGGTTCCTGATTCCCCTTCGATACAGACGCAGTTCCCGTTGCTCCCGCTTGCCAGTATAGTGCATCGCATTTCAGAAGTATGGGGTTTTCTCCCATAATAAGGTGGAGAAAGGAGAGTCTAATGAATGAAACCGGGGTGAACAGATCACGATTCAGAAAACCCTTCCGGAAACAACCCGCTACGCGACCGAATCAACGGTGTCGACGGACTCCGTCAGGTGGATCGCGCTTGCCTTGAACGAGAGGGAGATCTGCATACCCGGCATGAACCCGAGTTCATCATAGGAACGCCGGGTAATGACTGCGGTGAGGTGAAGGCCGCAGTCCACTTTCACCTTCATCATCGGCCCCTGCGGCAACACCTTCGTTATCTTCCCGTCGAAGACATTCCTCGCGCTGGTCTTCTGCCCGTCGGCAGGAAACAGTGTTATGTCTTCGGGTCGGATGTACACGGTCACCCGGGTTCCGACGGCGAAGGAGGAGAGGGCGTCTATCGGATACCCCCCGGCATCGATCGTCACCAGGTTCTCTGCTGAACTGCTGATCGTTCCCTCGAGGACATTGTCGACGCCGACCATCCGGGCAACCTGCCTGTTGGACGGCTGGTAAAAGATCTCATGAGACGTGCCCACCTGCCCGACTCGACGATCGAGGATAACCGCCATCCGGTGGGCGAGCCGTTGTCCCTGCACCATATCATGGGTGGAAAGGATGATGGTCGTGCCGAACTTCTCGTTGATGGCACGGATCAGATCCTCGATCCGCTCGGTCGAGACCGGGTCCAGGTTCGCGGTTGGCTCGTCGAGGAGGAGGAGTTCCGGATGCGTCACGATCGCCCGGGCGATCGCGACCCGCTGCATCTCCCCGCCGGAGAGCGTGGTCGCTTTCCTGGTCTCATACCCGGAGAGCCCGACGAGCGCCAGCACTTCAGGCACCCTGTCTGCGATCTCCTTAGCATCTACTCCCCGGAATTTCAGGCCGATTGCGATGTTATGAAAAACATTCCCCCGCAGCGGGGCCGGTTTCTGGAAGACCATGCTCATCCGCCGCCGTAACGCGACGCGGGCGGCAGCATTGGTATTCGTGTTCTGTCCATCGAAAAGAATGATCCCGGTGGTCGGCTTTTCCAGGAGGTTGATCAACCGGAGCAGGGTCGTTTTCCCCGTCCCGCTCGGGCCGATCACGGTAAATATCTCCCCCTTCAGGATCCCGAGGCTGATATCGGTCAGCACCTTCTTCTCACCGAAATTCTTGGTGACGCTGGTTAATTGAACGAACGGCTGGTTATCCATCGGATCAGCGCTCCTGGACCAGGAAGGCGATTGCAGTCACGATCAGTGCGACCGACAGGAGTATGATTCCGAGCGCGATCGAGAACGGAATATCCCCCTGGGAGGTGTTCAGCGCGATCGCTGTCGTTAGCACCCGGGTGTACCCGGCAATATTTCCCCCGAGCATCATCGCGGCACCGACCTCTGAGATCGCACGTCCGAACCCGAGGATGATACCCCCGATCATGGCAAACCGGGCTTCCTTTATTATCGTGCTGATCGTCTGCGAACTCGTTGCACCGAGCGAGATCACCGTGTCCTGGAGATTCTGTTTCACCCCGGAGAGGGCGATGAGGGTCATGCCCACCATAATAGGCAACACGAGGATCGTCTGTCCGATGATCATTGCTCCCGGGGTGTACAGGAGATGGAGGAATCCAAGTGGGCCGGAACGCGAGATCAACAGATAGATAAAGAGGCCGGCAATCACCGTCGGAAGAGAATAAAGGGTCTGGATGATCAGGATAAGCCCTCTCTTTCCCCCGAATTCCTTGAAATGAATAAAACCGCCGAGGGGAATCCCGATGAGGGATGCAATTACGGTCGCGATGATGGATATATAGAGCGAGCGGATAGTGATATCGATCACATCTGGGTCGAGCGTCACAATCAATTGGATCGCGGTGATAATGCCGTTTAATATATCATAGCTGGTCATCGTTTACTCGCTACACTCCCGATCGTTAATTTCCTCAAGGACTGGAGGGGGGACGGTGGTCCTTACTGATTCCGGAATAACCGGCATTATGAAGTATTTCTCTGCCCCGATCGAATTGCCACAGGCAGGAATACTTCAGACTGGCACGTAACATTTCAGATAGAAGGTAATGAATTTTGCTGTTTTGGGGACATTTTAAAAAGGATTTAGCTAACCTGTTGGTGTAACAACTGATTACCAGGTGGTTATCAGACCGGAGAACCCTGTGCCGGGAAATATTTTGGTCCTACCGGTCATGCATCAGAAGGAGAAACCTTAGCGCGAAGGAGTATTTCCGCAAAAACAACCGGCCCGAGGATGCGTACGGCTTCTTCGCGATACCGTTCCTGCATCAGGCTGAGAAATGTATGAGTTCCCCGGGCAGTTGTCATAATGCCGACCCGTTCCGCCCTCGTAACAAGCTGATCCTGTTCCATCATCGCAAAATAGGGAAGAACATAATAGTGGGGGACATTCAGAAATTCAGCGAGCCTTCGGGTAGTGGGAAATTTTATGGAAAGCATGTCTTTGGAAAAGTTCAGGGAAAGCGCCTCCTCTTCGATCAGCTGGATCCGGACTGCCGCATCGAAAATCGTTTCAATCGAGAGCGCGGGCATGGTACTTTGTTGGTGATATGGGTTTCCTGCATTAAATAACGTGTGGATAATCGACCGGTTCATCAGGACCCCTGACCTGTTTCAGATCAAGGCCCGTGAAATATACATTCAGCACATTGATCGCATTAAAAAAGAAATGATAGGGATTTCAATGCTTTTTCTTCTCGTCGTCGGGGATTTCTTCAAAATATATGACCTGTGCCCCGACATCCTTTGCGATCTGCTCGATCTCGAACTTCCGGAAGTGGGTGAGTTCGATCTGGATCTGCCCGCCCGTAACTGCCACGATGCGGAACATCGGTTGATGGACTCCTTCCCGCACCTTCATTCTTTCCCGTACATAAATTTTCATCATGGTTCTCTCTCCTCAGCATGTATCAACGGGCACCCAATTGGATCCTTCTTTATCAATTGATATACCAGTTGATTACCGCACAGAATATTAACCTTATCTCATAATAAACATATCGTGTGTACCCATGAAGCGAAAGCGGTTTGAAGTGCAGAATAAACTGCAGGGGGAGTCCCTCGTCCGGAAAGGACTGCTCCGCACCTACGAAGGGCGTGCAACGCTCCGCCTCCTTCCCGAACTGAATGTGGTAAAGGTCGGAGGGCATGGCCTGATCGATTACGGAAAGGAGGTGGTGCTCCCCCTGGTCCGGGAGATCGGGGAGCTCTCTCGGGAACACCAGATCCTGGTCGTTACCGGAGGTGGGGTCCGTGTCCGCCACATCCTCGACGTCGGGCTCGATCTCGGGATGCCTACCGGTGTCCTTGCAGAGCTCGCCGGAAAGATCAGCGAGCAGAATGCGATCATGCTCTCGCTGCTCCTCTCACCCTGGCACGGGGTCAGGATGCACACGGGCGATCTCCTCGAACTCCCGATGATGCTGGAGCTCGGTGTCCTCCCGGTGATCCATGGAACTCCTCCGTACGGTCTCTACGAGCAGCCCGCCGAGATCGGGATGATACCGCCCCATCGTACCGACACCGGCGCATTCCTTGCCGCCGAGGTACTGGGGCAAAGAACCTGATCCTTGTGAAGAATGTGGACGGACTGTATACACAGGACCCTCTCCGGTACCCGGATGCTGAACTGATCCGGGATATCAGCGCGGACGAGCTCCTCGCCATGGACATGGAGGACATGGTCCTGGAACCGAAAGTTGTCGAGTTGTTGCGTTTTTCACGGAACCTGAAAGAGGTCAAGATCGTGAACGGGCATGTTCCCGGCAATATCCGGAAAGCAGTGGAGGGAGGGCCGGTGGGGACGATCATCCGGGCCGGTTGAGGGGGATCGTTCAACCGGGATTAGACATCCGGAAGATCCGGTCCGGATCAGGAAGCATACAGAAAGCCTGGTGATGCCGTGAAGATATGGGGATCAGACAGATTACGGTTCGATATACGCGAGCTGGCGGGGAGTGTCGGCGACTTCGGAACGATCCTTCCCCTTGTCTTTGCCGTTGCATTGACCGCAGGGCTCAATCTTCCGTATATATTCCTTTTTTTCGGTATCTGGTTCATCATCACCGGCATCTACTACGGATTGCCGATACCCCTCGAGCCGATGAAAGTGATCGTGATCGTGGCGATCGCCGAAGGCCTCGGCGCAGGCCCGATCGCGGCTGCCGGTCTTATTCTCGGGATTGTATTTCTCGCGCTGGGATTCGGGCGCTGGATGGAGCTGATCGAGCGGTGGATTCCCCAGAGCGTTATCCGGGGGATCCAGCTCGGTCTCGCGCTGCTGCTGCTCCGGACTGCTGTAACCTTCCTGATCGGAGGGGTGCTCTACTTTGCAATCGGAGTGGGTGTCATCATTTTGTTCCTTATCCTCGGACGGTTCAGGAATGTCCCGGATGTCTCATCCCTCGTTGTGATCGGTATCGCCCTCATCATCGGTATCGCAATGCAGGGATTTCCCCCGATCAGCCTGATACCCCCACCAGAACTGGTCATCCCCGATTTATCGGACTATGCGACGGCGCTTTCCCAGCTGGTCCTGCCCCAGGCCCTCCTCACGATCACGAACGCGATACTCGCGACCTCGCTGCTCACAAAAGACCTGTTCTCCCGCCAGGTACCGCCGAAAAGACTCTCCCGGACGATCGGCCTGATGAACCTCACCACGGTTCCCTTCGGCGGAATGCCCATGTGTCACGGGGCAGGCGGGCTCGCGGGACAATACCGGTTCGGTGCGAGGACCGGTGGCGCGAACGTGTATGCCGGGCTCATATTCATTATCTTCGCCCTTTTCTTTGCCAGCCAGGCGTTCTTAAGTCTCATCGCAGGGGGATTCTACGGGGCACTCCTGGCATTTGTCGCCCTGGAAATGGCACGCCATGGGATCAAGACCGATTCGTATATCGTGACCGGGGTTATTGCCGTACTCGCCCTGGTCAGCTCGATGACGGTCGCATTTATTGTTGGGTTGATTATCGCGTACCTCCTGCCATGGGCAAAGAACCGGTATGGGAGAAAAGATCTGAACGCTCCATAAACCGGTATGAAAACAGGGGAAATGGGAAAGGTCATTGCCGGGGGTTAATCCCGTGATCGCATGGCCAATGACCCCTTTGCTGTGCCTGTATAATTGATGGCATAGGTGCTGTCGCACAGACTCCCCTATTGTGCGACACCTTCTCTGTCTCTCTGTATCGTTAAAAATATATTTATTTTGAGTAAAGTTAATCATATATATTTTATAACGGGGTGCGAAACCGGGAAGAGATATCTCCGGTTGAATCATTTGTTTAAAAAAAAGATTAAGAATTCATCTTTACGAAAGGCCTCAGATCTGCAGGGACATTGCCATAGCCCCCTGCGGGGACGATCGGGGTCTGCCCGTCGGCGATCAGGATCTGTTGTCCCTGTGGGCTGAGGAGCAGGCGGATGAAATCCTTGGCAAGATCGGGCTGCCGGGAGACCGTCGGGACAGTGATCCCGTATATGATCGGTATTCCCGTCTCGGTTGCGTTCGTATTACCCGACACATGTTTTACCTTGACCGTGGCATACTTCGCGCTGTTATTCGAGGATGAGAGGTCGATATCCGCAGGGAGCGATATGTAGGGGAGGCCGTTCTGGATAGCGACACTGCTGTATTCAAAGGCATAGTCGACGGTCCCGTTCTTCAGCATGGATACGACGTCCGGGCCGGACTGGCCGATGAAGAACGTCTTGTTGTCCGGGGATGGCTTTGTTGCGTCTATGGTGTAAATTCCATCGGCAAATGTCCTCGTGATACCGCTGTGGGTACCGATAAGGCTGTTGAATATGCCGTCACCGTATATCCGTTCCGCGAGCTGGATGGTCATCAGGGACCGGTAACCGGCGGGATCGGTGTTCGGGTTACTGATCGCATACCGGACCCCGTCCCGGTTCAGAACCTGGTACCAGTTCTGATCGGTGATCTCGTTTGAATACATGCTATTGTTGGTATACGCGAGGACCATCTGGTTCTGTGCAAAGGTGATGTAGTAGTTCGCATAATTCGGATACATCATCTGGGGAATGAGGGTGGCATCCGCACTGGCGACGATATCACCCGGAGCTCCTCCGACCGTCACCTTCGCGATCTGGGTTGTGCTCGGTCCGGATGAGAGCTCCACATCGACGGTGGGGTGTGCTTCAGTATAGAGAGAGGCAAGTTTGGCGAAGGGGTTGACCAGGCTGCCTGCCTCGAAGACGAGGAGCGGGACGGTGGCATCCGCGGGATCGGTACAGTCACAATTAAATTGAGCGCAGGATCCGTTCATCGGGGTAAAGAGGTTCTTTCCGTAGAGGTCCACACCAAAACTGGCGATATCTGCCTGGGTCTGGGGAGAGATCATGAAGTTGACGAAATCGTTCGCGAGGGCGATCTTATCCGGTGTCGATGTGTTCGTGTACGGGGTTATGGCACTGTAGACATTAAGCAGGCTGGCGCCCTGTGTGATTATCGGATCGAGTTCCAGTTTACCCTTGTACGCGAGGAAAGTTCCCTCGTCCGAGAGTGTGTAGGCCTGTTTCTCGCTCGCGAGGAGAAGGGTCGCCCCCATGCCGGATCCCGACTCGAGATACCAGTTCCCGGACTTCTCGATATCCCTGGTATAGTTGAACCCTGCCTTTGCCCAGATATTCTTCTCTGCAGAGTGCGTACCCGAGTTATCTCCCCGTGATACGAAGTAGACCCCCGGAGTGTTCTTCAGCCCCAGATCCCGGATCTTTGCAAAGGCCTGCTCCGGGGTGAGTCCCGTGATTCCGGCCGGGTCATTCGCCGGTCCGACAATGATGAAATAGTTATAGGCAAAGCAGCGATGGTTCATCCCGTAACCCGCCTCGAGGAAGGCCTGTTCCTGGCTCGGGGAATGGACCGCGAGGACATCTGCATCGCCGCGTTTTGCCATCTCGATCGCCTGACCGGTACCCTGAGACGTGATCAGGAGATCCGCATTGTATTGCGCGTCAAATTTCGGTTTGAGATAGGTGAGCAGCCCGGTATCGTAGAGGCTGGTAGTGGTCGAGAGGATCAGTTTCTGCGGCGGTCCCGTCGGTGTCGCGGTCGGGACAGGCGTGCCATTCCCGGTCGTAATGGTCGGGGTTGCGGTCGGCGTTACCGGCGGCGTGGTCGTTGTGCACCCGGCAAAAGCCGCTCCAGCCACGATCAGAGCGATGACGGCCAGGGCAAAAAAAATATAAGTGTGTTTTTTCGGCATCATGGTATTCGTATTGAACTGGGTGACATATTTAATGAACATTTCCTTTTAATTTAAACAAAAGTTAATGCAATTAATTAATCAATTGATATATCAAATACTATACCATCTGCAATACCTGCTGATTTAAGTACAATTTCATCCGCTCCTTGATGAAATACCGATAGGACTTATTCTTCATTTCCTGGAGGTCTGGACGATGCTCCATCCAACGAAACGATAGAAACGGAAATAAGGGGCCCCGAAACCTTAACCATGCTACCTGCTGACTGTTTCTCCATGTGGAAAGCGGTGACGGTGGAGGGATGGGTCGGTCAGCGGAGATCCCGGCTCTCGTCTGTGAAGAGAGCCGTAGAGGAGATCATCTCAAAGGTGAGAAAGGAAGGGGATGACGCCCTGATCATGCTGACCGAGGAGTATGATCACGTGCACCTGGAGAATCTCCGGGTGAGCGATGAAGAACGGGCCGCAGCATACGAAAAGGTCGATACCCGGGTTGTCGAGGCCCTCATCGAAGCCGAGGCTCGGATCTCGCGGTATCACGAGCTGCAGCTCCCCCGGGACCTGTGGCTACAGGAGACGGAACCCGGAATCATCCTCGGAACAAAGACAACGCCGCTGACGCGGATCGGGGCCTACATCCCCGGCGGCCGTGCCGCGTACCCCTCCACCGCACTGATGTGCACCGTTCCGGCGCAGGTAGCCGGTGTCCCGTCCATCTGCTGCTGTACTCCGCCCCCCGTCCACCCGCTCACCCTCGTCGCCCTGGATATCGTCGGTATCGAAGAGGTCTACCAGATCGGAGGTGCACAGGCGATCGCGGCGATGGCGCTCGGGACAGAGACGATCCCTCTCGTCCAGAAGATCGTGGGGCCGGGAAACCTCTATGTGACCGCTGCAAAGATGATCCTCCGGGAATACGCGGAGATCGATTTTCCGGCAGGTCCGAGCGAGATCGTCGTCATCGCCGATGAAACGGCCGATCCTGAGTTCATCGCCGCCGATATCATTGCCCAGGCGGAACATGACCCGGAGGCAGCCGGCGTCCTGGTGACCACCGATACCGCCCTCGCGGTCAAGGTCGGGCGTCGTGTCGAGTCGATGGCGAAGGGGTCTTTCCGCCGGGATATCATCACGAAGGCGATTGCAAACTGCGGATACATCATTGTCAGCGATCTTTCGGAGGCGGTCGGTGTCAGCGATCTCCTCGCCCCCGAGCACCTCTCCATGCAGGTGGCAGACCCTCTCCCCCTCCTCTCACGGGTGCAGAATGCCGGATCGATCTTCATCGGGCCGTATTCCGCCGTTGCATGCGGGGATGTTGCATCGGGGACCAATCATGTGCTCCCCACGGCGGGTGCCGCACAGGTGCATTCCGGTCTCGATGTGCATCACTTCCAGAAGCGGTCGCCGGTCCAGATCATCGACCGGTACGGGCTGGAAGTCATAGGGGATGTAGCAGAGACGATCGCAACCGCAGAAGGGCTCCATGCCCATGCAAAATCGGTCCAGATCCGGAGAAAGAGAAAATAGTCATATGATTTTTTTTAATCATCCTTCTTATCGGATATATATTATCCTTTCATAGAATAGGCTGCCGTACAATTCCACCCCTGTATGCCAACATTCTGGTGAAGATAACCGGAAGGTATGAGAGTAAAACGGCGTAGTTATAAAAAAACACCGCCGCGACAAGAAAATTATTGAACTCTCTATCTAAATATTCAGATGAATAACGCAAAAAAGGTGGCCTGATCTTCGCGGATAAACACTAAATGAGATATCGCGACGGTCATGAAGGCGAGGATACCCTATGATGAAAAAATGCAGCATTCTTAAGATCCTGTCCCTGACGGGATGTATTGCAGCGATGTTTCTGCTGGTAGCCCCCGCAGTTTCAGCAGAGTTTTTTTACCCGACTCCGTATTCATTGGAGGCGTTTCCCGGGCAGTGCCCCGGTTATTGTGGACCGATAACCGTATCATCCGGATCCCCTGTTCCGGCGGGGGCGTTCAGTCCCTCGTATATTCCTCTTGCACCGGGATCTGGTATAATTGATTATCCGGCCGGAGCCATAGCCATTCAACCGGTTTCTTCCGTCACCGTCAACCCGGCGATAACCGGACTTGGAAGCGGAACGCAAACGTACGGTGCCTACTATGCAGGCTCCGGTGCCAGATCATCGGGGTCCTGCTGTGTGGGAGCCCGGTTCATGTGTTCTCTCTAATCTCTTTTTTTCCTTGAATGGATTCATCGGCACGGCCATAATAGGAACGAGCCTGCGACATGTTCATTCCTGGTATCCATCAGCTGGAATGGGCAGGATGTGCGGCAGAAAAGTCGACCCCCGATTTCATCATGGCTTCATGAATGGAATGGGTCATGGGGTGTTTGCACATCATTGAATCGCTGACCAATTCCTGGTCGGCTGAAGAGCTGACTTGCGGGGCTGATCCCAATGTTTCCCCGGCTGCAGGAGCTGACCGGGAAATACGCCAAAAGATCCATTGGTTCATCCCCGGTCAGAACCGGACCACCATGACTGCCTCTTCCTCCTGCCGGAGCTCCCCCTTCAGGTGCTCCGCATCGAACTGGTAATTCTCCCACGGGTCGTAGTCCTCATAGAGCTCGCACTTATCCAGGACATCGACGAACTCTTTTAAGAAGATACGGGGGATGACATCGACCCGCCCCCCGAATTTTCCGGTCAGGCGCTGGATCATCGCCCGGATAAACCGGTGAGAGATGCGTTCCCGGTCGACTGCGGTGTACGCCTCCGAATAGATATCGCAGACCTTCAGGGCGACCTGTTCGAGCTTCTGAGCGTTGAACCGCGAGAGGATGATCTGCGGCTGGCGGGGGTTCCGGTATGCATCCGTCTGCACGACGCTGATCCGGTCGAAAAGCGAGGGAAGGGTCCGGATCCCCCGAGGCCCCTCGAAGAAGGCCGGGGTGCCGGTAAAGAGGAAGAAACAGTGGGGCATTTCACCGCGGTCGAGGGAGTCGATGATCTGGCGGAGCGTGTTATACCCCTTCTCCCGCTGGTTCCGGGGGAGTGACTGGGTCGTCTCGAGCTCGTCCACGGCCACCGTGAGACCGCTGTAGCCTGCGCTGACCATGATCTTGACCAGCCCCCGGAGAAATATCAGGGCCACACTCTCATCGATATCACCGCGGATCCCTGCCTTCTGCTTGAAGTCACGGCCGATGTTCGGTTCACCCATCATCCAGCCGATCGCGGACTGGGCTGCCGGGAAATCGCCCGCATTATTCGCCCGGTAATAGGTGCGGAGCGCTGCTGCGAGAGACGTGTTCATCTCGCTGATGTCTGCCAGTGCCGCCTCTATCTCTTTTTCCGTCGCGTGCTCAAGCGCCTCCTCTTCAACGGCACCACCCCCGATGGAGATGATACGCTCCTCGATCCCGAAGAGCCAGGAGTCGATGATCGCCTTCTGTGCATGCTCCTCGTCGCGGGTCCGGAGGGTGGAACATATCTGCTGGTAAATCCCTTTCAGCCGGTACAGAGGGGACGCTGATGAGATCACCACGTGAGCGGTCACGAATCCTTTTTCCCGTGCAATCTCAAGCGCCCTGGCGACGAGGAACGTCTTACCCGATCCATAGTCCCCCCGGATGAACTTCATATCCCCTCCTGCCTGGGCGACATAATCGAGCCTGCTTTGCGATCACTCCTTCTTCCACGTCGAGGCCGACCCCCACGCGTTCCAGCCCGCTCGCCGGGACCGTCCCCCGGCGGAGGGCGTTGATGATATTGATACTCTCGAGCTTCCGTGCGCTCGCCTGTTCAGGGCCCGCTGTATTCATAGATCTCACCATCCTCTCCCCATCCTTTCTTCTCGATTATCTTCAGACCTTTCACCGAGGCTTTCTGCACCAGCCGGTTCACCAAGCCGACCACCCGCCGCGATCCGGTGATCTTCCGGAGCTCCATCTCGCTTGCCCTCCGGTGCAACTGGAGGAACGCGAGGATCGTCCGTTCCCGTTCATCCAGGTCCAGGAGGAGGGTGATCGGCGGGGAAGGTGCGGTTACCGCCGTTCCGCCCGTCCCCGTCCCGGCAAGAATCGGCCGGTCGGCAAGGGAATGGTCCTTGCAGGTCTCGATCAGCCCGAGGAAATCCTTCGGCCGCACATAACATGACGAAGGAGGGAGAACATCGAGCCCCCGGAGGCAGTACTCCTTTCCCCGGACGTAGTCTTTTCGCTCGATCGCATCTGTGCCCGCGAGGAGAAACGCGACGGCAAGGAGTTCGAGGCCCTGCGAGCCGAGGGTAGGGATACGCTCCTGAAGCTTTTCGAGGAGCTTTCCGAGAAACCGTTTCAGCTGGTACCGCATCTTCTGGTCTTCCACCATCACCCGGGCAACCCGGAGGAGATCGGTGGTCTTACGGATATTGTTCAGGACATAGATCATGACCTTTTCACATTCCCGGAGGTCGTCATGGCGGGAGAGAAACTCTGCATATGCAACTCCTCCGGGGAGAAAATCACTCCGGTATGCGCGGTAATACCATGAACGGGCCTCGAGCGGGTCGCCGAGGTCTTCGTAAAACCGGGCGGTCGCGAGAAGGCAGACCACGTTCGCGTGCGATGAGACGAGGGAAACGAACCGGGGAACCATCTCCTTCATCGGGTAATACATCTGCAGGAATTCACGGTACCGCGGGATGACCCTGGCCAGTGTATCGAGGTCGTCCATGGACTTCAGCTCTGCGGTTATCAGCTGCTCGTAGCATCCGAGGGCTTCGTCTTTCCGGGAAAGCGCCGAGAGGAGCTCGCACTGTGTGAGCCGGGCCTCTCCCGCGCCGGAACTGATGATGATCGAACGGGCAAGCGCGAGCGCCTCCTCAAATTCTGCCCTTCCCTGCAGGAAGTGACAATAGTCCATGGCGATATCCGGATCCTGGTTCGTTACGAGTGCTGCTTCATACTCTGCCCGTGCCCCGGCAGGGTCGAACCGGGCACGGGACGCGAGATGCCGGCGGAGAAATACGGGGGCCTCTGTCGCCTGGTATGCGCGCAACGCGATCTCGGATGCCTTCTGATGCCTGCCGCAGGCTGCGAGCGCATCAAGGTACTCGATCCCGAACCCCCGTTCGCCGAAACGGGTGTCATGCAGGTATATCGCCTCATCCGCCCTTCCGGTCTCTGTCAGTGCCCGCATCAGGTGCAGGAGTTCCTCTTCCTTCCCCTGGAGTGCCACCAGCTGCCGGAGCGGCGCGAGCGCCGCGGCATAGTCCCCGGAAGCCATCAGATACCGGCTGTACCTTCGCAGAGCATCCGCATTGGTCGGATCGAGGAGGACTGCCATCGCGTATTCGGCAACGGCACCCTCATCCCCTTTCTGGTCGAGAACAGCTCCGAGGTAACTGTGAACATAGGACGAATCCGGCATCTTTTCGGCCAGGTCCCGGAAATGAGCCTCCGCCTCGTCGAGATGACCCATGGAGAGAAGGATGGTCGCCCGGAGCACGGCAATCGAGGGATCTTTTTCCCCCTCAAGCAGGGTTGTACAGATCGCATATGCATCCGCATACATCCCCTGCTCAAAGAGATCGAACGCCTCCTTTTTCAGATCTTCGGCAACCGGACTCATCTTCTCACCTGGCCAAACCTGATACGGAGCAGCCCCGCCAGCATCTGGATCATATCCGAACTCCGCACCCTGGATCCCTGCCTGTTCTCCCAGACGATGGGAACCTCCCGGATAATAAAACCGGCCCGGTTCAGGCGCCAGAGGAGTTCGACATCAAATTCAAAACCGGTCGCTTGCATCTCCGGAAGAACCGCATCCACCGCGGATTTCCGGAATACTTTGGCCCCGCACTGGGTGTCTCGGTACGGGAGGGAAAAAAGGAGCCGGATCAGCAGGTTGAACCCCCTGCTCTGCACCCTCCGGGCAAGCCCCTGCGGTTCAACGAGCACGGCACCCTCGACCCACCGGGACCCGATTGCCCCGTCTGCCGTACCGATTGCATCAAAAAGATTCATCATCGCTTTGATCGAGGCCGAACAGTCCGCATCCATAAACCCCACGAGGGGGGCGGAAGCGACGACGAGACCTTCACGCACGCCGCCTCCCTTTCCGAGCCTCTGATCGAATCGAAGGCAACGGATCGGTATCCCGGGATGCGTTTCCCTGAACCGGTCGACGAGGTCTGCGGTCCCGTCGGTCCCGTCGCAGACGAAGATGTACTCCCCTCTCGTGTCGGTGATCGAATCGAGCAGGGTGGGGATCCGTCTCTCCTCGTTGTACGCCGGTATGATGAGGGAGAAGGCGGGGGTTATGGGTCTTCCCCCTCTTTCCTGACCTTACGTCTCCTTTTCATGGATATCCGGCCTCTACCGGTCGCAACAGTTCGGTCATCGGTGTCTGCAGAATATACTATGCCATTTCCCTGTATCCGTTCTGGGAAGAACGGGAAAGGACAGGGACATTTCCCAGGTTTTTCTCCGGTTAGGATTGCGTCGCACCACGGGATAATTCTACTCATGCCCTATGATATGCTGCCTGAGCATTGTACCGGGCCGGTATTTCTCAGCGATTGCGAGCACGGTCGCCCTGAGTTCGGCATGCTCGGCAATACACGCCGCGGGGGGCGGGCTCTTCCGGAGGATTGCGGAGGTATTCTCGGTGACCTGGATCAATTCGGTGGCAATCACCGCATTGAGCCAGAGGAGGTCGGCGAGCATCTCTTTGGTGTCCAGGGGCTCCATACAGATAGATTATTCCGGCACCGGCTAAATAAGGATCGCGGCGGGCAGGGTTGACCAGGGGAACCGTTATGCATAAACAGCCCGTATCACTCCCGGATGACGATGAGCTATTTCGAGCAGATCAAGGAATGCGGCCGGGAGGCAAACCCGTTTTTCTGCCTGATGGGCATTGATGTCATGGAGATTATGGACGGGAAGGCCGCTCTCCGGATGGAGATCCGGCCGGACATGCTTAACGGGGAGGGATGGCTCCAGGGAGGAATGTTCACGGCGCTCGCGGACGAGGCGATGGTCCTCGCCATATACTCCCTTCTCACCGAGGGTGAGACGATGGCGACCATATCGGAGACAACAAGTTTCATGCGGGGCGCCCGGGACGGGTTTATCGTCGCCTGGGGAAAGGTAGTGAAAAAGGGCCGCCGGGTGGCGTTTGCCGAGGCGGAGGTGCGTGATCCACGGGTCGGAGGGCAGGTGATGTCCCGGACGACCGCCGCATTTGCGCTCACCAAAGCATAAATAATTCTGTTATTTTCTGGTAACGGATGCCCAAGTTCATCGGTTCCTGACCGGTCGTTCCGACTGCTCAAATCCAGGAAAATCCCCCGGGCTGGACAGGGAGAATAAAACTATCTGTCCGGGTGACCCACGCTTAGTGACTTGGAGAACAGACGAGGGGATGTGCGGAAGTGAAATATATTTTTATCACCGGAGGGGTGATGAGCGGGCTCGGAAAAGGGATCACGGCGGCATCGGTCGGTCGCATCCTGAAGAACCGCGGGTACCGGGTGACGGCGGTAAAGATCGACCCGTATCTCAATATCGATGCAGGAACGATGAATCCTGCACAGCACGGGGAGGTCTTCGTCCTCTCGGACGGGAGCGAAGTCGACCTGGATCTCGGGAATTACGAACGTTTTTTAGATATCGAACTCACCGCACCGCATAACATCACGACCGGAAAGGTGTACCGGACCGTTATCGAGATGGAGCGGAGGGGGGATTTTCTCGGAGAGACGGTCCAGATCATCCCGCATATCACCGACCAGATCAAGTCATGCATCGGTTCTGCAGCGGAGGAAGAGCTCCGTGGGGGCGGAACCGCCGACGTTTGTCTGGTCGAAATAGGAGGAACCGTCGGCGATATCGAGAGCATGCCCTTCCTCGAGGCGGTCCGGCAGATGCGGGGCGAACTCCCGTACGAAGATACGGTCCTCATCCATGTCACCCTTATACCCTCGGACACGATGGGAGACCTGAAAACAAAACCCACCCAGCACTCGGTCAAGGCACTCCGCGAACTGGGTCTCCACGCGGACATCATCGTCGGGAGGAGCGACCGGCCGATCAGCTCCGGGACCAAGCGGAAGATCTCCGCGTTCTGCGACCTCCCCGAACGCGGGGTGATCAGCGCGGCGACGGTGCCGGATACCTACCAGGTCCCGATCGAGATGGAGAAGGACGGGATCGCGGACGTCCTCTCGAATCACCTGAAACTGGATAAACGCGAGGCGGATACCGAGTGGTACCGCCTTGTCAGCCGTGCGTATACGAGCCGGATCAATGTCGCGATCGTGAGCAAATACGGGATTGAAGACGTTTACCTGAGTATCAAGGAGGCACTCAAGCATGCAGGGCGGGCGCTCGCGGTCGAGCCGAAGATAACCTGGCTCGATGCGGAACGCTTCGAAGATAAGCAGATCCTCGAATATGACGGCATCCTGATCCCCGGGGGGTTCGGGAAGCGGGGAATAGAGGGAAAGATCCGGGCGATCGAAGTAGCCCGGATATCGAAGATACCCCTGCTGGGGCTTTGTCTCGGTTTCCAGATGGCGGTGGTGGAGTATGCCCGGAACGTCCTTTCCTGGGAGAATGCGACGAGCGGCGAACTCGGGGAAGGAAAACAGGTGATCGCGATCCTTCCCGAACAGGAGGGGGTGACCGATCTCGGGGGTACGATGCGCCTCGGGGATTACCGGATTGTGCTTAAGGAGAATACGCGTGCGATGGAGCTCTATGGGTCGCGGGAGATTGTGGAGCGTCACCGGCACCGGTACGAGGTGGATCCCGCATATGTTCCGGACCTGGAAGGAGCCGGGCTCGTCTTTTCAGGCACCTGCGAGAACCGGATGGAGATCTGTGAGATCCCGGAGCACCCGTTCTTCCTCGCCACTCAGTTCCACCCGGAGTTCCGTTCGCGGCCGGCACGCCCGTCCCCACCGTTTATCGGGTTTGTGAAGGCCTGCAGGGAACATAATGCCGGCGGAACGAGGTGAATCGATGGTCGATGCCGAGCGGTTTATCCGGTCTTCGGAAGAGGAGATCCGGGGCGAAGTCGGCAGCGACCGGGTGGTCATAGCCCTCTCCGGGGGTGTAGACAGCTCGGTCTGTGCGGCCCTCGCACGCCGTGCGGTCGGCGACCGACTGGTGGCGATCTACGTCGACACCGGGCTGATGCGAAAGGGAGAGACGGCCCGGATCTCTGAGATCTTCGGGGATCTGGACCTGCATATTATCCAGGCCGGCGATGAGTTCTTCTCCGCTCTTAAGGGGATAACCGACCCGGAGGCGAAGCGGAAGGTGATCGGAGAACGGTTCATCCGTGTCTTCGAACGGGAGGCGAAGCGGACGGGAGCAACCTGCCTCCTGCAGGGAACGATCTACCCGGACCGGATCGAGAGTGAAGGGGGGATCAAGAGCCACCACAACGTGGGGGGCATGCCGGTCGATATCGCCTTCCGAAAGGTGATAGAACCACTCCGTGACCTGTACAAGGACGAGGTTCGGGTCGTGGCCGGTGCCCTGGGTCTCCCCCCGGAGATCCAGCACCGGATGCCGTTCCCGGGACCGGGGCTCGCGGTCCGGGTGATCGGGGAGGTCACCCCCGAGAAGATCGCGGTCGTCCGTGAGGCGAACGGGATCGTCGAGGAGGAGATCGTCGAGCGGTTTGGTCCCTGGCAGTGCTTTGCAGCGCTCCTCGGTCTTGCGACAGGAGTAAAGGGAGATAACCGGGTTCACGGCTGGGTGGTCGCCGTCCGGGCGGTGAATTCGCGGGACGGGATGACCGCGGATCCGATCCGGCTACCTTATGAGGTGCTGGACCTTGTTTCCTCCCGCATTACCGCGGAGATCCCGAGCGTCACCCGGGTGGTCTATGATATCACCTCGAAACCGCCGGCGACGATCGAATATGAGTAAACAGCGTTTGAACTGGAGTGAATGATGATGAAGAGTGATGGTTCGTATCGCGAACTGGATGCCCGGTATTATATGCCTGCGTTCACGCGGGAGATGATGATCGTCAGGGGGAAAGGGTCCCGGGTGTGGGATGCCGAGGGGAATACGTATATCGACTGCGTCGCCGGTATTGCGGTCTGCAGTACCGGCCACTGCCACCCGCAGGTCGTGAGGGCGATCTGCGAACAGTCCGGGGAGCTGATCCATTGCTCAAACCTCTACTATGTACCCCACCAGGCGGAGCTCGCAAAGAAGGTGGTGGAGATCACCGGCATGCACAAGGCCTTCTTCTCCAACTCGGGTGCGGAGGCGAATGAAGGGGCGATCAAACTCGCCCGGCTCGCGACGGGGAGGAAGAAGTTCGTCGCCTTCACCCACGGGTTCCACGGGAGGACGATGGGATCCCTTGCGGTCACCCACAAACCGGCCATCCGGGAGCCGTTCCTGCCACTCGAACCGGAGTGCAGGTTCGTTGAGTACGGTGACATGGAAGGGGTGGAACAGGCGGTCGACGAGACGGTCGCGGGGGTCTTCGTGGAACCGATCCAGGGGGAGGCTGGCGTCATCATCCCGGACGACGGCTTCATCCGGGGGATCCGGAAGTGCTGTGACGACCGGGGGGCGCTGATGATCGACGACGAGGTCCAGAGTGGCATGGGCCGGACAGGGGCCTGGCTCGCCATCGGGCATACCGGGGTGAAACCCGATATCGTGACCCTTGCGAAGGGTATCGCGAGCGGGTTCCCGATGGGCGCGCTCGCCGCCCGGGAAGGGCTTGAATTCAAAAAGAGCGAGCATGGCAGCACATTCGCCGGCGGGCCCCTCGCGTGTGCAGCCGCACTTGCCACCATCCGGGTGATCGAGGAGGTCATGCCGGAGATTGCCCGGAAGGGAGAGCGGTTCCGGAACGGGCTCTCCGAGTACAACCCCCGGGTCCGTGGCCTCATGATCGGCATCACCGTCGGGGACCGGTGTGCAGATGTACAGCGGAGATGTGCGGAGCAGGGGGTCCTGGTCAACTGCGCCGCGGACGGCAATATCCGGCTGGTGCCCCCGCTCATCATCTCCGATTCCGAGATCGATACCGTGATCGAGGTCCTTCATGGAGCACTTGGTTAGGGACTGTTTCCGGCAGGAAGGGTATGTATTTGCGAAGAAGGCCGAGGCGATCGCCGCCGAATATGGCCATGAGCGCATAGCCCGGCTGGCAAGCAACGAGAACCCGCTCCCCCCGTCGGATTGGGCGATCGCGCGCGGTACCGAGGCGCTGCAACGGGCGAACCGGTATCCCGACGAGCTGATGCAGTCACTCGTGGACCGGCTGCGGGCCTACCACGGGGAGTATCCGTTCGTCACCGGTGTCGGGATGGACGGGGTGATCGAGACAGTGGTCCGGACCCTCGTGGACCCCGGGGACCGGGTCGTGATCGCCACCCCGACGTTCTCCTTCTATGGGCTCGCAGCGACCGCTGCATCCGCGGAAGTGGTCTGCGTCCCACGGGACGGAACGTTTGGCGTAGATGCGGACGCGTTCATCGAAGCGGCATCGATCGCGAAGTGCTCCTTCCTCTGTTCCCCGAACAACCCGACCGGGAACGCGACCCCGCCGGCGGTGATCGGGAAGATCCTGGAGGCAATCGACGGGGTTCTCTTCCTGGACAACGCGTACGTGGAGTTCTCGGGGATCGACTACCGGCCGCTTTTGAAGCGGTACGATAACCTGATCATCGGGCGGACGATGTCGAAGATCTTCTCGCTCGCCGGGCTCCGTATCGGGTATGCGTTCGTCCCCGGGTGGCTCCGACCGTTCTACCTGCGGGCGGCCACCCCATTTACCCTGAACTCCGTCTCCGCGGCCGCGGCGGCGGGGGCGCTCGAGGACGATCGCCACCAGGAGGAGACGGTGGCACATGTCCGCCGGTGGAGGGAACGGTACCGGACCGGGTGCCGGTTTCCGGTGGCGCCGTCCGATGCCAATTTCGTTATGGTCGACGTTGCCCCCCGGAGCGGGAATGAAATGGCAGAAGAACTGGCCGCACGGGGGGTGCTGGTCCGGTCCTGCACCAGCTTCAAGGGACTCGCGGATCACTATATCCGGGTGAGCATCGGGGAAGAATGGGAGAACGAACGCTTTTTAGCTGAGGTCAATCATATCCATGCACAAGTATCCGGGTAACAGCAGCCATGAAGCGATTTATGCGAGTCATGGGCGGGTAAACCGGGTTGCGGACAGAGACTGACTCGCCATGATGTACGGGATCACCGGGACTCCCGGAACGGGGAAGAGCGCGATCGCGGAAGAACTGATACGACGGGATATCCCGGTCCTCCGTCTCACCGAAACAACCGGGCGGTACGTGATCGAAGAGGACAGGGAACGGGATACCCTCGTTATCGACGAAGAACGCTGGGCGGCCGAGTTCCCCCGCTTCGACGGTTTTGTGGAGGGGCACCTGGCGCATCTCCTCCCCTGCGACCGGGTTATCATCCTGAGGTGCAGGCCGGACGTTCTGGAACAGCGGCTGAAAGCCCGCGGCTATTCGAGAGGAAAGATCCGGGAGAACGTCGAGGCGGAGGCTTTGGACGTGATCCTGATCGAAACGCTCGAACGCCACCCGCCCGGGCATATCTTCGAGCTGGATACGACCGACAGGAGTATTAGTGACGGTTGTGACATGATCATGCGATTTGTCCGGGGAACGCTCCCGCCGGTACACGGGGCGTACGACTGGTCATCCTATCTGGGGGATGCATGAGGAAGGCAGGAGAAGAGAGGGCACGAAACAGGGATGGCAGGGGGAACTCTCCCGCATGACGCTGGACCAGTTCCGGCCGCAGGTGAGAGGGATCATCGCCCCGTTCGTCAACCTCTGCATCCGGATCGGCCTCACCCCGAACATTCTCACGATCGCCTCGTTCTTCGGCGCCATCGGTGCAGGGATCGCGTTCTATTACCAGAACGTCCCGGTCGGGACCATCCTCGTCCTCTTCAACGCGGTCTGCGATTCCCTGGACGGTGCTCTTGCCCGGGCGATGCAGATCGAGAGCCCCCGCGGGGACTTCCTCGATCACGTGGTCGACCGGTACGCGGATATCTTCATCATCACCGGTATCTTTGCCGGCGGGTATGCCCCGTGGCCGATCGGCGTGCTCGCACTCACCGGGGTCCTCATGTCCTCCTATCTCGGGACCCAGGCCCAGGCCGTAGGCGTGGGCCGGTTCTATGGCGGGGTCCTCGGGAGGGCAGATCGCCTCCTGCTCACCCTCCTTGCCGGGGTCTTCACGATCCTCCTTCCCATGGGCGTCTTCGGGCTCTCGTACCTCGGCTGGCTCCTCGTCATCTTCGGGGTCCTCGGGAATCTCACCGCGATTCAGCGGTTCGTGTATGTCTGGAAGCAGATGAAATAGGGGGATATGGGTTTCATGGGGAATCCGGCATGAGCTGAATAACCGACTGCTCAGGTTTCTCCGTGAAACCGCGGCCGAATGCTCAGGCTCCCGGTGAAAACCCTGACGAAGTGATCCCGGCACCCATTTCCCGTGGGTGTTCAATGCTCCGGGATATTTTAATACATCCAGGATGACCGTTCACTTCTGTATGCCAGACTATCTGATACAGGCAGCCTATACCGCGGAAAGTTCGGCTGCATTACTGAAGAATCCGCAAAACCGTGTAGAAGCGGTCTGTGTGTCCTCCTCGAAAAGATGGGGGGGAAACTGCAGGGAGGGTGGTTCTCCTTCGGGAAGTACGACTTTACCGCCGTGGCCACTGTGCCGGACAATGTCACTGCTGCAGCCCTGGCGATAGCGGTCTCTGCCGGAGGGACGGTAAAGAGTCTATCTGACCACCCCGCTGCTCACCCCCGAAAAGGGAGTTGCGCCGATGAAGAAGGCATCCGGGATCCCCTACACACCGCCACGATAACTAACGGAGAAAGGATGTGGATCGGGCCGGAGAACGCATGCGGATCTGAACGTTGCCTTCTTTCAACCATCTCTCTTTTCAGAACCAGGCATCCAGCGTCTTCTGGCCGGACGGTCCTGTTATCTGCTCGAGTGCCTTCCTGACACGGTCCGGCGAGAAGTCATAGTCCTCGCAGAGCATCCGGACGATCCCGTCCCGGTCGGGCGGGTGCCAGGCGAGGGCATAGTCCTCGGTGACCGGTGGGTGAAGGAAATACTCCATCACGGGTTCCGGGTCGAGGTCGGGGAGCTTTTCCGCGAGGATCCCGGGGTATTCGCCCTGGGCGATCAGCTTCAGGGCGGTCTTTGCCCCGATTCCCCGGGCCCCGGGGTTGAAATCGGTCCCGACGAGGATCCCGATCGCGATCAGCTGCTCCCGCGAGAGGTGGAGGCCGGAGAGCACTTCCCTGAGCTGGATCCGTTCGGGGGAGACGGTGATCGTCCGACCATGGACCTTCCGTTTCCCGCTCACCGTCAGGTTCCGGACGAGGACCGGCGCCCCGAAGAGGAGGGTGTCGTAGTCCTGTGAGACGACGTAACTGACGTCCCGCCGGATCGCCATATGGGCGGCCTGGGCTTCCCCCTCCCCCGGGGCCTGGACGGTCGGGATCCCCATCAGGTGGATGAGGGCCCGGGCGGTCTCGATCACGTTCGTATCTATCCGGGACGATGCCCTGGCCTGTTTGTATGCCTCCGCAATGTCCCCCTTATCGAGGGCCTCCTGCCACCGCTTTCCGGCCTCCCTCCGGACGGCCCTTCGCTCCGCCACAGTCTCCCCCTTGATCTCCGGGGGTGTTCCGTCAAATACGTAAACAGGGCGGATCCCGCGCTCGATCAGGTTGATCGTCCGGAAAAAGATCCCCGAGAGGTGCGAGGTGACCCGCCCGTTCCGGTCCATCAGGGGGGTGCCGTCCGGCTGGCGGATGATCGAGAGAAACTGGTAAAACGCGTTGTGTGCGTCTATCGCCGCGATCCCGGGGAGCGATTCCCACGGAACGGAGGTTTTATAGTCGGCCAGGATATCACGCAGCGCTACACCCATGCTCCTCCCCGTTTACGTCAGCGATAGACCCTTTTTGAAAATTCCTGGACGACTTCATCGATATGATCCATCGTCGCGTCGTATTTATGGGACATCTTTGTCGCGATCTCTTCCAGGTTGACGCGGGTCATCCGTTCCCGGTTGTAGATGTTCTTCTCCATGATCCGGATCTTCCGGTGCAGCGAGAGGAAGAGGCCGCCTATCGCGACCATGAGAACCCCGGCGGCGGTCGCGATGACCGGATCGGATCGCAGCAGGAGTACCAGCACCACGGCCGATATCACCGAAACGATTACCAGGATGATGTCTCCTGTGAATTCCCGTATCTCCATGCTTTTAGATGATGAGAACATATTCATTAATCTAACTATGACCCGCGGAGTTATCCCATGGATCTGAAGCGGCTCCTCCCGCTCGCCGGCATGCCGATCATGCTTGTTATCGTCGAGATCGTGGCGCTCCTTCTCTCTCTCCCCGTGCAGCAGGCGGGAATTGTTGCGTTCCCGAACCCCGAATCGATCTTCAACCCGCTCATATTCATCGCGATCCTCCTCGCATTCACCGTCCTCCTGCTCCTCCTGATCCGGTTCAAGTTTATGCGTATCATGGGGATCATCATCGCGGTCTCGATATTCTTCACGTTTATCTATATCTTCGCCGCGATCACGTTCGTCCTCGTCCCGGACGAGCTGATCGGAACGATCCTGACGTTCGCCCTCGCGATCGGTGCGACCATTGTCCTGTACAGATACCCGGAGTGGTACGTGATCGATACCCTCGGTATCCTGATCGCCGCCGGGGCCGCCTCGATCTTCGGGGTCTCGCTCGATGTCCTTCCCGTAATCATCCTCCTGGTAATCCTCGCAGTTTACGACGCGATCTCGGTCTACAAGACAAAACACATGATTACCCTTGCCGAGGGGGTGATAGACCTGAAAACGCCGATCCTCTTTGTAATACCGAAAAAGAAATCGTATTCCTACGTAAAGGAGGGGATCGGCCGGATCGGGGAAGGAGAGGAACGGGGTGCATTCATCATGGGGATGGGGGATCTTATCATGCCCTCGATTCTGGTGGTGTCGGCGAACATTTTTATCCAGACAGGAAAGTTGGGCTTCCTCAATACGGCGGCACTCGGGGCGATCATCGGATCGGTCGCCGGCGTGATCGTCCTTCTCACCTATGTCGTCCGTGGCAGACCCCAGGCGGGGCTTCCCCCCATCAACGGCGGAGCGATCACCGGTTTTCTGATCGGGTATCTGATAGGGCTGATGTAACCCCGGGTCCCTGTTTTTCCCGGGAACAGGCGATGATCGAGAGGACCTCATCGATGCCGGTACCCATCGCTGTCGATATGTTCAGGTATCCCTCGTACGGCATGATATCGGCCTTGTTCACCACCACGAGGATGGGGATATCCAGTGACGCCTGCAGCTCGTCGAGCAGCCGGAGCTGAGTCCGCCAGAGGGTATCCGCACTGTTCGCTTGCGTCGAGGATGAACAGGAGGAGGTCTGCGAGGTGGACGATCGCGTTCAGCGCCTGTCGTTCGATCGGGTTCCGGTCTTCTCCGGGCCGGTCAAGGATCCCGGGGGTATCGATGAACTGCATCCGCTCGCGGTTGATGAACCGGTGACCGACGATAATCCCCTTAGTCGTGAACGGGTACGATGCTACCTGCGGGTCCGCAGTGGAGACGAGCCGGATGAAGGACGATTTTCCGACGTTCGGATATCCGCCGATCACCACCGTGAAGACGTCCTCCACATGCGGGAGTTTCCGGAGCACGTTCCGGACATCGTTGAGAAACCGGAGCTCGCCGTCGATCTGGTGGACGACCGAGGAGAGCCGGGCGACGGACCGGCGGCGGATGATCGACGGGTCGTCTGCCTTCCGTGTCTGGTAGATCAGGCCGGGGCCGTGCGTCCGGGACCAGCGGGCCGCCCATCCGACCGCTCCGAGCGCCTTCTTCATCCGGTCGATCCCGTAGAGGATCTCAACGACGTCGCGATAGAACGGAGGCAGCGATTCGAACTCGGGGAAGGACTGGATGATACGAACGAGCCGATCGTGCACCGCGGCATGGACCGACCGCACAAAATCCTGATTCGCACGGTCCTTGTTCCTCTTCTCCTTCATCTTTGCCGCAGCTCTCCGGAAACTGCGGTCCAGGATCTCATCCGCTGTGGGCACAGTCGGAATCTTCTCAAACTCCACGAAAAGTCTAACCGAATATATATATGTAATTCCATATGATTAATCGTTATGGATTTATCCCTGATCCAGAAGGATATCCTGATTACCCTGATCACGCTGTACCACCAGCATTCGCAACCGATCAAGGGAGAGGAGATCGCCGATGTGATCAGGCGGAACCCGGGGACCGTCCGAAACCAGATGCAGGCCCTGAAGGCGATCGGGCTCGTGGACGGGGTGCCGGGGCCCAAAGGCGGGTACAACCCGACAGCACTGGCGTACAAGGTACTCAACCTGAACAGTTCCGAAAAGGAGTACGAGGTGGAGATCTCCCGGGGCGGAGTGGTGATGAAGGGCGTTAAGGTCGCAGAGATCGCCTTCACCACCCTCTGCCATCCGGATGTCTGTCACGCGGAGGTGAAGGTGATCGGGAGCGTCAGGCTCTTCGAGATCGGTGACCAGATCACGATCGGCCCGACGCCGGTCAACAAGCTCCTCATACGGGGAGAGGTCTACGGCAAGGACGAGGTGAAACAGGCGATTCTGATCTCGACCTACGAGATGATCTCTCTCCCGAAGAAACCGATCCGGTACTATATGCAGAGTCCGCTGATCACCCTCGAAGCCACGGAGACGATCGGGCAGGCCCTGCACCTCTTCAACAACCGCCACATCCACGGGGCGCCGGTGATGGACCAGGGGAAACTGATCGGGATCGTCACGATGAGTGACATCGCCCGGGCGATCGAGGAGGGACTCGCGTTCGATATACCCGTCTCAAGGGTCATGACGGCGGATGTGGTTCAGGTGCAATCTGATGTCCACCTCTATGAGGTTATACGCCGGTTCAAGGAGCGGGAGATCGGGCGTCTGGTCGTGATGGAAGGGGACCGGCCTGTCGGCATCCTCACCCATTCGGATATCATCCGGGTATTTCCCTCGCTCTGATCACGTTACCCACAAGAGCGGATTTTCTCTCCGGTACAGTTTTTCATCGATTTCTCCATAAAAAACTTCATTTGACAAGATTTTTATCGGATATGGGCGAACTTTTCCTGACCACGGGGTGGAAAGTGCCTGGACCCGATCTCTCCCGGAACTTCGGTACTTACAACCGGGATCGCGGGAGAATCGTGCGGGGAGAAATGCCATTTCCAGACTTCCCGGGATGATGGAGTGATTACGTTTGACTGACTTACCGATAGCTCCCGTTATGCGGCTGATCAGGAGATCCGGTGCAGACCGGATCGGTGCGGATGCAGGGGATGCCCTTGCAGCCCTCATGGAATCGTATGGAGAGTCCGTTGCAAAAGAAGCGATCAAGCTGGCATCCCATGCCGGCCGGAAGACCGTCACCGCCCACGATATCCGGATGGCGGCGGAGATACTCAGGTGACCATGTACTGGTTCCTATCGCGGAACAATCCGGGCCGGGATTCGTGAGAGACTGACCGGCACAGCTTTAAATATGAACAGCTCAACAGTTCTGTTATGACAAAAACCTTGGCCCGCAGCCTCTCAAAAAAGAAAATCATCACCAATGAGGGGAAAGTAATCGGTTCACTCCGGAATATCATCGTCGATTTTGATACCGGGCAGGTGATCGATCTGGTCGTGTACCCGGATCCGTCGTTCGATACCGCGGGGTACCGGGTCGAGGGCGACCGGCTTTTCATCAACTTCGAGGCGGTCAAGGATATCAAGGATTATATCATCGTCGACCGTTATCTCTCGAGAAAATAGGATTCGTACCGGCGAATCGCATCGATAAATCCATCGCCATACTTTTTTTCCGACACCCATTCCGCCGAGGATTGCAACTCCGGCGGGGCATTGGCAACGGTGACGCCGATTCCCGCAGCGGTGATGATCTCCCGGTCGTTCATGGCATCCCCGATCGCCAGGAAATCGGATGGGGAAAGGCCCATGTCCCGGGCGAGATCCCTGAATGCGGTCCCTTTGTTCAGGCCGTCCGGGTGCAGGTGTATCGCAAACCCGGTATCCAGGACCTTCACCGGGAACGACCGGACCACCTCCCTGACCTCGTCGGGAGAGACCGTCCGGGCGAACGCAACATCGACAAACCGGTACTGGGGGCTGTAGAGGTCGAGTTCGATCCCCTTCTCCCGGAAATGGGCGGTCAATGTCTCCAATGCAGCCCGCGGAGAGGTCGGGTCCCCGTGAATGGAGAGCTGGCCGGTATATCCGACCCGGTGGACACCCCCGTTCTCCCCGATGAAGGATCCCGGGGTGCCTACCAGCCGGCAGGCCGCATCCATGAAACAGGCGGTATTCCCACTTGCCAGTACGACCTCGACACCCCTGTCCACGAGTTCACGCATCACGCCGATCGCCTCCGTGCTGATCCGCCGGTGCCGATCCGTGATGGTGCCGTCCACGTCTGTCAGGAGTGCCTTCAGCACGGTTTGAGACCCGCCTCCTCGACCATGAATGCCGCCTCTCCCTCGGGGAGGTTCGGGCTGTCCACGAGACGGGCAACCCGCTTTCCACCCTTGCTCTTCCTGAGATAGAGCCGGAACGTCGCGGTATGGCCCACGATATTCCCTCCGATCGGTTTGGTGGGATCGCCGAAGAAGACCGCCGGGTTGGACATCACCTGGTTGGTCACGAGAGCGACGGCGTTGTTCTCGTCGACGAGCTTGAACAGGTCGTGCATGTGCCGGTTCAGCTTCTGCTGCCGCGTTGCCAGGGTACCCCGGCCGGCGTACTCTGCCCGGAAATGTGCGGTCAGAGAGTCGATGATGAATATCCGGACCGGCCGGTCGCTCTCCCGCAGGTCGGCCGCCCGCTCCCGTGCGGTCTCGACGAGGAGCATCTGGTGGTCCGAGGTATGGGCCCGGGCCACATGGATATTCTTGAGGAACTCCTGTGGGTCGGCATCCGCGATACCGAGACCGTTGACCATCTGCTCGATACGCTCCGGACGGAAGGTGTTCTCTGTATCGATGTAGATGGCGCTGCCGGAGAGCCCGCCCTCTTCTTCGGGGAGCTGCACGTTGACGGCCATCTGGTGGACGATCTGGCTCTTACCGGACCCGAACTCTCCATATAACTCGGTGATCGCCTGGGTCTCGATTCCTCCCCCGAGAAGGGCATCGAACTCCGGGACGAGGGTCTTCAGTTTCCGGACCTCTTTCCGCTGTTCGAAGACGTCCTTTCCGGTCTTGAATCCCCCGATATCCACCATCTCGCGGGCGGCCTTGATCATCTTCTTTGCCACGGACTCGCCGATCTCGGCGGTCTCCGCCAGATCGACCGCGGATGCGGTGGCGATGCTTTCAACAGTGACAAATCCTGCCTCACGGAGCTTTTCAGCCGTGCTCGGGCCGACGCCGGGGAGGTCTTCCAGTTCAACTGGTCCTGCGCTCATGTAATTGTACCTCTCTGCCATCAACCTCGCCCTGTACCATATAGGTTGTCCGCCATGCAGCGTGAAAGTATTGTTCTTACTGCTGGCCGGAGAGCTCCTGCAGGAACTGGTCTATCTGGCGGATGAGTTCTGCAGGATCGTGTTCTATCGCCTCGACATTCCGTACCGTGAGCCTCTTCCCCGATACTGTCCCTTCCACGCGGACGTCCCGGCCGTTGGGCAGTTCGGCATCGACGACGAGATACCAGGTCGTCCCGTCATCGATGAACGTGCCGGAACGGGTGACCATTACCGTCCCTTCGAACGTGATCGGTTCCCCGCCGGGCGGGGTATTCACCTCGAAGACGCTTCCCCAGCTGATCTGCAGCTCGTTCCCCCCCAAACGACCCTGTTTTACGGATGCATGATATATCGTGACCGGATCTCCGGGGACGAGCGGCTGGAGGGCCCGTTCTCCCCAGAGCACCGCCCGGATCTCGCCGCTCCTGTCTGCGATTGCCATGTTCCGCACCCATGACCGGGTTTTGTTCCGGGTGACAAATGAACGGGGTGGTTCGCACCACTTCACGTTTCCCCGAACCGAGTATATCCCCGTGTCTCCGACCACACCGATCGGTGAAAACGAGAATGCGACCGGCTCTTCCGAAAGGGTGACGGTGCTCTTATCATCGATACTGAACTCTTTTCCCTGCTCCCGTTCTTTTACGAGTGCACCGGTGATCCGGAGGCAGGTGCCGGGCTCGAAGGAAGCGAGCAGTCCGGGAACCCAGGCCACGAGCCGGGAAGAGCCCTCTTCGTTGCCGATCAGGGCCGGGAGCATCTCGCCGGGGTTCCCGTCCCGGCGGGTGTACGTCCGCGGTTCCTCCGCTGCAATGAGGATCGCGGTAATCGTTACCCGTTCCGGCGCCGGAGTTCCGCCGGTGGCATCGCAGGAGATCTCGCAGTCCACCTTCCTGAGGGCAAGCACATAGATGTCTTTTGCAGGCCCCTTCCCCGGGTGGCGGCCGATGATCTCGAGGACCTCGCCGCAGGAGATCTCCTCGAGCGCCATCGCCTTCTCGTCCCAGAGCACGACGTTCACCACTCCGGTCTCGTCCCCGACCACAAGGGTCCCGACAATCCCCTTCTCCCCGTCCGCCCGGGTGAACTCCTTCAGCGGTTGTTTGCCGATCACCTTGCCGAAGAATGAAAAAAGGCTCGATTTCGCCGACAGGCCGCTGATTTTTACGTGGTGGCGCCCGCATTCCTGCACCACCAGGATCGCGGCAGTCAGATCATCGACAAGGTCGCCACAGGACGCGATCTTCTCCTCGACCCGGCGGTCAAATTCATCCCGGGTGATGAGGTCATCGACGAGGGCGTAGTGAAACTGCACACCGGATCACCTTTAGCGCTGCCAGGGGGGTTGCTGCATGGGGGCGGTGATGTCGGAGAGATCTTCGGCACGTCGCATCAGCACCGCCTCGGAACCGTTCACCAGGCATTCCGCACACCGGGGCCTGCTGTTGTACTGGGATGACATCGCAAACCCATATGCGCCGGCATCGAGCACCGCTATAAGGTCTCCGGCCTGCACCTGCGGGAGCAATCGATCACGGGCGAGGAGGTCGCCGGTCTCGCAGATTGGTCCGGCGATCGTGTACACCCCGGTAGCAGGTTCGTCCCCCCGGCTGGCGACCAGCACCTCGTGATAGGCATCATACATCACCGGCCGGATGAGAAGATTGAACCCGGCATCCACGTTCACGAACGTCTTGTGGGCAGGTTTGACCGAATTGACGGTGGTAAGGAGGATCGTTGAGTCTCCAACGAGGGACCTTCCCGGCTCGACCCAGAGTTCCGGGCTGATCCCGCATTCCTCGATCCCCTCGAGGAAGACCGGGACGACCTCCGCCGCATATTCACCAGGGGTCGGTGCAATGTCGATCCCATGGCGATACGCAATGCCGAGCCCGCCTCCGAGGTCGATGAACTCCAGTTCCACCCCCAGTTCCGTCAGCTCGCGTGCGATACGCACCATGACCCGGGCGGCATGGACGAAGGGCTCGATCTCCAGGATCTGCGACCCGATATGGCAGTGGACCCCGATCGGCTTCACGTGGGAACACCCGATTGCCTCCCGGTAGGCGGCCGGGATCCGCTCGTGGGCGATCCCGAATTTGCTCGTCGCGAGACCCGTCGCGATCTTCGGGTGCGTGGGAACATCCATCTCCGGGTTGACCCGGAACGAAATTTCCGCACACCTATCCGCCTTCCGGGCAATGGCATCGAGCTGGTGCAGTTCGTCCAGGGAATCGACCGATACCGGAACCCCCTCCTCCACCGCGAAGGCCAGGTCTGCGGGGCTCTTGGAGCTCCCGTTGAAGAGAAGATGGCGGGGATTCATGCCGGCTTCCCGCGCAAGCCGGAGTTCCCCGGATGAGAAGACGTCCGCTCCTGCCCCCTCTCCGGCAAAAGCACGAAGAATTGCGGCATTCCCGTTCGCCTTCGCCGCATAGAGCACCCGGCTCTTCCGGTACCGGCTCGTAAGTGCACCCACCCAGGCCCGGTAGGCATCGAGGAGCCGCTGCTGGTCCGTCACGTAAAGCGGGCTTCCGAACCGCGAGACGAGCCTGACCGTATCATGTCCGCCGATGCAGAGGTGGCCCCCCGAGACGGAAAGGTGCGGGGGAAGGTTCATTGCACCATCACCCGCATCCGCTCGATCGCCTCCGCGATCCGTTCGGCCGGCCGGGTCAGTGCAAACCGGACATATCCTTCCCCTGCACGCCCGAACCCGACGCCCGGGGTGACCACGATCCCGGCCTCGTCGAGCATCCGCGTTGCAAAGGAGATGCTGTTATCGACCGGCATCCAGACGTAGAAGGTCGCCTTCGGGGCTTCGACGGGAAATCCCAGTTCCCGGAGACCGTTCACGAGCACGTTCCGCCGGTGTTCGTAGACCGCACAGGCCTCCCGGACACAGTCCTGCGGGCCCGAAAGGGCCGTGACGGCCGCCTTCTGCACCGCGTTGAAGACCCCGGAGTCCACGTTCGTCTTCACCCGCCCGAGCCCGGCGATGATATCGGCATTCCCGCAGGCCATCCCGATCCGCCAGCCGGTCATATTATAGGTCTTCGAGAGGGAGTGCATCTCGATGGAGACCTCCATGGCACCATCGGTCGCGAGGAAGGATGGCGCCCGATACCCGTCGTACGCGATCTCCGAGTAGGCATTGTCGTGGACGATGACCAGATCGTGGTCACGGGCGAACTCGACCGCCTCTGCAAAGAACCCCGGGATGGTGATCGCGGATGTCGGGTTGTTCGGGTAGTTCAGGAACAGGAGCCTGGCCGCATCGGCCACCTTATCCGGCACCTGATCGAGCCGCGGTATAAATTCGTTGCCGGGTTCGAGCGGCATCTCGTAGATCCTTCCCTCCGAGAACAGGGTGGAGGTCTGGTAGACCGGATAGCCGGGGCTCGGCACGAGAACGTAGTCCCCGGGGTTCACAAACGCCTCCGGGATGTGGGCGATACCGTCCTTTGACCCCATCAAAGCCAGCACTTCCCGGTCCGAGTCCAGGCTGACACCGAACCGCGAGCGGTACCACCCGGAGACCGCAGAACGGTACTCTGCCATGCCGGCATAGGAGGGATAGTGATGATTCGCCGGGTCTCGGGCCGCTGCACAGAGTGAATCGACGATATGCGACGGGGTGGGAAGGTCCGGGTCCCCCACGCCGAGGTCGATCACATCTACGTCCTGACGGATCTTTTCGGCCTTCATCGCATCGATGCGGGCGAACAGGTAGGGCGGGAGATTGCCCATACGGTCAGCATACATGTGGGTAGGTATTGCATCCGGAGACTCATTAAGGTGACACCGGCGCGTGAATAGAAGTGAATCCCGAATCCGATGGAATAAGTGATGAGGGTCCGGTTTGGGTATTGTGACGCTGGGAGAGATTGCAGGGATCCATCCCCTCGTTCAGGTTCCGGTATTCCGTATCGTCCGGCTCTGCCGTTGTCCGGATATGATTATTGCCCTGCGGATGCAACCAACTGGCAGGAGACGAAAATGCATGAGCATGCGAACGATCCCGTGGTGATCCTGTCGACGGCCGCACCGGAGAACGCCTCTGAAATCGCGCGGGAGGTCGTCGGGCGGCACCTCGCCGCCTGCGTGAACTGCACCGGTGTCCGGTCCTGTTACCGCTGGAAGGGGGAACTCTGTGATGAGCAGGAGCACCTGATGATCATAAAGACCATCCGGGGGAACGTCGATCCCCTGATCGCGGCGATCCGGGCGGTACACAGCTATGAACTGCCGGAGATCATCGTCCTCCCGATCACCGGGGGGTACGAGCCCTATCTCTCGTGGGTCAGGGAAGAGAGCTCATGAACATGAACCTCTTCCATCACCCGGGGATCCAGGTCCGTGAAGGGATTGCGGTAGGGATCGACGACACTATCGCGATCGAGTCCCGGTTCCGCCTGTTCCTGAACGACCGGTTCTTCTCTGAGCTGATCGCGAGCGACGACCAGAAGGAGGAGCTCGGTGCAGGGTTTGTCATCTGTGAAGGCCTGGCGAAAAAGATCGAATCCGTGCGGGTCGCCGGCGATGAGATCCGGGTGGCCGCGGAACTGCACGGCCCGATGGAGACGGAGCTCCGGACATCCGGGTGCATCGGCCTGAAACGCCCGCCCGGAAAGGTGCATTCGGAGATCTCTATCGAAAAGACCGACGTGTACCGGATCACGCAGGAGATCGAATCCGATCTCTGGCGAAAGACCGGGGGCGTACACTGCTCGGTCCTCTTCTCGGGGAAGGAACTCGTCGTGAAGAGCAGCGATATCGGACGACACAACACCATCGACAAGGTCGTCGGGTACGCGGCCCTCCACGGGATCGACCGGGCGACATGCATCGTCGGGTGTACCGGGAGGCAGCCCGCCGGGATGGTCGGGAAATGTGCCCATTCCGGCATCCCGATTGTCATCTCGCGAGCCTCCTCGACGGACCGCGGGATCGCGGTCGCGGGAGAGGCGGGGATCACCCTTATCTGCTTCTCCCGGGGGCCGCGGTTCACGGTGTATACACATCCCGGGCGGGTCCGCGACCTGTATACCCGGATGGATGAGACCGGATAACGGTTCGGGGATTATCCCTTCTTTGTCTGGTACGGGATGAAATAGGTCTCTCCATCTGACCTTTTAACGGGATGGACAGCCCCCAGGAGGGAAAGGAGAAGGACATAAGCAAGAGGAACCCGATATAGTAGTGAGTGTGTGATTCAATGGCTGCAGCTGCACGGGAAGAACCGCGGAGCGCCCTGCTGGTCCTCGGATGCCCGCAGGTACCGGTCCAGACCGGTATCGCCCTCTACCTGGTGAGTGCCCTCAAGAAGAAGGGATTGAAGCCGGTCATCGCGGGGAACCAGTCGGCGCGGGTACTGGTCGAGGTCTCCGATCCCGACCGGCACTACATCGGCGAAGTGATAGACCTGGACCGGTGTATCGGGGAACTGGCCGAGAAGAAGCGGGACTTTGACCTCTGTTTCGTCTTCATCCATAACGACGCCGGCATCACCTACGGCGCCACCATCCAGGCGCTTTCCACCGGGTCTGTCATCGCGGTCGTATACGGCGAACACGCGCTGGAGACGGCAGCCCAGATCGAGTTCCCCTGCGAGAAGATCGCCGTGAAAGCCGTTCATAACCCGATGCCGCTGAAGAAGAAGATCGACGAGGTGCTCCCATGGGTTGTATCGAATCTCTGAGGTACGAGGTCGTCCTGAAAAATGTCTCGTTCAAGGAATGCAGGGACTATATCCGGGAACATTACACGGAATTCCGCGAGTTGCCGATCGGGGAGAAGGTCTTCGACAGCTATCTCATCGGCCAGCCGCCGATCCTGATCGGGATCGAAGGGGATTCGCTGATCCTCCCGTATACAAAACCCTGTCACGGCACGTTCCTTTTGAAGATCCCGTGCCAGGAAGAAGTGGACCGGATCCGGACATTAAAGAAATAAAACCCATTCCCGTTCGGGAAGACCATCTTCAGGGAAATCATTCCTTCGTCCTTTTTCGCGAAAACCCCTTCGGGCATACCCTAAAATTTCTCCCCTAGGAAAATCATGCCGGGGAAACGGAGAAACAATAATCGAATCCTTTTCGCCTGTTATATTTCACGGTTCGGGTGTCTGGTTATCCACCGGCTCAACCGGCATTTCGGCCGTTTCGTCCTTTTCTCCGGATATCATCCCGCTCTCTGTCGGGGGAAGGCCTTTTGCGAGCGCATAGATGGCATGGGCATAGATCCGTGCATCGGCGATCAACTCGTTCCGGGTGATGAATTCATCCCGGGAATGGATGGAGAGTTCCTGGCCGGGACGATAGGGGCCGAACGCAACGATATGAGGGAGACTCCGCGCATAGGTACCGCCCCCGATCGCGACCGGTGGGGACTTGTCCCCCTCGCAGCTCCGGTATACCTCCAGGAGGGTCTCTATGAGCGGCGAATCCACGGGGTGATAGATCGGGGGATCGTACTTTTCGATGGAAACAGAGAAACCGCTCCTCCGGATCGCGATCTTCACCCGGTCCATCACTGCCTCCCGGTGGAACGTGACCGGGTACCGGATATCGAGGGTGAAGCTGAACCGGGTATCGGTTACTTCGATCCGGCCGGCGTTCAGGGTGAGTGCTCCGGAACGCATATCGGAGATCCCGAGCCCGAACGATCTCCCGGTCGTCTCCTTCCCGATGCACCGGTCAAAGAACCGGATCGCATCGAACGCATCGGAATACCCCGGGTCCAGTGTTGCGAGGAAGGCGATGAGCTGCATGATCGCATTTTTTCCCTTCTCCGGGGTCGAGGCATGGGCGCTCAGCCCTTCCGACCGGATTACCACCCCGTCTCCTTCCTGCCGGGCGTGAAGGTGATATCCGGTACTCCGGGAGAAATCCTCGCACTTCTGCATGAGATCCTCTGCATTCTCCGTCTGTAATTCGGCAAAAGCTGCATCCGGGACCATATTCACCGCGATCCCCCCGCTCATCCTCCGAAGCACCGGGCCGGAGTACGAGGGGGCGAGGGTCTTCTCCAGCACGATCCAGAGGATCCCCTTCTCGGCAAAAACAACCGGGAAGTCGGCATCAGGGGTAAATCCTGTTACCGGCGGCTTTTCGACAGAGAGATAATGCCGGACGTCAAGGCTCCCGGTCTCCTCGTTCGTGCCGAAGATCACCCGTACCTTCCGGGAAAGGGAAAGGCCGCTCTCCACTACCGCCTTCAGCCCGAAAAGGGCAGCAAGAACCGGTCCCTTGTCATCGAGCGCCCCCCGGCCGTAGATACGATCTTCAGTCAGTTCTCCTCCGAACGGTGCATGCGTCCAGTTCCCTCCCACGGGGACGGTATCCAGGTGTCCGAGGACGGCGACATACTCGTCCCCGGCACCATATTCTGCATACCCGATGTAGTTATCCAGATTCACCGTTCTGAACCCGAGACCTGCCGCTATTTCGAGGGCCTTCCGGAGCGCTTCCGCCGGGCCCTGCCCGAAGGGTGCGTCCGGTGCGGGATCACCCGCTACGCTCCGGATCCGGACAAGCTCCTGCAGAGCGGTGATAAGTTGCCCGGAATCACGCTGGATGATCGCATCGATTTCGTCTTCGCGGGGACTGTTCTTTGCTACCAGCGATACGGCAATCATTGCCATTCCACCGATCGCGATCATGCCCGGTATTATCAACTGTGCCCCCCCCGGTCGGTCATGGTTACCCCCGTCATATGCAGGGATAGCGCGGGAACCGATATATACGTGGGCACCCGCCACAGGCATGTGCTGAGATTATATTCATTTTTTCCGTTTTTGCAACTCCTGTCGTGCTTTCCCGATCGCGATATTCGGGGGAACATTCTTCGGGCAGACGCGGGCGCAGTTCCCGTGGAATTCGCATGCCCACCATCCCTCCTGGCGATCGGCCCGGAGCAGCCGTGATCCGTCTCCCGCCTCCCGGGGATCGATATGAAACCGGTAGAGCTTGGCAAGTGCCGCAGGACCCCAGTATTCCGCATTCTGCCCGTTCACGGGGCATGCCCCGAAGCAGGCGGCACAGAGGATACAGGTGGTGTAGGTCTCCAGTGCCCGGACATCGTACGGGCTCATGAGCCGCTCCTTATCAGGGGCAGGGTCTGCCGGCCGGAGTACCGGTTCGGTGAGGAGGTAGAACTCAAAGAACCGTTTCATATCCACCACGAGGTCCCGTATCACCGGCAGGTGCGGGAGCGGCTCGAGAAGGACTTCGGTTGCCGGATTCCACGGTATCGTCTGTTCGATCACCGTAAAGGGTTTCAGGCTGATGATATCGGTTCCGGAGATAAGGGAAGCCACCTGGGTCCTGCATGCCAGCCGCGGGACCCTGTTGATCAGCATTGCACAGGTGCCGCAGGCGGCTCCCCGGCAGGAGTACCGGAAAGCAAGAGATTCGTCAAACTGCTCACTGATTTCAAACAACGCAGCCAGTACGGTCATGCCGGGAGTAGCGGCGAGTGAAAAGTCGTCATATCGCGACTGCCCTCCCGAACCGTCCGAACGGAATATTTTGAACAGCATCAGTACACCCGCTCCTCCGGTTTGAAGATCCCCATCCTCACCGGTGCATACCCTATGCTCACCTCACCGTCAGCCTCCGTGGCTACGGTATGCTTCAGGAATCCGGTATCGTCCCGGTTCGGATAATCCGTCCGCATATGCGATCCCCTGCTCTCCCTCCGCTCGAGGGCTCCTTTCGCGACGATCTCGGCGAGGAGCAGCATACCCTCGAGTTCGAGCACCTGCAGGAGCGCCTGGTTGAATATCCGCCCTTTGTTCCGGATCACCACCTGCCTGGACCGTTCCTGCAATCCTTTTAACCGGCGAAGTCCTTCGATCATCTGCTTCTCGCTCCGGAAAATGCCGAAATGGGCGAACATCGTCTGTTTCAGCTCATTTCTGATCGGGTAAAGGAGCTCCCCATCCGAACGGGAGAGTATCGCATCAATATTTTTCTTCATCTCATACAGTCCACTATACAGCGGTTCCTGCAGTGGTCCCTCCTTTCCGGCGATGTCCCCGATGATCTTCCGGGCGACGATCCGCCCGAATACGACGGTGTCGAGGAGAGAATTCCCCCCGAGCCGGTTCGCTCCGTGCACGCTGACACAGGCGCATTCTCCCGCGGCGTAGAGGCCGGGCAGCAGGGTTTCCCCTTCTCCGTTCACATCGATACCCCCCATCGAATAATGCTGGGCGGGCTGTATGGGTATCGGTTCGTCGACAGGGTCGACCGATGCAAAATCTATCGAGATCTGGCGGATGCCCGGAAGCCGTGTCTCGATCAGGTCGGCGCCAAGATTCGTCAGGTCGAGGTGCACATACTCCCCGTCAAACCCCCTTCCCTCGTTTATTTCGGTCTGGATCGCCCGGGCAACCACGTCTCGTGGTGCAAGGTCCACAGACTGCGGGGCATACCGCTCCATAAACCGTTCCCCGTTCCGGTTCAGGAGTATGCCGCCTTCACCCCGGGCTGCCTCGGAGATCAGGATGTTCGTCCCGCAGAGGGAGGTCGGATGGAACTGGACGAATTCCATGTCCTTCAGCGGCACCCCGGCACGGAATGCAAGTGCTGCCCCTTCTCCGGTGTTGATCAGTGCGTTTGTCGAACGGTTGTAGATCCGGCCGAACCCTCCGGTCGCGAGAAGGGTGGCTTTTGATCCGAATGCATGCAGGATGCCGGTCACGAGCTCGAGCGCAACACACCCGACGCACCGGGCATCCTCCTTCACGAGCGACGTCACGAAGAACTCTTCATATACCGGGATCTTCCGGGAGACCAGCTGCTCGTAGATCGTATGGAGGAGATTATGGCCGGTCCTGTCCGCGGCATAACACGTCCGGGGAAATCCCGCACCTCCGAACGGCCGTTGCGCAATCTTTCCTTCTTCATCCCGGGAGAATACGGTACCCATATGTTCCAGTTCGATCACGGCCCTGGGTGCGTCCCTGCACATCACGGCCACCGCATCCTGGTCTGCAAGATAATCCGAGCCTTTCACGGTATCGTACGCATGGGCCTCCCAGGAATCGTCTCTCCCCTCAGCGGCATTTCCGAGGGCGGCATTGATCCCTCCCTGGGCTGCCACGGAATGCGAACGAAGCGGGTGGACCTTTGAAAGAACGGCGACATCGTAACCGGCACCGGAGATCTCGAGTGCCGCCCGGAGACCGGTCAGTCCTCCGCCGATGATGATGCAATCATGGTGATGGACCGGCGGAATACCGATCGCTCCCGGTTCTGTTTCGGTCATTTGTTCTCAATGATCTGCGCCCGTCTATAGAAGTCTGACGGTCAGGACGATACCCTGATCGCGGAGTTCTTATTTCGTCTGGTGCCGGGCGGTTCTCTGGGAGAGTTTCCTCCGAAGACTGAGCAAGAAGACGATAACGACCCCGATGAAGAGGGAATCATAGATCACCCGGATCCCGGTGTTCACGAAGTCGGTGCCGATCAGGTTCGCATGGACGATCGCAAGCAGGAGGACGAGGTACATCAGCGCATGCAGATATCTCCAGTGCCTGATTCTCCTGCGGAGCAGGACCGCGATCACCGCAACATAGAGGACAATGAGTGCGGCTCTCCCTGCATTGACCCAGAAATCGATCCATGACTGTATACTGGGGATAAATACGACCGGGGTCATGACCAGGACGGCGAACGAGACCGGATGGAGCGTGATGAGCACAATCCCGGATATTGCAAAGAAATGGTGGATTTTGAGGAAGGGCCTGCCGAAGGTCCGGTACACCGCAGAAAGAAACGGGGTCAACATGAGGGCAACGGCGATCATGAGAAACCCGTACAGCCCGAACAACCGGATGGCCACCCCCAGCGGGGAGGTATAATAGAACGGTGTCGAAAGGGCGAGCGCGGTAACCGCAGCAAAAAGGGCGACAATGAGGCCGAGGAGAAGGTACCCTTTTCGGGTCAGCGGCATGTCGAACAATCGCCGCAGGAAGAAATAATTTTTTGGATTTTAATTTCAGAATGGCTTGGGTAAACGGGAACAATCTCTGTTCGGAAAATTTTATTCAGGATATACGGTCGTCTCCGGCTACAACCCGGATTTTCGGTAGGTGCAAAAATACGGGCTGTTCCGTTAGTATCGCAGAAAATTTCCTGTATGAGCGGATATACGTATCCTTTTGGATATCGCAGTGGTACTCCTGTTTCGCGGGAGTCAGAGCCGCCCGGTTATCCCGGGGAACTTTTATATCGCGGCTCCCCCATGGGAAGAGTGGTGATTCGATGCAGGATATCTCGGTGGTGATCGGCGGAAAAGCAGGGGAGGGGATCAATGTCGCGGGAGCAACCGTTGCCCGTCTCTTCGGCCGTCTCGGGTACTACACCTACATGTATTTCGATTACCCCTCGCTCATCAAGGGGGGACATAACTTTGCGGTCATCCGCGCGAGCGAACAGAAGATCGGAGCTCACCGGAACCGGGCCGATTTTATCATCGCGCTGAACCAGGACACCGTCGACCTGCACCGGGACGTGACCGGTCCGGAGACGGTCATCGTGTACGACTCGTACCGTGCAAGTGCCGAAGGGGTTGGGCTGGATGTCAATGAGATCCTGAAAGAGGAGCAGGCGCCCGATATCATGACCAACACCTGTATGATCGGTGCTTTCGCCTGCGCCGCGGGGATATCCTGGGAGGTCCTCGAGGAGGTGTTCCGGAAACACCTCCCGAAGGCGACCGACCTGAACCTGAAGGTCGCCCGCCGGGGGTATGATGCGGCAGAAGTGCGCCATGCCGTGCCCCCGCTGAACCGGCCCCCCCTTCCGGCCGTTACGGGAAACGAGGCGATCGGGATCGGGATGATCCGGGGCGGGCTGGATGCGTACGTGGCGTATCCGATGACCCCGACCTCAAACATCCTTCATTTTCTCGCGGAGCAGGCCGATACCTTCTCCCTTACGGTCGTGCACCCGGAGAACGAGATCGCGGTCATGCTCATGGCGCTCGGGTTTGCATACGCCGGGAAAAAGACGGCGGTCGGCACATCGGGAGGCGGGTTCTGCCTGATGACCGAGGGGTTTTCGCTCTCCGGTCAGGCCGAGCTTCCGGTCGTCGTGGTGATGGGGCAGCGGACCGGGCCGAGCACGGGACTTCCGACGTATACCGCCCAGACCGATCTCTTCTTCGTCCTCCATGCCGGCCAGGGAGAGTTCCCGCGGTTCGTTGTCGCCCCCGGAGATGCGGAACAGGCATGCACCTGGTCCTCGGTCGCCGTGCAGCTCGCCTGGCAGTACCAGGTGCCGGCGATAATCCTCGGAGACAAAACGGTCTGTGAAGGGACCTACAGCTTCGACCGGGAAGCGGTGCCGGAATACCGGATACCGGAACTGAACGAGCCCGCGGAAACCCCGTATCACCGGTATGCCGACACTCCGTCCGGGGTCTCCCCGGCCCGGTTTCCTCCCCTGCAGGGTGCGGCAATCAAGGCCAACGGTTATACACATGTCGAAAACGGGATCACGACAGAAAATAAGGAGATCGCGAAGAAGATGGTCGAGAAGCGGATGAGAAAGGAGCGATCGCTGGAAATGGCCGTGAAAGGCCTGGAAGGCGTGTCGATATCCGGCCCGCCATCCGCTCCGGTTGCCCTGCTCTGCTGGGGTTCGAACCGGGGAGTCTGCCGGGAGGTCGCCGGAAAGCTAAAAATCCGGGCGATCCAGCCGATCGTTCTCACCCCGTTCCCGGTGGAACAATTCCGGGCGGCGCTTCAGGGAGTGAAACGCCTGATCGCCGTGGAAGACAATGTAAACGGCCAGCTCGCGACGCTCATCATGCGGTATGGCTTCTCCGTCCAGGATCAGATACACCGGTATGACGGCAGGCCGTTCTCCGTAGATGAACTGGAAGCCGAAGTCGGACGGGTGATCGCATGACCGGGGATCTGATCACCGCGGCGCAGAACACCTGGTGCCCCGGATGCGGGAATTTTTCAATCCAGCACAAGCTGAAGGACGTGATCCTGGGCATGGTGAAAGAAGGGACACCGCTCGAGGAGATCGTGCTCGTCACCGGGATCGGGTGCCACGCGAAGATGGCCGACTATCTGGATATCAACAGTTTTTATTCCATCCACGGCCGGACCCTGCCGGTTGCGACCGCGATCAAACTGGCCCGGCCCGAGCTCACGGTGATCTGCTGTGCAGGCGACGGGGACTGTTACGCGGAGGGGCTCGATCACCTTATCTTTGCTGCGAAGCGGAATATCGACGTCACGCTCATCGTCCATAATAACCGGGTTTACGGACTCACGACCGGACAGTACACCCCCACGTCACCGCTCGGATTCCATGGCCGGTCTACACCGCAGGGGACAAAAGAGCTCCCGTTCAATCCCCTCGAACTCATGCTCGCAAGCGGGGCGGGGTTCGTTGCGAGGGGGTATACGCGGCGACTTCCGGGGTTGCAGGAGATTCTTGATAAGGGAGTCCGATACAAGGGCTTTGCGTTCATCGACGTGTTGCAGATCTGTGCGACCTACTTCAACATGTCGGCGCAGTACGACAAACTGGTCTACGATCTCACGGATCACGATACAGGGGATTTCAATGCTGCGTTCAGGCGATCCCGGGAGTGGGATTACAACACCGACGCACCCATCGGCCTCGGGGTATTCTATGAAAAAGAGATGCCGACCTTCTCGGAACGATTTGCACCGCCAGAGGCAAAGGCCGGAGACCGGGAAGAGAAGATCCGCGATCTCCTCGATTCCCGGATTTAGATACATTCACCTTTTTCTCCCGGTCTCCGGATTTATCCGCTTGTCGCGACAGAAGGGTAAATGCCCGCGAAGAATTCCGCTCTTCTCGATAGACTTTATGAATAAACGGCTCGGTTAGGTTGTACCATGGATGCGCCCCAAAAACCGGTGAATAACCATAACCTCTTCGATATGGTGAAAGCGAATATATGTGCCTGTTCCATCGATCTCCAGATCACCCCGAATGCGGAGACGATCCTGAAGATGCCGATGCGGGAACTCCACGTATCCATCCCGGTCCGCATGGACGACGGAACTATCCGGGCATTCCAGGGATTCCGCGTGCAGTACAACGATGCACTCGGACCGACCAAGGGAGGGATCCGGTTTCACCCGGAGGAGACGATCGATACCATCCGGGGGCTTGCGGCACTGATGACCTGGAAGTGTGCACTCTACGACCTCCCGCTCGGGGGTGCGAAGGGCGGGGTGGTATGCAACCCGAAGGCGATGTCCCCGCGGGAGATCGAGCGGCTTTCCCGGGCGTATATCCAGGCGATTTACCAGTTCATCGGACCGGATCGAGACGTCCCTGCTCCGGACGTCTACACGAATCCACAGGTGATGGCCTGGATGATGGACGAGTACTCGCGGATCTCGGGGAAGACAACCTTCGGGGTGGTAACCGGAAAGCCCGAGTCACTCGGCGGATCCGAAGGGAGGGATGATGCAACCGCCCGGGGCGGGTGGTATGTCCTCCGGGAGGCGGCGAAGGAGTTTGCGATGGAACCGGATAAGGCATCGATCGCCATCCAGGGCTTTGGGAATGTCGGTGCACATGCCGCACTGATCGGGCAGCGGGAGTTCGGGTGCCGGGTGGTGGCGGTCAGCGACAGCCAGGGAGGGATCTACCACCCGGGCGGGCTGGATATCCAGAAGGTCATGGAACACAAACAGAAGACCGGGATGGTCCGTGACTTCCCCGGTACGGAGAAGATCACGAATGAAGCACTTCTCGAACTCGATGTGGACATCCTCGTCCCTGCCGCCCTGGAACACGTGATCACCGCGAAAAATGCGGATCGGATCCGGGCACGTGTTATTGCCGAATTCGCCAACGGGCCGGTGACGACGGAAGCCGACAGCATCCTCCAGGCGCGGGGCATTCCCATCATACCGGACTTCCTCTGCAATGCGGGGGGGGTCGTCGTCTCATACTATGAGATGGTACAGAACGCCAACATGGAACACTGGGATCGGGAGAAGGTCGAGCGGCGGATGGAGAAGAAGATGGTCGATACCTTCCGTATGGTCTGGGAGGTCGCATCGAAGGACAAGGTTCCGATGCGACAGGTGTCGTATGCGATCGCGGTGAAACGGGTGGTACAGGCAATGCGGTACCGGGGATGGCTGTAAAAGGATAAAACCGGGATGACAGGATTGTCTTTGTCTCTTAAATCGGTCCTTCGGGAGAGTGCCTATATCCTTAATTCCGGAAGGCCGGATTCTGTTTCCTTCGGGATAGATGCACCATATCCTTTAATTCCGGAAGGCCGGATTCTGTTTCTTCGGGAGAGTTCCTATATCCTTTAATTCCGGAAGGCCGGATTCTGTTTCCTTCGGGAGAGATGCACCATATCCTTTAATTCCGGATCAGCTCCCATACTGTTAGTAAAATTCCCGGTGATCCACTGGTGCTGGAACTTACTGCCAATAACGAGGTCTTTGCCTGGGTGATCCTGCCGCTCCTGATCTTCTCCGCCCGGGTCGCCGATGTCAGTCTCGGGACGATCCGGGTCATCTTCATCTCGAAAGGGTTCAAGTACATCGCCCCGGTAATCGGGTTTTTCGAGGTGATCATCTGGCTCCTCGCTATCGGCCAGGTGATGCAGAACATCACCAATGCCGCCTCCTATATCGCGTACGGTGCCGGGTTTGCAACCGGTACGTTCGTCGGCATGAAAGTTGAGGAGCGCCTCTCGCTCGGGATGGTGAGTCTGCGGGTCATCACCCAGAAGGAAGCGACCGAACTCGCCGCTGCCCTCAGGGGTGAGGGATTCGGGGTGACGAACATGGAAGCAGAGGGAGCGAGCGGGAAGGTGAAAGTCATCTTCCTGATCATCAAGCGCCAGGACCTGCCGAAGGCGATCGGGATCGTGAACACCTACCAGCCGGGGGCGTTCTACTCGATCGAAGATGTGCGGACCGCTGCAGAAGGGGTCTTTCCCCGGCAGAAGAGCCACGGGTTCATCAATTTCCGGGACCCGTTCGGGTTCTACCGGAAAGGAAAATGATAAATCTCCCGCAAACGGGGGAAGGAAGAAGGTCCCTGCCAATTCAGGGGATGCCGGATGGCCGATCTCCGTAGCCTTCGAAGCGCCTCTTTTACCTGGTGCGCATGGTTTGGAGCGTTTTTCGTTTCCCTGATGGGATAAGTCCCGCATGAATACCCGCATCTTCTTTTCCCCGGAACGTGTATCTGCTCTCATGACAACCGAACAGCCGGACCCGCTGGCCGGAGAGCAGGCGCCCGACTTTTGTCTCCCCGACGCATCCGGGGAAGATGTATGCCTGGCGTCTTTCCGTGGCCAGTGGGTGGTCCTCTACTTCTACCCGCGGGATAATACCCCCGGATGCACCCTCGAGGCGAAGGGATTCACCTCCGAGTTCGATGAATTCGCAACGCTCGGTGCGACGATCATCGGCATCAGTGCGGACACGATCGAAAGCCACCAGAAATTTGCACAAAAATACGGCTTTCGGTTCCGCATTCTGAGCGATACCGGTCATACGGTGCTGGAGAAGTACGGGGTCTGGCAACCGAAGAAGATCTTCGGGAAGGAGGTCTCCGGGGTGGTGCGGAGCACCTTCCTCATCGGGCCGGACGGACGGATCGAAGCAGTCTGGCGAAAAGTGAATGTTGTCGGGCACGTGGCGGCTGTGAAGGAGCGGTTGCAGTCTTTGTCTGCTGGAAAGAAATGATCTCCCTTTTCTACTCATTTTTTGCGGGTCTTCTTCGCGGTGCCTGCTCCGGGTAAAAATCCCCGAGTTTCCGCTGCCATACGCATGGCTCCGGGATCACGTGCCGGAGCCCGCTTCGTCCTCCTCTGGCATCGCCCCGGTACCGGGGGATGAGATGGAAATGCAGATGCATGATCACCTGCCCCGCGGCTTCCCCGATATTGACGCCGAAATTGTACCCGGCAGGATGATAGTGCTCTTCGAGATAATCCCTGAGGAGGAAGGTCAGATCCATGATCGCAGCCCGTTCTTCCGGGGTCGTATCGAAGAACCGGGGTACATGCCGGAAGGGTATGATGAGCATATGCCCCTGGCTCACCGGCCGGATATCCCGCCGTGCATACGCAAGTTCGTTCCGGAGCACGACCCACTTCTCCTCGGGATTGCAGAACGGGCATCTCCGTTCCCGGGGTTTTTCAGGGACATCAGCGGGATCGCTCATGAACCTAACCTATCGCCACACTCCTATATGAGGGTGTCAGGTCAGCGGCAGCCCGCCTGAAAACGGCTGGATCAGGTCAGGTCCTTCAGCCCCGGTGGCGTTCACCCGGGAAGATACCCGGTACGCCTCCAGTTCTTCTTCGGGATACGGCAGGAAATACTCCTGTACACCGGCTGGATCGAGAGCAACTCCGGCGAGCCAGTCATTTTCCCGGTCCGCGGATATTATCACCGGCATGCGGTTGTGGAGGGGCTTCACGAGTGCATTCGGTGCGGTCGTGATGATAGTGAATGAGGCCGGTGCATTTTCCTCATCCCGGATGTCATACAATCCGGCAAACGCAAAGAGCGATCGATCCCTCTTCCGGATGTACCAGGGTACCCGCTTCTTTCCCTCATGCTGCCATTCGAAAAACCCGGTCGCCGGGACAAGGCACCGGCGGGTCCGGAGCAGGTTCCGGAATACCGGCTTTTCAGCAAGGGATTCGGCCCGTGCGTTGATCAGGGGATGGAAGGCAGGGAGGCGGGCCCAGGCCGGGACAAGCCCCCATTGCATCATCATGAGTTCCCGGGTTTCCTCTCCGTCCCGGGCGATAACGACCGGAACCTCTTCTGCGGGTGCGACATTCCACCGGGGGAGAATATCGTATCTCCGGTTCGTTACACAGAACCGTTCGTACAGCCCGATGGTGACTGCAATCGTGAACCGGCCGCACATGATTTCAGATCCTCTGGAATATCTCTCCCCTGAAGTGAATCCTCCAGACGGGACAGAACTCCCCCTACTCTATGGAGGGGGAAGATCCCCGTCCTTCCCCGTCAAAACCACCGGTATGGTTACACCCGCTGGACGCTGGTTATCCGGATGGGGATGCCCCACTGCACGGTTGTAACGAGGTCCTTCTGCGGTATACCGGTAAACCGGATCATCGTATTGTTGACCTGGTACTGTTCGTCCAGGTTGAGCGGGAAGAAGTCGACGGTTCCATAACTCCCTTTATCGACGACGATCCCGTAGAACCCCCCCTCAAGGTTCACGTACTGCACCGTCCCCAGGGCATAGACCAGGTCTCCGGGAGGCGAGAGCTGGACGAGCTCGATCACATCTACCGGGGTTCCCACACCCGGGGTTGCAGTAACGCTCGTGTTCACGACCACGGTGTACGATACATTCATCCCTTCAACCTGAAATTCGGGAGGAAGGGTCAGAGGAATATATTTTGCACCGTCGGTTGAGAAGATTCCATAGAGGCCCTCCTCCGCATTGAAAAGGCGGATCGTCCCATTTCCTGCAACGGGCTGGATTGGATTGGTGATGGTACTGCACCCGGAGAAAGAGACGGCTCCCGCGAGGAAAAACAGGAGAAGGCATGTCAATAACGTTCGTTTTTGTATCTGGGTCATCACGTGCCAATTGTACGTAGATCAATAAGAATTTATGGGCGGAGCATGGCTGATCCGGTCACTGCCCTGGAGACCCGGTTCCAGGCCTGATTCGGCTAACCCGCCTGACTCATCATCGCCAGGGCAGGGAAAGGGAATCCGGGCGGAAATTACCGGAACCCTTAAATGTCCGGTCGGATATGAACTCCCATTCGGTGTTCGTCATGGTTGTGGAAAGAATTACTTCTCCCGGGATTGCGCACAACTCCTATCTCATCGGCTCGGACGGTGTGGCTGCCGTAATCGACCCGAGACGGGACTGCGATCGGTACATGGATTTCGCACGGGATCACGATATGCAGATCACGCATATCTTTGAAACCCACCGGAATGAAGATTTCTGTACCGGTTCCCTGGAACTCGCGTACCGGTGCGGCGCCGCTATTTACCATGGCGAAAAGACACTGTTCGGGTATGGGCACGCCGCACGTGATGGGGATCACTTTTCCTTCGGGAAACTCGATCTCGAGGTCCTCGAGACGCCGGGCCATACGGCCGAGAGCATATCGTTTGCGCTCCGGGATGCCGAGGGCGGGGAACGGGTGCTGATGGTATTCACGGGAGACGCACTGTTTGCCGGGGATGTCGGCAGGACCGACCTGATGGGGATTCCCCGGGAGGAGTCGGCGGCGCTGATCCACGACAGCATCATGGAGAAGATACTGCCCAGCGGAGACGGGGCGATCGTCTGCCCGGCCCACGGTTCCGGGTCGGTCTGCGGATCCCTCATCGCCGGGCGTGAATTTACCACGATAGGGTATGAAAAAACGGCAAATCCACTGCTCCGCATGGATCGGGGTTCATTCATCGCACGGGTATCGAAGGAGCAGTACTATATCCCGCCGTATTTTGCGAAGATGGAAATGCTGAACCTCACGGGCCCGCCCATACTCCACCGGCTCCCGGATATCACCCCGTTCAGCCCGGCGGAAGTGGACCGGCTCCGCCACGGTGGCGCCCAGATCCTCGATATCCGCTCGCCTACCTCGTATGCCGGTGGCCATATCCCCGGCTCTCTCTCTATCTGGCGGGAAGGGCTCGGAGCCTATATGGGGTGGTTTCTCGCGTATGAAACACCGATCATTCTTATCACCGATTTAACCCTCGCCCTCGACGATGTGGTCCGCGACGTGATCCGGCTCGGGTACGACAACATCACCGGGTATCTTGCCGGCGGGTTTCCTTCGTGGTTCAAGACAGGAAAACCGCATACACGCTCCGATGCCTGGTCGGTACAGGAACTCCATGACCGGGTCGCGGACTCTTCCCTCTTCCTCCTCGATGTCAGGGATATCCATAACCGGAATAGTGTGGGCGAGATCGCGGGATCCCACCATATCTTCGTCGGGGAGCTGCCGGGCCGGATCGCTGAGGTCCCCCGGGACCGGGAAGTGATCGTGTACTGTGATTCGGGATATAAAGGGAGCCTCGCGGTGAGCGTTCTCACCCGGAACGGGTACACGCGGGTCGTGAATCTCCTCGGCGGGATGACGGGATGGATCCGGGCGGGCTATCCGGCGGAACCGGTCCGGTGAAGAAAGAACATCTCCGGATTGGACGAAAATTGCCGCATTGAATTGGCCTTTTCGGGGGATCTGCAGGAAACCGGATGAAGGATCACATTTTCTCTCTTTTTCCACCGCGAGTGATATTTAACAATATTTATCTCGGTCAGCCGGAAATGCAGATGAGGTGAGCCGATGGAGATTGTCAAAATTCCCCGGATGGACAAGGAAGATTATGATCGCCTGATCGCGGAAGGATACATCTGCCGTATTGCCTTCCAGGGTGAGAAATACCCCTATATCGCCCCGTTCCTCTACGTTTTTGACGGCCAGTTCCTCTACTTCCTCTCCACCAAATACGGCAAAAAGATCGAGTATTTCCGTAAAAGCCCGTATGTTTCCGTTGAAGTGGAGAAGTACACGAAGGATCTCTCCTCGTATACCTTTGTCACGCTCCAGGGATACCTGGAAGAAGTGACCGATTCGATCGAGAAGAAACTGATCCGGGAGGAGTTCGTCGACCTTATCAAAAAGAAGAAACTCTCGTCAAATATCCTTGCGGCACTCGGGCATACCCCGCACGACCCGCCCGAGGCGATTGCCTATGAAGAGCGATCCTTTGTCTGGAAGCTTGTCGGGGTCAAGGACCTGGTTGCATTAAAAAACCTGTAAAACCCTGACCCTTTCCTGATTTTTATCCTTTCTTCCGGAGTTCTGCCAGGTTCTCCGGGGCCGGATCCGGATCTTCCCCGGCGAGGATCGCACGAAGCACTGCCGGTTCATCTGTCGGCCGCCGGCAGCTCCGGCCGGTGCACGCGTATGCAGTGGGAAGATCCCCGAGCCGGGTCAGCGGTTCCGTATACGGGGCGATCTTCGTGATCTCCGGGGTGGGATCCCGGTCGGGCCGGTTCATCACCACCGCCCGCGGGAGGAAGGTCGTCCCGATCAGCCGCTCCATGGCGGCGATGCCGGGCTCCTGCGGTTCACCGACGAGCACGATCTCGAAGGAAGGCCCGAGTGCGTGGTCGAGACCGGTGAGAAAGAAGGTGTGGGACGCCGGGTTATCCCGGGCGAATGCGGCATAATTCCGGGATATCCCGGCCGCCCGCCGTTCATACACCGGATCGCCGGTGATCCGCCCGAGGAGGATCTCATTCGAGAAGGCGACCGAATTGCAGGCGGGCAGCGCACCGTCGTAATATTCTTTCTGCCGCACCGGCAGGTCGGTCTCCTCTGCCGGGGCGCTGAAGAACCCCTTCCCGTCTTCGTCCCAGAAGTGATCGACAAAGTACTGATCGAGGGAGATCGCACTCTTAAGAAAGGAGAGGGTGAATGTTGCCTCGTACAGTGCGATCAGGCCGTAAATAAGAAATGCATAATCCACTCCTCTTCCGGGGATCGCGGCTTCTCCGTCCCGGAAACGGTGCAGGAGGCCTCCGTCCGGGGTTCGCATCCGGTCGAGGAGGAATTGTGCCGCAATTCCCGCCGCTTCCGCGTAAGGGGGATGATCGTATGCCCGTGCAGCCCGGGCAAGCGCCGCTATCATGAGGCCGTTCCAGTCGGCCAGGACCTTATCGTCCTTTCCGGGATGAATACGGGCGTCGCGGGCGGAAAAGAGTTTCTTCCGTGCACTTTCGAGGATTTCTGCCACCTCCCCCGGATCCCGGTGCACCCGCTCCGCCCATTCCTCCGGGGTGATGACCTGGTGGAGGATATTTTTGCCTCCCCGCTCACCGGTGACGGGATCGATGAAATTTCCCGTTTTGCTGATGTGAAACAGGGAGAAGAAGACTTCTTTCTCCTCCGGGTCCAGGAGGGTTTCCAGTTCCTCCCGAGTCCAGATGTAGAATTTTCCTTCCTCGCCCTCGCTGTCCGCATCCTCGGCGGCATAGAATCCTCCTTCCGGGGATGACATTTCCCGGAGGACGAACCGGATCGTATCTTCGGCCACCTGCCGGTACCGGGGGGTGCCGAACGCAAGGTATGCATCCGTGTACGCCATCACGTGGAGCGCCTGGTCATAGAGCATCTTCTCGAAATGGGGTACGATCCACCGTGGATCGGTTGCGTACCGGTGAAAACCTCCCCCGAGATGATCATAGATCCCACCGGTCGCCATCCGGTCGAGGGTCACCGTGACCATCGTTCGTGCGTGTGTATTTTCATTCCGGGACCAGTACCCGGAGCAGGAAGAGGAGCGTATGCGGGGTCGGGAACTTGGGGGCATGACCGAACCCGCCATACTCCGGATCGAACCGGAGAAGAAGCGCCTCAAACGCATTCTCCAGCGTGAAAAGGTCGGGTTCCTTCCCCGGCGTATTCCGGGATCCCCGTGAGATCGCATCGATGATTCCGCTGCTCTCCACCAGAAGCACTCCGCGCTTCTTCTCCCAGAGTTCCCTGATGCGGGCGATGAGATCCCGGAGACCGATCCTGCCATACCGGCTCTCCGGAGGGATATAAGTCCCGGCAAAGAACGGCTGCTTTTCGGGGGTCATCAGGATCGTCAGCGGCCAGCCGCCGGAACCGGTCATCAGCTGGGCTGCGGTCATGTACAGCTGATCGATATCCGGGCGTTCCTCCCGGTCCACCTTGATGCAGACGAAGGTCTCGTTCAGGAGCGCTGCGATCTCCGGGTCCTCGAAGGATTCACGCTCCATCACGTGGCACCAGTGGCAGGTGAAATACCCGATCGAGAGGAAGATCGGATTATCCCGGGATTTCGCCGCGGCAAACGCCTCGTCTCCCCAGGGGTACCAGTCCACAGGATTGCCTGCATGCTGGAGGAGATAGGGGCTCTTCTCCCGGATCAGACGGTTGAACTGTTTTTTTTCCTGAATTGCGGTGCCTTTGTTTCCGTCGTCCATCGTATTCTCGCTCCCCGATGACCGGTGCCGTTCATTTTCGCACCGTTCGCAGGGGTTAGATAAGCAGTAATCCACATAAAGGGATCACCGGGCCGGGAACCGGTTCCCGGCTGAATCTCCCAACTAACCATGCCTGAATTCCCGTTCAATCCCCGTGTCGCAACCATTCCATTGCGCTATCAGTACCGGATCGGTATGCATTTCCCGTGCGAAAGCGATGGGTGAATGATGGTACAGCCGAAGCAGGACGAGGGGAGTCCGGGGCGGGTAAGGCTGACCCCTGCGATGGAGCAGTATTATACGATCAAGGAAAAATATCCCGATACGATCGTATTTTTTCATATGGGAGACTTTTATGAGACCTTCGGAAGCGATGCCGAAGTCGTCTCCCGGGAACTCGATATCGTACTTACCTCCCGGTCGAAGGACCGGGAGGGGAACCGGATGCCGCTTGCCGGTGTCCCCTGCCATGCCGTGGAGGGATATATCGCACGCATGGTCGGGAAGGGGTACCGGGTGGCGATCGCCGATCAGCTCGAGGACCCGAAACTCGCAAAAGGGGTCGTGAAACGGGACGTCGTGCGGGTTATCACCCCCGGGACGGTCATCGATTCCGGGATGCTCCGCTCCTCCGGGGCCTCGTTTCTCATGGCGATCGCGCCGGACGGCCGCGAGGATCGGTTCGGTGCCGCCTTCCTCGATGTCTCCACCGGGGAGTTCTTCGCCCGGGTCTGTTCGGGCGATGCGGGAGCTCCTCTCCGAGGTGGCGAAATACCGCCCGAGCGAAGCAGTGATCCCCTCGTCCGGGTCCGGCCGGCTGGGATCGTTACTGGCCGATCGCGGGGTCGTCGTAACACCGTATTGCGAAGATGCCTTCTCGGACCGATCCTCACGGGAAGCGCTTCGTGAACAGTTCCGGGTCGATTCCCTCGATGGGTTCGGCGCTGCAGAGAACCCCGCCGCCATCCGGGCCGCAGGGGCGGCGCTCCGGTATGCGCATGAGACGCAGATGGCGCCTCTCACCCATATCACCGGCCTTACGATACGGAACCCGGGCGGCTCCCTGGTCCTCGATGCGATCACCCTCCGGAACCTCGAGATCTTCCAGAACGTCCGGGGTGATCCCGGGCACGGGACCCTCCAGAAGACGATTGACCGGACGAAGACCCCGATGGGTGGACGCCTCCTCCGGATGGAGCTCTCCGCACCGCTGACCGATCGGGGAGAGATCGAACGCCGGCTCGACGGGGTCGAATACTTTGCCGGGGATATGCTCCTCCGGGAGAAGGTCCGGGAACTCCTCGCCCGGTGCGGCGACCTGGAGCGGATCGCCGGACGGATCGCGTACGGGAATGCGGGGCCACGGGACCTGATCGGACTGAAAGAAACGCTCCTGACCGTTCCCCTGATCAAGGCCGCATTCCCTGCCGGAACGGTTCTTCCCGACCTTATCGGGAAAACGCTCGGGGATATCCGGGAGCAGCCGGACCTGGTGGGGCTGATCGAATGGGGAATCAACGATGATCCGCCGGCGGTGATCCGGTCCGGCGGGGTGATCCGGGATGGTTTCGATCCAGAACTGGATTCTCTCCGCGGCCTGACCACCTCCGGGCGGCAGTGGATGGCGGATCTCCAGCAGAAAGAGCGGGAAAAGACCGGGATTAAGTCCCTGAAGGTCGGGTACAACTCGGTATTCGGGTATTACATCGAGGTCACAAAGGCCAACCTCGCGCTGGTCCCGCCGCATTATGAACGGAGGCAGACGACGGTCTCGGGCGAGCGGTATATCGTCCCGGAGCTCAAAGAGATGGAATCCCGGATTGCAACCGCAGAAGACCGCCTCAGTGCCCGGGAGGGGGATCTCTATGCCGGGATCCTCCGGAAGCTCCAGGGTTCCATCCCGGTGCTGCAGGAGATCTCCCGCGGGATCGCCGTGCTCGATGTCGCGGCATCGCTTGCAGATCTTGCGAAGGAGTTCCGGTATGTCCGGCCGGTCATCGATGAAAAAACGGGACTGCTGATCCGTGAAGGAAGGCATCCCGTGGTGGAACAGGGTCTGGAAAGCGGGTATGTTCCCAATGACCTCTCCCTCGACGGTTCCGGGGATCAGATCCTGATCATCACCGGCGCAAACATGGCAGGGAAGTCCACCTACATGCGATCGGCGGCGCTCCTCGTGATCCTGGCCCAGATGGGAAGTTTTGTCCCGGCCGCATATGCCCGGGTCGGGCTCGTCGACCGGATCTTCACCCGGGTGGGTGCGTTCGATGACCTGGCGAGCGGGCAGAGCACGTTCATGGTCGAGATGGTTGAGCTCGCAAATATTCTCAACAACACGACCCCGAAAAGCCTCGTCATCCTCGACGAGATCGGGCGGGGGACGAGCACGCTCGACGGGTACTGCATCGCCCGCTCCGTTCTCGAATATCTGCACGGGAAGGGCGCATCGGGGCCGCGAACCCTCTTCGCGACCCATTTCCATGACCTGGTCTCGATGGAAGCCGAGCTGAGACGGGTCAGGAACTACCATTTCGCCGTGAAGGATACGGGAGATGACGTCGTCTTTCTCCGGAAGATCATCCCCGGGGCCACCGACAAGAGCTATGGCATCCATGTGGCGCAACGGGCGGGTGTCCCGGCAAAAGTGATAGAACGGGCATATACTCTGTTAAAGGAGGAACCGGACCGGTATGCCGGCGGGAAGGCACCGCGGTACACACAGATGCTCCTGATCGATGCGCCGGGAGAGGCGGAAGTAGACCCGGTCCTCCGGGATCTCAAAGGGCTCCCGCTCGACGGCATGTCGCCCCTGGACGCCCTCCTGAAACTCTACGAACTCCAGCGGCGGGCCATGGACATGGGCGTGAAATGAACGGGAACGAACGTACCGGGGAAGGGTGCAGAAACCCGGACGAACTGTGGTTTCATACCCGGAAGGAAGGAAAAAAATGACCGGAGACGAGCACCGGATCCATCTCCTCGACGAGGAGACGGTCAATCAGATCGCGGCCGGGGAAGTCGTGGAGCGGCCGGCATCGGTGGTCAAGGAGCTGGTCGAGAACGCGATCGATGCCGGGGCGACCCGGGTGGAAGTCGAGGTCTCCGCCGCGAAAGGTGCCGTCACCCGGATCCGGGTCACCGACGATGGGTGCGGGATGGGCCCGTCGGACGCGTCAATCGCATTCACCCGACATGCCACGAGCAAGATAACCCGGATCACGGATCTTTCGGAATGCAATACTCTCGGGTTCCGCGGGGAGGCGCTTGCAAGCATCGCTTCCGTGGCGAAGGTGACCCTGCTGACCGGGACCCGCGGGTCAGGCGCAGGAACGAAGATCGTGGTCCGGGGAGGAGCCCTCCTCGAATCCGCAGATGCCGGCACTCCCGGAGGAACCACCGTGATCGTGGAGGATCTCTTCTTCAACACCCCGGCGAGGAAAAAATTCCAGAAGAGCCTCGCCTGGGAGGTTACCCGGATCACCGGGGTGGTGGAAGAGATCGCCATCAGCCACCCGGATATCGCATTCCGGATGGTGTACAATCGCCGGGAGAAGATATCGACGCAGAGTGCATCCAATCTCCGGGAGGCGATCGCCTGTCTCTTCGGGACCGGGGTCGCAGAGGAGATGATTCCGGTGAACGGTTCCCACCCGCTCGTGCAGCTCTCCGGGTACCTCTCCCCCCCCGGCCTTTCGCGCCCGAACCCGTACCAGATGTATATCGCGATCAACCGGCGGCATATCCACTCGGTGCCGCTCATCGGAGCGGTACGTGAAGGATATGGCACACTGCTCGCCAAAGACACGTACCCGGTGGTCTTCCTGAACCTGGAGATCGATACCCGGCTCGTCGACGTGAACGTTCACCCGACCAAACGACAGGTCCGGCTCGGGCACGAGCGTGAGATCGGTGCCGTGATCGCGGAAACGGTCTGGAATGCGTTAAAAGGCGAGTCCCTGGTCACCGAAGCACCGGTGGAGGGAGAACGGGGTCCGGTCACCGGGGTATACCCGGTCCATGCCGGGACCCCCCGGCATGTCCGGGAGACCTGCCACCCGTACCTCCTGGAAACAGACCGGCAGCTGCGGCAGACGGAGCTTCCCACCGGTATTCCGGCGGAATCCCTCCTTCCGGAGATGGAGGTGATCGGCCAGTTTGCGGAGTCCTATATCATCGCCCGGACCGCCGGGGACGAGTTGTTCCTCGTCGATCAGCATGCTGCCCACGAGCGGATCCTCTATGAACAGGTCTCGGAGAAGAGCCGGGGAGGCGGGGAATCCCAGGAACTGCTCGTTCCCATCATCGTCCATCTTTCCCCCACCGAATCGGCCCTGATACCGGGGATGCACCCCCTCCTGGAAGAGGAAGGGTTCGTCATCGAGGAGTTCGGCAGGGACCGGTACGCCGTCCGGGCGGTCCCGGTCGTGCTCGGCCGGCTCGAGGACGAGCTCGTGATCCATGAACTGATCAGCGAGCTGCTCGCGGAGGATGTCCGCGGTGTCCCGGACCGGAAAGAACGGATCTGCCGGATAGTTGCCTGCCATGGCGCCATCCGGGCCGGTACCGCCTGCACGCGGGAACAGTGCGAACGGATCCTTGCTCAGCTGGCCCGGACCGAAAACCCGTACAGCTGCCCGCACGGGAGACCGACGATCATATCGTTCACCCGGGACCGGATCGATCGGATGTTCAAGCGGTAAACCATTAAAAGCATCGTTGACCTACCCGGAATCATATGGATACGTATTCCGAAGAGGCGATGCACGCGATCCGTATTTCTCTGGAGCGAGAGATCTTCCGGTGGCCCGGAGTGACCACGAAGGCAATTTTCGGTCTCCCTGGGTATATCGTGAACGGGAGGGTCTTCGCACTCCTGGTCACCGGCGGGATCATCCTGACGAAATTGACGGAGACCGACCGTGAAGAGGTCGCAAAGCATTTCCGCACGGTTCCGGTCACCGGGCATGGTGGAATCGTTGCTGCATGGGTGCAGGTCCTCCTCCCGGAAAAAGGGGGTCTCTCTCCAATACTGCCCCTTGTGAAGAAGAGTCTATGATGAAGCCGCCCGGTGAAGATGGGAGTGAATGTACCGGAGGAACAACATCCCTTTTTATTCCTTTCGTGCAAGCGCCGGGCATCATAATTTCCCAACTGCAAGTTTCCCTTGGACAAAGACCGGTTTTTCGGGAAGGGGGAGCGCGTCTTAACCGGAGTACCGTTCAGGAGCATAGGTGCATTGTACCGGAAAGGAAATCCCTATAACCGCCCGGTTCTGTAACCAGAAGCCCTTTAACCGTTCCCGCTGAGTACTGCTCATGCGGCTCCGAGAGCCGGATACCGAGAGGTGATAGCATTGAAAATATCCACATTCATGATGGTCACGGCGCTTTTTATCGGGGCTATCCTGTCCATTCCCGCTCTGGCATCCCCCAATGTTCCGATTGACAATGCCCACGTGAAGATAAATTCGATGATATCGGGCGATGCCGTCGTAAATGAGACTGTCAGTCTTATCTGGTCCGAAGGGACCGGGGACTCGGCGAAGACGTACGAATGGAAACAGTCGAAGACCTTTGAAAACCTGGACGACTATACCGCTCACACGCTCTTCGACATGACGAGGGGAAATGAATCGACGAGCTGGGATTACCGGCACTGGAATACCGAGGGACCGTCATGGACCTTAAATGATCAAAGCATCATGCAGCCGCAATACCTGGTTTCGGACCCGGTATCACCGGTCGACATCTTTACCGGCATCTCCTATGCCCCACCCGTATTCAATATCCCGTATATTGCAACGCCGCAGATTCCCCTCTACTCATTCAATCCCTATTATTAACACTGAAGGGGGACATTCCCCCTTCCCGTTCAATCCGGAATGGATCTTTTCAGGGACATTCCCTCTTCCCATATTCCTGGATATACCGGGGATTTACCCCGGACACCAAGGTATATAAGAATGAATATCTGATGATACCCCGGTGAACTCCGCATGGTGAAACTGAACGAAGAGATGAAAGAGGCATTCAAAAAGATGAAGATATTTCCGGTCGCAACCGCATCGAAGGACGGGACGCCGAACGTGATCCCTCTCGGGATCGTCGAACTGGTTCATGACGATACGATCTGGATCACGGATAACTTCATGAAAAAGACCATGGACAATCTGAAAGAGAACCCGAAGATTTCCCTGTACCTCTGGGGCCCGGAGATCAAGGGATGCTACCAGATCAAAGGGGCAACCACCATCTCCACGAAGGGGAAGGAATACGACGAGATGAAGGCGAAGATCAACAAGAAAAACCCTGCACTGCCGGCAAGATCCCTGATCGTCGTGAAAATAACCGATGTCTTCGAGTGCATGCCGGGCGGCAATGCGGGAAAGAAACTTATTTAACTTCTTTTCAGCGAGATGACGGTCCGAGCCGGAAGGTCCTGAAGAGATCTGCGGTATGAATCCCATCCGTCCGGTATTTCTGCATTGGCCGGAGATCGAGTTGATATCGTGACGAACAATCTCCTCTCACCCGGACGGATCGACCGGTTCAGGGAGCAGTTGTACCGGTTCCACCGGAAGCACCGTCGGGAGATGCCCTGGCGGAATCAGAAAGACCCCTATGCGGTTCTCGTTTCAGAGATCATGCTCCAGCAGACGCAGGTCGAACGGGTCATGGTGAAATATCCCGGGTTCATCCATGCGTTTCCGGATTTCGGGAGCCTTGCCTCGGCGCCGTTTCCGGAGATACTGCGGTTCTGGCAGGGAATGGGATATAATCGCCGTGCAAAATTCTTAAAGGAGATCGCCCGGATCATAGTCATGGAATACGCCGGGATGCTTCCCGACGATCCGGAAGTTCTCGGGAGACTCCCGGGGATCGGGAGAGCAACCGCCGGTTCTATCGTCGCATTCGCGTATGACCGGCCGGTCGTCTTCATCGAGACCAATATCCGACGGGTCTTCATCCACTGTTTCTTCCCGGACCGGGAAGAGGTGCACGACACTGAGATCCTGCCTCTTGTTGGGGAGACCCTTGACCGGGAAAACCCGCGGGAATGGTATTATGCCCTGATGGACTACGGGTCGTATCTCAAGAGATCGGTACCAAATCCAAACCGGAGGAGCCGCCATTACCAGCGCCAACCCCCTTTCGCGGGTTCCGACAGGCGTATCAGGGGAGAGATAATCAGAATCGTTCTGGCCGAACCCGGTATCCCCGTTCCGGATCTGGATCGCAGGATCGGGTGCGAACGGGAGAGACTGGAACGGATCATCGGAGCCCTGGTGGGAGAAGGGTTCATCCGGTGTGACGGGGATTTTCTGTTCATAAGGGTGTGAGAAGGGAATTCCCCGGAGGAGGAAACATCTTCTCATGGAAAGAGAGATCTCTGTCTATGTCATCGCCGTCCTATATCGGCCTGCACCGGACGGGCGAACTCCAGGAGAGGGTGAAGAAGGCGGAACAAATTCTCTCCTCCTGCACGATATGCCCCCGGCAATGCGGGGTAGACCGGAACGCGGGCGAGCGGGGCTTCTGCCGGACGGGGAGGTTGCCGATGATATCGAGTTTCGGCCCGCACTTCGGGGAAGAACCTCCGCTGGTCGGCAGGTGCGGTTCCGGCACGATATTTTTTACCCACTGCAACCTCCGTTGTGCCTTTTGCCAGAACTACGAGATAAGCCAGCAGGGATGCGGCCGGGAGGTCGGCATCGAGGAGCTGGCCGGAATAATGCTCGACCTGCAGGATATGGGATGCCATAACATCAACATGGTCTCTCCGACCCACGTGGTGCCCCAGATCATCGCGGCAACGGAGATCGCCGCGTCCCGGGGGCTTGCGATCCCGCTGGTGTACAACACCGGGACATATGACACCGCAGGTACCCTTGCCCTCCTCAACGGGATCGTCGACATCTATATGCCGGACACGAAATACGGCCGGGACGAGGTCGGCCTCGTACTCTCGGGGATCCCCGACTATCCGGGCGTCATGAAGGACGCCCTCCGGGAGATGCACCGGCAGGCTGGGGATCTCGTATGCCAGGACGGCATTGCGGTCCGGGGACTGATCATCCGGCACCTGGTCCTGCCGGACGACCTTGCGAACAGCGAACTCGTCATGGCGTTCATCGCCCGGGAAATCTCCCGGGAGAGCTATGTCAATATCATGGCGCAATACCGGCCGGTCTGGCACATCCTCGAAGAACCGGAGCATCCGCTCTACATGCGCATGCAGCGGGCTGTCTCGACCGCTGAATACCGGTACGCGATAGAATGTGCGAAGAAGGAGGGTTTGCACCGGGGATTCGCTGGTGCGGAGAATTGCTGACCTCCTGTTCTCCCAACTCAGATTGGATTCTCTATCCGGAATAAAGGGAATATTCAGATATATCGGCTTATATTACCTATTTTTTGAGCGTCCTCCCGTCTGAAAAAGCTTTTCCGACCACCTTTCCGATCCCATAATATTCCTGTCTCAGGTGATCGTAACAGAACGGCTGGATCTTCTGGACATCAGGCTTCCCATCAGGTCCCATGACACCCTCGTCGACTTTGACGTCGATGATCTCCCCGATGAACTGGGTATGCATCCCCAGATCGAAGATCCTGATGACATCGCATTCGAGGACGACGGGAAATTCGCCGACATAGGGTGCATTCACGAGTTCGCTTCTCACCGGCGTGAGGCCGGTATCAGCGAACTTATTCGTATTCTTCCCGGACGTGACCCCGAGATAATCCACCTCTTTGACGTATTTTGTCGAGGGGATACTGACCGTGAATGATTTTTGTTCCATCAGCGCCGTGAAGGAATGGCGGGGTGGCTGCACGGAGACCGCAATGCAGGGAGGGTTTGAACAGCAGATTCCTCCCCACGCAGCCGTCATGGCGTTCGGGTTCCCTTCGCGATCATACGTTCCCACGATTAATACCGGATCCGGGTACAGGGACGTTTTCGGTCCGATCGAAATTTTCATTATATTCATCTCCACTAGTTGTTCGATATCCCCGATCAAGGCGGGGATGCATATAAATCTCTGTCTCCTGTTAGTTCCACCACAGAGCAGCAGGTAAAAAAAAGGGGGGATGGATACTAATAACTCAGATACGATCCGGTGACTATCGGAACAGTCTGTGGAGCGGCTGAATTATAGAGGATATTGGTCGGGGTCAACGGGGCCTGCGGGGAATATACCGGCTGAACGATTACCGGCTGAATGACGGGGAGGTCTCCGGGACCATAGAGGAGACCTGCCGGTGTCACTAGAGACGGGGAGGATATTACCTGCTGAATGCCTGGTGATACTGCTGGGCTTGAGACTAATCCTGCGGAATTCGGTGAGACTGCCACTAACGCAGATGCCGCCCCGACCGTGACCGTAACCGGATCGCTGATTACCGGAGCGAAGTCTGTTGTTCCCGCATAGTTCGCCCGGTAAAGGTAAGTGTCCGCAGTTGCCTGTGCCTGGTTCACGGTATACTCTCCGCCGGTGAAGGTGGTGGTACTGGATGCCAGGTTCCAGGTGGTTCCGTTATCGATCGAAACTTCGACCGAGACGAACTGATCAGCGATTCCGGATCCGGTTGCGGTATCAGTCAGGAAGCCATCGATAACGAATGTCGCACCCGTAGCCGGGTTTGTTGGTGTTGCGGTAATGTTGATCGCTGTGGGATCGGGCCCGGGGGGTGCCCCGACCGTGACCGTCACCGGATCGCTGATTACCGGCGCGAAGTCGGTTGTTCCCGCATAGTTCGCCCGGTAAAGATAGTTTCCTGCGGCGGCCTGTGCCTGGTTCACGGTGTATTCTCCACCGGTGAATGTAGTTGTACTAGATGCCAGGTTCCAGGTGGTTCCGTTATTTGTAGAAACTTCGACCGAGACGAACTGTCCGGCCAAGCCAGCTCCCGTGGTCAGGTCGGTCAGGAAGCCGTCGAGGACGAAGGTAGCACCCTCAGCGGGGTTCGACGGTGTCGATGTGATCGTAATCGAGGTCGGATCTGGTCCGGGAGGCGCACCGACAACAACGAGCAGCGGGTCACTGATCACTGCAGCAAAGTCCGTAGTTCCTGCATAATTTGCGCGGTAAAGATAGTTTCCTGCGGCGGCCTGTGCCTGGTTCACAGTATACTCACCACCAGTAAAGGTGGAGGTAGTGGATGCCAGGTTCCAGGTGGTTCCATTATTTGTAGAAACCTCAACCGAGACGAACTGTCCGGCCAAGCCAGCTCCTGTGGTCAGGTCGGTCAGGAAGCCGTCGAGGACGAAGGTCGCTCCCTCAGCAGGGTTCGACGGTGTCGATGTGATCGTAATCGAGGTCGGATCTGGTCCGGGAGGTGCCCCGACAACAACGAGCAGCGGGTCGCTGATTACCGCGGCAAAGTCCGTAGTTCCCGCAAAGTTTGCGCGGTAAAGATAGTTTCCTGCGGCAGCCTGTGCCTGGTTCACAGTATACTCACCACCAGTAAAGGTGGAGGTAGTGGATGCCAGGTTCCAGGTGGTTCCGTTATTTGTAGAGACCTCAACCGAGACGAACTGTCCGGCCAAGCCAGCTCCTGTGGTCAGGTCGGTCAGGAACCCATCGAGGACGAAGGTCGCTCCCTCAGCAGGGTTCGTTGGCGTCGATGTGATCGTGATCGTGGTGGGATCTGGTCCGGGAGGTGCTCCGACAACAACGAGCAGCGGGTCGCTGATCACCGCCGCGAAGTCGGTTGTTCCCGCATAATTCGCCCGGTAAAGATAGTTTCCTGCGGCGGCCTGTGCCTGGTCAACGGCGTACTCTCCACCCGTGAAAGTAGTGGTGGTCTCCGCCAGGTTCCAGGTGGTCCCGTTATTTGCGGAAACCTCGACCGAAACAAACTGTCCGGCCAAGCCAGCTCCTGTGGTCAGGTCGGTCAGGAACCCATCGAGGACAAATGTAGCACCCTCAGCAGGGTTCGACGGTGTAGAGGTGATCGTAATCGAGGTCGGATCTGGTCCGGGAGGTGCCCCGACAACAACGAGCAGCGGGTCGCTGATTACCGCGGCAAAGTCCGTAGTTCCCGCAAAGTTTGCGCGGTAAAGATAGTTTCCTGCGGCGGCCTGTGCCTGGTCAACGGCGTACTCTCCACCCGTGAAAGTAGTGGTGGTCTCCGCCAGGTTCCAGGTGGTCCCGTTATTTGCGGAAACCTCGACCGAAACAAACTGACCGGCTAACCCTGCTCCCGTGGTCAGGTCGGTCAGGAACCCATCGAGGACGAATGTAGCACCCTCAGCAGGGTTCGACGGTGTAGAGGTGATCGTAATCGAGGTCGGATCTGGTCCGGGAGGTGCCCCGACAACAACGAGCAGGGGATCACTGATCACTGCAGCAAAGTCCGTAGTTCCTGCATAGTTTGCCCGGTATAGGTAGTTTCCTGCGGCGTTCTGCGCCTGGTTCACCGCGTACGCGCCCCCGGTAAAGGTGGTGGTCGTGGATGCCAGGTTCCAGGTGGTGCCATTATTCGTAGAGACTTCGACCGAAACAAACTGGCCGGCTAACCCTGCTCCCGTGGTCAGGTCGGTCAGGAAGCCGTCGAGGACGAAGGTCGCTCCCTCAGCAGGGTTCGTTGGCGTCGATGTGATCGTGATCGTGGTGGGATCTGGTCCGGGAGGTGCCCCGACAACAACGAGCAGCGGGTCGCTGATTACCGTGGCAAAGTCCGTAGTTCCCGCAAAGTTTGCGCGGTAAAGATAGTTTCCTGCGGCAGCCTGTGCCTGGTCAACGGCGTACTCTCCACCCGTGAAAGTAGTGGTGGTCTCCGCCAGGTTCCAGGTTGTGCCATTGTTCGTGGAGACCTCGACCGAGACGAACTGTCCGGCCAGTCCTGTACCGGTTGCAGTATCCATCAAGAACCCGTCGAGGACAAAGGTTGCGCCCTCAGCGGGATTCGACGGTGTAGAGGTGATCGTAATCGAGGTCGGATCTGGTCCGGGAGGCGCACCGACAACCACGAGCAGGGGGTCACTGACTACTGCAGCAAAGTCCGTAGTTCCTGCATAGTTTGCCCGGTAGAGATAGTTTCCTGCGGCGTTCTGCGCCTGGTTCACCGCGTACGCGCCCCCGGTAAAGGTGGTGGTCGTGGATGCCAGGTTCCAGGTGGTGCCATTATTCGTAGAGACTTCGACCGAAACAAACTGGCCGGGCAGTCCCGTACCGGTGGTCAGGTCAGTCAGGGTGCCGGAGAGGACGAATGCCGCACCCTCAGCCGGGTTGGCGGGAGTTGCGGTGATCGAGATGCTTGTAGGATCAGGTCCCGGCGGGGCTCCGACAACCACGAGCAGGGGATCACTGATTACTGCAGCAAAGTCCGTAGTTCCTGCATAGTTTGCCCGGTAAAGATAGTTTCCTGCGGCGTTCTGCGCCTGGTTCACCGCGTACGCGCCCCCGGTAAAGGTGGTGGTCGTGGACGCCAGGTTCCAGGTGGTTCCGTTATTCGTCGAGACCTCGACCGAGACAAACTGTCCGGCCAGCCCTGTGCCGGTGGATAGATCCATCAAGGCACCGGAGAGGACGAATGTCACACCCTCGGCCGGGTTGGCGGGAGTTGCGGTGATCGAGATGCTTGTAGGATCAGGTCCCGGCGGGGCTCCGACAACCACGAGCAGGGGATCACTGATGATTGGCGCGAAGTCGGTCGTTCCCGCAAAGTTTGCCCGGTAAAGATAGTTCCCTGCGGTACCCTGTGCCTGGTTCACGTTGTACGCTCCGCCGGCAAAGGTGGCGGTAGTAGATGCCAGGTTCCAGGTAGCGCCGTCATCCTTCGAGACCTCGACCGAAACAAACTGCCCTGAAAGCCCCGTTCCGGTGGTCAGGTCCATCAGGATGCCTGAGAGGACGAATGTCGCACCCTCGGCCGGATTGGACGGGGTGGCGGTGATCGTGAGGCTCGTGGCGTCCCGGGTTGGAGCCCCGACGGTAACGGCAACACCGTTACTCACTGCCGGGTCATTACTGAGCGATCCCTGATAGATCGTACCGTAAATGTATGTCCCGGGTATCGCCTGGGACTGGGTGGCCCGATATTCCCCGCCGGTGAACGTAGTCGTCGTGACCGCCGGAACGAAGGTTACCCCCCCGTCAGCCGATACCACAACCGTAACAAATTCGGTGGTCAAGCCGGTTCCTGTTGTCGCGTTGGTTAAAAATCCATCGATAACAAACGTCTGACCAACCGCAACGTTCGTTGGAGTGGCCGAAGCGGTCAGGGCTGTTGCCTGCGCCAATGCCGGTGAGACGAAAGCGCATAAAACAACAATCATGCTGATAAGTAGTATTTTTGTATGCAGTGAACTGTTCATTTTTTTCTCCCGTACCACGAGGTATTGCGATCTATCTCCCTCATGATTAGTGACCAATGGTACATTTACCTTAAATAGGTTTCTTCTCCGGAAGGAGAGCAGATTATGCTGTACTCATCGGGGTATACCCTGGGTTGAACCTATCCCTGTTCAAGGAACTCTTTCAGGGCGACGGCATTGTTGTGACGCTCGTCATGCGCCGCAAAGACAAAAGTCACCGTTCCTTTTTCCCGGATGGCATCCCGGAGCACCCGCAGCACCTCAGGCTGCTGTCCGATCTCCCTGAAATATCTCCGGCGAAACTCCTCCCATTTTTCCGGGTCGTGCCCAAACCAGGTGCGAAGTTCAGGGCTCGCTCCCGCCTCTTTCATCCAGAGATCGATTTTTGCACGCTCTTTTGACAGTCCCCGCGGCCACAGCCTTTCCACGAGGATGCGGTACCCGTCATCTTCTGCCGGTGGTTCATACGCCCGTTTCAGCCTGATCGTCATCCGTTCACACCTCCGTCACTATCCGACCGATATATTTAAGCGTTTTTACTGCCTCTTTGTGGGCCGATCCCCGGCCGGTCCGGGCAGTCGAGTCCTGTCAAAAAAAGTTATTGCTGAATTTCCACGGTTTTCGTTGCGTTGGAAATGACGGTCCCGTTCTGGCTCAGGGTAACGTTAACCTGATAGGTTCCGGCATTCAGTCCCGCACAGGAGGAACATTCCGGCAGCTGGTAGTCATAGGTGAAATTATTCTCCCCGGGGGTGAGGTTCACCTGCATTTCATGGGAGAGGCGGGTCCTCCCATGTTTATCCTGGATACCCTCGATCATGAGGGTCGCGTTGTCCAGGTTTCCGGTCGAACTGACCTCAACGGTAATATTCATGATCTCGTCAGAATGGTAGAGTTCTTTTTCCGTATCGACCGAGGCAATTTCAGCATTGACCGGTCCGGAAAGGGAGAGCAGGATCACCCCGATTACTGCGACAGCCACAACCACGATGGCGACGATAAGGAGATCTCTTCGCATATTATACGATCTGCGCTTCTATTTCATACGCTTTGCGTTTGAACATATCCGGAGGCTTCTGTTTCAGGCCGTTTTGCCGCCGGGACGAAGAGATGTACTGTCCGGTTCTGAATCACCAATCTCTTTTCATCATTCCCGGCGGACTGTTATCTTCATGATCCCGGTCTTCGATCTGTCGGTTTCGGTCGGAATGTCCTCGACGGGCATCGGTCGGATTCACGGTCGGGAAACGTCGGTCCGTTGATCTGGCACACCCCTTCGTCTGCATTCTCCGGCATGTAGCTCAAACAGTCCCTGCAGGTTGTCAAAATCAGCCCCCGCCGCTTTCACTCGCCTTCCTTGATCCATCCCATCTGGACCCACCAGTCGTATTCGTGTGCCCACTGCGCCTTGTTGTACCGGATGAGCTGGCAGAAATAGTCCCGCCGCTGCCGGTGGATCTCTTCCTGTTCCGGGTATTTATGCTCCCCCCGGATCGACTGTGCGAGTTTTTTTCCGAGAGCAACCGCCTCTGATTCCGCCTTCGGGAGTGCCGCCGGGTCTCTCCCGACCGCGACACCGATTCCCCCGACCGTCGTCGCCCCGAGCGTGGTCAGGACATGGTTCATGTACTCCACGACCTCGTCATGGTGGCTTCCCCCGGCGGTGCAGACCGAGCACCCGTATTTCCCGGTAAACATCTGGCAATGGATCGCATCCGCCATCCGGTCGAAGACCGCTTTTAACGGTGCCGTGATGGAATCGATATAGTTCGGAGAACCAAGCACGATTCCATCGGCATTCATCATCTTCTCGAAGAGCTCCGCGAAATCGTCCTCGAGCGTGCAGTCCCCGCTCGCGTAACAGGCTCCGCATGCGGTGCAGTATTCTATCCCGAGCTCGTAGAGATCGACGAGTTCCACCTGTGCACCCTCTTCCCGGGCTCCCTCGAGCACCGCTTTTACGAGCTGCAGGGTCCTGCTCTCCTTTCCCTTCGGGCTCGCATTCAATCCGAGTACTTTCATTCCCATCCCCGATACCCGTAGAGACGGATGATAGCAGGATAAAGATATCGATCGGGCCGCGGTATCCTTTATAGTTTTCAGGGTTAGAGAGGTGCGTATGGGCCGAAAGGATCTCTTTCCCGCAATCTGGATTCTCCTCATGATCGCGATTCCGGGATTTCTCCTCGTATCGGGATGCATGACGGAGAACCCGGGATCCGCCGGGAACGCGACTGAACGATGGGTTATAGTCTCGTCTGCAGCGTTCATCGGCGGTGAGACGATCCCGGCGCGATACGGATGCAGCGGGGAAGGGGTCTCCCTCCCGATCTCCTGGACCGGCATCCCGGCAGGCACGAAGAGCATCGCCGTCCTGATGGAAGACCTGGACTCACCGGGATCACCGTTCACGCACTGGATCATCTATAATATTCCTCCCGGAACACCGGGTTTATCCGAAAATATCTCCAATGCGGGTGTCCTCCCCGACGGGACGGAACAGGGAACCAATACCTTCGGCAGGACCGGGTACAGCGGACCCTGCCCGCCGGTCGGAACGACACATCGGTACCTGTTCACGGTCTCCGCACTCGACCGGACCCTTGAGATCCCGGGCACGGCAAACCGTTCGGAGTTCGATGCTTCAATCCAGGGTGCGGTGATCGCGAACGGTACCCTTCTTGGAGTCTACGGACGGGGATGAAAACAGAAATATTTTTTTTTACAGCGTGGAGCGGGAAAAATGTTCAATTCAATTTCAGGGCAATCCGGTATATGCGGCTGTGGGCCGCGGTTTCCCGCTTAAACATTCTTTGAATCCGAAAAGGTGAATGCTGCATGGATTGCGCCCGCTGGAGAAATTTTCCCACGGCGTTCCCGTCTGCCTGGATTCCGCAGAGCCGGATGATCTCGCCCACCTGGCCGATGAGCACGGGGCCGTTCTGCAGGTAAGAAACGAGCGAATCGGCAATTTCCCATTGGGTATGCCGAATATTACTCCGTGTCATGGTATGCCCTAATAGGTGGCCATATGAGACATACCTTTGCATGAAAACAGGGAATTTTGCCCCGGTATTCGATCTTTTCGTAACAGGCTGAAATGATTCCCTGGGGAATCCTTGTGAACCGGTTTTTTATTTGTCTCACTTCTCCAGTTCTTCCTTCATCTTCTCGTATTCATCGTTAGAAATTTCCCCTTTTGCGTATCGTTCGTCGAGGATCTTCCGGGCATCTCCGCCCGCTTTTGGAAGCGGGTGCTCCGTTTCACGGATGACAAGGTAGATCACCATGAAGAGGTACCCGATCAGTGGAAGGATCACGAGGATGAGCCAGAGGATGGCGTTCATCTTTCGCTCCTTTGCATCGCGGTAAACAAAGTACCCGATGATCACCTGGAAGATCCAGAGGACCAGCACCCATACCCCGCTGTGGAACGGGCCTGCAGAATACATATGGCGCATATAGTTTCCGGGGTATCCCATAAAACCTGAGGATATCGGGAGATACATATAGATATTCATCGTGACGAACGGGTCCGTTCCGGCCGGTACGGGATATCCGATCGACCGATTCTCCCCGGGCCAAAGAACATATCGAAGGAAGATCTGCTGTCCCGGGACGGACGGGGGGATTCGGAAAATTCTCCTCACCCATTTCAGGTAACCAACCCAGATCCACGGTTCACCGGATAAATAAAGCGTAAAATACAAAAAAATACCATCGATCGCTGCTCTTGATCGTCGGGTATCAAAATAAAAGAACGGGTTCTTTTCCCCCGGCCTTCCGATCGCTTCAGAACTTGATCTTCCGGAAGAGGTACCCGCCGAGGACCGTCATCACCACGGCGAAGGCGCCGAGGACCACGAGGCTCACCAGCGGGCTTATCTGCGAGACGCCGGTCAGGCCATACCGGATCCCCTCCACCCCGTACGTGAGGGGATCGAAGAGGGTGAGCACGGCGGCCCACGAGGGGAGGCTGCTGATCGGGAAGAGTGCCCCGGAGAAGCCGAAGATGGGGAAGACGACGAAGTTCATGATCAGCTGGAACCCCTGCATATCCTCCATCCGGGACGCGATCGCGATCCCGAAGGCGGTGAAGGAGATCCCGATCAGGGCCATGAACCCGAAGGCGATGAGGAAGCCTGCTGCACCGGTGACGTGGAGCCCGAGGAGGAGCGAGAGGAATAAGATGATGACCCCCTGGATGAAGGCCGTCGTCGCCCCGCCGAGCGTCTGGCCGAACATGATCTCCAGCCGGGAGACCGGGGCGACGAGCGTCTCCTTCAGGAACCCGAACTGCTTGTCCCAGATGATCTGGATCCCGGCGAAGATGGAGGTGAAGAGGACGCTCATGGAGACGATCCCGGGGATCAGGAACTGGATATAGTCCTGGCCCATCCCGGGGATCTGCACCACGGAGTTCAGCCCGAACCCGAGGAAGATCAGGAAGAACAGGGGCATGGCGACGCTGCCGATGATCCGGCTCTTGGAACGGATGTACCGTTTGAGGCTCCGGAGCCAGATGGTGTATACGATATCCATGGTCACCGCCTCATCATCTTCTGGTACATCCGGAAGTTTGCCTTGCCGTCGGCCTCCTCTTCGCGGATGGTCTTGCCGGTAAAGTACAGGAATACGTCTTCCAGCGTCGGCTTGTGGATGGATATCGAATCGAGCACGATCTGTTTCTCGTTTAACCGGGTAACGATCTCGGGGATGTGCTGCTCCGCGTTCTGCAGGCTGATGGTGACAGCCCCGTCGTGCCGCTCGAGGTGGCTGATCCATGGTTCGTGCAGGGCTTCCGGGATCGCTTCGGCCTGCGGGGACCGGATCGTCACCACGTCCCCGCCGATCCCGTCTTTTAAGTTCTGCGGGGTGTCGAGGGCGATGATCTTCCCGTGGTCGATGATCGCCACCCGGTTGCACAACCGGTCCGCCTCCTCCATGTAATGGGTGGTCAGGATGATCGTGATCTCCTTCTCCTTGTTCAGGGTGGCGATGTAACTCCAGAGGAGGTTCCGGGTCTGGGGATCGAGGCCGAGGGTAGGTTCGTCGAGGAAAAGCACCTGCGGGTGGTGGAGAAGTCCCCGGGCGATCTCGAGCCGGCGCCGCATGCCCCCGGAGTAGGTCTTGACCAGGTCGTCCTTTCGGTCCGTGAGCCCCACGAGGTCCAGGAGCTCGGCGATCCGCTTCCGGCGGGTCTCTCCGGGGATCCGGTAGAGGCGGCCATGGAAGTCCATGTTCTCCCAGCCGGTCAGTTCCTCGTCGAGGCTCTGGTCCTGGAAGACGATCCCGATCGACTTCCTGACCCCGTCCTCGTCGCGTTCGATGTCCATACCGTTCACCGTCGCCGAACCCGAGGTCGGCTTCAGCATCGTGGCGAGCATGGAGATGGTGGTCGTCTTGCCGGCCCCGTTCGGGCCGAGCAGGCCGAAGATCTCGCCGTGCCCGATATCAAATGAGATATGGTCGACCGCGACCAGATCGTTGAAATTTCTGGTCAGCTGGTCGACGTGTATTGCCGCAGGCATTTCAGGGTATCCTTTTCAAATTGTTCAGACAGGTTTCCAGGATCGGTACCGCCAGATCTTCGGTGCCGGGAGGCAGTTCGTCCACCGTTGTTCTGATCTCAAAAAGGAGACCTTTCATGGTGATCTTTTCGCCCCCGAAGATGTCGAATATCAGGTTTTTATAGAGTGCCATCTTTTTATGCGACTCCCGGCTCCGTTCCTTGAAGGTTGCGAGCGTCTCCTCCCCCTTCGGGGTCAGGCAAAAGACGATCCGCGACCGTTTTCCGGTGTCCGAGACCGAGATGAGATGTTCGTCCTCCAGCTGGTGGAGCACCGGGTAGAGGGTCCCCTTGCTCGGCACCCACATCCCATGGGTCTTTTCCCCGATCTCCTTCCGGAGGTCGTATCCCGACTTGGGTTCCCGGGAGAGCGAGTGGAGGATAAAGAGAACGAGTAATCCTCGCTTTTTACCGCTCTGTGTTCCAAACTTCAGCAGGCTGGTCATAGTTATAGTCCGTTTTCGAACCGTCATAACTATGGATCAGCAAAGATGATAAAGCGGGAGGTAATGACAGAAACTATACCGCAGATTAGGGTTCCGTTAGCGGCGACCGTCAGGCTCTTGTATCTTGTTCACCGATCCTCCTCCCGGAACTTACGGCTCCAATCTTCGGTGAGCCATGGAAAAATAACGGAGGATTTTGCATCATGAAAGGAGTGAAAATGGCGGGATTGGCAGGGTTCTGTATTCTCATTGCCCTGCTCGTATTTCCAGCAACCGCGGCACTGCAGGAGATCACCTACCGGGGGACGGTTACCTCCCTGGACCCGGCGAACAACGTGGTCACTATCAACGCAACACACCAGTACGGCTGTGTATTCGGGAATAATACCACCAATTGCACCTGGGACCCGATCATCCCGCTGACCCTGAACGGGACTTCCCCGGTATCGGACGTCTTTGCCACGGTCACAGTCGGGAGCCAGGTCGAGGCGACGAGCATCGGGGGGCCCGGAGGAATGTGGATCGGGATAGGCACGCTCTTCCCCACGCCGGGCATCGAGAACTGGTTTGCCCGGGACCTCTTTGGGGACCCGGAAAGCCTTCCTGCACCCCTGATAGCGGACTATTCGGTCACCTATTACACAATCCCGGACTGCACGGACTGTACCGGTTCCTTCTGCACCGCGAATTCCACCATCGTCACCATAAGCAGGGTCGGCGGTCCGGTCTGGAACACCTCGCTCACCCCCGGTCAGAACTTCACCTACAACCAGGCGAACGACAATTCGAGTGTCTACGTTCAATTCGTTGCCGGCCAGGCACCGGCTGCCCTCTGCCCGATTGCGTCCCCTGTCGTTGGAGTTCAGCCAGTCTCAAACTTCGTCGTCCATGTCAATCCGCCGATCGCATCGCCGGTCACGACGACGACCCTGCAAACCACGACGCCGGTCACCCCGCCGACGAGCGCCCCGATCTTTCCGTTCACGATCATCGCTGCGCTTGCATTGACTGGATTACTCCTGGCGATCAGGAAACGGGATTGAGATGACTGGTCATTCCGTGAGAATGATCCGTTAAAAATAAGTGAGTTTTCGGGTCAGACCACCCGGGAGAGGACGCCGGTCGAGAGATCGTAGTAGAGGCCGTGGACATGGACCCTGCCCTCTTCGACGGCCTCCTTGACGGAGGGGTAGGTCATCAGGTGTTCGACCTGGAGCCGGACGTTCTCGAGCTCGATCTGGCGGGCCCGCTCACTCTTCTCCTCCGGGGTTACCGGCGCGGGGATCTGGCTGTCGACCCTGGTCTGTGCTTCCCGGGCATCGTTGAGCCAGAGCGGGATGTAGGGGTCGGTGAGGTTTTGGTCGAGCGCTTTCATCGCACCGCAGTCCGAATGCCCGCAGACGATGATCTCCTGGACCTGGAGGTAGTTGATGGAATATTCCACCACCGCAGCCAGGCTCCAGTCATGGTTCGGGACGATATTGCCGACATTGCGGGTGACAAAGATCTCCCCGGGCCCGGCATCCGTGATCCGTTCGGGATCGGAACGCGAATCCGAGCAGCCGATCCAGAGTACCCCGGGTTCCTGGGCGGCGGCAAGTTCCTGGTACTGTTCGATGCTATAATTATAGACGTCGTTCCGGAACCGCTCGTTTCCCAGGAGGAGCTCGTCCAGGAGAGGGTCCGGGCTTCCGGACGGTGTGGTCATAACCGGGGCATCCCCGGTGAGGTTGCCACCAGCGCCGGGCAGGGAAGATAAGACGCTGTTCAGGTCCGCTGCACCGGGTAATGCAGTAAGACCACCCGAAAACAGGTTGAACCCGGTTACCGGGTGTGCCATCGCCCCGGCCGGGATAATCAGAAGCAGTACTGCGACGAGGAGGAGAATGGGTATACTGGATCTCATACTCCCTTTGGAAGACGGTTATCGATAAATAGCTGAGCTCCGGAACCTGACGGAACACGTTAACCGGGTTTGTTTCAGTCCCGATAGAATATTTGTCTGTTCACGTCTGTTGCGTTCCGGCTTTAATTGTCTACCCCCCACCTGCACCATAGGTCGTGAGATCGGTGCCGGAATTACGCAGCGGAATATCTGCAGACCGAGCACGGAACAAAGAGTTGAAAAATGTGAGAAATTCAAATAAAAAAATTTTTTAGTTCATACATAAATTATTCCGCATCAGGGGGGTATTCAGCATATGGATATTCATGAGATGTACTACAAATTAGAAACAAATCGGCTTTGGTTTGCATTTTTAATCACCATCGTCGGTCTTGCGATTGCATTGCTGGTGGTTGTCGTTCTTTTGAAACTGGGAACCAGTTTCAATGGTGAGCAGGTCGCCGCGGTTGTCGGCCTGTTTACCAGTGTCCTCGGCACCATTGTCGGAGCGTTCCTCGGCTATCAGATCGGGGCTATGGGAACGGATCGTGCGAATATGAAGACGATTAATTCGTTGCAGGTGGCAACCGAGGCTATTGATGAATTAAAAGGTTATGATAAGGACAAAGCGGCCAAATTACAGGAAAGACTGCTCATGATCTGAACAATATCATCTTCTTTTTTTTCTGCGAATCCTATCAATGAAAACGGGAATATATTCTTTGTCTCTATTCCGATACGTGCGAATGCCTTCCCCTATTTCTCCCGCAGCTCCCGGAAGATCGCGGCGATCGCCTCCCCGTGGGACGGACCATACCCTCCCTCGAGCACGAATGCAAGGTGATCGTCAGTCATTTTCCGCACGAGCCTCGTCAGTTCCGCAAAGTTTTCCGGCAGGATCTCCATCCGGCCGAGCGGGTCGTCCGCGAGGATGTCCTGGCCCGCGGAGACAAGGACGAGGTCCGGATCGTATTCCCTCACCAATGGAATGAAGGTGTCAAATGCGTCGCGGTACGTTTCAATCGTCGATCCGGCAGGGACGGGGATGTTGACTGTATGCCCTTTCCCCTCCCCGACCCCGGTCTCCCCCGGCAACCCGGTTCCCGGGAAGGAATGTGCCTGATGGATCGAGCAGTAAAGCACATGCCCCGAATCATAGAAGATCTCCTGGGTCCCGTTCCCGTGGTGGATGTCCCAGTCGACGATCGCTACCCGTTCGACCGATTGCAGTGCATGGGCGGCCGCGACCGCCACATTGTTGAAGATGCAGAAGCCCATCGCATACCGCCGGCCCGCGTGGTGACCGGGCGGCCGGACGAACGCGAACGAATGAGTCCCGGAGAGGGCCTGCTCGGCCGCAAGGATCGTCCCCCCGGCAGCGAACCGGGCGACCTCGAAGGAATCGCGGGTGATGTACGTGTCGGGGTCCAGGTACATGCAACGGCCCGGCTGGCAGGCTGCGCACCGTTCCCGGATCATCGCGATGTAGTCCCGGTCGTGGACGAGAGCGAGTTCCTCTTCGGACGCGGGCCGGGGAGCGATCCGCCTGACATCCCCGGGAACCCCTGATATCGCGAGCGCGAGGCGTTCCTGGCATTCCGGGTGCCCACTGCAGTCATGGCGTGCGAAGACCGGTCCCGTGACAATTGAGCAGTCCATCCCCTCTACCTGGAGGAGCGGTCTCCGGTGATACAGATAAATGTTCTGAACCGTGACGTGCATCAGACTGGGTACCGGATGCCCGGAACCCTCAATATCATCAGCGTGCCTCTAAGGATCAGATGGCTGCCGAGGTATTTCCCTGCGAACTCGTGAGCTGGGAGGATTTCTCTGAACTGGCCAGGTCTCTGGCACTCCTGATAAAGGAGTCCGGGTATCGGCCGGACATCGTCATCGCGATCGGCCGGGGAGGGTATGTCCCCGCCCGCGTGGTCTGCGATTTTTTACTCAACAATATGCTGACCAGTTTCAAGGTCGAGCACTGGGGGATGGCCGCACAGGAGAAACCCCGGGTGATCGTCCGGTTTCCACTCGCGGTCGATATCCGGGACCAGGCGGTGCTGATCGTGGACGACGTGACCGATACCGGCCAGACCCTGGATGCTGCCGTTTCGTATATCCGGAGCCTCGGACCAGAAGAGATCCGGACGGCGGTCCTCCAGCACAAGGTGAAATCATCGTTCTGTCCGGATTATTTCGCCCGGGAGGAGCAGGAATGGCGCTGGATCATTTACCCGTGGGCGGTACACGAGGACCTCGTGGGATTTGCCGCGAAGGTTCTCGCGGAAGGTCCGCTCGGCGAGGAAGCTATTCAGAGGGAACTCGGGGACCATTACTGCCTTCGTGTGCCGATTCGTGAGGTCCGTGACGCAATAGGGGATCTTCTCGCGATGGGGTGTGTTTCCCGGACCGGAAACCGGTACACCCTGGTCCGTGATCCGGCAACAGGTTCGCCCGTTCAGTAGACGCCAGTTCCCGGCTGACTATTCCTTTCTGATACTCTTCGGCCGTTTACTGGTTGTCCGAAGCCAGGTTTCCGTGATCGACTCTGTGGGTATGCGGGGATCCCTTTTTTACCCCGGTGAACACATTCGGGGTATGTCAATTGAATCGGAAGCGGTAAAATCTGTTGCAGAACTCATGGCCCTTGCAGCCCGGACGGCGCCAAAGGCCGTGGGAATCGACTCGATTCAGGTCGAGATCCTCACCGGGAAGGAGAAGGAACGGATGGGAGACAGTATGATCGCGTGGGCGGACGAGCTGAAACTGGATTTCTTCCGTATTAACGGAGAACAGGTAAAGGCAAGCGACGCCACGGTCCTGATCGGGGTCAGGGGGCAGGAAACACCCGGAATTAACTGCGGTGGATGCGGGTTCGCGACCTGCGCCGAGATGGAAGAGGTGGCTAAGGCGGGGAAGAACAAACCCGCGCTCTACCCGGGACCAAATTGCGTGTTCAAGGTCACGGACATCGGCATCGCCGTCGGATCGGCGGTGAAAACCGCAAGTATCCACAACGTGGACAACCGGGTCATGGCCTCGATCGGTATCGCCGCCCTGAAACGGGGGATGCTGAAGGGATGCACCGTTGCTTACGGTATTCCCCTCAAGGCATCGGGGAAGAACATTTTCTTCGACGTCCCGATGAAGCATTGAACAGGCACCGGGATTTTTCAGCGGAGAAAAAGGCGGAGTATTTGCAATCGCGGGATACTCCGGCCTCCTTGCTGGGTATTAATATGCAGGGAGATCTTTCAATCCCGGGATATTCCGGCCTCCACGCCGTGTGCTAATAGACAGGAAGGCCTTCCCAGGGGGTGATCCCTCCGGCGTCCAGACCGGGAGGAGGGACCGGAGAGGAGCCCTGGTTCCGGCGTACGGATCCGGATGATTACCTCCTCACGGCCCTTACTCCTGGATCATCTCGTTTATCGCGGCCCCTGCCGGGACCATGGGAAAGACATTGTCCTCCCGTTCGACCCGGAAATCCATCAGGAACGGTCCTTCGGTCTCGGTTGCAGTCTGTATCGCGTGTTTCACTTCTTCACAGGATTCAACCTGTAACCCGGGTATCCCATAGGCCTCTGCGATCTTGACAAAGTCCAGGGGCGGGAGCTCGGTAAACGCGTATCGCCGGTCATAGAAGAGCTCCTGCCACTGCCTGACCATTCCGAGGAACCGGTTGTTCATGATCGCGATCTTTACCGGGATATGGTACTGGGCTATCGTTCCGAGTTCCTGGATATTCATCTGGATGCTCCCGTCCCCGGATATATCGAAGACCGGGACGCCGGGGCGTGCGTAATGGACTCCCATCGCGGCGGGAAGCCCGAAGCCCATCGTCCCGAGACCCCCGGACGTGATCCACTGGCGGGGATGCCGGAAACAATAATGCAGTGCCGTCCACATCTGGTGCTGGCCGACCTCGGATACGATCATCGTGTCGCCGGGGAGCATTTCGCTCATCGTCCGGAGGATGTACTGCGGGTGGAGGTTCCCGTCCTCCGTTGACCGGAGCGGATGGAGATGTTTCCATTCGCGGATCTTCCGGTGCCAGGCATCGCGTTCTTTTCCCCGGTCGAGTCCTGCCAGTAGCTGGTGGAGGACTGTCTTCGAATCGCCCACGATCGGAAGGTGCGCCTCCTTGTTCTTCCCGATCTCCGCCGGGTCGATATCGATATGGATCACCTGTGCGTGAGGAGCGAAGGCCCCGATCTTCCCCGTAACCCGATCATCGAACCGGACACCGGTTGCAATCAGCAGATCGCATTCGGTGACTGCATAGTTTGCTGAAACGGTCCCGTGCATCCCGAGCATGCCGAGGTTGAGCGGGTGATCACCCGGGATGCAGCCGAGCCCCATCAGGGTCGTCGCGACCGGGATCATCATCCGCTCCGCAAGACGGACCAGTGCCCCGGAGGCATCGCCGGCGATCACTCCCCCTCCGGCATAGATGAGCGGGCGTTCGGCATTCCGGATCAGATCCACCGCCTTTTCGATCTGCCGGGGGTGTCCGCCGAGGGTCGGCCGGTACCCCCGCAGGTCCACGGTATCGTCGTCCTCGTGCCAGGGAATCCGGCCGGTACTCACGTCCTTGGGGATGTCGATCAGCACCGGTCCTTTCCGGCCGGTCCCGGCAATGTGGAACGCTTCCTGTATCAACCTCCCGAGGTCCTCGGTCCGTTTCACGAGATAATTGTGCTTGGTGACCGGCATGGTCATCCCCGTGATGTCGGCTTCCTGAAAGGCGTCATTCCCGAGCATATCTGTCGGCACCTGGCCGGTGATCGCGACGATCGGGCTCGAGTCCATGAATGCGGTCGCGATCCCGGTAATAAGGTTGCATGCGCCGGGCCCGGAGGTGGCGAGGCAGACGCCGGTCCGACCGGAGGCCCGGGCAAACCCGTCGGCCGCGTGGGCTGCCGCCTGTTCATGGCGGACGAGGATATGCCGGATCGGGGACGAATAGAGTTCGTCATAGATAGGAAGAACCGCGGCACCGGGATAACCGAATATCGTGGTCACTCCCTGCCGGCGGAGTGATTCGACAAGGATCTCCGCACCGGATATCAGGGGATGTTCCATGGAATCCTCCCTGCCGACGTTTCCGGCGATAATTCGTCCCGGTATGCAGGATGCCCGGGAGCGGCGATATGCCTGAATGCTGCAACGGGGTTGGGCGGAAAAAACAGCGTTGTTACTGATTCGATCGGCGATTCAGCGTATGCTATCCCGCTTAATGGAGCAGGGATCGCATGATGGTCCGGGATGTACAAAACAGTCTGTCATGGTTGTCCATCACAGGTACGCATGGGACGGGAAGGGTAATAATTATTGGGACGAGCGGTTTTCAGGGCGAGAGTCCCGAACAAGCTCCGGCAACTCACCTGCTCTTGCCGGATCGCCGAGATGGCGTTCGTCCATTTCGTTAAACCCGCTCTCATAAGATCAACCCGGGTGCCTCCAACACCCAGGATGAACCAGATGGAACCGGAGCCGTGGGACTTTTCGTACCCGTCTTGTGCCCTACTGCCAGGTCACCTGCACGGGGTTCCGTCGCGGGATTCCATAGGTCTGGTAATCGGGGTATCCGAACATCAGCGCATATGAGAAGACCCGTCCTTCGGGGAGATCGATCGCCTCCTGCAGGGGTTTCCATGACATGGCTGCCAGGGAGAGGAATCCTGCCCAGCACATCCCGACCCCGAACGCGGGTGCGGCGATGTCTGCATAGGTGAGCGCAATTATCGCATCCACGGAAGGAGTGCCGAGTTCAGCCGGGGCATGCGCAATCAGGAGATGCGGGGCATCCCGGCAGATAACATCGTTTCCCCTCTCCCATGCGGCAACCATGGCGGCCGGATTGTACCGGTTGCCGAGGGGATCGTTTGTCCTCGATAAATCCCGCATCCAGTCGATGGTAAGCGCCGCATACCGGTACACCTTTTTCGGATCGTGGACGACGATCCACTGGACCGGTTGCCGGTTCCCCCCCGAAGGTGCATACCGGACGATATCCAGAAGCGATTCGATCGCCTCCCGTGCGACCGGTCTCTTTGAGAAATGCCGTATCGAGCGCCGGTTTTTCAGGTAGTATCCGAGCTGTTCCGATGGAATTACTCCCGTGCCGGGTGAGACGATCTCCTTTTCTCCGGGTGCGAAATTCAGCGTGAGCGCCTGCGACGGGCAGAAGACTTCACAGTGCCCGCAGTTGATACAGAACGTCTGGTCCGACTCCGGAATATCCGGTACCTGATCACCGTCCGGTGGCGGAATGAGCCCGACCGGACATATTTTCGCACAGATTCCGCACGATGTGCAGAGGTCCCGATCAATGATAATCATGGTCATGTCGTTTCATTCTCACAAAGAATCATGAGTATCGCACTCATCCATCGTATGTTTTTTCCTCCCATTCAGGATGGATGACTCGGAATGGAAGGACGACCCTCTTCTCCACGTAAATATACCGGGATGTGAGGATATGAGCCTGTCTCATCCATGATCCGGATGCAGGTGTTCCGCGAGCTGTGAATACCCCGTTATCTGCCTTCCCCGTAGAGCACCCGCTCCGTCGTCTCCCTCACCCACTGGTGGCGACGCTCCCAGCTCTGCCAGACCGACGCCGCCCACCGCATCAGCATCTCCTCTTTCTCTGTATTCGTCCCCGCCTGCAGGACGTCCATCACGGTCAGTTCCGCCGGGTGCTCCGGAGATTCCAGCCGGGGCCAGTCCCGTCTTTTCTTCCCGATCTGCATGTGGGCGAGCTGAACCTGCCGCCCCGTGTACCCTTTCTCCACGGCAAGATAGAGGCCGATGAGTGCAAAGACCGTCGTTACCGGCCGGGTCCGGTCGCCGGAGTGCTGGGCTGCATAGGCATCGACCGCGTACTGGTGGATGAACCGGGGGTCCTCGTGCACGAGGGTCCAGCAGAACACCGCGAAGCACTTCTCGAGGCACTCGCCCGTGGCGTTGAACCGCTCTGCCGGCTCGAGGTTATTGGCGGGGAGATGGATCCCGCATCCGGGGCATACACACTCGTTCATGGTACGTATCACGGAATCCGCACGCTGATTTTTAATCCATATGAGACACCGTTCATCCTACGGGGTGATCACCGCGGTATCGGTATTTTCCCATCTTATATGGAGGTATCTCACGACAATGGTTGCGTTCCCGCCATGAGAACGCGGCGGTGTTTTTACGACGAGACGGATGGTGACCGGCGGTTTCTCTTTCCCCATGTCATCGGGTGAATACGACCAGTAGATGGTCTGATCGGTGGTTTCGACGCTGTTGCTATACGGGATCACGTTGAAATCCGGTGCATTCCAGCCGACGAAGTACCCATAACTGGTATTCCAGCTGTACACGACCGGGCCGGGACCTGAATACTCGGGGGTAAGACCGATCCCGACCGTGGATGACATGAGGGGGATGTATCGTTCCGGAGATACCCGGATGGAAAGATCCACCGGTCCCGGGGTGATGAGCGGCATACCGGTCGCCGGTACGGAGGATGTCGCCGGGGTGGTCGTAACCCCGGGAGATGTACCGGTTCCTGTTGAAGGAGCTGTGGCCTGCGGGGACAGGGTCGTGCATCCGGCAACGAGGATGCATACGATACCCAGACACAGGATCAGGCCCGGAAGGTTCATGAAAGGAATTACGTCCCGGGAAGTTAAATGGGCTTCGCACCGGGAAGATCCGATGACCGGGATGAGCAGTATGCCCCGGTCGATACCCCTCTCCGCCCGTTTTTTATAATCCGACCTCGAACTCCACTGAGGAACAATCATGTCCGCCCGCATACTGGTCGCATATGTATCGCCGAAGGGATCGACCGCCGAAATCGCAGAGGCGATCGGGAAAGAACTGCGGTCGGCGGGGTATACGGTCGATGTCGCCGGGATGAATACGGTGAAATCGCTCGAAGGCTACCGGGCGGTGGTCATCGGGGGCCCCTTCTATTCAGGAAAGGTCGTGAGCGGTGTGGGGAAGTTCGTGGAAAGATTCCGCGATACCCTGGTAAAAATGCCGGTCGCTGCATTTGCCGTCGGCGTGGCGCCGGTGGGAAGAGATCCCGTCCAGATACGCGATGCCAAGAAGACGTTTCATAGGGCTCTCGCACCCCTGGAACCGGTTGCTGAGACGATCTTTGCCGGCAGGATAGAGCTGAAGAAGCTCTCGTTCATCCAGAAATGGATGGTGGGAAAGGTAAACGCCCCGGTCGGGGACTTCCGCGACTGGGAAGCGATCGCGAAATGGGCGAAGAACCTGCCCGGGAAGCTGAACGTATGAGCTGGGTCCTTCCCGAATTGCAATAACGCTCTCACGCCCATCTCTTTTTATATCGCGACTTCATTCAATATCCCTTGAGGAATTTCATGTCCGCCCGCATTCTTGTCGCGTATGTATCGCCGAAGGGATCGACCGCCGGGATCGCAGAGGCCATCGGAAAGGAACTGCAGTCGGTGGGGTACATGGTCGATGTCGTCGAACTGAAATCGGCCCCGTCGCCCGAGGGGTATAACGCGGTCGTCATCGGGGGACCGTTCTACATGGGAAAGATCGTGGGCGATGTGGGGAAGTTCGTGGGAAGGTACCGGGAGACCCTGGCAACGCTGCCGGTCGCTGCATTCGCCGTCGGGGTGGCCCCGGTGGGGACGAATCCCGGGGAGATAGAGAAAGCGAAGAAGATCCTTCACGATACCCTCTCGCCCCTGGAACCGGTCGCCGAGGCGCTCTTTGCCGGCCGGATCGACCTCGCGACGCTCAACTTCATCCAGAAACGGATGATCGGGATGGTGAAAGCCCCGGTCGGGGATTTCCGCGACTGGGACGCGATTGCACAATGGGCGAAGGAGCTCCCGGGGAAGTTCGGGGTGTGAGGGGGGCCCGATCTCAACTCACCGGAGAGATATTCTCCCTGAACCGGACAACCCGAATCGATGCCCGCTGGCGCTGCCTCATGCAAAGATACCCTTAACGCACCTCCCCTCCCCTCCTATCCGTGGAGAGAGAAACCATGGAAAAAATCACGCTCGGCCCGATGCCGTACATGAGCGTACTCCCCACCGTGCTCGTGGGTGCAACCGTCGATGGAAAGCCGACCTACATGACCGCCGCATGGGCGACGGTCGCCTGCATGGTGCCGCCAATGGTATGCGTCGCGATCAACAAGGCACGGTATACGGCAAAGGGGATTGAACAGAACGGGACCTTTTCCCTGAACATCCCGTCGGTACACCAGGTTATCCCGACCGACCACTGCGGTCTCGTCTCCGGTGCGCAGGAGGACAAGTCCGCTGTCTTCCGGTCTTTTTACGGGAAGCTGAAGACCGCCCCCCTGGCGGAGGAGTGCCCGGTCAACATCGAATGCAGGCTGTTTGAATCGGTCGACTGCGGGAGCCACATCCTCCGAATCGGCGAGGTCGTGGAGATCCATGCTGATAAGGCATGCACGACGGGCGGGAAACCGGATATCACCAAGGTCAACCCGATTGTGTACGCGAATCTCGCCTATTTCGGGGTGGGAAAACAGGTCGGCCGGGCATTCTCGGAAGGGAAGAAGTACCGGAAGGGGTGAGGGGATACCTTCTTTCGTTGGATCACGAGGTGAACTATTGGATAAGGAGGGCAGGCATTCTCCGGGACAGTTCAGGCTCCGCGGCAATCTCATGATGACTGCCATTCCGTTCGCAGTCAAGGCAACCTTAAAACCGAACGCCGGTTAATGTCTGTCCTGATCCATTATGAAACACAAAAGAGCGATTCTTACCGTTGTCCTGCTCCTCATCGCCATGGTTGCGATCGGGGCGGTTTCAGCGGCCGAGACCGGCACCGACCATACGATCACGGCGTCGGGGACCGGTTCCGTCATCGGGACACCCGACCGTGCACAGATCTCTCTCGCGGTCGAGACCGAGAATCCCAATGTACGGGCAGCCCAGGCTGAGAATGCCGCCCGCATGACGACGGTGATGAATGCACTGACCGCCGCCGGGATCCCGGAGGACGCTCTCAAGACCACCGGTTATACCATCTACCCGGTGTACGACGAGTCGAAGCTCGGCACCCTGCAGAAGATCAGGACCTATCGCGTGACAAACACCCTGACCGTCACCCTACACGATGTGAACCGGACCGGAGAAGTTATCGACATCGGCGTTGCGAACGGGATCAACCAGGCGAGTTCCATCCAGTTCCTCCTCTCAGACGAACAGGCCCAGGTGATGCGGACCGAAGCGCTGAAAGAAGCCACCGCCAGGGCTGCTGCCGATGCACAGACGGTCGCCGCTGCGCTCGGGGTCAATATCATCTCGGTGAAGTCCGCCGATACCGGCGGTGGGTACACGCCGATCCCGTTCCAGAACTATGTACGGAGCGATATCGCACCCGGCGCAACGACAACGCCGATCCAGCCCGGAGATGTGACCGTAACTGCAACGGTCACGGTTACGTACCTGATCGGGTGATTATTGGATTGTTCCTTTTTTTTGGCTTCGTGGAGTACTGAAACGGCCTGCCACGCATCAGGGTAAAAAAAAGAGGGATTCTTTCTTTCGATTGAGAGGAGCGTATCCGTATTGTGCAGGAGAATGGATGATCCGGCTCGCCGCATTCTCCTCGTCCCGTTCACACGTTCTGCACGGGGACGAAGCTGGTTCCCGGCATGGAGCATGACGGAGGTCCGGGGCAGGTCGATGCCGAGCGCCTCCCGGAGGACCTCTTCGACGGTCTCGACCGTCACGAACGCGAGTTCGGCCCGGACATCCTCCGGCACGTCCTGCAGGTCCCGCTCGTTCTCCTTCGGGAGGATCACCTTCTTTATTCCCGCCCGGTGAAAGGTTTTATTTCCCTGACCTGTTATCCATTCTCTGAATAAGTGCAGAGATTTTCGGTTCGATCGCCGGGAGATCCTGGACAATCACATTCCAGACAATGGAATAATCGATCCTGAAATAGCCGTGAATGATCCGGTTACGAAGTGCCGCCATCTCCCTCCAGGGAATATCCGGGTTTTCTGTTCTGATTGGATCCGGGACATTTCCGGCCGCTTCTCCGATTACTTCGATTGCGCTCCGGACGGCGTGTGCAAAATAATCATCGTTCATGAGGTCATCACGTGTCCGGTCATGCGATATCCGTTTCAGGAACAGGATCTCGTCAAGGATGTGGTGGAGATAGACTGTGTTATCCTTCAACCCAGATCACCTCGGCCTCAATCTTCTCGCGGATATATTTATCAACCCCTTCGACCGTGATGAGATCCACTTTCCGTTTGAAGAGCGTTTCAAGGAGATCGGCAAGTCCGACAAAATTTTTAAGTGTTGCGTGCCCTTCGGCAAAATCCACGAGCACGTCCACGTCGCTCTTCCGTGTCTGTTCGCCGCGGGCAAACGACCCGAAGATGCCGATCTTTGTCACCCCGAACTGTGAGCTGATAGCCGGGGCTGCTCCTTCCAGTTTTTTGATAAGAGGACTTTTGCGCCGGCGCGTTGTGACGAGATCGGGCATCCGTTCACATCCTTGTATGGTGTTTGGCGATTCCTCTACAATAAGAGTATGGTCACCGGAATTGGTCCAGAGAACGCCCCGGGTTTCTCCGTACACAGAATGAAGGGTTTGGAGGGGCCGGACTTTGTCATTCCTAAATACCGCCCGAACCCCTTCTTACCTTTTTACACGTTCTGCACGGGGACGAAGCTGTTCCCCGCATGGAGCATGGCCGAGGCCCGGGGGAGGTCGATGCCGAGCGCCTCCCGGAGGACCTCTTCGACGGTCTCGACCGTCACGAACGCGAGTTCGGCCCGGACATCCTCCGGCACGTCCTGCAGGTCCCGCTCGTTCTCCTTCGGCAGGATCACCTTCTTTATTCCCGCCCGGTGAGCGGCAAGGACCTTTTCCTTGATCCCGCCGACCGGCAGAACCGCACCGGAGAGGGTGATCTCGCCGGTCATGGCCAGGTGCGGGTCGACGGTCTTCCCGGTGATCAGGGAGGCGAGCGCCGTGAACAGGGTCACCCCTGCCGAGGGACCGTCCTTCGGGGTCGCTCCCGAGGGCACGTGGATGTGGATATCGCTCGTGATGAAGTCGAACCCGCTCTCCTGGTGTGCGAGCCGGGACCGGATGAGGGAGAGCGATATCGTCGCCGACTCCTTCATCACGTCCCCGAGCTGGCCGGTGAGGGTGAGCTTGCCGGTCCCGGGCATGAAGGTCCCCTCGATGAAGAGGATCTCCCCGCCGACGGGGGTCCATGCAAGGCCGGTCACGACGCCGGGGACGGGGTCTTTCCGTGCCACCTCATGCCGGACCGGCTCCTTCCCGAGGATCTCCGGAAGCATCTCCGGGGTCACCACGAACGGGAGTTCCGCCTTCCCGGAGACGATCTTCTCGGAGACGTACCGGGCGGTCTTCGCGAGCTGCTTCTTCAGCCACCGGACACCTGCCTCGCGGGTGTAGGTGTCGATGATCACCTTCATCGCCTCGTCCTCGATCCGGAGCTTCTCCGCATCGAGGCCGTGCTCGGTCAGGATCTCGGGCAGGAGGTGGTCTTTTGCGATCGCGAACTTCTCGTTCTTCGTGTAGCCCGAGATCTCGATCAGCTCCATCCGGTCGAGGAGCGGTGCCGGGATCGTCGCGAGGGAGTTTGCGGTCGCGATGAAGAGCACGTCGGAGAGGTCGTAGGGGACCTCCAGGTAGTGGTCCGAGAACGTGCTGTTCTGTTCGGGGTCGAGGACTTCCAGAAGCGCGCTCGCCGGGTCTCCCGCGTACGAGACCGCGAGCTTGTCGATCTCGTCGAGGATGAAGACCGGGTTCTTCGTCCCGGCCCTCTTGATGCCCTGGATGATCCTCCCGGGCAGGGCCCCGACATAGGTCCGCCGGTGCCCCCGGATCTCGGCCTCGTCCCGGACGCCGCCGAGGCTGATCCGGACGTACTCGCGGCCGAGGGCCTCCGCGATGCTCCTCCCGAGGCTCGTCTTGCCGGTGCCGGGCGGGCCGGCGAAGAGGAGGATCGAGCCCTGTTTCTCCTGCTTCAATTTCATGACCGCGAGGTGCTGGACGATCCGTTCCTTCACCTTCTCGAGGCCGTTGTGGTGGCTCTCGAGGACTTTCCGGGCCTGTTCGATATCGATGCTCTTCTTCTCCTCCGTCACCCACGGGAGGTCGAGCAGGAGGTCGAGGTAGTTCCGGATCACGCCGCTCTCGTGGTTATGGGGGCCGCCGTTCTCGAGTTTCCTCACCTCGGCGAGTGCCTTTTTCCGCACATCGTCGGGCATCTTCGCCTGCTCGATCCGCTCCCGGTACCCGTCGTCCCCGGCGACGCCGTCGCTCTCGTTCAGCTCCTCCTGGATCACCCGGAGCTGTTCCCGGAGCATCGCCTCACGGTTCGACTTGCTCACCCGGTCCGAGACCTTCTTCACCATCTCGATCCGGATCCTGATCTCCTCCCGCGTTTTAATGAGCAGGTCGAGGAACGTGATGTACCGCTGCCGGACCGAGTCCATCTCGAGGAGCGCCTGTTTCTCGCCCAGGTTCACCGGCAGGAAGGGCATCACGAACCCCATGATCTGGTCGACCGAGTCCATCCCCTCGAGCGGCTTGGTGAACTGTTCCGAGCCGGGGAAATGGCTGCTGATCTCGTGGACGGTCGTCTTTACGTCCGCCAGGATCCGGGCTTTTAAGTCTTCCTCGAGGTCTTTGATCTCGGGGACCTGCTCGTACGTGGCAGAGAACCGCCCGTCCTTTTCGGAGAGCGAGATCGCCTTCACCCGGTGGACGACCCGCACCCAGATGAGGTACCCGTCGTCGGCAGGCTGCATCCGGGTGATCCGGAAGAGGTTCCCGGTCTTATATAACGACTCTGCGGTCAGCTCCTGCGGGCTCGTGCCGTTCTTCACGGTCAGCCCGACCGCGTGGGCCGTCCCGCCGTACCGCATCCCGGCGAGCAGGATCTCCCCGGTGGCCCGGTCGACCTTGAATTTTGTCTGGCTGTCCGGGAAGACGACGATCTCGAAGAGTGGAATGACGATTGATTCCGGTAAATTGTCAGTTTTGACTGATTGCATGGGTTGCCTCGATAATAAAGCTTTGATCTTTGATGCGAATGTGTGCGGCAAGAGAATTACCTGACCTTTTCCAGCAGCCGGATGAGGAGTTCCTGCTCGCGTTCGTCGAGGGTCTCCATCATCCGTTCGATCACCTGGCGCAGGGCGTCGTCTTCGGCCTGTGCGATCCGCTGCCCCTTCTCGGTCAGGCGGATGTAGAGGACCCTCCCGTCTTCCCTGCAGGGTTCGCGGTAGACGCACTCCCTCCGGACGAACTTGTTGACCATCTCGGTGATCGTCGGTTTCGAGTTCCGGGTGATCTCCGCGAGCCGGGTGAAGGTGACTTCCCCTGTCCTCGTCGATGGTTTTTAGGTAGGCGATCTGCCTGACCGTCATGTCCGATAATCCGCATTCGGAGAGGATCCGGGAGGAACATTCGTTCTTTTCGCGGAGAAGGTTCTCCAGCGCTTCGAACAGGTGCTCCTCCGCGTTCTCTCATGTTTCGATCTCTCATTAGTTAGGGTTTACCTAATGATAAGGGTGAGGATGCTATCATTTACCGTGGATCTTGCCGATGCCTATGAGGGAACAACTGATCTGAAATTTTGCTGAAAAATGACCGGATTCCTGCTTTAATGACTGAATTCTCTTCGAATAGCGGGAGAGGTCATCCCATCCGGGGCTTCCGGGGGCTCCGTTTTATCTGAATGCTGCCCGTATAGGTCTCCGATCGGAGAAAATCCCCGATCTCTCCTATAATTCGTTATTTCAGGCAAAATAACGAAGGATAACCGTTTGCTATCGCGCTCCGGCCGGGTATTTCAGAACCGATCTTATGATCCTTCAACCGGTGATCGGTACCCGGCCACGGGGCATAGGATCCGCGTAAAACGGGTTGGTTTGTTCTAAAACGGACGAGAAAAAAGAGAAAATTCTACCGGGTGAGCGAACTCACCAGATGTCCCTGGGGGTTATAGAGGTATGCGGTATCACCCTGGTCGTTCCAGACGTTCTTCGCGGACGGCCAGTATGCCTCGGTCGCCGTGACCGGCCCGGTTTTCCCGTAATAGACGGTCAGGGTGGTCAGCGGGTACAGGGTGAAGGTGAATGTCTGGCCGTTCCCCTGCGGGAAGGCGATGAACGTGATCGTCTGCCGGGTATTTCCCTCGACAATCTTCCACCCGGTCAGATCCACCTGCGTAAGCCCGCTGTTCGTAATCTTCACATAATCCTCCTGGAGATTCAGGTCGCTGATGAAGACAGCCTCTTCAGGTGCCGGTGTGGGTGTCGGCGTCACCGAAGCTCCGCCGGAATCCGGGGTATCCGGGAGCACGGGGACCGGATATACGAAGGGAATGATGGCAGGGTTCGGGAACGATACCGGAACCGGGCTGCCGTTCCCGGAGGGGAACAATATGGATGGAGAAACGACTGCGAAATTCCCCGGGACAACCGGCGAGGGAACGGTATCCGAATATACCGGGAACACGCCGGGACCCGTACCCGGGATTATCGGAAGCACGGTGACTGCCCGCGGGTACAGGGAGCCCGGTGTTGCCGGTGTCGCGTTGATGGGGGCGGTATCCGTGAAGTCATACGGCAGGAGTCCGCCCGGTGTTTCGTACGGGGATGCTATCTGCGATGCATAGCCTCCATAAAATTTGTTCCATTCAGTTGCATCGGGCGGGTTGAACGCGTTCGCAGGTACGGTATAATCCGGCCCGATGATCTGGTTCGACCAGTACGAGCTCGCTCCTGCCGCGATGGCAGGCAGCATCGCGATGGCGATGAGGAGGAGGACCGCAGTGAGGCTTGTCCGTTTCATAGGTTCACCCCGCCTGTCGGCGGTCCTGTCTGGAAAGTGCACGAATCGTGGTTGACGATCCCCATTGGGCCGTCGTCGACGGGTATTGTCAGGTTGTCAGTCATTTTGTTTAAAACTCCTTTCCCTTTTGTTTTTTAAAATATTCGCCATGTACCTTAAATTTTTTCAACCGATCAGTTATAGGCACTATAAGAGCGTGACCGCTTAAACCTCTAACCTTCGTGGCAAATCCTGATCGATTCCGATACACACGTCAGGGGACGGGGAAAAAACGAAATTGTCGCGACGGGAAATCATTTCCCGGCAGGTGCAAAGAACAGTTATGTTCCCGAAAGAGGAAATCCGGTGTAAAGGGTCCCCGGTCCTGTTTTGTGATCCATGAATAAAGACCTATAAACTTCGATGCGGATTCGGTATATCAGTCTCTTTCGTATAAAAGCCCGGTTCCATATCGGGAAGGATTTCGTCAATTGGCGATCGGCGGTACGGTTCCGGTCAGAAGGTCATCAACCGGCACCGGGGATCCCTGAGGAACCGGGTCAGCGGTTCACCCATCAGTTTCACGTCGATACCGAGTTCGGAGAGGACCGGGGCGACCCCGTACGAATCCGCACATGTCCGGCAGGCCTGGAGGATCACTCCCTCTCCTTTCATCTCCCGGATATGGGACTGCAGTTCGGGGTCCTGCGAGAGCAGCCGGGTCGAGGGTCCCCAGACGACGAACGTGAGTTCCTTCCACCATTTCTTCCGGGCTGCATTATGCACGTACATGAAGACCATCTTCAACGCGACCTCCCGGTCGCCGCTGGTCCAGAGGATGACCAGCCGGTCGGGTTCGGGGACTATGTCTGTCATGGGATCCTGCTCTATTCCGTTATGGGGGTGTTCTGTAAAAGTTCTTCGGCGGGTATCCGACCGGCCGGAGCCTGATCCGTTCGATATCCATTCCTGTCCGTTTCAATCCGTCCGGCATGCGCTGAGGAATGCCATCGTCTTTGTCCAGGCATCCTTCGCCGCCTCCGGGTTGTGGCCTTCCCATCCGGGCCGGTGAAACGCGTGGCCTGCCCCGGGGTACAGGTGGAGATCGACCCGTTTTTTGTACTGGTTCGCCGCCGGGAGGAAACCCGTGTACGCCCACGGGGTGACGCGGGGGTCCTCGGTCCCGAGGAAGAGGATGACCGGTCCTTTCAGGCCGCGGAGATCGCCGGCCTCCGGGACCATGCCGTAGTAATCGATGCAGAACCCGAAGTCCAGGTCGCATGCCCCCTGCAGGGCATACCCGCCGCCCATGCAGAACCCCATCGAGCCGATGACGGCATCCTCGCCAGACCGCTCCTTCAGGAGGCGGATCCCGACGGAGAGCGTCCCGAGGACCTCCTCCTTGTTCAGCTTCGCGACGATATCGTACCCTTCCTGAAGCGTCGTCGCATGACGGCCCCGGAAGAGGTCCACGGCGACCACGGGGTACCCGGCCGCGGCAAGCTTACCGGCGACCGACCGTGCGTACTCGTCGACGCCCCGGATCTCATGCACGAGGACGATACCTACCGGATATCTCCCCGGGAATACCAGGTATTCCCTCTCCCCTACGGTCTCCTGTTCCATCTCCCTCACTCCTGTCCTGCTGATATGCCTGTCTCACCATAAAGATGGCGGTGAGACCGGGGTCATCGGGCCGGATGGGAATGGTATAAATAGCAGCCCCGGGTAAGAGAAGCGTATCCTGGAACGGAGTGATGAAATGGATTTTGCGGAAATTGTCATGTCGCGGTATGCGACCAAGAAATTCGACGGCCGGAAGCTTCCCGAAGAGAAGGTCAACCAGCTCCTGGAGATCGTCCGGTTCGCTCCTTCGGCCCTCAACCTCCAGCCGTGGAAGATCACGGTGGTCACCGACCAGAAGGTAAAGGAGCAGCTGAAGCCGGCGACCAATGACCAGGAGCAGGTCACTACCTGTTCGCACCTGCTGGTCTTCTGCGCGAACCCGGACTTTGGAAGCCTGATTCAGAAAGTCGATACGTTGTTGAAGACGTCCGGCGCACCCGATGAGATGCGGAACATGGTGATCGGGATCGCAACCGATATGACCGGGAAGATGAGCCCGGAGCAGAAACTCTGCTGGGCGCAGTCCCAGGTCTTCCTTGCGCTCGGGAATGCCGTGAACGGCGCAAAGTCGCTCGGCTTCGATTCCTGCCCGATGGGAGGGTTCGACCCCGGGGAGTACACGCGGATCCTGAAGATCCCGTCGCCGCTCGTCCCCACGATGCTCTGCCCGCTCGGGTACGCGGCGGACAAGCCGATGCCCAAGGTGCGGTTTGCAAAGGAAGAGATCGTATTTTAAGGTAAATCTCCTTCCTTTTTACCCCGGACTTTTGATGTACCACTACGTTTGGATCCGGTCATTCAGGAGCGGGCGTTTCCCGTCAACGAGCGTCATTCTTTAGATATCGAGGAGAGCCAGGCACGGGGTCCTCCGGGCCGGGTGCGGCTCTCGAAGGCCGCTGCCCGGATGTAATTGATCGTCCACCCGTCGCGGAAACTGTCCCGGATCTCTTTTTGCGTTATCCTCCGCGGGCCGTACCCGGGAGGAGATACTTCAATTGCTGAAAGATGCGTCGGTAATCCTGAAATCGCCAGGATCCTGGCACCGTTTGAGGAGTGAGCTTCAAATCATTAAATTTTTATCTAAATTTATTGAAACTTATTTCGTTAATTTTATATAATGAAGGATAATTAAGAAATGCTATATGCCAGTAGAATTAAAGAGAGAAGGTCTACCAGACGATTTAGTAAAGCAGCTTACACCCGATGAAAAAATTTATTTTTTCTCTCCAGTTGAGATGAGTGGGTGTCTAAGTTTCTTGAGCAAAGGGAATTTTTGGGCAGCATTAACCGATAAGAGGTTTTTATACCATGCAAAGGTTAAAGAAGGAGAGGCATATGTGGAAAGAGAAGGCACGTTACAGACTAAAAAACATTTCAAGTATGGAAATTGTTGAAGTACAACCTAAAGGATGTCTGGCTAAAAAATATTGGGAACTAAGAGTGAATGCTCAAGGAGCAGTGTTTGGGGTCCCCTTCCCGAATAGGCAAAAGGGACTTGAGATTCGCGCCATACACCACGAATTAACTGGAGGATAAAAATTTCATTAAAATATATCCTTTTTTATGGAGAAGAAAATTCCCTGGTTAAATTGCCAGGCTATCGCATTGATTAAGGTTTATCAATATTCCACAAGAAATAAGAATCATAAATGTTTACATTACCCGACTTGCTCGAACTATGCAATTTTTGCTTTGGAAAAATACCCATTCAGAAATGCCAGCAAAAAGATAATTTATCGACTGAGAGATTGCAATCCTTATTCCGATAGAGATTATATTGATTATCCTTAATTAGCTTGTTTTGGGAGGGATAAAAACCATTAAAAGGTTATATTCTAAATCTCTCAAAGAATCCCTTCTTTTTAGATTCAGGCTTGATAATATCTCTTTCTTCCGTAACCAAGATAAATTCGGGCTCAGTTTTTTGAATAATTTCAATATAATCATTTTGTATTGTTTTTATCCTTTCAATTATCTCGGGTTTTAGCTCATATCTCCAATCTTGTATCAAATTACAATTTGTATCATAGCGATTACCCTTCCCTTTTACACCGAGACTCAATGTTTTTGTTATCTCCACTATTCTTTTGGGAGATCTCAGATCACATTCGTTAATCTGGTATATTGCTTGATAAAAGCTGATTATTTGGAAAGATCTTTCAATATAATAATTCAATTCCTTATCAGTCACACCATAAATAAATTTTTCATGTAATTCTTTTTCGCAATTCATGCCATGATTATATAATAAATCAGTTGAAGAAGAGATGAATTCTTTTTTACCATTATTTGGTACATATTTTTGCGCATTCGAATACCCAGCTAGCAACTCATTAAATTTAAAATCTTCAACAGTACACAGTCTGCCATAGGACAACCCTTTTCCAAGATATGCAGCAGAATTCTTAGGGTCATTCTCTAAGACTTTATTGAAATATTCAATAGCTTTCTGAAAATTGCCAGATTCCATTTCATTGTTGGCCAACTGAAGAAAGTTAGTGATTTTATTGATATCTCCTTCTATTGATTCTTTGAAAAAGATTTTATTGCCACAAAATTTGCATATCATAACGTCGCTTGGTTTTTCTAATTCTAGGCTAGCACCACACGTTGGGCATTTGGCTACATGAAATGGCATAAAAATTCTTTATTGATTCTCTATTTAGACTTTACTCACAGGATGTAATTTAATTGATCGATATAGTTGGATCAATTTTGGTAAATATTCCGACACTTTTAAAAGCCAAAAATTATATTTTTTATTTATTATGGATAGTAAGAAAAGAAAAGGATCCAGTGATAAAAGATTTAAGCTGGGATATGCATCCCTGGCATTGATGCTAGGTATAGGAATAATTCTTAATTATATTAGTGGCGGGGATATTCATCTCGCTGGAGGGATTTTTTTCCTTGGTCTTTCAATTATTTTAGGAGTCCTAGCAATAAAAGTCGGAGAAAAAAATAATTACCTCTTTGGATTTGCGGGGGTTCTCGCATTCATTGGAATTGTGAGTCTTTTCACAAGACCCCAGGGACCTGCATTAAATTTGGGTCTCTTAATTGGTGGGATTCTAATCATTTGTGCTTTGGGGGTTATTCTTTTATCTTGTTATGAATAAAGAAGAGAACTAAGTTGTGATATGACTGATCTGATTGAACGAGTTGAAAAAGACCGTGGACTCATAAAAAACATTGAACTTGCAATTCCCGGTTTTCGTGGATATCGGAAGCGAGAGGATATCAGAGCATCTGATAGTCTTTTGCGACTCGAGCTTGCAAAAAAACTTCGTGAGGATATTGGAGATAATTTGGAAGAATCCCGAAAGATTATTGCTTCTCGGCTTAACCTACCTCTTTTAAGTGAAGTAGGAACCCTTATCCAAATGGAAAAAACGATTGAAGGGCGCATTGGGCATGCTGAACAAGGGTACTCTGGCATTTCTCCCAGTTACCAGATTGACGAAGAACAACTATATGCACTCTATTATTATGACTGGGGTATGATTCAGAAAATCAAGGAATTAGAAGATCTTAGCATTAAACTTAATCAAGAAATTAACAAGGATGAAACAAGTCAAGCACAACAAATATGTTCCGAACTAAGACAAAGGTTCGAAGCTGTTATTGAACTTCTTGAGGAAAGGCATGAAAAAATGGCAGATATAGGGGTAATCTGATGAGCAACTTTGAGAGGGTGCGAAGTACGGGAGTGGGCAGCGATATCAAGGGAACAGAATCTCGGAAAACATTCTATTGGCCGGATGAACATAAGGGGGAGAATGTAATCTGGCGGCTTCCCCAGAATATTATGTGGAATGACAATGTTGTCGTTAGAGAAGATGAATATGGGGTTTTCCTTCGAGACGGGAAGGTAATGCGTACTTTTGACAGCGCTAATCGATATGCTCTCACAACTCAGAATATTCCCGGGCTTCAAGCAATTGCGAGTAAACTCATAGGTATTAAGCAGATAGGCGAATTTTATTGGCTTCAGAGAAGGGAATTCCGTTCATATTTTGGAACAACCGAACCCCTGACCTTCAGAGATGTTGATTTTGGGGTTATAAGAATTCGTTCGTTCGGACAGTTCGCATATAAAGTTACAGATCCGATGCTTTTAATCACCCAGTTCGTTGGAACTAAGGGAATGACGAAGTCTGAGGAGATTGTAAACTGGCTGAAGGACCAGATTGTAATGGTTCTTAACAATGCTCTTGGAGAGCTAAAAATGCATAAGGGGATGGGTGTTCTTGATATGCCTTCGTATTTACAGGCAATTGAACAACTGTGCCTCGCAAAATTAACATCAGAGACTGAAAATTATGGGTTAAAAGTTACAAAATTCGCGGGACTAAACCTAAATCTCCCGGATGAGGTTCAATCTGCCATTGATAAAAGGGGTGCCATGTCAGCTCTCGGTGTTGACTATATGCAATACCAAACAGGAAAAACCATTGAGGGTATTGGAATCGGTGCTTCAAAGGGAGGAGATACAGCGAATCTTGCGGGACTAGGGGTTGGAATGGGTGCAGGCTTTTCTATGGCTCAAGAGCTCTCGAAAGGTATGGTAGGTGGAGATAAGAATAAAGACTTCGGACGTTCGGCTGGAGAGAAAACTGCATCGGAGAGTTCTTCTCTTGAATCTCAAGAATCATCTATTTGTAGAAAATGTGGTAACAAAATTGCAGCTAATATAAAATTTTGTCCTGAATGTGGGATTGAAGTGAAAATATCAGAACAATCAATCAAATGTGGTAACTGCGGGGCTTCAGTTCTTCAAGGATCAAAATATTGCGGGCAATGCGGGTCACATTTGGTATGAGACAGTATTTTCTTTGAAACATTATTTTGTGGGTATAGTGGCAATCTAGCCACCAACCTCCTGTTGTAACAATTTGAGAATTCGTCTCACCCTCATGATCCCACTTTCCCTTTCGATGATTGTATCGCCCATATATTCACATTCACCGAGATAAAGAGGTAGTATCTCCCGTCGGATTCCTCCTTTTAAGGCAAGTTTTCTCTTCAGGTAACCCCAGAATCCTTCGAGGCCATTGATATGATTTCCTTTCCCATCGGTATACGGTTTCTCTCCATGATTCACCAGACAATGAACAATCCGCGAGAGGCAATTCCGGTATAGGCTCTCCAGATATCACAATTGATAAAATATAAACAAATCACCGTGAAGTTCCCAATTCCTCCAAACGCGTTCCCTGGGGTGACTACCAGGGTTGTCTAATAAAGAATAAAGTCTCTTATTGTTCTTCAAAACCTTTAGAATCACTTAATTTTATCCGTATACACCACAGCTTGCCACAGGGTGCACTAATTCAGTTTGACTTGAATCAATTGAAAGTGATTTCGATATCGGAGAAGCAGAGCATGAAGTATTTCCCGCCCGGAGCCAGGACGGCTGCAAGGTTCTCCACGAAGACCGGGCGGTCTGCATCGGACAGCGTATGGAAGAGCCCGGAATCCGTGGCGGTATCGAACGTCCGGTCGAGCGAGGAGAGGTCCAGGGCACTCCAGACGAGAAAATTTACATGAAGTCCTCTTTCGGCAGCCTTCTCCTTTGCCTTCTCTATCGCCCGGGGTGCCGAGTCGATCCCCCAGACCTCGTGCCCTTCACCCGCAAAGAAGAGGGCATGCTCCCCGGTCCCGCATCCGATGTCGAGTACCGATCCGGTGATCTCTCCGCTCCGGACCAGCCCGACGAACTCCTTCTGGGGCCGGCCGATGTCCCAGGGAGGTGAGCCTTTGTATGCCGCGTTAAAAAAATCCATACGTCACCATAGCTCCGGTTTTGCTTAATCATTCTTTCTGCACGACGATACAGCCCCGCTCTTCTCTTCCTGATTTATTCCGAATCGGTATTCTTTATTATGAAAAAGCAATATCCATATTCCTTTGAATATTTTCGATGAATCTCCAGCTCAGTTTCTAACCCGTGTATGATATCCAGTGCATCGTGATTGGTTGCATATTTTTCTTTTAACCGGGGAATCCGTTCTGCCAAAGGAGAATAACACTGATCCCACCACCCTGCATCGGGAAGCCGGAATGAACCGACAACGGTAAACCCTGCAGATCGAACGATCTCTTCAGTACCGGATTCCGACGGCATATCAGGAGATACGGTATCGAAGAAAACCCTGCACTCTTCTGACGGCGAATCAGTAAACCAGGTACAGTCAGAAAATACCAGAAATCCATCCGGTTTTAAAAATGTTTTCCAGTACCCGAGCGCAGAAGAGAGCCCCATGATAAACGCGGAACCTTCTGCCCAGACAATATCAAAGGACTCTTCTTCAAAGGGAAGATTGTCCATCGATGCCCGGTGAGTTAAGATCCTCTCATCAAGACCGGCAATTTTTGCCCTTTTCCGCAGTTCATCGAGAAACGGTCGATGGATATCGATCGCCGTAACCTTGCTATCCGGAAAGTACTGTGCCAGAGCAAGGGTCTGCATCCCGGAACCGCACCCGATGTCCAGAATTTTCCCCACCCTGAAAGAGGACGGGATACAGGAACAGGCACGAACGGTTGATTCATCCGATCCCGGACCTTGCCGGGGTAATCCTTCAAACATTGCAGAAATAAGGGTAACGTCCATTGTTAAACGGTTAGAATGAAGAGATTATATCCTTTCGGGTTAATTGAGCAAATAAAAGGTACAATAAGAACCGGAATAATATTCAATTGTTTTCTTTCGATTTCCCTGACTCCTTCATGCAGCAGGGTCTTCGTCTGCCCCGGAACCGATGGAGTTTTCATCCTTCAACACGATCGTCTGCCAGGTGACCCGCCCCTCTTCGACCGCCTTCTGGATCAGCCGTTCTTCCCGCGAGAGTTTCCCCTTTCCCTTCTTCACCTCAACGAGCACGACCCCGATCGAATCGCCCTTCTCGTCCTTTGCCTTCGTGTACCCGTCGAAGACGACAAAATCGATCGGGTTGCCGATGAACCGGGCATCGGCCGGGGAGAACGGGAACTCCGGCAGGAACGGGGCCATCTGCTCGGAGATTTTTCCTTTGAGCGTCGAACGCGAGCGGTTGACGGAATCCTTCCGGATATCACTCGTGCATTCCAGTTTCCAGCGTTCGAGGTCGTTTCTCGCCCGTTCTTCGATCACGGAGATCCGCTGCCGGAAATAAAGATATGCCGCGAAGAGGCCGATGATGAAGGCTAAGAGGATGATGAGGAGGTCTGTGAGAGTCATGGTGATCTGGTTAATTGTCGATAAGGAAGGAGATATACGTGAGTAATCCTTGCTCATTTTTCATCGAAGGGATTGGGTCCTCGTTCGATCACCTGGCGAAAAACGTCATAGTTAGCCGACAAAGTAGAAGTTCTCAAGTGTTTCGAACATGTGCTCGTATTTTCTCATGCATATATCCTTCTGTTGGATAAGATTTACCGATTAATTGAGTTGGGTATAGACAGGAGATCGACGAGTAATTCTTATCTAAGTATATATGACAAAACAACGCAGCTTGAATTTGATAGACCTGATAATATCAAGTATGTGCATAAAACCTAAGAAATTATTTGGACTCTCCTCCAAACGGAGAATCTTACAATAAAACCTTGATGGTCTGTAACAAAATATAACAATATTGCAGAAATATGCAATAAATAAACTCAAATTCTTCTTTTGTTGGACGATAATATAGGTTTAAAAATTTTTATGTTTAACTTCCTGTAGTATATAACAAATCATTCCTCACCGGATAGAATTTTCCATATACCTTTATATTCTGCTCCTGACAAAAAGGCATTATCTGGACGCACTAGATCCCAGCCAGATTCATCAAGATTTTTAAGGAAAAAGCGAGCTTCTTGAACCCCAAAGTCTGTGGATTGTTCACTAAATGATGCTCTATATTTTTGACCAAGTTTTTCCGCAACACTTCTTGGAACTGAATTCATTCTCATCAAAACCGCATCCTCGGTTTTAACACCATAATACACCATAGCAGGTATTGCATTTATTTGACGACGCATAGATTCAGATAAATTTTCAAAATCGAACCCGGAGAGATGACTTAAAGTCTGAAAAGCCCCATGTTCCTGAATTTACTAGATTTTGATAGATTGCTTTACTAGCAAGAGTTATCGCTTTTGTTTGATCAATGTCTCCACCAAAATATGCTCGCGCAATTTCCTGAATGCTTTTCCCGTTCACCCAATCACTTGTTAAATCAGCGATGTGTTCAAATTCTCTTCCTTCGCCTCCTATCTTTTTTAGAGATTCAGCAAGTTTTGGCACATTGAGCATGATTCCATAAAGATGGGCCATCTCAGAGGCCTGACCGAATAAACTCTCTGGAGTCCAATCATCAGGTGTTAGTTGTCGTTCTAATCCGTTTAAACCATTAATCGCTTCCTCTACTCCTTCAGGAGAAAAACCTGTCATATCTGCCATTTCTGCATAATCCGAATGGTCTGATAACCACCTAGCGTAATTTTTTGTGACTTCAAGAAGTTTATCTGCTTTTCTTCGTCCATTTTCGGAATCGCGAAGAATGTTATATCCATATGTATTACGTAAAAGTTGTTCGGTATTTGAGAGAACATTTTCTAAATTTCTTACCTCATTCCATAAATGGGCAACATAACACCGGAAATCTTCCCATTGTTTATCTTGTATCACAACTTGAAGATTATTTAACTGACCATTCCTCTCCAAATCATTTAATAAATCCACTAATTGCGAAGCTAATTCCCCTGTGGCTTTTTTAACATATTCCACAATTTCATCAGGATTATTCCCCCCCGCCAAGCCTACAACCCCAACACTATCGTGTTTCATTCGACCTGCTCGTCCTGCAAGGTTCCAAAAATCTCGTGGCGGCATTTCTTCGCTGTAAGGTTCATTATAAACAAAACGGGAGGCAAGGAATACCGATGTAACAGGGAAATTAATACCTTGAGCAATCGTTGTTGTTGCGCATAATACTTTCAGCTTGCCTTCCTCTGCTAACCATTCAATTAATGCTCTGATTTCGTCGGAGAGGCCTGCATGATGGACGCCGATTCCTTTTGATAACATCTCGATTAATTCGAAATCAGGACTCACTTCTGTTTTCAAATAGTTCTGAACAAGATTGATCTCGTGGGGAATTGGGGATAATGGAGTGAATGCAGCGTTGAGATGCCTAGCCATACTCCAAGTATCTCTAATTGTTTTTGCAACGGCGATACTTGTCCCACGCCCTGATAATACTGACGCAATCGCTGCAGTTTGAATACTTAGATTATGGAGTACTCTGCTTTTTGGTAGAGGAAGAGGTTTCACACCCCCAACAGAATGAACACCAGTTAAAGTGATGGTTTTTGGCGTTGTTGTTAAAGTTTTATATGATATGCGCCACCCAGCCTTTACAGATGCGTCCTCAATAGCATGATACATTCCAACAATTCTCTCATTCGGTTTCCAAATACCTGTGCCGAAACTAATCGCACGTCCGGCATGAATATCGTCAGCTAGCCATCTGGCAAGTGTCTCGGTTTTTTCGACATAGGGCATCAACAAAAGAAATTTGGCAGTTCGACATTCCCGCTTGATTGTCGCAAGGAGTAATTCAATCCTTAATCCTCGATTTGCATTTTCAATATTATGGGCTTCATCCATCACGACAAGCGCTAAAGGTCTTGGGACCTTTCTATTTCGAATGACGAGCTGTAGTTTCTCAGGGGTTGCGACGAGGACATTGAATGACTTAGAGGCATCCGTCCTTGCAAGTAAATCATTCTCAAATGTATCAATTTCAATCGCGCCAGTAAGTTGCTCGACACGGACATTAATTGGTTCAAAATCTCGACGTAATCTTCTGGTTATTTGAGAGGTCAAAGCTCGTGTAGGTGCAACATAAGCGACCCATCCATTATCTCCTGAAAACGTATTCAATGCCTGTAAAATTCGGAACTGGGCCAACAAAGTTTTCCCACCAGACGTGGGCATATCAATCACAACGGCAGTAGCTGCTTGATCCAGAAGCCCTTGTTCTTGTAAAGCTGCCCGTTGGGGTGGTAATAATTCAAACATCGCTTGTTTTTCAGTAAGTTCTTTCACAAACGCTGTAACTCGCGAATTTTCAGCTCTTGCAACCCACCATATTGATCCGGTTACCATTTGTCGCGATGTAGTATGGAGCCACCTGAGTAATATTTCCAGTTGGGCATCAGAACCTAACTTTGCCGATTCTATTGCAGTCTCAAAGTGTTTATCTAGAAGGGTCGAGATGTCTAAAGGTCTCCCATGTATCATGTAGTTTGAAAGTAATTCTGTCCCTTTTGCCCAATGATATAATCCAATTAATCTGAAGGCCATAAATTGGTCTCTAGTCTTAGATCCTGAATTTAGGACGCCAGCTTCAAAAGAAGCTTGATCTTCTCGTAAATCGGCGATAATTTGGTTAATCTGGTCTATGTCATCCCATCCATCTTTCCGGAATAGCCGTATCCAGCAATCAAAAAGACGATATAATACACGATGATCCCAGGCCGGATTTTCAGGCAAAGACAGATGAATTGCTTCACGGTTATCATTATACCAACGTCGAAGATCTGACCATCGATCCCCACAATAAGCTAGAGCGGATAAATGTAAAATGTGATAGATTTTTTCTTCATTCCCTTCTGGAATGTTGAAAATTCGTCGAATTTCAAAAGCCCTATATGCACCGGAGGCGCATTTCATACGTAAAATCGTTGAATCAGCAGTCGTACTTGTAAATGAGGAAAGCCCTTCTATTGCTGCTATTTCATAAGCCATTGCTAATCGTTTTAAGATATCGTCATCAAAATCAGTTTCATGAAAGTCAAAGGTTATCCACCTCCCAACTGCTTTATTAACCAACCGAGCATCAACCACCTCAAGTCCTCGATCCCTTTCAACTTCCCCTACAGCTGAATACAGCCCAATGAGAATCAACATCTCTCAGAGATTCATGCGTAATATTCATGTATTGCCCCCTTGTATCCGTCGCATGACATTTTCACTTAATGTTGGTATTCTATTTGTAGGTAGATAAAAAGCAAATAAACGTATCGACATGGGGTTTGCGCAATTTAGACCCAGTCTGTTAGTCCGAGAATGGAGGTCATCTCCATTTGGGGGAACATCACGAATTAGAATTCCAAAAATTTGGCAGTCACCGCTGTTGGAAAAATAACGCTTAGCCGCTTCAATAAACTGATCTAACCATGTAGAATTTGCTGCCCTATGTGCAAGATATTTTACTAAATCGTCACGAATTGTCTGGTCTCCCTTTAGATCCTCAAGCTGCTGCTTAAAGCCGGACCTTCCATACATCACTCCTGGGGGATACCTGCTTTCACAGGATGTTTTTACTTCCCCAAATGCAAATCGATACGTTGAACCATGTTTGTGAAAACCAACAAGATCTGCCCCAGGTAAACTCGAACCTGATTTTTTCTCATCTCTACTATTCGGCCATGGAAATTGACAAGCATGATTATAAACTAAATATACCTCTGCTAATGCCTCTCCTACACGCCAGTTTTTTGGAATACTCCGTGAAGAGAATACTCCTTGAATTGATACAGAAGTGAAATTTGTATCAGGAATGCTTTCGATAAGTAAAGTCAAACGAGCTGTTTCTTCGGTGTCAAAAATTATTTTAGCAACTGGCCCATCAAGTGCTGATTCAAGTTCATCTTCTGTGATGGAGATGCCCAAACCTAACACAGGCCCATCTTCAATCCGATATTCAATTGAACCTGTGAGCATCTATGCATCCCCAGCATTACTATTAAAACAATTTATTTCAATCCAAATATATTTTCCTCTAACATTTAACGGAAAAAAGATTTGCTTCACCTTAACCCCACCCACCCCAGCTTATATCACTCTCCACAAAAGCAATACAAGTGTAATACAAAATGCACCTCGTCCACATCGCCAATACCCACCCCGGCCTTTTGTAGTTCAATCGGCTCGACCTGGAATCCGGATTGAAACTTCGCGAGAAGTAGGTCCATGACAATTTTCTATCGGCGATCGACCGGATCAACGCAGAAAAATCCGAGCATGCTCCTGCATGCAGGCGACTTCTTCGAATAGGTGAGGTAACTTGGATAGGGAGTGTCACCTGGATATTCTTCAATAACCTGATTATAGAGGAGAAAGTGAATCACTTATTCATTTTTTTTAAAATAATTTCCAGTTCAGTAACCTTTTTCCTAATTTCATCCTCCAGCTCACCGATCCGCTGAAGGATGATCTCGGGCTTCTCGTACTCGACCTCCTCGTATTCGATCTCCTTGTACCGGGACACGGTGAGGTCGTACCCGTTCTCGATGATCTCTTTTACCGGGACGAAGAAGTATTTCTTTTTCCGGTCGACAGGGTTCTCTTCCCGCCGGTTTCTGAAGTGTCCGATGACATCCGGGATATCCCCTTTGCCGTCAATGAAGGTCCGTTTGTCATCAAGCGAGTACCCGTCGGCATCCATGTCATAGAACCACACACGGTCGGTGCACCCGCCCCTGGTAAAGACCAAAACGGCGGTGGAGACCCCAGCATACGGTCGGAATACGCCGGAAGGCATGGACACCACACCTTCGACCTGACAGGTCTCAATGAGCATCTGCCTCAATTTCTTGTGAGCCTTCGAGCTCCCGAACAGGACGCCGTCCGGCACGATGACCCCGCACCTTCCGCCGACCTGGAGGAGCTGCATCATCCGTTCCACGAACAGCAGTTCGGTCTTGGTGGTCGCTAGGGTGAGCTTGTCGTTGATATCCGTCTTGTCGATGCTCCCCTTGAAGGGCGGATTGGCCAGGACGACAGTGTAGCGGTTTCTCTCCTCGAACCGCTTGGAGAGGGTGTCCATGAGATTGACTTTCGGTGCACGAATCCCGTGGAGCACCATGTTCATGAGCGAGATACGGACCATGGTCACATCAAAGTCATAGCCGTAGAGGGTGTCGGTCCAGAGCTTCTTCCAATGCTCGGGGTTAGTGATACGATCCCCAACCAGGTTGTATATCTCCCCTTCTTCGTCTTCGTGTAGGAGGTCTTTGCTCGTGTATTTCCGGATGATGTGCTCGTAGGCGTTCACCAGGAACCCCGCCGTGCCGCAGGCAGGATCACAGATCCGGTCGTTGATATCGGGATCGACCAGGGCGACGATCATCCTGATGAGATGACGAGGTGTCCGGAACTGGCCGTTCTTCCCGGCGGTCTTGAGCTGGGAGAGGAGGTATTCGTAGATATCCCCCTGTGTGTCGCGGTTCTGGGCGGTGATGTTCATATCGTCAAGGATGGCCACCGCTTCCTGGAGGAGGGAGGGTTTGGGGATGATAAAGATGGCGTCCTGCATATGCTGAGCGAAGAGCGATTTCTCACCGTTGTGGAGATTCTTGATGAATGGGAATACGACGTCCCGGACATGGATCAGCATTTTATCGGCAGGGAAGTGTTTCCACACCGACCAGCGGCAGTTTTCGTGGCCGGCAAAGGCCGAAGTGAAGGGGATCTTGTTTGCCCTCGCCCTGTTCGCTTCCTGAAGGTCCATGTCTTCGAGCCGCTTCATGAAGATAAGGTAAGACATCTGCTCGATGGACTGGAGAGGGTTCGACATGCCTCCGCTCCAGAAGCGGTCCCAGAGGATGTCAATATTGGACTTGAGTTCGGGGGCGAGGCGCATTTTATTTTAATTCTCCATTGAATACTTTGGCCATTAATCCTTCGAACAAATTCTCAGCTTCTTGGCTTGATCTTCCTTGAAAGTCACGGATCAATTCTGTTTCCTCAACAACTAAGCAAAACTTTTCTTGAAGTGAGATGGGTGGAAGAGGTATTTTTATTGTGCTTAAGTCGGCACGTGAAATATTAATGAAAGTACTTCCTCGACCTATTTTCTGAAATTTGTTATAATTTAATGCAAGAAATTGATATAAATATTGTTTTACTGATTTATTCGGAATTTCCCTTATGGATGCCAATCCCCGACCTATACAATATATTTTATCTGCAAAATTCATCCTTCCTGCTGTCGCTCCTCGCACGCAAAATAAAATATCGCCTTTTTTACAAACTTTCTTTGGTTGTGTTGTATATTGTATTGGATTCGGATATTTATTCCCAAATTCTTCAGGTCCATTCAATAAAGGCAAACCAATACCTTTCTTGTTATAACTTATTCCGGGGGGGGATTGACCCATTTGAAACAGAGCAATGTCTCCAAGCTCAATAACTTCCCACCCCTTCTCATTCCTCACCGGGTCCCCGAACATCTCATAGAATACGCTCTGCAGCAGTTTCTGCGTCTCTGCATCGGCCTGTGTCCGGAGTCGTCGCAGGGCATCCGCCTGTTCGAGGATCTCAACGATGCGGCGCTGGACGGGGAGAGGTGGGAGGGGGATCTCTATTCGGTCCAAATCCGAACGTTGAAGCCCTTTGATTGTGGAACCTCGGGCACTTGATTCAAGTTTCTTTAATAACTTTTGATTGTGTAGATAATGGACAAAAAATTCAGGTGAAATTATCTTTTTATCGAGGATAACACCCGTTAAATCTTGACTAATTGCAATATCTATTGAGTTAACCGCAGATTTTCCAATTCCAACTCGTGTCGCAATGAGAACATTATTTTTTGGAACGATATTTGATGAACTTTTTTTAATTGCTTCTTCTGATATTAATTTTTCACCATTGTGTATAGTGCATGATATAATCGATTTACTGGTGGTCCAAGGAATTGGACCATCCCAATATTCTGGTATTGCTGTGGAAGGCGTTCCACCATTAATATATTTTAAAGTGACTTCCTGCAATTTCTTCCATTCCCACCCCTCCGGCAGCTCCCTCTTTTCCATCCCTCACGCCTCCGCCCCGACCAGTTGCCGCTCAACCCGATTACAAATTCCCACAAATGTATTGAGGTCCTCCTCCGAGAACATCGGCATCGGCACGCTCGACCCAAGAATAATGAACGGCGGCTCGTAGAAATCTCGGAACTCGATATGGTGCTTCTTCGCAAAGAACGATTGGATCATCCGAATAAAGGTGAGCTGGTCGGCGGAATACTGTCGGTTCTGCTCGATCATGAAGGTCTGGAACGCGTCCCGGATCAACGTTTCGGGGTCTGGCTGCTCATAGAGCCCGAGCACCTGCCGGATGAACCGGACCAGGACCGAATCCCGTACCGTCACCCCTCCGGCCCCATACTCGCCAGGCTCGACCTCTTCGCCGAACTCCGGTCCGAGCAGCGTCTCTTCGAGAGATACCAGGTCGTCATGTGTGAGCGGCGTGTTCTCCCGGATCTTCTTCATCGCCAAGTTACGGTCGGCAAGGGCCTTGATCCGGGCCTCGACCTGCTCGCGGTAGTGGGTGATGTATTCCTCCTCCTTCTCTTCATGCAGCGATAGAACCCGGACTTTCTCGATCGGGTCAGCCATGTCGATAATGATCGTACGGGTGGGTTCCTTCTGCATATAGAGCATCAGGGGACCGAGGTCGGCCATCATTTTCTGGCTGTCGTCATAGCTGAGCGTGTCCCAGAACGAATGGGAGAGTACCATCCGTTTCACATCGGCCATCTCACGGACTGCGTTGATCGTCTCCGGAAGACAGTCTACCATGGTGCCGATATCCCCCTTCAGCCGTTCGATCTCCCGGTCGTTGTGCTGGAGCGAGGCTAGTCCCAGCTGCTCACACTTCAGGGTGAAGGAGGCCGTCTCAGGGTTCCCTCCGGACCGGAACCGCATCAGCGACAGGATCCGTTCCCTGAGAAACGAGAGAGGATCGAGGCCCACATTGTCCCAGAGATCCGGAGAGAGGGCTTTTTCCACATCCTTCTTGTGTTCTCGGACAGTCACCGATTCCATGGGCAGGGCCTGAATATCGTCCCTGATCTTCTCACGGACTGATGAGGCAAGGGCTTCATCCCCCCGGTTCATCGCATATTCGAGCTGCTTCAGCCGGGTCAGGAAGATCCTTCCCATCATCGCCTCGACCTGTGCCGGGACCTCTCCCTCGGGATGCATCTCCCAGTATTCGAAATTATTCCAGAAGTCGAAGATCAGGAACCTTTCTTTCTTCCCGTTCGGCAACCAGTTAAAGTGCGTGCAGGCAGCGTTCGACCGGGTGCCCCTCCCGATCATCTGCCAGAATTTGATCTTCGAGAAGACCGGCTTTGCAAAGACCAGGTTGCTCACCTCCGGAATATCGATACCCGTATCGAGCATATCCACTGAGATCGCAACTCTCGGTAGGGACTTGTCCTCAAACTCTCTGATCAGGGTAGAGGCCCGCGAATCTTCGGATACGATCGTCCTTGCCAAATCGCCCCGGTATTCCGGATAGAGCGAATCAAATGCCTCCTGCAGCCGGGAGGCATGCTTCTTCGAGATCGCAAAGAAGATCGACTTTGCCGGAAGCATCCCGGACTCGTCACGAAGACAGACTGTCCATGAACTCACGCACGATCGCTTCGGAAGTTCCTTTCACCGCGATTTTCTTCTCAAGATCGCTCCCCTCGAAATTGATTTCGTCGGGATCGATTCCCTGATCGATGAGCCGCTGACGTTCTCCATCGGTAAGGTCGCGGGGAGTAATCCCGTGTATCTTGAAATGGGTCTGGGCACTGACGATACCCTTCCGGAAATCAACCAGAACCCCGTCCTCCACTGCTTCCTCATAGGTGTAGAGAGCTGTGGGGGAATGGTCCTGGCATCCGAAGAACCGGAACGTATCCCGCTCGATGAGGTCTGCCGGAGTTGCGGTCAATCCGATCTGCATAGAGTCAAAATAGGTGAAGATATCACGCCACTTATGATAGATGGACCGGTGAGCCTCATCGGAGATGATCAGGTCAAATTCACCTGGCGAGAGGTTATATACTCCGTTCGTCTTTTCCAGAAAAATTTCCTGGAAAGTCTGAATCGTCGAGACATACAATCGTTTATTCTGGTTGTAAATCCCGGAGAGGATTTTATCCTTTGATTCTTCCGGGAAAAAGGCCTTGAACCCCTTGACAAATGCCTGGTCCCGGAGGGCGATCCGATCGGTGAGAAAGAGGACTTTCTGGACAAGGTTCTCTCTCATGAGGACATCGATGATGGCCATGGCGACCCGGGTCTTCCCGGTCCCGGTTGCCATGACGATCAGGCCTTTCCGGTTCCCCTTGTGAATATGTTCAACGACTCTCTTTGCACATTCGATACCCCTCGCCCGGTCGATGATGTGGGGATCGATCTCAATCTCCTTTGGGATCTGGCCGAACGATGTCTGGAACCTCACCCGTTCAAGGTCCCGGCGGGAATAGAAACCCTTTACGTACCGGGGCGGATATCGTGACCGGTCCCAGAACATGATCTGGTCGCCATTGGTAAGAAAAATGAAAACCTCCTTCCCGGTCTGTCGTTTGATATCGTCTGTATATTCTTCGGCCTGCTTCTGCCCGACGTGAGAATCCTTCGAGGTACGTTTTGCCTCGACAATGGCCAAAGGTGCACCGGCAGAATCAAGGAGGAGATAATCGACATATTTGCTTTCTTCATCGTTTTTAAGAGTCTCTTTCACCGTCTTGTAATCACGGGATACAAAATCGGACTGCCTGGTATCGACCTCAAGCACAACCTGGGAGCGGTTCCTGACGTCCCATCCCTGTTCTTTGAGGAGGGGATCGATCTTCTCCCGCCGGGTCTGTGCTTCGGTTGGATCGGGCATTTTTCTATGGCCTCTTGATATTTCAATCATTCACGACTGTGACAGATAAATAGCACGGAGCTGTGTTGCGATATGAAAATGATACGCTATTTCTTTTATAAACTACGGGATATTCGCCTTGCCGGAACCGCCATTGCCAAATGTTGAATAACGCAGGCCCGAAACCGTGCGGTGATCAGAAAACCCCTTCTTTCATCCCAGATCATATTGCCGTCTCGTCCATGCCGATCATACCCAGCCTCCTGAGAATATCGATCACCCTGGCAGAGTCCTCGACGGTGAAGCCGATCGCCGTCCCGTTTTTCAGGGCGGCCCGGAAGATCCGGTCACGAGATGGGCGGTGCCAGTCGAACGGGAACCAGATGCTAAAGGGGGACCCCGTCCCGCCGATCCGCCATTTTCCCGTGGTGATCATCGGCATCCTGACATCTATATGGTTGATCTCGGAAAAAGGGACGAACCTGGCGGACAGTATGGGGAGGTAGTACTTCCGGAACAGGATCCCTTTTTCCAATATCTCGACAAGGCGGTCCGAGTACAGGATATCGGATCTTGAAAGTATCATCGGATGAGCGGGTGTTCCGGATTTCATTGTAGTATTGGAAAAATAGATTCGTAAGGTAAAGAAGGGTGGAGTTTCATTCCGCCCTCAGCGCATCGATCGGGTCCATGTTCGATGCCCTCCAGGCCGGATAGAGCCCCGAGAGGACGCAGACCGCGATACCCACGACCATCCCGATGGGGAGGTAGATCAGGTTTTCCCAGAGGAAGAAGTATGCCGTCGTACCGAGGAGGGCGCTCACCACGGAAAAGCCGATGGCGAAACTCGCGATCGCCCCGACGCCTCCCCCGACGATGCCGAGAATGACTGCCTCGTAGAGGAACATGCGGCGGACCTCGCCCTTCTCTGTCCCGATGGAGAGCAGGATGCCGATCTCCTGGACGCGTTCGTTCACCGACATCATCATGACGTTGAAGATGCTCACGGCCGCGACGACCAGGGATATCGCGCCGATCGCCATCATCATCGACGAGAGCGTGCCGATCGTCGAGGTTATGGAGGAGAGCCGGGAACTCGCATCGGCGATCCGGACGACATCCTTCTTCGTGTTCAGCTTCGCACCGATCGCCATCTCGGTCGCGTTGATGGTGTCGATGTCGTTCACGATCACGTTCACCTGGGAGTAGTCCGGCGTGCTGAACTGGTCGGTGTACCAGCTCTTGGAGACGATGATCGCGTTGTCCGCGTTGATGTTGTCCGACGAGGTACCGCGTGCTTCCAGGATCCCGGCAACCCTGAGGACCGGGAGGGTGGAGTCGGAAGACGACCCGAGCTGGATCCGCGTCCCGGTTTGACGTCGAAGTTCGCTGCGATCGTCGCCCCGACGAGGGCATCGTTGTCATTCACGATGTTCGTCCCGTCAGCGACGGTGAGGAACTTCGGGATGTCGTTCGGGTCCAGGGCATAGAGGGATCCCCTGCCCGGGAGCGAATTGATGATGTACTGGGTACTGTTCGACATGATCGGGATCACGGCACCGTCGGACCCGACCGCGTTCCGGATCTGGGTGAGCTGGCTCTTCGTGATCCCGTTCGCGGAGGAGGACTGGGAGAAGATGAACGTGCCCGGCGGGCCCATCCGCACGGTGTCCGGGCGAGATGACGATCGTGTTCGCGTTCGAGGAGAGCTCGCTCTTCACCTGGAGCTGCATGTTGGCCCCGAGCATCCCCATCGCCGATATCGCGACGACACCGATCACGATGCCGATCGATGCGAGGACGGACCGGAGGAAATTCCGCCGGACGCTCCGTACCGACAGGTCGAGGAAGATGTCCTTCATGATGCGGCAATCCTCCCGTCCTCGAGCTCGATCGTCCGCTGGGCGTAGTCTGCCAGCTTCGGGTCATGGGTGACGAGGATCACCGTCTTTCCCGTCTCGTGCAGGTGCACGAGGATATCCATGATCTGGCGGCCGGTCTTCCGGTCGAGGTTCCCGGTCGGTTCGTCGCAGAGGAGGATCTTCGGATCGTTCACGAGGGCCCTCGCGATCGCGACCCGCTGCTGCTGCCCGCCGGAGAGCTGGTTCGGGCGGTGGGCGCTCATCGCCTCGTCGATCCCCACGGAATCGAGGAATTCCCTGGCCCTGCCCGAAGTATCCCTCTTCTTGTATTTCAGGATGAGCGGGTACTCCACGTTCTCGTAGGCCGAAAGGAGGGGGATTAAGTAAAATTTCTGGAAGATGTAGCCGATGATATCCCGCCGCATGTGGGTCCGTTCGAGCGTGGTCATCGATGCGACATCCCTTCCCGCGATGGACACGACCCCGCTCGTCGGGACGTCCAGGATCCCGAGATGGTTCATCAGCGTGGACTTCCCGGATCCCGAGGGTCCCATGATCGCGACGAATTCGTTCTCTCCGATCTCGAGCGAGACATGGTCCAGCGCAAAGACATCCCCGCTCTCGAGGTGATAGATCTTGCTGACGTCGTCAAGCCGGATAAGGGGGCTGGTACTCATTCTGAAACCCGTCACTGGTTCGGTTTCCGTTTCATGCCGGCGATCTTTGCCTTGATCGGTTTCCGTTTCACATAGAGGACGATCGCGACGACAAGGATGACCCCTCCCGCAATGACCGGGTAAAAGGCGCTCATGCCGTTCCCCCTGCTCCCGCCGATCCCGAGAATGCTTCCGCTCCCGGGGGCCCTTCCCGGCGTATTTCCCCCGGGGCCGGTATAAGTATGTACCGGACGTATTCCCGGAAGTCCTCCCGGAGGATACCGAAGTCCCGGCAGTTGCGCCGGACGAAGCGGTATCCGATCGGAGGTCGAGCGTCTTGTTCGCGGCATAGTTATTCCCGTAACTATCCTTCCAGTGGAGGACGATCGGGACCCGCGAGAGATCCGGGGCCGTGAAGGTCAGTTCGAAGCTGGAGGAGTCATCCGCTGCAAGGCTGCCTATCGCATATTCCGGGTATTTTCCCGTTCCTTCGGCCGGAGAACCGACCACGATGACGAGGCCTTTTGCATCCGATATGCCGGCATTCGTCACGTCCCCGGTGATATCATAATAGGTCCCCCGGGAGGTGAGCGCGACATTGTTGATCACCGGCACCGCAGCCGTTTTATCGTCGCCGAGGGTGATCGGGGAGGACAACCTCGGTCGAATGGGTCGTATCGCCTCCCTGGTAACTTATCGTGAAGGTGAGATCCGATTCCTGGGTCGGGAGTGACCGAGAAGGGCAGTTCGACGGCCTCACTTGCATCCAGGGAACTGACAAATTTTTTCGACGGGGATACCTGGAGGCCGGGACCTTCCGCGGTGATCATGATGTTCTTCAACGCACCGTCACGGGGATTCACGATGCTCAGGTTGACCGTCCCGGGATTTGAAAGGGTAAATGCATCCGGTTTACTCGAGATGCTCGCCTGGATCTCCCGGGAATCGGATCACGAGTTTGAATGAGGCGTGAATGGAGTCCCCGACCGTGGGGGAAACGGTAAAGAACGGGAAATAGGTGTTCTTGCCCTCTCCTGCGTTCACGGTGGCAAGAAAAATAAAATTCACGGTAGATCCCGGTCCGATATTTGTTTTGGCCTGGAACGAATTTTTGGTGTACACCTTCAGGTTCGGATCGATGATGGCCGGATCCCCGAGGGTAACGGTCTGGGTACCGGCATTCGTCACGTGGACCGTGATCGTGCCGGGTTCACCGGGGTAGAATACCGGTGGATCGAGTTCGACCCCCGAGACATATACCTGGGATGCTGCTGCCAGGGCGGCTTCAGTACTGGAAGTGGTACTGGTACTGGAACTCGTGCCCGCTGTCGTGTCGGCTGCCGTTGCGAACGCCACGCATGAGATGAGAAGCACGAGACAGATGAGAGAAGATGCGATTTTCATACCCAAACACCCTGTTGTCGCCGGATCGGATCCTCCCGGAAACATACAATATGTAAAGTATATTTTACATGACTTTACATATATGTTTTCTGTTTGAGGACCCTTCCGGATATAAATCAGGCGCCAGAATATCTCTTACCTGCATTCTGTCACTCACCGGTCTTTCCTGTTTCACCGGTGACCCGGGATGGTCCCTGCCTTCTTCCGATGATCCGGAGGCGGAGCGATCACTCCCTGCACCCGGCCCGGTTTATCACCATCAGCCGGGGCTCGGTCATCTCCTCGATCGCGTACCGCGGCCCCTCCCGGCCGGTGCCTGAGGCCTTGACTCCGCCGTAAGGCATGTGATCGGCCCGGAACGTCGGGATATCGTTCACGATCACACCCCCGACATCCATCCCCTCGAATGCACGCATAACCCGTTCGATATTCTGCGTGAAGATGCCGACCTGGAGGCCATAGTCTCCTGAATTCGCGATCCGGAGTGCTTCGGAAAAGTCGTCGTAGACGGTGAGAGAAATGACGGGAGCAAAGATCTCCTCTCGGTTCACCCGCATCTCCGCTGTCGTCCCGGCTAGGACCGTTGGCGCAAAGAGGTTTCCTTCCCGCGTCCCCCCCGCGAGGAGACTGGCGCCCTGCCGGACCGCCTCGTCGACCTTTTCCCGTGCTTCTTTGGCCTTCTCCCGGGAGATCATCGGCCCGATATCGGATCCTGGGTCCCGGGGGTCGCCAGTACGGAGCGACCTGACCGCCTCAAGGCACTTCAGGACGAAGAACTCGTACACCGGGCGGTGAATGAGTACCCTCTGCACCGAGATGCAGACCTGTCCGGCATTGGCGAATCCTCCCGTTGCAATCCGTCCCGCTGCGAGATCGAGGTCGGCGTCCTCGTGCACGATCACCGCCGCGTTCCCGCCGAGCTCGAGGCCCACCTTCTTCCTCCCTGCGATCTCCCGTAAATGCCAGCCGACCGCGCAGCTGCCGGTGAACGAGAGGTATGCAATCCGGGGATCAGCCGCAAGACGTTCGGCTCGTTCGCCGATACAGGGCACGATGCTGATCGATTCCGGAGGCGCCCCCGCTGCGAGCGCCATCTCGCCCAGAAGGAGACATGAAACCGGGGTGGCGGATGATGGCTTTAAAATGATGGAATTCCCTGCCGCGATCGCAGGGGCGAGCTTGTGGCAGGCCAGGTTAAGAGGGTAATTGAAAGGAACGATTCCGAGTACCGGTCCGATCGGGAATCTCATAAGATACCCCACCTTACCGTGCGAATCCTCGGTCCAGTCGAGGGGGATGATCTCCCCGGTCACCCGTTTCGCCTCCTCGGCCGATATTCTGACCGTGCTCTCGGCCCGGGTGACCTCGCTTGCTGCAAATTTCCGGGTCTTGCCCCCCTCCATCACGATCACGTCGATCAACTCATCGGACCGCTCACGAATCCCGTCGGCAAGGTTCGATAAGATCCGCGAACGCTCGAATGATGACAGTCTCTTTGTTTTCTCAAACCCCCGACACGCCGCCGCGACCGCTTCGTCCAGCTCGGCAGGACCCGCCTGGCAGACCCGGGCATACAATTCACCGGTAAACGGGAATCGCACGTCCGCGATCTCCTTGGTGTATGTCCGGGATCCCCCGATGATGACCGGATACAGTTCCATGAATCCCCTCCCGATCTCCTGAGTGTTCGGGTGAATTCCCCATAAATTGATCCACCGGTTCCGGGCAATTCCGGCCCGGGACGGGTATGATCTACCGCCTTATCGGTGAAGCAGGGAATGATCAAAAATCAAAGAAACAGGATTAAAGCAGTGACAGCGCCGGGGGAGACCGGGATCCAGGAGCGGTACGTGACCCTTATGGAATTCTGCGCACGGCCTGGAATGAGACCTCCACGACAAAGAACTGTTTATCTGGAGGAGGTATGAGGATGGACGAGACTGATGAAAACCTGGGATGAGACCTCCACGACAACGAACTGTGTATCAGGCACTCAGTTGCGGAGTGTACAGAGTAGTTTTTTCCCCGATTGGGATGAGGATGATCCTGTCCTTTCTCCGTTATCCGGTCTTAATTGGCATGGGGTCTGTTCATGGTAAAGAAATAAAAAAACCCTCTTCAGCGAACCAGTTTCACCCCACCCACCCCAGCTTATATCACTCTCCGACAAAAGCAATACAAGAGTACTACCGATGCACGTCGTCCACATCGCCGATACCCACCTCGGCCTCTCGCAGTTCAACCGGCTCGACCCGGAATCCGGGATGAACCTCCGCGAGAAGCAGATCTATGACAATTTTCTCTCGGCGATCGAGCGGATCATCGCAGAGAAACCCGACGTGCTCGTCCATGCAGGGGACCTCTTCGACCAGGTGAAGCCGAAGACCCGGGCATATACGACGGTCCTCGAAGCGCTCGAACGGCTCCATAACGCGGGGATCCCGTTCGTGGTCATCGCGGGGAACCACAGCATGGTGAAGACCCGGTACACAACCTCCCCCTTTGCCGTGCTGACCTATCATCCGGGGCATATCACCGCGGCCTACTCGTTCCGGTACGAGAACGTGGAGATCGGGGATACGGTCTTCCACCTGATCCCGAACATGCTCCGGCCCGAGGATTACCGGGCCGCGTACGACCAGGTCGAACTCTCCCGGGACCATCATAACGTGCTCGTGACGCACGGGCTCGCGACCGCGATCAAGGACAAGCGGCTCGCGACGGTGGCGGAGCACGAGCTGGACAATACCATCCTCTCGGACCGGTTCGACTATATCGCACTCGGGCATTACCACCGGCAGTCGCAGATCACCGGCAATGCCTGGTACTCGGGGTCGATGGAATACCTGACCTACGGCGAGATCTCCGATGCGAAGGGCGGTCTCCTCGTCGACCTGGATAAGTGCACCCCGGGTGAAAACTGCCGGAGACCTGCGGGTGTCCGCCCCCTCGAACTCCCCCGGACCCCGATGGTCGACCTGGGGACGATCTCCTGCGAAGGGGTGCACCCGCAGGATATCACCGCCGAGATCGTCTCCCGGGTCGCGGAAAAGAGAGTGCCTCCGCTTGCGATGGCCCAGGTGACGCTCGACGGGATCTCGCGGGAGCACGGGAAGGGAATCGATATGCGGGACCTTGCCTGCGTGCGGGAACAGCTCCTCGACCTGAAGATCCGTCAGCCTTCCCGGGATCAGGGCGGGGATGTCGTCCCGCTCCAGCAGGACGTGCGGGCGATCGATTACCTGCAGGAGTTCTCGTCTTTCCTGGAGAAACAGCAGATCAGTGCGAAGCAGAAGGAGTACGTCGCACGGTGCGGCCTCGACGTGCTCCGGACGGTCATGGACCAGCACCGGGAGGATGCAGAATGATCATCGACCGGATCTGCCTCAAGAATTTCAAGCGGTTCCGGGACCAGGAGATCCGGTTCAGGGACGGGATCACGGGAATCCTCGGGAATAACGGGACGGGGAAGAGCAGTATCGTGGAGGCGATCTTCTTTGCCCTCTATGGGGTGCAGGCGACGGGGATATCCTCGGATTACATCGTCTCCTCGTTTGCGTCCCCGAAGGAGAAGTGCGAGGTCCGGCTGGACTTCCGGATCGGCGGGGACGAGTACACGGTCCTCCGGACGTTCCGGAAGACGAAGTCCGCGACCCAGCACGACGCGACGTTTCACGCGGGCGGGAAGCTCCGGGCGACCGGGGTGAGCCAGGTGGAGACCGAGGTCCGTCGGGTGCTCGGGATGGGGCCGGTCGATTTCCGGAACACGGTCTATGCGGCCCAGAAAGACCTCCTCACCCTCCTCGAGAACACGCCCGGGAAAGCGGAAGGAATGGTTCCTCCGGGCGCTCGGTATCGACTACCTGAAGACGGAGAGTGACAGGCTCCTGAAAGAGCGGGTCGATGCGAAGGACCGGGAGCTCCAGCTCCTCGAAGGGGAACTGAAAGGACTCGCGGAGCGGCAGGACCCCGAAGTGCTGAAGAACCTGCAGGCATCGGTCGCCACGGACCAGGCCGCGATCCGGGAGCTGGAGAAGCAGCACGAAGCCCTCGACGGGAAGAAAAAACAGGTCGCCGCCGGGCTGCAGCAGTTCTTCGAGCAGAAGACCGAGTATACCCGTCTCGTCGAATGGCACCGGGCGGTTACGGTCGAGAGCGGGGGACTCGTCCGGCAGCGGGACCAGATTACGGCACAACTGGCAGACCTTGCCGGAAAGGAACAGGAGTACCGGGAACTCGAGCGTGAAGTTCCCGGCTGCGAAGAGAAGAAACGGACGCTCGAGGAACTGCGGAGGCGAAAAGCGGAGTTCGAGCGCCTCTCCGCCGAGCAGCGGTTCGCCGGCCAGGAGTGCGCCGCGTTAACCGCGAGGGTGGAGAAGGAGAAGGCGAAGATCGCTGCCCTCGACCGGGACAAAGAACGGCTCGCATCGCTGCTCGCGGGGATCAGGAGCCTCTTCGGGATCGGGCCCGGGGTACCGGACACCGGCCTGGAACATGCGATCCGGGCGAGGGAATCGGAGGTCCTCGGCACCATCGGGACGCTCTCGGCAAGGCGGGAGCAGCTCGTCTCCGAGAGGAACAAGGTGCTCGCCAACTGGAACAAGATACAGGACGCCGGGGAGGACGGGGTATGCCCCCTCTGCCGCCAGACGCTCGGCAGCCATTTCGGCCGCATCGAGGAGGAGTTTACCTCCCGGCTCGAGTGCATCGAGCAGGAGGGGTTACAGGTCTTCGAGGACCAGGAGGCTGTGACGGCCGAGAAGGAGCGGATTATCCACCAGAAACCGGCACTCGACGAGATCCGGGGCATCTCCGAGAGGCTGAAGACGAGGCCCGTTCTTGAGGACGATCTCCGGGAGCTGCTCGCACAATTACAGGCAAAGGAAGATGCGATGCAGTCCGTCGGCCTCCGGATCCGCGAAACCGGGTACGACGAGGCGGTGTATACGAAGACAGAGCGGGAGGTCGCCGGGCTGGAGAAGGTCCAGAAACGCTTCATCGAGCTCGGGAAACAGATCGCCCACGGTACGGCGCTGAAGGCACAGGTCGCCGACCTGGGCAGACAGGTAACGGAGAAACAGGGCGAACTCGTACATCTCAAAGCCATGATCGACCAGTCCGCCTTCGACCCGGAGGCCGGGGCGAGACTCGAACAACTGCGTGCGGAGACAGATTCAGCCATCGGTACGGTCGGGACCGGGATCGCGAGGACGTCGGAACGCCTCCGGCATACCGGAGAGAAGATCGCCCAGTACGAGAGAGACGAGGAAAAGATCGCCGGACTGAAACGGAAGGTCGGGACGTTGAAAGAGGAGATCGACCTCCTCCGGCTGACCCGGACGGTCATCGGCGAGTACGTGCTCTACCTGATGCAGGTCGTCCGGAGCCGGATAGAGGGAGAAGTGAGCCGGATCATCGGCGAGATCACCGGGGGCCGGTACGAGCAGGTCCTCCTCGACGGGGACTTCAACCTCCTTGTCCGGGACATCGACAACGACTACCCGATCGACCGGTTCAGCGGCGGGGAACAGGACGATATCGCGGTCGCCCTCCGGATCGCCCTCTCCCGGTACCTCGCGGAGCTCCACCGGGTGCACGAGAGCACGCTCCTCATCTTCGACGAGATATTCGGGAGCCAGGACGAGGAGCGGCGGACAAACCTCCTCACCGCGCTGCGGACACAGGAGTCCCGGTTCCCCCAGATCGTCCTGATCTCCCACATCCCGGAGATGCAGGGTGAGTTCACGAACACCCTCATGGTCGAGATCGGGAGCGACCTTGCAAGCAGGGTAAAGGAGGTTGCGTGATGCCGGAAGACCAGGGTCACGACCCCGCAATCAGGGTAAAGGAGGTTGCGTGATGACTAACGACCCGGATTTCGCCCTCCCCTGCAGAATAACGGAGGTTGCTTAAATGCCAAATAACCCGGACTATGCCCGTTCGGTGGACACCGCTGCGAACCGGATCCGGGAGACGGTCCCGGCGGACCTGGTCGAGCGGTTCGGTGCCGTGAGCGGGATATCCCCGGGAGATTTCCACCCCTGCACGCCGAAGGAGTCCGGGGAGATCTGTGCGGTCGACGGGTCCAACGTCGTCCTCATCGAATCGGGGAGCATGGCACTCGTCCTCTTCCGGGCCGCCCAGAGCACCTTTTACGGGAGGAAACGGGGCCGGAGGTCTCTCTCGCCGTTAACGTTCGCGATCATCGGCCCGGGTGCGGAGAACCGGGACTTCCCCGAACTGTACCGTGAATGCTTCGGCGAGGCTCCGGGGACCCCGCTCGGGAACGAGGACCGGACCCGGACGGCGGGGGTCCTCCGGGACACGCTCGAGTACTGGATCGCCGAACAGATGGCAGGAAACCTCGAGCGGGGAGCCCTCCTCCTCCGTGACGGTCCCTTGCGGGTCTCCCACGCGAGCCACGACCCGGTGCTCGTCCGGATCGAAGAGGCCTGCCGGGCCCGGGACATCGACCTCGCCGGGGTGAGCAAGCGGACGACGGCGACCTGGGGCGGCGGCCACCCGGTCCTCCCCTCCGTCAAGGGGCTTGCAGAGCACCCGGGAGATCCGTGCCCCCTGGTGGGTCCGGATCGACCCGGCCATCCTCGATCACGCCCAGTTCCCCCGGTGGCAGCACGGGCAGATGTATATCGCCTGCCTGCACCCGCGTGCCCGGTCCCCGCTGAAGATCGAACTCCCCCCGGGTCTACCGGATGCACGGGTGCAGGGGATCATGGACCGTCTCGCGGCCTGTTCCGGGGACGGGCGGATCCCCGGGTACCCGTTCCCCCTCTTCGATGCCCACCGCACGGTCGTGCTCACCGAGGAGCTCGTGGAACAGGTCCGGTCCGACCTGATGCGGCGGATCGCCGGGACGGGGATCGAACGACAGACCTATGATATCCTGTTCGGAGATTACCATGATGAATTTGCAAGATATTGACGGGAAGGACCCTTCGAAGTACCGGTTGATCGGGCGCAGCGTGCTAGCGTACCGGTTCATTGCGCCCTACGATGCCACTCTCTACATCGGGGACATCAAGAAGATCACAGACCCGGCGAAGGACGTCACGTTCTTTGCAAAGATCACCGACCTCTCCCACGACAGCAACTTCGCCGATACCCGGTGGGACACCCGGGTGTATGCGGAGGAGTTCTACGGCCTCGGCGAGGACGTCTTCTTCACCGTCGATGCGGTCCCGCTGGGGTTCGTGGACAACGGGGACGGGACATTCCACAAGCCCCGGACGATCCCCTCGAAGTTCTCGATCGTCGAAGACCCGGAGGCAGAGGACTTCCGGTTCCTGACCCGGCAGATGGGCGAGATCGAGGTCGGCCTGATGCGGAGCGGCCAGGACGTGATCCGGGACGTCGCGGTCCGGATCCCGAGCCGGGTCCTCCCCCAGCACATGGGGGTCTTTGCGACGACGGGGATGGGAAAGTCCAACTTCATGAAGACCTTCTGTGCGTCCTGCATGAAGGAACAGAAGTTCGGGCTCCTGATCGTCGATCCCCACGGGGAATACGTGAGCGGCGGGAAGTCCTCAACGGGGGAGCCGACGAACGGCCTCGTCCACTACACGAAAGGAAAGGACGGGCTCGCCATCTTTACGATCCGGGGCGAGGAGGACCGCCGGAAGTACGCGATGAACCGGCTCTCCCTCGAGTACGACGACTTCAGGATCAGCGACCTCTCGATCCTCTACGACCTCTCTGCCGCCCAGCACGAGATCGTCGAGGCGTTCTCCGGCACGAAAGGGAAGAGGATCATCGAGTTCTTCCAGACGGTCGACCCCGAGATATTCCCGATCAAGGATCCCGAAGCGGCCGGGATCACGGAGGACGGCCTCGCCTGGAAGATCCGGAACTCCATGGGCGGGCCGGTCCGGGTCATCAAGAGCCACATCGAGAACCTCGTCAACGGAAACCGGGCCTTCTTCCGGACCCAGGGGTCGTCGGTCCCCGAGATCCTCACGAACCTCCACGACAACCGGGTGGTCCTGATCGATATCCCGGACATGAGCGAACGGAGCGAACTCTTCGTCCTCTCGGTCATCACCCGCATGATCATGGAGAAACACCGGTCCGAGGCACGGGGCTTCGGGATCGACGACCGGCGGGAGGCATCTCACCAGGTGCTGATCACGATCGAGGAGGCGCAGCGGGTGCTCGCGAGCGGCGGCTCCTCCACCCAGGTATTCCGGGAGTGCGCCATGGAAGGGCGGAAGTTCGGGGTCGGGCTCTGCGTCGTCACCCAGCAGCCGAAGAACGTCGACCCGAAGGTCCTCGCCCAGATCAACACCTTCGTCGTGATGGGCCTCGGGGACCGCGGGGACCGGGATATCATCATGGGGAGCGCAAAACAGGACCTCTCGCGGATGGAGATCGAGATCCAGACCCTCGACCGCGGGCGAGGCGATCATCAGCACCATCGGCATCCCGTTCCCGGTGAGCACCCGGATCCACAAGTTCGAGGACTATGTGGCGACGTTGAACCGGGAGAAGAGGTCTTCGATCGACGAAGGGCTCGAAAAAGGGTTTTGACCGGTATTCCGGACGCCCCTCCCTTACAGAATACATTCAATTTTTTAATCAATCTTCCCCGGTTCGGGTTAGAGTGGAGTGGTACCACGCATCTACCGATCAGAACCAATTGATTGCGCCGTGCCAAACGTATATAAATGAAAACAGGTATTTCACTACAGGCCAACTTCGGGATTCAGATCCCGAACTGATATTGGGCCAGGAGGGAAACTAAATGGGACTAATAGGTAAAGTTGCTGCAGTGAAAGTCGTGAAAGGACGCAAAGAAGGCAAGGAAGAGAAAAAAGAAGAAGAAGCCGCGAAACCTGAGGAAAAGAAATAACCGGATTGAATAAACCGGGACCGATGGGGAGAATTAATTCTTTTTCCTTTCCTCCCGGTGACACTTCTTTTCTTATCTTTTCAGGGCGGGGAACGTCACGCCGCCCGGACTGCGGCATTTCTCCCCGGTAAAATATTTTATTTCCCCTTATGGGGATAGGCCATCCTGTAGGGATCCACGATCCGGTCGAATTCCTCCTCCGGGACCAGTTTCAGGGCGTTATTTGCATCCTTCAGGGTGCAGTTATTCTTGTCTGCATAGAGGGCCAGCTCTGACGCCTTGTCATACCCGATCACCGGGGAGAGCGCCGTCACGAGCATGAGGGATTCCTTCAGGTACCGATCGATCCGCTCCCTGTCCGGCTGCAGCTCCTTCAGCAGGTACTTGGTAAAGGCATCACAGCTGTCCGATATCATCCGGACCGACTGGACGATGTTGTAGATGATGAGCGGCTTGTACACGTTCAGCTCGAGATATCCGCCGGCGTTGGCGAAGGAAACGGCACTATCGTACCCCATCACCTGCACGGCGACCATCGCCATCGCCTCGCACTGGGTCGGGTTCACCTTGCCGGGCATGATCGAGGAGCCGGGCTCGTTGGACGGGAGGATCAGCTCGTGAATGCCGGCCCGGGGCCCGCAGCCCAGGAGCCGGATATCGTTCGCTATCTTGTAGAGCGACGTCGCGAGGACCTTCACTGCCGCACTGGCCGCGGCCAGCGCATCGTGCGATCCGATCAGGGCAAACTTGTTCGGTGCCGCGACGAACGGAAGCCCGGTCTCCTGGGCGATCTTCTTTGCCACCCGTATGTCGAACCCGGCCGGTGCGTTCAACCCGGTCCCGACCGCGGTCCCGCCGAGCGCGAGTTTGTACAGGTCGTCGAGGGACCGCTCCAGGCGTGCGATATCCTCGTCGAGCATCGCCACGTACCCCGAGAACTCCTGCCCCAGGGTGAGAGGTACCGCGTCCTGCAGGTGGGTCCGGCCGATCTTGACGATCGAATCCCAGGCTTTCGCTTTCTTCTCCAGGTCGGCCCGCATGCATCTCACGGCAGGGATCAGCCGGTTCCTGAAGAGGAGGGCGGTAGCGATGTGCATCCCCGCCGGGAACGCATCGTTGGACGACTGCGACTTATTCACGTCGTCGTTCGGGTGGACCGGTTTCTTGCTCCCCGTCACCCCGCCGGCGAGCTCGATCGCCCGGTTGGAGATGACCTCGTTCACGTTCATGTTCGACTGGGTACCGCTCCCGGTCATCCAGACATGGAGCGGGAAATGGTCGTCGAGCTTCCCGCCGATCACCTCGTCGGCCGCCCGGGCGATCAGGTCTGCTTTCTCTCCCGAAAGGGTGCCCAGTTCGTGATTGGCCTGTGCCGCGGCCTTCTTGATCAGGGCGAGCGCATGGATCATCTCGACCGGGATCAGGTCGGACCCGATCGAAAAATGGACCAGCGATCGTTGCGTCTCAGCTCCCCAGTACCGGTCGGCAGGGACCTCGATCCCCCCCATGCTGTCGGACTCCATCCGCACCTTCTTCCCGGTCATTCCCGTACCCTCGCATCCGGCAGTCGTTTCATACTATGGTGATACCTCCCCGGTTCCATGCAGATGATTGGTTCTCGTGCTTATAAATCTCATGAGAAACGGTAGCGGGATCTTTTGGTTCCTCTCCTGCAGAAAAGAAGGGAAAAGGGTGTTTCCTTTCCTGTGAAGCCTGTTTATACTCCGATCGCCATAAGGGAGAATTGTGTAATACACAGGGTTTATCGTTCGCCATGCTCCGGTACTCATTATGGCAGGGAACAGCAGGCTCCGGGCGATCATCGGCAGTCCGCTCCGGGTCGGTCTCGGGGGCGAAGGCATCCTTCGCACGGAGGGAAGGGAAGAGGAAGCCCTGGCGATGCTCAAAGCGGCATACGAGAGCGGTATCCGGTACTACGACTCCGCACCGGCATATGCGGGCAGCGAGCGCTACCTGGGAAAGTTCTTCTCGCTCTATCCTGCCCGGAAAGGACTCACGTTCCAGACGAGCAAATCCGCAAAGAGGGATGCCGCGGGGGCGACCGCGGACCTCGGGAGAACGCTCTCCCGGATGGGTCGTGACCATCTCGGTCTCTGGCAGATCCACGACCTCCGGGACCGGGACGATATCCGGCGGGTCGAGGGAGAAGGCGGGGCACTCCAGGCATTTTCCCATGCCCGCGATACGGGGATGGTGAAGGGTATCGGGGTGACCGGACACGCCGACCCGGAGATCCTCCTCCATGCGGTGACGAACTGGGACGTCGATTCGGTACTCCTGCCGGTCAGCCCCGTCGAATCGGCACTCGGGGGATTCCTCGACCGGGTGATCCCGGCGGCACGGGAACGGGGGATCGGCGTGATCGGGATGAAGGTGCTCGGCGCAGGGTATCACCTCTCCCCCGAAGCGGGGTTGTCACCGGAACGGCTGATCCGGTTCGCCCTCTCCCAGGACGTCGACCTTGTGATCGTCGGGTGTTCGACGCCGGGTGAGGCGAGACTCCTCGCCGGCCTGGGGAACCTCCATCCTCGGATGGACGAGGAGGAGCAGGCCCGGCTGGTGGAGGCCGTCCGGCCGGATGCAGCCCGTCTCGCGTACTATCGCGAGGGTATCTGAAATACTACGGATTTTCGAAGGATCCATCGCGTAACCTTCCCGGGAGCCATTTCACAAAGCGTATGAACATCCTGTTCGTACCTGTTCTTCAGGTTCAATGGTATCCTTTCTCAGGTCGCTCGCCGTCGTCTCCCGGCCGGAGTTCCTTCCGGCAATGGGAATCGGGTGGTTCCTGATCGGGTTCTGCTGGGGGGTCGCTCCCCCGGTTGCAGGTCTTTCCCTGCTTGTTCCCGCGGTGCTCGCCCTCGCCGTTCTCGTTCTCAGCGCCATTATCGGGGCACAGGTGAATACGCTCGCCGATTCCCGGCTGGATGAGGCAGACCCCCGGAAGATCCACCTGGTCTCGGCCTTCGCGACGGTCGGGCAGAAGAGGCTGGTATCGGTGATCATCCTCGAATTCTTCCTTACGTTCGCCCTGGTCCTTGTGCTGGCGAACCTGCAGGGAAAGATCGGGCTCCTTCTCCTCTGGTTTATCGGGATCTACCTCGGGTATGGCTTCTCCGCACCCCCGTTCAGGTTAAAGTCCCGGTCGTACCTCTCGATCGTGCCGCTCATCCTCGTTCTCTGCGTCTTCCCGGTGCTCTTCGTGTACTACACCTTCAGCTCGGTCTTCGACCCCGCCTTTCTCCTCTTCCTCGTCGGGCAGGGGATCGCGTCCTACAGCCTCGTCATCGCGACCGAGATCCCCGATTATTACGAGGATAAGGCGATGGGTGTCCGGACGGTGACAGTACGGCTCGGGCTTCTCCGTGCCTCGCGGTGGAGCCTCGCGCTGCTCGTCACCGGCGGGATCCTCGTGATCGCCGCGTTTGCATGGGTGTTGACTGCGATCGATCCGTACCTGAATATCTTCCTCGTCTTCATCGCCGGTGGCAGTTATATCGTCGCGAGAAAACTTATCAGGCTCATCGATCTTTCAAGACGGCAGGAACAAGGGGAGGAAGAGACAGGAAAGGACGAGATCCTGCAGATCGCCCGGCAGAGCCCCGGATGGATCACGATCGTCGGGCAGGCCTCGATGATCGTCTCGCTCGTGTTTCTCGCGGGAAAATTCATCTGGCCCGTCTGAAGGCGAACGGCAGAGAGTGCACCCGGGGAGGACCCGGTCTGAATCGCGACGACAGAGCAGTGCACCCGGGGTAGACCCGGTCTGAATCGATCGGACCCCCCCGAAGGGATATCTGGAAAGATTCCGAACCAACCCCGAAAATATTCAGGGAATTAAAACACCTGGATGATCCGATGGGGAACGCCAGGAGACCCGGGAAAAACCGAACTGTTCATACGCCGGTTAATCCGGTTTTGAAATCTTTTTAGGAAGATGAAACCTAAAAACAGGAGGGGAGTTACCCCCTCTTTCCTTTCTCCGGAGACATCCCCCGGAAGGTTTTCCCCCTCTTCTCCACGAGGATAACCCCGGAAGATTTTCCCCCGTCCATTCATGAGGCGGAGATATCCCGCACGAGCCTGGTTCCGGACTCCCGGTTACTTCATCAGGATCTCTTTGGCCTTCTCGAACTCTTCCGCGGTGATCTCTCCCCGGGCGAACCGCTCTTTTAAGGTATCGACGGGGGTCTTCTCAGGTTCGAGCGGCTTTCGGACCTCACGGATGATCACGTAGAGGACCGCGGCCAGGTACCCGAAGAACGGGATGATGACGAGGATGAACCAGAGCGGGGCACTCATCTTCTGATCTTTTGCGTCCTTGAAGACGAAGTATGCTATAACCAGCTGGATAAGCCACAGAACGAGCATACCGAGGAACCCCAGTGCAGGGTGCCCCGTGGCGTACATTCCGGGTTGTGCATGGTACATAACTACCGGCATACAGTACAGGTTATCTCTGAGGGTATAAGGACCGACGATGTTAACAATACTATACATCACCGGTCCCAACTATTTCGAAATGATCCCGCCATCTTACGTGGGTATTTGTCCGGGAGCGCGCTACAACGGGAGAGGTATGAACTCCGGGAGGCCATGGTCAGGGGCCGGCCCCGGTTAAAAGAGACGGGAGACTGACCAGGCGCATTATCCGGTTTTCCCGCCCGACAAGGGCGGAACTCAGATCTCCCACACATCAGGGAACCGGTTCTCGAATTCCCCGAACCGGCGCCACTGCCAGATGATGTACGCGATCGCGATGAGCGTGGAGATAAAGATCAGGGATTCGGCGGGGAGGACTCCGCCCGTCTGAGCCACAAACACGGCGCCGGCGTCGAGGAGGGTATGCCAGGCGATCGCGACGACCAGGAAGATATAGCGGCTGAAGACGACCGCGGCAAGGACCATCAGGGTCCAAGCGACCTGGTTGACGATCACCATCATTCGCTCGGCAAGCCCCGGGAGGATGTCGGCCGGGGTGAGGGTGATGAGTGCCTCCATCTGGGCATTGATCGCCTGGATCTGCTGCTCGGTGAGGTTCCCTCCCGATGAGGCATTGATTGACTGGATCTGCTGCTCCGTGAGCGGTGCCGCGTAGAGGTAGGAGATCATCGTGGTGAGGAGGAGGAGGGCGATGAAGATGCTCTCTGCACCAGCCCATCCCACCCCGAAGAGGACTCCCCGGTCCCGTTTCTGCGGGATACTGAGGCGGGGGAAGATCCACCGGACGACTGCGTACCGTGCCGGCTCTTCGAAGATCCCGGCGAGGAAGCCGAGCGTGAGAGAGAAGAGCGCCAGTGCCGTATCCCCGGTCGGGAACGCTGCCTGAAGCGACTCGAGGAGCGGCTGCTGGATGAGGAGCACGAGGGGGGTGTGAAAGACCTGCACGATGATGAACGAGAGGGCACCGAGGCCGAAGAGCCTCCAGGACAGGGAGAATCTCCGGATGACGAGGTACCCGACGATGAGCGGGACCGCGATCTCCAGTGCCGCGACGATGAGAAACGTCGCCACCACGAGTGCATCCATTGTGGAGAAAGAGGGAGCAGGAAGGCTGATAAAGGTATTGAGCGGCATTCATCACTCCTCGAAGCCGGATGCCTGATTCCGGGGGAGAATACGGGTCTCAACTTCCCGTTCAAAGACGGGAAGGGCAGGGAAGCGGAACCGGACCGCTTCGGGTTCATAACTCTGTTCCTGCGGAAAGATGGATAGAGATATGAGCGGATCCCGCACACTTCACCGATAATGTCTTACGGGGAATTATGCGCCTGAAGTGGGTCTTCTGCGGGGATCAGGAGTGCTCCCTTCCTTCCCTTGCAGGCCGGATGCTGTTGCCGTTTTCTCTGGCACTGGCCTTCTACCTTGGGTGCTATCTCATTCTCCCCCCCGAACTGAGCGCGATCCTCGGCGGGCTGATGATCGTCTATTTCATCCCTCCGGCAGGCAAGGAGTCTGTCATTCCGCTGGGGATCGCCCTGGGAATTCCCTGGTGGCTGATGGTGATCGCGCTCTCCCTCCTGGATGTCCTCACCGGCCTCTTCATGATCCTCAACTTCGGCATCGCCCTCCGCCTGCCGTATCTCGGACCCTGGATCTCCCGGTTTCTCGCATCGGGGGACGAGTTCATGCGGAAACGGCCCTGGCTGGCCCGGTGGAGGGTGCTCGGGGTCGCCTTCTTCGTCTTCCTCCCCTTCCAGGGCACCGGAGGGATAGGGGCCACGGTCGTCGGGATGATGATGGGCCTTACGCCGGGGGAGATACTCCTCGCGATCGGCATCGGGGGTACGGCAGAAAGCCTGATGTTTGCCCTTGGCTCCGAACTGATCTTCCGGTTGATCCTCGAAAACGTGTACCTGGGTGTCGGGGTGGTCATCGCGGTGATTCTCTTCGGGGCACTGACGTACCTCCTGTTCCGGAGGATGGGAAGGTAAGCCGCCCGATGATTGGGGAAGGGTCTTTCCTTTATTATTCTGGTACAACACATACCCTCTGCGAGTATTATGCACACAGACGATAGCGTCCATAACCGGTTCATGGACGAGGCGGTCCGGGAAGCACAGATCGGTCTCTCCGAGGGAGGGATCCCGATCGGGTCCGTGCTCGTGCGGGAGGGTACGATCATCGGCCGGGGGCATAACCGGAGGGTCCAGGAGGAAGACCCGATCCGGCACGCCGAGATAGACTGCCTCTGCAGGGCCGGGAGGATAGGGAACTACGGGAACACGGTCCTGTACTCGACGCTCATGCCCTGCTTTCTCTGTGCAGGGGCGATCGTGCAGTTCCGGATCCCCGTTGTCGTCGCGGGCGAATCGAAGAATTTTACCGGTGCACGGGAATTCCTCGAATCACAGGGAGTCCGGGTCATCGACCTCGCCCGCGACGACTGCATCCGGATGATGGAGCGGTTCATCGCGGAGAACCCTGAACTCTGGTACGAGGACATCGGGCAGCTTGATGAGGAATAATCGGGATAATCGGAAGGATAACCCAAAGGATTTACTATGGGATACCCAGCAGCCGATCCGGGAATAACCTGAATGCGTCTCGCCGTTTCATTCACGGAGGGACCTCTCTTTTATCCGGAATAATCCAAGACGTCCCGCATTACCGGCACCGGGTTGTATCAATGCAATGGAAGAAGCGGGTGATCATCATTAAATGGTTATGGCTGCCTATCGCCATGATCAGGAGAATGTCATGGCTTTGAATTCCACGCGTCTGGGTATCAGTCTCATCATCGCGGTCATCGCAGGGGTTGTCATTACGTATGTATCCGGATTTTTCCGGCCGCTCTTCCCGGAAATGACCGTAGACGTACTGCAGTGGGGATCCCCGTTCCCCTACCTCCACCGGGTCGTCACATTCCCCGGACCGCCGTTCGTGAACTGGACGATGGCGGCCGTGGACTTCATCATCTGGTTCCTGATCGTCTTCGCCATCGTATTCGTGGTCTGGGGAATGAGAGAAGATCCGAAAAAGGGATAAAGGCCCGATGTGGTCACAGCACCCTGTCCGCGTACCGGATCTTCAGCACCAGGTATGCCACGGCGAAACAGAACGGGACCGTGACGAACGAAACCAGGACAAACGTTAGCAGTGGTGGAAGGACGAGTCCCTTCAGAGAGAAAGCCACCAGCACGATGAGCGGCACCTGGATGAAGGAGACCGTGTTGGAGTGCAGGGCCAGGAACCGTGAATAGCTGTCCTGAATAATTGAACCGGTCCCGAAAGACCGCGTCGAACCCCTGTGCTACTTCCACCTGGTGAGGATCTCTTCCCGTTGGAACGTGGACACGGCCAGATAATAGAGTCCGATATCGACGACCAGGATGACGGCCGAGAGGACGAGGAGATACAGCACCGTGAGCGGGAACGCGTTGATCTCGCCCAGCACGTAGATGAGGGCGAAGGGGATCACGATCAGGGACCCGAGCTGCTGTGCGGTCCGGACATCGTTGACCCTGGCCGATATGATCACGCTCACCTCCACCGCGGTGATGGCCGACAGGGGCACCAGCAGCAGCATGATGACCGCCATGACCGCGTTGGGGTAGTAGAGATAGCCGAGCAGGCCGAAGAGATAGTAATCCATCAGACCCATGAAGATGACCGCACCGATCCAGATGGCGATCAGGGGGGGAAGGAGTGCCCCGATGCTCTTGCCCAGGAGGATCTCGCCGTCGGTTGTGGGTGTGGCGAGCAGCGGCTCCAGGCTCTGTTCCTGCTTCTCACCGACAATACTATAGGACGCGATCGCGGTGGGAAGGGTGGCCGCCCCGATGATGAAGAAAAAGCCGAAGGCGTTTATCACGATGAGCAGCCCTGCCAGTACATCAGGAGTGATACTTCCGGACCTCGTCAGGATAAAGTGGATCAGATAAGGCAGGCCGATGGAAACGAAGAGGGGAAAGATGATCACGCTGTAGAAGATGCTCTTCTTTTTCCGGAAGATGGAGAGCTCCTTCGACGCGATGATCCATGCGATGGAGAGCCTCATTTGTTCTCCCTCACGATCTGCAGGTATACGTCCTCCAGGGTCGGAGCGAGTTCCTGGACGTACTGGACACGGCCCCCCGCGGCAACGATGGCCTGCACCAGGCCGGGATTTTCCTGCCCGGCGTCCATCACGTCGATCACCAGACGGTGATCCTCGACTGTCACCTTGTTTTGAGTCTGCTTTCGTACCGCCTCAACAATGGAGTCGCTGACTTCCTGCAGCTGGATGACGGTCTTACTGCCCCAGAGCGATTCCTTCAGCTCCTCCGGTGTTCCGATTCGGAGCAGGTGGGTTTTCAGGATCCCGATGCGGTCGCAGAGCTTCTGGGCCTCGTCCAGGTTGTGGGTGTTGAGGAAGATGGTCTTCTCCTCCTTCTTCAGTTCGAGGATGAAGTCCCGGACCGTTTTTGCCGCCTCGGGGTCCAGGTTCGCGGTGGGCTCGTCGAGGAAAAGGATCTCCGGATCATGGACCAGCGCCCGGGCGATGGCCACTTTCTGTTTCATCCCCTTGGAAAGCGTGTCCGCAGGCTGGTCTCTCTGCTCCCAGAGCCCCAGCAGTCTGAGCAGGCGCTCGATACTCTCCTTCCTCTGCTGTTCGGTCCGCTCGTACAGCCGGGCGTAAAAATCCAGGTTCCGGTATACGCTCAGTGGACCGTAAAGCCCGACATTTTCAGGGATCAGGCCGATGATCTTGCGTATCTTCAGTGAACCTGCTTCGTCTCCGATATCGTACCCGGCGATCCTCCCTTCCCCGCTGGTCTTCGCGATGAGACAGCAGAGCATTCTCACCGTGGTGGTCTTCCCTGCACCGTTGGGCCCCAGGAGGCCGAAGACCTCTCCTTCCGGGATATGAAACGTCAGGTTGTCGACCGCGGTAATATCGCCGAATTTCCTGGTGAGGTTCTCAGCATCGATCAGGGTAATCACTCGAATGGAGGAAGAGTAACGTTTTGAACGTATGAATTTTTCCAACCGATAAGGAATATATTTGCTCTATCTCGCCCAATCAGAATGGTAAAGGGAGAATGTTCCCGGCAGCCCTGCTTTTCATCTGCCAGACCGGTAATCACGGGACTATCATCGTCCTTTCCTTTACAAAGCGAATATGAACCGATCTCCTCCTATCCTGCAGATCGTTTTCAATGAATCCCTTTCCGTTATTTTCCCTGTTTTTTCTTCAGCTCCTCCAGCAGTTCATCGAGACGGTCGTAGGATTCGTTCATGCCCTCCTCCATGCCGGACCCGAGCATCCCGTCGCGATCTTCCAGCGACAGGAAGACGGACTGGCCGGTAAACCGTGTCCGGTTGCCGGGCAGCGCCTCGAATGTCGCTTTCTGGAGGAGGACATGCCCGGTCTCAGGAAGTCCTTCGAACTCGAAGGTGCCGATGATCCGCCCGGGCGGTAAGACCTCGTGGTTCACCCCGTGGAAGGCGAACTCGTTCCCGTCCTTGTCCTTCGATATATACCGCCACCGGCCTCCGGATCGCGACTCGAACGTCTCCAGCTTTGTGGTGAGTCTCCGCGGCCCGATCCACCGGACGTACAGGTCAGGGTCGGTGAAGGCCGTAAAGACGAGTTCCCGCGGTGCGTCGAACTCACGGATAACGACGAACTCCTGTTTTCCCGGCTCGGCGATGAGCCTGGCACGGTACTTCTTCGATGCCGGCATCATGGCTCCTCCGCCTTTGGGCTTTTCGATGAATGCCGCAAGCTTGTCCAGGGATTCGTTCCATCCCTGCGTCATGTTGGCCAGATCCGTTCCGGTGATGTTCCTGGCGCCGGAATGTTTCAGGGTGAGTTTCGTCCTGCCGTCTGCGTCCTCGAAGGTAACGGTGATCAGCATCTCCCGGGGGAAGTCCGGGGCCATCCCGTAGTACGACCCCGGGACCACGTTGCCCTTCTCGTCGGCAAAGGAATCGGTCATGACCAGGCGTGTTCCCGGGACAACCTCGCGGAAGACGCCGGTGGACCAGTAGTCCTTCCCGTCCGGAGATCGCATGCAGGAGAGGTACGTTCCACCCACGCGGACATCCATCCTGGCAAACGGTGCGGTGAAACCCTTTGGTCCCCACCACTTTTTTAGCTGTTCGGGGTCGGTCCATGCGTTCCATACCCGCTCACGCGGTGCATCGATGATGCGGGTGATCTTCAGTTCTTCTTTTTTGTGTACGGCAGGTGCCATTTCGGTTCACCCTCCTTTCTGGGCAGGATGCCGTTTATCCTGATATAGGTTGCCCTGCCCGCCATAGGTGTGAAGCTGCAAAGAGAGGTCGATGAAAAACAGATCCCTGCGTCACCCCCTGCAGCATAAGATTAATACCTTTGAAAAGGAAGGGAAGCCTCATGGTCTCGTATGCTACTCCGATCATATCATTCATAATTGCCTTGATCATCTCGACGGTGATCATTTATGCCATAACCAGATTATTCGGTGAAAAGGAAGGCCTGTTAACGGCACTTCTTGCGGCGGTAATCGGTTCGGTCATCTATACCATCGCCGCTTATTTCCTTGGTACCGGGCTGCTTGCCGCGTTTATCGCCGGTATCTTCTGGCTGCTGGCACTCCAGTTCCTCTACAAGATCGGCTGGCTCAAATCCCTGGTTATTGCGGTGATCATCTGGATAGCGGCAAGCATCGTGGGACTGTTCCTCCCTACGATCGGCGGACCGGTCTAGGGGGGGAAATGGGGAGGATGGTTCAAACCGCGAGGGATATACCCGATATTATGGCAAGGATCTTACCGGATATCGGTTCAGGTCTGTTGCAGTATCAGGGGTATCGATGGATTGAACGTGCCAGAGGCCGGATGGTGACGTATGCCCGTTGAAAAGCATCACACGTCAGAAGGGTGGTACTATCAGTGGGGTGAACACGGGAAGAAATACTTCTTCGATCCCGACGATCCTGAGAGCGAGGACCAGGCAAAGGAGAAGGCAGGACTCCAGGGACGGGCGGCGCACGCCCATGGATATCGTGAAAAATGAGATCCCGTTCTTACTAAAACAGTCCTCATGACAACAGATGGAATTGCCGCCCATTTCTTCATTGGGTTTTGAATCCTCGGCATCCACGGAGGAATATGGATGATTCCCCCCGGATTGAAAAAAACAACCAGCCCAACACGAACATCTGACCGAACCCATTTCCAAATCCTTTTTCCTTCCGTCGCGAATGGTACGGGATAACAATCTCTCTGTCGGGAAGCATATTTCATGCAGAATAGTGAGGCCGGAGAAGTTCCCTTGCTGCGAGGGATGCCCCCGGAGAAGGGAAGGTGGGTGCTCGTTGCGGTAGGTCTGGTCATCAACCTCTGCCTCGGGACGGTCTATTCGTGGAGTGTCTTCGTCGATCCGCTCACCGATTATTTTTCCACAAATCTCGGTCAGCCCGTCACCGCGAATGAAGTGCTCCTGCCATACTCGGTAATCCTCGCCGTCTTTGCGGTCACCATGGCCCTGACCGGAAGGTACGTCGAGACCCATGGGCCCCGGAAGATCACCATCGCCGGGTGCATCCTGACCGGCCTCGGCTGGCTGCTCGCATCGACGGTCTCCTCCATAGCCATGCTTTCCATCATGTACGGGGTGATCGGGGGCATTGGCATCGGGATCGCATACGGTGCAACGGTTGCCGTTGCGGCCCGGTGGTTCCCTGACCGGAGGGGGCTTGCGGTCGGGCTCACCGTCTTCGGGGTCGGGTTCTCGGCATTCATCACCGCAAACCTCGCCGGGTACTTCATCGCCGTTTATGGCGTCATGAGCACCTTCCGTATCTTCGGGATCGGGATCATCCTCATCACCATTCCCCTGGCCCTCCCGCTGGTCTTCCCGCCAGCGGGGTGGAAACCTGCCGGCTGGAACCCTCCGGTCCCGGGAGAGGGTGAGCACGGGACCTGCGAGTGCAACCGGAGAGAGATGGTGAAGACCCCTGCATTCTATGGTCTCTGGACCTGTTACTTCATCGGGTGTATCGCAGGGCTGATGGCCGTTTCCATCTCGAAACCGGTCGGGACCGAACTGCTGCAGATCGCCACCGGCCTCGCGACAGCCCTCGTGGGATTCTTTGCCCTCTTTAACGGCGGGGGAAGGCTGGTATTCGGGGTCCTCACCGACCGGCTCAACCCGGGCAAGACCGCAATGCTCTCGTTTGTCCTGATCGCCCTGGCCTCCCTCGCAATGTGGCAGGTGCCGAGCGTCGGGGTGTATATCATTGCCTTCGCAGTGCTCTGGGGATGCCTCGGCGGCTGGCTCGCCATCGCGCCGACGGCCACGGCAACCTATTTCGGGACCGGTGATTATCCGCGGTGTTACGGCCTGGTCTTCCTCGCATTCGGTGCCGGGGCGATCGCCGGCCCGCAGCTTGCCGGGTTCATCAAAACCACGACGGGGAACTATTCGGGTGTATTTCCCTGGGTGTTTGTCCTGGCGATCATCGGCTTTTTCGTCGCGTATATTCTCATGAAGCCACCGGAACGACAAGCATGATTTTTTCCCCGAACGTAAGAGGGTTCCAAAAGCCCTCTATTGCACGGATGAACTCCGATTCCCGTGCCTACTTAATCTTCCCCGGTCGGGTTTGAGCAAGAATGCAGGACCATTTATGCTTTCAGTCCAGGCGTTTTGAAGGGAAATGTATATTATTCAGATCATCCGTATCAGGGGTGGTGAAGTCTGATGCCAGCAATCGTCCATTTTGACATACCCGCAGAAGATACCGGGAGAGCGAAGAAATTCTACACCGGGCTGTTCGGATGGAAATTCGAATTATTCCCTGATATGCAGTACAGCCTCATTACCACGACGAACCTGGACGGAACGCCGGGGGTCGGAGGCGGAATGGGAAAGCGTATGGAACCTTCGCAGCGGATGATGAATTACTTCGGGGTATCTTCCCTCGAAGCCGCCGCGAAAAAGGTGAAAAGTCTTGGGGGAAGCTTAATCTCCGAAAAGATGGCGGTTCCCGGGATGGGTTTCCTTATCAACTGCGAGGACACGGAGGGGAACAGGTTCGGGCTCTATGAAGAAGATCCCAAGGCCAGATAAGGGATTTCAGGACTTCGAAAAGGGATACGAGATCGGACCCTCACCGATGCGGATTATCCTGCAGAAATGAATACGGACCGCCTGAAAAAAGGAGGAGTCTCCTCTATCCACTGACGCCGAGTGCCGCGGAGATCTCGGCAAGAGCCGCCTTCTCCGGGTCGCTGACCGCAACCCCGTGCTCCTTTGATGCCTCGGCGACCTTCATGCCGATGGCAAGGACCCATTTCTTGTAGGCGAGCGCCTCCTCGGGGGGAACCCTGGCGAGAGCAGAGGCAGCGGATGTACAGGCGGCAATGATCTTAGTCCGGTATCCTGCCTGGTCCTGTTTCCACAGGTTCTGCTGCTCTTTTACCAGTTCCTTGAGCATCGGCTGTGCATCGGCGACGATAAGTCCGGCAAGATCGCTGCCGCTCGAAGATGCGAGGACCGGCGGTTCCTGCATCATGGTCTTCGTCTCGCTCCAGATCCCCATGACGTTCGGTGCTGCGGCGATGATCGTCATCGAGACCGCATACGGGAGGGCGACCAGGTTCTTCCACTCTTCGGCGGTAAAATTCTCCTTCATTCCCATGCCGTCATACTGCGGCAGCGGGAGGATTAAAGTTTTTGCGATGTTCCGGAACCGGGGGGGATCTGACTATTCCCAGGGACGAGCATGGAATACTATTCACATCCGGTAAAAAAAATTGATCAAAAGAAGGTGATATTAAAGAAATAGGAGAGAATGGCGAGAATTATGAGGATGATTATCACCCACTTCAATATTGTCCATGCAATTCTCCCCAGGAACCCGAGGATGATCAGGATTATCGCGATGACGAGGAAGATAATTCCCAGTGTCAAAAGCCAGCTCATTGCCATATCCGGTCTTTTTCGTTGAGTTGCTATTTATTTGTTCCGCTCTTCCCGGATTTATCCGGATATGGTGCGGGACACAAACGGTAAACAGCCCCTTTCGTCCGTCCCCATCATTCCGGGCATACCCTCTGTTCATCAACACCTCCTTTTTATCGTGGTGCAGGTACAGCAGGATATATGAAAAAAGTCCAGGTTAACGCAATCACCGACCTTGCTGCACTCATCTTCTTCATCCCGTCCCTCGTCTCCGGTACCGTCCTCCTTCGGGCCCTGCCATCCGGGACCCCGGGCCGGGCCCTGTTTGCCGGGATCAGCCGGGCGCAATGGCTCCGGATGCACGATGTTACGAGCATCGTCTTTGCTCTGCTCGTCATACTTCACATCGCCCTCCACTGGCGGTTCTACCGGAACATCGGCAGGACCCTGGCGACCACCGGGACGGAACCGGAGAAATAGCGAAATAGGCCCGGTTCCGGTGGACGGATAATATCATGGGCTTTTTGTACGGGCAGATTGTCATACCCAGACAGGGACCCTGGTTGTGGGACGAGCTAGCGGAAAAGAACCAGATCAGTGGGGATGTCCGCATCCATTTCCGGGTGACGCCCACCACGCCGGCCGGTTTTTCGCAGAATATATACCGCCCGCTCGCTCATGGTATCCTGTGCCCGAAGAAGTACCGGGCCGCCCGCAGCGGCTTCGCCTGATCCTGGTGATCCTCTCCCTCGCCCAGCTGATGATAGTCCTCGACTTCTCGATCGTGAACGTCGCCCTGCCGTCCATCCAGGCCCAGTTCCAGCTGGCACCCATCGAACTCCAGTGGGTCGTCAGCGCCTATGCCCTGACCTTCGGCGGGTTCCTGCTCCTCGGGGGTAGGGCTTCCGATATCTTCAGGCGGAAATCGGTCTTCATCGCGGGGCTGACCGTCTTTTCCCTGGCGTCGCTGCTCGGGGGATTTGCCTTTTCCGCGGAGATGATCTTTATCTCGCGGGCGATACAGGGGATCGGGGCGGCCATGCTCTCCCCGACGGCGCTCTCCCTGGTCACCACGACCTTCCGGGAAGGCCACGAGCGGAATGCGGCGCTCGGAATCTTCGGTTCCATGGCCGCCATCGGCTTTACGGTCGGCGTGATCCTCGGGGGGATCCTGACGAGCGCCCTCTCCTGGCACTGGGTCTTCTTTGTCAACGTCCCCATCGGGGCGTTTGTCATCATCGCGGGAATATTCGTGCTCCCGGGATCCGGGGCGAAACAACAGAAGAGAGGCTTCGATATAACGGGGGCCGTGCTGATCACCACATCCCTCCTCCTCGTCATCTACGCCATCACCGAGGCATCCTATCCCGGCGAATCACCCTATTTCCTCGCGATCCTCCTTGCCCTGTCGATAGCCCTCGTGATCAGTTTCGTGTACGTGGAACGGCGTGCCGCTATCCCTCTCGTGCCGTTCGATATCTTCCGGCGGAGGCTGATCGCCATATCCGACATGATCATGTTCCTTACGTTCGCGGCCAACGCAGCGCTCGTTTTTGTCATGACGCTCTTCCTTCAGGAAGTCCGGGGTTTCTCGCCGCTGGAGACCGGCCTGATATTCATCCCGGCGGGGCTCGGCGGTCTTTCGGGTGCGACGCTGGCCCCCCGGATTATCCGGCGTATCGGGTACCGGCTCATGATCATCATCGGGCTTTCCCTCTTCGCCAGTGGCATGCTCGCTCTCGCAACGCTCGGGAGCAGCTCCTCGATCATCCTCCTGATGGCGTACTATTATGCCACGGCACTCGGCCTTGTTTCCACCGTCGTTTCCTTAAACATCGCCGGGACGACCGGGGTGGTGCATGAGCGGCAGGGACTCGCGGCCGGGCTGCTCACCACCGCCCAGCAGATCGGGGCGGCGATCGGGGTAAGTGTTGCGAGCGTGGTCCTCACCGGGATCGCCCGGTCCACCGGCAGTACGAGCGTAATAACCGTCCAGGGGTACCATGCAGCCCTGTTCGCCGCGGAATTATTCCTCATTCCTGCCGTGATCCTCGCGATAATCCTCATAAAACGCGGGCTCGCCCGGAAGGACCTGGGGATCCCCGGGACCGGAGGGGTATGATTTGCATCTCATTCCGGTGGCGTTCCCGGGTCGGGAACTCCCGATCCCGCCGGACAGGTATCCGGATGTGAACAGGATGAAGATGCTGAGCGTGAATGCTCTGTAAACGCGGGAGTTCTCGCGGGTATCTTCCTGTTAGGTATCCATGAAAAAATACAGCACGCAAGACCAGAGATTGATGGCAGCATGGGCTGCGGACTGTGCCGAGCGGGTACTTCCCCTGTTTGAGAAGGCATATCCGAAGGACGAACGTCCACGCAGAGCTATCGAAGCATGTCGGGCATGGGTCCGTACAGGGGTGTTTCGTATTGCTGAGATACGGGGAGCTGCTCTTGCCGCTCATGCTGCCGCCCGCGAAGCGAAAGAAAATAAGGCGGCCTGTTTTGCAGCGCGTGCAGCAGGCCAGGCGGTGGCAACGGCACATGTCCCCCAGCATGCCTACGGGGGTGCGCATTACGCCCTTAAAGCGGTCGCAGCGGCCAATCCAGTGAATGCCGGGGAAGAAATTGCCAGGGAACTGAACTGGCAGTCACAGCGTCTTCCGGAACATATCAGGCGTGAAATAATGAACAGAATAATCATCGAAGAACGCAACGACGGAGTTTTTATCAAAATTCAAAAAGGCGGGGATTTTTAACGCGAACCTGATACACGTCACGAATGCAACGTTACGCTTCAATAAGAATTTGAATTCCCGAAGCACTCCTGATAGTACCCGTTCACTTCAACCCGGTCAGATCTTCTGCCATATCCCACAGCCTCTTCTGCACGGTCCGGTCGTGGGTCAGTGCCGTCGATTTTGCCGGCCGCATCTCCTCGAAATATTGCCCGGATATGCCGGCCACTTCGGGCGAGAGGGCCAGGTAAACCGAAGTGCGTGCACCGTCTTCCGGGGAGATCCCCTGCATCCCCGGGAACGCGGTCCGGAGGAGTTTGGTATCGACCACGCCGGGATGGAGGCAGTTCGCGGTCACGCCGGTCCCTTCGAGCTGCCCGGCAAGCTGGTACGTGAACGTGATGTCCGCAAACTTCGAGAGGCAGTACGCTTCCCACGGGTCGTAGCGGGGCATCCCCGGGAGGTTCTCCCAGTCTATCCGGGGGACATCCTCGTGGGCGCTCGATGCGACGGTCACGATCCGGGACGGGGTGCTCGCCCGGAGCAGGGGAAGGAGCAGGTTGGTAAGGAGGAACGGGGCAAGGTAGTTCACCGCGAAGGTCATCTCCACGCCTCCGGCGGTCAGGTTCCGGGTCGCCTGGTAGGTCCCCGCGTCATTAACCAGGACGTCGAGACGGGTGTATACCGAGGAGATCTCTTCTGCCATCCCACGGATCTCGTCCGGGTCGGAAAGATCGGCGATGAACATATCCGTCTTCTCCCCGTTGGAGATCTCCTGTAATTCCCGCTGGACGACCCGTGCCTTTGCCCGGCTCCTGCCGTGGATGATCACCCTGGCTCCCTGCCGGGTAAGTTCGGCCGCCGTCGCTCTCCCGATCCCGTCCGTGGATCCGGTGACCAGGATAGTAGGTACCATGACCGGCTCCATCGGCACAAGGAAGCATAAACGTTTCCTTTTCGGATTATTCCCGCGGAATTCCTGCATTCAACGGATACCTGGTCTTGAGGAGCATTCTCCGCTGGCCAACAGGGTTTTTTTGATACCAGGGAGACCTGGATCGTTCTTCAGCGCTGAAACAAACCGGGTTCGGGAACTCGGAACGACCGGGAACGGTCCTCACCGGTGAAACCGGAGTTCCGGAGATCGTATTCCCCGGACCGTTTCTCCCCGGAGTATTCCGGAAATCTTTAACGCCCTTCCTACCTATCATTTTCCGATGGCAAAGCAGGGCAATTTCTGGCTCGGGGTCGTGCTCGGGTTCATCGTGATGGTCGTGCTCTTCTTCCTTCCGGTGATCAACCACCTCATCGGGGGATTCGTGGCCGGGATCGTCGCCAAAGGCGGTACCTGGAACGGGGCAAAGGCCGGGTTCGTGGCCGGGATATTCGGGGCGCTGGTCATCGGGATCCTCGTGGTCATCGGCGGGACCATCTTCCTCGGCCTGCTCGGGTTCCTCGGGGGACTGGGAATAGCGGCGCTGCTCGTGATCCTGGGCATCTACAGCGGGATCCTCGGTCTGATCGGCGGAGTGATTGGCGGAGCGGTCGCATAGTGAGGGGTGCATTCCCCTTTACACCAGCACTAGAGCTGACCTTGTCCTGATGGCAGACGGATGATCTTCATCAACTCTAAATAGTTTCGCTACCGATCGAGTCAGCGATGCCCGCAGCGCCCGTTCAGGTAAAAGGAGCGAAGAAGCCACCCCTGATCACGATGTGGCAGGCGGCATACATCGGCCTCGGAAACATCATCGGCGCCGGGATCTTCGTCCTCGCCGGGACGGTCATCAATATCTCCGGGCCGGGGGCGATCCTCGCCTTTGTGCTGACCGCCGTCCTCGCGACCACCGTTGCGCTGAACAGCGCCGAGCTCTCGTCGAAGGTCGTCACCCATGGCGGGCTCTACTCCTTTGTCCGGGTGAGCATGGGGGACGGACCGGGGTTCCTCGTCGGCTGGCTGCGGGCGATCTCCTACGCGATCGCCGCCTCCGCCGTCGCACTCGGGTTTGCCTCTTACCTCTCCTCGCTCGTGAAGCTCCCCGCCGATCCGGTGCTCCTCCTCGTCCTCGCGATCGCGTTGATCGTGATCGTCACTTACCTGAACTACCGCGGCCTGCGGTTCGTTGCCCGGACAGAGAAATACCTGGTCTTCATCACGGTCGCGGGACTCGCGATCTTCATTGCTGCGGCCCTCGTGTACGGTTCCTGGACCGCAGACCGGTTCACCCCGCTCGTCCCGTTCGGCCCGGCCAGCATCATCACGGCCGCCTCCCTCGCCTTCTTCGCCTACTCGGGGTTCAACACGGTCGCGACCCTCACCCCGGAGGTAGAGGACGGCCCGGTGAACGTGCCGAAAGCGATCCTGATCTCGCTCGGGGTGAGCATGCTCCTCTATATCCTCGTCGTGCTCGGGTTGCTCGCGCTCATGCCCTGGACGGGGTACACCCTTGCGGCAAACCCTCTCCAGAATGCCCTCGACTTCTCGAATGCCCCTCCCGTCATCAGCACCATCGTCGCCGTCGTGGCGATCGTCGCGACGATCTCGGTGACAATCTCCCTCATCACCGCCGGCTCCCGGACGCTCCTCCAGATGAGCGAGGACGGGATGTTCCCCCGATGGATCGGCGGATTCTCCGGGGATTCACCCAAAATTGCGGTGATCGTCATCGGGGCCGGGACCGTCGCCTCGCTCTCCCTCGGGAACCTGAAGTTCATCGCGCTCGCCTCCAACTTCGGGGTGATCTTCTCGTACGCGCTGACCGGGGCGGCGGTGATCATCCTCCGCCAGCGGGCGGTCCCGGGTAAGTTCCGGTCGCCGCTCTACCCGTGGGTCCAGGTCGTCTCGCTCGTCCTCTCCATCGTCGTGATGGTCTCCCTCGGGGTCCAGGCGCTCTCCCTCGGAGCGATCTTCATCCTCACCGGGGTGATCTTCTATGGCATCATCGAGGAGCGGAAGAAACGGGGAAACGAGGGGGATTCGGGTAGCTGAAGACAACCGGTCATATTGAGGAGGCACAAAAAATGGCGATACGCATTCCAGGGTACCAGAATAATCCAGGATCCCTTGATCAGGCGCAAAATAAAGGCGACCATTGACAGGCGTATTCTGAAAGAACGCGATCCCCGTCGTGTGACAGGAATATGGGGAATCATATCTTATCCGGGTACCGGAAAGGTGCCCGTGATGTGGCATATCTACGGGAACCGTAATCTCGTCGAGTACATGATACCACAGGTTCCTGACAAGATGGACAGGGGCTCTATCGGGCGCTGTTATTTTTCCAGATGTGGGAGCATTCTCCTTCCGAACCGGAAGAGGAGATCGAGAGAATGTAACAAAAAGGATCTGCCGTTCCCGCAAACTATGAAAATTTTCGCAGTTAACGCCAGATTGATGTGCCTGACCCCCCATGATCTCGTTATTGATTATGACGCATACCAGAACAATCCTGATCGTGCTCGCCTCGCTCGCGTTCATCGCCATCCTTGCCGCCGGGTGCATGAACGCGACCGCCACGCCACCCGAAGGATCGGGCCTGAAGAAGTTCACCTCGACCGCCGAGATCGAGGAGTATATCCGGAACACGACCGCAACAGACCAGGAGACCGGGTACTACCGGACCATCCCCATGACGGCGGTACCGTCCACCGCCTCGTCCCTGGCGACAAAGAACCAGGAAGCGGGAGGGACCGGGTTGGTCATCCCGGCACCGGCGTTGGGAGTCCCGGTCGACTACTCGCAGACGAACGTGCAGGTCGTCGGGGTCGATGAACCGGATATCGTGAAGAACGATGCCCGGTACATCTACACGATCTCGGGATCGACGCTTACGATCGTCGATGCCTACCCGGCCGCGAACGCATCGGTCATCTCAAAGACGGAGATCGCCGATACCCCGAAGGACCTCTTCGTCACCGGGGACCGGCTCGTCCTTTTTTCAGTCGGGTGGGGAACCGACGTGAGCACCCCTTCGTCCCCTGAACCGGGGCTCGCGTACATGCCCCGGTACCAGCCGTATACGCCGGTTACTCACGCGGTCATCTACGATATCAGCGACCGGGCAAACCCCCGGGTGCTGAAGGACTACTCGATCGACGGCGATTATGCCGATGCCCGGATGATCGGCTCCACCGTGTACATGGTCACCCGGGAGCAGATCTACCCGTATTACAACGAACCGATCATCGTCCCCGCCCTCCGGGAAGGGACGACGACCGTGGTCCGGCCCGATGTCTGGTACTTCGACAACCCGGAGCAGCAGTACACCTTCACCACGATCACCGCGATCGATGCCGGGACAGGGAACGAGAAAGACGCCCAGACCTACCTGCTCGGGAGCGGGAACGTCATCTATGTCTCGACGGACGCGATGTACGTGAGTTACCCGCGGTACCACCCGGTCGTCTACCCGATGAATGGCGGGGTCCTCCCGCCGCAGCCGGTCAGCCGGGGTGCGGGTTCCGGCGGATCCACGGGGATATCATCCGGCTCTTCACCATCCGCGGTCCCGTCCGACTTCAACACCCTCTCGGAGGACCAGCGGCAGTCTGTCATCAGCAGTCTCCGGAGCGGTGAGGAGGAGGCGATCCGGCGGCAGGAAGCCGACCAGACGACGACCGTGGTCCACAAGATCGCGATACAGGACGGGAAGATCACGTACGCCGCGAAGGGCGAGGTTCCGGGGGTCCTCGACAACCAGTTCTCGATGGACGAGTACAACAACAACCTCCGCCTGGCGACGACTTCCAGCGTCTATACCCGGGCGGGGCAGTATACCTACAACAACGTGTATGTCCTCGACGGGGGGATGAAGACGATAGGCTCCCTCACTCATATCGCCGAGCAGGAATCGATCTATTCGACCCGGTTCATCGGCGACCGGCTCTACATGGTGACGTTCAAGCGGATCGACCCGTTCTTCGTGATCGACCTCTCGAAGCCGGAGGCCCCGGCGATCCTCGGGAAGCTCAAGATCCCGGGCTACTCAGATTACCTGCACCCGTACGACGCGACGCATATCATCGGGATCGGCAAGGAGACGACGACGAACGACTGGGGCGGGGTCTCGACCTCGGGGGTGAAGCTCGCCCTCTTCGATGTCTCCGACGTGGCGAACCCGAAGCAGATCGATACGGTCCAGATCGGGGATGCCGGCTCGGACTCGGCGGCCCTTACCGACCACCACGCGTTCCTCTTCGACAAGGGGAAGAACCTCCTCGTGATCCCGGTCCGGGCGGTATCGATGGCCCCGGTCACGAAGCCGGACTATTACAACTACCAGCCGCAGGCATGGTACGGGGCGTACGTCTTCGGCCTCACGCCGGAGACCGGGTTTACGCTCCGGGGAACGGTCCAGCACGGGACGGGCGACAACGGGTACTACTACTACGGCGGGTCGGCATCCGACGTGAAACGGTCCCTCTATATCGGAAACGTCCTCTACACGCTCTCGGCAAAACAGATCAAGGCGAACTCCCTCGACGATATCAATACGACGATCGTCACGATCCCGCTCCCCGGGGTCGGGGACATATATTATCCCCCGCCGCTGAAGGGCATGGGGATAGCAGAATAGAATCGCCCCTTCTTTTTATATGCACTATTTCCACGCGAAATATCCGTTCATTGAGATGAATTGATGACAATCATCATCCAGTATACGTCGAGGGTGAAGAAGTCAAAAAGGAAGAACGCACCAATACTCTCTGATTTTTAAAAAATAAAAGGATCTGGTCAGGCGGCGGCAACCAGGGGAGATTTCTGTGCATTCCGGCGTTCCCGGAGCTCCCTGGCTGCCAGGGCGATGGCCATTGCAGTAACCGCGGAAAGTGCGAGGAGAGCGATCTCGTACTGGCTTGCGGTACCGACAACAGTGACCAGGAGGATCGCCGTCAGCGGTGCACCCAGTGCCAGGGTGATCGCGGCACTCTCGATGCAGAGGACCAGGATCGAGAGCGGGACACTGGGAAAGGCAAGGTTCAGGGCGAGGGCGATCATCGTGCAGGAAAAGAGGATCGGGAAGATGGGACCGCCGAGATACCCGCTCTTGAACGAAAGGGCGAGGAGGAGGATCTTCAGTATCGCCATGAGGAGGAGCAGGGCGATTCCTACCTCCGCGGGGTTTTCGATGATCGTGTGGATCTGTACCTCCCCGGAGAAGAGCAGCTGCGGGATAAAATACCCGATGATCGCGATTATCACTCCCGCGGCGAGGATACGGGTAACCACCCGGTCCCCGAATGTCCGCTCGATGATCCTCCCTATCCCCTGCATCGACAGCCCGGAGAAGAGTGCGAGCACCGCCCCCAGTACGCCGAGCAGGATCGCGTACACGATATACTCAATCTTCAGTTCGTCGATCGGGGTGAACACGATCGACTGGAAAAATGCGGGAAGACCCAGAGAGATATAAAAGAGGAACCCGATGGTGCCTGCAAGGAGGTTCCAGATAAGGAACCTGAGGGCGTCTTTCTTCCCCCCGACCTGGAACTCGGTGGCAAACACTCCGGTGAACAATACACTGCCGATGATGCCGTTGAACGCCGAGGCGAGGGCGGCGACATCGAACCCGAGGGCATCATTCGCAGAATCGACGGCGATCTTCAACTTCTCCCGGGTGAATTCCGCGATATCCCCGACCAGGATCGCGATCGTACCCTCAGGCCCGATACTTGCCCCGGAGAGGAGCGAGGCGAATGAGGAGAGCAGGGCGCCCGGAAAGGTCCGGTAATTCGCGTGTTCTCCACCTCCTTTGATCGATTCCACGAACCCGCCTTTGATCACCGTCGGTGCGTGCAGGTATCTCTGGCTGAGACCGACGAGCAGAGAGAAGAACAAAACCAGGGCGGGGATCGTCCAGGGATTGTTCAGGACAAAATCGTTCTCGAACCAGATCTGATCGTTTAACCAGAGATAGCTGGTCATGTAGACCGCGGTAAAGGCGATCGCGATGAACGCGATGAGAACAATATGCCAGATCCGCGAACTCGTTCCCTGGATGGAAGTAACTTCGCTGGACCCCAGCGGAGGGGGTTCTGCGGTGCCTGCAGGTTCCTGGATCTCGGGCATGGTATCTCGTCTCGGTTTGTTGCCTGAGGTTCGTGCAGGGTTCGTATATAAATAAGTGGTTTTGATCTTTCCGAAAAAGCGGGGGGCAGGGAGGCTGGAACGCTCAGGCCATTCACGTTCCCCTACAACAATGCTTGTACTATTTCCCGCTTCCACACGGGAACGGATCGTTCCGACCGGGTTTCCCGGCTGATTGTGTATCAGAGGTATTCCGGCTCGCAATACACTTCATGTCCTACCGGGTTATTCGACTCATTAAGTATCAGTGTATTCTGATCGCAATACATTTCATGTCCTACCGGGTTATTCGACTCATTGAGTATCAGAGATATTCCGGCCCGCAATGAACTTCATGTCCTACCGGGTTATTCGACTCATTGAGTATCAGAGATATTCCGGCCCGCAATGAACTTCATGTCCTACCGGGTTATTCGACTCATTGAGTATCAGAGATATTCCGGCTCGCAACGAACTTCATGATATTCGACGGCGGCCGACCGGCTGTTAATTCGCGTACCATGAACTTCATCGGTCCGGTAATATGCGAGAAGAACATCCGGTAGCCTTCACAGAGATAATTCAGGCCGGGTTCCCCACCGGGTGCTATCGCGAACCGGTTCTTCGGGCATTCACCCTGACATGCGAAGAGGACCGGGCAGTCCCGGCAGTGTTTCGGGAGTGTTTCGCGTTTATCACGGCCAAATTGTGATTGTCTCCCGCTGTTGACCAGCTCTGCCAGCGGAGTGACCAGGATATTCCCGAGCAGGTGCTCAGGATTGACGAAATGATCGCACGAGTAGATATCCCCGTTGTGCTCGATCACCATCGCATGCCCGCAGGTGGGCGAAAAAACGCAAATTCCATGGGGTTCGCCGTACCAGCAGGCAAGGGCGGTATCGAACTGCTGGACATATACCGCTCCCACGTCATGTCGTACCCATTCATCAAAGACCCCGATCAGGAATTTCCCGAACTGGTCCGGCCTCACGGAACAGGGTGCCATTTCACCCGTCTGAGGGTCACGTTCCACCACCGGGATGAACTGGATGAACTGCACCTTCGCCTCATCCCGGAAGAAGCGGTAGACGAGAAGAGGGTGGTCCCCGTTCACCGCATTGACGGTACACAGGATATTGAACTCAACATGATGCTCTTTCAGGAGAGAGAGCCCCTGCATCACGCGTTCAAAAGTACCCCTGCCCTGTGCATCTGTCCTGCAGGCGTCGTGCAGATCCTTTGGTCCATCGATGCTGATACCGACGAGAAACCCGTTTTTCCGGAAAAATTCGCACCACTGGTCGTCGAGCAGGGTACCGTTCGTCTGGAGGGTGTTATGGATCACCATCCCGGGTCTGCAATACTTCTTCTGCAGTTCAATCGCCTTTCTGAAGAAGTCAGGACCAAGAACGGTGGGCTCACCACCCTGCCATGCAAACGTGACTTCCGGGATGCGATGGGCCCCGATGGTCTGCCGTATGTACTCTTCAAGGACTTCATCGGACATGTGGAACCGGCTTCCCGGATACAGCTCCCGTTTACCGAGGTAGAAGCAATACCGGCAGGCCAGGTTGCACCGGGATCCCCCGGGTTTTGCCATGAGATGAAAAGCGGGAAGCTGGGTGGACGGCATCTGGTTTCCAGAAGATGTAAGCAGACAGATTAAAAAATGATATGGATTTTCGGGAACCTGGTATCAGCCGGCAGGAGTGGTGTATTCTCGCCACAGGATGTTTTCCTGTTGAAATGAACCAGACATGTCTGCAATTTCCCTGTATCGGCTGACAAGGATCCCCCAATTTCCCTGCGTGTGGAAAATTTCCCTCTTCCCTTCTGTTTTCGTATGGATGACATCTGTCCCTCGTCCGGTGTCAATTTACGTATCACCCTGCATTCCTTCGTGAATCGTGTCACCGGACAAAGTCCCCGGCATTCCCCGGAAAGATCACCCCCGGCTTTTCTCTCTCTTTCCGTTCCCGTTTTCTTTCCCGGAACAGGTCCCCGGCCCGTTGGATCTTCTCCCGTAACACGGATTCGTCGAATTCGGATTGATAAATGAAGGTGATATCGTTGGCCTTGTCCCAGTCTGCCGTGGTGTCGACGGAGCCCACCCGGGAAAAGAGCGGGGATCCCGGAAGAGGGAAGGGGACGTTGATCGAGATCTCGTCGAGCGGGAGAGAGGAGGCAAGTGCAAGGGTGTCATCCACCGATTGCTCCGTCTCGCCCGGGTACCCGACGATGAAGAAGGCCGAGGTCTCGATCCCTGCCTCCCGGAAGAGCCGGACCGCCTCGATCCCCTCCGCAACCGTCGCCTGCTTGCCCATGAGCCGGAGTGTTGCATCGTTTCCGGACTCGAGCCCCAGGTAGACCCGCACGCACCCGGCATCCCGCATGAGACCGACGATCGCCGAATCGAGCCGGTCGACCCGCGAGAGGCAGACCCAGGTGAACGGGAGCCCCTCCCGGACCTTGCTCGTGCAGAACTCCCGGAGATACCCGGTATCGAGGGTGAACGAGTCATCCGCGATCCAGAGCCGGTTGTACCCGAGCGCGAGGATCTCCCGGATCTCGGCAAACACCCGGTCCAGGGAGGGTTTCCGGTAATCATTTCCCCAGACGGGTTTCGAGCAGAAATCACAGGAGTACGGGCACCCCCGCGTGATCAGGATCGTCGTCATCCGGCACCCGGCGGTGCGTTCCCAGAACTCCTGGTACCGGCGGTGGTCGAAGCCGCTCCGGTCGGGGAGCGGGAGCGCTTCGATGACGGAAACCGGGTGGTGGACCGGCGGCACGCTGACTATCTTCTCTCCCCGGTGCCGGTAGATGCCCCGGTAGGAAGAGAGGTCCAGGGCGGAGAGGTCGGCCGGGGTGCACCCGGCAGTCCGGTACTCGTCGCAGAACCGGGCGACGGTGAGATCGCCCTCCCCCCGGAAGACGATATCGAATGTATTGGCAAACCGCACCGGGTAGAGGGTCGGGAGAGGCCCGCCGGTGATAAAGAGCGTGTCGGGTAGCAGTCTTTTCAGGGAATCAAGGAGGTACGATCCGTTCCGGACCATCGTGATCATCAGGTAGATGCTGACGATCGCGGGTTCTTCACGGGCCACGTCCCGGATGATCTCATCGGGGGAGCGGAAGGTCCCGTCGTACACCGATACCGGCACCGACCGCTCCTTCAGCTGGCTGGAGAGATACGCGACGGAGAGGGGGGGAAACAGTTTTTCGGGTTCGACCGGATCTTCCTCGCGGAGATACGGGAATATGAGCGCAACGCCACCGTCACGCTCCGGGATCTCTCCCGGCAGGGCCGCATCGACCCGTGCCAGTGCGAGCCCTCCTACGCCCTTCACGGGGATTCCTCCCGGAGACAGACCGTGTAGTTGCACGAAACAGGTTTTCCTGACTCCTCCCCCTCGGGGAATTCCAGGGAATAGCCCGCCCACCGGAGGTTCTTCGTATGCTCCCGCCCCCACCAGACCGTGGGAGGGGCCGATCCCCCTGATGAACCCGGGGAGAACGTGAACCGGAGCCGGTGAACCGGGTCGTACAGGTCGCTCCCGGGTTCATGCCGGACCCACCCGGAAGGAGGTTTCGTCACCGTTCCCCCCGAGAACGCATGGGTGAACGAATCTGCGGCAAGTTCACTGAGGATATACACGGATGGCAGACGCCCGGCGAGGGGGCGGATCGTGCAGGAGACTTCGATCCGGTTCCCCGTTATGCGGTAGATGAACCGTCCCTCGGCGACCGGAGGGATGGGTTCGAAGACAGGCCGGAGGCCGAGGAGATTCTTCGCGGAAGATCCCACGGGAAGGAGATACTGGAGGACGGGCCATCGCATGTACCCGTTGTTCACCCGCTCCATGAACCGGGTCAGGGAGACCGAGGGGGAATCCTTCCGGCCCCAGAGCATGCGGGTATCGATGAGATAGGCCTTTTCCATACGGTCCGGCCCGTGCACCGTCGTGGTGCACTCCCGGGAGAAGTAGGAGAACCGGGCGTCCTTCAGGGCGACAGCGCCGATACCCATCCCCTCCCCGGTGATATTCCTCCCGTCGGCAGAGACAAGCATGCCCCGGGCAAGTCCCTGCGAAATACCCTCTCCGCGATAATCCTGATCCGGGGGGAATTCGATCAGCGGCGTGGGAGCTCCTCCTTTCAAGAGGGAGATCTGTACCGTGCAGGCGTATAGAATCTGCGGATACGGCTGGTCCCGGCATGGTGAACCGCAGACGCCCGTGCCCCGGTGGTGCGGTTAGGAATCCCTTCGCGAAAAAACGAGAGGAAGGTCCATACCCTCATCTGCTCACGGGAAAGGAACCCAGCGGTTGTTCACCTGTTTCCCGATCTGGACCCTGACGGGTATACTTCCCGTGACCCCGGCAGGGATATCCTCGACAACACTCAACCGGTACCAATCTCTCGGCTGGCTGGAGACGACGCCTCCTCCTGCAGTAAATTCGAGGTCGAAGGTGAGGTTCGAGTATGCATCATGCGGTTTGAGTCCGGAATCGACGGCCACCCGGGTAACCGGACCCTCCCCGGGACTTTGATTATAGATCCACCGGGTATAGGGGGTTGTGGCATTTTCGATATACGGACTCATTTTTTCCGAAAGATCCCGGTACCGGTCCATGTGGCCTTCCTCCTTGCGATAGAACACGGCATGAATATCGGTCAGGTTTTGTTCACTGGTCGAGAAACGGATCATCGGGCCTCCGGATCCCGAAACCAGCCGCGAGGTCCATATCCCGGATGTCCGGTTATCGATATCCTGCGGCCGGAATACGGTTGTATTATCAATCTTCTCGGGAAAAGGAATATCAATCCGGGTGGAATCGCCGCCGGTGAAGCCGGAGAGCCCGGTCACCGTTATCCCGTATTCGTACGCTCCCGGATGACTGATGGGGCCATATACCCAGAATATCCAGAGGAACAGGTACTGGATAAGAAATGCAGCAACTAAAATGCCGATTATGACCAGTATCCACGTGGAACGGTCCCAGCTTCTCCATTTGATCTCTTTCATGACCTGTTCCTTCGATTCACCTGATTACTGTATACCTGCACGATAATTAAAACCCCGGAAGCCTGTTAATTTCGGGTGGGAATGCCCTGCCGTTCATTGTCACCGAATCAATTCCCCTTCGGGCTTCGTCTCCCGTTTTCATCGCTCTCATTCCGTGCACGACCGTGATCGCCCGTTAGCCGATGTTCTGTCTCTTCCTCCCTGTCGATCCTCCACCGCCGTGCTCCCCGGTTCAACCCGGAAAGGGAGAATAAAATTCATAACCTCCCAGCGTGTTATGAGAGATCTATGCAGCCACTGGTAACCAGAATCGCGATAATTATCGGGGCGATCGGGATCATCGTAAACCTGATAATCGGGTTCATGCTCTGGGGTTCGACCGGCCCGTACCTCCTTACCCCCCTGTCTTCCCTGATATACGGGGTCCTCCTCCTGGTCTTCGTCGAGATCGTCGGGTTATATTTCATCGCAAAGCGCCGGACGGCCGGACCGGTTCTCTTTTTCATATCCGGAATAGTGCTGATCCTCTTTGGGTACCTGTTCCGTAATACGGTGATCAATACCCTCTCCTATGGAACGCCGACCTTCCAGAGTACCCTGTCGATATCCGTAAACATGTACCTGTTCCTCATGAACGCGCTTATCTTATTTATCGCCGGAATCCTGGCATGGTTCGGCAGGGATAAGCGGAAACTGGACACGGTCACCCGGTTCCGGATCGAACTCGATGAGATCATGCACGAATGAAATTATCGCCTATCCCCCGCCCCTCTTTTTTTTTGAATCCTTAGGAAAATAAATATTTTACCGGACAATCCGGATTTTTTACCGGTGACATTGCCAGTCCGGGAAGAATCGTCGTTCCCTGGCCGGACCGGTTGCAGGGAGAATTTCGGGAAAAAGGAAAGATATAGGTAGGACCTTGCGGGAGAGAGAATCTACCACCAGACTTTCAGGGCCTCTTCGAGCGGCATCGCCGGGGTTATATGGGCGACCCCCAGGCCTGCAAACGGTCCGACGATCTTTATCAGGGTCTCCGCGTCCGGTGCTTCGAATATCGCCACCGACGTGTGCTTGCCGATAAGTAAATACCGTCCGATCATCTTCACTTCTTTGGGGAAGGTGAAGTGCTTCCAGAGTTCGATCACCCGCTGGGTATGCTCGGGGTCGAACGTGAACTTCAGGAAAAATAACATATTTTCGCCTCCGCTTCTCATTACCTGCCCGTTCGTCAGGAGGTTCTGCCAGGGAACGCCTCCACCTCAGCGGCTTCCCAAACCCTCCCGGTGCAGGGCATTGGAGGGTGGATAGTGTTCCGGGGCAATAATCTTTTCGGCCACGTTGCCGGGTGACCGTAAATCTGACGATATGCCGGAATTTCATATATTCTGTCTTATATTATCTTCCCGCTCTCGTTCCTGAGGATCTCCACATTATAAAAGGGATAGCATTTCACGTGAGGAGGGCCTGAGTCACCTCCTGGAACATCCGGGCTTCTTCGATACACACCTGAACGGTGCCCACCCTTCAGAGTAACTCTTTTATCGCCCCCGATTCTTCTTTACCCTGTTTAAACGCTGTCCTTGCCACTGCCCCGCTTCGCGCTGCATCCATGGGATTGAATCCCATCGCCTCCGTTGAATATTTGTCCGGCGTGATCAGGATAGCCTTTCCTCCCGCCTGTTCAATCATAGCAACCTCCCGCTTTGCCGGTATTTTCAACTCAGGCATGAACGCAGCAGACGGTGCCACAATAACAACGCGGTCAAATCCTTTTGCAATGTCGGCGTTTGTCGTTGACCGGAGACCGGCGTCCATGTACCGGTGACCATGGATCTGAATCGGGGTCACCACGAACGGAGCGGCAGCACTTGCCGCAATTGCACGAACCGGATCAACCCGGGAATCTTTGTCCCAGACCGCGAGGGTGCCGTCCTCCACATCGAGTGCGATGCAGACGAATCGATCGGGCCACCTCTCGCCCGGTTTGAGGAGCGGCTGAAATTGGGCAACGAATGGTTCTTCGGGGAGTGCGGGAGCCTCGAGCGCTATCCTGCCGATCTTTGCCAGCAATTCCCGGGGTACATCACCCTCGAGAGCCGCTTTCAGGATCTCCTGAATAATGGGAGGTTGCCCGGCCGGTGACGGACTGCTCTCCGGCCGGACAGGATTTTGTTTTATGTAATCCTCCGCCATAGCGATCTGGCCCTGGAAAATGTCCCCTGGTGCTCGTCCGAGAGCTATCTGCAACCCGATAATCGCACCAGAGGAAGTCCCGATGAGCCGGTCCGCCCGGGTAATTCCGGCTTCTTCTTCTGCGATGCCGGCAATCAATCCTGCCTCCCAAGCAGCCCCCAGCAGGCCGCCCCCGCCGAGGACCAACGCAAAGGTCGGATTCGTTTTATGTTCCGGTTCTTTCATACCGATCACCAGAGACCCTCCATTCCGTGAACTGCCCATGCATCCAGGCTTCGCATCTGCAACAGCACTCCTCGTTATTTCCCGAAATATGCCGCCACTTTCTTCAGGTTCTCCCGGATGGGGAGGCCCTGCGGGCACTTCTCCTCGCAATCGCCGCACTCCTGGCAGACCGATGCATACCCGGGAATCCCGTCGAAGAACCCGCCGAGAAACATCGTATAGATCTGGCGGGTATCCTCCGCATCCCCGTACATGTGCCCGCGGTTGAAGAACTCGAAGCACTCCGGGATGCTCACCCCGTGCGGACAGGGCATGCAGTACTGGCACCCGGTGCAGGGGATGACGGCCCGGGATTTGAACTCCTTCCTGACCTTGGTGTACAGGCCGAGCTCTTTCTTCGTCAGTGAACCGGGGAGGCCGTTCTCCGCCCACGCGATGTTTTTATCGACCTGTTCCGGCGTCGACATGCCGGAGAGGACGACGGTCGGTTCGGGGTGGTTCCAGACCCAGCGGAGCGCCCACTCCGCGGGCGGTCGTTCGACCGGGGCCCTCTCCCAGATCTCCGCTATCCCCGGGATCTCCTTTGCAAGGAGGCCGCCCCGGATCGGTTCCATGATCACGATCCCGAGTCCCTTCTTCGCCGCGTACCGGAGCCCGGGCGTACCCGCCTGGTAGTGCTCATCCATGTAGTTGTACTGGATCTGGGCAAACGTCCAGTCGTACGCATCGACGATCTCCTTGAAGAGGGGGAGGGTGCCGTGGAACGAGAACCCGGCATACCGGATCCGGCCGTCCGCGATCGCGTCGTCGAGGAACTCCGTGGCCCGGAGCGACGAGAGGTTCTCCCAGAACGGCTGTACCAGGCCATGGAGGAGGTAGAAATCGATATGGTCCGTCTGCAGCCGCACGAGCTGCTCGTCGAGGTACCGGTCCATGTCCTCCCGGGTCTTGATCAGCCAGCTCGGGAGCTTCGTCGCGAGATTCACCCGCTCGCGGTACCCATCTGCCAGAGCCCTCCCCACGAACGGCTCGCTCTCGCCGTTGTGATAGGGGTACGCGGTATCGACATAGTTCACGCCCCGGTCGATGGCGGAGCGGATCATGCCGGTCGCCTGTTCCTCGTCGATCTGCCCGCTCTCCCGCAGGGGGAGGCGCATGCACCCGAACCCGAGGATCGAGAGTTCCGGGGCGGCCTTCTGCATCTTCCGGTACAACATCAGTCTTTCCTCCCAGATTGTCCAGCTCATGCCTTCGGCATGCTTCCATATGAATGCACGGGGTGAGAGAGGGAGCAGAAATCCTGCGGCCCAATGATCAGATCGGGCATGAATTTCCTCAAATCTGTCGGAAATACAGAGAAGTATTTTCTGGTCAGGTCCAACGATCTTCCGGATATCACGGACAGGAATCTCCTCGAATCAGCCGATAACACGTCAAAAAAAAAAATTCTGGTCCGGGTTAACGATCTGTCGTTTATACCGGCAGGAATGGTTCAAAAAATCTTCACAGAGGGGATCTTTTCGGAGTAATCAGGGGAGGATGCAAACCGTTCATCCGCTTCTTCGCGAAGATAGTTTATCATATCGGGAAGAACAGGATCAGGTATGGCTCTCGGACTGACCATCGTCGAAATATTCCTGATCGTCCAGTACATCCTTGCCTTCATGCTCGTATTCTTCGAGCGGAGGAGCCCGTCCTCGGCTTTGGGCTGGATCCTCGTCCTTCTGCTCCTCCCGGTCGTCGGGTTCTTTCTCTACCTCTTCTTTGGCCAGAACTGGACCAAGCGGCATCTCTTCACCTTAAAAGCCGAGGATGACCGCCGGATCCAGGACCTCGTCGCCGCCCAGGTGGAGGATCTCGACCGGCTGATTGCGGATTCGAAGGATCCGGTGGTCCGGCGGTACGAACCGGTCATCCGGATGTTTTTGGAGAACAACCGGGCAATCCTGACCGAGAAGAACGGGATCACAGTCTTCACGGACGGGACCGAGAAGTTCCGGTCACTCCTGGACGCGATCCGGGGCGCCCGCCACCACGTCCATCTCCAGTATTATATCATCCGGGACGACCCGCTCGGGCGGGAGGTGATCGCCCTCCTTACAGAGAAGGCACGGGAAGGGGTCGAGGTCCGGCTCCTCTCCGATCACCTCGGGATGAAGATCAAAAAGAAGCAGCTCCGCGAGCTCGAAGAGGCCGGGGGAAAACATGCCGACTTCTTCCCGCGGATCTACACGATCAACTACCGGAACCACCGGAAGATCGCGGTCATCGACGGGAAGACCGGGTATATCGGCGGGTACAACATCGGCGAGGAATACCTGGGCAAGGGACCGCTCGGGGACTGGCGGGACGCCGCCCTGAAGATCGACGGGCCGGGGGTCCTCGGCCTGCAGCTCCGGTTCATCCTCGACTGGAACTACGCGGCAAAGGACAAGCTCACCCCGGACCCGGTTTACTTCCCCCGTATCCCGGGGACCGGGACCTGTGCGGTCCAGACGGTCTCGAGCGGCCCGGATGCCCGCTATAACCAGATCAAGGAGGGATACCTGAAACTGGTCACCGGTGCAACCGAATCGATCTACATCCAGACCCCGTACTTCATCCCGGACGAGAGCATCAGCGACGCCTTACGTATTGCCGCCCTCACCGGGGTCGATGTCCGGATCATGATCCCCTGCAAGCCCGATCACCCGTTCGTGTACTGGTCGACGCTGTCGTTCATCGGGGATCTCCTCGATTCCGGGGTGAAGGCGTACACCTACGACAACGGTTTCATCCATGCAAAGACCGTCGTGGTCGACGGGCAGGCGGCCTCGGTCGGGAGCGCAAACTGGGATATCCGGTCATTCCGGCTCAACTTCGAGGCGAACGCCTTCCTGTACAGTGCGGAGTATGCCGGGCAGCTGAAGAAGGCCTTCTTGGACGACCTCCACCGGTGCACGGAGATCACCCCCGAGACCTACGCGAAGCGGTCCCGCTGGATCCGTGCCAAGGAGCAGTTCTCACGCCTCCTGTCCCCGCTGGGATGAGCGGAGAATTTATTTTTTTGTCAGCCCGCCGATTCGACAATCTGCATGGTATGGGGGCTGTATTTCGCTGTAGAGTTCCCGGAATGCTTGTAAATTATTTCGATCCGGAGTAACCGGAACACCGAGAATTCCTACCATCATTGCTTTCAGTAAAAATTAGGGATAAATCCCCTTTTTCACCCCACTTTTTTTAGCAGGGTGTTTGGAGAATAGATCTTGTAGTCCGGCTTAAAAACCGACTTGAACTGTTTCTCAAGCAGCCCCTTGTCTTCGAGAGATTTGACATATTCCGGAGTTATAATTCGTTTTTGATTCCGGGATACCGTACGAGGCGTCCCCCCGCCTCCCCGCATATAGTGCCGGTCTCCTTTCATTCCGTGTCCTCCTCCCCCTCCCATAGTCGGGTATCCCCCGATCGTCGCTTCGACCTTCTCGTTTACACTGAAATTGAACTGATATTCGGCATTTTTTTCATTAATCCAGAACGGTAATGCCTGGTACGCGAAAACAAGCGGTTTCGAGCCCTTGTAACAGAGCGTGTTCGCATTCGTGGCCGATATCCTGAATTCTCCTTTCGCGGTTGCCACTTCCATCTCCGCGTTTACCTTGATTTCAAGCCCTTTCTCGTTATAGGCGACAAAGTTGATCTCGTTGGACTTCAATGTCTCGAAGATGATGGCTGCATCACCCTTGTCATTCAGCGCTTCAAAAAAATCTTCTGTAAAATAATCTTTCTCGGGAAGATGCGTTTTAATATATCTGCTTACGTCGATCAGGTCGATCGCATCTTTCAGTATCGACGAGTACACGATGCGCAGGGTATTGGCATTCTTAAACTCTGAAGAAAGGTCCGCACCTTTCAGCCCCAGGCGGTTCAGGATCGAAAATCCTGCTTTGGCTTCGATAACGTCGTCGCATGCTTCCAGTAACACATCAGGTCCGATGATATCCTGGTTTATCTCCGGCTGTATACTTTCTTTGGTAAATTTCCAGATAGGACCGAAGGTCTTGAATTCTTCTTTATTCCCATCTATGATCGTCCAGGGGGTGAGTGCCGTATCAGGAACAGCGATAACCTGATACCCTGCCTTTGAGAGCCGATCCATTGTCATCTTTATCCCTCCATATATATTGGGGAATTATAATTTGGGAATATAAAATTATCGGAATACCGGCCGGGTCACAATAGACCCCGGGTTGGGGAAAGAGACTTTTTGGAATGAACGGTCGCAATTATTTTTCTCTCCCGGGAGGATGCGCCCCGGGAAAATCTTCAAACCTTCAGAAGGTCTCAGGATAATGATGAACACGATCCGCTCCCTCTCCCCCGTCACCGCTTCTGCCCTCTGCGGGATGGCCGCTCCCGCCCTCTTTGCCGTAACCGTGCTCGTCGCCGGGTACCTGACCCCGGGATATGACCCGGTGACCCAGCTGATGAGCGAGCTCGGGGTACCCGGCGAACCGTATGCCCAGCTCATGAATGTCGTGGGATTCGGCCTGGTCGGTATTCTCCTGGTGGGGTTCAGCTATGCGACATTCCGGGTATTCCGGCCCCTGCGGCGGGTGATCTTCGGTTCGGTGATGGTGGCAGGAGCCGGGCTGTCTTTCATCGCGATGGGGTTCTATCACTGCGACCAGGGATGCATAGCGGTGACCACGTCCGGGAACGTGCACCTCCTGCTCGGCCTCATTGCGATCGTAGCGGCTTTGCTTGCCGCACTGACCTTTTCGTACGTCATGCACCGGGAGAGGGGATGGGGCGGATTCTGGCAGTACTCCCTGGCCACCGCGGTGCTGACCCTGGTAGTGCTGCCGGTATTCTTATCGTTCCCGGATATCGCCGGGCTCCTGCAGCGGATCCTGGTCGGGATCATCTTCCTCTGGACAGAGGTCTTCGCGATCGGGATATTCCTGAGGATCCGGGAGATCCACGGGTTATCGCCCAAGGCGGTCAGCCGTCTATAGGACCGGGAAGGGCAGAGTCGGTTCCTTTCGGAATATTTTTTTTTTTGGATTTTCCCTGGTTTTTTGGATTCATCCGATCTCTTGTTCGGAAAAAAACCTCTTTTTGGATTTAATCCGTCATGTTCCCTCTTTCCGGGAATCGCGAGTTCACGAAATACCTTTATCGGTTCATCCGAATCAAATACAAGATCAGTGGTGAGTTAAAAAATGGACATCGGCAAACTACTCGGGGATTCCTTTGCATACACGAAGGACGGTCTCTTTGGAAAACCCGTGACATGGATTATATTGATCATCCTGACCCTCTTACCGGCGATCCCCTTCTTCGTGGGCGTGGCAGTCTTTGTGCCTTCCCTGATTACGGGGGCGGTCCCGGATATTCCGACCATGGTGGGGGTATTCGTCATCGCGTTCATCGCGGCCATCATCCTCGCCGCATTCTACTCGGGGTACCAGGTGCGGGTCCTGGGTGGAGAAACGCCGTTACCGGCGGTGTCCGGATACGGCAAATTGTTTGCCAATGGAATCCGGTATATCGCCATCCAGATTGTCTACTCGATCCCGGTTATCATCATCATTGGCGTGACGATCGGGTCCGTGCTCTTCTCGGCAATGTCCAAAGGACTCTTCTCCGCAGAACCCAGCTTTGAGGAGCTGGTGCCGATCCTCGGCGGGCTCTTCGCCGGCATTCTCCTCGCCCTGGTCGTGGGGTTCATCATCGGCCTCTTTGCCATCATCGGTGTGGTACGGTTTGCCAAGACGGGACGTACCGGCGAGGCATTCCATTTCCATGGCATCGTGGATACGATCCGCAGGATCGGCTGGGGTTCCTATATCCTTGCCCTGATCGTCGTGGTGGTCATCGTGGTGATCGTCGAGGTCATCATCGGGATTATTCCGTACATCGGCGGCATCCTCCAGCTCATTGTCTCCCCGTTCATCGCGGTATTCTATTCACGATATATCGCTCTCCTCTACAATTCCGCGGGAGAACCGGCAGTTCCCGAATGATCGGGTACCCGGTTCATTTTTTTTAAAAAGAAATGGAACGGATGATCGTTTACCCATAAAACAAAAAGCAGAACCGAAATATTGAAATTTTGGTGTATATAAGAGTGCTACCTGTTGACTCATGGATTGAGAGGATTTTAATGCACAAGACAAAGATGGTCACCGTGGTGATCGCCGTCATGGTATGCCTCCTCGCGACGGCAGGGTGTATAAGTACCGTCAGTACTCCCGTCACCTGCCCGCCGGGAGGTCAGGCAGTTGCCCCCCCGCAGCCCGTATCGTTCAACACAACACCCGTCCAGTATGCCCAGGTCAACGGGGTTACCCTGGGATACCGGGAATTCGGATCCGGTGAACCGCTCCTCATGGTCGAGGGGTTCGCCCAGACCATAAATGCGTGGAACGAGACTTTTATCGGTATCCTTGCATCGAAATACCATGTCTATACCTATGACCACCGGGGAATGGGATATAGCAGTGACAATAATGCGACCCCCTCTATTGCTCTGTACTCTGATGATGCCGCGGCGCTCATGTCTGCTCTCGGCTATGACAGTATGAATGTGTACGGAGTCTCGATGGGTTCTTCGGTCTCTCAGCAGCTGGTCATCGATCACCCTGAACGCGTACGAAAACTGGTCCTGGATTCCGTAACATACAGCATCCGGATTCCCCAGACAAAACTCCTGTTCGATATCATTGAAGTCTCCGGTGCCGATCCCAACCAGACTGAAGGCGTTCACCGGGAGGCAGCGGCGAACCTCGCGTGGAACGGGACCTGGGCCGATCTTTCCGGTATCCATAAGGATGTCATGCTCGTCGTGGGTACCGCAGACGTATTGACTCCCGAGTCGGTTACGGTCCAGATGACCGGGCAGATCAATGGATCGTGGCTCGTGCGGTTCAAGGACCTCCCCCATATCGGGTCCCGGTGGGCACCCGTCGAGTACGGGGAGAATGCACTGGCATTCCTCGGCAATACCGAGTCCCCGCCCTACAACACATAGATTTTTTTTCCCGTCCGGATCATTTTTTAAGAAGACGGGCATCTTTACCCATCGTAAACGGAATGGCCTGGATTATGCTAATCCCGTGTGCGTGTGGCAGTAAAGATCATGTCATTGATTTAAAAAAAGAACCTGTAAAGGCTCCGTTTCCCCCGTTCCCCTACCTCTTCTCCGGTTCCCAGAGGGCGATCACGTTCCCTTCGGAATCGAGGATGTGGGCCATGCTCCCGACCATGTTGACGGTCATCTTCGGCATGACGATCTTTCCTCCCAGTTTTTCCACACGTGCGAGGTGCCTGTCGAGGTCTTCGACCCTGGCGTAGGCGACGATTCCGGTCATCGGAACCGGTTTCTGGAACATGCCTCCCATGTTGATGGTTCCTTCTTCGGCAGGTCCCGTGGTGATCATCCAGTATTCCATCTTGATATCGGGGTTTTCGGCCTTTGCGAACTCCCAGCCGAGCAGGTCCTTGTAGAACCTCTTTGCCCGTTTCAGGTCGTCCGCCGGCACTTCGAAATATGCAAGGTTCGGCATAGGAGGTCAGGTATACGAATATCCTAAAATATCTTTCGCTCATTCAGCTCCAAACGTCCAGACGTTCAGGTCACGGAATGCGTTCCAGGGAAGTTTTCATTATTTCCACCACGCTCTGCGGGACAGCAACCTTTATAATTTAAGTCTGCATGTTACCTGATCAGGCCCGAAGTTTCGGGACAATTTATAGAGGGATACTTATGGCACAACATGGCAAAGTGATGGGCCCGGTGGACTACCTGATGGTCCGGTTCCCGGGGAACAAGTTTTCCGGGAAGATTGCCCCCGAGCTGAACAACCTTGAGGAGCAGGGAATAATCCGGGTGATCGATGTGGTCCTGGTCATGAAGGATGCGAAAGGAAAACTGATGATGGTCGAGCCCAAGAACCTGGAGGGAGAGGCGGGCAAGGCATTTCGTGAGGTGGCAAAGCATGCGGAGGAATGGTTCTCCGAAGGGGACATCGAGGCGATAGCGGCATCATTGCCGAACAACTCCTCTGCCGGCCTCCTTCTCTTCGAGAACATCTGGGCGATCAAGTTCAAGGAAGCATTGCTTGAATCCGATGCCGAACTGATCGACATGGGACGGATCCCGCCGGAATCGATTGCGAAGGCGGAAAAACACTTAAAAGCACAAGGAGGTGCCTGAAGATGAGAGGAAGAGGATTAATGCTCGTAGCAGGGATGAAGATGGGAGAACAGAAAGCCCAGCAGCAGGCTCAGGCGCAGTCCCAGCAGCAGGCCGCGGTAGAACAGGCAAAGCAGGAGGGGGCAGCCCAGGCGCAGGCCGCGGCACCAGCCACCAAGGATGTCACTGCCGAGCTTGAAAAACTGAACAATCTCCATAAATCCGGTGCATTAACGGATGAAGAATTTGCTGCCATGAAAAAGAAACTGCTGGGTATGTGAAAAATCTATTTTTTTCCGGGAGGGAAGAGCATGAAATGGTATTGGTGGGTAGTCTTATTTGCACTCATCCTGTTGGTGATAATCGGCGGTGCAGTCTGGCGGTACCAGTTCTGGACGGGAGTCTTTTAAGCCGGTGACACCGGGGTCCGGGGGTTTTTTAAGCGGGAACATCAGGGGTCCCGGTGGTTTTTCAAGCGGTAACATCAGGGGTCCGGGGGTTTTTCAATACAGACAACCAGGACCCCCGCATCAATGAGGACAGGAAAGGCCCGAACGAATTGCTTACAGGGCAACGGGGGAGGATCCCCCGACAGATGGTACCAACCATATTCCTTTTCCATGGGACACAGCTCACAATAGCATAGTCTTGTTTTTCAGTATGAGCCAAATCAGTGAAACGCCGGCGAGATCTTATTCCGGCAGTTCAATAATCATGGCAGCTGATTTGCCGAGCCTCGAAAGATAAGTGTGATAAGGATACACGAGTATCTTGAACCAGTGGGCGATATGACTGATGAAAGTCTGGTAAAGGACACCCCGGAAAAGCGTGCCTGGCTGAAGAATCTCTATTTTCTCAGCCGTATTCTGGTAATTATTGCCATTATCGGTATGATTATTACCTCGATTATTGTGGTAATAACCGGGTTTGCAGAATTATTCCGGATTGTATCATTTCTCATTCATGACGGTATTTTCTCCGGGGAAGCGGGAAAATTTCTCTCGGTCACGGTAACGGAAATGATAGACCTCTATCTGATAGGCCTCGTCCTGATTATTATTTCACTCGGGCTGTATCAGCTCTTCATTGATTCCGATCTCGACCTTCCGGAATGGCTGGATACCCCCTCATTCGAGGTCCTGAAAGTGCGTCTTTTGATTGTGATTGTCGTAGTACTCGCCGTCCTGTTCCTGGGTTATGCGTCCACGGCCTCCGATGGAATAATGATAGCGGGACTGGGAATAGGAATTTCGCTGGTGATGATCGCAATCGGCTACATACTGAGTATTGCTTCAAAAGACCAGATTGAGAGAAAACGACTGGAAATACAGGAAGCCGGGCAGAAACAATAACGTTTTTTCGCAGCTCAATCTCTTTTTAAAAAATATTGTTTCCGGACCGTATCTGTTAATCTCCCCCAACCGCCCGGTATTGACCCTTTTCCAGCAACTGTTCCAGCTGTTCGACCCGGCTGGTGATCTCGGTCTCGATCTTCTCCCGTTCGCCGATCAGCTGTTTCAGTTCCGCAAGATGCCGGGCAGCCGTATCTTCTCCCGCCGGGGGTTGTTCCGGCGATTCCTCCTCTCTTTGGGGCTGTGCCGGCGGCGCCAGGAGTTTGCTCGATATCAGCCCGGCAAACGTCGCAAAGACTGCCACTCCCGTGGTCATCACCAGGACTCCCACGATCCGGCCCCCTGTCGTCACGGGATACTGATCCCCGTAGCCGACCGTGGTGATGGTCACATACGCCCACCATATCGCATCCCCGGCGCTGGTGATATTCGCATCAGGGGATTTTCCTTCCGCCTGGAGTACAAAGATGGACCCGAATTCAATGATGAGAAGGACCATCAGGATGAGGATATACAGTGCTGATGCGGCCCTGTTATGGGAGAGGTACTCTCTGATATACGTAAACCCGTACTTTTTGATGATCCGGTAGGCCTTATAGATCCGGAACAACCGGAAGATACGGAAGAGCGGGATTATCGCCAGCAGGTCAGCCCACCCGAAGTTCCGGAAGAAGTAGAACTTCCGGTCAGGTGCCGTGGAAAACCGGAGACTGAAGTCATAGACAAAGAACAGGGTGAGGATGACATTGATAATATAGACGACATTCACCGAATCCGGATCTATATTCGGAAAATAGATCAGTATCAGGTTGAAAACCGAAAGAATCGACACCGCGGCGATGAATAGTTCATACCCGAAGTCCAGTTGCTCCCTGCGCTTGATTTGGAACATGAAAATTCACAACTAAAGAAATCCGGCCGTGGACGTATTTAAGGCTCTTATTTGTGAGGGGCGATTTTTTAGTAAATGACGGAGGAAAATAAGGAAAAGGCGTTTCCACGGAGTTGTGTGAGATATGGTCCTGATAATTTCTTATCCTGCAGGTATTTCATCAACGTTTGATGGCCGACCGCCCTCTCGTTCTTTCCCTGACCATGAACTTCATCGCCCTGTCGAAGGGGAAAAAGAACATCCGGTAGCCTTCGCAGGGATACTGCAGGCCCTGGCTCGCCGTCACGGGTAACCGCAAACCTGTTCCTGGGCACCTGCCCCTGCCTGCGAGAGAACAGGGCACTCCCCCGTAGAATTTCGGGAATTTTTCGCGTTTGGTGCGCCGGACTGTCTTCGCTATGAACCAAAAAAAGGATTAATGTGTGCCAGCCGGTCAGTCCCTCATGAGCCAGGCAGTAACCTCCTTCTCATGGTCCACATACAATTCCCCGCTCACGTCCACGATGACCCGTTCGATAACTCCTCCCGTGAAGCGGAAGGGTGCGGTATAATCGGGCGATACGGGTGATGCACTGTCTCTTCCGACGCAGAGGCCGTCTCCGACCAGACCGAAGTACCCCGGCTGGGTCATGATGGTCGCCTGGCCGACCTGCTTTGTGTCGATGTACAGGGTGAGCGTGCCCAGCGCACTCATGGTCTCTTTGTGGTCCCCCGTTTTCACGAACTCCGCGGTAAAGGCATGTTTCCCCGGGGAGATCCCGATATCCGACGAGACCTTCTGGAACTTCTCCCCCAGCCAGTTGTACAGGTAGTGCAGCCTGTTATCTTTGATATACAGGCTGTGGCCCCCTGTGACACCCCCCTGGGCAAAAAGGACACCCGTCGCGTCGGGCGAATCGATGACTGCCCCGGCGACGATGGTATATGAACGCCGCCTGATATTGACCGCCACGATCTCGGGTACATCCGCACAGTCAGGATAATAGATGTAGCGGTTCCGGATCTTCGAAGGCTGCGGTCGCTCCGTGGTGATGATCTCCAGGGCACTGCGATCATCGAGGGGGAGGCCCCGGTAGATGCCGGCATAGTAGTACCAGAGGCCCTTTAGTTTCCCGAGTATCTCAGGGTTCTTGTCGGCAACGTTATGCATCTGGGACCGGTCTTCTTTCAGGTTGTAGAGCTCCCAGACATCATGCTCGAACCTGGACCAGCCGGAGAGGGGTGGATGGAGGGTATTTGCCAGCCAGCCCTGGGAATAGAGCGCCCTCTGGCCGAGCATCGTGTAGAACTGGACCTCCTTTTCCGGTGCCTTCGGATCCCGGATGGCCGGGATAAAACTCTCCCCTTCAATCGGGCTCTGGGTATACCCCTTCAGGACCCCGGGGGGCTGGATGCCCAGGAAGTCGTAGAGGGTCGGCACGATGTCCACGGCATGGACGTACTGGTGGCGCATCTCCCCGCGGGCAGGAATGCCTTTTGGCCACGCAACGAGACACATATCGGCGACCCCGCCCTCGTACCCGGCAAACCGTTTCCAGTAGGGGAACGGGGTGTCAAAGGCCCACGCCCACCCGTTGCAGTAGTGGTTGTAGGACTTCGGGCTGCCGAGTTCGTCGAGGTGGAGGAGGTTCTCTTTGATGTCGTCGGGAATATTGTTGAAAAATTTCGCCTCGTTGAAAGTACCGTTCGGTCCCCCCTCGCCGCTCGCACCGTTGTCCGAGACGACGATCACGATCGTGTTCTCCAGCTGCCCCGACTCCTGGAGATAATCGAGGATCCTCCCGATCTCGTGATCCGTGTAGGAGACAAAACCGGCAAAGACCTCGGCCATCCGGGTGAACAGTTTCTGCTCCTCTTTCGAGAGCGAATTCCATGGCCGCACAAAATCGAGCCCCGGCCAGGGCTGCCCGTCCGGTCCTTTCACATCGGGTTCCCCGTGCGGGTTGATCGGGGATAATTCGGTGGATGCCGGTAAAAGTCCCATCTTCTTCTGGTTTGCGAGGATCTGTCTCCGGATCTCCTCGTAACCCTGGTCGAACCTGCCTTTGTACCGATCGGCCCATTCCTTGAAGACGTGGTGCGGGGCATGGGCGCATCCCGGGCAGAAGTACAGGAACCAGGGCTTATCCGGGGCCACCATCTTCGCATCCCGTACAAACCCGATCGCCTTGTCGGCGAGGTCTTTGGAGAGGTGGTATCCCTCCTCTGGCAGGTATGGCTGTTCGACCGGGTGGTTGTCATAGACGAGATCGGGGTACCACTGGCTGGACTCCCCCCCGAGGAACCCGTAGAACCGCTCGAATCCCCGGCCCAGCGGCCAGCGTCCCTTCCATGCCGAGAGATCGACCTCCTCACCGGGGGTAAGGTGCCACTTCCCGATGGCATAGGTGTTCCAGCCCCGTTCATTGAGCACCTCGGCGATGGTCCCGTTCTCGAACGGTATCCGGGCGCTGATCCCCGGGAACCCCGCCGACCCTTCGGTGATGCAGGCCATGTTGTTGCTCGTCGCGTTCCGTCCCGTGAGGAGACAGGAACGGGTGGGGGAGCAGAGGGCGGTGGTATGAAAATTACTGAACCGGATTCCGGAGTCAGCGATCCTGGTCATATTCGGCGTCTCAACGGGACCACCGAACGTGTCCATGGTCCCATACCCCACATCATCCCAGACGATCATCAGGACATTGGGTGCACCTTCCGGTGCGGTCGGCTGGATATACGGGGTCCAGTCCGGTTTTGAATCGCGGATATCGAGTGCAATTTTCCCTTTCCATGGTTTGGTCATCGTAGTTCTCCGTCGGATAATTCCGAAATTTGATTTTTCAAGGTCTTTTTTTAAGGATTGCTGCATAATTCAAGATACCGTTACAGATCGAATGATGAGCTTCGTGCTCACCGGATGCGGTGACAGGTATCGTATTTTCCAGCAGGGTATCCGTCCGGGCATTATATATTGATATCTTTAAAAAGGTTCCGCGGCAGTGAGGTGGCAAAAATAGCATATCATCAGGGGACTGAGATGACTGTAATACAATTTCACAGACCGATCGCGAACTGCACGTATCGTTTCCGAAACGACGGAGGGTTCCTGTTGTTTTCAGGTTCCCGATTGGGGACAGGAATCCGATCCAAAGCGCACATACGTTCCTTATTTCGCGGGACAACCCGTGCATGAGATTTCTCCCCGGATGATATCTTTATCCCCGACAGGGATCCTATCTGCACGAGGTACGCTCGCATGGTAGATCTTGGCAGTATTACTGGTGCCCTGGGGTCATCCGGGGGCAAGGAACAGGTCATGAAATACATCACATCGCCGGAAGGAATGGCGATGCTCCAGCAGTTCGTCGCAAGCCCGCAGGGGAAGGAGCTGGCGGGGAAGCTCCTGATGCCGATCCTCGGGAACCTCGGGGTTCCTGATGCGGTTAAACAACCGCTGCAGCAGTATATCCCGAAGTAATCTCTTTTTTTGGTATTCGGTATTCCCTTCACATAATCCCGGCCTCCCCATGAGCTTCCGCCACTTCTTTCCCCGGACCGGATAAAACATATCTGTTCGGGCAGTATATTGGCATGGGATTGGAATGCCGGATAATATTGAACCCCTCCCCATCGGAAAGGGAGAGCAGATTGTCTATATGTTGCCGGGGATGGCAAACCGCCACGGCCTAATCGCGGGGGCGACCGGGACCGGGAAGACGGTAACGCTGCGGGTGCTCGCCGAAAATTTTTCCCGGATCGGGGTCCCGGTCTTCATGGCAGATATCAAGGGAGATCTCTCCGGGATGGTAAAGCCCGGCGGGGACAACCCGAAGATCGTCGAACGGGCAGCGGAACTCGGACTTCCCGGGGTGCTCCCGGATGGCTATCCGGTCACGTTCTGGGATGTGTACGGGGAATCCGGCCACCCGGTCAGGACAACGGTCTCGGAGATGGGACCGCTGCTCCTGGGGCGGATCCTGGATCTGAACGATATCCAGACGGACGTACTCACGATACTCTTCAAGATCGCTGACGACCAGGGCCTCCTGCTGCTCGATCTGAAAGACCTGAGATCCATGGCCCAGTACTGCAGCGATCACGCAAAAGATTTAAAAAGCCAGTACGGGAACATATCCCCGTCCAGCATCGGTTCCATCCAGAGGAGCCTGCTCACCCTCGAACAACAGGGGGCCGACCGCTTCTTCGGGGAACCTGCCATGAATGTCCTTGATTTTACCCGGAATGATTCACAAGGCCGCGGGATGGTCAACATCCTTGCGGCCGACCGCCTGATGCAGTCCCCGAAGGTATACGCCACACTCCTCCTCTGGCTCCTCTCCGAACTCTTCGAACAGTTCCCCGAGGTCGGGGACCCCGAAAAACCCCGGCTGGTATTCTTCTTTGACGAGGCCCATCTGCTCTTCCAGGACACCCCGAAGATGCTCGAGGAGCGGATCGTGCAGGTCGTCCGGTTGATCCGGTCGAAGGGGATCGGGGTGTACTTTGTCACTCAGAACCCGCTCGACCTCCCGGACCCGGTCCTCGGGCAGCTCGGGAACCGGGTGCACCATGCCCTCCGGGTCTTCACCCCGAAGGACCAGAAAGAGGTGAAGGGGGCGGCGCAGACGCTGCGGCCCAACCCGGCATTCGACACGGTGACCGCGATTACGGATCTCCGGATCGGGGAAGCGCTCGTCTCGATGCTGGATGCCAGAGGAAGTCCGACCATGGTCGAACGCGCCCTCATCTATCCGCCCCACAGCCGGATCGCCCCGCTCACGCCGGAAGAGCGGGAATTGATCATCCGGGATTCCCCGCTCCGGGCAACCTATGCGAACGTCGTCGACCGTGAATCCGCGTATGAACAACTGAAGATGAGAGCGGAGAAGACCGTTGCGCCGAAGAAACCGGAGGTGCCTGAAAAGAAGGCGCCCAAATCTTCCCGTGCTGCCCCGGGTGGTCTCATGGGGTCTGCGGCAAAGAGCGCCGCCCAGGCGATCGGGAGCCAGATCGGCAGGGAGATCATCCGGGGAGTGCTCGGTTCCCTGACCGGGACAAAAAAGTAATTCTTTGTAAGGGGGACTTTCCCCATCGTCTACTCGGTCGGCTTCCCATCGAAATGCTCTTCCTTTGCAAGGGCCTCCTGCTTGGTCTTCCGCACCACCTTGTCCTGGTGTTCGGGCGGCGAGTAGATCGTGTACAGTTTGAGGTCCGCGGTCTTCGAGGTATTCGTCACGTTGTGCTTCGCGCCCGACGGGACGATCACGCCGCTCCCGTCCTTCACGGGATGCCTGGTGTCGTCGATCACGACCACTCCCTCTCCTTCCTCGAACCGGAAGAACTGGTCCACGTCGTCATGCGTCTCCATGCCGATATCCTCCCCCGGCCGGAGCCGCATCAGGACGAGCTGGCTGTATTTTCCGGTGTACAATACCCTCCGGAAGTCCGTGTTCTTCCGGGTTTCTGCTTCGAGATCTGCTGAAAAACCTTTCTTCATGGCTATTACCCCCCATTATCAGGGAACGAACCATTCTTGTCTGTGGTCCTATATGAATGGATCCCCGGATAAAAACACGACAGGGAATAACGGGGGCTGTCGGGATGAAATTCTCTTTTTATATTATCTCCTGTTCAGGATCGGGTATAATAGTGGATGGCCGGTCTCTGGCTGAGAGATCAGAATCTCTGGCCGATAACAGGTAATCTGAAACGGTAAACGGGAACCGGAGGGTCCCTGTTCTGATCGGTGCAGGAAAGGATTGTACAGCGGCGAACCGGGGAGGATCCCTGTCCGGACCGGCGCATGATCCATTTCCTGGTCGATCACTGGAGACCAATCCCCGGAGTCCTCTCCTTGCCTCCTTCCTAAATGCCCTTCACCAGGTTCCGCCGCTGGATCATTTTCGTTCCCCCGATGAAGAGGAGGATGACGAAGACGAGCACCAGGGAGTCGACGTATGCCGGGTAGACTGCGTTCCCGAGGATCGCCGCGTGGAACAGGTCGACCAGGTAGGTGAGCGGGGAGAGCGAGGTGAGGACGTACTGCCAGCCGGAGAGCTGGGAGAGCGGGATGAAGATGCCGCTCACGAAGATGAGCGGGAGCCGGACGAGGCTCGAGAGCATCATGATGTTCGACGGGTTGTTCGTCGTCGGGGAGGCGAGCAGGGTGCCGAGGGCGGCGAAGGTGATCGACCCGAGGAGGAACCCGACGGCGAGGAGGCCGGCACTCAGCAGGGGGAGGTGGAGGAGCACCGCACTCACGATCCAGACGATCGTCGTGATCATCACCCCGAATATCGCCCCGGCGAGGAGGTCCCCGAGGATGATGCTCTCGAGGACGACGGGGAGGGAGAGGAGCCGCTCATAGGTCTTCTCCCGCTTCTCCCACGGGGTGATCAGGGGGCCGACCGACGACGCGGTGAAAAAGAGCATCATGCCGAGGAACCCGGGGAAGAAGAGGACGATATCGAGGCTCCGCCCGATGAAGAAGGTGAAGAACATCAGGAGGGGGAAGAGGAGGCCGAATACGACCACGGGACCCTTGAAGTAATAGATCCGCATATTCTTCTCGGCGACCATCGCAATGCTCCGGGCGAAAAGGCCCATGTCCATCAGGCACCCCCGGTGATCTGGACGAACGCCTCTTCCAGGGTCGGGCTCGAGGTGGCGAGCGATATAATATGCAGGTGGCGTTCCTCGGCGAGTTCCGCGAGATATTTTACCCCCCGGTCGGGATCGTTCGTGTAGACCCGCCACTTGTCCCCCCAGTTCTCGAGGCGGGTGATATCAGGGCTCGCGAAGATCTCCTTCCCGACCGGCTCATCGAACGCGACCTCGATGTACCGCGATATATCGAAGGTCTTCTTGAGCTTCTCGGGGCTGTCGGTCGCGACGATCCTCCCCTTGTCGATGATGCTGATCTTCGTGCAGAGGGCGTTCGCCTCCTCGATGTTGTGCGTCGTCAGGAGGATGGTGCTTCCCTCCGCGTTCATGTGCCGGACCGTGTCGATCACGAGCCGGCGGCTGTACACGTCGAGCCCCGTCGTCGGTTCGTCGAGGAGCAGCACGGGGGGCGAGTGGACGATCGCACAGGCGATGCTGATCCGCTGCCGCATCCCCTTCGAGAACGTCCGGACGAGGTCGTTCCGCCGTTCGGTGAGCCCCAGCCGCGAGAGGATCTCCTCCGCCCGCTTCCGGGCGGCGGCAGTCCCCATCCCGTAGAACCGTGCCGTCCAGAGGACGTTCTGCTCCGCGGTCAGGTCGCTGTACACGGTGCCGTTCTCGGGGATAACGCCCATCTTCCGCTTGGCCCCGAGGGGATCTTTCTGCATGTCGATCCCCCCGATCCGGACCGTTCCCGTGTCGGGAGTCAGGACGCCGGTGAGCATACGGATCGTGGTCGTCTTCCCCGCACCGTTCGGGCCGAGGAAGCCGAAGATCCCGCCCTCCTCCACCAGTATGCTGACGTTGTCCACCGCGAGGACCGGGCCGAACGATTTGGAAAGATTATTCGCTTCGATGACCTGCATATTATGATTTCCTGCAAAAGGATATCGTGGATTGTTCTCTGTGTATTTCGCTGTACTGGGGGATTAAGGATGAGGATGGGATCACCGGGGCGGATCGCCCGGCAGGCGAAACAGGATGAAGACCAAAAATGGTGTCAACAGAATTGGTTTTGTGAGCGAATGTTATGGATGAAAACAGGGGGAGTCGGGTTTAAGATCTCACGGTTAACCATAGCTCTTCAGGTCATCCTTCGTATCGGTCTTTCCGCTGCTTTCACTGCCAAATTCCTGTTGAATTAACCAGATCCCGTGAATTTTTGCCCGTGCAATCTTGTTGATCGTGTGCATGAGCCGGTCTTTCGATAATCCATCCTCAAAGATCGAATCGTTCACCGCAAAAAATTGCAGGATATTGTCGGGATGGGTCAGGGTTAGCGATACTTCCATCTGATTCAGCGTCAGCCTGAAATTCCATAAAAAATTCTCTCTCCTTTTTTGATTTAATTCTGCAATCTTGCGGAGATGTTCGGGACTGACGCTGACCCCGGTCCCGACAATAATCAGATCCGTTTTCCCTTTCGGCTGAATCACGTCCATGAAGTTCTGTTGCCCGATTTCTATCGTGAAATGGAAATGTGCATTATCGTCGGCGACTTTCTGCCGGAACAATCCCTCGTCGGCCAGCCAGTCCCGAATGGTATCAGGGGATATCATACGGATTCTCTCTCTTTCATGGGACATGTACTTTCTGTCCGGCAGCATCATTAAAATCAGGCCCATTCCGGATTTCCTGTATCATATTCGTGAACGTGAAAGGACCTTCTTACCGGCAGCATCATTAAAATCACGCTCATTCCGGATTTCCTGTTTTATAATAGTGAATGTGATATGGACCTTCTTATCGGCGATATCAATTAAAATCACGCTCATTCCGGATTTCCTGTGTTATCTTCGGTGGAAAAGCGGTGATGCCGCGGATCGGGAACGGGCTCATTCCCGTGTTTTCAGGAGGGCTCTTCCTCTTTCGAGAGCTCGAGGAGCTTTTTGACGGTTCTCCAGTTCCGGGTCGTTGCCGTCGTCCGGAATTTCTTCTCGAAGACGGCGTTCCCCAGTTTCGTTCGTGCATACCCGTTCGGGAGATAGAGGTATACCTCCTTGTCGGCGACGACGAACCGTTCATTCTCCTCTTTCTTCAGGTCCAGGTCCCGGGTCAGTTCCGGGTCCGGCATCTCTGCAAGGAAGGTGACGTGCAGTTTCGTAGGATCGACGCCGGGTTCTTCGATGAACGGGTTCCCGTCCACGATCTTTTCCAGATCGCCGGTTTTCCGGATAATGACCGGGACGGGGTACCCGAGGGTCTCGCGGAGTTTCTGTTCGATCGTTTTAGCCAGGCGCGTGGCGTCGTGGGATTCGGCATCGAAGATGATGCTGCCGCTCTGGATATACGACCGGACATGGGAGAACCGGAGCGACTCGAACGCACCTTCCAGTTCCGCCATGGTTACGCTCTTCTTCCCCCCGACATTCACTCCCCGCAACAGGGCGATAAATCTCATCAATTCACGCGTATCTCAAGTGTATACCGTATGATGCGATATAGATGATCGGCAGTATCCGATCGGCATCTGAGAACTTCTCTTCCGGAATGGAGTTCTTCCTCTCATTCTGATATCGCTCCGGGACAGGTGGGATGGCAGCGATGAAACTGACGTACCAGTCCTTCTGCCTCATGGGAACTGAAAAAAAACCCGGCGGTTCGATCCAAGATGCCAAAGGAGGGATGATCCTGCACCCGGGTGATTTCACCCGTCCGATCCCTTTATTTTCGAAAAACCTCCATTCCTGTAAAACGCATGGACCTTCTCACTATCGTCATCATCGGGATCGGCCTCGCGATGGATTGTTTTGCGGTCGCACTCGCACGGGGAGCAAAACCCGGGATCGACAAGGTCCGCCTTGCCCTCCTGTTCGCGCTTGTCTTCGGGTTGTTCCAGGCAGGAATGACTGTTCTCGGCTGGGCTGCCGGATCCCTCTTCATCGAAATCATCGCCCCCTATGATCACTGGGTCGCCTTCATCATTCTCTCCATAATCGGCCTGAAGATGATCTATGAAGGGCTGAAGGAAGAACCTGCCCGGGAAGAGAATACCGCGTCTTTCCCCGGGATGACGTCTGTTCTTCTTCTCGCGGTGGCCACCAGTATCGATGCACTCGCCATCGGTCTCGGGTTTGCGTTCCTCGATATACAAATAGCGATACCGAGCCTGATTATCGGTGTAATAGCAGCGATCTTCGCCATCGCCGGGGTCATGCTGGGAACCCGGCTCGGGAAGATTCTCGGGACCAAAATGGAGATCGTGGGGGGAATCATCCTGATCTTGATCGGGATCAAAATTGTCACGGAACATCTCCTGTGACGGGTAGTTCTCCGGGAACGGGAGGAGAGTCGCTCGGAATGTCCGTGGGATCCATCCCTGTAATCCCATTCCCGGTCGCACTACCTTCTCTGCTTCCCCGAAGGATCGAGACTCAACCTTATAAGTAGTTGACCATTCAATCCCCCTGCTGACGAGAAGGAGAATGGTGTATGGAGAGAAGTGAAGCGGTCAAGCTATGCATGTGCAGACGGTGTCCCACCTATATCGATTGCAGGGAGGAGATCTCCTTTTGCATGGCAGTACCCAGTAAAAGCAAATGCATAAAAAAGGAAGCCGGGTGTCTCTGCCCGGGCTGCCCGGTCCAGGAACAGGAGGGGTTCATGCATGTCTACTATTGTATCCGGGGAAACGAACAAGAGCAGCGATGAACCGGGAAAAGCCTGGAGATGCACGGTATGCGGTTTCATCGCCGGCGGGGACTCGCCCCCGGACGAATGTCCGGAATGCGCCGCGACCGGGAGGGAGTTCACGGTCCTGTCCGACCCGAAAAAACTTACCTACGACCGGGAAAAGTTCGATATCCTCCTGATCAACGGGAGCAATCACCGCTCCAACAATACCGGGTACATGATGGACCTGGTCGAGGAGGTCCTCAAAGAGCGGGGGGTGAGTTACCGCCGGTATAACCTGAATGAATTCCGGGTCGACCACTGCTGGTGCTGCTACAGCATGCGGGACAACGCCTGCCGGTATCCCTGCCGGAACCAGCACGATGACATGCCCGCGTTCCACGAGATGATCATTGCGTCAAAAGCAGTCATCGTGGGCTCCCCGATAAACTGGAACAATATGTCGGCACGGCTCAAGGATTTCCTCGACCGCCTGAACTGCATCCAGAACCTGTACCTGCTCGAACGGCCCGGACTTACGGAGGGAAAGATCGTCGGGATCACGGTCTCGGGGCACGAGGACGGTGCAACAAAGGCAGCGATGGACATCTACCTGTACTTCCAGCAGATGGGGTACCTGCTGGCACCGTTCGGGATCTCGTACCGGACGCACGGCGCCCAGTTCAACACCATAACCGATTCAGACTACCTGAGAAATGACCCGATGGTGATCCTGAAGGTCAAGGGCATGGCTAACAACGTCGTGGAGATGCTTAAACTTGGGATCGAGGAGAAACTGAAAGGGAAGCTGATACCGGTTGCGGAATGACGGTGATAGGGAAGTTCTTCGTACCGGGAATCAGGTAATATCCATAACTCCTCTACTTTTTTTATGGTATCGGCCCACCGAGCGATAAACCGTGTCCAGTTCCCGGGAATCGATGGTATCGTTCCTGGTCCAGATTCGCGGCTCCCGATCTCCGGGTATCCTGAACGGTGATCCTGCCCTGCATGGAACGTATCCCCGGACCCGAACCATTTTAAATCAGGGGGAGTATTCTCTCCAACGAACGGGAAGAAGAGGGTATTTCGTGGAGACCAGTCAGGAAGCAGAAAAAACCTATGACCTCGTCGTTATCGGCACCGGGAACGCCGGGATGGCGATGGCCCTCGAGGCGCGGCACGCAGGGTGGAAGGTCGCGATCACCGATGAACTGCCGTACGGCGGGACCTGTGCGGTGAAAGGATGCATCCCGAAGAAGGTCCTCTTCGGTGCCGCCGAGGTGATCGAGCGGGCAGATGCCCTGCAGGGAAAAGGGGTCTCGGGGACCCTCCGGATCGAATGGCCCGACCTGGCACGGTTTAAGCGGACCTTCACCGACCCGGTGGCCCCGGCGAGGAACGAGGCACTCGCGAAGGAGGGGATCGACACGTACCACGATCACGCACGATTCCTCGGGAGGAACACGGTCCAGGTCGGGGATACACGCCTCTCCACCCGGTTTACCGGGATCGCGACCGGGGGGGTTCCCCGGCGCCTGGGGATCCCCGGGGAGGAGTTCGTGAGCACGAGCGACGATTTCCTCGCGATGGAGTCCCTGCCGGAGCGGATCGTCTTCATCGGCGGGGGCTTCATCTCGTTTGAGTTCGGGCACGTGGCGGCGAAAGCAGGTGCGGCGGTGACGATCCTGCACCGGAGCGGGCAGGTGCTGAAGGGGTTCGACCCGTTCCTCATCGGGATGCTCGGGGAGGCCCTCCGCGAAGCGGGGATGGAGGTCTTCACCGATATGCCGGTTGCATCGGTCGAAAAAAGCCCGGACGGTCTCCTGGTCCATGCGGGAAAGGCAGGGGAGAAGGTCTTTGCGGCAGACATGGTCGTCCATGGTGCCGGAAGAGTGCCGAACACCGCAGGGCTCGACCTGGAGGCGGGCGGCGTTGCGGTGGACGAGCGGGGGATTGCGATCAACCGGTACCTCCAGAGCGTCTCGAACCCGTCCGTGTACGTGGCCGGGGACGTGAACGGGAGGGGGATAATGCTCTCCCCGGTCGCCCGGACGGAGGGGCAGATCGCGGCGCAGAACATGATCCACGGGAACACCGTCGCCCCTGACTATTCCGCGGTCGCCAGTGTCGTCTTCGTTTCCCCGCCGATCGCATCCGTGGGACTGCGGGAGGACCAGGCAGTGAAACGCGGAATCGCCGCGGTCACGCACCGGAAGGAGACGGCATACTGGTACTCGAACCAGAGGGTCGGCATCACCCATGCCGGGTACACGATCCTCACCGAAGAGGGATCGGGGAAGATCCTCGGTGCACATATCCTCGGGTACAACGCCGACGAGCTGATCAATATCTTCACCCTCGCGATCCGGAAGGGAATGACCCTCGCCGAGCTGCAGGATATCGCCTGGGCATACCCGACGGCGGCGTACGATATCATCCGGATCAAGTGAACCCGACGTCCTTCCCCCCGTTGTAGCGATCTCATCGCCGGATCCTTTTCCCCTGGTAGAGCAATTTTGAATCCCGGGGTTCTTTTCCTCACTTCCCTCCGGTCTGCCTTCCGGGGAAAACGTTAATATTTCCCCCTCCTGATCTCTGTCTCCGGGATGATACAGGTATGATCGAAAGACTACCGGAGAGCGCAAAGAATCACCTTGCATACCGGATCTCGGGGAAGATGACCGAAGCCGACTACCGTGACCTTCTCGGGCCGGATATGGATAAAGCCATGAAGGACTGCCATAAGATCCGGGTTCTCCTGGTCGTGGAGGGTTTCGAGGGCTGGACGGTCGGCGGGGCCTGGGAGGATCTCCTCCTTGTGCTGAAGTTCCCCGCGGTCGAGAGAATGGCCATGGTCATCGACGAGAGCTGGGACGAATGGATGACCTGGCTGTTCCAGGGCTTCACGACCCTGACCGGGACCGAGCTCCGGTTCTTCACGAAGGACCGGCTGACCGAAGCCTGGGAATGGATCCGGGCCTGAAAAGAGATCGAGTCGCCCGGAGATTACCCTCCGACAGGGCCTGGTTAACGCAGGTACAAGCGAGCGTGTCGTGAAATGCACCGATCGGGGCGGCGGATACCCCTTGGCGATAATCTCCCCGTTCCGGAAGGGGCAGCGGGGCTCTTTCCCTTTTTCATTCTCTCCTCTTCGGTTTTGAGAAAATCCTCCCTGATCGGGGCAACATTTATATTTCCTGCTCCTGACTCCTTCTCCGGGAATGATGTACTATGATTGAAAAACTTCCCGAGAGCTCGGGAAATATCCTCGGGTACCGGTTGCGGGGAAAGCTGACCGAAGCCGACTACCGTGACCATCTTGCACCGGAGATGGAGAGTGCCATAAAGGAATACGGAAAGATCCGGGTCGTCTGGGTCATGGAGGGGTTCAAGGGCTGGACGGTTGGCGGGGCCTGGGAGGATTTCCTCCTCGGGCTGAAGTTCTCGTCGGTCGAAAAGATGGCGACGGTCATCGACGAGAGCTGGGACGAATGGATGAGCTGGCTCTTCAAGGGATTCACCACCCTGACCCAGACCGAACTCCGGTTCTTCAAACAGGACCGGCTGGCCGAGGCCTGGGAATGGATACGGGCCTGAAATAGCCCTCCTTAATACCCTCCTGGCATGATCCGGTTTTATCCCGCCGGGTTGCCTATGAATCGTCCGGGCTGTATATGAGTCGCGGAACACCCTATGTTATTGGTCCTCCCTCTTTCCATCGGAACGGAGAAGCACGTGCTCCATTCAGGGTTTTCTTCCTGAACCGGAACACCGGTAACCAACCGTAACCGGGCACCCTGCCCCGGTGAAAGACCAGGCTTCCACGGTCACTCGGTTCGGGTCCGTCGTACCCGGTACCGGATTTCCCTTGCCTCCGGGACACCGGTAAAAAACTGTAACCGGACATCGTGACTTCTGCTCCAAAAAGGCTGGGCCAGTCATGGACCGGGATCTCCCCCTTCACCGGCACGGAGAAAGACGAGTGGATTATATTGATAATCCGTCCTGTCCAAGAGAAGGATTACTCCGGGTTCGTGAAGCAGAACCCCCTTCGGATCTCCATCAGACCTCTCAATCATCGATTGTATTCCAACTTCAGAATTTTCGGGAATCTGGAGAAGAAACCCCGGCAGGTGAATCATTGTTATGGACGAGCGACCGGTGCAGGATGGATCCGATCCCCACACGGGTATTTCCTGGCATACGCTGCCCCTCGACGAGGTATACGGGAAGCTCTGTTCAGGCCCCGGTGGTCTCGGGGACGACGAAGCCACCCGGAGGCAGGCTCGAGTTCGGCCCGAACCGGCTCCCCGCCCGGGAACCTCCCGGGATCTTCACCCTCTTTCTCCACCAGTTCCAAAGCCCGCTCATCTATATCCTCCTGATCGCCTCGTTCATCTCATTCGCCCTGCAGGACCTCCAGGACGGGCTCTTCATCCTCGCGGTGGTGCTCCTGAATGCGGCGATCGGTCTTGTCCAGGAGTGGAGGGCCGAGCAGAGCGCAAGCAGGCTCCAGGGCCTGCTCACCATTACGGCTCACCTGAAACGGGGGGGCAGGGAGGTCACCCTCGATTCCGCTGCCATCGTGCCCGGGGATATCGTCCTCCTCGAATCCGGCAACCGCGTCCCGGCGGACCTCCGCCTGATCCATGCCGCCAACCTTGCCATCGACGAATCGCTCCTCACCGGCGAATCGGTCGCCGTGGAGAAGGACCTGGCCCTGGTCGAAGAAGACGCACCGATCGGGGACCGGAAGAACATGGCGTTCGGGGGGACCACGGTCATGACGGGCCGGGGGATGGGAGTGGTGACGGCCACGGGGTTGCGGACAGAAATAGGCGCCATCGCCGCAGCGGTGGCGACCACCGGGGCGTCGAAACCCCCGCTCCTGATCCGGATGGAACGGTTCTCGCGGAATATCGGGATCATCGTGATCGGGGCATCCGTCCTCGTCGCCGCCGTCTCGATCGCCCGGGGAATTCCGTACGCGGAGGTCTTCTTCCTTGCCGTTGCCCTCGCCGTCTCGGCCATCCCCGAGGGTCTGCCGGTGGCGATAACGGTCGCCCTCTCCATCGCCACGTCGCGGATGGGGAAGCGGAACGTGCTCGTCCGGCGGCTTGCCGCGGTGGAGAGCCTCGGCAGCTGCACGATGATCGCCACGGACAAGACCGGGACGCTGACGGTCAACGAGCAGACGGTAAAGCGGGTGATCCTTCCCGGGGGAGAGTCCTTCGAGGTCACGGGCGCGGGCTACGACGGTGAAGGGGAGGTGCGGGGATCCGATGGTTCTGCTCCTGACCCCCGCTCCCTCGGGCACCTGAAAGCCCTCGGGTACGCGGGGGCGATCTGCAACGAGGGGAGCCTGTACCGCGAGGACAGTGCGTGGGTGCACCACGGGGACGCGATGGATGTGGCCCTCCTCGCGCTTGCGATAAAGCTGGGGATCGACCCGGACCGGGTGAGAGGCGATACCCGGATCGAAGGGACCGTTCCCTTTGAGCCCGAGTTCCGGTATTCGGCGGTATATTACCGGGACGAGGCCGGAGATATCCGGGTCGCGGTGAAGGGGGCGTTGGAAACGATCCTTCCGTTCTGCCGGTCCATGGAGACCCGGGAGGGGACTATGCCGCTCGATCGGCCCGCGGTGGAGGGGCAGCTCCGGGAGCTTACCCGCCGGGGATACCGGGTGCTCGCGATCGCCGGAGGGGCGGCCGGTGCCGTTCCCCCGGGTCCCCCGGCCCTGGCCGACCTCCCCCCTGCCCTGTCATTCCTCGGCCTTGCGGGATTCACCGACCCCCTCAGGCCCGACGTCCCGGATGCGATAGAACGGTGCCGGGGTGCCGGGGTGGAGGTGGCCATGATCACCGGGGACCACCCGGACACGGCCCTGGCGATCGGGAGGCAGATCGGTCTTGCGACGGATGAATCGCAGGTGGTGACCGGCCCGGAGCTCGCGGCGATCGGTTCCCCCGATCTCCCGGAATACTTCGAACGGGTCCGCTCCGGGCGGATCTTTGCCCGGGTCAGCCCGGTGCAGAAACTCGAGATCGTCGATACCCTGGTCCGCGACGGGCAGTTCGTCGCCGTGACCGGTGACGGTGCGAACGATGCCCCGGCGCTCCGGAGGGCAAATATCGGGGTGGCGATGGGATCGGGTACCGACGTGGCGAAGGACACCGCCTCGATGATCATCACCGACGATAATTTCTCTTCGATCGTGGCCGGCATCGAGGAGGGACGGTACGCCTACGAGAATATCCGGAAGGTGACCTACCTCCTCGTCTCCACGGGGTTTGCGGAGATCATTCTCTTCGCCCTCGCCCTCATCGCCGGGCTGCCGCTCCCCCTGCTTGCGGTGCAGCTCCTGTGGCTCAACCTGGTCACCAACGGGATCCAGGACGTCGCCCTTGCCAGCGAGGCCGGGGAGCCGGAGGCGATGAAGCGGCGTCCGCGGAGGCCGGATGAAGGGATCTTCAACCCGCTGATGATCCAGGAGACCCTCCTCTCCGGCTTCCTGATGGGGTTCATTGCATTCGGAGCATATTTCTCGCTCCTCTCCTCCGGCTGGGACGAGTTTTCCGCCCGGAACGTCCTCGTCCTCCTGATGGTGCTCCTGGAGAACTTCCAGGCGCTGAACTGCCGATCCGAGTTCCGCTCGATCTTCCGGGTGCCGCTGAAGAGCAATTACTTCCTGATCATCGGGATACTCGTTGCCCAGGGGGTCCAGATCGCCGCGATGTTGACCCCGGCCATGCAGAACGTGCTCGATATCGGCCCGGTGAGTCTGGAGACCTGGGGCGTCCTCCTGGCCCTGGCCTCCCTGGTCGTCGTCGGAATGGAGCTCTTCAAATGGGTGAAATTCCGGGTGATCCAGGCCGGAGCGGAAGATTTCACGACCCGTGCCTGACCCTCAGAACAACCAGACCTTTTTCGGCGGGGACAATTCCGTATAGTGATCGCGGTAGTCGTCGAACCAGGTGGCCCGGGGATTGCTCTTCAGGATCATGAACTTCCCGATCAATCCCCGCTCTGCCGCCTGGTGGTACCGCATGAAGATGTACCCGGCATTCCTGCCGACGACCTCGATCTTTCCGGTCGCGTGGGACATGACGAACCGTGCCCGCTTCGCCAGCCCGGAACACGCCTGCCATGCCTCCTGGACGATATGGTACGACTGTTCGATCGGGACCTGGAAGAAACGGTTGCCGAGGGAAGGGCGGCACTGGAACACGTAGTACGGGGTCACCCCGGCAAAGGAGAGCCTGCGGAAGAGGTGGGTGAATGTCTCCGGGGCACTGTTCACCCCGGAAAGGACCGGGGTCTGGTTCACCACGATCACGCCCGCATCGTGCAGCTGCTCCAGCGCCTGGATCGCATAATTCGTCAGCTCGTTCGGGTGGTTGAAGTGGGCCATCAGGTAAATTCTCTTCTCCCCGCTGCTGAATTGCCGGAAGACCTCGGAGATACGGGGGTCGTTCAGGATCCGGAAGGGGTTGTACGCGGGCATCTTGCTCCCGATGCGGATGATGTTCACGTGGGGGATCTCCCTCAATTCACGTAAAATCCGTTCCAGGCAGGATGTCTCGAGGGTGAGCGGGTCTCCCCCGGTGAGCAGGACGTTCGTGATCTCCGGGTGGGACCGGATATACTCGATCCCGCCAGTAACGTCTTTCACCGCCTCCCGTTCCTCGTTGATGAACAGCCGTTTCCGAAAGCAGAACCGGCATATTCCCCCGCATACATCGGAGAGCAGGAGGAGCCCGGTCTGCTCGTACTTGTGCTGCAGGCCGGGAAGCCTCGTGAAGTCCTTCTCGGACGAGGGGTCCAGGGTTCCCCTTCCGTTCAGTTCCCGGATATCGGGGACGACGATCTTCCGGAGCGGGTCGCGATCGTCCTTCCAGTCGATGAGGGAGAGGTAGTAGTCATTGGCCCGGAACGGAAATCGTTCCGTGACCTTTTCCATCTGTTTGAAGTCTTTTTTCGAGAACCCGACCAGGTCGTCGAGCTCTTCGATTGAATGAATGTACTTTGGATTCATGGTTACCACCACGGGCAGGATCTGTCCGGTCGGTCGGACAGGTTGCTGTTAAGGAATGTTCTCTGCAAATGCATCACGGGCGATGTCTGAAAATCCAGTGAGATCCCGTCAACGTCCTTTATCCCTCATGTTATAAACTTTTTTGCAAAGATACACCGGCACCCGTCGGGGATAGTATCCGTTTCCGGGATAACGTGCACGGTGTCTGTCGGGGAAAAGCATCCGCCTTCGGGATACATTTATGACTATCGACCGGTATTAGTCCACCATGGCAAGAACATTCTCTCTCTTCGTCTTAGGACTGATCCTGCTCACGGGAGTGGTACTCCTGGCAGGATGCGTCAGTAACCCCCCTCCCCAGGGAGGCGGTCCTTCCGGGCCGGGTACGGCCGCCATTCCTCCGGAAGTAAGCCAGTATGCGAAGGACTGGCCGTTGCCCAACAGGGACTACGAAAGCACCCGGGCGACGACCGATTCCAGCATCAGCACGGCGACGGTGCAGAACCTCGAGGTCACCTGGATGATGCCGATCACCGCATCGGGAGTCTTCGGCGGGGCGTCGAGCAACCCGCTCATCATGGGGAACACCGTCTACTTCCAGGACCTCCTCGGCCGGCTCTTCTCCATCGACCGGCAGACGGGTGCGGTGAACTGGATGACCACCTTCGACTCCCTCGGCGTGGTCGGGCCCAACGGCCCGGCGGTGGGGTACGGGAAGGTCTTCGGCCCCAGCAACCAGTACAGCATCTCCGCCGTCAGCCTGGCGAACGGGACCCGGATCTGGACGACCAACCTCTCCTTCGGGGCCCCGATCGGGATCCTGGACCAGCCCATCATCTATGATGGGAAGGTGCTCGTCTCCACCACCCCCCAGGGCTACAAGCCCGGAGCGGCAGGGATCATCTACGCCCTCGACCAGGAGACCGGAAAGGTCCTCTGGCAGTTCAATACCATCCAGTCGCCCGACTTCTGGGGCCACCCGGAGCTGAACAGCGGCGGCGGGTGCTGGTTCCCCGCCTCGGTCGATGTCGGTACCGGGAACTCCTTCTGGGGGACCGGGAACCCGGCACCCTTTGCGGGTACCCCCGCGTACCCCAACGGGGCCTCCCGCCCGGGGAATAACCTCTACTGCGACTCGATCGTCGTCCTGAACGATAGCGGCGGCCTGGAGTGGTACACCCAGACGATCGCCCACGACAACACCGACATGGACTTCCAGCTCTCCCCCATCCTCACCACGGCCAATATCAACGGCATCACCCAGGAGATCGCGATCGGCGGCGGCAAATGGGGCAGGGTCTTCGCGTTCAACCGGAGCACCGGTGCCATCCTCTGGGAAACCCCCGTGGGGATTCACTTAAACGACAACCTGGTGAACCTGCCGAACGAGACGATCATCGTCTATCCGGGCTACCAGGGCGGTATCGAGACCCCGATGGCCTATGCCGACGGGGTCGTCTATGTCCCGACGATCAACCTCTACGCAAAATGGGCACCAACCATCTCCTTCCCGCCGGGGGGAGGCCTCCAGCCGTACGCGAACGGGACCTCGAACCTGACCGCGATCCAGGTGGACACCGGGAAGATCCTCTGGGAGACGAACTTCGGCTCCGAGATCTTCTCCTCCGCCACCGTGGTGAACGACCTGGTCTTCGTTGCCACCTACAACGGGATGATCTCTGCGCTGGACAAGGATACCGGGGAGATCGTCTGGACATACCAGGCCCCCGGCCTGATCAACGCCTGGCCCGCGGTGGCCGGGGATACCCTCGTCTGGCCGGTCGGCTCGGGGACCGCACCGTCGGTAGTGGCGTTTTCCATCGGGACGCCCGGCGCCGCCCCCCATCTCGGGATCGCCCGGCCTGCACCGGGTGCTACCGTCGAGGGAAGCACCGTGGTGGTCACGGCCTGGGTGAAGAACTTCGCCCTGGTGAACAAACTCGGGCAGGCGAACGTGGCCGGGGAGGGGCACCTCCACTACTTCCTGGACGTGGACGCCCCGACCACACAGGGCCAGCCGGCGATCACCGCGGCCGGGACCTATGTCGCCACCCCGTATCTCTATACTGTCTGGTCCAACGTGACCACGGGAACCCACACCCTCTCGGTCGAGCTGGTGAACAACGACCACACGCCGTTGAACCCTCCGGTCGTTGAATCGGAAACGATAACCGTGGTACCGCTCCCGCCCGGGGCGACCCCGGAACCGACCCCCGTGCTCTCCCAGCAGGGACCACTCTGATCTTCTTCTTTTTTCTTTCCCGTCGTGCGACGCCATGCAGGATGAAACGGGTGAACGAAGCCGTTTGACATGGCAGAAATTTTTTATGTGGCTTATCCGCCGGAATACGGTCCTGCATAAGGACAGCCGGAAAACATTCCAGGAATCTCCCGTGTGGAGAACGTTGCCCTGTCGGAATGTGGGGGTGGTTGAAAAAAAGGAAAGTGTGTTCAGACCACTATGAACTTGCCGTTCATGGCCGCCGGGTGCACGTCGCAGCGGAACCAGTAGTCTCCCGGGGCACAGGGGGCCTTGAACGTGTAGGTGATGGCCTTCGGTCCGGTGATGATAGCTCCCTTGAATATGGTGTTGCTCAGCCCCGGATCCGAGTAGACCGCGAAGTTGTGGGGGATTCCCGAGTCCTGGTTGTCAAAGGCGACCGTCACGTTCGAACAGGCGGGGACCGTGATGGTGCTCGTGTTAAAGGCGATATTCTTGGCAATCAGGCCGACGGTCACCGCTCCGCCGGTGGGAGGCATCGTGGTGGTTGCCGGTGCAGTCGTCCCGGTCGGGGGAGGTACGGTCTCTGTCGTCGGTGGGACGGTCATCGTCATGGTCCCGGTCGCTGTTGCGGTGGGAGGAGCGGTCGGCGTTTCGGTTGGCGTCGGCGTCGGGGTCACCGGGGGGGTCGGGGTGGTACAGCCTGCTGCAAGGAGCAGGGCAACTGCCAGCAGGGCCAGCAGTACATCACTGATGTTCGGTCTCATGAAAGCAACAGTACTTTTTATGGGACATTAATGTTACATTTCAGGAATCACTTCAGGAGAACGTTGCCCTGTCGGAATCCCGAGGCAGAAAAAAGAAAGAGGTCGGGTTGGTTCAGACCACGATGAACCCGCCGTTCATGGCCGCCGGGTGTGGGTCGCAGCGGAACCAGTAGTCCCCGGGGGTGCAGGGAGCCGTGAACGTGTAGGTTACCATCTTCGGGCCGGTGATGATCTCTCCCACGAAGATGGCGGCGGTTGCCGATGAGTTCGTGTAGACCGCGAAGTTGTGGGGAATTCCCGCGTCCTGGTTATCGAAGCCGACCGTCACGTTCGCACAGTCGGGGACGGTGATGGTGCTCGTGTTGAAGGCGATATTCTTTGCGATCAGGTCGATCGTCACCGCCTCTCCGGATGGAGGCATCGTGGTGGTCATCGGGGCCGTCGTCCCGGTCGGGGGAACCGTCACCGTTGTCTCTGGCATGGTCATCGCCATTGTCCCGGTCGCCGTCCCGGTCGGTGTCGCTGTCGGCGTCGGTGTCACGGGCGGGGTCGTCGAACAGCCTGCGGCAAGGAGCAGGGCAACTGCCAGCAGAGCCAGCAGTACATAGCTGATGTTCGGTCTCATGAAAGCAACAGGTACCTGTTCAAGGGACATTAATGTTGCATTTCAGGAATCACTTCAGGAGAACGTTGCCCTGTCGGAATCCCGAGGCAGAAAAAAGAAAAGGGTTGGGTTGTTTCAGACCACTTTGAATGTGCCCGTCATGGCCGCCGGGTGCACGTCGCAGCGGAACCAGTAGTCTCCCGGGGCACAGGGAGCCTTGAACGTGTAGGTGATCATCTTCGGTCCGGTGATGATCTCTCCCTTGAATATGGTGCTGCTCAGCCCCGGATCCGAGTAGACCGCGAAGTTGTGCGGGATCCCCGAGTCCTGGTTGTCAAAGATGACCGTCACGTTCGAACAGGCGGGGACCGTGATGATGCTCGTGTTAAAGGCGATATTCTTTGCACTCAGCCCGACGGTCACCGCTCCCCCTGAGGGAGGCGCCGTGGTGTTTGCCGGGACCGTCGTCTGGGTTGGGGGTGCCGTCACCGTTGTCGGGGGGACGGTCATGGTCATGCTCATGGTCTCGGTCGCCGTCGCTGTTGCGGTGGCCGTAGCGGTCGCCGTCGCGGTTGGCGTCGGGGTCACGGGCGGGGTCGGTGTCGTGCAGCCTGCTGCAAAAAGCAGGGCAACTGCCAGCAGAGCCAGCAGTACATAGCTGATGTTCGGTCTCATGAGAGCACAGTACTTTTCAAGGAGCATTAATGTTTCTTGATGCACCGGGGCAGGATACCCGGATCGGAACGTCGATGCGCCAGTCATGGCGGCAAATTGAGACCGGAGACGCGTCTCACCCATCGCACAGAGCGGGCAGCAGCAGCCAGGCAGGGAGCAAAATGGATCAGGAATGATACAATCCGGTCGGAGGACGGCTGGGCGGTTTCTCCAGGCCGAACACCCCGTAATACCCGGCTTTTTTTCGGATCCTCCACCGGTCCTGTTCTTGCGACAGCGTCCCCGATAGAGGTCGATTCAACCCCGGGCTCGTTCCTCCCCGCTCTTTTCCGATATTTGGTTCAGCCCTCCGGCTCCTTCCTTCCCAGTTTTTTCCGGATCTCTCTCCGGATTGATTCCCCTTCGGCGGTGTCCTCCAGGGAGTAGATGATCAGCCCGGCGAGGATGACCGCAAACCCGATCAGGATGATTGTGGGGGTCAGGGTGGCGAGCATGGCGATGCAGGATACGAAGCCGGCAACCGGGATGACGACCCCGAGCGGGAGCCTGAAATAGGTCTTTTCGGGGGGGACCAGGTGCTCCCGCCGGACGAGGAGAAAGGCGCTCGCATTGACCAGGGCCATGGTCACGAGGGTGGTGACATTGGTCAGGCTCACGACGAAACCGAGGTTTCCGTAGATGATGAGGATACCCGCAAGGATCATCCCGAAGAGGATGGAGGTAGACGGCTGGCCTCCCCTCGAGAGTCGGGCGAACCGGGCCGGGATCTGCTTCTCGGATCCCATCTCCATGATGATCCTTGATCCGCCGATCACGTTCGCGTTCGCCGAGGAGAGGGTGGAGAAGACGGCGCCGAGCGCCACGATGGTGGCCCCGATGCCGCCGAAGAGGACGAGTGCCGCATCGAAGACGCTCTGGCTCCCGTAGGTGGGCAGTCTGGCCGAAAGCAGGGCGATGATGGTCCCGGTATAGATGAGGGCGACGATCCCGATCGCGGCCAGCGTGGCCCGGGGGACGTTCCGGGACGACTGCTTGATCTCGCCCCCCATCAGGGCGACGACCTGGAACCCGATGTACGCAAAGAAGACCATGACCATCCCCGCCAGCATGCCGCCGATCCCCGACGGGAAGAAGGGCGTGAAGTCGGAGCCGGTGATATGGATGAACCCGGCAACGATCAGGCCGGCGAGGATGACGACCTTGGCGACGACGAGCCCGGTCTCGACTGTTCCCGCCTCGGACAAGCCGCGAATGTTGAGGGCGGAGAGGACCACGAGCCCGCCGAGGGCGAGCCAGCGGGGGTCGACGGAGGTCCCGAGCATCAGGTTTGCATAGATCCCGAACCCGAGGAGGACGAATGCGCTCGCGATCATGAGGCTGATGTACATCGACCAGCCGGCGATGAACCCGGGGATAGGGCCGAGCATCCGGCGGGCAAAGAGGTACCCGCCGCCGTCTTCGGGGTAGATGCTCGCAAGTGCGGAATAGGAGAGTGCCGAGAACGTCACGAGGATCCCGCAGAAGAGATAGGAGAGGACGGCCGAAGGACCGGCGGTGGCGATCACGAGGCCGCTCAGGACAAAGACCCCGGCCCCGACCATGTTCCCCACGGCAAAGGCGATCGCGGCGAATACCCCGAGCTCCCCCCGTTTCGGGCTCCCCTGCATGATCGGCAATTCCGGTTCAAGCCTCTTTATAATTTCGGAATCTCCGGGTGGACGAGAGTGTTTACATCAGTCTCATCCTTTCATGCTTCCCCGGTTGCCGGAAACCGGGAAATTCTTACCCGTTCGATCGACGGGAAGCATTCCGTAAAAAAATTCCTTCATACCCCCTTCCCCACTATCCGAGAGAAAAAGAGTATTTTGTTATTCCGGGGTGCAGGGCCTGCACGATTCCTTGGTACTATGGATTACGATGATGCTGATTCCCAAACCCAGAGAATTGGCAATGATCATGCCGGGGATCACCGCGACCACGATCTCTACCGCCTCCGAGAACGGGCTGACCAGCGCCAGTGCCAGCCCGCCATGCAGCAGCTCGATCCCGACGGCAAAGAGCATCCCTGGGATGATGCCGATCAATTTTCCCTTGTTTAACTGGTAGACCAGCCCTGCCAGCACTCCCGCGAGGATGGTTGCCAGCATGCAGGGGAGAGCGGTATCCCCCCCGAGGAAAAAGCGATGGACGCCGCCGATCAACCCGACCGCCAGGCCGACATACGGACCGGCGACCAGGCCCGCCACCATCGGCGCAAGATCCCGGATATTGCTGATCGCCCCGTAGTTGCTCGGTATCCCGATGTACGTCCCGAATATCGAAAATAAACCGAAAAGCACCACGAAGACGATATAATCACGGAGTGCTGCCTTCTTGAAGATCACCCGCTGGATGGTATCTATTTTGGTGACGATCTCCATGAAAACGAAGATGAAAATTTCGGTGGTGGCAAAGAGACTCAGATATTGACCGAACATGGTTTGTGAACTTTCTGCCGCGGACAAGGGAATTCCCTCACTCTCTGTATAATGATACCAGAACGTCGCGATCGTTCTTATACCAGTCGGAGTTGTTGCGATGTCAGTTCAGGGGACGGAATGGCGGGATCGAATCATAAACGTTCAGCGGGAGAGATGTTCTTTTCAGTTCAGCCGATACCGTCCACCGGGTTATGCCAGAAAAGATCACCAAACCTGTTCCCATCTCCGATCCCGGGTTATAGCGGCAGTCCAACCCTTCCGGAATGCGAGAGCATCCTCGGCCAAACGAGTTACCCGTAATACCGGGTTGCATTCAGCCGATAGTATCCCCCCCGCGGCTCTGGCCCGCCTCAGGGATAACTTCCCTGCGTTCCGGTAACCGGACCGCACTCCGCCCTGGTACTCCCCGATTTCTCCGTCCGGATAAACACACTCGGCTTTTCCAGGACGAACTCGTCGAGGATTGCGGAAACGGCAACGATGCCGTATAATGCCAGGTAATACGGGAAGAGAATGATACAGAAAAGATCCTCCCAGCGGAACCGCTCGCCCTGGATTACGTCCAGCAGGACCGGTCCGGTCACCATAACGACGGGCACGACTGCGAAGACCACTGCCAACGCCGGGTTGAACAGGAATACCGGGATATGGAATGCAAGGCCGATGATCGACAGGGGAATGAAACTGATCGTCAGCAACGGGATAAAATTGAACGCCCAGGTGAAGGAACTGTCCACTTTTGTCACCACGGGTATGCGGCTCCGGATCATCGGGAAGAGGTGGATGACCGTGCACTGCACCCACCCCCGGCACCATCGTTTCCGCTGTTTCCACCAGCCGGCGAAGGTGGGGGAGTCTCCTCCCAGCTGACGATGGAGGGATCGACACAGACCGTGTATCCCGCCAGATGGATCCGTGCAGACAGACTCGATGTCCTCCGTTAACACCTCTCCGTTGAACGGGCCTACCGTCTCGAGCAACTCCCGCCGGAAAAACCCGAGGCTTCCGCCGAAGAATGAAAACCCGCCGAACAGGTAGGTGCCATAGCTGATCAGCCGTTCGATGACATCCCGTTCGACCCCGCCGAGGAGGGAGAACACGCTCTCCTGTTTATTGACGACCCGGCTCCTGCCCTTGACACAGGCGGCACCGGTCGTCTCCATGACCCCCACCGCCCGGATGATTGCATCCCGCTCGAGCGAATGGTCTGCATCGAGGATGCAGATGACATCCCCCCGCGACTGACGGATCGCATAATTCAGGCATACTGCTTTTCCGCCGCGAAATTTCATCCCGTGGAAACGGGGGTCCGTTTTTTCAAAGCCGGCGATGATCTCCCCGGTGCGGTCCGTGCACGTCTCCTCGTAGACATAGAGGAACTCGAGCCGGTCGGAGGGATACCCAACCTCACGCATCGAGGCCATCGTCCGGGGGAGGACGGTTTCTTCATTGTACGCGGATACGATGACCGAGACGAACGGATAGTTCCGGGGATGTACCGTCTCCGGGGTCCTGCACCCGAAGGAGAAGCAGACGAGCGTGCGGAAGGAACAAACCCCCACGACCAGACCGATGATCGCGGTGCTGACCGCGAGCGTGAGGGCAGGGGAAAAGAAGAGCGTGGCTACCAGGATCAGGGGAACGAGTGCAATGAGTATGAATACCATTAATTTACCGGCAAATCCCGAATACCTCATACATTGTCCTGACCTGATTCCGTTTGTTCCCCTTTCTGACGGCACGGGATCTCGGGGATCTTCCCGGTTCCGGTTTTCATTGCGGGAAGCCCGGTCCGTGTTCACTTTTGAATCACGGTTCCGATCGTTACACGTTCCTCAACTATTGGATCGGGAACGCATTAAGGGAAGATACCCTGTGTCACGTTCCTCAAATATTGGATCGGGAACACATTAAAGAAGTTCCCCCCAAGGTGGCCTCTCCATATGGTGCCGATATCCCCGGCAATGGAAGCAGGAGATCGCCGGTGCAGGGGAGATCATCCCACATACCCGGTGATGAAGTGCGGCCCTGGCATGAGAAGATCGGGAATACCCCCCCCAAAAAACCTAAATATCCCGGGTGCCATGAGTGTCGTGAGTGAATCGTAATGGGGAAGATTGCAGTATACCGGTGTAAGGACCTCGGCCTCTCGTGCGATTACGAGATGGAAGCCAAGGGCGAGATGGAGATAATGAAGCGGATCGAGGGACATGTAATGACCATGCACGACATGGACTTGAGCAAGGAAGAGGAACGGGAACGGATCCTCAAGATCCTCACGTACCGGTAGGGAAGGCACTCCCTCCTCCTCTCATTCTGCCGAAATAACGGGCGACTCCGGCGGCTCCCGGGTATGGATTGTTCCGAAAGACTGCGGTCGTATTGGTTCTCCCTCGGAATAATTTATCTTCTCCTGGTTCAGAAATGAACCATGTGGTTCAAAACCTGGCCAATACGGTGGAAAGACACGGTTTTTGCATGACCTCTATACCGGGCGAAGGGTACCAATTGTCAACCCCGGCGAGGAGAACGACAGAGATGTATCAGAAGTGACCGCTTGTGATCCGAAGGACGCTCATCAGTAAAAAGTGAAGTACCATGATCCCCGGGAATACTCACGCGGACCAGATTACCTGGAACGATAAGAACCACGTCACGCTGGAACTGGATACCATCCGGGAGCTGCTGATCGCACCGGATTTCGATCCCTTTTCAGAGAAGGAGACGGAGTATATGGGGCAGTCGGCCGTGGAGCGGCTGATGAAGCAGCTCAAGCCGGGGTGGACGCTCCGGAAGCGGAAGTTCCGGCTGACGATCCTGCTCCCCCGGGACCAGATCACCCCCGGGATACAGGAACAGGTCACCGTTGCGATCCACCGGTTCTGCATGAGAAAGCTCTCGGACAACGCGATCCAGCTCCGGAACATCCACTGGCAGGGGTTACGGCAGCTCCCCTTCAGTTTTGCATTCCTCGCCGTCTGTCTCGGCCTTGCAACGTTCTTCGGAAGCGGTGTCGTTGCCGGCATCCCTGCATGGCTGGGTTCGGTCCTCAACAACGGGTTCCAGATCATCGGCTGGGTATCCCTCTGGGGTCCGACGGAGACGCTCCTCTTCGATCCCATTCCGGTACGGCGGGAAAACAAGGTAATCCGCGTATTGATGGAAATTCCGATCGAGATCCTGCCGCGGGAGTAATTCCCGGGTCGAATACGCGATCATCCTGGTACCGTCGCCGGATTCCCGGATCGTCCGGTGGGCAACCGGTCGGTAAATGAGGACCGGAGGAGATGATAAGGATGGCGCCGGAAAAAAAAGGATACGGTATATGTCCCGAACGTTTTTTGCAATCTTTCACTCGTGTTTTACCCAGAGGTAAACCGAAATAGCCGCGATCATGAGCGCGATCGCGGCTCCGAACTCCAGGATGCTGGTTCCAACACTCAGGGTAAGGGCGGTCCCGAGGAAGATGACTGCTAATGCGATCACGGTCAGGCCGAGGAGCTTGGTCTTCAGGTCGTCGAGGTTGCAGATCTTTACCCACCCGGGAAGCGGCGCCTTCGCGATGAAGAGCTGGTACAGCCCCATGGATATCAGGTAAAAGACCGTCGCGACGAGAAAGATGTCGATGATCTGGATCGAAGTGGCGAGGTATTCCTTGACGACATGGATATCCAGGCTGAACCCGGCGATCGCCTGGTACACCCCGTACAGGCTTAAAAGGAAGCCGTAGACAAACAGGACGACCGCTATGATCCCGGTGCCGATCACCGCGAGGGTGAACATCCATGTGCTGCCGAGTGCGAGAGACTGGACAAATGAATGCACCCCTCCCTTCTCCTGGCACGGATCTTCTCCTCCTTCCTTCCCTTCAGGGGGCTTTGCGTCGTCCGGGGTCATTCTTGCCTGCCTTGAAGATAGATGTGGCAGATTTTAACCGTTGCGATCTCTCGTCACCGGATTATGGATGGCAGCACGATACGGAACCGGAAATTCCGGATATAGATGGGTCCCGGTATCCGGAAGACAGGGATCCCTTTTTCTTCCCTTGTTTCTGATCGGGAAACAACCTGTTTCTGAAACGAAAGTGTACTTCAGATGATATACGGGATGATTCTCTTCGTCGTCTTCATGTACTGGATATACTCATCGCCGAGTTCGGAGACCAGGACCTTCTCCTCCCGGTGTATCCGGTAGCCGTAGGTCAGGCCGAATATGACCAGGAGAACGAGGACCGCTCCCCATGACTGGAGTGCCAGCCCTATTCCCCCGATGATCAGGAGTGCCCCGGTATACGAAGGATGACGGACCAGGCGATACGGTCCGGTCTTCACCACGGTCTGGCCCTCCTGGATCCCCACCACGGGTGAGAAATACCTCCCGAGGACTGCAATGGCCCATTGCCTGATGATAACTCCTGCAAGCATCAGGGCGATCCCCACGTACGAGACCCATCCGGGGAGCATCGCGATGCCGTTGGATGCAAACGCAAACGCGATGACAACGGAGAGGAAGATGCCTCCGACGATGAGGAGGGCAGAGCCCCGGTCTCTTCTCTCGATCTTTGTTCCGCGGCGCCGGAGAGCGGGAATTATCCTGCCTCCCACAACCTCGCTGAGAAACCAGAGGATGATGACGATGTTGAAGAGGAGATTTGCGAGTTCGGTGGGAAAGAACTGGACCATTGTGATCCATTTTATCGATTTACGGGTTTAAACCTTATTTGTTCATGCAGAGGACGAGGTGAGATTCGAACCTGCGGGTCAAGCCCTTCGGCACCTCATTCACGGTTCAACCGGGTTTTCTCCGTACCGTTAACATCCCGTCTGACCGCAGGATCCGTTGATGCTTCCGGGGCCGGTTCTCCCTCTTCCGCCTGGTATCTCCAGCCGGCCCAGGCTCCTGTCTCGGTCAGAAGTCTCCGTATCCGATCGATTTCGGCCAGCTCCTCCGGGTTTCCCTGTGCGTACCACTCCAGGCTTTCAAAGAGGTCCCTGCCGACCGGTCCGCGATCCACGGGTTCCATGAGGATCTTTCCGGCACGTAACGGGATAAGGGATCCCTGAACGGACGGTGAAAGTGAGCGTCAGGGGCGGGGGAGGAATCAATCCGGGTACCTGCTTGTGGGGAAGGCTTAAGCAGAATCTTTCCCCTCATGTTTCCCATGGACATAACCTCGGGCCGGGCGATATTTACGGTCGGCTTCTCGTCAGGAGTGGCGATGATCTGTCTTCTCAATATCGCCCTGATCACGTTCCATCACGACCTGTATGCATATGACTGGTACCTGTTCGTCATCTCCCTCATGGTGCTCCTCGGATACATGGTATTCAGGATCCACGTAAAAAGTCCGTAAGCGTTCTCCGGTATTTGTGGTACCCGGGAACGCCAAAAGATCCGGTTCTGGCGGGGACCCGTGAATCACGAACCCACTCCCCGGTGAATTATTGCATCTTCAGCAGTATTCCCGTCCCGGAAGGGGAAGTCCGATCAGATCGCGGGTGACCCGGATCATACTCGCTCCCCGTATTCACGAAGAAGAGAAGATCCCTGATGGTCGGATCGTTCGACCTATCAGAAAGCATTTACCTCAACATGGGCAACCCATATCCCGGATAGATCCTTATGGTCAACCCTGCCGTGGTGAAAAAATCCCTCCTCCTGATGGTGATCCTGTCGCTCCTGATCGGGACGGTAGCGGCGTATGAAATTTCCATCACCGCTCCCGGGAGCGTGCAGGTCGGCAGACCCATTGTGGTCAACGGCACATCCAACCTGCATACGGGGACCACGGTCGAGATCGTCCTCTCCTATTCCGATAATACCTATCATGAAGTCGCCCGGAAGTCCGTCACCATCCAGAGCGTCCCGGACTTCTCGGTGACATTCGATACGAAGGGGCTCGGCAGTGGCGTGTATAAACTCGAGGTGCTCCCGGTGGCGGGGATACAGTTTCTCGGGAACTCCACCACGCTGCGTTCGGTCCAACTCGTGGATCGCTCCGGGGAGATCCGGATCACCTCCCCGGAAAAACAGGAATTCGACGGGATGCTGAGGGTCGAGGGATCTCTTGCCAACACGCAGAACACCGGCGTCCAGGTAGAGGTGAAGGATGCGGCGGGAACAACGATCTTCGGGCCGGAATATATAGCCACGACCCAGGCAGGGGCGTTCTCCCGGGAGGTCCCCATCACGGAGAGCGGCTCCTATGATGTCGAGTTCACGGACGAGAAGGGCTTCATCGGGACGGTCACGTTCACGGTCGAAGAGCTCCCGCAGGCCACCACCCCGGTGCCGACCACGGTGCCCACCCCTGCAGTTCCGATCGTATCGGCGACGGCCGGGGCTTCCCAGGACAACCCGGCATATTTCACGGTGACCACGAAGGGAGAACCGGTCCGGATCACCGCCTCGACGGGGATCGACTGGGTGATCGAATACCCGGATGCAGCGGGAAATATCCAGAAGGTGAACAGGGCCGGTTCCGCTACCACGGAAGAGATCACCCTCCCGGGCACCCCGGAGACCGTGTACCTGAAGGTATACCCGTACCTCTATTCGGCCAGCGGGCAGGTCACGATCAAGGGCGAGAATGCGAAATCGATCGAGGTGTCGGCCACGGTTCCCCCGGTCTTCTCCGGGACATCCGGTTCGACCACCTCTCCGACCCAGAAGGGACCGCTCCCGGCCTATCTCCCCCTCCTTGCGATCGGGATCGGGATCGCGGTCTTCGTCCTCTTCTGGAAAGACCGCTCATCCCGATAACGAAAATCTTTTCTTTTATTGGATAAAGGAGCCGGGATGAATTACTCTGTCAGGCTCCCTGAGCCGCATCCTTACCGTTCCCGGCGGGAACAGATCTCCCCTGCAGGGAATACATTTTCCGGTAACCAATGCACCAGACAGTTCCGGCATGTCCATCCGTTTAAATAATAACAGATAATAAGAGAGAACGGGATAGGAAAATCGGGGCCGAAAAGGATACGGGGAAGATCGATAGCACCCTGATCGTCTCTGTAATCGTGATTATCGTCGTAACCTTTGTCCTGATGCTCGTTTTAGATTCATTGTATCATTATGTGAGCCATGGTCCGTTGCTGCCCCCCGCTCTCCTGGTTTGTACGAAAGTGAGAAAGAAATCACCTGATTGTTTCTGACAGAGGAAAATTTTGTTTCTGAAACCGGAACAATCCGGTGATGTATCGCGCTTGGCCGGGCGTATTCCCCACTCCCCATGCGGTTCTGATGATATCTTCCTGCATACGAAAAATTCTCTGCAAAATAAAAAAAGACTGTATTTGCCGTGTTCCCTGAAACCACCACAATGATTAAACCCGTTGAGGGTTATCAACTGACCTATACGAGGTAAACTATGGCACAGATTCCCGATGCGTTGAAAGCAGCACCGAATGCCTATAAACTGCTCATGGAAAATGACCGGGTGCGGGTGCTGGACATCCGCCTGAAACCCGGCGAGAAAGCACCGATGCACAATCACCCGAACGATCATGTCATATATGTCATCAATGGCGCCAAAACCAGGCTGACCTCCTCCGACGGGAAGAAGATGGAGATCGATGCCAAAGCCGGACAGACGTTATGGATGGAGAAGGGATCGCACGAAGCCGAGAATATCGGGACGAGCGTGGGACATAATATCGCGATAGAACTGAAGAAGTGAGATCCCCCATGAGGCCGGAGGTCGGGTGATGTGAATTCTATACTCATTTCATTACAAATGAGTATAGAATTATCCTGATCTGGAATATTTCAGCAGGATTAACCGAAACAGGACGTATTATTTTTCTTTTACCGATAAGAACCGAGTGAACACGAACAGGGAATAACGAAGACAAGATGTACGGCCTCCAGCCATTCGCCAAAAACGTATGGATCGTCGACGGGCCGCCCGTCCGCGACTTCGGGGTCTGGTTCAGCACCCGCATGACCGTCGTGCAGCTCTCCGGCGGTTCGATCTGGGTGGATTCCCCGGTGGCGGTGCCGCCCGACACGATCAGGAGCATCACCGAACTGGGTCCGGTAAGGTACCTGTTAGCTGCGACCCCGCGGCATGTCTGGCGGCTGGACGGGTGGCACACGCTCTTCCCCGACGCCGGGCTCTGGGTGCCCCGGACCACCCTGATGACATTGAAGAAAGGGGACCTGCCCATCACCGGCGTCCTCGGGGACGAGCCGGATCCCGGCTGGGCGGACGACTTCGACCAGATCGCCTTCACGGGCAACCGGCTCATCGAAGAGGTCCTGTTCTTTCACAAAGCGTCACGCACGGTCATCCTGGACGATCTCATCCAGGTTCACCCGGTCGTGAAGGGGAAATTCCTCCGCAATGCCCTGTCCAGGATCGGGGGTGTTGCTGCTCCGCGTGGCGGCGTTCCGCTCGATATCAGGTTTACTTTTACGAACCGGAGGCTCGCCCGGCGATCCCTCGAACGGCTGCTCTCGTGGGACTTCGACAAGCTGATCATCGCTCACGGCCCCTGCGTAGAGAAGGATGCGAAGGATTTTGTCGAGGATGCGTTCTGGTGGTTGAAGAGAGAGGTTTAGGGAGCGGTGGCGTACCTCACGAGGGTTGAATTGGGTGGGGCATTGGATATCCGGTACAGGGAATTTGTATCGTGTTCAGCCCCTCTTGCCTCTCCTGGCGACAGGGTGCGCCAATTCAATGATCGACTTGGTATTACCCGGTTCCGCAGTATCTACAGGATTTCGTGGGAAATAGTTCATGAATGATGAACATATTGTTCATAAAACACGAACAATATGTTCATATATTATGAACATAATCGTATTACTGTGAGCACAGAGGAGTTCCTGGTAGATCTGTTTAAAACCAGGGAACGGGTCAAAATTCTCCGTTACATCAGTATAAGAGAAACGTTCTCCGTTACATCGGTAACAACAGGCACCCAGGTGTCAAAGGGGCTTGTTTCTCAATATCTCAATCTGCTCATCCACGAACGTCTTCTGAATCGCGATAACCGTTCGATTTATCGAAATGATACTGCACTGTGGGATGCAATAAAATTGATTCTCAACCTCGATCTCCTCCGGAATAGTATCGCTCTCCCGTCCTGGGCGGAAGGGATCGGGATTTATGGTTCATGGGCAGAAGGAAAAAATAACCTGGAGAGCGATCTTGATGTCTGGGTATTCATAAAAGACTATGATCCTGACCTTGAATTGAAAATGGGAGAACTCCAACGGGATCTGGGGGCCGCAACCGGAAGCGATGTTCACGCGTTACTGCTGACTAAAAACAAACTGGAGAACCTTAAAATTCAGGACGCCTCATTTTATGCGAATTTAAAAAATAACCATCTGACCGTATGTGGTGAGGATTTTGACAACACTCGATGATTGTTTTGCGGAGGGAAAGCTGCAGACGGTTCCCCCTTCCAATGAGAAAGCGAGGATGTCGCTTGCCATGGCAAGAGAGTACCTTTCGGAAGCCCGGCAGGGGATGCAGATCGGAACGCCGCGGCTGGCAACAAACGGGGTGTACATGGCGTGGTTTCATGCTGCCCGGGCGGTCCTCTTTCATGACGGGATCCGGGAGAAGCGAACTCACTATTGTATAGAGCTTTACCTGGGAACCTACGCAGCCTCCGGAAATCTGGAAAGCAGATGGGTAACCCTGTTCGGAAGGATCAGGAGCATGCGGGAGCAGAACCAGTATTCATTTGAAACACCGGCATCAGGGGAGGAAATTGAGGGATGGCTTTCAATAACGGAACAATTTATCGAGAGGATTGAAACAGTACCGAAGCTACCCTGAAAGAGAGCCTGAGGTCGAACGACTGCTCTCGTGGGACTTCGACAAGCTGATCATCGCCCTACGGTGCCGGCATTGTGAAGGATGCAAAGGATTCTCGAGGAGGCGTTCTGGTGGTTGAGGGGAGAGGTTTAGGGGGGGATTGCATGGCTTCACGAGGGTTGAATTGGACGGGGGGAGGTGTGGGGTTCGGATCCGTTCGCAGCATTCTAACATTACTGTTATGAAATGCTAGTCGTTAAATTTTGAATCTATTTTTCTACGGATCTCTAAAACGGGAATGAATATTTTGCGATCTTTTCATCAAGTAAGGTTAAAACTTTTGTACAATACGAATCGGCTCCTTCAAGATCGGAAATCAACAAATCGAGGATATGAGCTGTCCTTTTTGAAGCACGATTTATTTCTCGACTAATATCTTTCATATTTGCAACACTTTCTCGTAATCCTTTCACTCCGTTTAAAGCATATATTATTCCTACCCGTAGCTGCTCTACCGACATTCGAAAATCAAGTGCTATCTTCTTATCCTCTTGCGATTCTATTCGAGTGGTTTGAAGAAGACCAGAAATGTTATGGTCGAACGATTCCCAAGCACTATGAAAATTGGGTTGTTCATCTTCGAGTTGTTTTGCGTACTTGATAATATCCAATGATGATGCGGTAGCAATCTCATGAATCCGAGAGGCTGTGCCAGGCGAACCAGTTTGTGAAATTTTCTGCAACTCTGCAGTTCGCTTTTGCATATTTGAACCAACTTCTTCTGTTGCCTCTGTTATTCGCCTTGAATGTTCGGTGATGTCCTTCATGGATTTCTCGCCATCTACAACAAAGTCCCAAATTCCCTTTTCTTCTTCATCGTTTTCAATTTTTTTTTCATTTTTTGTTTCTATTTCATCTCTCGCGTCTGTCGTTAAACGAGAAAATTCCGATTCCATTTCTCTTGGAAGAAAATCAGATACAGGATTCCCAAATCCAAGTTTATTGTTTTTTGCCTTCTCACCAATCTCCTTAAGTTTTTTTGACAGTTGAGGGGCTTCAACAAAATGAGTGGAATATAGAATCACGCGGTATGACGATAGATCGAAGGGTACATCTTTATTGGACTGAGCTAAAAGAACCGTTGGTCTTAGTAGAGTATGTGCGATTCCTAGTTCATAAAAAACATTGGCATTTAGACTAGTTAGATCTGCAACAACCAAATCCGCCTCTGCAATACCCCGTAATATATCTTTTAGAATGTTTTGTTGATTAAGAATACTATCAGCGCGCTTGACATCATAGCCAACTTCTTCTAATGTGGGTGTTATAAGCTTATCAAAAATCGCATCAAATTCTGTATCAAATGGCATTAAGACAAATGCCCTTAATCTATGCTCATTATTTTCTTGGCTCATAAGTCCCCTTCAATAACCATAAATTATAATATCCATCTTAATAATTTTCTCTATTTTATCGATGACTCTTTCCAGGTTCCGGTTAGATGAAGGATGCTTAACCACATGAACGGTTGGTGAAGTATCAGTTGACTTTAATAAAGAAAGAGCAGTACATGTGTTTCATGAATGATAAAGAAATAGGAGAGTTTGTGGAAAAGGAATTGGAATACATTACATAGGAGTACTCGGGGATCTAAACGAAATATGTTCAGACAACACTATTTCAGTGCAAGAAAGTACAGTCTTAGGAATGATGCTGAACCTAGGTTAACTAGGGACGACGGAGTTAAACAAGTAATTGATTATATGAAAAAAGAAGATCCGGAATTTAAACGAAGTTTCGATCCAAAATTTTTTGATATAAAAAATGTCGATTAAGAGAGTCTAATGGATCTGATACAAGTTCTAATTAATTTATTCATGGCTTTGAAATTGATTTTTTGGGTAATGGTCCTTGTAACAATAAATTTTTTTAAATTTGAATTAATAGCGGCCATTGTTGGTACGGTTTTTTGGTTTTTATTTCGAAAATACAAAAGAAGACGATAAATGACATGCCATAGCTTCGCACCACGCTGGTTTTCAAGGGTATTCCTTCAAAAAAGATAATATTTCTTGAAGGAATTAGATGAAGCAATTAAATCAGTAATCAACGTCGGGGCATTGGGCATTTCATTTGTTTCTCACAGTCTTGCAGGCAAAATAAATGGGGAGAAACTAGTCCAAGAAATTTCATTTCCCCCCTGATAGGATGTACGGGTAATAATTGGGTTTTATCCACCCGCCAACCCAATTATTTTCTCCCACTTGGATCCCATCAAGTTAATTGGAATATTTGCTATCTGCGCAGGAGTCAATCTTCCAATCCCCTGATGTGGCCGGATGTAGTTGTAATATGTTCTCATCCCGTCGCAGAACACTTCCACACCCTCTGCACCGTCAAATCCTCTCAGTACTTTCGTTCTCTCGCGGAGCGACATGATTTTCCTTGGTCTGAAGGTATTGAGAAAGACAATATAATCTAAAATGAAAATAGAAATCATTGATTGAGATGAAAAAAATATTTAAAATTGAGAGTAGAGAAGCCTTATGGCATCTATTTCTATAGATTTAATGAAGGATTATCTTTCCAAAGCATTTCTAGTTTTAATCAGAACAAATTGAACGGTCTTTTAGCAGAAATCGATTTACGAAATACACTCAATGAAATGGGATTTGGAAATCGTATCTCTTCTGGGGGGTGGATATCTCGAAATACTGGTGAACGAAATTTTGGTCATAAAACTGTGGTTGTATTTCCATGTTTAATTCAACCTGAAATATCCTATTCACCTGATAGACAATTTGAAGAACCGCCACGAGGGTTGCATACAATTTGTGCAACAATGCACCAACTTGGAATTCATAGCTATTATTGTGCCCCATCCATTGGGGTTCAGAACGAAATTAATTCTTTAAAATGGCATGCAACACAATTGGGCGTACCGTTTTCTGACAGTTACCATGATTTTCCAGAAGTGTTATCGGATTTTAAAGCACGCACTCGTCGATATAATTTTCTTGGTTTTCAAACTGACATTTCATCAATTCCTGAACTTTCAATACCGGGTCTATTTACAAATGAACACATTAGAATATCGCTACAAAATAAACTTATGACAGAATCAGTTGATATAGATGCCATTTTTTGGGGAGAAAGGTATACTTATCCAATTGAAATTAAAGAAAAAACACCCGCAAGGGATAGTAAGTTAGGTAATTATTTTGGTTTGGATGTGGGTCCATTTGTTAAGTTGTCTTTTTACGCTGCAAAGAAGGGTAATTTGCACTCATTATTCATTGTTAGAGAGATAAATAATACGGAAGATCGAAATTTAGTAAATTGGTGGTTCATAACTTTCGAAAAGCTCGCTCAATATGCCTCATGGGTGTTTAGTGGTGGAGGGCGAAATATGCAAGGAGGGAGCAGTTGTGTAGTTAAAATTCCAATGTCAGAATTCTCAGAAATGAACCAAGACACTCTAAATAATTTATAACATATTTATCCACGAGAATTCAGAAGAATTTATAGGGATGATTAAACAGTTTGCTAATTATTCCATCAATGATTTATTTCGCGCGAACATTTCCAATCTCAAAGCAAACCAAATGATTTTTAGCCTCAATTTCTACACACATGTCTTTATTCGAATAGAAAAACGACTTGGCAGATTGGCTCCATATTTAAAACGTAAAGAGAAATATGATTCACATTCACGGTGCATATCACAATTATTTAATCTTGGAATGTTGAACTTCAAACAGATACCGGGTTGACAGATGTCGGGAAGTGTTCCCATTTTGAAGGAAAAACTGAAATTTATTGATCTATTTGCCGGTATAGGCGGTCTTCGTCTTGCATTCGAAAGAGCGGGTGCGGAATGTGTTTTCTCATGCGAGATCGATAAATATGCACAAAAAACATATGAAGCTAATTTTGGTGAATCTCCTATAGGTGATATACGGGAGATACAAGCCAGAGATATTCCGGATTTCGACATTCTGGTTGCCGGATTCCCCTGTCAGCCGTTCTCTATCGCAGGAGTATCAAAATATCTGAGTCTGAATATACCTCATGGTTTCGCACATCAGACAAAGGGGACGCTGTTTTATGAAATAATGAGAATAATCCGGTTAAAAAGGCCTGCTGCATATTTCCTTGAAAATGTAAAAAATCTAGAAAGTCATGACAAAGGCAAAACATTCAAAGTAATCAGGGATTCACTTATTGCTGAAGGATATTCATTTCATTACAAAGTATTCAATGCAAACAGGTTGGTCCCCCAGAATCGGGAACGCATTATAATGATTGGATTCAGAGAAGAAGAAGTGCCATTTAAATTTCCTGAAATCCAAAATTTGAACCCTGTTTTTCAGGATATTCTTGAGAAAGATATTCCTGCCAAATATACATTGACCGATCATCTCTGGCAGTATTTACAGGATTATGCCGAAAAACACCGCAAGAAAGGAAATGGATTTGGTTATGGGCTGGTGGACTTTAACAGTTACTGCCGGACCCTTTCGGCACGTTATTACAAAGATGGAAGTGAAATCCTGATTCCGCAGGAGGGAAAAAATCCAAGACGACTGACCCCTAGGGAGTGTGCCAGGCTCCAAGGCTACCCTGACAGTTTTAAAATTCCGGTCTCGGATACGCAGGCTTACAAACAGTTTGGAAATTCTGTAGCGGTTCCGCTTATGGAAATTATTGCAAATGAACTCATAAAATCGCTTGATTCAGAAAAATTATCAACTCTAAAAGAAAAACAACTAGGGACCTGTGTATCCTAAAACCATTTTTATCCGGCGAATGATTTCTTCCGGATTTTCTTTAAGTTCATGTTCCCATATCCGGATTAACTTCCAGCCATCCTCAACCAGTGTTTTATTAATTATTTCATCACGCTTGACATTCTCTTGGATTTTTTTCAACCAGAATTCTTTCCGGGTCTCGGGTTCTTTAAAATGCAAGGGGCATTTATGCCAGAAACAACCATCAATGAAAATCGCAATTTTTTTCTTGATAAATACCACATCCGGCTTGCCTGGAAGATCGTAATGAATACGGTAACCCCTGATTCCTGCTTCCCGCAGGAGTCGTCTTAATTGTATTTCGGGTAAAGTATCTTTGCCCTTTATGCGGGACATATTATAACTTCTCTGTTGAGGGGTGAGAACGTCAACCATATCGCTTCGTTTAGAAATTCAAATAATAGTCAACACACCGGCCGGAGATGGTTATTTCTGGTATCGTTTGAGACGGTCTGGGAGATCATTCAGGCTCCGTACGCTATCCTCATTTCTGAACATTTCCTTTCTTTTAATTTCATCATAAACATACAGGATAATTTTATTCTTTTTGATCAGTTCAATCTTATCCGATGATAAATCATCCGTGTCATGGAGAATTAAAAAAACATGAGTCATAGCACGTTCGCTTACAACCTGTTTCCATCGCTCACGTCCGGTCCTTTTCACGCTCAACAAAATTGTATCATCGGGCATTTTTCTGGCATATTCAGCAGATGGGATAATAAAATCAATTTCATCGAATTCCTTCTTTTCCTTTCCGGCGGGTTTTATATGAGGAATTCCCAAACGGGATAACAAAAATGAAACGGCTTTCTGGTAAGTAGAACCTCCCCTGCTTTTCCGGGACTGTCCTGTCCTGTACTCGAATTCAACGGCTCTTGAAACAGACTGCCTGATTATTTCCTTTTTCCCAGCATATGGAGGTAATTCCTCTGCAATCCTGTCAATTAAATCTTCTGTAACTCCCGATTCTGCTTGAAGATATAATACATGTGCATTATTTTCAATTTTCTTCAAAACATCCCCAAAATGAGTTCTTAAATATTCAGGTTCAAGTTCCCCTGACTTTTCAAGTTGTTCTATAACGATATTGAAGATCTGATCGACTGTCAACATACCTTTTCTGACATCAGTAACCGTCGGGGTGAATGTATCTCTCATGATGGTTTTCTGTTTTCCATGAATTTTAGTCGTGTTATTGAGCAGATACTTGCTTTCATTCTTTCGGGAAATAAAGTTGCACTTATTTCTGTGAGGATATGAGCATTTTCATGCATTAATATTTAACTTATCCCAAATAGAAAAAATAATTAAATTCTATAAAGAGAAGATCGTTGTGAACCCTTCCCTACTTCGTCCATCCTCCTTAGGGTGGCATCATCCTTTTCGGGAAGGACTTACTCACTGTATCCAGATAGTATTTCATTATCAATAAATTTCTTTAAAGAAATAAAAGATAACAAAGATTCGTGAAATGAACAATTATCCATTGTTCAATTGCATTTAATGCATGTTACCAAACCATTGAGAAGATCAACCCTCCGGCATGTGTGCGAAATGTCATTTATTCGTAGATAAATCATTGAACGTGAGGAAAATTAATCACCATTGCACCCGAACCCAAACCGCAACTGTATCTATGAATATCTATCCGAGTCGGAAAGACATGTATTGGGTAATTTAAGAATTAACCCTCTCTTTGTGAATTCAAATTGAACAGAATTTGCAGCCAAACAAAGAATTTCAATTTCGCTACTCATAGGCGCATATCTTATAATTTTCCCACTCAAAGATATGTGTGCGGCTAATCGAGTAAATATACTTAAATTTCTTTTGGCTTTGAATAACTTGCTATCGTGCTTAGTAGGCCCAATATGTGATTCAATCTTTTGGCGATTTCGACCCCATTTCCTTCATTATATAGATCTAATTCTAATATCTCATCGGTTATGTTTTTGATTTCATCTTTTTTTTGCCAATTAACATTAGTCTCTCATTTTCAGTTAATTCCATAACGCACTTCTAGGAGGTTCATCCTATGCATTTATTAAATTTCATATCGTTTTCCTGAGATGAAATTGTTGGCTGGGACGTATAAATTCTGCCGGCACATCATCACATAGAAATAAGATCAAAAAGCGGCCGATCATTGGGATAATCCAAGATAATTTATATCCAAACAATTTTTATTAAGTAACAATGATTGAAATAATTGATATTCTGATTTTGATTATCTATATTTCACTTCTATCGATATGTCTATTGATTCTAATTTTGAAAAAAAATATGTTCACATGGAGTTTTATTGTATTATGTATCGCTACGGCGATCGTGATTGTTTTGGAATTTATATTATCTGATATTCAATCTGCTGCAATCTGGATTCAGGCGGGCGCAACATTATTACTGGTTTTTATAACATTGGCATACGCAATCGCTAACCAAAATCTCGTAGATATTTCTCAAAAACAATTGATTTATGCTGAAAAAGATCGGAAAAGTAAAATTATCAAAGATATCGCGCAGAATGTTTTCATTCCATTAAAAAAAGACTTAGAAGAAACAAAATCTGTCCTTAAAAATGGAAATATCTTCACTAGGTTGATATTAAATAATAATTATACGGAGGAAAAAAAATTCCCCGTTTGGTTCTCACCGAAGAGATATTTGGACAAACAAGTTCATTATCCGGATGAAGTTTTAATGAAATATTTAGAGAAAATCAATCAATTAAGCGATGAATATGATACATATGCAGAGCGAATTGAAAAGTTATTCAATGAAAATTTATCAAAAATTTTATTAGTAGGCCCTGATTTTCGAAATCTTTGTATTTATCTAAATGGTGGGCAGGCTCTTTTAAATGAAACAGATTATGAGGATTTATTTGTCTATACGCTTGCTGATGCCACTATTAACGAAAAATATCCGCAATATTTGTTCTTTACTAAAAACAAGTTGGAATTACGTGCCAAATTAATCGGTACATCATTACATGACGCAATGGAAGAATACCTTAAAATTCGAGTTTCGTTTATAGAATTTCTTCTCAGGTATGAAGGGTTGATCGGCAATTTGCTCAATGAATGGAAAAGAGAATATTACCTTACCGAAAGAGAAATGACCGGGGTTTCTGGTTATTGAATAGAAAAACCTCACGCCTATCATCTTAAAAAAATTCTCCTCTCTCAAAATCCACTTTCCCAATCCCCCTCCCTCTCCCCGCACTCCCCCCCCGTACCGCCCCCACCCCTCCTCTCAAATCCCGCATACCCCCCGCAGTTTCCCCCAATCCCCAAAGTAACCACAATCATTATTCTCTGAAAAAGCAACACTACAGGCACAGCAATGATCCGGAGATTCCTCACGAGCCTGGACAAAACAGCGCGATCGGTGGTACATGCACCCGTATTACGGGCGGCAGTCATCACGAGGATCGTAAAGGTCTGGCTCGTGGTGAATGTGCTGACCGGGACACTAAAATTCCGGTCGGCACCGCAGCATTTGAGGTTAGGTTCTGCTCACCACGGAAGCCTGATCTCTGGTGGAACTCATTCCTTCAATAGCCTTCTCTTTTATACCCGACGATGACGGCTGGTGCACCGGGTACCGGCTGTAAAACGGGACTCTGAACGGCCATTTTTTTCGCACGGCGAGACCGGGATGGAGTTCTGTTCCGATCTTCCGGTGCCCGTGATACCAGCCGTTATTGTTGTCTTGATGAGCCCGGGCGCTGCCCTTCCCGCATTGTTGTTGAATAATGAATTGAACCGTGATTGCCATGTTGTATACAGAACTGGAACAGGAACAGGAACAGATGACGGGGCTGGTCGAATCGTACCAGGATGCCGGCTCCGTATGTATTTTAAGAAGAGCTGAATTTGCCAATACCGATCCCGCAGAGGAGGATCGGCAGGATAGATGGATACGACGGAATGATGAGGATAGTATTTTGCCGCCGGTAAGCCAGGTCCAGGGATCCGGTAACGGAAATCTTTTGCCGCCACTGATGCGACCAGGTCATGGATCCGGCAGCAGGAACCTCATGCCACCGATCCATGGATCCGATATCGAGAACGTTCTCCCGTCATCGATGCGGATCCATGGATCCCGTGCCGGGAATCCCCTGCTTCTATTGATTCGGTCCGCTCATGGATCCGGTAACGGGAATCTTCTCCCCATGCTGCTGAAACCGAATCGTGGATCCGGTACCCGGAACCTCCTGCTCCATTCCCAGATGGTGGAACCATGACGGAAGGAGGGTACCGGAAGGCGTGCGATGCGGAGTACGAGGCATGCCATATCCTCCGGGAGCAGGGCTGGTACGTCACCCGGTGCTACGGGGAACGATCTCCGCCGGATCTCTTTGCCGCACGGGAAGGGGAGTTTCTCCTCCTCATGGTCCGCCGGTCGAGACGGCCGGTCCCGGGTGCCCGTGCGGTATCCATCCTCTACGGGGAAGAGCTGGACCGGCTCCGGTCGATCGGGAACCCGGAGGTAATCCGGAAGGAATGCTGGGTCCTCTCCCCACCGGACGGGTGGAAGTACTATATGGTGTACCCCGGCGGGATCAGGAGGGTCCGGCATGCCGGGTACGATCCGGATGGCGAAGAGTACGGGGATGAGAACCGGGCCAGGGCAGTCGAACGGGGAATGGGCAGGAATGGAGGAGCGAATGCGATTACGGATCCAACCGGAGCCATCGGAGCGGATCCTCGTTCGAGAATAACAGGTACTATAGTACTTGCTCCCCGGCCAGATCCATTCCTAAAAATAACAGGTACTATAGTAGAGTCTCCCGGGGCAGATCCCCTCTCCGAAATAGCAGGTATGCCAGGTCGGACTTCCCAACCAGATCCCCTCTCGAGAATAACAAATACTACAGTAGAGTCTCCCGGGGCAGATCCCCTCTCCGAAATAGCAGGTATGCCAGGTCGGACTTCCCAACCAGATCCCCTCTCGAGAATAACAAGTACTACAGTACAGTCTCCCGAGCCGGATCCTCTTCCGGGAATACCAAGTACTATAGTACCAGTTCCCCAGCCAGATCCATCCGGTACCCCTGTTCCTGTTGCATCAGATCCGTGTACCGCAACAACCGGATCCCCTCTCCCCTCATCACCATCTGAATCCTCGCCACAGATCGCTTCGCAGGTGAACGGGCATGCCTGACGCCGCTCCCCTCCCGGATGCGGCGACGATGAAGGATGCGGTCGAGCGGACCGTCCGGCTCCTTGCTGCTCCCGGCGGGGTCGTGGAGGTCCGGGCGATCGCGGAGGACGGCACGCACAGCGGGTACTTCGACGACCCGAAGCTCGTCGCCTCTGCTGCGGAACAGCCTCGACTTCTCGACGGTGAACGGGGTGTACATCACCCTGAACGAGGTGGCGCCGGCACTCCTCGCCCGGCGGGCAAACCGGGTGAAGATGCGGCTCGGCCGGAAGGATGCTACGACGGCGGACAGCGACATCGTTCGCCGGAGATGGTTCCCGGTCGACATTGACCCGGTCCGGCCGAGCGGGGTCTCGTCCACGGCAGAGGAGCATGCCCTCGCCCTGAAGAAGGCGGAGGACCTCGCCGCCTGGCTCGGGGAGCACGGATTCCCCGAACCCGTGAGGGGAGACTCCGGGAATGGGGCACATCTCCTCTACCGGGTCGACCTGCCGAACGACGACGACAGCAGGCAGCTCGTGCAGCAGGCGCTCGCCGTCCTCTCGGCCCTCTTCTCCGACGAGCGCTGCTCCATCGACACGGCGGTGTACAACGCCGGCCGGATCTGGAAGCTGTACGGGACCGTCTCCCGGAAAGGCGACTGGACCGCGGACCGTCCCTACCGGAGATCGCGGCTGGTCTCCGTCCCGGAACCCGTCGCGGTGGTTCCACGCGAAATACTCGGAGCGCTCTCGCAACTGCTGCCGGAGGCTGAATCTGCCCGGAACGGGTCTCCGGTGATCCCAAAAATCCGGCAGCAGCCATCCGCCGGCGGAATTCCGGGGTCAATTGCAAAATATTCCGGGCAAATCCGGGAGAGTTACGCCGATCGGAATTCGTCGACGAGTAGTTCGACGCGAAACCAAGCCCTTCATAAGACGAAGGTCTACGATGACCCGCTCGTCCCGATCGACCTCCCCGGGTGGTTCCGGGAGCACGGGATCCGGGTCCGGTCGGAGAAGCCCTGGAACGGGGGCCGGCTCTTCATCCTCGAGGAGTGCCCGTTCTCCGGCGCCCACCGGGACGGGGCGTTCGCGATCCAGTTCGGGAACGGTGCGGTCCATGCCGGCTGCAAACACGCGGGCTGCGGCGGCGGAAGGCAACGCTGGCAGGAACTCCGGATGATGCACGAGAAGGAGTACGCGGAACGGATGGATACCCGCCAATCACCCGGGAATGATCCGTATGGCCGGGATCATCAAGAACACCAGCTCTCCCGGGATAATCCGGAAGCACCCGTGAGCATGGATACCCGCAGACCACCCGGGAATGATCCGTATAGCCGGGATCAACCGGAGATCAGGAACAACCACAAGCTCCTCGGAAATAATCCGGAAGCACCTGTGAGCATGGACAACCGGCTCCCGGGGAATGATCCGGATACCCGGGATCAGCCGGACAGTACCCTCCGGCCCGAACCATATCCGGAAGATCAGGAGCAATCCCCCCGGAATGAGACCGGGGAGATCGCATACATTACCGGAGAGCGGGGAGCAGGAGATTCGGACTATGCAAAAGAATCGGAATCTTCCCGCGTGCAGGGTATTGGGGGGTCGTCTGCTCAGCAAAACGGAAGAACCGTCTCCACTCCCGTGCGGGAACAACCCGCATACTCTCCTGACCAGTTGGTAGATGTAAAAGAAAATAAACATTCTGGTCCATCGCGGGAACGGGCACTCGCGATCCTCCGGGACGGGGACCCGGGCCGGTTCATCCTCGGGACCTTTGCGAAGTGCCATGTCGGGGACGGGATCGTGGCGGCCTGCTACCTCGCGAGCACCCTCTCCTCCTCGGTGCAGAACTCGCGGGGGCTCCACGTCTGCCCCACCGGGGACTCCGGGAAAGGGAAGAGCGACTCCGCCCACGCCTTCCTCCGGCTCCTCCCGGAGCCCGCGAAGATGCAGGGATCGATCACCCCGAAGGCGCTCTTCTACCACACCCTCGACCCGGGGACCGTGATCATCTTCGACGACTTCGCGATGAACGAGGACATCCGGGAAGTCTTAAAAAACGCGACCTCCGGGTTCCAGCAGCCGCTCGCCCACTTCACCCTGAACGCGAACCGGCTGCCCGTGGTCCTCTCCCTCCCTCCCCGCTGCGTCTGGTGGATCCTCTCGGTGGACAACCCCGGGGACGACCAGGTGCTGAACCGGATGATGAACCCCTGGATCGACGACTCGGAGCAGCAGGACCGCCGGGTCCGGGACCACATCTTCGCCCGGGCCCGCCTCTCCGCCGGCACAAAAGAGGAAGAGGATGACCAGGCCGTCTGCCGGGAGATCTTCGCGATCATCCGGGAGCACCTCTTCACCGTCCGGGTCCCGTTCGCCCACCGGATCCGGATGGACAGCATCCGGAACCGCCGGAACCCGATCATGCTCCTCGACATCATCCGGTCGCATGCCGTCCTCAAGTTCATGCAGCGCCCGTCCCGGACCCTCCCGGACGGGAGCATCGAGATCGACGCGACGGAGGAGGACTTCTCCAACGCCGCCGACCTCTTCACCGCCCTCGACACGACGAGCGGCGGCCAGACCTCGAAGCTCCTCAAGAACGAGCAGCTCCTCGTCGACTCGGTGATCGCGATGGGGAAGAACGAGTTTACGATCCGGGACGCCCAGGCATGGATGGGGCTGTCGCACAACGTGATTCGGCGAATCATTCATGGAAGACCGGATCGGGATGGGGTACCGGGAGGTCTTCTCGCGAAATGTCCCGCACTCGGGTACATTGAGACCACCACGAGCGAAGGGAGCCTGGAGTCGATCACACGAAGGCGGGAAAATCACTACATCTTCAACTATGAACAGTACAAAAGTTGGAACCGGAGTAACGGTGTCTGGCTTGTACCTGATGAACAGGATCAGGGTGTACAGGACATGAACGATCCTGAAGATCCCATGGGATCAGGTTGGGATCAGGTTGGGATCTTGACTGGGATCAGATCGAAACCTATGGAAAATGCTACAATACTCAATTTGGATAATAATATTCTAAATAATAGTACAGGTACTCCCTCAAGATCCCATAATCAGGAAAGCGCAGTAGCTTCCCTCTCGGCACAGATCCAAAATTCCGATTTTGATCAGAAAAATCCGCCCGCGTGCGATCCGGAAGAACTGGGATCTTCAGACGATAATATCTCACAAAATGGAGATATTGCAAAAATAATTACAGATATCGAGAATCAGCAGATCCCAGACCTGATCCCAAACAGATCCCTTGTGGGATCTTGGGATCAGATCCGCGAACAGGACTATGTCGCACTCCCGTTCGAGTCCCCGGTACCCTGCCATGTCTGCGGGAAGTCACCGACGACCTCGCTGAAGATAACACCAGGGGATCCTCCGGATCAGTATCTCTGTTATGAGTGCCTAAAAAGAGCACGGGAGAAACCACGACCTCATAGTGATAAACCGGATCGTATGAAAAGATCACGTGAGAAGGAGCGATCACGCTCTGACATACCGGATCACCCGGAAGACTCCCGGGCGAAGGAGCGATCGCCTGATAACAATACTATCCGTTCATCCGGAACAATCCCCATCCCCGGCATCCTGGACCACCGCGATTTCCACCGACTGAACGTTTCGGTCGGGAGGTGTGACATCTGCGGGGAGAACGAGGCGGTGTACCGGAATCCCACAAAAAGGACGAAGTGCTGCGAGCAGTGTTACGGGAGGCTGGTGCGGGAAGGAAACCGGGCGGAAGGGGCCGGGTGAAGGGTTCGTCTCCCATCATTCGGGGAGAAACCTCAGTCAGGCTTTTCGTCAGACTGCCCCGGAGGCAGTACATTCATTCGAATATAAGGGGCTTCGCGGTGATGGTTTCATTGACGCGGGAGTAAAAAAAGGGGATTATTTCAACAACCAGCCTTTTACGCTGGTATTTCCATTCTCATCGGCTTCGTATTCGTATACGACCGGGGAGTCGTTCAATGACGCCCATTTTTGTGAAAGGGTCTGGGAAATTGATCCCTCGGAACTCATCTGCGACCGGGTTGTGGTCCCGGTCCCTCCTTTCCGGTCATCTTCCCGAGCCCGCTCGACGGGGTAAGCAAAATCCTCAAAGATATTTGTATGGTTGAGATGTCCGCCTGAAGAACGGGATGCGGGATAGGCAATAATAAGGGGATGAGAAGAGAACACTCACGAGAGGAAATGAAGGTCATTGATGGATGGCTGACCCGACAGGCAATATAAAGGAAAGGCTGCTGTATATTGACAATATACGGCTGTTGGTAATCACCTTTGTCGTTATGCACCACCTGGCGGTGACGTACAGCGGCTTTGGCAGCTGGTACTACATCGATGCAGGTAACCTGACCACAGCATCCACCATCTGGTTCGCATTTTACCTCTCGTTTCAACAGGCATATTTCCTGGGGCTCCTCTTCATGGTCTCCGGCTATTTTGTCGCGGGGAGCTACGACCGGAAGGGCTTCGGCCTATTCGTCGGGGGGCGGTTCAGGCGCCTGATCATCCCGACCCTGATCTATATGGTGGCGATAACGCCGTTCATCGAGTACGTGGAACTCGGGAATCCGTATACCGGGTTTGACCTCGTCGGTTTTCTCTCGGGCACCGGGGTGATGTGGCTCGCGGTGGCGCTCTTTGGCTTTTCGCTGGTGTACGCGGTGGTGCGCCTGGCTGCCCGCAGGCGCGTTCCCGTTTCCGGTGGGACGCAGCTTGAGCCGACATTTGCCCGGGCGGTCGCCCTTATCCTGATCATCTCCGTCTCTGCCTTCCTGATCCGGATCGTACAGCCGATCGGGACGAGCATCCTGAATATGCAGCTCTGCTATTTCGCCTCGTACATTGCCCTTTTCATCGTGGGTATCGCCGCGTACAGGAACAACCTGTTCGCACGGATCAGCTATCGAACGGGAAAGCGCTGGCTCATCGGCGGCATCGTCCTGGGCTTCCTTGCATGGCTGGCGTTGATCATTGCGGCCACGCTCAGCGGAAATATCGCCGCCCTTATGGGAGGGCTGACCTGGCAGAGTGCCGGATTTTCCGTATGGGAGTCCTTCGTCGCGGTTGCCATGAGCATCGCCCTGATAGCCCTCTTCCGGGAGAAAATAAACCGCCAGAATACGTTGGTCAAGAAATTGTCGGACAACTCGTTTGCCGTCTATATGTTCCATCCCCCGATCATCGTTCCCGTCACCCTGTTGTTCACGCCGTTTATCGTGTTCTACCCGGTCGCGAAGTGGCTTCTTCTTTGTGTCATCTGCGTTCCCCTCTGCTATGCGATGACACACTTTGTCTTCCGAAAGGTACCGTTACTGAAGGAGGTCCTCTGAAGCTGCGGGATACCTGATATCCTGAAGAGAATACGGAAATATGTGCGAGGGTATTCTCAAAACCGCTCCCGTGCATGAGTATGCATGGCTCCTCATCAGGTGTCTGGTCCGGGGACGGAGCCGGATATCAACCGCAAAATTATCAGAACCCTTTCCCGGGGCAGCCACATCCGAACTTCGGAATACATATATGATCGGATTTCGGATGGTTTAGGATACCATGAGAGGTCGATCCCATGAAGAAAGAGATTCTGTTCCTGTTCATATGTCTCTGTCTGGCAGGCGTGCTGATTGCGGGCTGCACGACTCCGGCGATGCCACCGGCGACCGCGACACCGACTGCCACACCGGTCTCCCCGACCGAAGTGCCGACTACTCGGACTCCTGCACATACGATCATCGGCACCGCCGTCGCTGACGGGAGGTTCACCACGTTCGTAGCCGCACTCCAGAAGGCGAACCTGAGTGACGCACTCGACGGACCCGGCCCCTTCACCGTATTTGCCCCCACCGACGACGCATTCAACCAATTACCCAATGGTACTCTTCAGACCCTCCTGGCGGATCCCGAGGGGCAGTTGAGCCTGATCCTCTTGTACCATATCGTTCCGGGCGAGTACCGGGCAGCCGATCTCGTGAACACGACGACGGTGCAGACCCTTATGGGAGAGAATCTCACGATCAGTGCGACCGGTGGCCAGGTGTATGTCGATAACGCAAAGATCATCCAGACGGACATCGTGACCGGCAACGGGGTCATCCAGGTCATCGATACGGTATTGATCCCGCCGGAACCCACCGAAACGAATACGACCGGTATGTAAATTCCGGCCTCTCATTCTCTCATTTGTGGCATTCATTACCCGGGGACTCCGGCCCGGGTCCCCGGTTGCTTCAAGGAATGGGGTCCCGACTCACTCCTATGTACTCCCGCCCGCCACCCGGATCGACTGGTATGCGGGAGGGTACCAGAAATAGTGCTCCTCGCGAAGGGGATCGTGGAAGGAGATCGTGTCGCCCTCTTTCCGGGCAATAGACAGGTACGAGTAGAACCGGTGTCGTCGCACCTCGGGCAGGTTCCGGTACCGAGAGATCTCCTCCGGGGTGGTGTTGAGGAACTTCGGGAAGACCGTACCCTCCGATAATCCCCGGAAGAACTGGAAACGCCGCACCTCCACGGAAGTTCCCCGGTCGTCCAGGATCACCCATTTCATGAGGTTTGGATTCGGAAGGACCCGTCCGGGTATCCGGTAGGAAACGTAGCCCTTTACCGCTGACCGCACCACCAGAACCGCAATGAAGATCCAGAGAAAGAAGTAGAGGTCATCCACCCCTTCCCGGCCGAGCAGGAAGAATGCAGCGAAAACGATACTGACCACGAACATGAAGATGCTCGGGCCGGCAAAGACGTTCAGCGAATATTTCCGGTCCGAGAGCGGGTACAGGACCGGTATGCCGGGAGAGGCGAGGAAGTCGATGAAGACGTGGGAGACGGCACCGGCGATGACCGCGAGGAGGGGGACGAATACCCCGGCGGCCGTTGTCGGAACGTAGAACACGGATACCACCAGAAAGGCTACCAGCCCGGTGAGGATGCTCCCGGCCAGGCTGTGCGTGAACCCTCCGTGGGTGAAGATGTAGAACCGGGGGGAGGGGTCCGAGAAATGCTTGAAGAGGATGTCGATATCCGGGATGACTGCACCGAGGACGAAGAAGGAGATCAGCTCAGGGAGCCCGGCCACTACCGCGACCGCGGAGATAAGGAAGGCATGGGTGAGCGAATCCATAGAGTACCGGGACTCCGTGGCTACATAATTCCTCTTTTTCCTGCAAGGATCTTCGCTGTCCCGGGCCGGTTCGTCGGGAACTATAGTGGCCTTGGGGAGGGGGAAGTTTCTGCGTTCCGTCGGAAATTGGCGCAGATCGGGTGAAATGTCGTTACGAGCGGGTTGTTCTCCCCAGTCTGCCTGCCCTGTCCATTCACTTTCGCCCTGTCCGGAGGATCCCCTGATGTCCCGGTGACCCCCATGAGAGAAGCAATGGTCACCGATGCCGAGATGAAGAAAGTGATAGAACGATGGAAACGGGCAATCCGCCCCTTGAAGATCCATGAACAGAAATACGGGGAGCACCTGGTCAGGGTGCTGGAACGGTACGATCGTACGGCACTCCCTTCATCCAACGACTACCTGGAAGTGGTCATCTTCACCGTGTTCCTGGAGTTATTGAAAGAAATGGACCCGGGGAGAGAGTACACCGGCGCGTAACGCGAATATTCTTCACCTCTTCCCGGCCTGCGGATACAGAACAGACCGGTTTGCGATCGGTTGTCCCGCCTCCCGGAAATCAAAGAAGAGATAAGTAGTTTGCACACAATGCACTCGTTATCCGAGGAGATGATTTTCCCGATGGTCAACAGATTTTACATACTGGAGGAGCTCCCCTATGCATACAATGCCCTGGAGCCTTACCTATCCGAGGCCCAGCTCCGGCTGCACCATGACAAGCACCACGCCGCTTACGTGAACGGCGCGAACGCCCTGTTCGAGCGGCTGGACAAGGCCCGCCAGGCAGGAACGGAGATCGACATGAAGGCGACGCTTAAGGAATTGTCCTTCCAGGCCGGCGGCCACATCCTGCACTGGCTCTTCTGGCAGAACTTGGCCCCCGCCGTAACGGCTGAACAGGAGCCGACCCATGGCGTTCTCCCGGAAGCCCTGAAGAACGAGTTCGGGTCCTTCGAGCGCTTCAGGAAGGAGTTTTCAGCGGCGGCATCCAGCACGGAGGGATCGGGATGGGCGGTGCTCGTCCGGTGCGGCCAGACCGGCAGGCTGCTGATCACGCAGGTCGAGAAGCATAACGTGAATGTCATCCCTCACCTGCGCATCCTGATGGTCCTGGATGTCTGGGAGCATGCTTACTACCTCGACTACCGGAACGAGCGGCCCCGGTATATAGAGGCCTTCTGGAAGATCGTGAACTGGGATGTCGTGAACAAGCGGCTGGAGGCGTTACTCAAATAACTATTCATCAGGATCCCCTCTTATTCAGTGCGTGCAGTGGGATCCGATACCAACCGGCATCGGGAGAAGACCCTGAGTCGCGACGGAATGGCTGCCGGAATCGATCGTCACGGGGATCTTACCATCCTTTTTCAATGGCCCCGAAGGTCAGGAGCATTATCAGGATCGATTACCAGGAACCGATCCCTTTTTGCTCATGGTCAACAGATCACCTGAAAAACGAGTCCCATGATTCAGAATCCCCCCCTCATCTACCTGAATAACGCGGCGACGAGCTGGCCGAAACCCCCGGAGGTGCGGGCAGCCGTCAATGAATCCCTCTCCCTCCCGTTCTTCGGCTCAGGACGGACCTCCGGCAGCCAGGGCGAGGATCATGTATCCCTTGCCCGCGAGGCCCTCTCCCGTCTCCTTGGTGCAGAACCTGCGGAGCATGTGGTGTTCACCCAGAACGCGACCGACTCCTTAAACATCCTCATCCAGGGATTTCTCGCGGAAAAAGAAACCGGATGCCACGTCCTCACGACCGCACTCGAACACAACTCGGTGCTCCGGCCGCTCCACGAGTTTGAACGGCAGCACCGCATCCGGCTGACCGTCCTCCCGTTCGAAGGCTGTTTCGTGAACTCTGATGCCGTCGAAGCGGCGATCAGACCAGATACCCGGCTCATGGTCATGACCCACGGGAGCAACGTGCTCGGGTCCGTGCAGGAGATCCGCCGGATCGGAGAGATCCTGCAGGACCGCGGGATCTATTTCATCGTGGACGGTGCCCAGACCGCCGGCCATGTCCCTGTCAACCTCCGGGAACTCCCCGTCGATGCCTTCGTCTTCACCGGCCACAAAGCCCTGTTCGGTATCCCCGGCACCGGGGGGTTTTTCGTCCGGGACCCGGAGGCGATCGCCCCGGTCCGGTTCGGGGGAACCGGGACAGACTCCTTCTCCCTCCTCCACCCCCGCGTGATGCCGGAGCGGTTCGAGGCAGGGACCCAGAACTACCCCGGCCTTGCGGCCCTCGCGGCCGGCGTGAACTATATCCTCTCCACCGGCCTGGATACCATCGCGGCAAAAGGAGAACGCCAGACGGCCTTTCTCATCCGGGAGTTGCAGAAGACACCGGACGTGACGATCTACAACGACCGTCCCTCGCTTCCCATCGTGTCCTTCAACATCCGGGGCAGGGAGAACGACGACGTGGGGTTCATCCTCGCCCGGGCCTACGGGATCGTTGCCCGGACAGGGCTCCACTGTGCTCCCCTGGTTCACGAGGCGATCGACGGGGGGACCGGTTGCGTGCGGCTCAGCCTCTCCTGGTTCACCACCGATGAAGAGTGCCGGATCGCGGCGGATGCGGTACGGGAGATTGCAGGAAATGCGGATACTCCGGTCGGTTCGCCATAAGGTCTGTGCGGACGGCTCCTTCATGAAGGAGTTCCTCCTCGACGCCCCGGTAACGGCGGCATTTTTCTCCTACCTCACGAACTTCGGGCAGGTCGGGTCGCTCCCCCAGGTCGGCGAAGGGTTCTATAAATTCGAGAAGACCGACTGGTTCTCGATCAAGGGGTTCGCCGGGGACACCACCGTCGAGGTACGGTTCAAAAAGGAGGTGATGGACCTGACGGCAGACTTCGTCTACTTCCTCTTCTCGTCGTACCGGGAGGGAACGATGGACCTCTCCCTCCTGAAACAGAGGGAGCGTGCGATCGGGGAACGGGTGAGCAAACGCCTGTACGGGGCATGATTCCGGGGTAGGGAATACCGGAGGTCTCCTCCGCAAACCCTGATTCCCGTGCAACCGGCCGGGCGTTTTCAATTCACCGCTCCAGGTATGCCTTTCCCGTGTCAGTGAGCCGGTATATGATCCAGTTCTTCTCCGGGCGTCCATCGATGAGTCCGCATTCCTTCAGGACGTTCAGATGATACGAGAGTTTCGAATCGGCGACCCGGACGCACTGCTTGATCACGCAGACGCAGAGCGGCTGGACCGCAAGGAGGTGGAGGATCTTCAGCCGCACCGGATCCGAAAGGGCATGGTGAACCCGGCTCGTGGATTCCAGGCTTTCCCTCGGGGGCAACCGGCTGCACAACCCGTTCGAGCCCGCCGATCTGTGCAAGCTCCCCGAGGACCTCTTCGGGGATGTCGTCCCGTACGCCGCAAATTTCGCAGAATTTCTGGGATGACTGGCGTGACGGCATGTTTCAACATAATATGAAATGGGTAACTATAAGTACATTCTGAAACCAAAAGAGTTTCAATAAAAATTGAAACGGTGCGGGAAAGGTACGAGGGCATGAGAGGACTGAGGAAAGGATTCGTCGCGATTTCGCATCACCCCGGAGGAATGGAGACAACCGGACTTCATCCGCCCCGGTGGACCGTTCCCTCGGAAGACCCGGAGAGGATCCCATGACCCTCCTCGTTACCTGTTCCGGTCTCTCGAATACCGGGAGACTCACCGCACAGGCGGCCCAGTTTCTCCTTCAGAAAGATCCGGGACACATCAGGTGGGTCCCGGCACAGAAATCCCCGGAAGATCTGAAGGATATCGCCGGGGACGCGAGGAAGGTGATCATCCTCAACGGGTGCACGGATCGCTGTGCAACGAAGAAACTCCGTGCAGCGGGTTTCGCCGAAGGCACCGAGCTGATCGTCACCGATCTCGGGATCGCAAAGAACGGTATGGAAGAGGTCCGGTTTGCCGAGATCGGGATCGTTGCAACGGCAGTGATGGATATAATCCGGAACGGATCCACATGACCGTTACCCCCCGATTATCCGTCCTCGACCGATACCTCACCCTCTGGATCTTCCTTGCCATGGCGGCCGGGGTAGGGCTCGGGTATTTTGCTCCTGCGCTGACTGGTTTCATCACGGGTCTCTCGATCGGGACCACCTCGATCCCCATCGCTATCGGGCTTATTTTGATGATGTATCCCCCGCTCGCAAAGGTGCGGTACGAGGAACTGGGGAACGTATTAAAGGACCGGAAGATCTTCGGGCTCGCAATCACCCTGAACTGGATCATCGCACCCGTCCTCATGTTTGCCCTTGCCGTCGTCTTCCTCCGCGACCAGCCCGATCTCATGTACGGGCTGATCCTCGTCGGGATCGCCCCGTGTATCGCGATGGTCATCGTCTGGAACGAGCTTGCCGGTGGGCACTGCGAGTTTTGTGCGGCGATCGTCGGGATGAATTCGATCTTCCAGGTGTTGTTTTATGCGATCTATGCCTGGTTCTTCATCACCTTCCTCCCAGTCGTGCTCGGCATCGCAGGTGGTGCAGCAGTCCCGGTCACCATCGCCGATATCGCGGTGAGCGTCTTTTTCTATCTCGGGATACCGTTCCTTGCGGGAGTGATCACCCGCTTTACGCTCATCCGGTGGAAGTCGAAGGAATGGTACGAACAGACGTTCATCCCGAAGATATCGCCGCTCACCCTCATCGCCTTACTCTTTACCATCGTCGTGATGTTCTCGCTCAAGGGTGCGTACATCATCGCCCTCCCGCTCGATGTGGTGCGGGTAGCGATACCGCTCGTCTTCTACTTCCTGATCATGTTCTTTGTCGCCTTCTGGCTCTGCTGGAGGCTGAAGATCGATTATGGGCGGTCCGCGACGCTCTCATTTACTGCCGCATCGAACAACTTCGAGCTGGCGATTGCAGTCGCCATCGCCGTCTTCGGGATCGGTTCCCAGGTTGCCTTTGCGACCGTCATCGGCCCGCTCATCGAAGTGCCGGTGCTTATCAGCCTGGTCAATGTCGCATGGTACCTGAAGAAGCGGTGGTACGGAGGAGCCGGCGGGGAAGAGGCATGTACCCCGGAGTGCCCTGCATGAGCCGCCTGATCTGCCGGGATCGGGAATCGCGAAGAAGCGGAGTGATATTCCGGGGAACAATACCCGGACAACAATTTCCGTCCGGTCGTATGCCGGAAAACGATCACGAAGGAAAATGCGTCAACCTGCACCGAGATCCGGCAGAATTCCGGGGACGAGGGACGGGGGTAACCATGCACCGAGATCCGGCAGAATTCCGGGGACGAGGGACGGGGGTAACCATGCACTGTGATCCGGCAGAATTCCGGGAACGAGGGACGGGGGTAACCATGCACCGTGATCCGGCAGAATTCCGGGAGCGAGGAACGGGCGTAACCATGCACCGGGTAAACAGGGGTAAGAACCGGCCGGAACAGAGAATGACGACAGATATATCAGCGAGGCATTCCATTGCCACTAAAAGGAGAAGCACATGAAACCCGATATCACAATACCAGACTGGGTATGGGAATTCCACGGGCACCTCTGCCCGTTCATGCCCATCGGCTACCGGATGGGAGCCATTGCACTGCGCGAGCTGAAGACCGGGCATATCGGCGACCACGGGGCGTTCGCCTTCTCGGAGATGGGGGTCGGCCATCCGCAGACCTGCATGATGGACGGGTTCATGGCCGTGACCGGGTGCACCTACGGGAAGCTCATGATGGAGCGGCTCAACTACGGGAAGGTCGCCTGCATCCTGTTCGTCCCGGGAAAGGGAGCGATCCGCGTCTACCTGAAATCGGAGTTCCAGGACGAGCTCGGGAAGGAAGAATTCTTCGTGTACCGCAAGAAGGGAATAGAACCCTCTCAGATCCCTCCCACCGTGACGCAGAAGGTCGTCGATATGGTGATGGACTCCCCCGAAGAAAGACTCTTTACCGTGGAGAAGCTGCCGGACTTTGCGTTCAGCCGCCCGAAGTCGTCGTTTGCGAAGACAAAGTGCAGCAGCTGCGGGGAGTACGTATTCGAGCGGTACGTCCGGATGGCCGACGGCAAGCCGGTCTGCATCCCCTGCTCGGATTACACCCAGTCGTGGGTGAACGTGCTCAAGGGGATCCAGTAACCGGCAGGGAACATGGACCCCACCCTCATCATCGCGATCATCGCGGTCTTCCTGGTCTCCATCGTCTTTTCCATGTTCGGACAGGGGGGAGGGTCCCTGTACACCCCGATCCTGTTCCTCCTCGGGTATGCCGTCCTCGTCTCGATATCCACCTCGCTGGTCCTGAACCTTATCACCGCGTTATCGGCCGCGATCATCTATTACCGGGCCAGCCTCGTGGATGTCCGGCTCGCCGTCTACTTTATCCCCGGTATCTGTATCGGTGCGTACGCCGGCGGAGTCCTGACCGATTTTGTCGATCCGACGGTCCTGATCTGGCTCTTCGTCATCTTCCTGGTCGGGGCCGGGGCCCGGATGGTCTATACGTACTGGGAGAAGTCATCCGGTGCAGAGGTCTGCCCGGTACAGTTCTCTCGGTCCATGTATGCCGGGATCGTGGTATTCAGCTTCGCGGTGGGGATCCTCTCCGGGTTGCTCGGGGTCGGGGGAGGGATCATCATCGTGCCGTTCCTCCTCTTCATCTGCCGGTACCCGATGAAAAATTCGGCGGGAACGGTCAGCTTTATCGTGATTTTCTCTTCCCTCTTTGGCGTCCTCGGTCATGCGACGTTCGGGAGCCTGGATTTTACCCTGATCATCCCGACCGCGATCGCCGTCTTCATCGGCGCCAGCCTGGGGGCGAGGTACATGGTGAGGATCCCACCCCGGTACATCAAGGCAGGCTTCGGCATCATTCTCTGGGTCTTTGCCGTCCAGCTGGTCCTGAAACTAACGGGAGTTATGTAACGGGACCCGGGCAACCAGGGGGGAATCTATATCTACTCATTCACACTATTGCAACGCCTGAGGTATAACTATGGACAAATTTGAACAACTCCTCCAGGACGTATCGAAGATGGCCCCCGACCAGGCGAAGAATGCGGTCGACGGCCTAAAAGCGAAGTGTATATGCCCGACCTGCCCCACGTATACGACGTGTGCAAAGAAGGCAAACGAGCTCCTCTTCTGCTGGAACGGGAAGAGTTTCATGTGCATCGACAAGGAAAAGGACTGCTATTGCCCCACCTGCCCCGTGACAAAGGAAGCGGGACTCAAGTACAAGCACTTCTGCACCCGGGGAGCCGAGAAGGCACTGCGGTACGAACACACCATCTGGGGATCGACCCTCGTCCGGTGAATTCCACCGGTTCTTTTTTCCCCGTTTCCCCGCCCGGCGGTCGTTTCACTTCAGGGGTTTCAAGGGGCAATTATTATATAGTCGCTCACGCTATTGCATCGCCTGAGGTACATCATGGACAAATTCGAACACATCCTCAAGGATTTTCCCGGGATGACCCCCGAACAACAGACAAAACTGGTCGACGGCCTGAAGCCGATGTGCATATGCCCGACCTGCCCGACGCACACGACCTGTGCAAAGAATGCAAACGAGATCCTCTTCTGCTGGAACGGGAAGAGTTTCATGTGCATCGACAGAGATAAGGGGTGCTATTGCCCGAACTGCCCGGTGGTACCGGAGGTCGGGCTCCGGCACAAGAACTTCTGCACCCGGGGAGCCGAGAAGGCACAGCGGTACGAACGCACCCTCTGGGGATCGACCCTCGCACGGTGATCTCCCCCGTTATTTTTTTTCGGTTTCCCAATCTGTCAATCGATTACCTTTTCTGTTCCTCCTCCGGTACCCCCGCAGGTTTCCCGGTGATCGCGAGGATCCCGCCGACGATCCCGGGAATCGCCCCGATTGATGGAAAAAAAGGAGAGCGGAAGTTCTTCAATGGGGACAATAGTGCGTACAAAAAATTATTACCTCATTAACCAAGTGAAATCCCATGAAAATAATACTCGCCAGCGTCTTCGTAACCGATCAGGACAAAGCCCTTCAGTTCTATACAAAAGTGCTGGGCTTTGTGAAAAAACAGGATATTACGGCGGGGAAGTACAGGTGGCTGACGGTCGTCTCCCCGGATCAGCCGGACGGCACCGAACTCGTGCTTGAACCGAACGACAACCCGGCCGCGAAGACGTACCAGAATGCGATTTTTATGCAGGGTATTCCTGCAACGATATTCGGGGTCGGGAACGTCCAGGCGGAATACCAGCGTCTGAAAGCACTCGGTGTCGTCTTTCCCGTGGAGCCGACGCAGGTTATGGGCCCCGTAACGAGGGCGGTGCTGGACGACACATGCGGCAATCTCATACAGATCATCCAGAAATAAAACCCATAATCAGATCGTTCAGTGCGGGCCGGGGTCGGACCTCTTCGGGAAACCATACTCAGATCGTCGTTGAGTGCGGGCCGGGGCCGGACCTCTTCGGGATCCCGTGAGGAACTGACCCCGGGAATGGCCAGCCGGTTGTCCATGGGGGTCGGGATACCCCGGAGATACGCTGGTAAAAGCGGTTCCCGATGCGGGTGGCTGGGTTGTGTCTCCTGTTCCCGTGCTACACCGAGCGTCTCCCGGGATCAGTTCCTCCCGGACTCATACGAGGATCATCGATTGTCCCTTACCCGTTGCCCCGGAGAAATAACCGCGACAGCACCACCGTTTTGATTCCCTGTATACACCAGGGTTCCTGCAAAATCCCGGAAAAAAAGAAAATTATCGATGAATTACTCACGCGGGTTTCTCCGCCTCTGCGGATACCTTCTCGGGTTTCCACGTGATCGCGAGGATCCCGCCGACGATACCGAGGATCGCCCCGATGATGTAGCCGCCTCCCTCGATGAAACTCAACAGGGAGAAGACGAGGATGATGATCCCCCACATCCCGTGGGTATCCGGCCGGGTATAGATCATGTATGCCCCGAGCAGGATGATCACGCCGCAGATGAGACCCCATACCCCGAGGCCGGCGATTACAGAGGAGACCAGACCCGTGAAGCCGGGGACTAATGCGCCCATCATGCTGCCCATGAAGGCGGCGCCGATCATGAGGAAGACAATCCCGGAGAGGAGGATGAGAAGGCCTCCGACCAGGGAGAGAATGAATGCAACCGTGGGAATTTCCTGTTCTGCCATAGTTCACCGGATTAGAGATTGAGAGAATAAAAACATTTCCCCGGATTCTCTCAAATTGCCGGAGTACGACAAAGGGTGATTCGCCTGATCACCCCTGTTCCGCCGGAGAATGCCGGGAGAATGCGGACGGATGGTTTGTTCTCCCGGGGGCGCGACATCAAAGTCCCCACACCCGGAGGTCCAATCAATAATCTGAACTGTCCCATGATACGGGAACAGGATATGCACGGACAAAACATTTCTCGCCCGGCGGCCTCGTTTGGCTTGCCATACCTTCTCCGACCGGCAATCCGGGGATTTCCACGGATGGTTCCTGGCGCCCTTGCTCAGTTATCCCGCCAGCGTGCACTCTGTGCACTCTTCGCATTCGAACTCGAGCGTGGAATGCAGTATCCCGTACTTATTCAACCGTTCCTTGATCTCCCGTTTCATCACTTCGATCCTCTGCACATCCTGCTCGCAGGTGTATACATGTGCATCGAGCACGTTGATCTCGGAAGTCAGGCTCCAGAGATGGACATGATGCACGCCGTCCACCCCCTTCACCGCGGTAATGTCGGCAACGACCGCATCGAAATCTACGGATTGTGGCGTGAACTGGAGAAGAATCACCACGGTCTCGCGGAGTATCCTGGCTGCCGATATCACGATCAGGACCGCTATGATGCCGGAAAGGACCGGGTCAACAATGACCCGGCCGGTGATGGTGATCCACAAGGCGGCAGCTATCACGGCCACCGATGAGACGGTGTCCCCGAGCACATGCAGAAAGGCGCTCCGCACGTTCAGGTTACGGCTCCCGTGAAGGAGGTACAGGATGCTTACGTTTGCCGCGAGACCGACGACCGCGATGATCAGCATCAGCCCGCCCTGCACAGGGGCCGGGGTGAGTATCCGCAGATACGCCTCCCAGAGGATCCAGGCGCTTACCCCGATCAACAGCAGTGAATTGATGAAGGCTGCGAAGATCTCCGCCCGGTGGTAGCCGTATGTCCGTTCTTTGGTGGGAAGCTGGAGGGCAAGGGTCATTGCACCGAGAGAAAGGACGAGCGCAAGAAGATCGGAGAACATGTGCCCTGCATCGCTCAGGAGCGCGAGAGATCCGGAGAGGATCCCCCCGGCGATCTCCACGACTACGAAGACCAGCGTAATCACGAGCGCGAGTTTCAGGGATCTCCGGTAGTCCCGGGGGGCATCGTCTGTCATAGTAACCGCGTCTGAGCAGCAGGAGGAAACCGGGCGATCCCCTGCATATCCGTCTGTAATCTGTTTGAGATCCTGATTCAATAAAGAGGTAACACTTCCCCGTCAGCATTCGGGTAAGCGGTACGAAGGAGGCCTGAAAAAGACATTCTCCGGCAAGGATGAACCGCTTTGTTTCGTCATGTCCGGGTAAGCGGTACGAAGGAAGCCTGATAATGACCTCACGGGTTCTGTCTCTTCCCCATCGGGAACTTCGCCGTCCTGAAACGCTCCACGGGTTGTATTCTATTCACCGAATCCCGGTATGCTCATCAGCCTGGTCAACATCGCATTGTATCTTGGGAAACGGTGGCGAGGAGGAGTGAGCGGGAGGAGAAATGTGCCCGGAGTGCCCCGGATAATCATACGCACGAGAGGTTCATAAACAGGCACCCGGGTGATTGCCATGAAAATCGGAGGAGATCGGCAGCCCGGACCCGTTCAGACGAGGGGCTCCGGCTGCTGGTCGCCGGGGACGGGTAACCGGGTGGACTTGACCAGGACCTGCTCCTTTCCTTTGCGGATCTTCTCGATGATCAACTCTTTTCCCTTCTCCGTCATGGCAAAGATCGGGATGGCGACCCCGGCCTGCACCCGTGCCTTCCTTCCGGCGATCTCCCGGATGGGTCCCGAGGCACACGATGTCACGAGGTCCGAAGCGGAGACGAGCGTCCCTGCCTCTTCCAGGGAAAGTCCCGTGACATGCACCGCGAAGATGACCGCACCGGGATGCCGGTCCCGGATCTGCTGTGCCTCCGCAGAAATCGCTACCGTCACCGCCACGTTCTGAAATCCCATCGCATATGCCCGTTCCACACCGGCCGCCTGGTCGAGGCGTGCATGGACCTTGTCGGTCACGAATCCCCCGTTCTCTTCGATCCGGCGGATCACGTCCGGGTACGGAGTTGTTTTCACCAGCCCGGACATCCTCCCTCCGATACCCTGGACCAGGGAGGGATTGTTCACGATCACGGTACCCGCCCCGTCACAGGCGAGGACCACGGCGTCGATCAGGCCGGCGGAGAGCCCGAAGCTCGAGGATCTCGGATGCGCCGAACCCGACGAATTCCTCCGAGCCGAGCACCTCCCGCCCGGGGGTGCACATGCCGAACGCGGAGATCCGGTGTTCGATGTTCGCCTTCACCGACTCCCGGTTGAGGTCACGGATCGGGTAGGCAAACCGCTTTGCCAGGGGACAGTCCCGGATCTGTGCCTCGCCGACCTCGACGACCTTCCCGTTCCGGATAACGATGCGACATCTCCCTATTGCTTCTATGATATGTTCATCGGCCTCGCCTGTCATGGGTATTCTCTCCGTAGAGGTATCTCGTTACGTCCTCATGGAGCATTGCATCGGCACAGTCGCCCGTCATCCAGCCGGTGTGATCGCAGGGATCCACTTTCACCCCACCCGCGATGGTGATACCATCCGGTACCCCCCTCCCTTACTCAGGAGGGTACCATGAAACTGACCCGGGACGAACGGAGGATCCTGGTGTACCTGAAGCGCAGAGAGGAGCATGCGGCCGATGGTGAATGTATCGGAGAGATCCTCGGCATCCCCGCACGAAAGGTCACGAACACTATCCTCTCGCTCGCCGAAAAGAGATTTGTACATACCGAAGACGGGAGAATAGCGGTGTTATCGAATACCGGGCGTGACTGCGACATCATCCGGAACGATGCGGGCATCGACAGGGACCTGAAGAAGGAACCCCATCATTCCCGGGAAGTCTTCGCGTATATCCACGAACACCCGTTTTCCGCCGTAGGGATGGTCTCCTCCGCCCTCGAGATTCCTCCCTACACGGTCGAGGACGCCGTCGTGAGGCTCGAACAGATCGGCATTCCCGCCCGGGACCGGATCGCCTGACCAGGGAAGAAACGGTACAGGAGGGATCACCGGGCTCCCGACGGAATCGCACAATGGCGGGTGTTGATTTTCGTTATCGTTATCCGGGATTTCGGGTAAGTTCCCGGAGTACCTCCGCAGGGAATAATTCCGGTTATTTCACTTTTAATTTAATGCGGTATACCCGTACATGATCGGCTGACTTCTTATTAAATGACCGTAAAATCCGGAATGGTGATTGCGGCATCGATTCTGCACGTTGGAGAAATTTTCCGACAGCATTTCCACCCGCATGAATATCACACTGGTGAATTATATCGCCGACCTCCCCATGGAGCACTTTACCATTCTTCAGGGCAAAAGAGAGTGAATCCCCAATTTCCCATTGTTGATGTCGTACTTTGCTCTTTTGCATATTGCTCATATAGGTCGTTATAGTAGTCATACCTATCCTGTCCCCGGCGGGTTCTGAAACGATTCCATTTCCCGGGTAATGATACCGGGCAGGGACTGGTTAGGAAAGAGAACTCTTATCCGGGGTATATATGGTCTTCTCCGCCCTCGAAATTCCCCCGTACAGGGTCGAGGACGCCGTCGTGAGACGGGAACAGATCGGCATCCCCGCCCCGGGACCGGATCGCCTGATCGCCCGGCATTGTGAACCGTTTGCAAAAAAAAGTTCGTACCCCCGAAGATGCCGGAAAAAAGACAGGAGAAGTATTATTAACTCATATCAGCTATTCCGATGACGGTATACATGAAATTCGTACTGCCGCTCTTAACCCTTCTCTGCCTGGCCGCGGTTCTCGGTGCCGGGTGTACCGTGACCAATCCTCAGACTCGCCGGATCATCCTGGAGACTTGCGTATTACAGCAATGCGACCGGGGTATATTCACCCGTCATCAGCGGGACAACGGTCACCGCGACCTTCAATGTGAGCAAGCAGATGACGGGAAGTTCCGGGTGTAACCAGTATTCCGCCGGATGGTCCGTGAATGGAGACGCCATTACCATAACGCAGCCGGGTGTTACCCTGATGTTCTGTGCGGACCCGGCGGGTGTGATGGACCAGGAGCAGGCCTATCTCGCGGATATACAGATGGCCAAGACATGGGCAATTTCCAGTGACGGGATAACGCTGACCATGAAAGATGCCTCAGGCAAAGTCATCCTGAACTACGTGAAGGCACCCCTTGTCTGATCGGTAACGCAATATCGATCTCCCACCGGGAACAGGTGATCCGAACGGATCACTCCTTTCCCATTTTCATCGGTTTTTTACCGTTCCCGCACGGTATGATCCCGGCTTCTTTTCCGGACCCGATACCCATCCTGCGGGATAGATCGTTCTTCTCCTTGTACCCTTCTGCGGGGGAGAGCGTTTATAGGGGATGGGAGAAATACGAGTTCCCGGGAGAACGGTTCGATGTTTGAAATAATCCATTGCTTACACACCGCATTCCGCCGCGACACGCGGGAGATCGATGCCCTTGCCTTCCGGGCTGCTCGGGAAGGTGGGGATTTCACTCCCATCCTGGACCGGATGGGCATCAACGGGGAATTCCTCGATTACCACGCGAAGGGCGAGGAAGAGGCGATCTTCCCTGTCATCGAACGGCTGGCGCCGTTCGTCGCCCCGGTATACGTCCTCGACCACCGGGAACTGGACACCATGGTTGCCGGACTGGAAGCGATGCGGACCGCGAACGATCCCCTGAGCCTGGCCCGGGCGACCGCCGTCCTGAACGCACACCTGCGGATTCACTTAAACAAGGAGGATATGTACGTGTACCCGTTCCTCCAGAAACGGATAGACGAGGCTGAACATACTTCCATCCTCGGCACCATGGCGAGAAAGGTACCGCCCGAGCGGATGCCTGCCCTCGTCCGGTGGCTCCTCCCGCTCCTCGGGCAGGACGACCAGGCCACCGTCGTCCGGATCTGGATGAACCTGATGCCCCCGCCGGTCTTCGCCGGGCTCAAGCCGGTCATCCGGGAGGCGGCCGGGAAAGACTGGCCAGAGCTGACCCGGCGGATCCCGGGGCTGGAGTGATCGGTCTTATTTTTCAAATTATTCCCGGAACAGCAGGATCACCGGTCAGACCGGTCGTGACGGTCCCGGGGATACCGGGCATATATCTTTACGGCCGCTCCAACGGAGATCCCGTTCATTTTCACCATATCCCCGGAACACCCCCTTCACCTCTGCATACTGGTGATGCCACCCATTGCCTCTGAGGGCAGATGCCCGTCGATAGCGGGATCGTTCAGATGGATCTCATCATCTCCGGACCGGTCCCCGTTTCCCCGGACCGGTCTTTTGCTCTTCTGCTTTCGGCCGGAACGTCCTCGACGGGCATCGTTCATTATCCCGGTCAGGAAACGTCGGTCCGTTGATCTGGCACTCCCCCGAATCGCCGGTCTTCGGGGTGAAGTTCATGCAGTCCTTACACGATGGCATATTCTTATTCTCTCCTCGTAATTCAGATCATATCTCAGATTTCTTCGCAAATTTCTCGTAGAGTTCGGGCCCTACGCACTCTTTTGCAAATTTGCACCACTGGATGCACGATTGCACATCGTTGTATATCAGGAACCCGCAGTTCGGGCACCGGACCTTCAGATCGTTCGAGAAGATCTCCACTTCTTCCCCGCACTGCGGGCACTTCCGGATCGAGAGGGTAGGCGTGCGGAGGTTCGCCGCACCGGGGCAATGGTCGGGCATCGTTCACCCCTCCGTCCTTTTGTATTCTTTTAGGAGCGCCTCCGCATACTCGGGTCTTTTCTTCGTCGGGATGTAGTTGAAGGCGTTCACCCGTTTCACGAGTTCCTCCCCGATCGCATGGTCGTCGGTCAGGTGGAGTTTCTTTACCTCATCGATAACGAAATCGAGCTGATCGATCCCCGTCTCCTTGCCGTCGATGGAAATCCGCCGGATCTTGATCATATCAGGTGGTATTCCCCCGCATATGGTGCAATACGTCCCGTCTTTATTATCGCCTGTCATTGTTACTCCCGGATCATGGTAAGGCTCACCTTGAACCGGGTGATCGCCGATAGTGCATGGGGGACATTCGCCGGAAAGATGATCGTATCCCCTTCCTTCATCTGATGGGTCTGTCCCGCTACCCAGACTTCGCATTCTCCGTCGAGGATGGTAACGACGGCATCGTAGGGTGCCGTGTGCTCGGAAAGCCCCTCGTCTGCATCAAATGAAAAAAGGGTGATGCTCCCGCTTTTCTTATTGATGACCATCCGGCTCGCAACGGTACCGTCTGAATAACTCACGAGGTCTTTCTGTGAAAACACCTTCGAATAGAGTTCCGTCCGCTTTTTGTCCTGCCTTTCCGGGTTCTCCCAGTGAAACTCTGCCATGATCTGCCCTTTGCTTTGGAAGGTATTCCAATACCGGTATATTTTTTAGCTGTTTTTTCGTTTTCCCGATTGACTGAGATCCGGACACTATCTTCTGGATCACTGTTTTTCGGGATGGGCCCGGTTCATGCGGGAATAATCCCGAGCTGCTGCATCAGCCCCATCAGGTTTGCTTCACCCCAGAGCTCGGCGATCTTCCCCTCCTTCATGCGGAAAATCTCGATGCCGGTCAGGGCAATCTCCTTTCCGGTCGGAGGGAGCCCCATGAATGCCCCCGCATGGACGCCCCGGGCAGTAAACCGGGCAGTGACCTTCTCCCCCTCTGCCAGGATGTCCTCAATGGTTACATTCAGGCCGTGAAAGGCTGCCCGGCAGGTTACGATCACGGTGTTCATCGCTTCAATACCGGGTCCGGGTGTTGGCAGGGGGGTATGCAGGGAAAATTCGGGATGGAGTAGTGCATCGGCTGCCGCAAGGTCACCGTTTGATGGCCCGACAGCGAAAAATTTCCGGACGATGCTGATATTTGCCTTCTCGGCGGTCGTGAGTGTCATGCAGTATGCTCGGCAGATAACTATTTAATTTTGTTGTCCCTAACAAAGTAACAGATGGATTCAGCGGTTGAGAATCTTGTCCAGCTCGGACTCAAGGAATACGAGGCCAGGATCTACGTTGCCCTCGTCGGGCTTGGTGAGGCAAATGTGCGCAGGATCCATGAGGCCAGCGGTGTCCCGCGGCCGCGGGTGTATGATGTCCTCAATGCGCTCGATGAAAAGGGATTCATTGAGATACGGCAGGGAAGCCCGCTGATGTATACTGCGGTCCGGCCGGACATCGTCGTTTCCTTCTTAAAGCGAGATCTCGATACGGCCGCATCCGAAAGTGTGAAGACCCTTGAGGCTCTGTCGCTGAACGCCCATCAGAATTATTCGCCGATATGGTACGTGCATAGCGACTGGACTATCCGGCGAAATCTTGAGCGGTTAGTCGAGGGCGTTGCCCATGAACTCATTATCCTCTGTTTCAATGGAGAGACCCTGACAACATTCCAGAGTCCGATCGTCTCTGTCGCCCGGGATCGTGAAGTAAAAATCCTCTTTCCCGAAGGGGGAGCAGAAGGGTTCGTCGCCCCGGAGGGTACCAGGTGCTTTGAGGCCGGAGAGCTCAGGGACTTTTTCGGGGTGAACGTCTTTGGAAAAATATTTTCCGTTCCCATTCACCGGGAAGGAGCTCTCTTCAGGCTCGAGTGTATCCTCATTGCCGACGATCAGGAATCCATGCTGATCTACACGCAGGATGGAAACCGGATGGCGGTCGTTATCACGCTCCCTTTCATCACCTGCGTTCAGAGCAGGTTGTTCTCCCGGATGATCGAAGATGCACACGAGATCGCCCGCGACAAGATGAGCACTCATGACGGCAGGAAACTATTGAACAGGAAAACAGGAGTGGAAAAGTAAGCAACGGAGTCGAGAAGAACGATGACAAATATTACAGAAGGAGCGGTCCTCCAGCGGGACGACAGGACCTACGCGGTTACCACGCGGATCCCCGCCGGCATCGTCTCACCGGAGCAACTCGAAAGAATTGCCGCCATTGGACGGAAGCACCATGTGCCGATTCTGAAGATTACCTCGGGCCAGCGGATTGTCCTGGCCGGGCTCGAGCCCGATGATGTGTCCCGGGTCATTGACGACCTGGGCCCGCTCGCGAAACCTGAGACGGCCCCGTGTGTCAAATTCGTCCAGGCCTGTCTTGGCACCGATATGTGCAGATATGGGAAACAGGACTCTATCGGGCTTGTAAGAGTGATCGATGACCAGTTCAAAGACCAGTCCTTCCCGGCGAAGGTCAAGATCGGGGTCTCGGGATGCCCCCGCTGTTGCAGCGAAAGCCATACCCGGGACATCGGGATTATCGGCACGACAAGGGGCTGGATGGTCTTCTTTGGCGGTAACGGGGGCACGAGACCCCGGTTCGGCGACCGTATTGCATGGGACCTTACTGCCAGTGAGGCGGTGGATTGTGCAGAGCGTCTTTGTGAGTATTACCGGAGAAATGCAAACCAGCATGAGAGAACAGCACGGTTCATGGAACGAATTGGCATGGAAACATTGAGATCGGAATTACTTATCTCGATTCCGTACATTCCTCTTGAGGAAGTGAATGAAAAATGAACATTACCGAAGTCGCCAAGGTGGTGAGCGGGCCGAACCCCCATCATGTCGACGTACGGAAGATCTATGAATCCCCGCTCGCCGTCGCAGTGGTCATCACGCTCGAACCCGGAGAATCACTCAGGAAACACATCACCCCGGTCGACGTCTTCTTCTACGTGCTGGAAGGGACCGGGACCGTGGAGATCGGGGAGGAACGGGCGACCGTCGGAAAAGATACCCTGGTCGGGAGCCCGGCACGGATCCCCCACCGCTGGATCAACGAGAGTGCGGGGGTGTTCCGGGTTCTTGTCGTAAAGGTGCCGAAACCGACCGGTGAGACGAAGCTGCTCTGATTATACACGGGAATTGGCGTTTGACGGATGATTTACCACACCAACTCCGTGGTCACAGGACCAGTCCAGCAACATGGACCTGGATGACCGGATGCCCGGGGTAACCGGTCATCCCGAAGGGCTGCCGGGTGATACAGGGCCGGGCTGACCCGGCGGGTCCCGGGCCGGAGTAATTTTCGGGTCGGAACGTCTGAAAGGACCAATCGAGAGCCTTTTCGCTCCCCATGAAAATTCTCAAAATTTCAAGGAAAAAGGTTATTTTTTCTCTTCCCCTTTCGCATGAGAAACAGCCCGGGCGATCAGTATCGTGGCGATCACCGCGATGATGGTAACAATAATTGCATAACTCAACTGCGCAGGAACACTTTCGATGGTGCCAAATACCTGTTTAAATATGGCCTGGATTGCCCCGTTCCATGCAAGCGCCGCTATCAGGCCGAATGCTGCGGTCATCAGGGCACCGAGCAGCGTGTATACGTCAAATTTCAGTGACATTTTATTCACTGAATGGGTAATTGACAAGAGGATTGATAAAGTTTTCTCGAACAGGGTAATTCGGCGACACCCCGAACTACCTGCCCTCACCCGCTCTGCTCCTCCGGTGAAGTACCATCTGGTACAGCAGGATCAGGACGATCAGCCAGAAAGTTCCGATGATATAACTCCCGAGAACGTCGCTTACCCAGTGTTCCCCGGGAAAAATACGGGAAGGACCGATGAGGACGATGAGCGCCATGCAGATGGCTACGGAGATCCACCGGAGCCGGCCGGTGAGATAGTCCCACGAAAGAAAGGCCAGAAAGCCGAAAAAAACGACATAGAACAGTACATGGCCGCTCGGGTACCCGTACTGGTTGACCGGCAGAAGTATATTGGAGATGATTATGCCGGCACCGGGTGGTCTTGGGCGGCCGACAAGGACTTTCAGGACCCCATCGAGGGCATAGGCACTCAGGGTCAGGATTACGAACACCGCTTCGAGCCGTTTCTCCCGGACGGCGCAAAATGCCGCCACTACACCGACCAGTATGACAGGAACCCACCCGTTCCCGAAGAAACTCACCGCTCCTATCGCAGTGATGAATACCGGGTGATCAAATCCCCGCACCCAGCGGGCGACCTGCAGGTCGAAGGGAAAGACCCCGAAAAGATAGGCGGCAGTGGAAAGAACGATGCTGCTTACTAAAAGCAGGGCGAGGACGAGAACGAGCCTTCGATCCATAGTGGTCTCTCTCTGGTATACACCCGGACAGGTGTTAAGTTATGCTCCGGCCCTATTGTTTGCGGAAATACCGGCCTCCGGGAGTTGTTGATCCGGAGCTGTATACGGAGCCTTGTCGGCAATTGCAATGGTCCTTGTTTAACTCCGGTGCACCGGAGTCAAACAGCATCGTCTTCGAGATTTCCGCCGGGATCAGATTTATCGGGTCGCAGGATTTACGAGGGTCTGTATGTCCACACATATCGGAGAGAAAGTGAAAGGCTTTCTCCTGCATCCCTCGGCAACCTTCAGGCCACGAGATCGGAGACGCTGACCAGTGCCTACCAGTACTATGTCATCCTCCTCATCCTCTTCAGCGTTCTTCTTGCCATCGTGGTATCGGTCTCCGTTGGCGTCACCTACTGGAGCAGCTTCCGTAACCACGATCGCATCGAGCGGTATCCTCGGGAGCAACGGTCCAGGTATCGTGAAGGCATTCACCGCCTTCCTGGTCACCTACCTCCTGTTCCTCCCCTACCTCCTCTTCGTGTTCATGCTCTTCGCTATTTTCATCAGCGGGTTGTACTACCACGTCTTCGTGATCCTGTTCGGCGGCCAGAAGGGACTGACCCAGACGGTGAAGACCGTGATGTACGCGTCTACACCGGCCTTACTCATTGGGTGGATCCCGTTTGTCTCGATCATCGGGTCTGTCTGGACCGTGATCCTGATCATCATCGGGGTCCGGGAAAACCAGGAGATGACGACCGGGAGGGCCGTCCTGGTCGTCCTCGTCCCTCTCGTGCTTACGGTGATCTTATCTTTTGGCCTGTTTGAACTGCTCCTGGCCTTCGTCCGGGTTCTTTCGACCCTGCCGGGATAACTCTCCCTAACCTGCTTTTAAGGCAAAAGCCAGGGCTGTGCCAAAGTGTCTCCTGGACGGGCTGATGGTTACGGGTTCCTCGTAGAACGCCCGCATCCGGGGTCCCGTTCCGGTAAACCGGGAATCGACCGGGTTTTCAGCCACCAATAACGCATCCGGTATACCGACTATGAAATTGAACAGGGTATTGAATTTCGTAACTTCGTTCCCGAGACTAAAAATGGCCGGGATGATCTATTTCTCCGGCCGCTTTTCCGAATGGAACTCCTTCTTCAGCTTCGCCTCTACTTTTTTCTTGAAATCTCTCAGGTTTGCCTCGAAGATCAGGATCCCGATGGCGATCCAGATCACCCCGAAGATGAGGGCATACCGGCTCAGGAACGCGAGGAGGAGTGCACAGGATATGACACCGAGCACGGGTGTCAGCGGGTAGGCAGGCACCTTAAACCCGCGGACAGCATCCGGGTTGTCCCACCTGAGTTTCACGAGGCTCATGTTGATGAAGAAGAAGGTGAGGAGCGTCCCGAAATTGAAGACCTGGGCAAGAGTAGCAAGATTTCCCCCGGATACGAGGACGATCCCTGCCATCGCCACCGAGACGATGATCACGGAGATGTACGGGACCCCGTTCTTGGATATCCTGCTGATCGAAAGGGGAAGGAGTTTCTGCCGGGCCATGGCAAAGAGCGCCCTCGACCCGCCGAATATACTCGACATGACCACCGAAGCGGTGGCAAACAGGGCGGCAATCGAGATATACCCGAGGATAAAGGGATTCTGGGTCGCAACTTTGAGGGCGGTCTCGAGGGGTGCATCGGACGTGGCAAGCACAGACCAGTCGACCAGTCCGATGGCAACGATCGATACCCCGATGTACAGGGCGGAGCAGACAACGAATGCGAGGAGAAGAGCCCGGGGGACATTCCGGACCGGATCCTTCACCTCCTCGGCGATCACCGTCACGGTGTTGAACCCGACGAAGGCAAAGAATATGATCGCCGCCCCATGCAGCATCCCGGAAAATCCGTTCGGGAAGAACGGGGTATACGTTCCCGATGGCCCGTTCACCACGATGAACCATGCGCCGATCCCGACGAAGATGATCAGGGCGATGATCTTCAAAAAAACCATTATCGAGTTCATCCCGGCGGCCTCCCGCATCCCGCGGAGATTTACGAGCATCAGGATAATCGGTAAGAGGAACGCGATAATGATGATAGCGACCGTAGTGGGAGGAATGCCGAGGAAATAAATCAGGTACCCCGCAAAGCCGATAGAGACCGCACTGGCACCGATTATATAATCTGCCGTCTGCACCCACCCGACGATAAACCCCCAGAACCTTCCGAAGGCGTGGTGCGTATAGATATACGAACCTCCGGATTCGGTGATGAACGACGAGAGCTCGGCGGCACTGAGTGCGGTGAACAGAGCGGCAAGCCCGGCAACGATAAACGACAGTATCACCGAAGGGCCGGCAAGTCCTGATGCGACCCCGATCAGGACGAATATGCCGGCCCCGATGATTGCGCCGATGCTGACCGCCGCTGCCTGCCAGACCCCCAGCGTCCTCTTCAGTTCAGCCATGGAATCACCCGTCCCCGTTTACCCGGATTCCGAATCTGAATGGAATGAATATCGTTCTTCCCGGACAATATTGCCATCCCCACACTCCAGGCATGCGCTCTCATTTTGTTTCCAACTTTTTTACCGCAGCCTCCGCCTCTCTGCGCACATCAGGTTTTTCGTCCTGAAGGAGCAGAGTGAGAGACGGTATAGCCCTTTTATCACCCAGTTCTCCCAAAGCCCAGGCAGCATGTCCCCGGACGTCATGGTGATCGTCCCTGAGCACGGGGATAAGTGCATCAACGGCTTTGGGATCGCCAATTATTCCCAGTGCTTCAGCGGCCCCGAGACGGACCCATTTTTCCCCGGATTTGAGCGCCTGGATGAGCGGATCCACTGCCCGCTTGTCTTTCAGGAGTCCCAGTGACTTCGTGGCAACGTACTGCACTGCAGTCGATTCATCATGCAGGGCATCGATCAGGGCAGGAACGGCCTGTACATCACCGATCTCACCCAGGCGGTCGGCAGAATTTGTCCGTTCGACGAGCGTGCCGTGCTTCAGCAGCTGGATGTACCGGGGCACTTCCTCCTTCTGCGTTCTCATATATTCACGGATCACTCGGAGGTCATCGTCAAGGGTTTTGGGTGATTTTTCGCCGCTGTCGACCATACATCCTCCACTACTCGTGTTTCCATCTCATGCCGTGCTTAAAAAATTATCTGATCTATTTAGCGGCTCAATATCCCTGAAAACTTCCCGGGATGTGAATCGGCCCCGCAATCAGCCGTAAAACAGTCGAACGGCACGGCGGCCGGATATGGGCAGAGTCTGAGCCCGGTAAGGGAAGACATTCTTTTTTACGATTCCTCACCGGGAGAGAAACCACACATAAGGGTCAATGAGATCCTGAAGACGTGAGATAGTATTATCCATTTCAAACGTATCTGTCGACGTGGCAACTCCCGGGTCCGGACTCTTCAACCGCTATCGTGAAGAGGTTGACCAGGGATGGAGCTGTCATTGACATAGAAAGGTGGAGAATACCATGATTGGTGAAATGATCGGTGAATTGAAGGGAAAAGTGACCGGAACGCGAATACTTACCCCGCACGAGACGACGCCCAAAATAGAGACCTCGCAATCACAGAGTGGAAAGATTCTCGGGCTGGACGTCATGGACATGACGACGTACTGGTCCATAATGCAGCCGAACGGGATGCTGTACGGAGAGGGAAACGGGGTTATCATGTCCAAGGGCGGGGACATGGCGATATACAAAGCGAGTGGAGTGGGAAAAATGACCGGGAAGGGAGCCGGAGTGAGTTTCCGGGGGGTCCTTTATTTCCAGACCACGTCTCAGAAGTGGGCAGCACTGAACAGCAGCTCGTTCGTGTACGAATACGATACCGATGAGATGGGAAATACCAGCGTAAAAATCTGGGCATGGAAATAATTCTTTTTCTTTTAGGCTGACCCCTTATTCGATTTTATCCGGTGTCGATGAGATGTTGGGGATTGATATATGAACTCCATGTATTATTTTTTCAAAAAATGAGATATCTCGATCGATCGAGAATAAATTCCTGAAGTTTTTTCTTAATGGAGGACCTAATTTGATATGACGTCCTCGTCCCTAGCGGACGGGATATTTAAGAAATGGGGAACATTATTAAAAAGAGATGAAAAACATGGAGGAAAATAACATCATTTTGCCAGACTGGAGACGAAGACTTTTGGAGCAACATCTCCTTACAGCACTCATAGCACTTGAGTTCGTTTTGAGTATCATTTTCCTTTTGATAGCATACTTTACTGGCAACATTTACTTTAGAGGTGTTGGAGTCGGATTGGTGATTGCCTGGGTAACAAACGGTATAGCCTATTTATTCAAAAAGAAAATGGTAAAACCATGAGCAATGAAGAGCGTGTGGCATTCACTTCCCAGCCTGAAGGCAGGAGTTTCTCTGCCACCAACACAATGACCGGCTAAACAATTCTTTTATCAGTAAATATTCCCGTTTCACGGGTAATCCGAGAATTGGGGAAAAACCAGTCGGGGAAAATTCTGTCATACGCTCACCACCGAAGCGGTTCTGACGAGCGGGGAGAATGGTATGGGTTATCTGATGGATCTCCGGAAAAAAGATTATCTTCAAATATATTGATTTCTTCGCAGCCAGTCCGTCTGCGTTTTTACGTATCGGTATATAATATCGCACTTTGCGTCCTGGAAGCTCCAGGGTGCAACGATTAACGTATCGCCTTCCCGGATCCACGTGCGTCTCTTCATCGATCCCTTGATTCTGCCAAGCCGTGTAATACCGTCAGAACACCGGACGCGAATGTGATTTGCCCCAAGCATCAATTCAGCAAGGGCAAATTGCTCTTTTTTCCATTTTTTAGGCAGTCTTGCACGAACAATGGGAGTTCCGTCAACATTCACTGCATTCGGGTTAGATTCCCCGTGATCTTTTCGAGTATTTTTTTGCATGCAACCAACTTTTTATATAGTATATATAGGATGGGTGACACGATGAAGCTATGTTTATAAATAACCGCTCTTCCCGGGCAAGCGGTAAGGTGCACAGAAATATCTTTCCAAGCCCGTATTTACCTTCTAAACGTATTATATTTCTCCGGATTGCTTCCCGGGCAATCACCCGCGTCTGAATTCGGCGGTGGATTCGGCGACCACTGAATATATCGCTGTCAGAATATGGTATTAATTAAAAAAAATTTGAATAATTTAACTGTTTTTCCTCAATCTCGCCCGTGCAATAGGGATGGTCGGTGTGATAAAGAAGAGTATCGATGCAAAAATGTACCCGATTACCGCGATTACCGGCAGGAAAAATCCACAGATCAGCGTCCCGATTATGACGATGATCCCGAACTGCTGCCTTCGCTGCAGGGCATTCAGCTCGTTTCTGGCGGACTCATTGATAATCACGTCAGGGTGCAGAATCGCCGATCTCATGATCGCATTCAGAGTAACCGATGCAGCGAGGAGATCCAAACCATATATTGTTACCGGAATGCTCAGCCCTGATCTCGCGACTGCGTTTACCGTCAGCCACCAGGAAAAAATATCTGAGGCGATTATTTCCGGAATCACCGGGGGATTCGAGAGATAAAAGGACATGAGCTTCGTCGTAAAGGGAATGAGCGACACGAACAGAAGCATCAGGAGCGTAAGGCGATAGGAATGAGGAGTTTCCTGTTTCATCAGAGCGGTAATAGAAGAATGCGATATCCAGACACTTCCCACAAATGCAAAACTAATGAGATATGCGAGGAAAACAGGCCATTGTTGAAAAAGAGCGGTCGTTATCGTTTCGGCGACATCCGGTATTGAAAGATCGAGCACGAGCAACGTGATGACTATCGCAAATACACCGTCTGCAAAGGCGTCCAGCCGACCCTTTGGCAGAAAATCCATTATTACATCCTTTTTACGATCCTGTATTTATAAACTCCCCCCCCGGATCAGAGAATGCCAGAGTGGCGGACTATCCCTCTTCATCAACCTGCTCAACTTGTCTTTTATCATCTCTTTTTACGAGGCAGGCTCCATACATCATTTTTGGATATCATTCAGATTGCCGGCAGGGGAAGCACACTCATCCCGGCGATGAGATACCCGGGGCATCAGGAAGGACAAATATAGTATATTTAAGTCACCGACTTTCCAAGAAAGGGTATACATGGTTCACCTTTTTACGGATCGGAAAGAAAAGATCCCGACGAATAAACCGCACCTCTCCCTTCGGATCATCGTCCTCTCGGTCCTCCTCTTCTTTGCCGCTGCACTCGCGATGGTAGCCTTTCTCGGCCTCCAGACGGTGGTCACGGATCTCATCTGGCAGGAGCCGGCGTACACTCCGCTCTTCATCCTGTTGCTCACGATCATCGGCGGACTGGCGGTGGGGCTCTGCCTGCATCACTTTGGCAATCACGTGACCATTCTGCAGAAGACGATGATCGAATTCGAGAAATCCGGCAGGATCGAACCGAAGTATCTTCCCGGAGGCCTGCTCGCCATATTCCTCTCCCTGATCTTCGGGGCCAGCCTGGGGCCGGAGATGGCCGCCGTCGACATGGGCGGGAGCATGGGCACCTGGTCGGGGGAGAGAGGGGCGAGCGAGAAGGAGCGGGTGCGCCGCCTCTCGATCATCGGCATCGCCGGGGCCCTGGTCGGGTTTGGCATCTTCCTTGACATCACCGCCGCGACATCCGACACTCTGTATATCGTTCCGGTATACCAGCAGTTCATCCTCGTTGATCTCCTGTACGCGGCCATACTCGGTCTCGTCGGTGGGTTGGCAGGAATCGCCATGGTGTACTGCTATCGCCTCTTTTCCCGCCTGATGGAACCCCTCTCCGAAAAACATCTGCTCAGGGGACTTCTGGGAGGGATTGGACTGGGACTGGCGGGCATCGCTGCTCCCCTGGTCCTCTTCTCCGGCCAGTACCAGTTCCAGACGGTCCTCGTGGAGGGCGCTGCACTGGGTGCCGCCACCCTGCTCTTCCTGGTGGTGGTGAAGATCCTTGCCAGCACCTGGTGCATGGCCACGGTATTCAAGGGAGGGCCTATCTTTCCGCTGATCTTCGCGGGGGGGACGCTCGGTATGGCCATCAGCCTCCTCATCCCCGCCATTCCTCTTCCTGTTGCGATAGCAGCGGTCATGGCCGGCATGATCGTCTGCATCCTGAAGAGCTGGGTTGGCGTGATCCTGCTCCTCCTTCTCATCTTCTTCCAGTGGGGGCTTTTCCTCGTGATCGTCATTGCCACGGTTGCCGGGTACCTGATCACCAAAAAAGTTACCATGGTGCCGCAACCCAAGAAATCCGGTGAACAACAGGCGGGGGAAGGTTCAGGATAAGAGGATCAATCCATAGTGCTGCTTTGTTCTCCAGACGGGTATCGAGGGATTGGGAGAATACCGATCGGCATATCGATCTCGAGGTATAAAAGTGAATCATTTTCGGGTTAATGAAAATTAACCCGATTGCACATACTAGATCACTAACGATTGAGACATGATAGACGAATCCCCTTAGTGAAAAATACCGGCCCAAATTAACAAGGGGTTATAATAAATCAGCATTGGGTCTGGGGATATTTGGGGGGATCACCAAGACCTGGGCCGGTTAAGCATGGGAGTTCGTAAGATTAATATAAAAACATTATCATGAAGGATTACCAGAAATAAAATGTTCTAAAAAATCTCCTTGTTCTAGTCTCCTGTCAACGTAATGAATGTGGTACATTTTACACAATTTCTGTTTCGGACAATTATTACTTATTTTTCTGCCTGTACGGGGAGAATGACAGTCGTGATTCCCTTAAACTGCAGCCGCCTCTGGATCGCGAATGCGGTTTCGTTATGGAGAATTTTGTGAAACGGTTCCTCCTCCCGGAAAACAACCTGGCCCGCGAAGAATGTTGAGTGAGGGAACTCATCGGCAATGTCTATACAGAGGGGGACCGCAGTTTCAACCACATCAGTCCCCGTATCGAACCGGTATTCAGCGGCAAAACCGAGTTCCCGTGCATGCTGGACATATTTCTCCAGATCGGCATGAACGGAATCCTGGAGTGCTTTAACTTCTGCTTTTCCTTTGAAAGATCCGGAATCGATCACGGCGACCGATACGAAGATAAAATTTTCAAAGACGTTCGGGAATGTCTGGATGATGGAAAAGAAGGTCCGGAGGCCGAATCCGCTGTAACCGCTCACGAGCTGGACCGCGGTTACCTTGTGAGGATCAACAGGATTTATATTCATCTTTCCCGTAACCGGGACATTTTCCAGGTATGCGTCCAGTCTCCGGATCCCCTCGCTGACATGTTTGTAGTGGGCATGAATTAAAAGACAAAGCCCGACAAAAAGGGCGGTAATGAACAGGGTGAGCCAAGCCCCCTCGCCGAACTTTTCAAAGATAGTGATTGAGAGAATGGTTACACACAATATGAACCCAATGATATGGATGGGGATATGCCTTTTCCAGCGAGGAATTGTACTCCTGTTTCTATAAAAAAACCGGGACATCCCGAAGTTGGACAGGGAGAAGGTGATGAACACATTGATCGCGTACATAACGACGAGGGCGGCCACCGATCCCCGGGTAAAGAGGAGTAAGAGGAGGGCCGATCCGCCCATCAACAGAATCCCATTGTTCATGGTGAGGCGCTCCGAAAGGATTGCGAACCGTCTCGGCAGCCATGAATCGATCGCCATGTTGGCCATGACGCGGGGCCCGTCAATAAATCCGGTCTGAGACGCGACAAGAAGCAGTGCTCCTTCGGCCAGAATGGTTACGAGCGCCATGACGTTCCCGAGGGGCCATCCGGAAAAGACCTCTCCTGCCAGTACCGCATTCAGGGTCTCTCCTGGTACCGGCTGAACCCCCCAGAGGAGATAGCAGACAAACAAGCCACCAGATACCAGGGCAAGAGATATAGCCATATATGCCATCGTCCGCTTCCCGGTTCTCACCCGCGGCTCCCGCATAATCTGCATCCCGTTTGCGACCGCTTCAATCCCGGTATAGGTCCCTCCCCCGAGTGAATATGCGCGAAGAAAGATTGCGAGAATTCCTATGAATCCGATTGTGGCAATATCCTCTGTGAAACCGGCATGCATCTGAATGGCGATGGGCACGACCTCCGTCGAATGGCTGAATATCCCGTACCCGAGGAGAAGGGTATGCGTCACAATGAACAGGAGGAAGATCGGGGCGAGGATGGTTACAGACTCTTTTACACCCCTGAGATTGAGAAAGATGAGAATAACAATGAGAATCGAAGCAAAAAACAACTTGAAAGCCTGAAACGGGTAAGGGAGAAAACTGAAGATAGCGTCCGCACAGGCTGCGATTGAGACGGTGATAGTGAGAATGTAGTCCACAATCAGTGCACAGCCGGAAATGACACCGGCTCTCTCCCCGATTGTGTGATTGGCAACAATATACCCCCCGCCGCCACTCGGGAAGTTTTCAATGATACGTGTGTAGGCATAGGAGATGATAAACACGGTAATTGCCGTGCCCAAAGCGAGAAAAATTGCGATATAAGTGTGCGTATTTAACGCAGTAAATGCCTCGGCAGGACCATATGACGAGGAGGATACTCCGTCCGCCCCGAGGCCAACCCATGCAAGGATGGGAATTAGGGATAATTTGTGAAAAAGATAAGGGTCTTCTATATTCTTTTTGGCACCAATTAGGGCGTGACGAATCTTATCGATTGGACGTTCTGATGGCTCTTTTTCCTTGTTCGGCATCCATCGCCCCGGCGCTTGGAATTATAAACTCATTTCTAATAAGGAACAATTTATTTTCCTATAGCTGGTTCTCTGCAAGGGTCATTAATAGCTTGTTGATCTGGATCTCGTTGTGATTTTTCAATCTAAATAGATATTATCCATCTTTTATTTTATATGGGAAGTACTTTCGTCATTCACCAATAACATGTGACTGGTTCTTAATTCGGTGATGAAATCTATACTAAAGTGGTACGCCCCGGCCGGGCTTTGAACTGATTAAAAATTTTCGTGTAATTGGTAGAAGGATATACCCCCGCAAGTTGAGCCAGCGGATGAATTTCAGGGTATCGCCAGTAAAGTGTATTAATCAATTGTACAATTAAATTTCTGAGTATTTTCAAAATATTCCATTATAATATAACATCAGGAATGGTGTATTATTTTATGAAAAAAAATTATTCTTGCTTCGATTGCTACCTTGCAACCATTCAGCCCCCAAAACTCAATCCATTATCCAAACCCGCCCTAATATAACCATCGTTTCTCCACCCCGTAAAACGCTAAGATCGAATACGTCCCATATATCATTGCCTCCCTGAAAAGAGGCAGAAGTGAAGACCCTTGGCAAATTTCGTCCAGACAACCAACACCAAGACCGCTGTCAGGGAACTGGCAGCCCCGATCGCAGACCTGACCACCTTCTCCGCGATCGTCCAGAGCGTGATCTCGGACAACCCGTTCGCGTGCACCGCGTACACCTACGGGGATCTCCCGCAGGACCCGGTCATGAAGAACCGCGAGAACTACACCGTCCACGTCGTCTACGAGGACGAAGAGGCGGCCAGCGTCGGCGTCGTCACCGCACGGGCAAAGACCCCCGCCGGGTTCAATGCGAGCCTCGCCGAGATCCTCGGGAACGAACCGCTGGCCACCGCGATGGGCGGGACGGCGGTCCGGGATTCCGGAGCGGAGAGCTATTCCTGTTCGCTCAAGTGCCACGACCCGAACGGCGAGGTGTATTACGTGACCTTCAGCCGCGACCAGGTCCGGATCACCTCGTATTCGGACGACGCGATCCGGACAACGGTGGAGACCTGGGCCGACAGCGTCCCGGCCCTTGCGTAAATTAACGCCTGACGGCAGGAACGGCGGGAGTCACCCGGGAGAGAAGAGTTCCCCCTCTTCTCCCCCCTCATCACGTCCTCTCCCTCACCCGGCAAGATCGGGAACCTTTCCGGCAGATTTTCTGGATCCTGCCTGCCGTCACCGGAAGTTGTCTCTCATGAACGATGCACCGAAGACAATCCTTGCCCCGGCAAGGTTTCTCATGAACGATGCACAAAGCAATCGATCCCTTGCGAGGTCTCTCATGAACGATGCACAGACCAATCGATCCCTGGCAAGGTTCTCTCATGAACGATGCACAAAGCAATCGATCCCTTGCGAGGTCTCTCTTGAACGATGCACAAAGCAATCGATCCCTTGCGAGGTCTCTCATGAACGATGCACAGACCAATCGATCCCTGGCGAGGTTTCTCTTACGAATGATGCACTGCCCGATCCCTCCCCCGTCGAGGTTTCACTCACGAACGATGCACTGCCCGATCCCACCATGGCGAGGTCTCAACAGGGATCATGCACGGAAGACGGCCTCTCCCGGGGTTTCTCTCATGAACGATGCACGGAAAGTGGGGGGTGATCTCTCACGGACTACGAACTGATGACCATCATCCTCGGCGCGGTCCTCCCGCTCTACCCCGCCCTCTTCTCAATCCACCAGAAGATCGGGAAGTACGACGTTATCTGCAGCGAGTTTGCCACGCTCCGGGAAGAACACGCCCGCATGAAGGAGAAATACCATGGACCCTGAACTGATCCCGCTCTTTGAACTGTTCGCCGCCATCATCGCGGCGGCAATCGCATTCATCCAGAACCGCAAAAAGAAGAACGCTGAGCAGGAGACCGCAGTAGCAAAGGCCGAAGCCACAGCGGCAGCGAACCGGACGGCCGCAGCAGAAGACCGGGCCGGACAGGTCGTCTCGTTCTTCGACCCGGGAGACCAGAGCGTGACCTCCCCGCCGGATGACATCCCGGCCCGGTCGTGGACCATGAGCGACCCGACAAAACGGTGGCTCATCTTCGACCATTCGCCGGAAGACCAGCAGTCCCTGCTCCGGCAGGTCGCCGAAGCGGAAGATAAAGGACTCGTGACCTATACCCTCGATCTCCCGTCCGCCTGGTACGAGATCGAGTACGGGCTGATCCGGAGCTCAGGCAGGAAAATTCCGGGATGAGATGGTATAAACCCATCTTTCCCATTTGGGATCCATGGGGTTCGACCAGTGAATAAATCGCAGGGAAATAATTTCTCCGGGGGATCTTTCTCGGGATTCAACAATTACACAATCTGTTATTCGTCCGGAAGAACGGCTTGTTGACACCTTTTCCGGTGATCGTACCCCATCGAAGAAATAATATGCATACAAATGTATACTTATGTATGCCCTCGTCTACATCGTGTGTACGGATCAGTCCGCAAAACCGGGAGCGGTTAACCAGGCTGAAGGTTCATCCGAAAGAATCCTATGATACGGTGATCGGCCGGTTACTCGACCGGATGACCGATCCCGAACCATTGACGGAGGAGGACCGCCTGGCAATCGCTGAGTCGCTGGAAGAGATACGGGACGGCAAATATTACACGCTCAATGACGCCAAAAAAGAATTAGGGCTCTTTTAAATGCCCTACGAGATCATTCTATCCCCGCGGGCGATTAAGGATTTAAAAAAATTACCGAAGGATGTGATCGCCCGGATTATCTCGACCCTGGAGGAGATCCGGGACGACCCGGTTAGTTCTGTGTACCGGTTAAACGACTCTCCCCTGTATTCCGTTCATGTCGGCGAGTACAGGGTTATTCTCGATATACTGCACCAAAAACTGGTGGTCCTTGTCGTCCGCGTCGGACACAGGAGGAATATTTACGAGAAAATTTAATGGTGAACTTCCTTTTACTGGAAAGAACCGGGAGGTCCGGATTATTATCATGTTAAGGGGTACGATTCGGAATTCGGTTTCCCCCGATAAGACCTTGGATATCTGATATTGCACCCGGGGATCACCGGCTCATTACCTCGACTTTTTTCCTTTTCCCGATCGGGCAGGTTCCTGAACCGGGTCGTCAATACCACCGGATTTCCTCCGGCCGTCCAACAAATATTTAAATCATAACATATGGATATAGCTTCAAGCACAACATCGACGGAATCTGATTCCGTTGGTAGACTGTTGAGCTAGGAGGTGTAACTCGGTATGGGCCTAGCAAAGAAGGTCGTCGGAGCAAAGGCAGTTTCCGGACGACGAGACGAGAAAGCTGAGAAGAAGGAAGAAGAGAAGAAGAAAGAAAAGAAGTAATGAAGATCGGCAGAACGGCCGGTCTCCCTTTTTTTTAGAAAACCCGAATAGTGTATGATCCTCTCCACAGGGGAAATCCCACCGGTAGTCGCCCGGTGAACAGTGCACGGACAAGGGAAGTAAAAATTGCCGGTTAAGGATCTTCACTGCCCGCGAACCGGTATGCCCCCTTCGGGACCGTGATCTCGAACCGTGCGCCCTTTCCGGGTTCCCCGGTCTCCCGGATCGTCATCCCGGTGATCGCGAGGATCTCCCGGACAAAGAAGAGGCCGAGACCGGTATTCTTCCCGTGCCCCCGTTCGAATATATTCTCTTTTTCAGAAAGAGGAATCCCCTGGCCATCGTCTGCATAGATAATGACCAGGCCCTCCGGGGTCTCTTTCGCGGTCACCGTGATCGTGGTTGCCTGTCCGGCATGACGGAGCGTGTTCTCCCAGAGGTTGTACCAGACCTTGAAGAACAACGGGTCGGCATACACCTGAAGATCCTCCCCGAAATCGGTCTCCATATCCGGGGGACCCGGGGGCATCTGGAAACCGACCTGTTTTAATACGTTGCCGAGCGTGAGCCAGACCGGAAATTTCATCCCCAGGTCCTGGTAGTCCCGGGCGAACTCCAGCTGTTCCCCGATCGCCCCCGCAGCATTTTTCATCTTCTCCAGGTACGGGAGAATATCGGGATCCCGGACGGCATCCCCGATGATGCTGATGTACCCCCGGACCACCATTAGCTTGTTCTGGATGTCGTGACGGGTGATGCTGTTGAGCATGTTCAGCTTCTCATGTGCGGTCTTCAGGGCGAGCTCCGCCTCCTTCCGGTCGGTGACGTCCCGGCCGACCGACTGGTATTCAACGAGTTTCCCCTGCGGGTCGAATATCGCACGATCGCTCCAGTTCTGCCAGCGGATCGTCCCGTCCGGCATACCGATACGGTGTTCCACCGTTGCAACCGGGTTCTCGATCGTGAGCGACACAAAATGGTCCCGGAGCGGTTGCCGATCCTCGGGAAGGATACCCGGGGTGAAGCGGTACCCGATCAATTCCTCGCGCCCCTTCCCGAAATAGCGGCAATACGCTTCATTCACGAAGATGTGGGTCCCGTCCGGGGTAAACCGGCAGATGAACTCGGTCTGACCCTCCACGACATTCCGGTACCGTTTCTCGCTCTCCTGCAATGCCTCCTCCGCCTGTCTGCGTTCGGTGATATCCCTGACGATCGCCAGGATCAGATCCTGTCCCAGTAGGCTGACCCTCCGGGCGTTGATCTCCACCGGGACGACACTCCCGTCTTTTCTCCGGTGTTCCGTCTCGAATATGGTGTATCCCTTTGTTGCGAGATCGTGCACGATGCCTTCCATGAGATGGCTGTGATACTCCGTGACAGAATCGAGGGGACCCTGAGAGAGCAGTTCTTCCCGGCCGTACCCGAGCATCCGGCATGCGACGTCATTTACCTCGACGAACCTGCCGGGATGCCCGTTTTCCTGTATTTCAATGATATGTATCGCATCGTTGATCTGATCGAAGATGTTCCGGAACTTCTCTTCGCTCTCCCGCAATGCATTCTCCGTCCGCAGACGTTCGGTGACGTCCCGGATCGTGCCCTGGAACCCGATCGCATTCCCGTCGCCATCTTTCCGGACGACGGTCGTGATCAGGGAATGGATCACGTCTCCGTCTTTCTTCCGGAGGGTGACCGGGTAGTCCCTGGCGGAACCCCGCTCCTGGACCGTACGGATATGTTCTTTCCGTTCCTCAGGGTCTGCGTACAGGTCGAGGACGTTGACCCTCCGCAGTTCTTCCGCATCCGCATATCCGAACAGTTCCACCAGGCCGTCGTTCATGTCATCGAGACTGCCGTCCATGGTCGTGATGAAGACGCCGTCCCGGGATGTCCGGAAGAAATCCCGGTATTTCTCCTCGCTCTCCCGGAGTGCGTCCTCCGCTCGTATGCGATCCGTGATGTCCCGGATAATGCACTGGATGACGGTCGTCCCATCCACCGGGTAGACCGTGCCGGTGAACCCGACATCGAGGATCTTCCCGGATTTGGTCTGGAGGGTAAGCACTTCATAGCGGATATTCCCGTTCTTCTTCAGCGCGATGAACGCGTCTTTGGCACGCACCTTATCCTGGATGCACCCGTTCTCGTCCCAGGGTTTTTTACCGATTATTTCCCCACGCGAATACCCGAGCAGGGCCAGGATGAAGGGATTTGCATCGATGATATCTCCGGTTTTCTCGTCGAGGATCAGGATGCCGTCCTGGGCCGTCTCGAAAAGCCTCCGGTAGCGGGTTCCGGGGACATCCCGGCCGGTCTCCCGCTGTCTCGCGGCAATAATACTCCGGAACTTCTCAATCAGTTCTGCGAACTGCGAATCCGGCGCATCGCTCTTCTGGATATAGGAATTTGCACCGTTTTCTATCGCCTCCCGGGCAACGTCGTCTCCCCCCCTTCCGGTGAAGATGATGAACGGAAGTGCGGGGTATTCCTTCCGTACTCTCTTCAGGAGTTCGATACCGTTCATCTCCGGCATCTGGTAATCCGATACGACGGCATCGTAAGCACGCTCCCCCAGCTTCAGGAGTGCGGTTCCGGCAGACCCTGCGGTATCGACAGTGAAACTGCCTGTCTTCTCCAGGTACCATTTCCCGATCTCGAGAAGCGATACTTCATCATCGACATAGAGCACGGAGATCGTACGGGATCACTCTCATCAGGGATGGATATTCGTGTGGATACATCTGAATCGGTATATAAATGTGTGTTGATCGGGAATGTTTTTACCCTGTTCACGCTACACACCGGAGCACCCATATATCCTTCGCAATCGGGATACATTCCGGATCGACGGGGTAGATGTCTGCTGATCCGGAGGCATTTGCCCCGATCAGGGGACCGTCCCGCGATACCCTGACGATCCGGGAGCGATGAAGAAATATTCGAGGGCCATCGGCGTTCAGGAATGGGTATGGTCCGGGAAGATCGGGTAAGATCCCGGGGATTAAAGGATAAAATAAAAAAATTACCGGGTACGGTTACTTTTTGGTGGCCGCTGCCAGCTGCTTGATATTTGCTATAACCTGATCGACCGTAAGCACCGGCTTGACCTCGAACCTGACATAGGGCATCCACTTCAGGATCGTCGCGTGGAGGGTTTTTTCATCTGTTTCGGCAAAACAATACCCTTCGCTATTGTCATTGCAGACTCCCCAGTCCGCCAGACCACCCGATTTCAGATCCGCTTTTACCATCTCAAGCATGGACAACCACAGTGTTACCCGCTCTTCCGGATGATGAGGAGTAAACAATGGATCCAACTGCCATTTCATGTAGAACCTGGTCATTCTGCTCAATCCTTCATTTCACTGCCCTGAGAACTCCTCCGATCGCGGAAAAACCGGTGAATGTATTCACCGAAGATACTTCCGGTCACCCCCCTCAGAGCATATGCCCATGGAACCCGGGTGCTATAATACTTGTGTCGCGGGAAGGAAGGCAGGGAGCATCCATAAAGAAAAACCCATTCCGGAAGGTTTTACGCCAGGAAAACCGGTCTCCTCCGGTTCCGGCATATCTTTCTCCCGCGAGACCGGACCGGTCATCCATAACCTCGTGACGTTTGGAAAGTGGAGGATCGGACATCAAGGACAATAACAATTATGGCCGGACGAGTACCCGGTCTTTTTGTCTTCCGCCGCCATACCCGGAAGAGATGAAGGTCACCTTTCTGGGCACGAACGGGTGGTACGACACCCTCACCGGGAATACCTGCTCGGTGCTGGTCCGGTCCGAGGAATACGATATCATCTTCGACGCCGGCAACGGCATCGCAAAGGCCGACCGGTACATCAGCCAGGAGAAGCCGACGTTCCTGTTCATCAGCCATTACCACATCGACCACATCGCCGGGCTGCATACCCTCATGAAGTTCCGGTTCCGGCACCCGCTCTCCATCTGCGGTCAGATCGGGATCGAAGCCGTGCTCCGGTCATTCGTCAGGGAACCGTTCACCGTGCCGTTCGAGGAGCTCCCGTTCCCGGTCACGTTCACCGGGCTTGCGGAAGGAAGTCACCGTGTTCCCATCCCCGTCGAGTGCCGGCCGCTGGTCCATCCCGTCCCCTGCTTCGGGTACGCGATCACCATCGAGGGGAAGAAGATCGCCTTCTGCACCGATACCGGCTTCTGCGAGAATGCCGTCCTCCTCGCCCGGAACGCGGACCTCCTGATCGCCGAGTGCGGGCTGAAACCCGGGGAGGAGAGCCCGTACTGGCCGCACCTGAACCCGGAAGATGCGATCCGCATCGCACGGGAAGCCCATGCAAAGAGGCTTGCCCTGATCCATTTCGGGGCCAACAAATACACGACCCTCGAGGAACGGCACGAGCTCGAACGGACTTATGGAAAGGAATGCCCGGGCCTTCTTGCTGCCACCGATGACCTGACCATTGAAACAAAATCTGGCTCGGGTGGCGCAGGAAAGAGATCACCTTTTTAGAAATGAGATTGACCGTGCAGGGGATGGGATTCCTGACAGAGTCCAAATCTTTTTTGACCTGCGAATGCTAAAATGAGCTGATTTTCATCAAAATCCAAATCTTCGATACGGCGCAGAAATGCCTGAACACGAGGATGTGGTAACGGAGGTGAAAATGCCTTCAGGAGCAGCGGAATCTTGACAAATATGGAGAAATCATACGCAAACTCACGTGAAAATGGCAGATTAATTCGCATTAACCGGCCATTCGCCAGACTTCAGATATATTGGTCTGGGGATCTGGACGACTTCGCCGGGGCAATCAGGTGTAGGGTCATGCCAGGCGCCCCGCCAATTGCAGCACCGATGGTGAACCCCGGGGCAAAACACCCCCGCCCCCATCAGAGCAGAGGGACTCCCGTTAGACATGCTTTTACCCCCTCGTATATGAAATCTTACTGAGTACAATCCATACAACCGCGAAGAAATGCACCATAACTTCCCTGACTTCCCTGCTAAGCTTATATATAGCAAAATATGGCAAAAAACAATTCAGTAATGTCTATATAAAAGGTGGCTTGATGAGGGCGTATTATTTTCTATTCATACTGCTAGTGGCAATTATCCCACTTGCTTCTGCAGAGGTAAAGACGATTGGAACAGGCAACGATGTGTTCATCGGTGAACAGGGTCTCGACATTTCGGCCTGCGCAGGAACGGCAACAAGTCTTGCATGGTTTGCCGCAGGAACCGTCCCGGCAACCGATGTACCCGATTATGTATTGACTGTCGGGGATCCGGCCAATTTCTCCGTGGCGCCCTCGATCTTCGGGGGAAGAACGGGTCACTGGTACAGGTGGACCGGCAGCCCGGGAGAAGTGGCATTCAATGTTCTTGACCCGTCAATCGATGTCAAGGTCTGGGACCAGAAGACGGTAAAGGATGCCTCGGGTAAGTCTGTCCCGGCCGGCGACTTTCTGAACTTCCGGATTGAGAGTAACCTCTACACGATCTCCCAGCGGCCGAACTACAACGCCGCTACTGATGGCCAGTTCACCATCAAGGTGAAGACCGCTGACGGCTTCGTGTATAACGCACTCTATCAGACGACCAGCACTTCCATCCCGCTGCTCAAGGTTAATGTGGCCCAGCAGCCGGCGTACTGGGTGACCCCCAACAACGACAACACCATCGGGTGGAACACCGGGGTACTCGACTCCCAGGGCACCCGGATGTACAAGGCCGGGGTCTATACTGTCACCGCAGAATGCAACGTGAACGGTATCAAGGACAACTACAAGGCACCCGACGGGTCTGACTACATCGGCAAGACCGTTTCAGCAGCCCGCACCGTTACTATTACTCCCTATACCTTCAAACCGTCGGACAGCATCGCACCCGGCGACATAATCCCTGTGCAACCGGACAGCATCGCACCCGGCGACATAATCCCTGTGCAACCGGACAGCATCGCACCCGGCGACATAATCCCTGTTACCGTGCCCAGCATAATCCCTGTGCAACCGGACATCATCGCACCCGGTGACATAATCCCTGTTACCGTGCCCAGCATACTCCCTGTGCAACCGGACATCATCGCACCCGGTGACATACTCCCTGTTACCGTGCCCGATATAGTTCCGCCCGGCGCCAGTGACGAGGACCAGGGCCGGGCTGCGTCCTTTCGGGCAACGCTGGAGGCAAACGGATTTATTGTCAACAGCGGCCAAATGACACCCGTCGATCCGATCGTCGATCTGCTGGACTCCGGCATCGGTGATTCAGCCAACGGCAACAACGCAGGCCAACCCTACAAAGTGCTGATGGTTCCGATCTCCCCTCTCGGCGAGGAAAATCCTTTCGAGAGGGGGCTCACGATTTTTCGGCTCAGGCCTGACGAGGCTGTTGTCTACCTGGGGCCGACCCCGCCACAGTGCGACTACTTCAGCTTCACGGTCTACCTCTGGGTCCGGCACAAGGACAGCCTCGTTCGCAAAGGGGACTGGATGAACGCCGCCGTGAACGATCCGCTGAACAACGCCCTGATCAAGACCGAGGGGGGCGGCACACCCTTCAGCAAACAGACGATCGTGATCTTCACGGCGGACAGGGGAGTCTACGAGCATGTAGCGGCCATGGCCCGGGCGGCCGGCTATCCCGAATCCATGATCAATCCCTATGTCATTCCTTCCGGGCTGCTGAATCTCGGCGTCCTTCCCGAGACCCCGCTCGCCGATTCGTTTGTCATCCTGATGCGCACGGCTAACTTCGCCAGCAAGGCCGAGGGGGACCAGTACCTCAGTGACGACCATTATGCCAGGGTATGGCGGGTTACGCCCGAACAGGCGCCGGTGCTGGACCCTTACCCCACGCCCGGGCAGCGGGTCCGCACATGGAGGAGCGAGAGCGAGCTCTATCCCGACCTGAATGCCGGGCTGGAGCGACTGAAAAACGCCATCCTCGCCCAGACGCCCAATGTCAGTTACGAATCCTATGAATCCATCCGCTGGTTTGCCGATTCAAGGGAGGTGCTGGAGGAGGCTGACCCCGGCTCGCCCCTCTACCACAAGTTCGTTGCCGGGGAAGGCTCCGACACGCCCTACCTGCGGACGTCGCTTTCCGGCGAGGCTGCCAATTTCACGCTGGGGAACGACGATATGGTTGTGGTCTACGGGGTCAACCATGCGGCAACCGGCCTGGCTACCTATTCCAATTTCGGGGTGTACGGAGACTGGGTCACCAGTTCGTGCCAGGACAACCCGTGGCAGTACGTGTTCGGGTGCGGCGACCGCAGCTGGAACGGCGTGGTGAGCATGACCAGCCACGCTTTCACCGGGAGCGCAGAGGAATACATCCCCGGGGACCCGATGGCGCCCTACCTGTACGCGGTGAAGGTGCTTCGCCAGCCGCCGCAGGACAAGCATGACAAATACTTTGTCGTCGTGCCGACCGCAACCCCGGAACATCCGTGCGCGAGCCCCGGTTATTGTCTCGGGCTTAACGACCCGATAATCATCGGCTACCGGGCCTACCTCAATCCGGCCACGGCCTCTGGTGCCGATTACGACGACATCATTCATGACCGGGCGATCCGGTTCAGGTTGCGGGATTAGGGGCAGGGGAACGCGCAAAAAATTCTCTGCCCCGTGAAGGCTAAAAAAAGCGGCTCCGGGTCTTCCTCTGGAATTCCCGGAGCCGAACGCTCTGTGTCTAACCGCATGGATACACAGACCGTTGACGAATTTCCCGAATGACTGGTGCGGGTCCTCATAGTTCGAGTTCGCTTCCCTGATATCGCCGGACAGCCCATGCACCGCCAGGTTCATCCTGCAGACCCGAATGGGTCGGTCACCCGGTCGGTCCCATACATCGGGATCTCGGAAGTGGGTCGGGTTAGGTGTGGTGCTGCAAGGTGCGGCAGGGTTGGGTAAGGTTTGCAAGGGGATTCGCACCCCCCCTATCACTCATCCGGGGTAACACCCGGGAATCTTGTTGGGTTTGGTGCGGTATTTCTCCTGACCAAGAGCATCAGATGAATATATACGGTTACAGAGAAAATTTCCTTACCAGATGGAGCTGATACAGTTGAAAAAGTTAGTTCTCACGTTCATGATCGCGGCCGTCCTGGTTCTCGGCATCCCGGGAGTCACCGCCAGCTCAATGTCAGCCGATGCGTTGGTGAGCACGGCAGGGTTTCAACCGGAGCTCTACATTTTCGATTCTCCGAGTACATTCACCCCGGTCGTACCCTCCATCGTGAGTCCGTTCGTCCAGGATTTCTCTCCCGTGATCGGAGTACCGGTATCGACCGTCTTACCATCCGTATTCCCGATCATGACATACACCCCCCCGGGTTCGTTCTATGAGGGAACCATCGCATCCGTGACCAGTGCGGTCGATACGTCAAGCACCGCCCCGAAGTCCTGGGATGACTGGTTTACCATACCCACACCCAGCCAGTGCCCGTTGGTAATTAATAAATAACATGGACCTGAACGAAGCCCAGATCGTTTTCTCTATTTTTTTCGCGATTTATTTCACCCTGATCATCGACCGTTCCCATGAGACGTACCGACCCTACGACACGTACAATGCGTGGCTGGGGAAGTCCCAAAATATCAACCGGCTGTTCGCTGCGTGGATCGTACTGTTTCTCCTCCCGATCCTGCAGTTTGCCATCATGTTTACCCTGCTCGGGATATACGACGTCACGTTCGAAGCAACCGTCACCGGGGTAGTGAACATCATGCTCGTCAGCATCAGTTCCTTTTACAGCTTCGGCTACTTCCGGATCTATGAAGCCCTCCTGCACGGCTATCCCCGGAAATTCTTCTCCGAAGAAGAACAGAAGTCACCGTCACTCGAGATCCGCCCCTATTTCTGGGCCCACCTCATCCCGGGGATCTTATACGTCGCAGTCTCCACGGGCCTGCTGGTCATTGCGCTGTATCTGTGACGATCGTGTTCACAATAATTTCATGAGTTTAATCGCGCAGAACTCCCCGCACATCGTGCACCCGGCATTCCCCGAAGAGAGCGTCTCAGCACGTTCGCGGTCCAGTGCCAGGCAGATCTGGCCTTCCCGGTCGAAGACAGCCCTCTTCTCCGCGATGATTTTGTCCTTCTCATCCCTGCCGTACTTCAGGGAATCACCGATATATGCCGCTATACGGAATGCGATCAGTCCCTCTTTCACGTCCCCCGGTCCGGGAAGCCCCAAGTGTTCCGCGGGGGTAATGGCGCAGAGATAATCGGCACCGGCTCCGCTTGCGATACTCGCCCCCACGCAGCCGGCGATGTGATCGTATCCGAATGCGGTATCGGTGGGGAGCGGTCCGGCGACGAAGAGCGGGAACGGCATGCTTTCTTTATAGTACCGGATATGGTCCCGGATCCGGTCGGTCCGGATGTGACCCCCGGCCCCCTCGACGATCGTCTGGACCCCCTCCGCATGCGCCCGGTACGCCAGTTCCCGGTTCTGCCGGAGTTCCTCGCGCTGTATCTCGTCCGGGAGATCGTGGATGCACCCGCTCCGGGCGGTGTTCCCGAGCGAGAGCACGATGTCGTATTCCTTCAGGATCGCGAGGATCTCATCAAAATTCCCGATGAACGGGTTTTCGCAGTCATGGATCCGCATGAACGCACCGGTGATCGCCCCTCCCTTCGAGACCATGCCGAGGATCCGTCTCCGCTGACGGAACAAATCGAGCATCCCCGTATTCACGCAGTGGAGCACCATCGAAGATACCCCGTCCTGTGCCTGCGAGCGGATGGTGGCGAGGATGTCCCCGGCGGTCATGGCATCGAGCCCGCACTCTGCGGCAACCTGGTAGATCGGCACGGTGGTGACCGGAAGTCGGGTCTGCCGCAGGATCTCTCTCCGGATCCCGGTGATGTCGCCACCCATCGAGAGGTCGCTGATCGTGTCCGCCCCGTATTTCTCCGCGATCAGCCCCTTTTCGATCTCTTCGGAGGGATTGATACGGTTCGTGGACGTTCCCAGGTTGACGTTTATCTTCGTCCGCAACCCCTCGCCGATCCCGACCGCGACATCCCTCTTGTGCATGATGACAACAGTACCTGCGACCATCCGTTCACGGAGGATGTCCGGATCTACATGTTCCATCCGGGCGACAGAATCCATCTCGGGTGGAACGATTCCCTGCCGGGCGTAATCTAAGAGAGTAGTCATGGCTATTCCATACTGTGTCTACACCTGAACCGGGAACAGGGAAAAAAGTATGGAATCCTCCCGGTGGAAAGGATAATCGGATTGTCGGGGATGAGGCAGGAAGGGAGAATAGAATGGAGAACATTCCCCGGTCAGGAATAGAATGGATAAAATTCCCCTTTAAGGCCGGTGGATTTTAACTACCCTTATCATCCCTCCATTCCCACCTCCTGTATGGATCCGGTGATCCGGAAGATCCGGGAAGAACTGGCAGCGAACCGGGACGAGGCAACGAAAGATAGCTTCACGCGTTTCTTCAGGGAAGAGGTGAAGGGGTACGGCGTCAAGACCCCGACCGTGACGAAGATCGCGAAAAAATACTGGAAGGAAGTGCAATCGCGGACCAAGCCGGAGATATTTGCACTCTGCGAGGAGCTGTACCGCTCGGGTAACATCGAGGAGGCCTTCGTGGTCTCGACGTGGGTCCCGAACCTTGCGGACCGGTTTGAACCGGAAGACATCAGCATATTCCAGCGCTGGATCGACACGTACATCACCAACTGGGCGACCTGCGACAGTTTATGCAACCATGCCGTCGGCGACTTCATCGAGAAATATCCGGCATATGTCGACGAACTGAAACACTGGACCCGGTCTGAGAACCGGTGGATGAGGCGGGCAGCGGCGGTAACCCTGATCGTCCCGGCGAAACGGGGGCGATTCCTCGCCGATGCGCTGGAGATCGCCGACCTGCTCCTGACCGACCCGGACGACCTCGTGCAGAAAGGATACGGGTGGCTCCTCAAGGAGGCGAGCCGTCTGCACCCGGAGGAGGTCTTCTCCTATGTCATGCGGAATAAAAAGTCCATGCCCCGGACCGCGTTGCGATACGCGATCGAGCTGCTGCCGAAGGAGATGAAGGCGGAGGCGATGAAGAAGGGATGAACAAACTACCCGGTTATCCATTTTATTCTCCAGGATAGACATTATCCGAAAGTATTTCTTGAACGAGGCCCAACGGAGGGCTATCAGAGAAGGGGGGGAGACTCGTGATAAAATCCTGTATTCTTATCCTTATGATCACTTTCGGCTGCGTGGGGATCGCTGCAGCCGGAGGAATCCCGGTGGATCCCGGGCTTGTATATGCATCAGCAGTAACAACCGGCGACTATTCTCCGGTACTTATCACCGCATTCGATCCTGGTCTTTATTCTTCACCGGAAGTACAACCTTACATCATCCCCGACCTCTCGCCGCAATGGGATCAGCCCGGGCCGGCCGCTCCGGAACCAACCCTGGATACCAACCCGGTTTCCCCGGATAATTCCGGTTCACCGCCGGTGAACATTCCCTCATTCGATCCGGTACCGGCTCCTCTCCCGATCCTGGCACCGTCCGTCTACGATACCCCGGGGCTCTTCCCCCTGGCATCGGACATTGATCAACAGATGAGTGGGATCCTCATCCCCGACTATGAATCGGGCAAGTTCTTCCCCACGAGTTGGGGGTATGGGGGTGCGGTTGGAGAGATGATCACCGGTGACACGACGAACTGGGGGATCAAGGTAGTATTCGACCAATCCGTTACGATAGACGAAGCATACGCCATTATCGAAAAGCACCGTATCCCCGATGGTTATCGAATCCTGATCGATGACACTCCCCGGAATAATCCGCCGGACTCGGTGACGTTTTTGATCGATTATAATAATGAACAACCGGATTCACTCGCAAAAACCATTGTGGATATATTACGATACGATCCTCAAGTCAAGGCTCTCTCCATCATTTACGGAATTTGGGCACGATAGGGGAGATTCAAAAATTATATGAGGAATATTCCATGAAGTCGATGAGAATTCTCCTGGCCATAATAATCATCTCATATGCAATCCTCGGTTTCGGAGCGTATGCCCAAAACCCCTCAATCATAATGGACCCAACAATTAACTATCAGACGATAACGCCGGCTATCGATTCATTTTCCTATATAGGCAATGCAGAAACGACTTTTGTCAACCCGCCTCAGCCTATCTATTACGGTACATCCACCCCAGTTGATAACGAAGGGACACTGGGATTCTTCCCGGAAAGGGTTTTGCCCATCCAGACCCCGACGGATCGGGACTCCATCACGTCCCCCGTGGCTCTGCTGGATATCCCCACAGCTCGTCCCTTCCATCATTTCCCCTTCAGGTCCATCGCTCATTTCGGAGATACCGCTTTCACCTGGGAGTTATCTCGTTACTCCGGTGAACCCCGCTCACCAGGGTGTTATAATCCCTGCAATCGTTTCACCCGGAGGAGTTATAACGGACCTGTCTTCGCAGGACCCGGTGTACCATGAGAGGATTGGGGTATGGTTCGCGGCGGGGATATCCGAGGCAGAAGGGAGGAAGATCATATCAGCCCTGGATCCGGAATTCCGGTCGACATTTGAAACTTCCCTCGACCGGTATATAGTAGTGCCCCGTTCGGATTATGAACGGGTCATCGGCCTTCTTCGGAATGAGAGCGGTGTTTCCGTGTATGACCCGAACGAGCCCGGGAGCCGGATCAAGGAGATCGAGGGCCAGGTGATCGTCCTGTTTTCAATTCAGGGTGATCTGGACCTGACAAGGTACCGGTTACAGGAGGCCGGTCTCGTTATCCAGACCCCCCTGGTCATGACCGTCGATCTCGGCGTACTAAACGGTCCGGATTATTACAACAGTACAATGGACAGGCTGTATCAGGACGAGCATGTACTGAAGGTGACGGCGAGCTCGAGTGCAAGTGGCTCTTATTGACACTGTTTCGATATGGTGCACCTGATCAATTGATGAAATAGGGGAGAATGTATCCGGACCGGCAGAACATCCCCAAAAACCTTTTTACTCCGCCCGCCATGAGTTCATTCGTGATTCATCAATGACCATACGAATCGTGTATTTTTCATGGAAGGGGCACACGGAAAAGATCGCGAAGGTGCTTGCGGACCAGCTCCACGCAGAGCTGGTCCGGATCGAACCGGACAGGGAACCGGGCATCAGCAAGCAGGCGATGAAAGCAATGCTGTCGATGAAATCGGCCATAAAGCCCTCTAAAACCGACCTCGCCGGGATCGACGAGCTCGTCGTGGCAACCCCGGTCTGGGCAGGCAAGGTGCCCCCGTACGTGAACGAGTACCTGAATTCGGTTACCGGCGGGCAGGGAAAACCCTTCCACGTATTCATAGAGATGGGAGGCCGGGGTGCCGAAGGAGCGATTGCCCTGGTGAGGAAACACCTCGAAGAAAAAGGGATGCGGTTTGTCTCTTCCGCCTGGACGGTCGAGGCCGAGGTCGAGAGCGGGGCCTTCATGGCCAAGGTGGAGGCGTTTGCTGCCGGGATCCGGAAAGAACCTGAAGCCTGAGCGAGCCCGTGATCCGGTGTGGGAAGATTACCTGATATCCGGCGGAAAGGAAATGCCGGCGGTAATCGATCTGCTTCGCCTGACTGTTCCGAATTGCCACCGTTACCATCCGTTGTGCGGCTCTCTCCGGTCACACCCGTGATATCCAGGCCAGGTTTCGGAGCAGCACCGGTTCTTTATTGCGGAAATTCAAACGAGATACTCTTCGGTTGCGGGAACCGGCAGACCTCCGTCCCCGAAGATCATTTGTAGTCCCGCGACTCACCGCTCTGCATGGATCTTTCCCTCTATCTCCAGCCTGTCTCCATCGCCATCGAGGTCATCATCTGCGGAATCGGTCTGGGTATCGGTATCCTGAAGAAGAAGGTCTTCGGGTGGCTCATTGCCCTCACCTTTGCCATCTACGTGGTGTACGACATCTCGGCCTTCTCCGGGGAAGGCCTTTCAGCCAGCACCTCTTCGGTAATCTTCCTCATCGCGAGCATCTCCATGCTCGTTGCCGTGTGGGTCCTGTTCTCCCGGGAGCCGGCGCCGGGTTGAGACGATGGCGGAAAAAAGTTTGGGGAACCGGTGGAACCCCGACGACCTTGGCCAGGCTCTTTCCCGGTGTCGCGAGCGGAACCGGGAGAAGATACGGTGCACCTTCCACGTGCTTGATGAATACACCCGGACACCCGGGGAGGTGGATGGCGTGAGCGCTGCCTACCGGGAAACGATCGCCGGCATTACGGCAGACAACCTTTCTGCATCGATATCGGTCAAGCTCTCCTCCCTGGGGGCGCTCTTTGACGGCGACCTGGCGCTTCAACAGACCTATGATCTTTGCCGGGAAGCGAAAAGAGCCGGGGTGGGTTTCGAGATCGACATGGAAGGGCGGGGCTTGGTGGGAGCGGCCATGGAAGCGGGGGCTCTCTGCGCGAACCGGGGCCTGCCGGTGACCCTGGCTGTGCAGGCGTACCTGGACCGGACGGCCGGGGACATCCGGCTGCTCCTTGCACTCGGGATCGTGCCCCGGTTCGTCAAGGGCGCCTATATCGGGGACGTGAAGGACGATGCTGAGATCCGGAAGAGGTTCCTCGATCTCGTCCGGGAGACCGCAGGCTACGATGTCGGCTTCCATGTCGGTACCCATGATCCCGATCTCATCAGAGAGATCCGCTCCCTGATGGAGGATCGCCGGGACAGGGTCACCTTCGGGTTCCTGACGGGGCTTGCCGACCAGACCAAGATCGAGATGGCGGCCGAAGGCTGGCAGGTCTCGGAATACGTCCCCTTCGGCCGGAATCCCGGACCGTATATAGCGAGAAGGGAACGGTATCTCCAGGAACTGGAACAGCAGAAACGGAGCCCGGTTCCCTGACAGGTCGAAGATGTATTTCTGCCTGGTTCATCGATCGATGAAAAGATTCAACCCGCGTCGGCAGGTTCAGTACCCCGTCGCGTAATAGTACCCGTCCTCTTCCCGGACCCGGACCGGGACGTCGAAGAGTTCGCCGATGTTCCTGTCGGTCAGGACCTCCGCCTTCGGGCCGTCCTTCCAGAACGCACCGTCCTTCATCAGGATGACCCGGGAGATCTCCGGGATGATGTCCGGGAGGTTGTGGGTCACGAGGACGATCCCGGTCCCCGAACGGGCGATCCTCCGGAGCACCTGCCGGAAGGCGTGCAGGGCGTGGAGGTCGAGGCTGTTCGTGGGCTCGTCGAGGATCAGGAGTTTCGGGTCGTGGACCAGCGCCCGGCCGATCAGGAACCGCCGGGCCTCGCCGGAGGAGAGCTCGTTCATCGGCCGGTCCTGAAGGTGGGCGATCCCGAGGAAGTCGAGTATCCGGTCCGTCTTCTCCTCCATCGCGGGGGTTGCCTCCTTCCGCCAGAGCCCGATGCTCGAGAAGAACCCGGAGAGGATCACCTCCCTCCCCGACAGGTCCCGGGTGAACGCGTACTGGAGGTCGTTGGAGACGAGCCCGATCAGCGACCGGATATCGAAGACATCGCACCGGTCCCGCCCCCAGATCCGGAAGGTCATCCGGTGCCCCTGGTCCAGGGGATAGTACTCCCGGGAGATCGTCCGGATGAACGAGGACTTCCCGGCACCGTTCGGTCCGAGTATCGCGATATGCTCCCCTTCGTGGATAGTGACCGTCACGGCGTCGAGGAGCCGCTTCTCCCCCCTCACGACGGTGACATTCTCAAATTCCAGGATGGGAGGAGGATTTTCCCGGCCGGGCGCAGGATGCATGGTCTTCACCTTGGCGAGTAGGAAGTTGATCTTCTCGCTCGCGAATCCAGTACCTGTTCGGGGGAAAAACCCAATAACGTTGTGATGCAGTCATCGACCCGGAATCCCCCTTCTTTCTCATCAACAGGACTTTCCTGTACCGCATTCCATCATTCAGCTACGGTAATCCACGGTCGGAATACCCCTTGCCATCGAGGATGATTATTTTCAAATGATTGCTGAACGGGCAGGACCTGATCATTCCGTGTTGAATGGATGTAGGTTTGTTATATATTGGATAAGTGAACGCATGCAATAAAGTAAAAAAGGATCCAGGGAGAGGTGATGTTCATGTCGATCGAGGAGAATAAGGCGACTGTCTGCACATTTATTGAAGCCTACAATACCCGAAACCTGGATGTATTCGACGATCTGGTGGCACCGGATTATGTTGACCATACCCATCAGCAACAGGGCCGGGAACGCTTCAGACAGCTCTTTCGGCTCGCGTTCACGGCGTTCCCGGACTGGCATGAACATATCGGGGATATCATTGCGGAAGGGGACAGGGTATGGGTATGCGTTACCGCAACGGGGACCCATACCGGCGAATGGAACCATTTTGGAGTCTCGTTCCCCCCTACTGGCAGCAAGCTGATCATGAGGATGGTTTTCATCTGGCGCATCGTGAACGGAAAACTTGCAGAGGGATGGGAAGTCGATGACCAGCTGGATTTCCTCAGGCAACTCGGGGCTATCGAATACACGGAAAAAGGAAAGAAACTCTTTCCGGGAGATGTCAGGTAGGAATATACCCTCCCGGGCTTCCTCGAGCAGGGTATCGGGGTTCAAGCCAATCCAGTCAATACGGGTCAAATTAAAGGAGGCACTTCGCCGTATTGCGGGTTTCAATGGTATTATCATCGCTGCCTCTGATAATCCCTGCACGGAGTCGTATGAACCGGAAGCTCAAGGAAATACTTATCGATAAATGCAGGGAGATGGAGATTCCGCTCGTTGGGGTTGCAGCAGCCGGGCGATGGGAAGACCCGCCCTTTCAGCCCTGGATGCCGAGCGAGTTCTATCCGCAGTCCATCTACCCGGAAGCGAGGTCCGTGATCGTCATCGGGTTGCCGGTCGCCCTCCCCGTTCTCGAGACTGCGCCGTCAATCCTGTACCACGAGCTCTACAATACGGTAAACATCCTGCTCGACCAGTATACCTACCGGCTGGCCAATTTTCTCACCGAATGGGGCTACCCGTCGATGTTCGTCCCCCGGGACGGGTACGGGTCAGGAGAGGTACTGCGGGAGAACCCGGTGGCCTTCTTCTCACACCGGCACGCCGCTCTCCTCGCGGGGCTCGGCACATTCGGGGTGAACAATACGCTCCTGACCCCCGGATACGGTCCCCGGGTGCGGTTCGGGTCGGTCTTCACCACGGCAGTTCTCCCTCCGGATCCCCTTATCGAAGAGGAACTCTGCACCCGCTGCATGAGATGCGTGACCATGTGCCCCGCGGGTGCCCTCGACGAGGCCGGTTACCCGGAGGGGCTGACCGACAAGACGGCCTGCCTCTCCCGGAATATCGCGCTTCGCAGGCGATCCATCTCCCCGTGCGGTATCTGCATAATGGTGTGCCCGGTGGGGAAGGACCGCGAGGTATTCGGACGAACAGATCCCTCCCTGTATACGGATACAGAAAAGTACCCTCTCCATCACCGGGCATGGGGGCATGTCAGGGCGTACGGTGGGAAAAGAGAGGAGTAAAAGCGAGACATTCCGGCCCGAATAAAGTTACTGGTCAACATTCATTGAACTGCTCACCATATCGGGCTTATCGACCCCGGCCACTGTCCCGAGTGACGAGTAAGAAATCCCCCTGGGGGATCTTCTCTTTTTGTTTAAAGCAGAAAGCGGAGAAGGAATATTACCCGATATCCATTTCAATAAAAAAGAGTTATTCGAAAGATGGATCTTCCTGATTTCCGGGAATATTCACAGCCGGGTTCGCCAAGCTAACTGAATGATCCACCGCTGATTCAGGTAACCTGCTGGGCACCCTGTGCGGTCAGGGAATTGCCGATCGCCTGCACATACGTGTCTCCCGGGGGTCCCGTAACGATGATCACGTTCGTCGCATCGGTGTAGACCTCCGTATTCGTCTCCCGCCAGTTTTTATAGCTATTCTGAGCCGTGTATAGGGCATTCTCCTGTGCCTGTGAACTGGAAAACCCGATGACCCCCATCACGACAGTATTCGCACTGGTTGCGGTCTTGCAGTCAGGGGAAAGATTGTACTTCGCTGCATTCTGTACGCCCGGGTAGTCGAGGACGATAACGTTCTGGGTGCATATCTGGAGATTGGTATCCGCAGCAGCGGTCGCGACGTATTGGGATGCATCGTTGACCGTGGAACTCGTGCTTGTCGGGGGAATGCTCAACCAGACCAGTACGGGCATAATCCCGACGAAGCAGAGGATGATAATGACGATCACGATACGCCCGGCCCCACTCGCTGATGCCGGTTCACTCTTTGTTTCCGTATGTTTTTTTGTCATGGATCGTACCGTGAAATATTTCCGACGATCCGGAATATAAAGAGTTCTATGTCACATTTTTTCATATCAGAAGATCTCAAATCGGAAGAGCCGTCAGATATCCCGTCAGGCCGGGACAATATCAGATATGTATGATAAATTGGATATTACTGATAATTCTAAATAGTATAGAAACCTCATCGTATGATGAAAGGTATCCATGTCCAGAAAGAAGGCCGAGGATGAGATCCCCCATTCAGAGGAATCGAACTATAAATGCGAACCCGGTACCGGGTGCCGGGTGGAGGCAGTCCTCGGTGTCGATGACCGCGGACAGATGGTACTCCCGAAAGACGTGCGGGAGAGAGCGGGCATCCGGACCGGTGATAAGCTCGCCCTGATCAGCTGGGAGAAGGACGGCTCCGTATGCTGCCTCGCTCTCATGAAGGTCGAGAACCTGAGCGGCATGGTGCAAAATGTGCTCGATCCGCTGGTACGGGATCGGGAGTGAGGATAGATATGGAGAATGATACGGCCGCTGCCCCTACCCCGCCCTGTTGCCCGGATCGGAACCGGTCTGAAACAACATCCTGTCAATGTCAGGAGGAAACAACATCCTGTCAATGTCAGGAGGAAACAACATCCTGTCAATGTCAACCGGATACGACACCCTGCCAATGCACGACAAATCCGGCGCCCGGGATCTTCGTGACCTCCGGAACGCTCTCCACCGCCGACAGGATCGATCATCTGCTTGCCCGGTGGGGGGTGAACCGGATGGGACACCGCGTAGCGCCCGGCCTGTACCGGATCGGGGAACCCTCACCCGATTCCCCCGTTCTCGTCTCGGCGAATTACACGCTCAGTTTCGATGCGGTCCGTTCCGCACTCGCGGGTATCGACGGGTATATTCTCGTCCTCGACACGAAGGGGATTAATGTCTGGTGTGCCGCCGGAGAAGGGACGTTCGGGACCGATGAACTGGTCCGGAGAATTGAACTCACCGGGCTTTCCTCGGTCGTCCGGCACCGGACCCTCGTTCTTCCGCAACTCGGTGCCCCGGGCATTGCGGCCCATGTAGTGAGACGACGCTCCGGTTTTACCGTGGAATACGGCCCGGTCCGTTCACGTGACCTCCCGGAATACCTGGAATCGCATAACGCAACGCCCGGTATGCGCCGGGTACAGTTCACCTTCAGGGACCGGATCGTTCTTGCCCCGGTGGAATTCGTGCACGTTGCACTGCCGACCTTCGTGGCAGCGATCGTTCTGTACTTTCTTGCGGGACCGGTCGCGGCATTCGCGGCAATAGCCGCCGTTCTCGCGGGAACCGTGCTCTTCCCGGCCCTGCTTCCCTTCATCCCCACCCGTGATTTCAGCACGAAGGGGCTCATTCTCGGTTTGATCGTCGCATTACCCTTTGCGATATTCTCTGCGGGAAACCCCGTGCTGCCGTTCCCGGCGAATGTGCTTGCCGCACTGATCGTGCTCCTCCTCATCCCGGTCGTGACCGCGTACCTGGCCCTGAACTTTACCGGGTGCACGACCTTTACGTCGCGGACCGGAGTGAGAACAGAGATCTTCCGGTACGTGCCGGCCATGGTGGTCATTGCGGTCGCCGGGAGTGCACTCTTCATTCTGCTGGGTGTATTCCTCCTTACCGGGGTGATCTGATGTTTGACTCATACCGGGAGAACACGCTCCGGTATTACCCGGAGCGGTGCATCAATTGCACCCGTTGCACACAGGTCTGCCCCCACGGGGTCTTTGCGGAGGGAAAGGACCGGGCGACGCTCGTGCGGCAGACCGCATGCATGGAGTGCGGTGCATGTGCCCTTAACTGTCCCGTACAGGCAATCGAAGTGCAGAGCGGTGTCGGTTGTGCATGGGCGATGATCAATGCCGCGATCCGGGGAAAAGACATGGACAGCGGTACCTGCGGATGCGGGGGAGAGGCCGGATCCTGCTGCGGCGGAGAACGGAAGAAATAGTCTCCCTGAATGTCCTGGGCGGTGGTCAGGTCTTCAGGTAGGTCTTATTCGCGGAATAATCGTCGCGAAAATAAGTATTTTCCCCTTCCTCCTTACTTGATAAGCGTATCACTGGCGACTTTGAGGGGAATAACCGGAGAAATCCGGGCAGCATTATGCGTGAGCATGATACCGGAAAAGAATGCGGTAATCGCTTTGAAATCATCCGATTCGAGGACAAAGTAGAAGGTGTGTTCACCCGGGCAGGAATATGCCCCCTGAACCTTTACTCCCAGTTTCTTTGCCGCATCACTCATTCCGTCGATCCATTCCTTCGCTTCAGTTCCAAATTCCTCCCTCGCAAGGCACAACTCGGGCGGATGGACAAGGGTAGCCACAAACATCATTGGTTCTCACCATCTCCAGACATAGCCGCGGAATATATAATAGTATCGTGAAACAACCGGAGGCCTCACCGGCAGGGGGATCTGACCGAATAGTGCCAAACAGGAAAAAAACAAAAAAGGTATCCGCGTTTCTCTACTCAGGCAAGCTTTCGTGCTTCTTCCACCGGTACTGCCACGAGCGTCTCTATCGACATCCCATCTCCCCGGCGAATAGAAATCTTCATCGCTGTTTTTTCATCGGAAGCTTCAAAGATGGCAACCGCATCGTACTTGCCGAGAGTCCAGTAAATACCGTGATATTTAATCCCTTCCTTGGTCTCTGTCTCTATTCTTTTCAGGTTCCTGGCAACAACTTCCTTGGTCTGCTTCTCCTTGAATTTTACCAGAGCAACAAAATACATCCTTCTCACCCTGCCCATATCAGGCAGGGGACTGTATTGTCTTCGAGGAGATGAACTTTTGCTCGCATCCGGATGATTGCCGACGGAAAAATGTCTGCCCAATCTTCGGTTTTTATGAAACATTCCCCAGGCCGTGATACCTGAATCGGTAGCCGACGGATGTCCAAATTCGCAAAAATATACGCGAATAAACGACTCCAGTGGATACAAAAAATTCCTCATGTTGCCCGAATGCGGCACATGAGGAGCATATCCCTCATAAAAGAATGGTTACCGGTGTCCAAAAAAAATTTATCCTATCTCACGTCACGACGAACGTCCCAGTAATCGCCTCCGGGTGCACGTCACACCGGAAGAAGTAGTACCCCGGTGCGGACGGTGCGGTGAACTTGTAGGTCACGGTCTTCACACCGGTCACAAAGTCACCGGCAAAAATCCGGGTGGTCGCCGAGGAATCCGTATACAGTGCAAAATTGTGCGGGATTCCCGCGTCATTTTTGATGAATGTCATCACGACGGTCGACCCGGCAGGGACCGTGATCGTCTTCGTGTCAAACGTGATATTTTTCGCCGTCAAGTGATCGGCACGGTCTGGGAAGCCGTCGGTTTTCTCGGTCTTGTAATTCCCAGGCTATTCTTGAGGGAAGCCAGAATATGAGGGGAACACACTAAAACTACGGATGCGAAAGTCTCCGGACGTGACCGTAGTTGCATGGATTTTTATCAGCACTTCATTGTCCCGGGGAACAGGTTTTTCCATATCCTGGATCTGGAGAACCTCCGGTGGCCCGTATTTTGTGCAGACAACTGCCTTCATGTATCCCCACCCAAGGTAACAATGATCGAAGAAGAATGGTGAAAGAGGTACTGGTGTGGTCCCGACCCGTATTTCCCGCTCCCTTTTTTTCCTGCAGCAGACGGCGGTGTCGGAACGTCTCCTTGCTCAAACAACCTTGACCCTGAGGCAACCGCCAGATAGATGGACAAAGGGAACCTATATTCATCTTCCTGTACCACAGTGGATAAAGTCAGACAACAAGAGGAGGTAACGCTATGACTGACGACAGCAAGCCGCCGTTAGTGGGCGGGGCAAACAAACAGGCAACCGGCAGGGGCAGGTCGAACCAGGACTGGTGGCCGAACCAGTTGAACCTCAGGATCCTTCACCAGCATTCACCGCTGGCTAACCCCATGGGAAAAGACTTCAACTATGCCGAAGAATTCAAAAACCTTGATTTTGCGGCCCTGAAGAAGGATCTGCAGGCGCTGATGACCGACTCGCAGGACTGGTGGCCCGCGGACTTCGGCCACTACGGGCCCCTGTTCATCCGCATGGCGTGGCACGGTGCCGGCACCTACCGCATCGGCGACGGTCGCGGCGGCGCCGGTGCAGGCCTGCAGCGCTTCCCGCCGCTCAACAGCTGGCCCGACAACGCGAACCTCGACAAGGCACGGCGGCTGCTCTGGCCGGTCAAGCAGAAGTATGGCAGGAAAATATCATGGGCCGACCTCATGGTCCTTGCCGGCAACGTCGCCCTGGAGTCGATGGGCTTTTCGACCTTCGGCTTTGGTGGCGGCCGCAGGGATGCCTGGGAGCCGGAAGAAGACGTGTACTGGGGTCCTGAGAACACGTGGCTGGAGGACAAACGCTACTCCGGTGACCGGGACCTTGAGAACCCGCTCGCTGCCGTGCAGATGGGGCTGATCTACGTCAATCCGGAAGGTCCGGACGGCAACCCGGATCCGGTCGCGGCGGCCAGGGACATCCGCGAGACCTTCGCCCGCATGGCCATGAACGACGAAGAGACCGTTGCGCTCATCGCCGGCGGTCACAGTTTCGGCAAAACCCACGGTGCCGGCCCTGCGACCCATGTGGGGCCTGAGCCCGAAGCAGCCGGCATCGAAGAGCAGGGCTTGGGCTGGAAGAGCAGCTTTGGCACCGGTAAGGGCGGCGATACGATCACCAGCGGCCTGGAGGTCATCTGGACCAACACGCCGACGAAGTGGAGCAGCAACTTCTTCCGGATCCTGTTCGGCTACGAATGGGAACTGACGACGAGCCCCGCCGGCGCTCATCAGTGGCGACCGAAGGGTGGCGCCGGCGCCGGCACGATTCCGGATGCCCACGACCCGTCGAAGCGTCACCCGCCGTCCATGCTGACCACTGACCTTTCCCTGAGGTTCGACCCTGTCTACGAAAAGATTTCACGGCGCTTCATGGAGCATCCGGACCAGCTTGCAGACGCGTTCGCCCGGGCGTGGTTCAAGCTGACGCACCGCGACATGGGTCCCCGTGCACGCTATCTCGGCCCGGAGGTTCCGGTCGAAGAGCTCATCTGGCAAGACCCTATCCCCGCGGTCAATCACCAGCTGATTGATGCGCAGGACATCGTCTCCCTCAAGGGCAAGATCCTGGCTTCCGGGCTGTCCGTATCCCAACTGGTCTCTACCGCCTGGGCGTCGGCGTCCACCTTCCGTGGCTCCGACAAGCGTGGCGGTGCAAACGGCGCACGCATTCGTCTGGCACCGCAGAAGGATTGGGAAGTCAACCGGCCGGCTGAACTGGCGAAAGTGCTGAACACCCTCGAAGGCATCCGGAGCGAGTTCAACAGCGCCGCTTCCGGCGGCAAGAAGGTCTCGCTTGCTGACCTGATCGTCCTGGCAGGTTGTGCAGGCGTCGAGGAGGCTGCGAAGAAGGCTGGTCTCCATGTGACGGTTCCTTTCTCGCCGGGACGAAATGATGCCTTGCAGGAGCAGACCGATGTGGTCTCATTCGCCGTGCTCGAGCCGATCGCGGACGGCTTCCGCAACTACCAGAAGATCCGTTATACCGTATCAGCCGAGGAGTTGCTGGTTGACAAGGCGCAACTGCTGACCCTGACCGCACCAGAGATGACGGTGCTCGTCGGCGGCATGCGTGTGCTGAACACCAATTTCGGGCAGACCCGGCATGGCGTCTTTACCAGGAGGCCGGAAGCGATCACCAACGACTTCTTCGTGAACCTGCTCGATACGTGCACGGAATGGAAGGCGGTATCGGAAGCCAGGGACCTGTTTGAAGGTCACGATCGCAAGACTGGCGAAGCCAGGTGGACCGGCACGCGGGTCGATCTCATCTTCGGTTCGAACTCCCAGCTCCGGGCTCTGGCCGAGGTCTACGCAAGCGCCGACGGACAGGAGAAGTTTGTACACGACTTCGTGGCGGCATGGGCCAAGGTGATGAACCTCGACCGCTTCGATCTTGCCTGATCGCAGGTCTTCAATGGTGGAGAACCCACGAAGGCGGATAAGGAACCAGGGCAGTGTGTGGCAAAAGGGCTAACGTTGTGAGCGGTATATCGGCGGGCGACCAGGAATTCCCTGAGTTGCACCCAAATGTTCTCCATGCTGTTGTCGAGGGGGGGATCTCAATCCCTGGTCCCTCTCTCCCGTGCTCAAAAAAAAAATATTAAGCAGTCCATCCCCTCATTCGCCGGGCTACTCCTCGGGTTTCCGGAGAGATCATGCCGGGCTTTTCTTGCTGTCCTTCGGGTATGGTTAGACTTATCTTTTACAGGGTAAATAGCCTGGAAAGAGTGCTACCTCGATGAGGAGAATAAGAAATGTCTTCATTATCTGATTCAAAGGCGTCTTTCGGGAAATCAGAGCGGATATTGGCAATTTTGTTCGGGTTGGGATTTATTCTGGGCTTCCTGTTGACTCCGTTGGGATTCGAGACCCGTATGAATGAAATACGGACTCTGGGGTTCGCAGCATTTTTTGTGACCGTAGGGTTGTTGATTCCGATTGCCGGGCTCCTTTTGCTGTTCCGAAGACCAAAACTCGCCGGCGTTCTGGCGGTAATCGACGCTGCGCTCCTGTTCCTCACCGCCCCCGCCGACCAGGCAGGATTTTTCTTCACGGTCCCCCCTCCGCCTGCCGTTACGGCCGGCGAGTACATTCTCATATTAGTGGGAATCGGATACATGCTGTACGGAGAACGGGTGTATCTCGAAAACCGAACACATAGGGCAACTGAAACTCATTCGGTGGCAGAAGAATCGACACCGCCCAATGCCCCCAGAATCTAGACCGGCGTCCGGATTGATTGACCGTGTCTTCGGTCTCATGACCATAGCTTATCATCTTCACCTGAACGCCGGAGATCAAGCAATAGCAGTTGATGGTGATTACTGGCGAACTGCTCAAAGTGAAATCCCTGGGATACCGAATACCTCACTCCAGTTTCTTACCGAAAGGAGAACAGCGGGTGGGAAGTTAAATATTACAAGGAATCAACGGTGAGAAAGTGGAAAATGTGACAATGAAAACTCTGCTGATTCTGGTCTCTTATCATCACCATAATACTGAGAAAATCGCGAAAGTCTTCGCAGAAGTGCTTGATGCGCAGATAAAAACGCCACAGCAGGTAAAGCCTGAAGAGCTTGAAGAGTATGGCCTGATAGGCTTTGGTTCGGGGATATATAGTGGAACACACCATGTCGATCTGCTTGACCTTGCCGATAACCTACCCCCGGTCACCCACAGGAACGCATTCATTTTTTCAACCAGCGCCATCACCGGAGACGCCAAAGTCGCCAAAGATCACTCGCTCCTTAAGAAAAAACTGCAGTCTAAAGGGTATGTAATCGTTGGTGAATTTAGTTGTAAAGGGTTTAACACGAACAGCTTCCTCAAACTGTTCGGGGGAATGAACAAGGGTAGACCGAATGCAAAAGACCGGAAAAATGCCCAAGAGTTTGCGTCGAACCTGAAACAGAGCATACAAAACTAAAAACAGAGCATACAATAGAGTTCTCTATGAACGGGGATTGAGATCACCACGAAAACAATGATTCGGTAACGTTTCCTCGTTTTTGCAGGCGATCCGTGCGGTACACAAAATTTAAGATTCTTTTCTCTTTTTCTTCTGCGACGGTACGGGCGTCGTTAAAAAGAACCCGGATGATTCGAAATCCCTGAGGTCCATGGTGCGAGCGTTCTCCCCGGAAGAAATTGCGGGAGTGATGAACCGGAAGAATTCGCTCGCGAACTGCTCGTAGCTGAATCCCTCCGCCTCGATCACGAGTTTCCATCTGTTTTCCAGCGAGAGGATGCCCATGAAGGATATCATAAGATACATCGAGGTCAGGAACGGATCGAGATCGGCCCGGATTGTCCCGTCACCGGTGCCCTCCTGGATCGCGTCCTGCAGGATCGAACGGCAGACACCATACCCCTTTCCAATCTCTGCGGTATAGGGATTTTCTGTGGAGAACCGTTCGGACCCGTAAAAGTGGATCAGTCGGAGATATTCCGGGTATTCCTGTGAAAACTGGTAATAGGCCTGGCCCATCAGGGTTACCTTGACAATTCCGGGAACCTGTTGTTCCATGCACTCCGTGTATTTTTCCTTGAGGATCCGGATGCCGCGGAGTACGATAGTGGCGTAAAGAGCCTCCTTATTTTTAAAATACAGGTAGAGGGTAGCCTTGTTCAGCTCAACCTCGCGGGCGATGTCGTCCATCGAAACATCCTCGTAACTCCGGGAAAAAAAGAGACGCTCGGCTGCGTCGATGATCCCGGTCTTTCGCTGTTCCCTTTCCCGTTGTCTCCTGTCGGCTATTCCCATCCCGATCCTCCCGCTCTCGTCCGGTGGTCCATAAGGCGAACTCTGAAGGGATTCCATGGTTCGCCAGCCGGTCTGACGCCGGCAAAATCCCCAAACCCGGATCTGACCGGACCATGATGCCGGATCTTACGCTTATGACGATTCATGATGGGTCCCCAGCGCGTTGAGCACCCACGCCATGTTCTTTCCAGTATCATGGGCACGCCCGATTCCCTCTTCATCCTGGTTAACCGCTCCGATCTCTCTCCCAACACCGGTGACGGGTTTGCCCGGGATGATCATGCCTGAGTATACCATGAAGTTCATCATCGTGTTCAGGGCTGTGATGGATCCGGCCCTGCGCATTACGGTCACTGCAACGCCAACCTTGCGCCGGAAAAGGTCCCTGTTGGCCATTGCGACAAACCCGGCCCGGTCGATCAGTCCTTTCATCTCGGCCGTGACATCCAGGAAGTACACCGGTGAACCGAGAATAATCCCGTCAGCCTCGACCATTTTGTCGATGCAGCTGTTGACGATATCATCGTCAAAAACGCAGTGTCCGTCCTGGTTCTCCACACATTTCATGCAGGCAGTACATCCCCGTGCCACGGATCCGCCCAGGTTCACTTCTTCCGTGGTGATACCTTCTTTCTCAAGCTCTTCCCGGACATGCCTTATCAGAATGGAAGTATTTCCATTTCTCCGGGGGCTCCCGTTGATCGCGATTACGTTCGTCATCATACTCACTCGTAACTTTTTTTTGTCTCTTCAATTCGCATGTTGATTTTTTTCATCTTACCGTTCAATTGAAAACCCATTCAGGCTCCTTTCGTTCCTTACACCGCGGGGTTTCAGACCTCCCGCCGGATCCAGGCCTCGATAAGCGCCTGCGAGATGCTCGTCTTAGAGGGAAAGGGTGGCAGGGTTTCGCGGGTAAACCAGACTGGCTGCTTCAATCTCCTGGTTGTCGACCCGGATCTCTCCTCCGGCATGGTCTGCGACAAAGCCGATCATGAGCGAATCGGGAAACGGCCAGGGCTCGCTCCCGAAGTACCGGAGGTTTCGCACCGCGATGCCAATCTCCTCGCCGACTTCGCGGTGGACGGTCTGCTCGAGGTTCTCACCGGGTTCATTGAAGCCGGCGATGACCGAGAAGATCCCCGGCGGGGAGCGGGGGGAACGGGCGAGCAGGACCTTCTCGCCGGATTTCACCAGCACGATGATGGCGGGGGAGATCCGGGGGTAGGTGATCCGGCTGCAGGCCGTGCAGATCCGTGCCCGCTCGGTCGTGAGCGGGCGGGTTTTCGCACCGCACCTGCCGCAGAAGGCAGTCGCCCGGTCAAAGTCAAGGATCCGCACGGCATAGGCGGCAACGGCGATGTCGCTGTCCGGAACCGTTCCGGACAGTTCCCGGACCGGCGACGGCTCCCAGCCGTCCGGCGGTGCGGCACCGGCAGGAACCTCGGCTGCATAGTAGAACAGATCGTCGCGGGTGCCGAGGTACACCGGCGCACCGCACGCAAGACCGGCGGGAAGCGGGTCCGGCATGAGCACGGTGCCGGATGCCGGGTCGTCGCGGAAGAGCACCGAACTGCCTTGGACCAGGACCCAGCGTTTTCGTGCAGGCGAGGGGTCCTCCGGTTCCGGGTAGCCTGGGAGGAGGGGGCGGACTGCGTAGAACGGGCGGTGCTCCATTACATATCCCCCGTAGGTATCCGTGAAGATCTCCTGACTGCTACCATGAATGTACTCCTCATAAAAAGTATTCAGGCTCCTTTCGTTCGCTATAGAGCATATGGAGACGCACCTGTGCATCTTTCACCAGCCCGGGTTTCATCGATCTGGCACTTTTGGGGCAGTTTTTGATACACGCACAGCAGGTGATGCATTTTTCCGTATCAATCAAACGGGAATTTTCTGCATCGATAGCACCGACAGGGCATCCCTCTGCACACGTCCCGCACTCGGTGCACTCATCGCTGACATCAATAAAATCAACATTCCACAGCGTCGAATCCCCCCGGTACGGATGGCAGCCGGGTATATGTACCTCAGAAATCCGGTCGACCGAGGGAATGGCGGTGAGTTTTTCCTGTATTTTTCGCCCGAACGACTCTGCATGGTGTATGTCGCCTGCATCCGGACGATCTTTGGCCGTGGGTGTTTCGTCGTCGGAGAATGAATGTTCACCGATATAGGCCGCACCGGCGATCGGTTTGCATCCACACTGGGTCAGGATATCTTTCAGCTCGATGAGTGCATCTTCATACACACGATTGCCATAGACGACAACACATACCGCGGGCATATTCTGGGCTTTAATCGCCTGCAGCCATTCGGTCAGGAGGGCCGGCACCCTTCCCATATACACCGGCACACCAATAATGAGCAATTCATTTTCCGATGTCTGTAACGGCTGTTTTCTCGCATCCGGCCGGGTAATATCCAGCAATTCCACCGTGCTGTGATCTATTCCGCGTGCAATACTCTGAACAACCGTTTTTGTTGTTCCCGTAGGTGAGAAATAAACCAGTTTTATGGATGGTATTTCCATGAAATTTTCTCCATTGAAGTCGCCAGATTTTTCCGGGTCATTCTCTTAACTGTCCAATCAGCAGATGCGATTGTTTTCAGCAGCCAGGCCATGTTCTTTCCGACTTCTTTTGCCCTTGCTCTACCTTCTTCACGTTTCAGTACGTCTCCAATATTTCGAACGAATGAAGATTGCCGGGATTCCCGGGACCATCATCACGCTGAAGAGCATGAAATAAAGTACAGTATCGAAGGCCTGCTGTTTAACCTCCGGATCACAGGATCTTCTTCCCCGGTTCGGGGCCCGGTTTAACGGCGTACACATCGGTGATCTTCACGAGCACTGCAGACTTGGGTACAAACGTGGGCCAGCTCTCCTTCATCCAGGCAACGTCCTGTCTGAAGATTTCGTCATTCGTGTGGATAGTAACGGTACCCTTGATCTGGAAACCGCCTTTATCCCCCCACCACGACAGGGCGATCTCCGGGTTCTCCTTCATGTTCCGCAGCGTTTTGTTGAAGAACTGATCCGAAATGAGCATCGTCCCGTCATCCAGTACCTTGATCGCCGCGATCGGGACAACATTGGGAATGCCTTTTTTTGACGATGTTGCAAGAAACACGGTCTTCGTTGCTCGTAGCGATTCTTTGATCTCCTGTGTCAGTGTAACCATGGAATCATCTCCTCCCCTTCGGGGCGCAATCTTTCAGGATTCTGCCCGAAGGCAGTTTCACCAGATAATGTATAACTATAAGATATATTATAACTATCGGTTATTTTGTAACCGTAATTATTAATCATGGACAATCCCGTATTTCATAACCTTCGTTTTCCGGATCTTTTCAAGCCCCCTTTCAGATGAATCCGGGTCGAATAAGGACTCCATTTACCTGATTTTCGATCAACTTCTGCAAAAATGAGTACACTTTCACTCACTTTTTTTAAAATGAGTAACAAAATTGTTATTCCTGTGGATGGATGATAACTTTCAGGCTCCCATCCCGGTGTCGGGCAGTCAGGAGAAAACCTTCAACCGTTTCTTTTAAGGGAAAAACATGGGTTATCATATCGGTCACATTGATTCTGTTATACTGAATCCATTTCAGGGCAGTTGTCAGATTATGGAAATCGGCAGCATATGAATGGGTAATCGTGACCTCTTTTTGCCACAGGTTCCAGAGATTGATTTCGGACTGGACTTCAGGATTTGTGGGGGCAAAAAATAAGATCGTACCCCCCGGTCCGACTGCTTCAAGTGACTGTTTCACACAAACGGGAACCGGTGCGGTCATAATAACGGTGTCTGCACCCAGCCCGCCATTTAATTCTTTAAACTTTTCGGGAACATCTTCAGTAGCGGAAATGGTTGCATCGGCACCGAATTTTTGGGCGATCTTTAACCGATCGGGACTCGGATTGGAGACAGCGATAAATCCCGCACCATTCAACCGGGCTGCCTGGATATGCAACAATCCGGTGATACCGGCACCAATGATCAGGACTGACCGGCCATCCGAGGTCGGAGCCCATTGTTGCCCACGCACCACGCATCCAAGGGGTTCAACAAAGGTTCCTGCATCAAAAGAAACCGATTCGGGAAGGCGTAACATACCCCGGTCCACGTTGATCTCGGGCAACACGACATATTCTGCAAACGCCCCGTACGCATTCTTGAATTTTGTTTTTTGCAGGGTGTCACATGCGGTCGTATGCCCGCGTATACAGGCATTACACGTGTTGCATGGTACATGATGGGTAACCACGACCCGATCTCCCACGTTCCATTTCGGATCTACCCTGGAACCGACTTCTGCAATGATTCCCGTGCATTCATGTCCAAAAGCTCCAATACCCCCGGGTCTTCCCGCACGCTTAATTCGATACCATTCCATGACATCCGACCCGCACACTCCGCACGCCATGATCCTGACTTTGATCTCTCCCGGTCCGACCGGTGAGATCTTCAACATCTTCGGTGCGAATGTCACTGTTCGAATAATAGACTGCTGCTTTCATGGTGTTCCCTGTGGAGAGTAAAGATATAAAAATATGAAAAATTTAGTCAAGCTTGGATGCACCGGGTAAACATGCATTGTAAATATCCAGGGCTTCCTTTACCGTATGATTTTCATGGACAATTGAACGAATTGCTTTGATCATGCCGATAGGATTGTCATCCTGGAAAATATTTCGTCCGAAATCAACTCCCGCTGCACCCGCCTGGACAGAGTTGTAGGCCATCTGAAGAGCGTCAGGAGGACTTGAATACTTACCTCCTGCAACGACGACCGCAGTTGGAGCAACCGCGTCAACTAATTTGGAAAATTCCTCACAATAATAGGTCTTGATAATCCGGGCCCCGGCATCCTGGCAAATACGGGATGCAAGCGCTAAATAGCGCAAATCCCGGGCCATGTTTTTACCCACGGCGGTTACTGCCAAAACGGGAATTCCGTATTCTTCGGCCTGATTGATCATGTCGGTGAGATTGATAATCGTCTGTTGCTGATTGGCAGAGCCGATAAAAACACTGACCGCGACACCGGCCGCATCCATTCGGATGGCTTCTTTAATGGTAACCGTGAGCTTTTCATCACTTAACTCTTCATTTAAAACGCTGTTTCCCCCGGTAACCCGTAACATGATGGGTTTTGATCCGACATCATCGAACGCAATATTGCTCCGCACTGCCCCGCGTGTCGTCATCAGGCAATCGCAATAGGGAAGGAGTGTTTTTATTGTGTTACTCATATTACGCAAGCCCGTTGTCGGCCCCTGGAAATAGGGATGGTCTATCGCAAGCATAACTACCCGGTTATCTTTCGGATTGATGATCCGGTTCATCCGGCTTTGAATTCCAGTATCAAGATATGCATGTACCATGGGGACACTTCACGAGAATTAATGATACACAACGGTAAAAAAAGTTGGGATTATTTTTGCTCCGGTCTGACGATCAGGTATCCCTTCTCTGTTAACCAATGGTGAAATTCATGGGTACTATGCAGACAATTGGATGCACAAATCGCCCGGATTTCTTCATATTCTGGGAGATTTTTCCACTTCTTTATTCAAAAGCAATTGTATCGGGCATTTAACATCATTACAATATTCCCGACGCTTATAATCGATATAACCATCTATCGACTGCATAATTAATTCTTAGAAAATGAGATGAAAAAGGTTTACGGAATAACAATTACTCATGCGAAAATGTTTCTTTCCTATAGGAGAACGGTCAAAGCGAAACCCATCGTTACATCCCGAATTGCACAACTGAATCGACGCTCTCCGATACGTGTAACGGCGCGCCAGAGATGTTACAGAGGCGATGGATGTGATTATGCGGAATCTGTGCATGACCATCCGCATGCCTATTATCCACAACCGTCATGAGACACCCTTGTTCTGCACCGTATAAGAGGCATGCATTTTCAATTATTTTGAGAGCCTTTGGAATTGTGGAGGTTTCTTTTCCCTCCTGGTTATCCACAGGAACTCCCGAACCTTCCCCCTGTCAAACCCGCAGGATCCTGTGAAAAAAAACAAAGATTATAGGTGATCTCGGTCAAGATGCAAAGCATGAAACGAATTGTAATCAGTCTGTTCATCTGTGCATTTTTCGCGGTCCTCGTCGCGGGATGCACCACTCCGACGGTCACCCCCCCGGCGACCACCGCTCCGCCGACCACACTGGCAACACCGATTCCTACCACCTCTCCGATTACCGATCCGGCTCTTGCAGGGAGATGGTACCTCAAAGCGGTGACCGGGCCGGGCGGCTCCACGCCGTTCCAGACGATAGGCGTACAAATCACCGCGATCTTTACCGAACAAGGCGATCTTTCCGGATTTGGCGGGTGCAACGATTACGATGCGCAGTACGTGCTGACCGGGCAGGTTCTGCCGAACGGAAAGGGGATCACCATCGGACCCATTGTGTCGACGCAGAAGTATTGCCAGGACCTGAGTACAAAGGAGGCAAGTTACCTTCAGATCCTTCAGAATGTCACAAGTTACACGATAAATAACCAGCAGTTGTCCCTCACCGACAATTCCGGCCGCATCCTCCTGTTCACGCCTACACCCTATGGTCCGACTGCGGTGCCGATCGGATCATAACCTCTTCTCTTTCCAACCTCTTTTTACCGGCACAATCCGGGTCACGAATTAAACTGAGATCCTTCGATTATTCGTGTCAGTTCCCCAGATAAACCAGAAACACAGGGAAGCCCGCCACCCGAACATCAGATGCCCCCCTTCCTGTATCAGGCCGATCTGCTGCATGAGCGGTATCTTCTCATAGAAACATCGGTCATACCCATCTCATTCCTCCCCTCCGGCAAGTTCTTTCCAGATCGGGCCGTCGAAGACCCCGTTTTCTGCTTCCTCCTCCATCTCCTCAAAGAGCGAAAAGGGGACGGCAAACGTGAACACATTCACCGGCAGGGTCTTGCCTACATTTGCCCGTGCTGCGAGGTCCGTGTACCCGAGCACTGCCCTCGGATGCTCCTTTTTCGCCTCGTCGTACACGAATGCGCCGATCTGCTGGCAGGCAGCCATGGGCGGGACCCGCACGGGATCGGTCCCCTCGCGGATTGCTCCGACCAGGGTCACCAGTCCGGTGATCTGCAACGGGTTTGCAACAAAAATCACCACGACCGGGAACTCCCCGGGTTTTACCTTACGTAACGGGGTGAAGATCACATACCTCTCCGCGATATCCGTGATCGGGAGATCCCCGGTCATGAACCTCTTTGCCTTATCCGTATCCCTGTGGAGGCGTTCCCCTTCTATAAACTTTGCACGCTCCCGTTCCGGAATACATTGCACGGTTGCAGAATAGGCCTCCGGGTCCCTGCTGCTCTCTGCACCTTTTACGAAGAATGCAGCCATAAATTCGATACCGGCACCACGGAACGCATCGTAGTAGCCGTTGCCAAAACCAAGTCCTGCCCGGGCACCCGGGCAGCCGTATGACTCCCGGTCGAACACGACGGTTTTTCCTCTGGTCGCAACCTGGGCAAAAAACGGCATGATGCAGGTCTGCGCATGCGGTTTTATTTGCAATGCCCCTTCCGGTCGTGAATCGCTCCAGAGAATTGCCACGGGTTCGTAATCGAGCCGGAGTTTCTCTGCGACAATACTCTTCATGTTCAGTTCATCCTTTATTTCGTCCGTAGCCGTGAATGTTATTCCATTCGGGTTCAATTCGACACTCACCGGTTTTAAGCCGGTAACATGCTCACCGTGTATGAATCTCCGCACTCTTCCTGATCTTCTTTCTCACCTTTTCCCATGTCCCGGTGATCAGGAAACTCTCCTCCATGTATCCTATCATCTTCACCAATTTCTTCATCGGGATGGCCATGGTCAGGACATCGACCATTACACAAGGACGTGCCGATGGATCGAACATGCCGAGAACTGCCTTCGGGTGCTCCTTCTGCTGCTCGAGCCACGGATAATAGATGATCGATCCGCAACCCGAACTGAAGGGGCAGATGACACCCCCGTTCGGGTCGACTTGGTCGAAATTTGCGAGCGTGAAGAGGCCAGAGATAACTTCCGGCCGTGCAAAGAAGATTACGACTTCAGGGGCATCATCTTCGGCCAGCTGATCCCATCGTTTAAAGGTATAGCATTTACCCTCCGCGGGAATGTGTTCCGCGTGCCGGCTTACTTCATCCACGATTTCAGGAGTCTGCTTATACCGCTCTCCTTCTATTACCCCCGGTTTCCCGGAAGAAAGGAAATAACGAAATTCCGGAGTTCGTTCCGTCGTGAAGCCCAGGAAAAATTTCGCCCCGCTGCAGGAGAGTGATTCCTGATCAAAGGCTAGCGCGACACCTTTTCTGATCCTGGCCAGATCGCAGACCAGGCACTTCCAGCCTTTGGGTACCGGTGCCTTTTGTGCAGTTCCGGGGGCGTTTCCTATTCCGAACGTAATCGGCAGCTCCGATCCTTCAAAATAATCCAGCCATAACCCGGTGAATTTGTCACGCAGTTCGCTATCCATAAGACGTCGTTTCAATGGGCAGTATGATAAAACTAATTCACCGCATAACCGGATCCCGGTCCCCCAATTCCGCGACAATCCGCTCGAAATCTTCCTTCGGAATTTCCACGAGGCCGAACCGGAAGACGGATCCCCATTTGGCTTTGTTTTTAATAAAGGACAACTCCCCGATAAGCGGCTCGATCCGGACCTCACCGGTCCACAGATACCGGACTCTCCTCCGGAAGGGTTTCCAGTCCGGGCTCTCCTCGACCTGGAAGATCTCCTCGTCCGCGACCTCCCCCATCGCGGTGAACGCATGAAGCGGCTCCTTCCCTTCGTATTCCACCTTCGGCGAATAGTAAAGGATCCGGTCGCCCTGGTGCATCCGTGCGATGCCGGACCGCTTCCCATGCCCGGACTGGGCGAATCCATGAGCCACTCCCCGCATCACGTGGTTTTTCGATGCCACCGCGATCCAGTACCGTGTCATAACCGGTGATGGACTACCGGGTATTTAACCATATCAGCCCCGATCGTATTTGAACAGGGATACAGGGTGATTTTATCAAATTACTCCATGGGGAGAAGATCAAAACAACGGAACCAATACCCATCACTCCTCCTTTTTCCGTGCCTCTACCTCCAGCCTGACTATCTTCACGCAGGTCCGGCCTTCGTGATCCGGAGGATGGGAAGCAAGGTACCGGTCCGTGAGCAGGGTTATGAACTCCTCTTTTCTTTCTTCCGGAAGCCTCTCCAGTATGGGGTGCCAGGTGGTGCGGATCCAGCCCTCGAGACCCTGCCGGTTCTCATGGACCATGTCCACCAGGATAAGCTCCACCCTGACGGGTATAAGCCCCGCCTCATCCAGGAGGGCGGCATACTCACGATCGGAAAGAAAGCTCCATGTGGGGGAAAACCCGGAAAAATAGCCTTTCCAGGGCTGCCTGGCAACGAGGGACCGGGCCACGCCGAAGAACTCCGCAGCGTTCCCGTACCCTCCCATCTGGAAAAGGAGCCTTCCGCCCGGTTTCAGGGCCCGGCGAACCCGAGCGAGGAGTAGATCCTGCTCTGCCACCCAGTGCAGGACAGCGTTGGAAAAAGCGAGATCGAACTCCGAGTCGTATATCATCTCCCGGGCATCAAGGCAGACGAAACTGCAATTGGGATACCCCGATGCCGGGTAGCGGGACTTTGCATGGGCGATCATCTCACGGGACAGATCGATCCCGGTCACCTTCCCCCGGGGAATCCGGGCGGCGATCATGACCGTGAGCCCGCCGTCCCCGCACCCGATATCGAGAACCTGCTCGTCTCCGGAGATCTGCAGCTTCCCGATCAGTGTTCCGCCCCACTTCTTCTGGGCCGAGGAATGTCTCTCGTAGTCATCCGGATTCCACTGGTGCATGGGATGTCCACTCTTTACGTTCAGGAGAAAAGGTTGGAACGGTGAATATATGAGAGTGTCTCTCCTGTTCAGGATCGAAAATGACCCGGACCCAATCGGGGAGAAAGAGAAGACCTTATCGGGAGATCCCCGGGACCTTCACGATCTTTCGGTCCGGGAACCAGTACTATGAATTCCGGGATCTATCCCTGGGAGAACATGTCGGACGAGTGTAAGGAACTCGTGTTCTGGCGACCCGGGCGATATGTTTCAGGGCCATCCCCAGTAACCTCAGGAAGGATGAACCCTGCCAGCCGTCACCTATTTCCCCGGCGGGAATGCATAGTACTGGTATTCATGCCGATCCCGAAATCACGCTTAAACAAGGTTGATCTCGCAATAGTCGGAATTTTCGAGGCGATCTTTCTCGGGCTCGCGGTGTGGGCCGTCCAGATCGGCGACCGGTCGAGATTTATTGCGGTCATCGCGGCGATGGTCGTCATCCTGATCCCGGTGGCGATCGAGATGCTCTTAAAGATCACCCTGCCTTTCGGGGTGAAGAGCCTGATATCGCTCTCCCTCTTTCTCCATATCTCCGGCGGGGTGATGCGGTGGTACTGGTCGCCCACGTTTCCCCTCTTCGACAAACTTGCCCATTTCGTCTCGGGGATGGCCGTCGGGATGGTGGTCCTCGTGTTCTTCATATTCCTCGACCGGTGGGGGATCCGGTTCAGGCGGTCGACGGTCCTCATCTCGATCTTTCTGATCGTGGCCATCCTCGGCGGGATATGGAAGATCGGGGAGGTCTATTTCGATATCACCGCTCATACCACCTTCGATGACGGGCTCCCCGACCTGATCGGGGACGACGTTGCCCATACGATCGGGTCGATCGCGGCAGTGCTCGTTTCCTATCTCTATATCCGCTCAATTCCCAGGGGAGAAAGCCTGAACTATTTGTTCAGGCGGAAATAGCATTTCCATCTCACGGGAGTCAGTCTTTGTCGGAAGAGGGGGGAGAGACCGAGAAAGGGCATTTCAAGTATTGCAGGGATTTTTTGGTTCAGAGGAACGGAGATTGCGTGAACAGACCTCGCGCATGCGGGATCGTGAACACCGGACAGGAGAGGGCGGAGAGATCGGGAATGGCACCACCGGGATGCGAGAGTGCATCTCTGGTAGTGATGCAACGAACTGCACCCGGTGAGCGGGATCGTGGACATCGGTCGGGAGAGGCGGGACCGGTAAATCGCATTTTTCATGCATGCGGGACCGCGGGGAAAAGTACCGCAGCGAATGATCCGGGTAGAAAAAAAAGAATCTCAGGGTTTCCCCAAATTCAGGAGGAGGTAGAACGGAATGGCGTTCGTGATCACTGCCAGAATAACCTGGAATATAAGGAAAACGCTATCGCGGCTGAAGAGGGCCATTTCTATTCCCAATCATTACCGGTTCATAGTATTTAATGGGTGGAGAGCGAAGTACTGAGAAGCAATATTCACCGTTCTTATTCCGAAAAGATCGATGCCCATGACCCCGAAAAACAGGATGATACTGGCAATAATCGCGATCACCGCAGCCCTGGTCATCTTGTTGCAGACGCTGTACCGGTACTTCTACGAGACATTTCCCTGGTCGGTGAATGACTTTCACACCGTGAAGTACAAGGCGAGCCTCGGGTTCATCCACCCGGACAGCCTGAGCATCCTCGTGATCCTGACCGGCGCAGTATGCGTCCTCTTCGTGTTCTATTTTCTTCCGTCGAAGAAGGAATATCCCGAGTTGTAGTGTTCGATCGGAGCAGCTATTCTTCCATTGCTTCCGGGAAGGGGAAGTTCACGCCTAATTCTTCGATCACCGGGTAGCCCATCTCCCTCGCGACCTGCCGGACGATATCCCCCGCCTCGGAAAGGGTATAACGCGTATCATCCAGGCGGTTCAGCGCCTCCTGATAGGTCCCGTCCGTCTGTCCGGGTGATAACCTGCCTGAAATATGCACCCAGTCTTCCGAGTCATACACCGATTCCCGGCAGATGATCAGGGTTGTCACTTCGTTCATACCGTCAACCATGCTTCCTAATCCCCTAGATTGTATGTACCCAAAAAAATATACCTCCTGGATTCAGCCAAACGAATCGAACGGTTCCCTGTATTTCCGGAGATCTTTGTTCCCTCCTCCTTCCTTCATTCTCCGGTGTAGAATTGACCTGAATCATCAGATGCCTCCTGTTATCTGCAATATGAGAAAAAGGAAAGCATTATGGATGGCAATGGCTGCAGATCACCCTTTATCGTTCCCGCATTCAGGGAATCAACAGGTATCGGTGACTTTACCGTTCTTCAGCCAAGCCAGCAGGTTGACAGGATTAAAGGGGTATTCCCGTTAATAAAAGAAGGGAATGGGATCTACGCTCAGAACCCCACTGCCGGTTCGCTTTCCATTCCCTCCGGGATCTCTTTTTCCCTGACCGTTATCATAAGAATAATCCCTACCACTTCGACGATCATCAGGAAAAAGAATGCCGTGTCGAATGCACTGGCAAGGTCTTTGGCCGGGAGGGAATGAGCGGAAGTCTTCGCCAGCTGGGGGCCGATTGCGATCGTGGAAACGAGCATCACCGATGCAACACCGAGCGACGATCCCAGGTTCGTCATCATCTTTAGCAGACCGGATGTCGCTCCCCGGTCCTGTACCGGGGACTCCCCCATCACCGCACTGTTGAGCGGAGAGAAGGCAATACCCGTTCCCGCCCCCAGCAGGAAGAGGTAGATGCTGACATGCCCGATGCTCGATTCCACCGACAAGGTGGAGAGGAACAGGAGGGCGACGGCGGCGATAACAAAACCCACAATGATGGGTTTTTTCGTGCCGATAACATCAGAGATCTTTCCGGCTATCGGGGCGGTAAGGATCATCCCGACCGGAAGTGCCAGCAGGATCGCCCCCGAGTCCCCGGTGGAGACCTTCTTTACCAGCTCCAGGTAGAACGGCATCAGGACCATCACCCCTGCCATCGCCATCTGGACGAGCATTACGGCAAAATTCTGGAACGTATACGCACGGTTGGAGAAGAGCCCGAGGTTGATCAAAGGCTCCTTTGCCCGCCGCTCCCGTACAAAGAAGAGAAGCCAGAATATAAACGCGAGGATGAGGGAAATCCCGCCGGCAACCGGTGTCGCCCCCTGGATCGTGGTGAGACCGTATATCAGGGTAGCCAACGCAACAAAGACGAATAAAACGCCCGGGATGTCGAGTTTTGCATCGGGGGAGACCGGTGGTTTCGACGGGATGATCTTTATGCCAAGCAGGATCGCAATAATGCCCACCGGGACATTGACATAGAAGATGAACGGCCATGAATACACGCTTGTCAGGAACCCCCCGATCACCGGCCCGAGTGCGGCACCCAACATGGTAAACATCGCGACGATCCCGAGTGCCTGTCCCCGTACCGAGGAAGAAAGGTAGGAGGTGACCATCACGGCACCCAGTGCGGCGATGGCGGCACCCCCGACCGCCTGGAGCATCCGTGAGGCGATAAGCATCACGATGTCTGAAGAAAGACCGCAAAGGGCAGAACCAAGTGTAAATACCGCGAATCCGGAAAGGAATAATTTCTTGTACCCCTTCATATCTCCCAGCCGGGAGGCGGCAAGGAGAAGACTGACCAGAATAATCAGGTAGGCGTTCAGGACCCACGATGAGGTCACGGTTGAGATATCCAGGGTTTTTGCAATCGTGGGGAGCGCAATATTCACAATCGTGGCATCGAGGCCTGCCATGAACGATCCCAGAGAAACGACGATAACGATTAAAAGGTCCTTAAGGGACATCTTCTGTTTCGGGGAAGTATCACTCAATCAGATCTGCTCCTGATTAAAGGTATAGGAGATTTTTCCTTTTAATAATGCATCCTGATAAAAATCTTAAATCATCCGGATGAAAAAAATGATTATTCGCGGCTCTCCGGCGGTGACCCAGCCGGGTCGGAAAAAGCATTTGTCCCGCGATTTCGGTGTTATTTTGCCTGGAATTATTCTCGAGGATCCCGATCACATCCCCCCTCGGGATCGCGGAAATGTGCCTGCCATCGAAGGTTATGTGTTCGACTCTCACCGGGGGATTTTTTATATATTTTAATCCTCTGGGAAAGACGGAGACCTGAGAATGATTATTTTAAAGTAATTATGAGAATGGGTAGTGAATCAAAGCCCTGGAAGTTAGAACAGACTGGGAATACAGAATGAAAAGACACATACAAATACAGTGCTATACGCAGCGATCATAACAGCCCTGATAGCAGTCATCCTGCAGTATACAACATCGGGAGCTATCATTTTTGCAGTTGTCAGTATTGCTTTGCTGGGTGCTGATGGATTCGTAGAGAATAAACACCTGAAAGAAGAATGAGGGAACAACCCTCACCTCCTCTCAAGCCCAAAGGCACACGTTCGCTATTGGGCCGTTTTCCGGTATAATTCACCCGGAACCGCGGAGTCCGGTATGCACCCTTCCAGTATCTTTATTAATTTAGAATGATTAATCATTATAGATTACTTTCGACGGAGTGGTGAACTCGAAGATGGCGTTCAATTCGTAGTAACATAGGTAAGGACACGCATGGTGTTCCCGATCTATGTACATTCACCGGGAAGTTCTTCAGAACTTTCCCATTTCCGTGATGTGTTGGCTCCGATACGGATCCGTGTATATTCTACCGGTACCTGTACGGCAGAGATCATACATCACGACTCCGAACCGGAGGATACCGGCGGGACGAAAGCGTTCCGGCCGGCCTCTCTCTCCTGTCCATCTGCGCAACAGCGCTGAAAAATCAGGTGCGAAACGATGAAAGAATCATTTGATGTCAGAATCGTAAAAAATGTCAAGTATTATACCCCTGATGCCGAATTCAAACACAATTCGTGGATAGGCGATTACGGGAAGAAGTATTACGAATTCCTTGCCGATCCCGAAACTTTCTGGGCTGGCATCGCAAAGAACCTCGAATGGATCCGTCCCTGGAATGCGGTCCGGGAATGGGATTACCCGTATGCGAAATGGTTTGTCGATGCAAAACTGAACATCACGGCGAACTGTCTCGATCGGCATGTCACCCACGACCGGCGAAACAAGGCAGCCCTCATCTGGAGAGGGGAAGGACGCGAAGAACGGGTTTTAACCTACCAGAAACTGCACTCCGAAGTGATGCGGTTTGCAAACGCCTTAAAAAAGATCGGCATACAGAAAGGTGACTGTGTCTGCATCTACATGCCCCTCGTGCCCGAACAGATCATCGCGATGCTTGCCTGTGCCCGGATAGGCGCGGTTCACAACGTGGTCTTCGGCGGATTCGGTGCAGCGGCCCTCGGAATGCGGATCCGGGATGCCGGAGCAAAAGTGGTCATCACCGCAGACGTGAGCCTCCGGAGGGGCAAAGCCATCCAGCTGAAGTCGATCGTTGATGAAGCGATCGTCGACGCCCCGACGGTCGACCACGTGATCGTGCTCAGGAGAAAAGAGCCCCTGGTCGAACTCCAGCCCGGATTCGAGCTGGATTTCTCGGAGATCATGGGGGAGGCAGAGCGGGTATGTCCGCCGCAGATGATGGACGCCGAGGACCCCCTCTTCATGCTCTACACGAGCGGTTCGACCGGCCCGCCAAAAGGCGTGGTGCATACCTGTGCGGGGTACATGGTCGGGACGTACTACACGAGTAAATATGTCTTCGATCTCAAGGAGAACGATATATTCTGGTGCACGGCAGATCCCGGGTGGATTACGGGCCACAGCTACATCGTATACGGCCCGCTCGCCGTCGGCTCGACCGTCTTCATCAGCGAGACGACACCGGATTATCCGGACCCGGGTGCCTGGTGGAGATTGATCGAAGAAGAACAGATCAACATCTTCTATACGGCACCCACCGCGATCCGGGCATTCATGAAATTCGGTGAAACGTGGCCCGACCGGTACGACCTGAGCTCTTTACGCATTATCGGATCGGTCGGTGAACCGCTCAACCCGGAAGCGTTCGAGTGGTATTACCATGTCATCGGGAAGAAAAAGTGCCCGATCGTGGACACCTGGTGGCAGACCGAGACGGGCATGCAGATGATAACCACCATGGTCGGGGAGCCGATGCGCCCCGGATTTGCGGGGAAGGCCATCCCCGGGGTCGAGGTGGATGTGGTCGACAAGGAGGGTAAACCGGTTAAGCCCGGCACCGGCGGTTTCCTGGTGATCAAATCCCCCTGGCCCGCGATGTTTCGCACGGTCTACCAGAATGACGAACGATACCGGAAATACTGGTATACGATACCGGGCTGTTATACCGCCGGTGATCTTGCCGTTAAGGACAAGGACGGGTATATCATGGTCATCGGACGCGCTGACGACGTCATCATCGTCTCCGGGCATAACATCGGCACCGCTGAAGTGGAGAGCGCACTCGTCTCCCATCCCGCGGTTGCGGAAGCGGCGGTGATCGGGAAGCCCGATGCGGTGAAAGGAAACAGTATAAAGGCCTTTGTCATTCTCAGGGTCGGAAATCAGCCGGGTGAGAAACTCGTGCAGGAACTCATGTACCACGTGAGGATGACCATCGGGCCGATTGCCGTTCCCCAGGAGATTGAATTCGCAGAAAAGCTCCCGAAGACGAGGAGCGGGAAGATCATGCGGAGGGTTCTCAAGGCAAAGGAACTGGGGATCGACCCTGGGGACATCTCGACACTGGAGGAATGACCATTTGCCAATATTTTTCCCAAAACGGAAGGAAAGGCCATAATGACGACTGAAGTCATGCCATCTTCGGAGCAGTCGATAAAGCTCTTTGGAATGCCTGCAGAACGGGGAAGATGGGCCCTGGTAATGATAGGGCTGATCATCAACCTCTGCCTGGGGACGATCTACTCGTGGAGTGTGTTTGTCGGCCCGCTGACCGAATACTTCAAGGCGACCCTGGGACAGACGGTGACTGCCAATGATGTCCTGCTGCCATTCTCAGTATTCCTTGCATTCTTCGCGATAGCGATGCCGCTGACCGGCAAGTATATTGAGACGATGGGCCCGCGGAAGATCACGATCATAGGGGGGATTCTTACGGGGCTCGGATGGCTCCTTGCCTCAACGGTGACCTCGGTACAGATGCTCTATGTCGTGTACGGGGTGATCGGAGGGGTCGGTGTCGGTATCGCATACGGTGTTCCCATTGCCGTTGCGGCCCGCTGGTTCCCTGACCGGAGGGGAGCCGCGGTGGGTCTTACCGTACTGGGATTCGGGTTCTCGGCATTCATCACCGCGAACATCTCGGGATACCTGATCACGCTGGTCGGAGTCATGAATACGTTCCGTATCTTCGGGATCGCATTCATCGTGCTCCTGATACTCCTCGCTCTCCCGTTACGGTTCCCACCGGCCGGCTGGAAACCCCGGGGATGGACTCCCCCGGCAACCGCTCATCTCGCCTGCGAGTGTGACCGTTCGGAGATGGTCAGGACGTTGTCCTTCTATGGACTCTGGGTATGCTTCTTCATCGGCTGCCTGGCCGGACTGCTGGCCATCTCGATTGCAAAACCGGTGGGCACGGAACTAGGGATCGCGACAGGGCTGGCCACGGCGCTGGTCGGGGTCTTCGCCATCTTCAATGGCGGTGGGCGGCCCGTATTCGGTGCATTGACCGACCGGATTACTCCAAGAAATACGGCGATGGTCTCGTTTATCCTGATTGCATTCGCGGCGCTCCTCCTCTGGCAGGTGCCGGGCGTCATCACCTACGTGGTCGCCTTCGCAATCCTCTGGGGGTGCCTCGGCGGCTGGCTAGCCATTGCACCGACCACCACGGGTTCGTACTTCGGGACCTGCGACTACCCCCGTTGCTACGGGGTTGTCTTCCTGGCATATGGCGCAGGGGCAATTGCAGGGCCACAGCTGGCAGGATTGATCAAGACGGCAACCGGTGGCTATATCGGGGTATTCTCGTACGTCTTCATCCTCGCCCTGGTCGGCCTTGTTGTTGCATTCCTGACCCTGAAACCGCCGGTAAAAAGACCATCCCCCTAATTTTTTGTTATTTTTCTTCCTTTCACGGGAGATACCTTTCGATCACGGAATCGGCATCGTGAGACCGGGAGCCGGTTAAGGGAGCGGGGGTTGAACGGATCATCCACAGGGGCGCCTTCACTGTGCAGGAACTTAGAGCAGCAATACGATAATATCCCTTGCGGGGAACGTTCGTTCCCGATATCACGCAATTATCAGATATCGATGATCTTGCATAATACCGTCCCCACGTAATCTATATGTACCCGAAGACCGAAGGTTCCCGTATGGCAGAAAGACCTTTAGGAGTTACTATTCTCGGGATTCTCTGGATCATCGCCGGACTGGTCGCCCTTATCGGGGGACTCGGTGCAGCCGTCTTTGTGGGCATATTCGCGGGAGCGCTTGGTGCGGCTATCGGGGTAGTCGCGATCATCATCGGGCTGATCGAGCTCGGCCTCGGGGTCGGGTGCTTCATGGCCTGGCCGTGGGTATGGCCGGTCGGGGTGATCGTCACTATCATCGCGTTGATCATAGAGATCGTAAACCTCTTCTCGGTCGGAGCGGGCGCTCTGATCGGGATCATCATCTCCGCGATCATCCTCTGGTACCTGTTCCAGCCGCAGGTGAAGAAATACTTCGGGAGAACCTGAAGTATCTCTTTTTTTTTAGATTACCAGTTCTTCCCTCTCTGAAGGATTTGTTCTCCACAGCCTGGCGACCGGTTATTCTTTTCCGGGTTCTTTTGCAGATCAGGAGATCCTTTCCCTATGCTATGAGGTGCCGGGTCCCGAATCGCAGAGGAATCATGCGTGAAGCCGGGATGTGTTCAGGCACGTAATTTATATGTAGTCTGTCCGTTAAAGGTTCCCGTGATGCCGGAAAGACCATCAAGGGCGACTATCCTCGGTATTCTCTGGATCATCGCCGGACTGATCGCCATCCTGATCGGGGTATGGGTGCTTGCCCCGATCTTCATTGTCATCGGCCTGATCGAGATCGCCCTCGGGGTCGTGTGTCCCATGGCCTGGTCGTGGGTATGACCGGTGGGGGTGATCGTCACCACCATCAGCCTCATCTATGGTATCGTGTACCTCTTCTCAGCTGGATGGGGGACCTTGATCGGGATTGTCATCTCCGCGATCATCCTATGGTACCTGTTCCAGCCGCAGGTGAAGAAATATTTCGGGAGAACCTGAAAACTCTCACTTTTTTTCGATTCGGCCCTGCTTCCCGCCGGTCGCCACAATCTCTTCCCGATCCCGGGTTACTCATCCGGTCCTTCCCCGGATATTCAGGTCTTCGGTAGCCTGATAGTTACGATCTTCGTCCCGGACTTCTCCCAAACTATTCAGGTCTCCGGCAGGCCGATCGCCCTGACCGCCGTCTCGTACGACTGCCGGACCAGCTGCCGGTCGTGGTCGGAGGAGACCAGGGGGATACTCTCACCCTCGATCAGCTGTGCATGGTGAAGGAGGACCTCGCGGATCCCGTCGGAGCCTGCATGCGGTCCGATCCGGCCGATCGTGTTGAGCATCGCCGTGATGATATGGGTATTATCCGGGGTGTAGTACCGGATGAGGTCGAAGGACGAGTCCATCAACTGGTCGAACGTGCGGATCTTCATGATCATCCGGAGGGATCCTGCCTGGTCGTGCCGGTACGGGGAGAAGATCCCGCGTTCTGCCCGGATCTCCAGGGCAACGCCGATCTGGTTCAGCACCATCACCGGGATGGAGGGATCGTTATCCGCCGCCCGGGCGGCGATGTTCACCAGCTGGATGATCCCGAATTCGGGGTCCTGCAGCATCGTCCGGTATTTCCCGAGCATGAAACAGCCCCGGACCGCCCGCACAACCCCCGGGTCGGAGATTTCCGGCCAGGCACGGAGCAGGGTGTCCCCGGGCCCGATGAAGTCCCCCGCGGTACACGGGACGGTGATGACCAGTTTATGCCGCCCGGCGATCTGCATCAGGCGGAGGTAATCGATCGAGCGGATATAGCCGAACCCTCCGGAGCCGACCGGAACCCCCTCCCGGGCGATCGCGTCCTCTTTCTCCCGGGCGATCTCAGGGGGTACTTCCCGGTGTCCCCGGCAGCTCTTCCTGTTCGATCGCCCGGTTCACTTCGCTGCCGAGCCGGGAGATGATGGTGGAGGTCTGCAACCCCGAAGTGACGTGATGGAAGAAATAGATCAGGGCGAAGAGGTCGAGGACGAAGAATGCCAGGGCCGCTGTCCCGGATAAGACCGGGATCTCGACGCCATACGAGGGCCGGGAGACAATCAGGACGGTACTGATATTGAACATGATCGAGGCTGCGAACATCCCGAGGACGATCTGGACCCGGATATCCCGGAGGAAGGCACGGAGAAGGATCGTCCCGTACTGGGCCGACGCGGTGGTCAATGGGACCAGGGTGACGGAGAAGACCACCCCCATCACCCCGAGCTCGGTGCTCGAAAAGGCGACGAGATTGGAGATCAGGTTACCCGGGCTGATATGAAAAAAATACCAGAGGGCCTCGAAGAGGGAACGGGGGAGCACCTCGTCGAGATACGTGACGAGGTGTGCGAGCGGGACGGCGATCGCGATCATCACGGCCGGCACGAAGATGTAGGTCGACCGGAGCCGGTCCAGGATATCGATGAGCCACATCCTCGAGACGTTCATAGACAAGGCCTCATCAATTGCATACGGTAGTATCCTTTTCCGTATTTATAGAAATAGCGCTATGAGTGCGATGTTCTGAGTTTTTTTCGGAAATTCCAGACCGCGGAGACGCGAACGATGCTATGGGTTCTCTTGCTGAAGATTCTGTTCCATTATCCGAATGAAAAAAGAATACGCCTCATTCCATACCCTGACTGTGAACCACGTGATCCTAAATTCACGATCATAACATCTTCGCCCGTCTCTCCTTGACCGGTTCCGTATCATGGATATTGGACGATGTCGGTTCCGTACGGGACTGACAGGGGTGGCCGGAGAGAATCGGCGGTTACCGTCTCGTCATCTCTCCGGCATTTCATCCAATGAACCGATCTTCTCCTCGAGTTGCCGGATCAGTCCCGTGAACCGGGTATCGATCTCGTCCCGCATCCTCTCCAAGGATTCCTGTGCGGTTCTCCAGTCGGTGATATCGGTGACGGTCTCCATGGAAGCGAGACAGCGGCCTTCCCGGTCCAGCAGGTACGCGGCTTTCGCGTAAATATACGCTCCCGGGGTTCCCCTGAAGCCCGGGATGAAACGTTCCCGGAAGAGGGTATCCCCGTATCTTCGCACGTCCGGGTGCTCCTGGCAGAGCACGTCCTCCGGGAGATCGAGGAGATCGATAAGTATCGGCCTCTTTTCCGGGTAGATTGAGAAGGCATTCCCATGCCCGGAGCCCCCCATCACTTCTTCCTTCGGTATACCGGTAAAGATCTCCATCGCCCGGTTCCAGGCGATGATATTCTTCTCCCGATCGACGATGAATGTCGGGTCCAGGATAAAATCGACCAGTTCATCGAAGGACAAGGGAGGAATTCCCGGGCTGTCCCCCACGGAAACGGGGGAAGTCTGCTGCCCGGAACCGTGTCCCGGATCCCCGGCATCGCTACCCGGCGACGGTTTCCCGGGAATCCCGGCAGGCTGTTCCTGCCGATCGACGGTCCCTCCTTGCGAAGGTCCGATCCTGTCCCCGCCTGTTTCTCCTGTGGGTCCGGCTTGTTTCCACGTCCCTTCTCCCTTCGGTCCGGTCATGTCTTTGGCTCCTTCGTCTCGCATCTTGTTCACGACCGGCAGTCTCCCTACGGCGATGGAGACCGTCTTCCCCTCATCGGCCGGGGCTCCCCGCCGGTGCTCGGCAAAGAGGACGATCCCGCCATGAGGAAAGTAGCGGTCATCCCCGATCAGGCGGCCGTAAAACTCTACCTCGAACCGGGTGCCGTCCCTCTTTCTCGCCTCGAATGTCGCCTCATAGTGGCCGTGTTCACGGAGCGCCGCGGCGATCTGGTGGATATTGTGATCGGCATCGCTCCGCGGAAAACACTTCTCGACAGGATGCCCGATCAGCTCGTGATCATCGGGGTATCCGAAGAACGAGAGGAAGGCGCTGTTCAGATAGACTGCCCGGCCGATCATATCGAAGAGGGCGATAGGGTGAGACGATCGTGAGATCGCGCAATCCCGAAGGAGGATCTCCTTTTCCCGCTCCCGCTGCCCGGTGATGTCCCGGCCCACCGACTGGATCTCGACGATGCCCCCGGTCTCACTGTGCAATGCCCTGTTCTTCCATTGAATCCATTTAATCGCGCCGTTTGCGAGGATCACCCGGTCTTCGGTCGTGCCCGCCTGATCCCTACGAGGATCCCCCGGTTTATCCCCGGACCCCGGTGATGCAGTGACCGGACTGAATGATGTTCCTATCAGGTCATCATGTTTTTTCCCGAAGTACCGGCAGAATGCATCGTTTGCGAAGGTTATGGTACCATTCGGGAGCCTCCGGCAGATAAGATCCGTCTGGTCCTCGACGATGGCCCGGTACCGGGCCTCGCTCCGGATCAGTTCCTGCTCGTACCGCTTCTGCGTGGTGACATTCTCAATGAGGATCGTGAACCCATGCTTTCCGTCCTCGAAGAGCGTGGGTACGACCTTGACCCGGAAGTGGTACGCTTCCCCGGAGAGGAGGGTGCTCACCTCGCTCGTGCACTCCCTGACAACCCCGGTCCGTGTAAAGATATCCATATCCTTAAAGGCACGAATCATCTCAACGGGCGCTTCATCGAGGGTCTTTCCTTCGAGAGACTCGCGGGTTACCCCGAAACAGGAGAGTAGACATTCGTTCACCTGGATGATCCGGCCCTTGTAATCCAGTAAAATCACGAACTCGGACGAAAAATTCAGCAATGAAGAGACCGGGACCCGGTGCGAGAGGAAAAATACCCCGGTATTCCCGAACCCCGTCCGTTCCGCCCGGCCGGAACTAACCAGGATATCAAGGTATTTTGCCACTGAATTCCTGTTCAGGTTCAGTTCACCTGATATATCGGAGATGGTCATCCCTCTCTTGTGCATCTTCAGCAAGAGCTCGATCTTTACCAGGTGCTCCTTCTCTGCCGGCATCGACGAAGCTAGCATCTTCTTGGTGGCACATAATGCTATGCAGGATATCTTCGCGCGATTCGTTTCGGACGGCGATATTTCGCAGGATCTGCTGAACCCTGGCTGGGAGTACAAAGGGCATTCCCACGGACACGACGCGGGGAATGGGGTGAACCGCAAGTCCGGATGGAGTTAAGACCAGGATAAGGGGGAAACCTCATTGCCAATTCAGGACTAGCCGAATCCGGGTGGACGACGGATGTTCTTCCTCCGTGACCGGGGATGGCTTAATCCGGTCTCCCCTTCTTCGCTTCCCGTTCGCGGAGTCTCGTTCCTCCGTATCTTCCCCGAATGGGTCTTCGGGAGTGAATCGACGAATTCGATCGCCCGCGGGTACTTGTACGGGGCGGTCACCGATTTCACGTGCTCCTGCAGGCTGGCAACGAGTTCGTCGGACGGCGTGAACCCGGGCTTGAGCACCACGAAGGCCTTCACGATCATCCCCCGGATTGGATCGGGGGATCCCACAACCGCCGCCTCTGCAACCGCCGGATGCTCCAGCAGCGCACTCTCGACCTCGAACGGCCCGATGCGGTACCCGGATGCCTTGATCACATCGTCATCCCTCCCGATGAACCAGAAATTTCCTTCCTCGTCCATGGCAGCCTTGTCATCGGTGTAGTACCAGCCTTTTACAAAGGACTTCCGGTTCGCCGCATCGTTCCCGACATACCCGGAGAACAACCCGACCGGCCGGGGATCGAGCGCGATCGCGATCCTTCCCTCCCGGTGAATGCCCACCGGGTTTCCGTGCCGGTCATGGAGCCCGATCCGCCAGCCCGGGGCCGGTCTCCCCATCGACCCGGGCGGGCATTCGCGGCCCGGGAATGCCCCGATGCAGAGGACCGTCTCGGTCTGGCCGTATCCCTCGTAGATGGTAAGACCGGTCTTCTCTTTCCATACCCGGATCACCTCGGGGTTCAGGGGTTCCCCCGCGCTCACGCAGTGGCGGAGCCTTGAGAGGTTGTACGGTTCCAGGTCCAGGAGGATCAGCATCCGGTAGATCGTCGGCGGGCAGCAGAACGTGGTGATCGCGTACTTCTCCAGGAGCGGAGGGATCTCGCCTGGATCGAATTTTCCCCGGATATCGTAGACAAAGACCGCCGCTCCCTCGATCCACTGGCCGAACAGACTCCCCCAGGCACTCTTTGCCCAACCGGTGTCGGAGATGGTGAAGTGGAGATCCGACGGTTTCAGGTCCTGCCATAGCCGTGCGGTGACGATATGTCCCAGCGGGTAACTGTGATCATGGAGCACCATCTTCGGGTTTCCGGTCGTCCCCGAGGTGAAGAAGATCAGGAGAGGGTCGGAGGATTTTGTCTTCACGGCGGGCAAATCAGCTTCCCCCGGTGATTTTGAGGAGACCGCGACACTGTTTCCGGGGTAGCTGATCCAGCCCAGGATCTCCCCGTTGACAACCATGCACTTGATACTGAGCGACCCCTCTTTCACCGCCACCTCTACCTTGCCTGCATTCTCACGATCCGTGATGACCAGCGAAAACCCGCCGATCCCGAGCCGGTAGGAGATATCGTGGGGGGTCAGCAGAGTCGGCGCCGGGGAGTAGACCGCACCGAGCTTGATCAGGGCGATAATGAGGGTCCACCATTCCGGGATCCTCGGGAGCATCACGAATACCCGGTCGCCTCTCCCGATCCTGGAATCCCGCAGGAGACGTGCCGCCAGATCGGATTCCCGCTTCATCTCCCGGAAACTGAACCGTCTCTCCTCCCCCTGCTGGTTCACCCAGAGCAGTGCCGTCTTGTCCGGCTCCTTTACCGCCCACGCATCGACCACGTCGTATCCGAAGTTGTAGAATTCGGGCACGTGGATGGAAAAGTCCCGGTAACGGTCCCCGGGTTCCGGATCAGAGGTAGTTTTCGGAGATCTGGCGTCCATATATTCCCGTAATTGAGTCCCGGAATACTTGAAGGTTGCAGCCGCGGCGAGCGGATCTTTTATTCGGATACTACGCTCCTTGTTGGTGGAAACACCCTGAGTGAGGACCGCTTCCGTATGGTTTCAAAAAGCACGGCAATCCTGCCGGATCCGGGAGCCGGAACGTCCACATTTAAGACGAAGCATCACGATATTCTGTAGAATAACAGACCGGTCATCCATGCGTCAGGAACGAGACAGGGCTTTTGGATTACGGCTGATCACTGCCGTTCTATGCGTTATCCTCCTTGTACTGCCGGGTGTTGTCATCGCGGAGACCACGCTCAACGCCACCTCGACGGTCACGACGAACGGAGTTACCAGCCAGCCTACGACACCGGTTCCCACAGCCACCCCGACCACAGAGAACACGATTGTCGCCGTCACCCCTCCCCCGGTCCTTACCCTCGACACCCCCCGGGTTGAAAATCTCACCAGTACCGTGAACGGGACAGCGTCTCCGGGCTCGGCGAACGTGACCATAGAGAGTATCCGCTGGGAATGGGGGGACAACAGCACGCCGGAGTTCCACGGGTTCCCGTACTCGCATATGTACAGCACTACCGGCAACTACACCCTCTCGATCACTGCATTCCAGTCCGACGGGCAGAACGTGACGAAGACCGCGAACATCTCTGTTGAGGAGCCGGTCGTCCTTCCCACGACCCAGACCACCCCGGCCCCGGCGGGTCCCCCGGTCCTCACCTTCCTCGAGCCGGTCGTCGAGGATCTGAACGTCACATTGAACGGGAATAGCAGCCCGGGATCCCCGAACGTAACGATCGCATCGGTGAATGTCGACTGGAATGACGGGACCGTCACGGATACTCCCGGTCTCCCGGTAACCCACGAGTACTCCGCCGCCGGCACCTACACCCTCTCGATCACCGCGATCCAGTCCGACGGGCAGAACGTGACGAAGACCGCGAACATCACCGTCGAGCAGCCGGTAATACCCGAAACGCCTCCCCCGACGCAGAACACCTCGGCCCCGGGCGGACTGGGCATACCGTCGGGTCCACCGGTCCTCACTCTCCTCGAACCGGTCGTCGACGGGTTGAACGTCACGCTGAACGGGAACCTCAATCCCGGCTCACCCGGCGTCACCATCGTCTCGGTGAATGTCGACTGGGATGACGGAAACACCACGAATGCTTCCGATCTCCCCGTAACGCACCGGTACTCCAGCCCGGGTACCTACACCATCGCCATAACCGGGAACCAGTCCGACGGCCAGTCGAGCACCAAGCGGATCATCCTGGACCTGAAGGAGGAGACTCCCACACCCCCGGGACCGGCAACAGGAAGCCCGCCGCCCGGTACCAACACGCCGCTCTTCATCGTCATCCTCGTCACGGCGATCGTCGTCGTGCTCATCGGGATCGTCGCCCAGCGGATCATTCACGGGAGGAGTGGTTCTCCTCCTGCGGTGGCTCTCCCGAAGACTTCTTCCCCGAGAGCGGGTCCGATGCCGAAAAACCTGCCGTTACGGGAGGAGCTGGAGTTGATCTGTTCCGGGACCGACGTCGATCCTGCCGTACTCGATTCGATCATCCAGATCGCCGTGGAGATCGCACGGGAAGGACGCGAGGGGCAGGCCGTCGGGACCGCGTTTGTGGTCGGCGACACAACACACGTCCTCGACCATTCGAAACAGTTGATCCTAAACCCGTTCCAGGGTCACGATGAGACCGAACGGCAGATTACCGATCCCGGGATCCGGGGACATATCAAGGAGTTCGCCCAGCTGGACGGGGCGTTTATTGTAACCGGCACCGGGATGGTCGAGGCGGCCGGCCGGTACATCACCGTGGACATGAGCCAGGTAAATCTCCCCGGAGGGATGGGTTCCCGGCACCTGTCGGTCGCCAGCATCACCCGGGTCACGAGATCGATCGGGGTCGTGGTCTCGCAGAGCGGGGGGTTAATTTCGATATTCAAGGGCGGGAAGATCGTATACACGATCAACTGGTGAGGGAGGGGAATCTTTGGGATTTTTCGGTTCGTTTGAAGCTTTTATGAAAAAGAAATTTTTATCCCTTTTATCGTAGAGAACCCCCGGGATAAGGGGAGTTTTTACTGTACATGTAATTTCTTTCGAGAAAATTATATGGAAAAGATTTCAAAAAAAATACCTACTCAGGCATAAGTTCTATGAGCAAATTTGATCTTTCATTTTGTTAAATGTCAAAATTCCTCTTTCGCCCCTTCCGAAGGTAATAGATAACAAAATTGTTATATAACATAAACGTTATACAAATAAATTGACGATTTATGTTTCCAGTAGGGAGTCCCGCAACAGGCGTTGATTTTATTGATAGAGAAAAATTGGTGCTTCATATTGAGAGTCTTCTAGAAAAAAACAGTATATTATTAGTTTCCCCAAGACGATTTGGTAAAACCTCAATAATGCGAAAAGTTGAGACCGATTTACAAGAGAAAAAGATCCCGTGTATTTTTATCGATGTTGAACGTGTTACAACGCCTTTGGAATTAATAACAGAATTAATAATGGCAATTACTGAAAGCAAATTTATTAGTCGAAAAACTAAAATCTTATCTTCATTAAAAAGGACACCATCAATAATAAAAGAAAATATTCAAGAAATCGGTTTATCTGACTTTAATGCCAAATTACGAGACAATAAAGAGGAAGATATTGATAAAGTATGGCGTGCGAAAGCACTTGAAATTTCCAAATTAGTTAGAGAAATCGATAGCGATGTTGTAATCTTAATGGATGAATTTCCTATAGCTATACAAAAAATGCAAAAAACTGATGCAAATAAATTTTTAAATTGGTTTAGAGGAATTCGCCAAACAAATCTAAATTTAAAATTTGTGTTAGCCGGTTCAGTTAGCATCGATAGTACGATAAGGGATTTGGGTGGTGTCGCGGTTCTTAACGATGTTAAAAGGGTGAAAGTAGAGGGTTTCGAAGAATCTGTCGCTTTAAACATCATTTATCAGGTTTTTAAAGAAAAAGGCATCTATTATTCTGAAAACCTAGGGAAAACTATTCTTCAATGTATTGGGTTGCCGTACATTCCATATTTTTTAATGATAATGCTAAGTGCAGTTACTGAAGAATTTGAAATCTATGAACGTGATATTAATGAAGAGGAAATCGTTGCTATATATGAAAATCGTATTCTTGGAGCTGAAGGTATCCATTATTTTGAACACTATTATCGTCGAATAAATGATTATTACCGCACGAAATATAGGAATGCAATTTTGTTAGTCTTAAGTGAAATCTCGAAAGTGTCAGATTACCCGATGCATCTTGCTTTTGGAGTTTTTTTATCCGAAACTGGAGAAAATGACCCTGATGCATTTAATAATTTGATTTCAGAATTAAGTAATGATTTCTATATTGAAAAAGTGAAAAACGACAATTTAAGATTTTATTCCAAAATGCTCAAAGATTATTGGAGGAAATATCATGCCAGCATCTAAGGATGTAATTTTCTATCGCTATTCTCCAGAGAATATGAAAGAACAGGATTTATATGACCTATTTGTGGGAAGAGACAAACTATTTTCAAACATAATGGGTGAAATAAAAACATCAGTTCGCAATAAAACAACACGATTTTTCCTATTAGTTGGTCCCAGAGGGATTGGGAAATCCCATTTCATGACTCTAATCTATTATGAACTAATGAAAGGACTTGGATCAGAAGTAATCCCAGTTAAATTTTCTGAAGAAGAATATTCAATAATTAATGCATCGGATTTCTTTCTGCGAATACTGGAACTATATGAGGAAGATATAACCGATCTTTTGAAATTAAAGGATGAAAATTCAATTTTCAATGCGGCTGTTCAAAGAATAAATGAAATTTCCCTTCAGGAGGATAAAGAATTTTTTATTTTTATTGAAAATCTGCATGAATTGTTCAGGCAATTAGATAGAAATGAACTTCAGAAATTAAGATCTGTGTTTCAAGAAACCAATAACATTTCAATCATTGCATCCGCACCGATTATTTTTCCCGCAATATCAAATCATGAAGAACCATTCTATAATTTTTTCCAGGTGTTTTACCTTAAGGAATTACAAAAGAAAGATATTTTAGAGCTGATGAAAAGAATTGCCCTCATTGAAGGGAATGAAGATTTCATAAAAAATCAAAGGCAATTAAACTCAAAAATTACTGGATTGTCTCATCTAATCGGTGGTAGTCCAAGACTCGTAATATTGATTTATGAGATAATAACCCGAGGGGATTTGGAAAAAATTGAAAATATTTTCCTTAAAATGGTAGATGAGCATACCCCCTATTACCAAGAAATATTTCAAATGCTTAGTGGTCAAAAAAGAAAAATCTTTGATGTAATAATATCTTCGCCAAATCCTCTAACCCCAACAGAAATCTCAGAAAAGTCTAGAATAGATATTAAAACAGTTAATTCACAGCTTCGTAGACTCGAGGGTGAGAGGTATATTATTTCTCATCGGATTAGAAAAAGAACGTACTACGAAGTACGAGAGCGCTTATTTAGATTTTGGCGTGAGATGCGACAACCGCTTGGAAGAAAAAGGATATCACTATTTGTTGAATTTTTAACACTATGGTATACACCAAGGGAGAGGAGAGAATATTTTAAACAAAAATTTGAATTACTTCAGGCTGGCGATCGTTCCGTCATTAAGGATGTATGCTACTATGCTGAAGCATTACCTGCAGAATGTATCCTCTCATACATCCCCAAGATAACACAGAAGATTATCGAATTAGGAGGATTAGAGAAAGCTGAAAGTCACATAAAAATCCTGCAAGATAGCGGAATCAAGATTAGTAATAAGATAATTCAAGACGCCCAGATAATGATTTCAGAGCATAATTATGATGAGGCATTGGTATCGTTAGACCGTGTATTAAATGTTAATCCCAATGATATTGAAGCATTAAATCTAAAATCAATTGCATTAATAGAACTAAGACAAGATGAAAACGCATTGGAAATAATTGAGAATTGCCTTGTTATCGATTCAGATAATAAATTGTTTTTAGCTCGAAAATGTCTTGTACTGTTAAGAATGCGAAAACTAAATGAGGTTCTTATCCTTTGTGAAAAATTATTAGAAAAATATTCGGAGAAATCTGATTTAGTGCCCTTTTTATTAGCAACGAAAAGCCTGGCCCTTATAGAACTCGATAGGAATTCGGAGGCACTAGAAGTCATTAATTATTCAATCACAAGAGACCCCGAGCAGATATTTGCACTCGCAGTAAAAGCATATATATTCGAAGTAATCAACCAGCCTTCCGATGCGCTGCAAATAGCCAATCAAATCCTAGAAATTGATCCGTCCAATAGTATCGCATTGGAAAGTAAGGGACGTGCTTTATTAAGATTAAATAAAATGGATGAAGCAATTTCAACTTTTAATGAATATTTAAATATTGATAAAAATAACTCAAATATTTTATATTATAAAGCCCTGGCTCTCTGCGCACAAAGACGAATAGATGAAGCATTAAAATCGATTCAACTTTCTGTAAAAATTGAACCGGATAACGTTGACCATCTTGAAATCTACGGTTTATTATTATGTTGCAATCAGCAATTCTCAGAAGGAGTGGAAATTTTTAACAAATTAACAAAGATTAATCCAGATAACATTTCAGTATTAAAATACAAATGTAGAGCCTTATTTGACAATCAGGAATATGATGAAGCATATTCCCTAGTAAATGATCTATTGGCAAAGGAGCGCGACAATATTGAATATTTATCTTTAAAAGCATCAATATTAAAAGAACTGAAAGAATATGAAGAATCTTTGAATTTATTTAAAAAAGTTCTATATATTAACCCAAATGATGATTTTGCCCTTTTACAAGTGTTAGATCTATTTATTAAGACTGAAAAATTCGAAGAATGTATACAGGTTGCCGAAAAGGAAATCGAAAAAAAAGGCGATGAATTTATTAAAACAAACATAAGAAAATGTTTAATTGAAGCTTATATTTCAGTTGATAATAATAGAGAAGCAATGAATGAAATTAATAAAATCGGCACAAATTTAAATAAATTTGATAAAGATTTTGTTGAGGATATGAATGAAATATATTTCAGATTGGCATTTAATGAATATAACTCAGGTAATTATCATAATGGAAGATTGCTATTGAAGCAATCAACACTTATCGAGCCAAAGTTAGAAGAAGATAAAATAAAATCGATAATTATGGACTTCCTAAAAAATATAATTGATTTAAACAACATCGATCTGGTAAAAGGTGTGATTGATCAAGTTGTTATGGTAGAAGGAAACGATTATGAAATTCTTATTAAACCAATTAGAGATGCTATTAAAATAATCGAGACCAAGAATACCAACTATTATTATAGTAATTTACAATCAGAAGAACGAGAAATTGTTTCGGATATCGTAAAAAGAATTACAAAATCTACCAAGCTTCAATTTACATAAAGAGCCTTTTATTCCCCTTAATTTTAATTATTGCAACGTTTGATTCTCGATTCTTTTTACCAAATCATCACATACTTCTCGTGCATTTGTTCCATTACGCATGCTCGAAAATCTTTATAAAGAGGAGTTAAACCGATAGACCCCTTGACTCATGTCACAGACAATGTACCGGCCAATGTCATTCCTCGGATCGGAGTGGCTGAAAAGGGACACCCTCAGGGAAAACGACAACCGCCTATCGTTCCCTATTAAAACCAAGAAATAAGGGCCTACCGCGTTCGATCGAACGTTCTCCTTCAACACCCCGCCTTCGCTTTCCGGTATGCACACTCCTCCAGGTTCCCGTCATAGTACACCATGACAGTGACCGGTTCGCCATTTGAGTACCGCCACATCGTTGTATCGTAGACCTTCTGGACGTGCCGGAATCCGTAGCGTGCAAAGAATCCCGCACGTCATCATAACTGCTCCCGCTCCAGCCGGTACGTATACCACCCCATTCGGGCGGCCCCGATCTTCTCGTAAAATTGTATGGATGGCTTATTCCACGTGAGTACCATCCAGTCCATGCGGCCGCACCCGCGAACCCTCGCCTCGTTCCGGCAGAATTCAAAGAGGCGCTTTCCAAACCCGTTCCCCCGGTACTCTTCGCGCACGAAGAGATCTTCCAGGAACAGGGTGGGCCGGGCAAGGAACGTGGAGTACGTGAAGAAGAACGTGACAAACCCGACGGGCCCGTCCCCGAGCCTCCCGATATATCCCTCGAATTTCGGGGGATTCTGTATTATATCGACCTTCAGGCGTAACCGGGCACCCGCATCCGGCGGATCCAGCCTCTCGTACTCGGCAAGCCGGTCGAGCAGATTCAGGAACTCCGGAACGGTCTCCTCTCTCACCCGTTCGATGGTAAACTCAGGCATAGGATATACGTGAAATCAGGGGATCCGGCGGATCGGCTGTATCCGGGGAAGATCCCCCTGGGCCGAATTTTTATGACAGTGCCGAATTTCCATGTTCTCTGGTTCTTATACGGATGGCATCATTCACGGGGCAGACAAAGATCTTTCCGTCACCCTTCTGCCCGCTCCTGTTTACTTTTATGAGAGCATCGACAATATGGGAGACTTCATCGTCATTTACCACTATCATGAGCATTTTTTTCGGGAGGAATCCCAGGTCGATCTCCTTTTGTACGGGCATGTGGTATTTTGGATCGTCGATATCACGGATCATGCCACGCTGGTGCATGATCTGAACACCGGCTTTCCGCCGCAGGGTGCCCTCCGGATCCGGCGTCAGGATTGTTCCTCCCTGCCTTCCCCGCCCGATGCCGTTGATAAATGTAATCCCCTTTACACCGATGGATTCAAGAACGTCCTTTGTCGGTTCCACACATTCGGTACGGATAATTGCAATAATCTCTTTCATGCCTGTCCGATCTCTCTTATTTTTTCGCCGGTTCTGATCGTATACGATTCCTCGACATCGGAGACAAAGATCTTTCCATCGCCGACATTTCCTCCGGCAGGATTGTCCTTTGTACCGGTTCTTGCCGATGTTTCGATCACCTTGACCGCCTTGGTCACATCGCTGTCGGGAAGCACGATCATCAGCATCTCTTTTGGTATCTCGGTATACCGGAGAGATCCATGTGAAATTCCCATCTCCTTGCCCCTCCCGGTAACATTCGTCCGTGTCATGGCATGGATGCTATTTTTCTCCAGCGCTTCAATCACCCGTTGTGTGGATTCGGGTCTGATAATTGCTCGAATTAATTTCACAGACAGCCTCTTGCAGGATCGAGTTTACCGTCGATCGCGGTAGTACATTGTTCGGCTCTGACCACTCATTATGGTCAGAACATTTTTTAGAGCGGTAGTTTCTGCATTTTCGGTTACGGTTGGGACCGAACGCCGATACTCTATTGATTATAGTTATTAATATAATTTGTGGAAACAGTCTTCCATCTTTTATAATATATATACTTTATTATTTTTTAGAAAAAAACAGAAGGATAATCCTGTACCCCTCCGGGGAAAATTTGTTCGGGGCATCCATCAGGGGAAAAAATTCACAGCTCCCGATGAGGGAGATGAAAATAGCGGGACGATCTCTTCGATAAACGAAGTGCAAAGGGAACAGTCATCGCGAATCCTGAAAAAAATTGTATTCAGGTTCCCTTGATCTTTTCCCTGTTGCATTGCCAATCCTCATCGATCGGTTCATTATCCCGTTCCTTATCTTCAGCCGGATTTTTAAGAAACGGGTATTATCGGACCCTGGAACCCGACAGCGTGGTTTTATTCCACGTCCTTATAAGGATCAGCGTGAAGTGATATGACAATGAAGATATCCGTCATCCTCGCTCATCCGAACAAAGGAAGTTTCAACCATGCAATCGCGGAGACCGCGATTGTCGCCTTGAAAGCAAACGGGCATACAGTAATTTTTCATGACCTATACGTGGAGCGATTCGACCCGATCCTGACCAATACAGAGATCCCCAGGGACGCTCCGCTCGATCCCGTCATCTCCCGCCACTGCGAAGAGATTGCGGAAGCAGACGGGATCGTTATCGTCCACCCCAACTGGTGGGGACAGCCTCCTGCAATTCTGAAAGGATGGGTAGACCGGGTGATCCGGCCCGGTGTCGCCTATCGGTTCCTGGACGGCGACGCCGGTGAAGGAGTTCCGGTGGGGCTCCTGATCGCGAAAGTGGCCCTCGTCTTCAACACATCGAATACGCCGCAGGAACGGGAACGTGTGATCTTTGGCGATCCGCTGGAAAATCTCTGGAAAACCTGTATCTTTTCTTTCTGCGGGGTTCCTCTGTTCCATCGCAGGATGTTTTCGGTGGTGGTGACCAGCTCGGAAGAAGAGCGGAAGGAATGGCTCTCATTGGTGGATTCCGATATATGCAGGTTATTTAAAAAGTCTGAGTCGGGCCTCTCATGACGAGAATAAAACGGTGAGGACGTTTTCAGCACCAATGCTTATGGTTACCTGTTCCCTCAGAACTGTATGGCAGTCCGTTTGCGATGACCGCAATGAAAACACAACTCACTCATGTCATCGTTTTCCGGCACGTCCGCTCCTCCAGGTTCCCGTCATAATACACCATGACGGTGACCGGTTCGCCGTTTGAGTACCGCCGCATCGTTGTATCGTACACCTTCTGGACGTGCCTGAGATGGTGGCGGGTAAAGTAGTCTTCCATGAACTCGAGGAACGCGATCTCCTGCGCGAGGAACGCGTCCTCGTACTCCATCGTCTCGCGGGCGAGGGAGAGACACTCTTCCGGGGGGATCTCCGCATGATATTCGCCGTGCTCGTCGAGCCCGGATACCTGCCGCCATTCCACCTTCCCGTGCTCGTCCGGTTCCCGGTGGAGCATGTACGGGTAGATGCGGCAGATGGAGCACCGCCGGTCGTAGATCCGGCACCGGCCGTCCTCCAGGAACCAGCACGTGCCCGCAGCATCCCCCTTCGTCCGCAGGGCGTACCCCGAGACATAGAACCTGCCGTGCTGGTCGCAGAACTCCGGGTGCGGGGCAGGTTCCAGCGCGTCCGGATCTATGGAACGGATTACCGCCACATCGTGATCGAGGAGAAATACATGTCCGTTGAACGCCCGGGTGCAGCATTTTGCGCAACGGTCGCAAAGAAACCCGACCTCCCCTATCACGCCGGCGAGCCGCTCCACCGGGTATGCGAAGAGGGAGTTTCGTTCCCGGACCAGGGCGACGATCTGCAGGGGGATCGGGACGAGAGAGATTTTGGACCACCACGTTTGGATGTCAATGATCTGGCGTGGTGGTGATGATATTCCTTTGTGATGCGGAAAGGAGGTCACCAGGTGCAACAGGGATCCGGGCCGGGGCGGCAATCAGGGTATCCTGTCTGTGAGCGGAAGTGATCTTATGGTATCCCATCCGTTTCAGAAAGATCCGGATGAATTGGCCGGTTTTTTGAACGGGTAATCCGTCCAGTACCCGGTGACAGAAAAAAGAAGGGACTTCAGCCGATAATAACCGTATTCGCCAGACCATTCGGGTTCTGTTTGAGGAAGAAGTTCACCTGGGCCGTCTGGTTCCGGACCAGTGCGGGTATCCGGGGGAACGATATCGAGTTCCAGGCAGTGACCAGGCTGCCCTGGTTGACCTGGAAGGAGAGCGGCCGTGCGTAGTACCTGACCGGGAAATTCACCGGCGAAAGAACATCGGCATACAGGGGCACCCCCGTGGGCAGGCCGGAGATCGCGTAGATCCCCCGGGCATCGGTCGTCGCCTCCTGTGAAGTGTACGGGCTCGCCAGGTCCGATGCATTCTTCGCGATCCGGACCCTCGCTCCGGCGACGGAGAAGGGACCGTAATCCGAGCCGGATGCAACCCATCCCGTCACTTTGGCCGCTGAAGGGGAGAGCACTGCGTAGAGATCGATCGTCTGGTCTTTTCCCGGGTAATGTGTGATGGGAGCGATGAACGTACTGTACCCGTCCTTCGAAACCGTGTAGGAACGATAGGGCGATGCCGTCGTGAATACCGATACGTTGAGGGTCCCGTTCGCGATCAGGCCCTTGAAGTCGGCATCGAAGAAGACCTTCGCCCCGTCGACGTTGCAGTGGACGAGGAAGTTCCCCTTGTTACCGCCGATCGGCCCGATTACGGTGATCGGCGGATCGGCGGATTTCGTGTCGTTCCCGAGGCTGTTGCTGACGGTCAGGTTGACAAGATATGTACCGGCCGACGTGTACGTGTGTACGGGATTCTGTTCGGTTGAGAACGTGTTGTCCCCGAAGTCCCAGGAGTAGTTCAGGGGCGGGGAGCCGGTCGAGGTATCGTTGAACTGCACGGTCAGCGGGCGGAATCCGGTCGTCGTGTTGGCCGTGAAATTAGCGACGGGCGGCTCCAGGACTGAGACCAGGTCCGGCGCTTCTACGATCCAGGAGTCATTGTTTTCGCAGTAGAGCGTTAACCTCACCGTGTACTGGCCCGGGTCCGGATACGTGTGCTGCGGATTTGTTTCGGTGGACGTGGAATTATCCCCGAACGACCAGAGTACCCTGCTGAAGTTGGCTGACGCCATATACGAGAAGTTCACCGGTAGGGGTGCCGTTCCCGACGTCGGGTCCGCCATGATCTGCACCGTGGGTTTTGCGTTGACGAGTGCGTACGTGAATTCTGCATGGATGGTATGGTTCGATTCCACATCGGTGAAGGAATAGTTGACGGGCTGGGAAGATGGCGGTCCGATATCCACCGGCGCTCCGTCGACGGTGAGATTCCAGACGACGAAGAACTTCCCGGCGCCCCAGCAGTTCAGCTGGTCGGGGTCGGGTGTGAGAACGAAGGTCTGGTTTGCCCCTTGCGCGACCTGCACGTCGCCGGATGGCGAGATGCTGCCATATTGACCGGCGGTCGCATTGATCGTAAACTGCGTTCCCTGGGCGGCTGTGCCCGCCATACAAAACCCGATAAACAGAAAAATAAGTAGGCTACCTGCTATTAATCCCCTTTTCATACAAACCACCAAGATATAGATATGGAGTCTGATCCGTTCAATGGGATAAATAGCTAACCGGAACCTGCTTACCGCTGACGGAAGTATTCCTCCAACTGCCAGTGGAGGCGCATATCCGGCCTGTGCAGCCTCTTTACGGTATTAAAAGCCCAAATTTCCTATCCGAGAAATACTCAATTAAAACCCGGGGGTAGCGTCCGTATCTTTCGCGGACAAACATCTTTCTGTTCATCCGGCCCCGGTAATGTATGGCGGCGGAAGACGAATTTGCGTATATCCGGAAGGAGCTCGCCAACCCGGATAACCGGCTCCGGTACGATGCGGTCCTCGTCCTCGAACAGCGGGGAGGGCCGGAGGCGGTACAGCTCCTGATCGGGGCGCTCCACGACCGGGAATGGGTCAGTGTCCGGTGGCGGGCCGCCCGGGCGCTCGGGAAGCTCCGGGCGACGGAGGCGGTGGGCGCACTCGTGGAGGCACTCGGGGACGAGAGCGAGCATGTCCGGAAGGGGGTGGCACAGGCGCTCGGGGAGATCGGGGACCCGCAGGCGGTCCCGGCGCTTATCGAGGCGCTCCGGGATGAGGAGCGGAAAGTCGGGCTCGAAGCCTCCCATGCACTCCGGGAGATCGGCCCCGCGGCCCTTCCGGGTCTTCAGAGAGCGGAATCTACCGCGGCCGGCAACATGAAGACGGCACTATCGGAGGTCATCGCGGAGATCGAAGGACGCATCAGACGGAAGGAAGAGGAAGGCTGAAGAGTGGCAACGGTCCCGCATACGGCCTCTTCGGCCGGGGCTGGACTTCAGCCTCGACCGCCCACGAAGAAGCGGTTAAACCCGAAACCCTATCCCGGTTCATGCCAAATAACCCTGATCAAACCTGATCGGGAGAGCAGATGACACGGGAATCTTTTACGAACTGGCGGGTAATCCTCCTCATCGTTCTCATTCTTATCGGTATCTCGTTTTTTGCCGGGATTTCCGTCTGGTGGGAACAGACCACGGCGAAATCCGAACGGCATGACCTCACCTACTCGATCGAACTCTCGGTGAACACGACGATCGAGAACGTCACCCTGCAGGTTCCGGCTCCGGAACTGGATGGTACCCCGGTCCTTGCGGGTGCCCTCGTGAACGGGACGGGATACGGGGTCCCGGAGGACTGGACCCTCTCGATCGTGATGGTGGAGGGAAGACCCATGCTCTCCATCCATGCTGCCCGGATAGTGCCGACGTACCACGGGTACCCGATCCCGGTCGGGATCGGGAAGACCCCGGAGCTGACCCCCGTGCCACCGGCGACCGCGTACTCGCCGGAGACCCCGGTTCTTACCCCGATCTGGTGCACGGTCATGGAATCGGTCCCGCAGGCGATCGATACCGCGAACCCGCTCGGCCACGAACCCTTCTTCTTCCCGGGCGGAGAGTTTATCCCGGTGAACGGGACCCCTTCTCCATATCAGGGGAAGGCATTTCACCACAACGTCCCGGTCTTCATACAATATTCATCCGATCACCCGGCGACCGTCTCGCTGCAGGCCCGGATAGAAGGGGTAAACGCGATCTGGCGGGGCGGCTGGATATACAACCAGTATTCCGATTCGGTATTGGTCGGTCTGGAGAACAGTACCGAAGGGATGGGTGGACGGGGAAGGTACCCTCGTCACCGGCGAGGGCGTGTACTATTGAGGCAAACCTCCAGGGGGATCCTGATCCTATCACCCGCGATCATCTCCCCCTTTTCCACCCGGCCATCACGGTAAACCCGGTCCGGCGCCGGTCTTTTTCGATCTCCGTGAACCCTGCAGTATGAAGGAACTTCGTGACCTCCCCCGCGGTGTAAAAGGTGGCGTACGTGAGGAATCTCCTCTTCTCTTGTTCATGGGAATATTCCTCTGCGATCTCTCCGTCGCGTTCGATAAACCCGATGATGATCTTCCCGTCAGGCACCAGGACCCGGAAGGCTTCCTGCAGAGACCGGACGGGATCATCGAGGTAGCAGATGACCGTCATCATCAGGATATAATCGAGCGATGAAGACCGGAACGGGAGACATTCTCCCAACCCCCGGATCACCGCGACCCCGCGGACCTTCGCCCGGTAAGCCAGGGGACCGGAAGGCTCGAGCCCGTAGAGGATACCAGCCGGTGCGGCAAACCGGCCGGATCCCACGCCGACTTCGAGCCCCTTCCCCTTTCCGGGAAGGTGTGGGGCGAGGATCAGGCGCTCTTCCCGGTACAGGTCGGGATGATCGTCATACCACCGGTCATATTCGGCCGCGAACCGTTCGAATACCCGTTTCCGGCCGGGATCCTCCGGTGAAGAAGATGAGGATTCGCCGGGATCGGGCATCTCACGCCTCTTTTGTCCACCAGACCGCTGCGGTCGGCCTGACCGTCATATCGACGTATCTGCCCGAGTCATTCCGGGAGAGCACCCGGGAGAAGTACTCACGGACAGGGGAGAGGTCTTCCTGGCCGGGATTGTGCATCGTCACCCAGTTCCGGACAGCCTCGTCGACAGAGTCGTAGACCGTTTCCCAGACGGCCCGGTAGATCCGGACCTCCGGATAGATCCCGGCATCGTGGAGAATGTTGACGGGATAGATGTAATCCGGATACCCCTTCTTCAACGCTCCCTCCTCTCCGAAGATCGCACTGTACATTGCCATCTCCTCCCGGCCCCGCCATTCCCCTGCATGCCAGAAGAGGTATACCGATCGGCTGGCCGCCGCATCGAGTTTTCGCAGTGCGGCGGCGAGATCGTAGAACCCGAGAGAGAACGCCGCGATGACCATGTCGTGGGGCTCGATATCTCTGCCGATTGCGACATCCTCCCACCTCATCCGGACACAGGAGTAGTTGGTCCGGCCTTCCGACGCCATGCGTTCCTTCAGGTGAGAAAGCATGCCTTCCGACGGGTCGAGGGCCGTTACATGGGCGGTCGTATGGGCGATGGGCACGGCAAGCCGTCCTGTTCCTGCCCCCACGTCGAGCACGGTGTCGTCCGGCCGCAGGTCAAGGAATGCAAGTTCCTGCCCGGTCGCCTTCGTCTCGTCACGGGTCACCCGCTGGTATGCGGCGGCACGCCTGTCCCAGATTGCGGCAGGATCGCGCTCTTTCTCGAGCCGCCCGGGGGTACTCACATGGATCGCCTTCCAGAGCTCGTTCCAGTCGATAATCCGGTGCATGTACCTTCCTCTATCCGGAACCGTTTCAATCCTTTGCTCCGGAAGGCGCTCGAAACTCCATTGGCCGGCCGATCGGCATACCTTGCGAAATCGGAGAAACGGAAAGGGCATCTTCCCATGATTTATTGTCTTTGATCCACTACATATATCAGGAAACCTCGTGGTCTGGTGATAAAATAACAGATGAAACCGTTTTTCATGCACTAAGGAGGATCCCGGAGAGGGATCGCACCCTTATCCTGATCCGGCACGCCAACAGGCCGTCGTTCCTGGGCGTCCCGTACGAAATCCGGCCGCAGGTGGAGCTCACCCCCGAAGGTATTACGAATGCCCGTCGTTTCGGCGAATCTCTGCGGGGTGCCGGGAAAGATAAAAAGATCCACTTCCTTCACACCCCGGCAACGAGGTGCAGGATGACCGCGATGGCGATCCGGGACGGGTTATCTCCGGGGATGCCCGCGGATATCCGGATACGGGAAGCCCCCGAAATTATCGATCCGGTCCTCGATCTCGAAAAATTCCGCGAACTGCATGATTATTACGGCTGGCACGCACTCATCGGGCAATGGCTCGCCGGGGAGATCGATGAGGGGGTTCTCTGGAATCCGGGACAATTCTCCGACGAACTCCTGAAAAGGGTGCTGGATGACCAGGATTTTCGCCCACAGGAGACCCGGATCGTGGTCGCCCATGATATCACCCTCTTTCCCCTCATCCATACCTATTTCCGCAGGTCCCTGACCTCGATCGACTATCTCAATGGCATCGTGATAAAAACCGATGCCAAAAAGACGGATATCGGATTTGAAAGAGACATACTCTCGCTGAAAAGAGCGCCGTCATAGGCATCTCAAACGGCCGGACCGGAAAGATTTCGCGCGAGGTTCTGCAGAACCAGGTATAGGCGGTTGTTCCGGGAGTTTTCGGAGCCAATCCCGTAATACCGGGTTTCTACACCCCATCCCGGATCCTCTTCTGCGCCAGGGAGGCGGAGACCGGGTCCAGCTCAATCCCCACGTACCTCCGCTTCAGCCGTTTTGCCACGATGCCCACGGTACCCGAACCGAAGAACGGGTCCAGCACGACCTCGTCCTTCAGGGACCCGGCCCGCATGCATCGTTCGACCAGCGGTTCGGGAAGGACGGCATAATTGATAGGAGGATCGGGAACGGTCGGGATCTCCCAGACGGTTCCCCCGGATGCGGTCTCCCCGTCGTCTCCATGGTATGAATACTGTTCCGACCTTGCAAAGAGGAATACATAGTCGTGGGCTCGTGCAGGACGGTCAGTGACCGGTTCGGACGGGTGGTTCGGAATGGACCAGATGATGTCGGACCGGAGATACCAGCCGTCGTCCTGCAGCGCCATTGCCAGTCGCCAGGGAATTCCCATCAGGTCCTTTGCCTTAAACCCGTCCGGGAGCGCCCGATGGGAACCGGGTTCCCCCGGCGGAAGCGTTGTGCACATCTCCCACCAGCGGCGATCATCGCTTGCATATGTATCCCCGATGACCAGCCAGAGGGTCCCGGCCGGGGCAAGGCTTCTTCGCACCTCACGGAAGATCCCCAGGAGGTTCCTGATATAATCCTGATAATCGAGTTCTTCCCCGAGCTGATCGCCCAGTCCGCTGCACCGGGTGTCCCAGTAGGGCGGGCTGGTGATGCAGCAGGCGAAGGAATCGTCAGGAAGAGTCCGGAGCACCGTAAGTGCATCTCCGCAGAGGATCGCGTTGGGCTGCATCATGATCTGGTTTGTTGGTTTGATACCACTCTTTTCACATTTGTTCGGGAAGATCTCTCCTTGCTCCGGCACGAAGGTCACGCCCTCCTTAAAAGGATTAGATTTATTGGATCTCCCCGATAAACGGAAAGCGGCGGATTTCCTACAAACCCTTTCCCTTCAGCTTCCGGTACTCTTCTTCCGCGAGCCCCTCCACATAGGCATGGCCATGGAATGCCGCCATGTAATTGGCCGCCAGACCTATCCCCCACCCGAACAGGATGAAGAGGAACCAGGGAAACCCGGCGCCGGTGATGTACCAGATAACGATGAGGAACAGGTTTACCGCGATGTATACGCCCAGGTGGATGTAGAATCCCACTTTTCCTTCGGCAGTCTTCCGCGCAATCTGGTGTAATTCTTCATCGGTTGGCATGATGGATATGATTCATATCCGGGAATTTATAAGTTCTTCCCCCGGGCGAGAGAAACACATAATAAGTATGGGAGAGCGATATCGTCCTGTGATGCGTGTTTCCGGGGCAGGGCAGGGAGGAACCGGATGCTGATCGACACCTTCGCCGGTCTCTCCCCGGTCTTACAGGCACTGGTCGCCGGAGTCTTCACCTGGAGCATCACCGCTCTCGGGGCATCGGTCGTATTCCTCACCCGGACGGTCAACCAGCGCCTCCTCGACGGGATGATGGGGTTTGCCGCCGGGGTGATGATCGCCGCGAGTATCTGGTCACTGCTCCTCCCCTCGATCACGCTGGCCGGGGATTCGGGCCTGATCCCCTGGGTCCCGGCCGCCGTGGGGTTTGCCTCCGGCTGGATCTTCCTCTGGGTGCTCCACCGGGTGGTCCCTCACCTGCATATCGGGTTTTCCGATGCGAAAGGCCCGAAATCCTCTCTCAACCGGACGACTCTCCTCGTGATCGCGATCACCCTCCACAACATTCCCGAAGGGCTCGCCATCGGGGTCGCCTTCGGGGCCGTCGCGGCAGGCATCTCGACTGCGGAACTGGCAGGAGCCATCGCCCTCACGATCGGGATCGGGATCCAGAACTTTCCGGAAGGACTTGCGATCTCGATGCCGCTCCGGCGGGAGGGGATGTCCCGGCCCCGCAGTCTTCTGGTACGGGCAGCTTTCAGCCGTGGTCGAGCCGGTTGCGGCCGTCGCGGGAGCGGCAGCGGTGATCATCGCACGCCCGATCCTCCCGTACGCCCTCGCATTCGCCGCCGGGGCGATGATCTTTGTCGTGATCGAAGAGGTGATCCCCGAGTCGCAGGTGCACGGGTACGAAGGCCCGGCAATCTCGGGGTTCCTTATCGGCTTTCTCGTGATGATGATCCTCGATGTCGCCTTCAGCTGAAGCCGGGGGGATCCGGCGATTCCGAAGCCCTGGTCTCCACCGGGGGACCAGTTCGGTGTGAGGAATGGAATTTTCAAAAATCGCACATATTCTGCCCGGGCTTCCCATTCCGGTAATCAATGGAAGAAGTCTCTCACGAATAGCTGAGGAACCGTTTTTCTCTCGCGATAAGGGAGAACTTCCGGCCTGTTCACGCAAGATAAGAATGGAACCTGTTTTTTTACCTGCGGATCGTTAAGCCTTGCAATTCTCTACCCATTGCTCCGGTGGAGATACAAGAGGCGATACCTGGCTGCCCCCTAAAAACGGGGCATTCAGAAGACCGGGGTCCCCGGTTTTGGGAGGATCAGGTCACCCGGAACCCGTTCACGAGTGAACACGTCCCGCCATCCGGGTTCCTCACGACGAGATCCCGGTATCCCGTCTTTGCATTCGAGGGGACCGTGAATGTACCGGTGATCTGGCCGGAAGAGACAACCCGGACATTTTGCCCGGATATGTTCGGAAGTCCGGATTTTACCAACTGGATAGTCGCCCCCGTCTGGAAATTCGCACCCGCGATCTTTTTGATCGCAACGGTCCTCCCGTGCCTCCCCGAGTCGGGCGTGATGGATGTGATGACCGGCGGGGGATTGGTCACTGAAAAGCCGTTCGAGAGCGTTCCCGACTGCCCGTCTGGGTTTGACACCACGACATTCCAGGAACCGGTCGCTGCATTCGCCGGCACCGGGAGGGTGCACTGGATCTGGCCGGAGGAGATCACCCGGACACCGGTCGCCACGATATCGGCCCTGCCGCTCTTCGTCAGTTTCACGCTGGTCGTGGCCGGTCCGGTTACAAAATTGCTCCCGTGGAGATCCGTCACGTTCACGGAAGTACCCCGTATTCCGGAGTGCGGGGTGATATAGGATACGGTCGGAGCAGGAGAGCGGGCGGCGGTCCGTGCGGTCTGATTCACCCAGCTTGCATTGATGTTGCCGCCCGAGTCAACCGTCCGGGTTCCGATGGTGTACGCCGTATCCGGCAGGAGCCCGGATACCATCCAGGACCGGGTCCCCTTTGTGACATTCGCCTTCCAGGCGCCGTTGAAGTACACCATTACCCGGGCGAAGTCCGCGTCAGCCGGATCCATCCAGGCCCAGGTGATGGAACCAGGCTGGTACGTCGTGTTTGTGAGGTTCGCGACGCTCCGGGGCGGTGTGTTATCGGCGACGGCAGACGATGTCCGTGCGGTCTGATTCACCCAGCTTGCATTGATGTTGCCGCCCGAGTCAACCGTCCGGGTTCCGATGGTGTACGCCGTATCCGGCAGGAGCCCGGAGGCTGTCCAGGACCGGGTCCCCTTCGTGACATCCGCCTTCCAGGCGCCGTTGAGGTACACCATTACCCGGGCGAAGTCCGCGTCAGCCGGATCCGTCCAGGCCCAGGTGATGGAACCAGGCTGGTACGTCGTGTTTGCGAGGTTCGCGATGCTCCGGGGCGGTATGGTGTCAGGGATGTATGTTGTCCGTGCCTGTCCCGAATCCGGGCTGATCATCAGGGAGGAGCTGTCCACCGCCTCGAAGTCGGATCCCTTCAGTTGCTGGAGCGTATGGAGCGCATCGTTGTCCCACCGGTCATCGGGAGCACCCGTGATGTACCAGGGTGCGCCGTTATCGGAAAGGATCATCCCGTATTTCTTCAGGGCCTCCAGGATCACCCGTGCCTGGGTGGGATATCCAGAGGTGTCGAACGAGGATTTCAGCCGGAATTTCTGCCCCATCGGCGGATAGGCCGTATTCGTGATGGAAGAAGCATAGTGGCGGGCCGGCCAGACATATGCCCGCCGGGTGGACGGGGCGGTGAACCGGATCGCATGGTCGATCTCCCCGGCAGCCACCTCGTCGTACCGGACCAGGCCGGGAAGGATCGCAAGGCCTGCCGCATCCGCCGAGGTCCAGCCTGAGGGCCGGAGACGATAGTCCGAAAGATTGAAGATTGCGCCGGATCCGGCATCCCAGGACCCGTCGGGCTGTTTAACGGCAGCAAACAATTCATACAGTATGTGGTTGTCGCGGTCCAGGATCAGGATGTGGCGGTCCGAACCCCCCTCCATCACCGGGTTGTCGGGTATGGGATACGGGCCGGGATCGCTCTCATCGGCGTAATCGAAAGTGACGGTTTTCTTCTGCTGGGTCCCCGGGACGATATTGTAGGGAATTCCCATCGGGCTCCCCTCCCACAGGCCGGAACCAAAGTCCGGGTGGAGGTACGCGGTGGTCCCGATATTCTTCACATAATCGGCCGAGTGCGGATCGACCGGGAGAGTATCGACCGGGACATTCCAGATATCGTCGGGAGGAAAGATCGAAACCCCGCCGATCGAGGGGGAGGACGCGGCATGCGCCGGTATCACGAATGCGGCGATCAGACCGCAGAGCAGGAGCAGGTAAAACGGGTTACAACGGAACTGTGCATACATGGAAAATATCCCCTGTAATCGAGGACTGGATCTCTGCCTCTCATGAATTGCATGGATGGGACCGGTTCAATCGTCTTCCCCGGGGTGTCTCCCCGGAGCCATACCCAACCAGCAATGAATCCAGGGGGGAAAGAAGTTGGGCGTTCCCCCGGAGCGGAAAGGACCGCAGGAAGGTAAGGGAGCGCTGCATTAAAACCGTTCCAACGATAATATACCTATCATATACCATGCCGGATGGATGGCCGGGCCATCCAAGAACGAATGGCAAGGAATCGCATCGCGGAAGATGAAAACCATGACAAAAAAAGACCGATCCGTCACCTGGATCCTGGTGTCCGGGTTATCGGGGATCCTGATATTTTTGATTTTGCTCGGGGTTCTCGGGTACTTTTCGGGTTCCTTTGCGGCCCCGATCCCTGCAATCATCGACTTCCTCTATGACAATGCGGCCTTGATCGTCTTTTTTTCGCTGATATTCATTGTCGCCGATATCTTCGGGACCTTCCCGTTCCCGGCGAACCTTCCCGGACCGATATTCAGTGCGATCGGAAGCGTGCTCCTCCTCTCGTTCATCTTTCATATATTCGCCTTCGTCTACCAGCCCTATGCGCCGATCCCGTACCCGCTCGATCTGATCGCGTTCATCCTCTATCCCCTGGTGTTTATAATCGTCCTCATCGCGGGGTACGTCCATATCTTCTCCCGCCTCGCAGAAAAAGAACGGAAGGCAGAGAGAACGGCCGGGGAGGCAGGAACACCATCTGCCGGCGGGAAAACCTGGGACGAGATCGGCGCTGAGTTCCGGGATATGATCTACGATACCTTTCATCGGATTCGGGAGGAGATCAACCGGAAATAAGAGTACTATGCATCCCTTTCACACCTATAGAGGAATACCAGCAGGGTTTTGCCTTCGGATGAATAACCATTCGTCCGGAGACTCCAGCATGACCAAGACCCTGACCTGTCCCCGGTGTGGAAATACAAGCCTGATCGCAGAATTCCCCGATCAGTATGAAGTCTGGCTCAAATGCTCGATATGCGGCTTTTTCATGGGGATGAACAATGTCGAATGGCACCATATGGAGAACAGTCCCCATATCAATGAAAAGATCAGGAAAATAGCAGAAAAAGGGGAAAAATAATCGCCGCCCGTGCGTTCTTATCCAGGGATGCAGCCAGTAATTCCCGACCGAATTTTACCGCATCTCCCTTCTGACCCGGACCGACTCCGCGTGGGCATGCAGGCCCTCGGCCCCCGCGATCGTCTCGACGATGTCCCCGATCGCCTCGAGCCCGTCCCGGGTGACCAGCTCGACCGATGCCGTTTTGCAGAAATGTGCAACATCGAGCCCCGAATAGGTCCGTGCATATCCTGCGGTCGGGAGGACGTGATTGGTCCCCACGGCATAGTCCCCGGATGCGACGGCCGAGTAGGGCCCGAGGAAGATCGCGCCGGCGTTCTGCACCCGCACGACGACGGAGAGGGGGTCTTCGACCTGGATCGAGAGGTGCTCGGGTGCGACGGCATCCGATGCCGCGATCGCCTCGTCCATGCTCCGGACGACTGCATATCCCGAATTGTTGAGGGCCTGTACGATGATCTCCTTTCGTGGCGCCCTCTCTGTCATCGCCATCACCTCGCGCCCGACCTTATCCGGGAGGCCGGGATCTGTCGTGATCAGGATGCAGGCAGCATTCGGGTCGTGTTCTGCCTGTGCGAGGATATCGGCCGCGATGAACCGGGGATCGGCGGTGTGGTCCGCGATGATTCCGATCTCGCTCGGTCCGGCCGGGAAGTCGATCTCGACCCGTTCGCGAAGCATCATCTTTGCGAGCGTGACGTAGATGTTCCCCGGCCCGACGATCTTCTGCACGGGTTGAACACTCTTGGTGCCGATCGCCATCGCGGCGATCGCCTGGGCCCCGCCCGACTGGTAGATCTCTGTCACCCCGGCAATATCCAGCGCGGCGAGGGTCAGCGGGCTTATCGGCGGCGGTGAGCAGGCGCAGATCTCGCGGACACCGGCGACCCGGGCAGGGACCGCACACATGAGCGCGGAGGAAGGGTAGGCCGCCCGGCCGCCGGGAACATAGATCCCGACCCGGTGGAGCGGCGTCGTCTTCACGCCGAGGACGATACCCGGCTCGACCTCTTCCAGCCAGAGATCCCGCGGCCGCTGCCGCTCGTGGAAGTGCTCGATCCGTGCATGCGCCTCGATCAGGCTCTCGACGATCGCGGGTTCCACCTGTTCGTACGCCGCTTCCCGCTCTTCATCGCTCACCGCGATATCCGTCAGCACCACGTGCCGGGAGAGCTCCCGGAGGGCTGCATCCCCACGGCTCTGCACGCGGTCGATGATACCGGTAACCGTTGCCCGGGCCTCCTCGAGGCTCGACTTCCTCCCTGCGATCCATGCATCGATCCCGACTGCCTTCCACATAGTGCCAATAACTTGGAAAGGTGAGGACGTTAAGGTTTGTCTAAACTGAAACGAGGGGCGGATATCCGGTTTAATCCGGGAACAAGACCATAATCTCCTTAATATATCATACGAAAAATATTTATGCCTTTACCCAAATTCACTACACGAGGTGGATAACACGATACGACTACACAAGAACTCAGGGATATTTCTCTGTGTTCTTCTCATCCTACTGGCGACTTTTTGCATAGCCGGCCCGGTCGGCGCGTATTCGGGCGGCAGGGATACCGATCTCTCCCTGTACATAAACAACACGAATCCGTTACCGAACCAGACGATCACGTTCACCGGGTTCCTGAAGACCGAGAAGCACGCCCCGCTCTCCGGGATGAATATCACCCTCGAGGTCTCCCCCGACTGCCACAACTGGACCCTCTTCAACGCCACCCCCGCCATCACCGATGCAAATGGCAAATACAACTTCAGCGGGATGCTTGACGCCGGCAAATATTGCTTCCGTGTCCATTTCAACGGCACAGACCAGTACCGCGGGGAGTACAGCGATTCGGAACAGGTGAAAGTGGAAAGAGGAGATACCGATCTCTCCCTGTACATCAACGATACGAATCCGTTACCGAACCAGACGATCACGTTCACCGGGTTCCTGAAGACCGAGAAGCACGCCCCGCTCTCCGGGATGAATATCACCCTCGAGGTCTCCCCCGACTGCCATAACTGGACCCTCTTCAACGCCACCCCGGCGATCACCGATGCAAACGGCAAATACAACTTCAGCGGGATGCTTGACGCCGGCAAATATTGCTTCCGTGCGCACTTCAACGGCACAGACCAGTACCGCGGGGAGTACAGCGATTCGGAACAGGTGAAAGTGGAAAGAGGAGATACTGATCTCTCCCTGTACATAAACAACACGAAGCCGTTACCGAACCAGACGATCACGTTCACCGGGTTCCTGAAGACCGAGAAGCACGCCCCGCTCTCCGGGATGAATATCACCCTCGAGGTCTCCCCCGACTGCCATAACTGGACCCTCTTCAACACAACCCCGGCGATCACCGATGCAAACGGCAAATACAACTTCAGCGGGATGTTCACCGCAGGAAAATACTGTTTCCGTGCGCACTTTAACGGCACAGACCAGTACCGCGGGGAGTACAGCGATTCGGAGCAGGTGAAGGTGGAAAGAGGAGATACTGATCTCTCCCTGTACATAAACAACACGAAGCCGTTACCGAACCAGACGATCACGTTCACCGGGTTCCTGAAGACCGAGAAGCACGCCCCGCTCTCCGGGATGAATATCACCCTTGAGGTCTCCCCCGACTGCCACAACTGGACCCTCTTCAACGCCACCCCCGCCATCACCGATGCAAACGGCAAATATAACTTCAGTGGGATGTTTGACGCCGGCAAATACTGTTTCCGTGCGCACTTCAACGGCACTGACCTGTACCGCGGGGAGTACAGCGATTCGATCCAGATTATTTTTGCGGTGAAACAGAAGCATTGACCCCCGGAAGTGCCGGATGAATGAATGAAAGGAGGGATCGGATCCCGTATCGGGATCCTCCTCCACCCTTTTCTCATACGTTATCGGGGGTCATCCCCGAATCGATTCGGTCGCGGGGACGATCTCCGCACCTGGATATTTTGCGGGCATATCCAGAAAGCATATAACTCTATAGTCAATAACTTATGGAGAATCATGAGCACCGAAGATGTCCTCGGGGAGATGGCCGGCTTTTTCAAGGCCCTTGGCGACCCAAACCGCCTCAAGATCATCTATTTCCTCGCGACAGATCCAAGCGGGACCCTCGGGGTCGGGGATCTCGCCCGGCTCCTCGGGATATCCCAGCCGGCAGTCACCCAGCACCTGAAGATCCTGAAGGGGGTGCAGATCGTCGAAGCCCGGAAGGAGGGATACCGCATGTACTTCAGCTTCAACCGGGAACGGCTGCTGCACTACCAGGGGCAGTCCGCATTCCTGAACAATTGCATCATGGGAAAATGCGATCAGGATGAGGGGTACGCCCGGCAGGATAGTGAACCGGACCCGGGAAATCGCACCGGAGACGTATACCCGGAAAAGGGAGCGGGAAGACCATGAAGACCTGCATCATTTACCATTCATATTCCGGCATCACCCGCGGTGTCGCGGAAAAGATCCGGAATTCCTGCGGGGGAGACCTCGTCGAAGTACAGCCCAAAGAGCACTATTCCTCACTCACCGCATACACATCCGGGTGTTTACGGGCACGAAGGGAGGACCGGGATCCGATCGTCCCGGAGAAGATCGATGTCTCTCCGTACGATCAGATAGTGATCGGCACGCCGGTCTGGGCATGGAAAGCGACGCCCGCGATCAACGCAGCCATTGCGGCGCTCGAGGGATGCGAAGGGAAGTCCGCCGTGATCTTCGCGACCTGTGGAGCAAAGTCCGGGGATACCCTCCCGATCCTTCGCAGGGCGCTCGAAGCGAAAGGAGAGAAGGTCGCGGGAGAGATCACCCTCACGAGAAAAGAGATCGGGGACGATCAGAAGATCCACGAACTTCTTACCCTCGTTACCGCGGCAGGTGCTGCCCCATGAACATCCCGTGTACCAGCGGAACCACGACGGAGTGCCGCCGAAGGCATCACCCGTATCTTTCAAAAAAAAATCTGAAAGGATAAGAGTACCATGAAATTAATTCCCATCAGTATCATATTCGCAATTGCACTCAGCCTCATCGCGGGTTTTGTAATCCCGGCGTCTGCCGAAGGCGAACCGACCGTGATGATCACCGACTACCGGGTGAACCCGTCGGTGCTCATGCCCGGCAGCCTCGGGACGATCACCGTCACGATCAAGAATACCGCATCGAGCGCGGTCATGACGCAAAATAACGGCATGGTCTCCCCCAGCGAGTTCACCTCGACGAAGATCACGGATATCAACGTGAATATCGAGCACGTGAGCCTGTCGGGGAACGGGATCACCGTCACCAGCCAGGACTTCGACCGGGTCGGTGAGATCGGTCCCGGCCAGTCCATCCCGATCACGTTCACCATCCGTGCCCCGGACCAGAGCGGGATGTACTACCCGGAGGTATGGATCGACACCTCGGGGGGGAGGAGCACTCGGTACCCGATCCCGGTAAATGTCAACACCGCGATCGGGATCCAGAAGGGGGCGATCCTCATCGCGGAGAGCACGCTCCCCGATGTCGTGAACCCGGGCGAGGAGATCCCGGTCACGCTGACCGTGAACAACCGGGGAGAGACCCTCGCCGATGACGTGGTCGTCACCATCGAGAACGTCAGCGCCATGGTTGCGCCGAAGACCACGGATGTCTATCACCTCGGGATGATCCCCGCAGGCGGGCAGCAGAGCACCCCGTTGATGCTCCTCTCCGACAAAAAAGCAAGCCCGGGACTGATCCGGATACCGCTTACCATCCAGTATACCGCGATCGACGGTACTCCCCAGACCCAGTCGACCGGGATCGACGTGATGCTCCAGGGCAAGGGCGAACTGGGGTTCGTCTCGGTCGATACCAGCCCGAGGAGGGTCGCCGCGAACCAGCCGTTCGATCTGACCATCCGGATCGAGAACACCGGCACCGGCGAGGCGAAGCAGGTGGCGGCAATCGTGGACCTGCCGATGACCGGGACCAAGCAGTCGTTTATCGGGAAGATCAAGCCGGGCAACGATGCACCTGCCATCTTCATGATGGACGGCGGATCGGGCGGGACGTATGCGTACAACGCGACCATCACCTATGTCGACGATCTCGGGACGCATACCGAGGTCCGGGAGATGTCCCTCCGGGTGATACCCCAGGATAATACCGGGATAATCATCGTCATCGTCCTGGTCATCATCGGCGGCGGATTCGTTGCGTACCGGTACCTGGTACCTCCCGAGGAAGAACGGGAACGGAGCCTTCCCATGGGTAAAAAAGAACTGAAGGTCGCGTTATTCCTTGCCTGGCGTTCACTGATCCGGGGGAACCGCTCGAGCGTATTCCTCAACGTGCTGATCATCAGCATGGTCTTCACGAACATGATCTTCTTCCCTGCCCTGATCAACGGGATCGGGGTGGATATCACGAAGCAGATCGTGGACTACCAGACCTCAAATATCCTGGTCACACCGAAATCGGGCGACCAGTACATCAGCGATCTCGGTGCGACGCTCGACCTGATCAACGGGATGCCCGGTGTCGAGCGGGCGACCCCGCATTATGAGATGGGGGCGACCCTGAAATTCAGGGGGAGGATACTCGGGGCTTCGGTCAACGCGATAGAACCGCGGGAAGAGATGTACGTATCGCCCCTCTATACCCGGATGATCGCGGGGAGTTACCTCGGGGACGGTGACATCGGCGAGGCTATCATCGGGAGTGCAGTAGCCGGTTCCCCGAATGTACTCGAGGAGGATGAATATACCCCGTCCCTTGGCGGGGTCCGGGTCGGGGATTCGATCACCGTCGAATACGCGAACGGCTATTCCCGGGAGTACCGGGTCAAGGGGATCTTCACCACCGGGAATTACGACATGGACAGCCGGGTGTACACCACCTGGTCGGATATGGAGGAGGTGACCGGGGAGACGCTCGATCATGCACCGTACATCACGGTGAAGGTAAAACCTGGATATTCCGAGCAATCCGTCAAGAACGAACTCCTCCAATACGGGGTCATGGAGAAGGTCCAGACCACCCAGGACGTGATCGCGAAAGGGATGGGCCGGGCACTCGCGAGTTTCTCGATCATCGGTCTCGTCTCGATGCTCGTCAGCCTCGTGATCGCGGTCGTCGTCCTCTTCATCGTCATCATGATCAAAACCCTGAATAACCGCCGCCAGATCGGGATCCTGAAAGCGATCGGGGTGGACAGGACCGTCATCATGCACAGCTACGGGTTCCAGGTGATCATCCTCTCCATCGCGGGGATCCTGCTTGGATTCGCCTTCACCGGGCTTCTCGTCCTCTACATGACGTTCTACCCGATGGTGACCCCTGAGTTCTCTGCGACCCCGTATGTGACGATCGGGGACCTGATGTACAACGGCATCATCCTCTTCGTCGCATCGGTCATCGCCGGGTATGTCCCTGCCTGGAAAGTGGCCCGTGAGAACATCCAGGATGTCATGAAGGGCTGATTTCGATGATCAAAACAAAAGACCTCAGAAAAATATACCAGATGGGCACGGTCGAGGTGAAAGCGCTCGACGGGGTGGATCTCACCATCGGGAAGGGCGAGTTCGTCGGGATCATGGGGGCGAGCGGGAGCGGCAAGACGACACTCCTTCATATGCTCGGGCTGCTCGACGTCCCCACGAGCGGACGGATCGAGATCGAAGGGATCGATGTGGGCACCCTCACCGACTATGAAAAGACGATGTTCCGACTGTACAAACTCGGCTATGTCTTCCAGGACTATGCCCTCATCCCGGAACTGACCGTGATGGAGAACGTCTCGCTCCCGGCGATGCTCCGGCAGGACCGGACGGAGGAGGAGTACACCGCGGCCACCATAGATATCCTCCACCGGATCGGGCTCTGCGACCGCCGCGGGCATCTCCAGAGCGAGCTCTCCGGGGGACAACAGCAGCGGGTCGCCGTCGCCCGGGCGATGGTGAACCGGCCGGAGATCCTCTTTGCCGACGAACCGTGCGCGAACCTGGATACCGAGAACTCGCGGATGGTGCTCGACCTTTTCCGGGAGATCAACAGCCAGATGCAGCAGACGATCGTGATGGTCTCCCACGAGGAGTGGCACCGGGAGTATTTCAACAGGATAATACGGTTAAAGGACGGGAAAGTCGTGAGCGACGGGTAGAGGGTATTTTTATTTTGATAAGAATCGCCATTTTCTTTCGTCGAACGTTCGGAGATTTCGGATCATGAAACTACTGACTGTATCCCTGTTGGTATGGATCATCATCGTCATGCTCCTGGCAGGATGCGTAAGCCAGCCCCCCGGTCCCCCGCTCACTCATACGATTACCCCGATGGGAACGCCCGCTTCTCCGGAAACGACCGCAACTCCCTGCAGGGAATGCCAGGGCACGATACCCCCTCCCACCCCGATCGCTTCGGTAACGGAAACACCGGCATTTACCATGAGTCCTATGATAACCCCCAGCATGGTCCCACATCCGATCGCCGATTTTACCGCGAACCCGACCGCTGGCAAGGCTCCTCTCACGGTCAGGTTCACCGATTCGTCCACCGGATCCCCGACCAGCTGGGCATGGGATTTTGGAGACGGCAATTCTTCCACCGGGGAGAACCCCGTGCATGTCTATTCCGAACCCGGTTCCTACACCGTCCGGCTGGAGGCGTCAAACAGCGGAGGGAGCAACACGGAGACCAAATCGTATTATATCACGGTGAATCCAGAAGCGGTACCTCCGAACGCAGCGTTTGCGGTAAACCCCCCGACGGCTGCACAACCGACGACGGTTGAATTTATAGATCGCTCCACCGGCATTCCGACCAGCTGGGAGTGGGATTTTGGAGACGGTGCGAGTTCGGACCTGCAGAACCCGGTCCATACGTACCCCCGCAACGGCACGTTCATCGTCACCCTCATGGTCAGCAACAGTGCCGGGAACAGCACCATCGTCGGGTATGTCACCTTCGGAACGCCTGCTTCGTAATGGGTCCCCCCGTCTCTCGAAAAGAAATTCCCCCGATCCCCTTCCGTATCACGCGGTGATCGGGGATTTCATTCCCCTTTGCTTCCGGAGAGAATAGCCGATACCCACTCGCGGTTTGTCCAAAGAGCACAGCCCCCTTCGGTCTCGGTGAGCTTTTCGTGGTGGCTCCGGATCTTTTCCAGGAAGGAGGACTGAAGGGCATCCTTCAGCGGAACCTTCGTGAGGTTCGCATCCGAGAACGGAGCGGCGGGGCAGGGTTCGAGGTCTCCGGATGCACTGACGTGGATAAAACCCCTCCCTGCCGAAAGGCAGCCGCCGAAGATCTCCTCGTCGCCGGGGAACCCGATGAACAGTGCGGGGAATTTACGGCTGAAATCCCCGATGCGGGCGATCAGGGACTGCCGCTGCGGTCCGGTCAGGAAAAGATCTTCGGTATCCGGCTGAATCGGGACGTAATCGACGAACGTGAATATCCTGCAACCGGCCCCTATCATCCGGCCGATGAAGGTCTTGTCCGTGACGAGGGCATGATTGGCGCGGGTTACGGTTAAGGAACACCCGAAGAAGACCCCCTTCCGGGTGAGAATTGCGCAGGTGCTCATGAGATGCCGGAACACCCCTTCCCCCCGACGGGCATCCGTTTCCCGCTCGAACCCCTCGAAGCTGAGGACCGGGACGATGTTTTTCTGCCGGGAGAAAGATGCCGCCGTCAGCTCGTCGATTAGGAGGCCGTTCGTGAAAACAGCGAAGATCATTGCGGGGAATTCCAAGGAGAGCCGGAAAATCTCGTCCTTCCTGACCAGGGGTTCTCCCCCGGCGAGGACGATGAACGAGACACCGAGTTCTGCGGCCTGGAATACCACAGACCGGAGCTGGTCCGGGGTCATCTCCGGTGCGGACGGCCGGTGCTGCGCCCGCATATAGCACCCTTTGCACGAAAGGTTACACCGGTTCGTGATGCTCACGATCAACACCGCAGGCACAGGGATCCCCTCCCGGCCGTATCGATCGCGTCGCCGTGCGGCTTTTTTCTGCGCAATCAGGGTATTTGCCGCGAACAGGGCGAGGGACGGGTTTGCGACGATGATTCGGATCGTCTGCCGGACGGCACGGTCGATGCTCTCGTCCAGGAGCCGGCGGCAGTAACGGTCGTCCATGTCTTCGGTCATCCGGCCGCCGATCTCCGGAATAGACGTCATTTCTGTATGTCCATCAGCGGTTTGACGGGAGGGTTCCATGGTTTCCTCGTATTCATACCCGGATTTGAGAAGGCGGTTATGGGAATGATCAAACTGTGTATAGAGTCCTGAGATAATTACTGTTCTTTTTTTGGACCCGGCTGATTAGGAACCATCTGCGGCATGTGGCGAATGGTAGAGCCCGGTAACGTGATCCGGTGATTATGATTCATAGTCCTTTAACCCGGCGATTCTGTTTTTCATATGACTCCGTGGAATCAACCGGGGTAACACGTATCCGGAAGATCGCGGATACCCGTTAGAGTTTGAAGCCGGGTATCGCATCGAACAAAGACCGGTACAGCTCGGTAAAGCGGGCGATATATTCCCGGCCGCGATCGGTCGCCTGGTACGCGGTTTTGCCCCCGCCCGTGACGATGGAGAGATAATCCCGGGAGACGAGGAACTCAAGGTACTCCTGCCCCGTCCGGGAATTGAGATCGCACCGGTTGATGATCCCCGTGAACGACTTCGGTGTCTTGCAGAAGACGAGTATCTCCCAGTAGATCTCGTACTCGCTCCGTCTCCCGGTCATGCGTGATCCTGCTCCATCGCGTCCGCGAGCATTTTCTCCGACCGCGAGATCTCCCCGAGCCTCCTGTCCCAGACCGCCGAGTATCGCCTGAAATAGAGAGAATTAAGGAGGCATATCACCCCGATGGCGAGGTTTAACAGGGCAGCCGGGACCAGCAGGTAATTTTCCGGGAAGGTTCCCGCACCAACCGCGATCACGATCTGGACCACATTCGCGACGCCGAGGCCGAGGAAGCAGGCGCCGCCAACGAGGGAAACAAGCATCATCGTGTGGATCATCGGCTTTTTCTCCCGGTACTGGGCCATCATCCGGATCCGGAATCCCGTGAGATCTTCCTCGGTCGCCCCGGCACCGGCCGCATCGCTGGCGATCTTTATGTCTTTTACGTCCCGGAAGATTCTCACGCTCGACAGGATCCATTTCATGCCTACCACTGCGGCGATGAGCCCGAAGGCCACCGTGACGGCCGGGAGCGCCGAGATCGTCCCGGCAAGGGCCATCGCCTGCACCCGGGTCACCACGAACATGATCCCAAAGGCCATGACGAGGGATCCAAATACCAGGTTCCAGAGGGATAATCTCCAGAAACTGCGGATCTCTTCCTTAAATTCTGTGGTTTCGTCCTTTTTCATGAGGTCTTTTCACCGGGCTATACGTATATAGGGATTTTCTTAATAAAAACCATGAAACTAAGATACGTATCAGGCCTTCCATAACCCCGGGAATAAAAGGAGAAGCGCCGGGAATTAGTTCTTATCTGTTCCCGTCCGCGCCGCGAGCACCCGGACCTGTTCGACGAGTGCCTCCACATCGCCCGGGCTCGTGTAACACCCGATGGAAGCCCGCACCGTTCCGCGGGGATCGAGGGACCGGGTGAGGGGCAGTGCACAATGGAAACCGGCACTGACGCAGATACCGGCCATATTGTCCAGGAGGAGAGCGACTTCGTCCGGGTGCACGGTATCGAGGGCGAACGAGATGATGGTACTTTCCGGCGGGCTGTACACCCGTACCCCCGGGATCGTCACAAGCCCGTCCCGGAGGAGATCTCCCATCGCCCTCTCATGGGCCTCGATGGCAGGGACGCCGAGCTCCTCCACGAGCCCGATCGCCGGTCCAAGCCCGATCACTGCGGCGAGGTCCGGGGTACCGGGGCTGAACCGGTCCGGGCAGGGTTGAATCGAAAGCAGATCGTACATCGCCTCTTTACCCATACCGCCCCCCGCACAGGCGACAGCGAGAGAGTCCGGGTCGGACAGGTACAGGCCCCCGGTTCCCTGGGGTCCCAGCAGCCCCTTGTGTCCCGGAACAGCCAGGTAATCAAACCCGCCTGCAGGTGGCAGAGGGATATGCCCGGCCGACTGGGCGGCGTCCAGGAGTATGGCTGCACCCGCGTCATGGGCGATCCGGGCGAACTCCCTCACGGGTTGTACCGTGCCGAGCACATTTGTCATGTGGTTGACCGCAACCAGGCGGGTGGCAGGGCCAACCGCTTCCTGCAGATCCGCTGGCAAAACAAATCCGTCCTGCTGGGGGACCACCCGGACCTTTACCCCGCGATCCCGCAATGCCAGCCAGGGGATCAGGTTGGCATGGTGTTCGAGGGCAGTGGTCATCACCTCGTCGCCCGGTTCCCAGCAGATGCCCCGGGCCACCAGGTCGATCGCCGAGGTGGTATTCCGGGTGAAGACCACCTGGTCCGGGGGAACGCCGAGAAACCCTCCCAGCTGGTCCCGGGTCTCCTCGAACTTCTCTGCGGCCATCCGTGCCAGGTGATGGCCCCTTCTCCCGTAATTGACCCCGTAATGAGAGAAATAATCATGGATCGCTGCCACCGACCGTACCGGTGTCGGCGAGGTGGATGCGCTGTCCAGGTAGATGCACCTCGCCAGGACGGGGAACTCCTGCCGGAGTTGCACAAGGTCGTACATGTGAATGTGTCAGCCGGACACTCCATCAAGGTTATCGCCTCCTCATCCGGGGAGATCGGAAACGACAGTGGTATCAGGCCCGGCATCGTCCGTATGTTCCCTTGAACGGCCCGGGTATCCCCGGGTAATACCCTGCCGGTTATCCCCGGCAGCCCGTCTTCACCATATTGTATGATAGCGCCCCGACCCAGACGAGGGCCGTACATACCGAGGCCCATTCAAGCCCCGGTACCGGTATCGGAGGATTAAAATCGGCCAGAAGGTCTTTGTATACGAACAGGGATGATGCAAAGACCAGGTTCATAGCGACAACCAGGAACCCGTACCACCCCACCCATCGCATGAACCGGGGATGGGTCAGAAGAGCCAGGTTCAGGATGAGCAGAAAGACGACGAGGGAGCTGAAAAAGAGATCCGCGGCGATCAGGTGTTCGGGGATCCGGGTCTCGGGATATATCCCTATGAAGATCAGGGCAACTGATCCAAGGATGCCGACAGCCTGCCCCAGGATAAGGAGTGCCTTTCGCCACCGGAGCGGATCATACCAGATGAACAACCCGAGGAAGAAGGGTATCAGCAGTATCCCGGCAAGGACATTTGCTGTGTTGAAGAAAAATGCTCCCCGGGGATTCAGATTGACATTCCCGAGGTTGCTCAACCAGGCGTAGAGCGGGTTATAGGGTCCGGGATAGAGGACGACCGCGGTGACTGTGCATATGCAGAAGATGACTATTGCGGCTATCCCGGCGATGGCGCCGACGGGCCATTTCACAGAGAGGTACCGTTTCAAATCCGGCATAAAGCCGTTCCGGAACTCAGTGATCCCATATTATTGAGAGCGGGGGCATTGTCGATCATCGGGGGTTATTCTTTCTTTTCATGGTACTTCCCCATGATCTGCCCTTTTTTCCCCTTCTTCGTCGTTCTCTGCCGAATCCGGTAATCGGAATGCGTTTCGGGGTTATGAATCCGTTCTTTTGCCATTCAAGACAGCCTCCTGATTCGTTCTTTTCAGAACTTCTCTCCACTCCATGAAGGCATAAATTTTTGGATAGTGGTGAACCGTGTCATGGGCAGGTCCCGTGCATCGTTGGAATCCCGTCCGACATCAATAGACCGGGATCAGGCCGGGGTTATTCCCGGTGAGGCTCTTCCCCCCGCGGGGAGTGACCAGATAGGTATTCTCGGTCCCGACCACCCCGGTATCCGGTATCCCCTTCTTGGGTTCGAGGGCGATGGTCATCCCCTCCTGGAGCGGCTCGTCGAACCCTCTCGCGATCACCGGCATCTCGTCGACCTGCAGGCCGACCCCATGACCGAGGAAGTTCACCTTCCGGTCCCCGAATCCCATGAAATTTTGCAGGAACCCGGGATCCAGCCCGTTCATGATGGTCGAGTATATCTCCGACGGGGTGATGCCGGGTTTCAGGAGCGCTGCCATCTGTTCCTGGATCTCCACGCACTCGCGGTGGATCGCTACGGTGGTCTCGGGGAGCCGTTCGCCAAACATATAGTTCATGGTCTTGTCGGTCTGGTACCCGTCGACCCCGCAGGAGTTATCAATGAAGACCATGTCGCCTTTCCTCAGTCTCCGGTGACGGCTGCCGAGGACCGGCACCCCCGGGCTCATCCCGTAGCAGCCACCCGGCCCGTTGAAAGAAGTCGGGTACAGGGAGCTTTCCCCAAACCCGATCTGCCCGACGACGATCTCCGTCTCGAACATGCCGAACCGGACAATGCCCTGGTGCCCCTCCCGGACCATGAGGGAGTACACTTCGGTGCCGAATTCGGCCTCGCTCATCCCCGCCATCAGTATCTCCGGAATCCGGTCTTCCAGCACCTCGCGGTGGATCTTCCCCGCCCGTTTCATCAGGTGCAGTTCGAGATCGCTCTTCACCGCCCTGACCATTGCCACCTGCATATCGAGCGGCTCTGCCCGGGTGACAGGGAAATATTTCCGGAATCGTTCGAACAAGGCGAGGGGGACCCGTTCGGTCTCGAGATGGACCACGGGCGGAATGGCCTTCATCCCGGCTGCGGCGTCGCGGAAGCTGCCCATCGACCGGATGTCGGGGAAGAGGGATTCCGTTAATGCCCGCTCATAGCTCCTTCGGACCCAGAAGACGGCTTCGTCGTGCCGGGGGATCAGGAGCACCCCGTCCTGCATCGTCCCCGTGAAATAATAGAGGTTAATCCTGCCAAATATCGCGGCCAACTCCCAATCCGGGTTCTCTCTCCCCATCCGGTCACGGAAACGGCTCATCCGTTCCGCAAGTTCCGGGCCGGGAACTCTTTCCTGCATACCTACGGGTGGGTGGGCGGAATATTTACCGATATGGAACTTCCCGGGAAGGTGCTGTCCGGGAACTGCAGATCATTGTACCGTGAATCGGGGAGATCCGGCGGAATTGACCTGTAACCCTTATCTGGATAAAAGGGCAGATACTTCCCCTATGCCTGTATACTGGGTTTCGCGCAACGGAGTCCTCGGCTCCTGGAAACTCCCGCTGGGTCTCGGGCTCGCCAGCATCCTCATCGGGAGCCTGTTCCTCTTCTTCCCGGAGAGCTCTCTCCGGCTGATCATCTACCTGTTCGGGGCGATCGTCTTTCTCATCGGGATCGCGCTTTTTGTCGGTGCGTTCTCCCTCTCCCGCGGAGGGACCTGGTTCGCGGCGGTGCCCCTGATACTCGGGATCTGTGCAATCATCCTTGGCATTGTCTCTTTTACAAACCCTTCCCTGATCGGGGCTTTTCTCGCGGTGATCGTCGCCCTGGTGTTCCTGATCGGCGGGCTCGGGATGGTATTCACGGCGATTTTGCAGGGCGGATCCCCGGCGAGACGGATCCTTTCGATCATCGGGGGGCTGTTCCTTGCCGCGCTCGGTATCCTGATCTTCTTTCATGCGGAGTTCACGGGTATCTTCATCATCCGGCTGCTTGGGATATTCCTCGTGGGTGCGGGAATCGTCGCGTTGGTCGGGTCGTTCCTGCTCTGGCGAAGGGAACAATCTTGGTCGATTCCCGGAGAAGAGATTCCCTTGCAGGGAGATCTCGACCCCTACCGGAAGAACTGGTGAAGGGGCTTTCGAGATCGAAAACCCCCCCGGTTAACCACGATTGTGCTCCGCCGCCTTTATGGGGTCATGGGTCAGCGACATCGGGCAAAAAATGACCTTCTCGTTACTTCCGCGAGATATGCCGGTTTCCCCGGAGGTAAAACCGGAGGGGAAGGTCTGTCGATTTGGTGATGCCGATCCGGGTCGTCTGCACGATATCCTCATCGTCAGTCCCCGGGGAAGGAGCAAGGCTGTCCCTGGACCAGATCTGCAGCGGCCCGGAGAAAAGGGGAAGGCCGTTGAACGCGAGATCGATACCGAGCGCCTCCGCCAGTTTCGCGGGACCGTTGCACAGGAGTCGTGGTTTCTCCACGCTCCGCCTCCGTTCCATCACGGGAATACCCTGCAGGGGTTCCAGTGCCCGGAAGAGCACGGCCTCCCCGGTTCCTTCCTCGCCGGTGACGACATTGACGCAGTAGTGCATTCCATAGATGAAATATACGTATGCATGCCCTGCCGGGCCAAAAAGAACGCTGTTTCTCGCGGTTTTTCCGATAAAGGAATGGGCGGCGGCATCGTTCCGGAGATATGCCTCCGTCTCGACGATCCGCCCGAGCGTCGTCTCCGCCCCCTCGAGGTGTACCAGATAACACCCGAGGAGGTCCCGGGCAACCTGGACGGTATCCTGCGCATAGAATGTCCGGGGGACTATCATGATGATCTGCGGCCTTCGTCTGAATGGTGGGAATGACTCTCCGAAAAAAAAAGGACGATCAGAGGTCAGGGTTTATGGATATTTTTATTCCCTTTTTTTGCGATCTTGCCCGGTCGCGGCCGATCTTCATGGGTGCCGTGGTCCGCGTCCAGGGCGAACTCCTCGGGCTGCGTATGGGGATAATGCCGCGGGGACAGCGTCGGGTGTTCATGCGGGTGGTGGGGGGGATGGGGAAGCGGATGATCGTAGGGATGATGCTGCGAATCTTCCCGGTGGCGCTCCCGGTCCTGGCTCGGCCCGGTTCCGGATTCATGAGTGGTATTTTCAGGTTCGGATTTTGGTGAATGTCTGGGTGCCATAGGTTTATCATTCGACTCCTCTTCATAAAAAAGATCTCCTGGGAATGAGATCACCCGGGGCCTCGGATCGGGATATCCCGTCCCGGCCCGGGGATCGATGGAACGAATGGCCGGTTCGGCTCCTGATATCGAGATAGATCCACAGGCTATCAGGCCAGGAGGGGTATCACGTGTTGAACAGAATCAGCCTTCCGGCCCGGGCAGATGGCCATAACGGATCGTGGAGGATTCCTTCATGAAGTGAATCCGGATTTTACCGGGATACCGGATACAGGAATGTGAAATCACTTCAAAAATGAAAAAAACTATATCGATTTATTTCATCCAAAAGAACTTGAAATATGGGTCCTGCCGGACAGTAAACGAATAAGGCCTGCAGCAGGATCCCGTAAATACCCATACCTTCCTCACCGTCGATTCCGGCTGAAGGTTGAGGAACGTATCCCGTTCCTGTTCAAACTCCTTTCCCCCGTTCTTCGTAATATTTACCTGGACCAGGTCGATTACGTGGTCGTCGGTATTGGTGACTTCGTAGGTTACGGTGTACAGATCGGTCCGGTTCAGCGTAAACCAGAGCGGAGTTACCGTCACATTCGTGATACGCACCTCCACGTCCGGATTGGGGGGAACGGTCGTGCATCCCGCACCGAGGATCAATAGGACCAGGAAAAACAGTAAAATACCATTTTTCACCATGAATGAAATAAATCAGCCTCGTAACCCATTAATATATTCCGGTTCGGGGTTCCTGGGATATTCCCTTAAAGTCTGATTTCGTCAGGCAGAACGTTCCGGTGATTCTTATTGTATGACCAGGATCGAGGATGATTTTGAGGATATATGCCGTCTTCTCTCTCCATTTTCTTTCCGGCATCAGGACCGAATCTCCGTATAGATCCGATCGTTATTTCGCCGGGGAGAAATTTCCGGGGCTGTCCGCTTCCAGCTCGGCATGCAAAATCCCAAAGAACCGCTCTCTCGCAGCACGTTCTATCCAGGGGCGATGGCCGCACCGTTCGAGAAGGATGAACCGGAAGTCGCAGAGTACCCGGGATAACGGAAGTCTTACCCCGTCTGCCGGATGGGGGTCGAAATCCCCGTGGATCGCGACGACCGGGCAGCAGATCCGCCCGCCCATGGCGAGCAGATCTCCCCTCTTCCGGAGAGATTCGGCCTCCCTCCAGACCGATGCAAAGATATCGTACTGGTAGGCGATGACCTCTTCCGGTACGGGAAGGGGATCGAAGGAGTCGGATTTGGCCAGGTATTCCCCCACCCGGGCAAAGAAAATATCTTTCCCCGCTTCAAGGGGATCGTTCAGCCGGACGAGGAGCGTCTTCATCTCCCTCTGTTCTTCCGGGGAGAGCCGGCTGAGACGGATTCTCGCGATATCGCCGGCATACTTCTCCTCGAATACCCCGCTGCCGACCAGGATCAGTCTTTTTACAAGGGCCGGATTTTCCGCGGTGAAGATAAAACTTAAGATCGCTCCCCAGGAAAAGCCGACGAGGGTGACAGGAAGCCGGGCATTCTCTTCGAGAACCCGCTTTAATTCCTGCACCTGACCGTCGATAGTGGGTTTCGCCTGCAAGGGCTCCAGCACACCGTGGGTCTGGGCGAGCTCCCTTGCCACCGGTGCCATCTCCCCGGGTGCACCCGGCCCCCCGTGGATAACGGAGATAGAGAACGGGGGCTTCCCGTAGGTCCGCACAGTCCTCATTCGTACCCTCCGGGCAGTTTGGTTCCCGGACGCAATAAAAACATCACGGGGAGAAACAATGCATGCACAAAATATTTTTTTGGATTTATCAGGTAGATTTCGGTACCCCGGCGAACGCAAACAAAAAAAATATCCGGGTTCTGTGGATTTTTATAGGTAAAAAAAGGATCAATTCCGGGGTTTCCCCGGTTGCTGGGCGGGAATCAGGTGTAGCCTGACGATGCCGCTGCAGGAGTTGCAGATATAATATTCCGTTGTCCAGCAGGAGGAGCAGGCCCACCTCCCGCAGAGGGTGCACTGCTTCAGCTCGGTGAGCGGGAACGTACCGTTGCAGAGATCGCACCGGAACCGGGAGAAGCTGCCGGTATCTTTCTCCGGGGGAGTTCCCTGCTCACGGATGGTGGTGATATCCCCCTTGACCCGGGAGAAGAACTCCTGCTCCTCCCGGGGTTTGGCCCGTTCATTTTTTGTCGATTTGGGTTTCAAGAGCATTCAGGCGCTCCTCCATCCGGGACAGGTTCTCACTCATCCCGTCTTTGAACTCTTTCAGGGAGGCAACCCGTGTTTCATCATCGAGAAGGAATTTTCCCTTCGATTCGCGGAACGAGTTCACCCGTGTCCGGTCGGTGAGCGACCATTCATCGATCATCATCTCGAACCGCCGGTCAAGGTACTCGTCCACCCGGCTCTCGATCGGCCGGCCGAGGGATACCTTCCCGGATGAGCCCCGGAAATAGTAATAGATCAGGAATGCGATGATCACGATGATGAGGAAGACCAGGAATCCCTCGAGTGGGGTCATTTATTCGCCTCCTTGAGTCTGTACAGGCGTGCTTCCAGTTCGTCCATCCTGACATCCGCGTTCAGCTCGAAGGCTTCGATCTCCCGGGTCCCCTCTTCGACCGCGACAAGACGGTCCTCAAAGTTACCAAGGTCGTTTTTCGTACCCAGATCCCATTCCTCGATGAGGACCTTCATCCTCCGGTCCAGGTACTTGTTCATGTAGTCTGTCCGTGCCGACCATTACTGTCCCTCCAGCTCGCGGATCCCGGCGTCGAGGTATTCCGCTCTCTTCTCCAGCCGGGTCCGGCCCTTCTCCAGCTTCAGGAGGTCGGTGTGGACGACTGCCAGCCGGTGCTCGAGTTCATCCAGGAAGGGTTCCGTGACCAGTCCCCATTCCTCGATGATAGCGGCCATATGGGAATCGAAGTACTTGTCAAGGTTCTTGTCCATCGTCGGGAGCCATGAATCGACAGTAGCAGGTACTGCCTTCACCGAGCTCGTGAAGGATGATTTTTTGGCCGTCTGTTCTGTTGCTGTTTCTGTTTCGGTCATCTGATTCACCCGATCTTTCTCTCTTCATCCTTGATCTTTTCCACCATGCGGTCGAGTTTGGTCAGTTTCACCTTATTCTCCAGCCGCTCGATCCGCTTGTCCACCGCACTGTGTTGCGCGAAGATATCGGTCTCGAGCGCGACATTCTCGTCGGCAAGGTCCTTGATCTCCCCGAGCTTCTCGGGAGAGACCCGGAAGAAGGGAGTGCCCCGCTGGGCCATCTCCAGTTTCATCAGGTTCAGCTTCTCCTTCTCGAGGTCGATCTGTGCCAGCTTGGGTGTAACGCTCCATTGCCGGATCTCCCTGATGATGTAGTAGATGATGACCAGGATGATGACCAGGATGATGATCCAGAACACCGTCTCGAACCAGGTCCAGTAGGGCGAGGTGGAGGTCACGATCGTCGTTTCGTTCGCCACAGGTCAGATCCCCTTCATTTCTTCTCTTCTTTGGGGGGCTTGACCTTCGCGGAGACGTCTTTTGCCCCTTTTTCGACGGCCTTCCCCGCCTTGACTGCTCCTGTCTTGACGGCGGTACCTGCCTTGACTGCCCCTCCCTTGACCGCAGCACCCGCCTTGACAGCGTCTTCCTTGACCGCGGTACCCGTGGGGGCGGCTTTCTTCGTGATCTTCTCGGTGAGCGGCACCTTCCGTTTCACGGCGATAGTATCACCCTCCGCAACGCCGAGAGCGGCGATGTCCTCGGGGCTTAACATAATCACTCCCTTCCCCACCTGCTTGTCCCCGTACGCCGTGACCGATACCGGCTTGGTCTTGTCATCGGAGACCTGCGGATATTTCATGAGAGAGAGGCTTTCGCCTTCTTTAACCGCTAATTCGGGAAGAACGGACTCGTGTAACCGGGCCCGCCCTTTGCTCGGGAAGGCTCTCACCTTCACCTTTAACGTCACATAGTCTTGCATACCAGAAGGAGATGCAGTTTCATGCATATATATTTTTATACGATGAGCAGGTTTGTGGGGTCGGGATGGCATGATTCCCTTGGATATCTTCTCGTGCGCAGTACATTTTGGAAGGGATATCTCAGAGGAAAGATGATCTCACAATCTGATATTTAGTCGGCTCTTCCGGCTCTGAAGCAAAAAATCGGCTTATGAGCGGAAATGGTTCGGATGATCGAATATTCTTGAACCGCAAACAGGGAAAAAAGACAGATATCGGGATTAGGGTTATCCCCGGAGCAGGAACCCGACCAGGATCAGGAGAAGCCCGACATAGAACATGACCGCCCACGGCCAGCTGAAGCCTACATCGATCGTCTGCAACCGGCTGAAGTCCTGCATAAGGATCAGGATGAACCCGATGATGAATGATACGACACTGATATTGTTTTTTACCTTCTTATCCATGACATTCCTCTCTTTTATGGGGTATAGATAGAGATATGTTCCATCTGCCTTATAATCTCGTCGCTCCCGGGGAACGCGTCACGGAACATGAGTAACCGCGATCTTATGAAAAAAAAGGATCGGATCCGGGATCACTCGGGAGAGAAGGGGATAAGATCGGGTGCGGACTCATCGTAAAGGTTCACCACGCCGCCGATCACGATGACCGCGGGAGGTTTGACCTGTTTTTCCTCCGCGATCCGCCCGATCCCGGAGAGCGGCCCCGTGGTCACCCGCCGGTCGGGCCGCATCCCCCGCTCGATGATCGCGACCGGGGTATCCGGGTCTTTTCCGTACCTGAGGAGGGAGGCGGCGATCTGCGGGAGGTTCTTCACCCCCATGAGGATGACGATCGTCCCCCGGCCACGGGCGAGGAGTTCCCAGTCCAGGGCGGATTCCGGCTTTGCCGGATCCTCGTGGCCGGTGAGGATCGTGACCTGGGATGCGTACTTCCGGTGCGTGAGCGGGATCCCGACCGATCCGGGAACCGCGATCGCACTCGACACCCCCGGGACAAGTTCGACGGGGATCCGGTGTTTACGGAGCACCTCGAGTTCTTCCCCCCGCGACCGAAGACAAAGGGGTCGCCTCCCTTCAGGCGGACAACCGTCTTCCCTTCGGCCGCACGTCTGACCATCAGGGCCTCGATCTCCTCCTGTTCCCGGGTGTGCCTGCCTCCGAACTTACCGCAGTCGATCCGCTCTGCCGTCTCCGGCAGGCTCGCGAGGATCTCGTCGCCCGGGAGCTGGTCGTACAGGATCACGTCCGCCTCCCGGATCACGTCCTGTGCCCGGAGCGTCATGTGGGCCAGACCGCCGGGGCCTGACCCGACCAGGTACACCTTTCCCGTTATTGCGGGGACTGATTTTCGGGTCCGTTTCGTATTCCCGGTCAAACTGCCCGCTGTCGGGTACCCGCCGGCGCCGATCATCCCTGTCCCCCCGGGATCATGCCGCATTCAGCTCTTCCCGTCCCACGAAAATCTCCCTTCAAGTTTCGCACGATCGCCCTTATCCAATGGTCCCCTGGTGAATGTTCATTTCCTTTCATCGCTGGTCACCTGCATCCGGGAACGCCGCCCACCGGGGCACGTCTTTGATCCCGAGCTGCTGGTAGGCCTCCCGGATCAGTTCCCGGGCGGTCAGACGGAGTTCTCTCCCCCGTTCCCGGGCCTGGTCGATCTTCTCCACGTCGTCCTCTATACGGACGGCCCGTTTCCCGTCCAGGGAGAGGACTTGGGCGATCAGGTGCCCGTTTGCGCAGTAGATACCGAGAGGGGTATAGCATCCTCCCCCGACCTGTTCCATCACCGCCCGCTCCATCGCCACATCCGACCGGGTCTGGTCGTGATCGAGCATGCTCATCACCTCCGTGATCGAAGGGTCGTTCCTGCTCACCACCGCGATCGTCCCCTGGTTTGCAGCGGGGACGAATGTCTCCGGCGGGAGCCGTTCCCCGTCGACGATCAGCCCGAGCCGCTCGATCCCGGCTTCCGCGAGGACGATTGCATCGTACTCGCCGGCCAGCATTTTGCGGAGCCTTGTGTCGACGTTCCCCCGGAGGTCCTTTACCTCGACCGTCGGGTCATGCCGAAGGATCTGAGCCCGCCTCCGGGTGCTCGAGGTGCCAATCACGTGCACATCGCACATCTCGACATTGAGTGCGATGAAATCCGCCGGAGAGTCCCGCTTGAGGATGGCACTCGTCAGGAGGCCGTTCGGGCGCGCTGCCGGGATATCCTTCATGCTGTGTACGGCGGCATCGATCTCCCCCGCAAGGATCGCGTTATCCAGGGCCCGGACAAAAACTCCCTGGCCGCTGATCTCGTGCAGCGGAACACTGGTCTCGGTGTCCCCTTCCGTGGTAATGATGACCCGTTCGACGCTGATATTCCTCCGTTTGAGCATCTGGCAGACACGGTCTGCCTGCGCGAGCGCGAGTCTGCTCCCCCGGGTTCCTATTTTCAGAGACATGAGTTGAACGCGGCTCCTATCTCTTCAATATCCTGCAGGGTATGAGCGGTGGAGAGGAAGTCCGTTTCGAACTGGGACGGAGGAAGAAAGATCCCCCGGGAGAGCATCCCTGCAAAGAACTCTCCAAATCTTCCGGTATCGCATTCTTTCGCATCCCGGTAATCCCGCGGCGGTGTCTGGCGGAAGAAGTGCGTGAACATCGAACCGAGTCGGACAAACGAGCCCTTTGCAGACGGTTTGATCAGTTCCTCGAGCATCCTTGCCGCTTCGGCCAGTTCCACATAGGTCTCCGGGTGCTCGTGGAGCCACCGGATCGTCGCCCGGCCCGCCACCAGGCTCAGGGGGTTCCCGTTAAATGTTCCCGCCTGGTACACCGGTCCGGACGGCGAGACCGTCTCCATGATATCCCGGCGCCCGCCGAAGACCCCGATCGGGACCCCGCCCCCGACGATCTTCCCGAGCGTCGTCATATCCGGCCGGACCCCGTAGTATGCCTGGGCGCCGCCGATCCCGAGTCGGTACCCGGTGATCACTTCATCGAAGATGAGCAGGACCCCGTGTTCGCTCGTGATCTTCCGGACCTCCTTGAGGTACCCGAGCGCCGGCGGTATCAGGCCGATGTTGCCCATGACCGGCTCGACGATGAAGGCCGCGATGTCGTGATGGGTCGAGAGGAGCAGTTCCAGCGCTTCCGGGTCATTGTAGGGCACCTGCCAGGTATGGGCGGCAATATCCGGAAGCACACCGGCCGAATCCGGGATCCCGAGCGTTGTCGCACCCGAACCGGCCTGGATAAGCACCGCATCATGGGCCCCGTGGTACCCGCCCTCCACCTTCACAATATCCTTCTTCCCGGAAAACCCGCGGGCGACCCGGATCGCGGCCATCGTCGCTTCCGTTCCCGTCGAGACGAACCGGACCATATCGAGCCCGGGATGGTCTTTCGTGATCATGCCGGCGAGCTCCGGCTCAAGCGGCGTGGGAGTCCCGTAGAGCCACCCTTCCATGAGCTGCGATGCAATCTCCTGCCGGATCGCCGGGTGGGCGTGGCCGAGGATCAGGGGGCCGTATCCCATGCAGCAGTCGATCAGAGATACCGCATCCACGGTCGTGATCCGGGAACCGTGGGCACTCTTCGTATAGAACGGATAGGGCTTGATCGCCCGGACCGGGCTGCTGACTCCACCCGGCATCAGTTCCTTCGCCTCATCGAACAGATGTTCACTCTTCATGGGATACTCCGCCGGGTATCCCCGGCTTATTTTCTTTATGTCTCATCAAGCCATCCCGCCGCGTCCCCGGCAAAATAGGTGATCATCAGGTCGGCCCCCGCCCGCTTTATGCAGACGAGGCTCTCCAGTGCCACTGCCCGTTCATCGAGCCACCCGTTCGCGGCCGCCGCCTTTATCTGGGCATATTCCCCGCTCACCTGGTATGCGGCCACCGGGAGGCCGATCGCCTTGATCCGGGCGACGAGATCGAGATACATCCCGGCCGGCTTGACCATCAGGATGTCGGCCCCCTCCTTCGCATCGATCTCAGACTCCCGGTAGGCCTCGTTCGCATTTGCCGGGTCGAGCTGGTAGGTGCTCCGGTCCCCGAACCGGTACCCGGAGTCCACGGCATCCCGGAACGGGCCGTAGAGGGCGCTCGCGAATTTGGTCGAATAGGAGAGGATCGCGGTATCCGAGAATCCCGCCCCGTCGAGTGCCGCCCGGATCGAGGCGACCATCCCGTCGAGCATGCAGGACGGGGCGACGATATCCGCCCCGCTCTCCGCGTGGCTTACCGCGATCCGATCCATCAGGGCGAGGGAAGGGTCATTGAGCAGGTCCAACCCCCGCCGGGTTTCCCCGACGATCCCGCAGTGCCCGTGGCTGGTGTATTCGCAGGCGCAGACGTCCGTGCAGATCACCAGGTCGGCTGCCGCGGCGCGAATCTCGGGGATCGCCTGTTGGATAACCCCGTTTTCGGCATAGGCGGAGATCGCCGCCTCGTCCTTATCTGCCGGAACCCCGAAGAGGAGCACCGCGTGGATACCCCGGTCGCGAAGCTTCCCAGCGACCTCCCCGATCGCCGAGACCGGGTACCGGAACTGGCCCGGCATCGAAGGGATGGGGATCGGATCGCGGCAGGTCTCGTCGACGAAGAGCGGGGCCATCAGGTCCTCTTTTTGGATCGTCAGCTCCCGGAGGAGCGGCTGGATCGCCTTCCCCCGGAGCCTTCTCAATCTTCGTTGCGGATACATGGTTTCTCTCCCGTGGTAATCGACCGGACGATCGCCTCGGCCGCATCGAGGTCGCCGGCCTCCGCGCAGGACCGGATCGAGAGGGTCGCATCGGTGAGGATCTTGCTCACGAGCACCCGGGTCAGGTCATCGAGGACTTCGGTCGTCCGTTCATCCTTCGCCCCGATCCGGCCAAGCGCCCGGTCGCGTTCCCGGAGGCGGATCGCCTCCGCCCAGCTGTGGAGGACCGCGAGCAGGTCGTCCGCCGCCTTCCGGTTCAGGAGCCGGACGAACTGGTCCAGCTCGTCCCCGATAAATTCCTGCGCCCGTTCCGCCTCCGATCTCCGGCTCTCCATCGTGTGGTCGTTGATCCGGCGGAGGCTGTCGATCGTGAAGAGGTGCACCCCTTCGATACGGTCCGCCCCCTCCTCGACGTCCCGCGGCTGGGCGATGTCGATGATCACGATCGGCCGCGGGTGCCCGTCGATCGGCCAGCACCGGCCTTTCATCGCTTCACGAAGGTCGTCGCACCGGATGATCGGGTGCGGTGCCGAGGTGCAGGAGATGACGAGGTCCGAGAGGATCATGTACCGGTACAGGTCGTCGAGACGCACGGCCTTGCCCCCGATCTTCTGGGCAAGGAACTCCGCCCGCTCGTGCGTACGGTTGGCCACGTATATCGCCGTCAGGTCCTTTGCCGCCAGTGCCTGGGCGACGAGCATCCCCATCTCCCCGCTCCCGATCACGAGGATGTGCTTTCCTTTCAGGCTCCCGAGCTGCTCCTCGGCGAGGAGGACCGCCGCAGACCCGATCGAGACGGCTCCCCGGTTGATCTGGGTCCGCTTCCGCACCTCTGCTCCCACGTGGACCGCCTTGTTCAGGGAGAGCTCGAGGATCGGGCTGCAGCAGTTCAGTTCCTGCGAAACGGCGAGGGATTTCTTCGAGCTGGCCGATGATCTGGTCCTCGCCGACGATCATCGAATCGACCCCGGAGGCGAGCTCGAGGAGGTGACGGAGGGCATCCGTGCCGGTGAGGAGGGAGAAGTTCTTCCGCCCGTATTCCTCGAGAAACCCCGCGAGTGCCAACTCCTCCCCGTGGACGATCGCCTCGACCCGGTTGCAGGTCTGGAGGAGCACCGCCCCCCGGAAGTGATCCCGGGCATGCTTCAGGAACGCCTCCTCGTTATGGAACCGGAACTCCTCGAGCGCCTGAACGTCGGCCGTGTGATGGCTCACCCCTGCAATCGCGATCGGGGTGTTCAATTCCTCATTCACACCGATACCTCGCAGCAACCATGCGCCATGCCGCCTCCGGGTCCCGGTCAAGCAGATTCCATACCTCGCGGTCGTGCAGCACGTCCCCGAGGATCCGGGACCGCATTTCCTGGTCTGGGACCTGGTCTTTTAATGCCACCCGCAGGCGTGCCTGCAGCGAGATCATCAGGTCCAGGTCAGGGCAAGCGAGTTCGATCAGTTCCCGGATATAGCGGGAAACCGCCGGGCTGACCCCTTCCGTGCTGATCGCCAGGAGGAAGTGCTCCCCCCGCTCCACCGAGGGAACCAGGACTGTCCCCTCCTCCCCCCGGGCGTTATTGAACAGGATCCCGTGCCGCTTGCACAGGTCCCCGATACGGTTGTTGATCCCGGCATCCGGGGTTGCCGCCACGACCAGGAATGCACCGGAGATCGCATCCTCCAGTTCCCCCTCGCTCATCCCGCCGATATCCTTTGCGACCTGCCCGACCGGAAGCTGCGAAAAGACCGGCACGAACGAGCGGCTGATCACCGTTACATCCGCATCACGGGAGAAGAAGACCGCCTTTCGTGCACCGACTTCCCCGCCTCCGAAGATCACCACGGAACGGCCGGAAAAATCGATCATCAGGGGGATCATTACTACCATATGTAGCCGGTGATTCAAATTAAGGTGTTGGAATTTTGAGTCGGCCGGTCACCGGAAAATATTCCCTTTCCCGGCCGGTGAAGCGGGAATTCGCGGATAACCGGCGAAATCCGATATACTTATAATCCATCACTGCTTACGTTTTAGAGCACTGCGCCGATAGTGTAGTGGTTATCACTAGGCGTTGCCAACGCCTAAACCCGGGTTCGAGTCCCGGTCGGCGCATTTTTTCATTTTCCCGGTTATGAGCATCCCGGGTGCTTTACCCACATCTCCGTTAAAGGTAATGGGTCTCGATCGGTCTGTAACATTAACATTACCCTCATACCCCCACCGTTACGAGCACGAACCGTCCCATCACCCGCTTCTGCATCTGTACATCCAACCCGGCCGAAGTAAACATCTCTCTCATTTTTACCGGATCATTCGGGTGGAAATGCCGGATAATGCTTGATAAGCCCCAGGGCATGATCATGTCCCCAAGGATAAAGCGGCCACCGGGGCGCAAAACACGTCTTATCTCGCGGAGACCCTGCTGCTGATCCGCCCAGTGGTGAAAGGAGAGGGTGCTGAACACGAGGTCGAACGATGCACCGGGGAACGGAAGCGATTCAGCCGCACCGAGGAAGAACGTCGCTTCAGGCATCAGCATCCGTGCCTGCCCGATCATGCCTTCCGCCGGGTCGACACCGGACAACCGTGCTGCAGGCCATTGTTCCCGGGTCTTGCGCAGTAACCGGCCCGTCCCGCACCCGACATCGAGGATGCTTTCCGGACGGGTTTCCCGATCCACTGCGTCCAGGACCGTCCGCTGCACCCGGTCGAAAAAGAGCCACTGGAGCTCTGATTTCTCGTACCATTTCGCCCATTGGCTGAAACAAGCGATATCTTCCGGGTCACCGGATGCCATCAGGTTACCGTGAGGTTTGTTTTTATAAAGAGTTCATCCTCTGATCTTTTTCCTGCCAATCTTCCGGTACCTTTCGGTAACCGGGAACAGGGATAAAAAGGGTGGTTGGGGAACGAATTAGGGGGTAACTCATCACAACGTTAATAGGAGAGAAGAGCAAGGGCCTGTTTTTGTTACGGAGATACCAGAACGTAACAATGATTATAGGGATAGCCTCACCATCTCATCTGGATCAGTCCACGTGTAGGAATGCACACAGGGTGGTTCCATGGTAAAATTCCGCATAAAAACCCGGTTTATCAACTTCTTCGATAAAATCCGCGGGACTTTCTGGTTCATTCCCGCGATCATGATACTTATTGCGATCGGTATTGCAGTTCTTGCGTTCGAGACAGATACACGCGTTTCGGGCACCATCGTGCAGGAATTATTTTTTCTGCTCAGAATTGACCTCGCCAACGTGCACTCCACGCTGACGCTCCTTTCCACAACGGAAATAGGGGTGATCGGGGTGGTATTTTCGATCACCCTGGTGCCCCTCACCATCGCCATCTCCTCGTATGGCTCCATCGTTCTCCGGGCATTCATGCGGGATATCGGCACCCAGATCGTTCTCGGCACGTTCAGCGCAGCGATCGTCTATAACATTGTCATTCTCCGGCTCATCTCGTACATCCCGGCCCGGGTGTACGGGCCGCAGATATCCGTCACCATTGCATTCGCTTTTTTCCTGCTCTGCCTGGCAATGCTTCTCTACTTCTTCCACCATGTCGCAAACTCCCTGCAAGCGAGCAATATCATTGCCTATCTCGGTACCGAGCTGGAGAAGTCGATTGTGAGTGAGTTTCCCCCCGCCAAACCCGGATCCGTGGAGGTTACGGTTGATGAACCGGCTGAGGTGCAAAGAAAGATCGTCATGGGGGAAGGGATACCCGTCAGGGCGACGCGGACAGGATATATCAGGGCTATAAATTTTGAAGAACTGATGGATACCGCCCGGGAATACAACCAGGTATTCCTCTTACAGCGTTCTGCGGGCAAGTTCGTTGCACGGGGAGATACTCTCCTGCTTGCCTGGCCCGATCACCCCGGTACCCACGTGGAGAAAGCGTTGAACAAGGCGTTCTTCCTCGGCACATACCGGACGATGATCCAGGATACCGATTTCGGCCTCTCCCTCCTGCTGAATATTGCCTCACGGGCGCTTTCCCCTGCGGTGAATGATCCCACCTCCCCGGTCATGTGCCTGGACCGGATGGGGGTCGCGCTCGCGGCGGTGGCCGAGAGAACGATGCCCTCCCCGTATCAGTACGACGAGGCTCATCAGCTCCGTATCATCGCGGATCCGGTCACCTTCGATTACCTTGCCGGCACCGCCTTCAATCAGATCCGCCAGTATGGCCGGGAAAATGCCGATCTGCTCCTGCATATGCTCAGGACGATATCCGTAATCGCTTCCCGGGTCAGGGCCGACGATCAGCGACAGGTTCTCCTTATGCACGCCCGCCTCATCGAACAGGACAGCCATATCGGGTTGCCCTCCGAGTATGACCGCAAGCGGGTCAGGGATGCGTACGAGGAGACCGTGCGTGCGATCGGTATCCCGGATTTAAAAAAGCAGGCCGTTAACAAAGCAGGGTGAAACAGATCTGAAGATCCTTGAAAGAATGATAACCGATGAAGAGTGATGATCATATCCCTGAATACCAAGATTGGATGTTCACAATCAGGACCCTGTTCATCCCCGCACCGACACGTAAAAAAAATTGATTCGTTCAAATCCGTAATTTATTTCTCTCTCCACATCCCCGTTTTCTCGTCCTTCTCGTACTTCTGCTTCACCGCAGCCCAGGCGACCTTGTGTGCCGCTTCCTCCTGGCTCTCGCTCCCCCGGCGGTGTTTCGGGTCGGCATACTGTTTCCAGGCATTGTTGAAGGCATCCTTGTAGATCTCCTGGGCATGGACCGGAAGATGACTCCGGACGCTCCCGGGTAATTCGCTGATATTTTTGTACACCATCTTCTGCACCTCCTGATATGCGCTGAATGATTCTTCCCTGTCCGCTATTCGGATAAAGGTTCCTCTCTACGGATCCGCCCGATCCTCTCCATGATTGTGTAAACTCTCCCGCTGAATCGGGAAACGAAAACAGATAAATATAGTCAGAGATCGGATCCTGACCTGTTTCAAAAAAAGTTAATGGTTCTTTCCTTTCCTGCCTGCCAGGAGCACCAATGCCGCAAGGGCACCGAGGACTACCAGGGGGAATGCGGCACCGCTCGCGGTGGGAGTCGGGGTCGGTGTGGCAGCCGGGATCAGGGTCGCTGTTATCTGGGAAGTCTGCCCTGCGGTCACCTGCACCTGCGAACTGAAGTCCTGGTACCCGCTCAGTTTTATCAGGACGCTATGGGTTCCCGGGGTGATGGAATCAAGGGTGATCGGGGTGAGCCCCTTGAAGACATTGTCCAGGTACATCTCTGCACCCGAGGGGGAAGACGCCACGGAGATACTCCCGGTCGTCGGTGTCTGGGGGTTGGGGCTGAGGGGGACGTTCAGAACATAGTTCTGGCCGGCGACGACCGTTCCCGTCCCGGTGTAGTCCTGGTATCCAGTCTTAGAGACAAGGAGCGTATGGACACCGGGGGTCACTTTTGTGAAGACCAGGGGACCGCTCGGGCTGGTCATGCCCACGTACACGCCGTCCGCATAGACGGAAGCACCGGTTGGGGTGGAGGTGATGCTTACTGTACCGTATATCGGATTCGGATCGGTCGCCAGCGTCGCGGTCACGTAGGTCGTCTGGCCGGATACAACACTCTGGGTACTGATCCAGTCCTGGTATCCGGCCTTGGAGAGGATCACGGTATGCGATCCAGGAAGCAGGTTCCCCACGACGGTTGGGGTTATCCCCTGGTACCCGCCATCCACCGTGACTGCTGCACCCGAGGGCGTCGATTGTATCGAGAGTGCCCCGATGGTGACCGGCGGAGTGAACTGTACGGTTACATACGTGGTCTGGCCTTTATTGACCGATACCGTGGTGTAATACGTCTGGTACCCGGAAAGGTATACGGAGATCTCGTGGGAGCCGACAGGGACGTTGGTGAAGTATGCAGGGGTCGTCATGGACTGCGAACGGTCCAGTACCGCAGTTGCACCGGAAGGGGTCGACGTGACCTGGATCTGGCCGCTGTTTCCGCTGGGGACCAGGGTGGCGGTGATATAAATCGTCTGCCCGACACCAGGATTTCCGTTATAGGTGCTTTGATATGTCTCATACCCCGGATAGGTGACTTTGATGGTGTGCTGGGGACTCCCTGTCGTGGAGACAGTCACGGTGAGCGGGGCCTCACCCCAGTAATTCCCATCGAAATAAACCTCGCCCCCCTGGGGGACGGAACTGATCGAGAAATAACCCGCTTCTCCGCCGGGGATTACCGGGAGGGTCACCGTCTGTGCACCTGCGGGTATGCAGGAAAGCAGCAGACAAGCCAGTACAAGTATGGAAAGGGTAATTGATCTCATGGATATCTCTACCTACAGCTGACAACCTTGGATTCATGATATATAAGGATTCCGAAGAAAAAAGTATCCCCTACTCTTTTGATCACGTCTTTCCCGACAGGTCTATCAGCGCAATTTCAGGGTCTGCGCATTTATGGCGACGATAATGGTACTTGCGCTCATGAGCGCTGCTCCGGCCGCAGGGGAGAGAACGATCCCGTAACCGACACCAATCCCGGCCGCGAGCGGGATAGCAAACGAATTGTACCCCGTCGCCCAAACCAGGTTCTGCACCATCTTTCTGTACGTCTTCCGGGAAAGAAGGATGATATCGGCGACATCGCGGGGATCGTTTCGCACGAGCACGATATCCGCGCTCTCCACCGCGACATCCGTCCCGGCACCGATGGCGATACCGATGTCGGCCTGGACGAGTGCGGGTGCATCGTTGATCCCGTCCCCGACCATCGCCACGCGAAACTGCTGCTGGATCTCCTGGATCTTTCCGGACTTCTCGTGCGGAAGCACCTCGGCAAAGTACTCGTCGAGGCCGATCTCGCCCGCCACCCATGCGGCAACGTCCCTGTTGTCGCCGGTGAGCATCATAACCCGGATGCCCATCTCCTTTAAGCGGGCGACCGCCTCCCGGGACTCATCCCGGATGATATCAGCGAGCCCTATCGCTCCCCGGAGTGACCCGTCTTCAAGCAGGAACACCACGGTCTTTCCCTGCTGCATCGCCCTCCCGACCCGGTCGTCGGTGACCGGTATCCCCTCTTCCTGCAGTGAGCCGGGGCCCACTACCCGGAGGCGCCTTCCCGATATCCGGCCCTCAACTCCTTTCCCCGGGATCGCCCGGAAATCCTCAGGGGAAAGGAGATCGATCCCTCTCTTCCGGGCCTCGTCGACGATGCCTCCCGCGATCGGGTGCTCAGATTTCGCTTCCAGGGATGCCGCGAGTTGAAGCATCTCTTCTTCACCGGACCCGTCAAACCCGATCAGATCGGTGACGCCAAACGTACCCCGGGTCAGGGTCCCGGTCTTGTCAAATACCACCGCCTGGAGATCTCTCGCCCGTTCAAATGCCTCGCGCTCGCGAATGAGGAGCCCGGTATTCGCTGCAATGGCCGTGGATACGGCGATTACGAGGGGAACCGCAAGCCCGAGGGCATGGGGACAGGTGATCACCATCACGGTGGCGGCACGGGCGACCGCGAATTCCAGGTTCTGGTCGATGATATACCACCCGATGAACGTGAGCGTCCCGACAGACAGGGCGATTACCGTCAGCCAGAATGCCGCCCGGTCTGCCAGGTCCTGCGCATGAGACTTGCTCTCCTGGGCATTTTTCACGAGCGCAATCACCTGGCTTAAGTAGGTGTCCTTCCCGGTCTTCTCCACCTCGGCCACGATGGACCCTTCCCCGTTTATCGAGCCGGCGGTTATTTTGTCCCCCGTTTGTTTGGAAACCGGCTTTGACTCCCCGGTGAGCATCGCCTCGTTGATGTTCGTTCTTCCTTCCGTCACCTTCCCATCTACCGGGATCTTCTCCCCCGGTTTAACCAGGACCCGATCACCGACGACGAGATCCCCGATACCGACATCTTCGGTCCGGCCGTTCTTTACCCGGTGAGCGCCGGAAGGCATGATCTTCACCAGCTCCTCGAGCGCCCGGGAAGCACCGAGCACGGACCGCATCTCCAGCCAGTGCCCGAGGAGCATCACGTCGATCAGGGTTGCCAGTTCCCAGAAGAACGGGTCCCCGTGGACCGCGCCGAGAACGACCGCTGCACTGAAGAAGTAGGCAACGCTGATCGCTACTGCGATCAGGGTCATCATTCCTGGCAGGCGTTCCCGTATCTCCTGCACGAACCCCTTCAGGAACGGGTACCCGCCGTACGCATAGATAGCAGTGGAAAGGACGAGGAGGATGAAATTCGAACCCGGGAAGCTGAACGTTATGCCGAAGAAAGACAGGAAAGAGGGGGAGAGAATAAGGATGGGGATGGTCAGGACCAGGGAGACGATGAACCGTCTCCGGAAGTCCTCTAGCATATGCCGGTGACCGCCCGCCATCGGTCGCCCGCCCATTCCGGCGGGATCGTGCTGTTGCCCGTTCAATCCGTTCAGCCCCCCGGGAGTTCCGTGAAAATACGGGCGTCATCCAATACGAAAAAGGCTTCCCCGGTTCCCCGTTATCGGCTCGGGGGAGAACGTCTTTAACCCGTGAGGATCAGTACCGGGAGCTGGAAATCTGAATGAAAAAGCACCTGACGATCCCGTTTCTTCACTGAAACGGACAAACTGCCGGATCCGGTGTCTTCAAGGAAACGGGTAACCCGCCGGACCTCATGGCTTTCTCTGAAAAGATCCTCCCGATGGGGGTGAACATAAGGGTTTAAAAGCGGAGGAAGGGTATTCACCCCTTTCCGGTCTGTCGGGATTACGCGGTTTGCGTGCTATTCCGTATCAGCTGGCGCATCTCCTTGCCAAAGTCCTTCCACTGGCCTTTCAGCTCGGTATTGATTGTGCGCAGTTGATCCCGGTCTTCATTCTGCAGGGCTGTCTGCAGTGCATCATGCTTCCCGCTGATGTTCTTGTGTATAGCCCCGAGGATGGTGGTATCATAATTGTACTGGTTGAGAACGGCGATCGCGCCTCCGGTCGAATTCACGTTATTTTCAAACGCGGCGAGCCGGTGGTGTGCGTGCACGTTCCAGAGATCGTTTTTAAGACTCTCGTTGATCGGATTTCCGGACGGCTGGCCGATCGCTGCCGATACCGGGAGCACCAGCATCCCTACCATGCATACCATGGCGCAAGCGAACAGTGCGATTTTTGTTTTCATGGATAATTCCTCGTTGGATTCCGGATGCACCGGCACGGTTCAACGGACCGGATGCACCCGATTGTAAAACATATTTTACATTATGGATTAAATATGTTACTATTGCATACCCTTCAGATGAATTTCCCCTTTCGGCTTAGCCCTGCGTTCCCAGACGAAGAGGGACGGTAGTAGTATGGGTGAACGGGATGGATGGTTCAATGCCAAAGATGTCCGGCGATGCGATTCCCCGGATCTGGATCGTGATCTCCCCCTGGCTGACGAAACTGATCAGGGAACCGATCAGGTCTGCGTTTTTAATTGAAACCGGGATCGTGATCATGCTCGTCCCCGGCGGGATCTGGATACCGGCCTGTTCCCCGTGGGTGAGGTAGACCCAGGCATTGTCCTTCAGGTAATATACATCGAATGAAAGTGATTTGAGGGTAATACCGAAAGAATTCGGGTTATCCACTGCAAGCGTCACGTCGAGCGAAAGATCGGTCAGGTTCACCGAGGCAAGGGTGACCTGCTGCACCGAGACGTCGGGGGTCTTTACGAATGCGCTACACCCCGAGATTACAATTGCACCCGCGATGAGGAGACATCCCAGTATCCAGACTGATGGTTGCATGGAGGAGGATCATCCACCGGGTATTTAAAATATGATATCCCGATTGGAGGAAAGAAGGGATTCGCTTTAACCGGAAAAAACCCATGAACCCGATTTAAAGTTGAATATTAGGTGATCATGAAAAAAAATGATAAATGGGAAGTAGGATACATCTGGCCAGGTCTCCGATCGATCCCCCATGAGCCAGGCAGGGACCTCCTTCTTGTAGGTCGCGGCCCTTTGGTTGGTCTCAGGTGGTCCGGAAAATGAGTTAAAAAAAGTATAATCGGGTATTACATGCCCTTTGTCGTGCACCCTTTCTGGTACTTCCGGATCATGAGGCCTGCAATGAGGCTGAGTATACCATAGATCACAAAGTAAATGCCGACCAGTACTCCGAAGATTATGACCGCCCCGATTAACGGATAGATCAGGAACAGGATCGCGAATATGAACGAAAGAAGACCGATGAGGAAGAGGAGCCAGCGGTGTGCCATCATCTTCTCCGTGATAGACCAGATCATGTAGAGAATACCGATGATGAAGAGGGCGATGGCGATGATGATCGTGAGAACCCCTGCGATGACCTGCGGGACCACGAAACACGCAATACCGATGATGAAACCCAACACTGCTCCGAGGAGCAACCACATAGTGCCTTTTGCCCCGACGGGTGCCTGAAGAACCGCGATCAGGGCGAGAAGTGAAAGGATCAATACAATAACCCCGAACAGCACCACGACAAGCAGCGTGGTGATCTGCGGGTAGAGAATCATGAGAATACCAAATATGATACCGAGAATTCCGAGAAAGGCGAATCCGCCCCATTTGACTTTGCAGATTCCCATCTCGGCAGATGTCATTTGTTCTGTCATATACATCACCACCTAAATTCAGCGCATAGTAAATATTTAAAGATTATCCTTCATTTTCAAAATTACGGAAAATTTATACAGCAGAGACATGCGACTGTCCTGCATTTACGGATGAAAGGTGATCCACTGTGTTCCCAACCAGTTATTCCCGATCGGGTAAAATGAACATTTCCGATATAATGAAAAATGGAAAAACAATTTTCAGAATAAATGAAGAAGTTATGCGGATTTTACCGCAAGTTCAACATCCTCTTCCTTGATCGTCTTCCTTCCCGCATGCATCGCGAGCCGGTTCGCTTCCTTGACCAGGTTTGCGATATAATCTTCGGTCTTCTCAACCAGTGCAGTAGCTGCGTCGCTGCCGACTCTTTCTGCACCACTCTTCTTTGCAATTCTAATAACTGCAGCAATAGGTAAATCAGCCATTATGCCACCTCAAAACAAGAGTGCACGGATGAATATATATACCTTTCGGAAATCCGGCTCACTTTGTCCCGGGTCCGGGGAACTGCGAAAGATACTTCGGTATACATCCCCTGATAGGCCCGGTGAATTAATTCCCGTCAATAAATAATCGAAATTAGCAGGGGGTTTATCTAAATTCAGGCACTTGTACTGCCTATTTTTCCAAAAAACAACCCTGGCGGATCGATCGGAATGGCAGGACAATTTTTCTTACACCCGGTTTTGCCGGACTAAAAAACCATGCAGCCCGGGATCCTCGGGTAAATGAAGTAAATATAAAAAGTTTAATTTCTAAGAAAAAATCAGGGAACCAATCCGCAGCCGGGAGCGCGACAGATACGTGCAGGAATAAAAAGCAAAAGGATGAAAAGACCAAAAAAATAAAGGTGTAAAACTTCAGAGCAGATTTGCTCTTTGTAAATCATCTTGTTTCAGGATGCATCAGGGACCCGGGTCGGTGATAAATTCTGACTGTCCCGATCTCACACCCCCATGAATGTCGGAAAAACCTCGTTTCATACGCTTTAAATAATTCCGCCTCATATCCCCTCATGCTCTGTACAGGGAAGTCCGGATATGCTGCCACCCCTCCTCGTCGTTATTATTCTTTTCTCGATCATCATGTTCCTGTACTCACTGATCTCAAACCGTCTTGAGGGAACCGTCATTACGGCCCCGATGGTCTTTGTCGCGGCCGGGCTCCTTCTCAGCCCGGACGGATTCGATATCATCACGCTCAGTGCCAACAGCGGGTTGATCCTGGTAATTGCCGAGATCGCGCTGGTCCTGGTGCTCTTCTCAGATGCTGCGCGTATCGATCTCCGGGCACTGAAGGGGAACGGTCAGCTCCCCTCCCGGTTGCTGCTCATCGGCCTTCCGATCACGATCTTTGCCGGTGCTCTTGCCGCAATCGCGATCTTTACCAGTATTGCCCTTGCCGAAGCCGCACTTATCGGGGCCATTCTTGCCCCCACGGATGCGGGCCTTGGACAGGCGATCGTGAACAGCCCGAAGATCCCGGTTCGAATACGCCAGGCCCTGAACGTGGAGAGCGGACTTAATGACGGTGGAGCAATCCCGTTCTTTGCATTCTTTCTGATAATCGCAACAACCGAGGTATTCAACTATCCTCTCGCGACCGGAGTTGTCATTGCGGTCGAACAGATCGGGCTCGGGATTCTGGTGGGGGCAGCCGTGGGCCTGGTCGGCGGGTACCTGGTGAATGCCGCCATCCAGAGGGGGTATATGAAGGGAAGATTCGCCTGGATCGGGTTCCTCGCCCTCGCCCTTATCTCGTTCATCGCGGCAGATGCGGTCGGGGGCAGCGGTTTCATCGCCGCTTTTATCGGGGGTATGGTTACCGCAGCAACGGGAAAATATGTAGGGGAGGCGGTGATCGAATTCACCGAGACCGGGGCACAGATCCTAAGTCTCGGCGTCTTCTTCATCTTCGGGATCGTCTTTGCAAACTCTCTCTCCGGGATCACCGTTGCGGTAATCTTCTATGCGGTATTGAGCCTTACTGTTATCCGGATGGTCCCGGTGGCGATCTCTCTTATCGGAACGCGGTTACAGCGCACTTCGGTGGGTTTCATCGGCTGGTTTGGTCCGCGGGGACTCGCATCTATCGTTCTTTTGCTCATCGTATTAGACGAGGCGCCGGAGTTACCCGGTCTGGGGACGATAGGAGTGGTGGTCGCAACGACGATTCTTATCAGCGTCTTTGCCCATGGAATCAGCGCTGCACCTCTCATCGACCGGTACGCCCGGAAAGTCGCGATCCTATCCCCGGAAGCCCCGGAAAGAAGAGAGGTCGTGGAACTCCCGACCCGGATGAGAACCCCGCACCCCGATCCCCGGAAGGAAAAATAGAAATCATGAAGATCGCGTCGGCAACCGGTCGGGTCAGAAAGTTCTCCGGGCAGGAAAATACGAGGATAAACTGGGGAAGATCGAAGCAGGGATTACTATCGGCGAAATTCTCGATCAGAATACGTGAGGGAGCGCATCCCCTGAAGGTACCGCTCTGTTGAGCCGCAAAAGGGAGAACCGGCGATCAGGTTACCGTAATCGTTGCCTTCATAAACGGATGAATAGCGCAATAGTACGGATACGTGCCGGACGTATTGAATGTGAATGCATAACTTTCCCCCTCCGATAGCGGATCGCTCCTGAATATCGCCCCGAGTTCATACGAAGTGGTTGCATCGTTGGTGATCTGGTGATCGAACGGATCCTGGTTCACCCAGGTGACCATCGTGCCCCGGGGAATTGTAATCTCCGGAGGATTGAAGGAATAATTTTCGATGATGATTGTCACTTCCCCCGCATCCGGTGGCTGGATGGTCGTTGTAACCGGCGAGGGAGTTACCGACGGAACCGGTGTCTGCGGGGCGGTTGTGCACCCGCCCATGATGAGGGTCAGAACGAGAACAACGATCAGGATCGGCCCATAAACCGGGAACAGATTGTCATGCATGCGGGATTGCTCCACTACCAGTCTCTGTTCGCGATGGATGGATAAAGGTATGGAGCACCGGATAGGGGCTGCTGACCATCCGCCTGGTCCGATTGTCACGATTCTTCTATATACTCCTTTCTCCCGTTGGAGAAGGATTTAATTCAATCCACGATCTCTCCCCCGTCAACGGGTTGAAACGGATAAAGATACCCTTGATCCATCAGCAATGGGATCGGGCGAGGATCGCCGCACCCAGTGCGCCGGTGATCTGGGGTTCAGCCGGGATAAAGAGAGAGATCTTCAGTTCCTTCTCCAGAGCTGCCACCATTCCCCGGTTCTTCGCCACCCCACCGACAAACGCGACCCGGTCTTTCAATCCCACCTGTTTTGCCATCACCACGATCCGCCGTGCGATACCGTCGATGAGGCCGGCAGCGATATCCTCCCGCGAAACACCCCGCGCCCGGAGCGATATCACCTCGGATTCGGCAAAGACCGTGCACATGCTGCTGATGCGGGCAGGGGTATCCGATGCGAGAGAAAGGTCCCCGAGTTCGCTCACCGGGACTTCAAGTGCCTTTGCGGTGTATTCGAGAAACTTCCCGGTCCCGGCAGCGCATTTATCGTTCATCAGGAAATCCGCCACGTTGCCGTCTTCGAGCGCGATGATCTTGCTGTCCTGGCCGCCGATATCGATGATCCCCCTCACTTCCGGGAAGAGGAAAGAGACTCCTTTTGCATGCGCCGTGATCTCGCTCACCGCATGGTCCGCAAAGCGGATCATGTTTCGTCCGTACCCCGTCGCAAAGACCCCGCAAACGTCTTCCTTCCGGAGCCGGCTTGCAGACAGGACTTCATGGTAGGTATCCCGGGAAGCCGCGAGAAAGTCAAACCCGGTGGGCCGTATGAGGTACCCGGCGATCTCAGAACCGTTCAGGATCACGACCTTCGTCGTCGCAGCCCCGGAATCGATCCCCCCCGTGATCAGGTGATCATCTCCAGGAACGCATCTACCCGGGTCCCGATCTGTTCCCGGTCAGAATCCCCGTAATCGGTCTCTATCGCGAGCAGGGGAATTTTTTTCTTTTTCAGGGCCTGGTGTACCTGGTATTTCTCGATGTTGTACCCGTGGCAGTTCTGGAGGGTATAGTAGACCACGCCATCGATCCGGAACCGCTCTGCCAGTTCGAGGATGTGGTCCACCCGGCGCTCGTTCGGGGTCATGCAGGAGCAGGGGATATGGATATAGCGCTCTGCAATGGCGGCCCATGGTTCCATTTCTTCATCGACTGGCTCCCAGAAAGACCGGGTGCCCGTGCAGCTCTCCTCTACCACGATCACTCCTCCCCGCTCTTCCACGATCTCAGGGACTTTGGTATTCCCTGACGCCATCGGGCAGCCGGAGAGGAGGATCCGCGGGCTCGTACCGACCCGTTCCGGGGCGACCTGTTCCAGTTCGTCGCAGAGCCGTTCGAGCTGACGCCTGAAGAGCCCGGGTGAAAGGAGGAACTGCTTCTGCATCACCCGGATAACATCCATTCCCCGGATGGGAGGCGGGTCCTTTCTCCGGAGATCGTACAGCCTCATGAGCAGTCTCCGGGTTTTGTTCGCCGACCTGATCTCCCGTTCGAGGGCCGAATCCGTGATGGTGTTCCCGGTCATTCCTTCGAGAAAACGCCCGAAGTTGTGGAGCTCTCCGGTGAAATAATCCATGGCTTCCCGGGTATCCGGTTTTTGCGGGAGATCGATCACGTAGGTCCTGACAAAGCGGGAAAGGATCTCGTACATCTTCTTCTTGCTGTCGCAGGTCGCCTCCGCGACCACGAGATCGACCAGCCCGAGGTGGGGGCAGGAGAGTTGCCCGTTGCAGCAACTATCCATAACGGCCCCGAAAGATGATTTTACCAGCGGGCATACGCTCCGCGGCAGGTATTCCTCCCCGACCGGAATCGTCTCTTCGCCACCCCCACAGAGGATCACGCGGTCGGCCCCTGCAGCGAAGATGATCTCGTCCGGTACAAAGAGGCAGAATGTCCCGATGATCTTTTTCCCTGCCGCCTTCTCCTCCTGAAGCGCGGCGAGCCGTTCCGGGTATGCGTCGAGAAAGCCGGAAAGACTTGCGGGGGAAGGTATCCTGTCCGTCACCGTATCATTCAGACCTGATACCGCTTACCACTTCAATCTCTCCCCGGTCATCGGATGATTGATCGTGAGGATGCTTTTCTTATCATCCCTTTTTCCCCGTTTGACAAAGAACCCTTTTCTAGTAAGGAAGTCAAGGCATTTACAGAAAATGGTGCAGATTTTCCGCTTAACGCGCCTTTGCCTCCACCCGGGGCTCGATGATCGTCCAGATCCAGTCGGCAAATTCGCGGATGTTCTTTGTCTGGATATATATCTCCCCTGGCCCGGTGATCTCGGTGACGAACCCTTCCCCGCCGAGGATCGTCTCTTTCAGGCCGCCAAACTTGGTGACCTTGTACGTGCAGCTGTCGGAGAACGCGACCAGGTGGAAGTTATCTACGATCATCCGCTCCCCCGGGGCGAGGGTATGTTTGTCGATCGCGCCGAAGGTGTTGATGAAGAGAAGCCCGTTCCCCGTCGCCTTGATCATGAAGAGGCCCTGGCCGAAGAGTCCCTTGGTGAATCCCTCCCACTTCACGTCGAGATCGATCCCCTGCTGGGATGCGATATAGGCAGACTTCTGGATGATGAACCCCCTGCCGGGGGCAACTGCGAGTGTTTCGATGTCGCCGAGCGGTGCGGCGGAGAACCCGGCTTCCCCGGTGCCGCCTGCCGCGGTGAAATCGTTCACAAAGAAGCTCTGTCCCATAAGGGACAGCCCGAGCGTACCCCAGAAACTCTTCTCGCGCTTCCGGGTATGTACCTCGATCGCCGGCTGCATATAGGTCATTGACCCTGCCTCGGCGGTGATGGACTCGGCGGGTTCCAGGGTGACCACGAGCAGGGCATAGGACGGTTTATACTTGATCTCGTATTTCATCGCATGCACTTCCTGAATGTACGGGTATCTCTCCCAAAGCTGATAGGGATTCCCGGACCTTAGGGGGACAGACCGAGCTTGTCGGCCGGATCATCAGGATCGATCTTCCGGGATGTCCCCGTTTTTGGACCGGAATTCGATCACGGTAACTTCGTTAACCGTCTTTTCGTCAATTCCGGTCGTGAGGGTGCCGTCGAAAGAGACCTTTGAAGTGATATCGGCACACGCACCCGAAGATCCATTAGCGTTTCCCGCGGGAATGCGGGTATCCAGGGTGAGCGGGATTCCAGAAGCCAGGTGCAAGCCAACCCCGAGACTGAATGGGAACCCGGCGGTTTTCGAAAAACCGGGAATAACGGAAGGGACGAAAACATTCCGACGACGATTGAAATCAGCATCTTTTTAAAAATGGGAACGGACACTAATGTGCAACATTTTCAGATTGTCCTCCGGTATATTCCGGGGCGACGGGAATCAGGTGATAGGTGTGGTTCAAAATGAATTTATCGTGATCGTGGTGGCCTCACTGGTCGCGCTCGCCGTGGCCGGGTACTTTGCCCGGCAGGTAATTTCGGCAGATACGGGCAGCGCGAAGATGCAGGAGATCGCCAACGCGATCCGGGAAGGGGCGGAAGCATTCCTGAAACGACAGTATACGACCATCGCAATCCTTGCTGTAATTCTGGCTATCGTTCTCTTCGTAGTGTACGTAATCAGCGGGCAGTTCGAGATTGCATGGCATACTGCCGTCGCATTCATCTTCGGGGCGTTCCTCTCCGCACTCGCCGGCATTATCGGCATGTCGATCGCGGTTCGGGCAAATCTCCGGGCAGCGGTTGCGGCAACAACCAGCCCCGCCCGGGCACTGATCTACGCCCTGCGGGGCGGGGCAGTATCCGGCCTGACGATCGTTGCCCTCTCCATCCTCGGGATCACGACCATATACCTCGCATTCGGGGAAAATCCAGAACTCATCCTGGGATTCGGGTTCGGGGCCTCTTTCATCGCGCTCTTTGCCCAGCTCGGGGGCGGGATCTACACGAAGGCAGCCGATGTCGGTGCTGACCTGGTCGGGAAGGTCGAGGCCGGTATCCCGGAGGATGACCCCCGGAACCCGGCGGTTATCGCCGACCTGGTCGGTGACAATGTCGGGGATTGTGCCGGTCGTGGTGCCGACCTCTTCGAGTCCACCAGCGCGGAAAATATCGGGGCGATGGTGATCGGGTTCGCACCGGCCCTCTTCGCCGTCTTTGGTGCGGCCGGTGTCATCTTCCCGCTCCTGATCGGGGCACTCGGGCTGATCGCGACGATAATCGGGATCTTCACCGTAACAGAAAAAAGCGCGGATACCCAGGACCCGATGAAACCGATGTACCGGGGCTTCTATGTCACCGCGATTCTGGTGGCGATATTCCTATACATCTCGGTGACATGGCTCCTCAAAAACATCCTGTTCTTCTATGCCGGACTGGTAGGTATCGGCCTCTCACTGGTATTTCTCCTCCTCACCCTCTATTATACCGATCACCGGTACCGGCCGGTCACGGAGATCGCCGAAGCATCGAAGACCGGCCCCGCGACCAATGTCATCTCCGGCTTCTCGGTCGGCCTGGAGACCACGGCACTTCCGGCGATCGCGATCAGCGTGGCACTCGGTCTCTCGTACTACCTCGGGACGCTGACAGGTATTGAAAACGGGGGTCTCTACGGCACCGCAGTCGCAACGATGGGAATGCTGGCAAGCGTTGCGTATATTCTCGCGATGGACACCTTCGGCCCGATCGTCGATAATGCCGGGGGGATCGTGGAGATGAGCGGACAGCCGGAAGAGGTCCAGAAGAAGATATCCGCATTGGACGCAGCGGGAAACACCACCAAGGCGCTCACCAAGGGATATGCGGTCGGAAGCGCAGCCCTCTCGGCATTCCTGCTCTTCTCGGCATTCCTGGTGACGGTCTCGCGGATCAGGGGGATCCCGTTCACCGTCGTGAACCTGGCAAGCGTACCGGTATTCATCGGTGCATTCCTCGGCGCAATGCTCGTCTTCCTTTTTGCCTCATTAGCCATCCGTGCGGTCGGAAAGACCGCCCAGTACATCATCCAGGATGTGCGCCGCCAGTTCCGGAACAAGGGGATCCTCGAGGGTACCGTGAAACCCGACTATGCGAGCTGCGTCGATATCACGACGAAGGGCGCCCTGAGAAACATGGTGGCCCCGGGGGTGCTCGCTGTTGCGTTCCCGATCTTTGTCGGGTTCGTCCTGAAATACGAGGCGATGGCAGCATTCCTGATGGTCGCCACGATCGCGGGTGTCCTGATGGCCCTCGTCCTCAACAATAGCGGAGGTGCCTGGGATAACGCAAAGAAATACATCGAACACGGGGCGCTCGGCGGGAAAGGGAGCGAGGCGCACAAGGCGGCGGTCGTCGGGGATACCGTCGGTGACCCGTTCAAGGATACGGCAGGCCCGTCCCTGCATGTGCTCATCAAGCTTCTTGCCACCCTGACCCTGGTGCTCGCAGCGTTGTACGTCTGAATAATCTCTTTTTTTCTGTATTTACACTCTTGAGAGATCATTGTACAACACAGACCTGTTACAGGAAGGTTTATCTCCGGATTATCGTTATCGGTTGTTTGGACGATACGAAAAAGATCATAAGAGAGATCCGCAGGCGAAAAGGACGGGGCATCAGGGAAGGAGATTCCTAATGACCGGATGAATAGCGATCGGGTCATCGGAGTGATCAAAGGGGATCCTGTCCGCCGGGCAGACATTGCAGGGGATCTTTTCCTTTGAGAGATCCGGATTCCGCAAATATGCGCATCCGGCATCCTCCCCCGCAGAACTGTACCGTCCGGCATCCATTGCATCCCTCAGGTATCCCGCTCCCGTCCTCCCGGAAGGCAGCAAGGACGGAGTTCCCGTTGTCAGGCCATATCTCGGAGAACCGGCGTTTCAGGATGCTTCCTATGAGGAATTCAGGATATCGGGCGAACTGGCAGGGGTATACATTCCCTCCAGGGTCGATACAGGCCACCCGCACACCGGCACTGCAACCCTTCCCGGCGGCTTCGATCCGGGCACGGGCCCGTTCATACCCGGGTTCGTTATCGTCTTGCATCCTTGCGAGGAAATAGGCTGAATCCTGGGGGGCATCGACGGTCAGGAACTCCATCTCGGCGGGATCGATCTCCTTCGCCCGGCGATAGAGGAGATCCAGCGCCCTGGAGACCTGTGCGGGTGAGAGCTGGCTCTTACTATGGATGGCCCGTCCCCTTCCGCTCGGCACGAGCCAGTATACGCAGAACCGGGGCACCTTCAGTTCCCGGGCGAGGGTGATTAATTCGTCGAGTTCCCGGTAATTTTCCCGGGTTACCGTGACCCGGACCCCGGAGGTCAGTCCCCGCCCGACACAATGCCGGAGTGCCTGCACGGAACGGGCATGGCTTCCCGGGATTCCGCGGATCCGGTCATGAATTGCGGGAGAAGCGCTGTCAAGCGAGATCCCGGCGTAGCTGATACCTGATTCGATCAGCCGCCCGACGGTCTCTTCCCCAATAAGGGTCCCGTTGGTGCTGAGGGCAGTATTCAGCCCCTGTTCCGTGGCATGCCCGGCGATTTCCCAAAAATCCGGTCTCAACAGGGGTTCTCCCCCGGTAAGGAGGATCACCGGAACCCGCATCTCCGCGAGGTCATCGATGAGGGCGAAGGATTCACGGGTAGAGAGCTCACCCCGGATGGAACGATCCGGTCCTGCATCTTCATAGCAATGGGTGCAAAAGAGATTGCAGCGGTGGGTGATGTTCCAGAAGATCACTGGAGGAGCCGTGGTTATCGCATCCGCTACCGGAAGGGTGTGACTTCGGATCGCGGGAGAAACCCCCTCGTCACCATGAATATACCTGCTTATCCGTATCATGCGGCTAGGTCCTCCGCAATTCCAGGAAAGCTCAGGTCAAGGCCTGGCAGTGAAGTCAAAACCGGGATTATCGGAATCCCCACCCATCCCCGATATGGACCGGCAGAAACGGATCCGATCATAGTCTCCTCTTCCCGCTGGGATACAACCGGCCGGCGGTAGATCGTTTGCATTCTTCCACACTATAGAGAACGACGTGCTCGTCGATCCCCGTCTCTCTTGCGAGGGAAGCGATCTGGTCTTCGACCTCCTCCCGGCTATACCCGTGGTGAACCGTAAACAGATTGTAGTTCCAGTCTCCCCGGCGGACCTCCCGCTCGTAACAATGGGTGACCGCGGGGGACCCGGCCATCTGCATCCCGATGCGTTCTACCCGGTCTTCCGGCACGTTCCATCCGACCATCGCATTGACCACGATACCCAGCCGGCGGTGGTTGATGCGGGCGCCGAAACGACGCACGACACCGTTCCCGATGAGGGCCTGTATCCTCCGGATCACCTCGTCCCGGTCGAGATCCAACACAGAACCGACCGCACCAAACGGGTCTTTTACCAGGGGGAGGCCGTCCTGTACTGCCATGAGGACCCTCCGGTCCGTATCATCCATTTTCCGCGTCTCCTTTCTTCACGAGAGCAAACCTGACATCGATCTTGAAGCGTTTCTTCACCGGGAGATCCAGCACCTCTCTTCCGTTCAGATCGCATTGTGCAAGGATCTCCTCCCGCACCCGGTTCAATTCTTCCCGATCCCGGCAGGTAATGGTGAACCAGAGATTTATGCGGTGATTTCTCCGGTAGTTATGGGAGACAGCGTCATAGGCATTTATGATCCGGGCGACTTCGGAGAACCGCTCTTCCGGAACCTCTATCCCCATCAGAGTGGATGCGGTTAGCCCGATCGCACTCGCCTCGATCACGGGCCCGATGCTCCGGAGGGCATGATCCCGGGAGAGCCGGGTAATTCGTTCGAGCACTTCTTCTGCGGGAATATGCAACCGTTCTCCTATCTCATCCCATGGGTATGCCGTGACCGGGAAATCATCCTGCAGGAGCTGAAGCAGTGGCCGGTCCATATCGTCTATCTGTGCCTGCTCGGTCATGTACCGATCTCTCCCTCCGGCTCGTACGGGCACCATGGGTCTTCACCAAAGACATTCGCAATGTCCATTCCTCCTGCGACAGCCCTGCTTCCACAATGATCCGCAGTCGGGGCACTGATTCCGTATGCCCGTGCCCGGCAGCCGCCGCAGATTGCCAGGTACTCGCAGATTCCGCATTTCCCTTCGATCAGGGATGGATCCCGGAGATCGTTCAACAGCGGTGAATGGTACCATATCTCCTTAAAAGTATTTTTCCGAACATTACCGGCGGAGACCGGAAGGTACGGGCAGGGGGTGACCTCTCCGTCCGGGCCGACCCTGCAGTAGCTTATCCCCGCGATGCACCCACGCACCCATCCCCGGTCACGTATCCCCATCTGTCGGGCAATGCGCATGAACTGCGGGGCGCAGGTCGGTCGGATGCGAAGATCCGAAACCGCAACCCGTTCCAGAATCTCTCTTATCAGGTGCTCGTATTGATGGGGACTTACATCTTTCACCATCTTTCCCCGCCCGACCGGCACCACAAAGAAGACCTGGAAATCTTCTATGCCGAGCGATTCGCCAAAAGAGATCAGGTCGTCGATATGCGTGTAGTTCTCCCGGGTCACGGAGATGTTGAGCTGCACGGGAATACCCGCTTTTCGTGCGGCCGTAATGCCCTGCACTGCCTGCTTCCAGGCGCCGGGCCGACCCCGGAACCGGTCATGGGCTTTCGGTTCGTGGGAATCAAGGCTGACCGCAATACGGACGATCCCCGCATCCTTCAGTTGTCCGGCGACGTCCTGTGTGATCAGGGTTCCGGATGTGCCCATCGCCATATGGAGACCCAGTTCCGTGCCCCATCCGATCAGGCTGTAGATATCTTTCCGGAGGAGCGGCTCTCCGCCGGAGAGGATGACTACTGATGTTCCCGCCCCGGCGAGTTCGTATAGGAGATTCCTCCCTTCAATTCCGGAGAGCTCATCGGATGGCCAATCACTCCGGGCAGCGATGTAGCAGTGCGGGCACCGGAGGTGGCAGCGGGAAGTCACGTTCCAGGAGACCATACGGGGTATGTTCGCTCTCTCCGACGAAATAGTCCCGGAATTAATCGATTCGTGTCCTGATCCTCGTATGTCATCTTTCCCGGCAGTCATGTTCTTAGCACGAATTGGGGATCGTTAAAACCCCGGATGACCATTTTTTCATCCCTCATGGGTAATGATGCTTTCCCTGACGGCATCGATTTTTGGCATGACAGGTTTTTCGGCCGGAATGAAATACCCTGTGTAAAGGATGGGATTGGTCAGAGAAGAGGATATGGAGGGAAAACGATATTATTCGGAGATCAGGACGATCCCCGAAGAAAAAGGGATAGGTGCTGTTGCAGCTTTATTTCTTCTTCGCTGCCGGCTTCTTCGCCGCAGGTTTCTTTGCTTCAGGCTTTTTTGCCGCGGTCTTCTTCTTTTCTGCCATAAGCAATACACCTCCCACCGGATAGGGTTAAAAAGCTTATGCTATTTTTAGAATAAAAACATTGCGCTCAATCTGCCCGTTTTGCCCCCCGTGTCGATAGAATCTGATTTAAAATCGAGGTGTGGTCCAAAGAACTACGCAGAACGAAGGCCACAAAATAAACGTTTAAATTTGATAATTCCCTGTTTAATCAAAAAAAATAGGTTCTTACCGAATTTCAAAGATATATTGGCGCGCACGGTTGAAATAACCGGAGAGCCGGGTATCATTATGGCCTTTATGAACAGGCAGTGATTTTCCGATCATACCCAGGACAAATCCCTTAAAAATCGCGACGTTTTTATATGATCGGTACCTGTTCTTTGGACATGGAAGGAGTGACCGCTTCGATCGTTTTCCAGATGAGCCTGCTCCTTTTCGTTGCGCTTGCCGGATATCTCATTGCATCACGGCTCAATCAGTCTGCGGTGATCGGGGAGATCCTCGTCGGTATTATTGTGGGACCAAGCGTACTCGGACTCATCACGTATACCGATTTTGTGCAGGGCCTGGCCCTCATCGGTGCAGTGATCCTCCTCTTCGTGATCGGGTTTGAATTCAATCCCAAGGATCTCCTCGATATTCGGTACGGGATCATAGCCCTCCTCGGGGTGATTGTCCCCTGGATCGGGGGATACGGTGTTTCGGTCCTCTTCGGCTATAATACCGTAAGCGCCATTTTTGTGGGGACGGCTCTTACTGCGACCAGTATCGCGATAACTGCAAATGTGCTCCAGGAGATGGGAAAGCTCCAGACAGAAGCCGCCAAGGCGATCATCGGTGCTGCCGTGATCGACGATGTCCTCGGCCTGATCGCGCTCTCCATCACGGGAGACGTCGTCTCGGGTGTTCTTTCAATCGCGTCGGTCGCCCTGGTGGTGATCAAGGCGATCGCATTTATCGGGATCGGGGGTGCGATCGGTTATTTTGTTATCAGCAAAGTGCTCATTAAGATCGATAAAACTCCCCTGGCACAGAAATATCCTGAATTTGTCTTCATGAGCGCCTTGATGGTCGCGTTCTTCTACGCTTTCATGGCCGAACTCGTCGGGCTCTCTGCAATCGTCGGTGCATTCATCGCGGGCGTCTCGTTCTGCGAGGTCTGTCTCGTGCACAGCAGGGATATCCGCGAGGGGGCGGAGTATCTCCAGGTCATATTTGCCGCGATCTTTTTCGTCTCTCTCGGCGTGCTTGCGGATTTCAGGACCCTTACCCCGGAGATCATCCTGTTCCTCGTGGTGATCACGGTTGTAGCGATCCTTACCAAGGTGATCGGATGCGGCATTCCGGCCAAATTACTGGGATGGGCTCGAAGGGATTCCCTTATCATCGGGTTTGGGATGTCACCCCGGGGCGAGGTGGCCATGATCGTTGCACTCATCGGCCTGACCGAGGCGTATATCGACCAGGGTCTGTACGTCTCCCTTGTCCTGATGAGCCTGCTTACCACCATCGTCACCCCTATCCTCTTCAGAAACTGGCTTTACAAGGGAGAAACCCCGGTAAACGGGCAACCAGTAATATCGCAGGACTAGGATGATAAAGCGGGTCCAGGTATCTCCGCGAAGGGACTAAAGTCCCGCGCCTCTGGCAGGGAGGAAGACCCCTTTTTGGGAGAACGTGAGGACTAAACAGGATAGATCGCCTGATGATTCCTCTGTCACGAGGTCAGTTAAAAATCTGCTCACCGGAATGCAGGATTATTTATCCGGGGATTATCAGATAGTACCCTGATGCGTCCCCCCTATCCCGGCAAACCGCTCCTCCGGTGGTGCGATCACTGCCATACACCGGTATTATCCGGGCATTGTTCGTGTGGGGCGTCTACACGTCCCGTCCCGGTAACTCCTCCCGGTGATGCACGTCCCGCGTTCCCGTCCGATATCGCTCATGTCAACCGGATCTACGAGGAAGCATACGGAGCACAGCTCCTTCCCGGGCATTCCCTCGTCCTCCTCAACAAAGTCCCCGACCGGGACCGGATGGAAGAGATCGTTGTCGGTGGTGCGGTCATCGGATCCATCCGTTTCATCGCAGACGAAGAACGGTGGGAGCCAATCCCGCGGCCGGAAGCAGCGGCCCTGATCCGGCCTGAACGCGGGTTCGTTATCGTCGACCCCGGGGCGGTCGCCTCGATCCGTAACGAGGGTGCGAGTGTACTGGCACCCGGTCTCCTCGCGATCGACCCGGGCGTGCGGAAGGGAGACGAGGTCTTCATACTCGACCCGGAACGAACGTGCGCGGGTGTCGGCAGGGCAAAGGTCAGTGCCGCGGTGGCAGAGGGAATGGCGCGGGGGGCGATCATCCGTACGCGGAAGAATGTTATCTCCCGGCTGGTTCCGGGAGATGCCACCTGGGCTGACGCGGTCAGGGCGAATGCAACGGTTCTGGACGAGACGGAGAAAGCATCGGTCCGGTTCGTGAAGGATGTTGCCGACCAGTACCGGCTGCCGGTCAATGTCTCCTATTCCGGAGGGAAAGACAGCCTGGCCACGCTCCTGGTGGTGCTGAAGGCGCTCGGCCGTGTACCGCTCCTCTTCGCCGATACCGGTCTCGAATTCCCGGAGACCTCTGAAAACGTCGAGACAGTGGCGACCCGGTACGATCTGCCGGTCGTGCGGGCATCCGGGGAGGCGGCGTTCTGGGAGCGGTTTTCCCGCGAAGGACCCCCCGCCGTAGATGCACGCTGGTGTTGCCGCGTCTGCAAACTGACTCCGGTCTCTGAGACGATTCACCGGGAGTGGGGCAGATGCGTCTCGTTCATCGGCCAGCGAAAATACGAATCGTTCCGCCGGATGCAGAGCCGGCGGGTGTGGCAGAACCCGCATGTCCGGAATCAGGTATCTGCCGCTCCGATACAGCACTGGACGGCACTTCACGTGTGGCTGTACCTTTTCCGGGAGAATGCTCCCTATAACGTCCTCTATGAGAACGGTCTCGACCGGATCGGGTGTTTTATGTGCCCGTCGAGTGATATTGCCGTTATCAGAATGATCCAGGCGCGCTACCCGGTTCTCTGGGAGTACTGGGGTGAAGCATTGAGAGTATGGGGTGCTTCCCATCAGCTCCCGGCCGAATGGGTAACCGAAGAACGATGGAGAATAAAGGGATCGTGTACAGATGAAACGGATAGTAATTGTTGATTATGGGCTGGGTAATCTCCGGAGTGTCCTCCGCGGACTGGAGCGGGCGGGTGCCTGCACGGAGATCAGCAGCGATCCTGCCGTAATCGGGTCGGCCGACGGGATCATTCTGCCGGGAGTAGGCGCATTCCATGAAGGAATGGAGCAACTGGGAGCCCTTGAGTCAGCCCTTCATGAAGTAAGCCGGAGAACGCCCGTGCTGGGCATCTGTCTCGGCATGCAGATGCTCATGGAATGGAGCGAGGAACACGGTCTTCACCGCGGTTGTTCTTTAATCCCCGGGATGGTCAGGAGTTTTCCCAGGGTCCCGGGATTCAAGGTACCTCACATGGGCTGGAACGCGGTCGTGCTGGAACAACCCGATGACCCTCTCTTCACCGGACTTACGAGCGGGTCTTATTTCTACTTTGTCCATTCTTTCTATGCGGATACAGTGCCGGAGCACTCCCTCGCGACAACGGACTATATCTGCCGGTTTTCCTCGGTGATCTCAAGTGGAACGGTCTATGGCGTCCAGTTCCACCCGGAAAAGAGCGGCCCCTCTGGTCTTCGGCTCCTCCGGAACTTCATCGAACTCACATGAAGCTCAGGATCGTTTCTCCCCTGCGCCGAGAACTGACAGGGGATACTTCCCGGAAGTTACGGGGATGTCTTCAGCCCGGATCTTATTTCTGTTCAGGACTCTCCGGCGGCTTAACCACGGTAACGGTGACGGTCGATGACGAGATACTTATTCCTTCTGCCTTTTGAAGTTCCCTGAGGATGTGCTCATAGAGTTTCGCACGGAATATGCGGCGATCACGGACGAGGGTGACATAGCGGACATTGAAGGTGATCCAGTTATCGGTAGGGGTGATGTAGACCATCGGTTCGACGACCCGTCTCGAGAAATAGTATCTTTCGCCCAGTCGTTCTATATCCGCTTCTGCCCTCTTCGTCGTCTCCGCGGTATCCTGGCGGACGATGGTGAGGATGATATCCTTCGCCCGTTCCCAATCGGAGGCGTACGTGATCGGGATCGTCAGCTCGTCCCAGATGAAACTGTGATCTTTCGTGTAGTTGTGCAGCTGCTGGGTCAGGATCTTCCCGTTCGGAAGAAGGGTAACCCTCCCGGTCGGCTGATCCCCATGCACCCATGCCCCGAGTTCGAGGAGCGTGGTGCTCATCACCCCGATGTCGATAACATCCCCGATCTCCCCGCCGATCTCGATCCGGTCCCCCACCTCGTACATCCGGTTTGCAAGGATGAGGATTCCCCCGACAAAATTTTTAAAGACATCCTGGAGTGCAATCGCAATGCCTGCCCCGATGACTCCGAGTGCGACGATGAACGCAGTTAGATCGGTCACCCATATCCATAACAGGAGCAGCAGGATTACCAGCGCGGTAAGTATCGTGCTGACCTTGTTGAGGGAGTACCGCGTTTTGTCGTCCTTAATACGCCTGAAGAGGATATCACCCAGCAGAATTCCGACGAAGAGATACCCGATGGAAATGGCAAACAGGCTCAGGGAGATCTGCGGGAGATATAATCCCGGGTACAGCGGAGAGACCAGCCAGAGGACGATTGCGGCGATAATGAGCCCGATGGTCATCAGGATTTTTCCATACAGATTCATAAGCTCACTCCAGGGGTCCCGGCTTCCAAGATCATCCTGACATTCGAATGACTCCCTGATTTCCGCAACGGTATTCGAACCGGTGGATGATTGAAAGACATTCGGACGAACAGGACTTGCATTGATTCACCTGGATCAGGTTTTCCAAACGAGACCGGTCTATCTGACAAATCTTCATCCGGGCTGGTGATAAAGACTTCTGCGGTTTAGCGGGATTGTTTCATTACGATTTCCTGCTGCTGCAGAAAGGGAAAAGGACGAAGCAAAAAAAACTCGTTGTAGTTTCTTAAGACGGATTAACCAGGGAAATAACCGATGTATGCAATAAAAAAAAGGTTTCCCATCCCCGATTTATAAAGCTCCATATCTATAAACCCCATCCGCTCCAGAGCTTCTGCATGAATAAGATCGGATTATCCCTGGTCCTGATCGTGCTCTGCATCTCTTCTGCCCAGGCGTATGTCCTGAATATCTATGCACCGGACTCCCTGCAGGCAGGGGCACCGTTGATCGTAACCGGAGACACCACGTTTCCAACAGGAACGCAATTCGACATGATCTTCTCGCGTTCGCAGATCACCCAGTCTGAAGTCGCACGACGGCTCGTTGTTATAGATGATACCAAAGTCTTTACCGTGCCGTTCGAGACGAAGGGACTCGAGGGAGGTCAGTACAAGGTCGAAGCGGTCCTGAGCCCGGATCTTGCTGCAAAGCTCTCCTCCGGGTCGGTGACCATCCGGGTGGTTCAGCTGATCGATCGCTCGGGTGAGGTACATATCACCTCCCCCCTGAACCAGACCCTCGGGGACGCATTGGTGATCAATGCGTATATTCCGGGGGCAGGGGTGACTTCGATCGAGCTCTCTGTCATCGGTCCGAGTGGCAACGTATTCGGCCCGCGTTACATCTCGACCACGGCGCAGCAGGGATCAACGGATGGATATATATCCCGAAGCATCGCGGTTACAGAACCCGGGAATTATTATGTCGAGTTTTCCGACCCCGATGGATACATTGGAACGTACAAATTTACCGTCTCCGGAGCGGCCCCTCCCACCACACAGCCGACGACCACGGAGACCACCGGGATCCCCATAACAATGCCGGGTGGAGGACGGGTTCCCCTTTCGGTCTTTGTTGTAATTGGTGCCCTCTGTGTGATGGGAATCTTATACGGTTCAGGGCTTCGGCGGAAGAAGTGACCGACCTATCCGGTCCATTTTCCTTCCTCTTTAATTTTAATATGGATTGAGACCGACAGAGCTCTGAGCGATCCTCAAAAAAAATTAATTTTCCCCTGTTTTTAATATTTGGCGACGGGGAGGATACCCTCCCATCGAGTTATTTCCAGTACCGGACGACAACATCGGCGATGATGACGACCGCAAGGACCAGTAAGCCCCCCGTAAAGAAGAGAAGACCGGGGCTGAACGGGACGAACGGAGACGAACCAGTGACCGGTCCCGGGATCGAGGGCACAGGGGTCCCTGTAAGCTCCCTCGTTCCTTCCGTTGTGGGGACCATCGTTCCCGGCACCGTAGTTATCGCCGGTTCTCCGGTTCCGGTGGTGGTGACACCGCTTGTTCCGCCCGCTTCGCTCTCTTTCTGCATATCCGTCGACGACACGGACCCGGTGGGTACCGGGGTCACCGGAACGCCTCCTCCGGTGTACTGACCGGGGGGCGCGGTCTGCGAAAAGAGCGGGGTCAACGCGATCACCACGAGGGTCGCAAGGAGAATTACCCCGAATATCGATGCATATTTGAGGAGGAGGGAGCGGATGCTCATCATCCGGGGTGCCACAATGAGGAGCTGATCGCGCAGGGTATACACCTTTACCTCCCTTCCCTTGACGCTGTAACGGGTCTCGGACACTTCGACGATGCCTGCATCGAGGAGATTTTCGATGTGGTACTTAACGGTGCTCATCGGGAGGTGGAGCAGGTCGGTCAGGTCCGTCGAGGTCTTGGGCCCGTCCTTCAGGGATTGCAGAATATCCCCCGCGGTAGGGCTCGCTATCGCCTTTGCTATCTTCTGGGCCCGCTCATCGCCCGGTTCCAGGAGGATCACCTCTTCAGTCATGGAGAGCCGCGATGATTCGTTCCCGCCCGACTTTCAGTGCCAGCTCGAGCTGACCGGTCTCCGGGCCGCCCCCCTGGGCCATCGTGCCGGATCCTCCCCCCTTCCCGCCGAGCAGGGAACAGACCTGGCCGATGATCTCCCCGGCATTGACCTGCGGGTGGCCGGACAGCAGCACCACGTGGGCGCGATCGCCACCTCTGCCGAGAAGGGCCGCCCCTCCCTGTTCCGATACCTTTCCGGCGATCTCGACCAGATCGCGGGGAGGAAGATCGATCTGCCGGACCATGACCGGTACCCCGTTCACGAGTTCCGGGTGCATCTGCAGGATCTCCAGTTCCACCAGTTTCTGGCTGAGCCGGTCGATCTCTTTCTTCTGGTCTTTCCACTCTGAGAAGAAACGGGATACGGTCGACGGAAGGTATTCACGCTGGACAGAGACCACGTCCGCTGCCTGGTCAACGATTCCTTCCAGGCGATGCATATACTCGATCGCCGCCATCCCGGAGGAGAACTCAACCCGTTCGATCCCGTCCTGAATATGCTCGATGCCGGTGATCTTAATTATCCCGATCTCGCCCGTTGTACGGCAGTGCGTACCGGCGCATGCCTCTACCTCCCCGCCGACATGCACGATCCGAATATCTCTTCCGGGTGGAACGCCTCCCTGGTAGAGTTCGAACCCGAATTCCTGCTCCGCACTGACCCGGTCCTCATACCGGATATCCACCGGCTGGTCGGCCATGACCATGCGATTTGCGGCGATCTCGATCTTTCTTTGTTCATCCGGTGTGATATGCTTGAAATGCCGGATATCGAGGCGGGAGCTCTCCACCCCTTTCTGGGCCCCGGCCTGATGAATATGGGCACCCAGGATGTCTTTTGCCGCCCGGAGAAGGAGATGGGTCGCGGTATGGTGTCGCATCAGCGACCAGCGCCGCTCTTCATCGACGATGCCTTTCAGGCGTTCGCCCCGTTTCAGCATCCCTCCGGTGATATGATGCATGACGACGTCGTCTTCCTTTACCACCTCGTCGATCCGGGCCATGTTCTCCGCACTGATCAGCATCCCGGTATCCGACGGCTGTCCCCCTCCTTCCGGATAAAAGAGGGTCTGATCGAGGACGACCCACCCGTCGAAGGAATCGATCACCATCGCATCGAATTCCATATCACAGGGCTGTTCATAATAGAGTTTCCGGGTCGGCGGCAGTCCCCTGATCCGTTCACGATACCCACCGAACCGATCCGGAACCTCCTCTTTTCGCGATTCCGAATGCATATCGGCGATCAGCGAGTAGAAGTTATCCGGCAGTTCGATAACCGCACCCTCTGCAGCGGCAACATCGCGGATTATCTCTGGGGAGATCCCATGAGAATCATACAGCGTGATGATCTCTTTGAGCGGTACACGCTGGCTCTTCGTCTTGTAGCTGCGTGCGATCTTCTGGACAATTTTCGTCCCCCGCGAGAGCGTCTGGGCGTACTTCTCCACCTCCCGTGCAATGATCTCGCGGGTAACAACGACATCCTGCTGGAATGTCCCTGTGCCGATGATCCGCATCTGCTGCTCGACGAGATCCCCGATATCGCTCTTCATTCCCAGATCGTTCATCATGCGGAGAGTCCGCCGGAGTACGAGTCGGGCAAGGTATCCTTCACGGACGTTGGACGGGACGATGCAGTCCCCGAGCATATAGGCGAGGCACCGGGTATGGTCGACGACCGCATACACCTTCTCGATCGGTGCGATCATCCGGTCGAGCTTCTCGAGGGGGACATCGATCGCCGAGGCAACCCGTTTGCGAAGCTGGTAGAGATTCGCTCCCGTTATATCCATAAGCCCCGCGAATTTCGCATTCAATGCGAGGATCTTCGTATACTCCGGGTCGTTCAGGAGATGTTCCATACCCGCCGATTCCATCACGGTGCTGACCATCTCCGGGAAAACGGCATCATAGATCGTCGGGGAACCCCGTGATGCCCAGACGAACCGTTCGAGCCCGTACCCGGTATCGACGATCCGGGTCTTCATCGGGTAGTACCGTTCACCGCCGATATCGATCCCCGGCTGGTCCGTCTTCTCCCGCCCGAGGTTCATGAATACGAGGGTGGCCACCTCAAGACCACCGATAAGCACCTCCAGGCTTGGTCCTGCGTTCCCCCCGCCTATCCACGGGTGCTCCTTGTAGGAGACCCGGTTCAGGTCGCCCCCGATGGACGCGATGAACTGGTCGCAGAGCTCGACCGTCCGGTCCTTCCAGTACACCTCTTCGTGTTCGGTATTGAATGCGTGATGTGCCATCATCTCGAATTCTGTCAGATGACGACCGGACCGGCCGACTGAATCCAGATCGTTGAGACGGATACAGGGCTGCGAGATGGTGAGAGGATTTGCCGGCGGGGGAACGACCCCGGAGGTTACAAAGGGCTGGAAATCAGCGATCGATGCGATTGTCAGGTATATATCATCCCTCCAGCGGGCAACGACGGGGTACCGCTCTATCTTTGTGTGGCCGTTCCGTTCGAAGAAAGAGAGAAAGGCTTCACGCATTTCTTCAACGCTGTGACGCCGGAAGACCGGGTGGGCGATAAAATTATAGGGTTCGCAGGGAGCATCGCCGCATATATCACGGGTTGGGTCCCTCGTCCAGAACGCGGCCCCGCACTTTTTGCAGGACTTCCGCAGCAACCCATTTGTTTTGAAGTATTCGAGCTGATATTCTTCTTCCAGCATGAAAAACCACGAACTTATCCATTTATTCGGCTGCGAACGATAAATATTGTTTGTCAGGAGGCCCCGTCTTCATTCAGGTTCTCCTGGTACCAGGCATCGATGACCTCAAAGGCGTTTACCCGGCCTGCGATCTCCACCGCGAGAATATGCCAGCACCGGCCACGCCGGTACAGGGACGCCTGGCAGGTACAGAACTCCTCGTCGACGATGTATTCATCCGAGATGCCGACCACGACGGTAAAATCCCGGTACTGTTTGATACGCCGTTCATCGATCGCCTTCAGCGCCTTCTTTCCCCGTTCACCGCATGCCTGTATGATGGCATCCCGCACCGCGGGGGTGAGGGATCCTTCCCGGGAGAGCAGGGCCCGGAGTTCTTCATCCATAGCAGGTGACCAGCGGCGGGTCGTCGATAAATGTCCAACCCATCCGGGCCGCCAGCGCCTGCATACCGGGGGCCTCCAGGGCATAATGGGTCGCTTCGATGCAGGGGAGGGGTGAGTCCCGGAAGACCGAGTGTTTCAACTCGGCAGAGAGGAAGGCATCCGCACCGAGCATCGAGGCTTCTCTAATCAGGCGAGGATCAAACCCGCTCCCGGCAACCAGGCCAATACGCCGGATCCGGTCGATACGCCCCCATACCTGTACCGGGGACCCGAGCCGGTCCCGGATTTCTGCCGGTGAGAGGTTACAGGTACCGATCAGGCCTGTCGTCATCGGTTCCATACCGGTTACCGATAGGAGCGATGCGAGGGTGTCATTCACTCCTCCCGGTGCCCGGTCGAAGTTCGTGTGCATGACGTACAGACCAATATCCGCCGCAAGGATCGACCGGAGAATGGGCATGAGGGAACCGCCGAGGCGGGTAACCGGATCCCAGAGGGGGGTGTGGTGCAGGACGATCATATCGGCATCGTGCTCAATAGCTCCGGCAACCACCGCTGGAGTTGCATCAAGTGCAGAGCAGACCCGCCCGATATCTTCTCCTCCTTCTATGATAAGCCCGATCCGATTCGTATCCCAGGGTTCCGCCAGTTCCGGAGGCGCAATCAGCTCCATCTCGCGGATGAATGCACCCAAGTCCATACTCACTGATATGCCCGAATATGTTATAAGAGAATTTATTAACACCAGTAATAACCAGTATCTATAAATATTCTTAAAAACATATCTCGCCTGAATGAACAAGTCCATCGAGCTGATCAATCAGCGGATCCATGATGGAAATGCCCGCGTGGTTACCGCTGAGGAGATGCCGGATATCGTGCAGGAACTCGGGGAGGAGGAAGCGCTCCGCGAGGTGGACGTGGTCACGACGGGGACCTTCGGTGCGATGTGTTCATCCGGCGCTTTTTTAAATTTCGGCCATGCAGAGCCTCCCATACGGATGGAACGGGTATGGCTGAACGATGTCGAGGCGTATGGTGGTCTCGCTGCAGTGGACGCCTATATCGGAGCGACCCAAGAGTCGACCACCCGGGGGGAGAACTATGGCGGGGCCCATGTAATGGAGGATTTTATCGCGGGGAAATCGATAGAGCTCCGGGCAATCTCACGCGGGACCGATTGTTATCCCCGGCGCACGATCACCACGGAACTGGTTCTCGATGACCTGAACCAGGCGATCATGTGCAATCCCCGGAATGGATATCAGCGGTACAATGCAGCCGCAAACACGACAGACCGTGTACTGCACACCTACATGGGCACCCTGCTGCCGGGCTGCGGAAATGTCACGTACTCGGGGGCAGGACTTTTAAACCCGATCATGAACGATCCGTCATTCACCGCAATCGGGGGCGGTGTCCCCCTCTTCCTCGGGGGTGGTCCGGGGATGGTGATCGGTGAAGGAACGCAGGCTTCACCCGCGGGTGGGTTTGGCACCCTGATGGTGACCGGTGAGATGCAGGGAATGTCGCGTGATTTTATCCGGGCGGCAACGATGACCGAATATGGTGTGACGCTCTACGTTGGGCTTGGAATCCCGCTCCCGATCACCAATATCGGCATGGTGAGAAGCACTGCGGTCCGTGATGAGGATATCCTTGTGGATCTGATGGACTACGGAGTGCCGAGCAGGAACCGGCCATCCCTCCGGAAGGTAAGTTATGCAGAACTCAGGAAAGGAATTATCGAGATCGGGGGAGAAGAAGTCCGGACCTCCTCTCTCTCCAGTTTCCGGAAGGCAAGGGAAGTGGCTGTTTTGCTGAAAGACTGGGTGGAACAGGGGAAGATGCAGATGGTCGCCCCGGCCCGGAGAATAGATACGAAAAAGGGGGCAAAACCGATGCATGAAACCATTCACGTGCCGAGGGTCATCGATATCATGGACCGCCGGTTCGTCAGCATCGGGGAAGACGAGGATATCCGGACGGCAGCCCGCACACTCCTGAAGGGAGAGTCCAATCACCTCCCGGTACTCAACCGGGATGGAGAACTGGTGGGGATAGTCACCACCTATGATATCTCCAAAGCGGTGGTAAATCCGGGGAAGGCTTCACATGTGAAGGATATCATGAAGAAGAAAGTCGTCACCACGACCCCGGATGAACCGGTCGACATCGCCGTTCAGAAACTCGAACGGCATAATATCAGTGCGCTTCCGGTGATCGACCGTGAGAACCATGTTCTCGCATTGCTGACGGCAATGGACCTGTCCAAGCTGGTCGGCGGGAGATGGCTCAAATGAAGCTCCTGGTCACATTCTCACGAAAAACGGGGAAAAAACCGATCATTGCGCAGGTTGTGAAAAATACCGGAGTGCTCGTCAATGTGGAACGCGCCCTCATAGACTCGTCAGAAGGCGAAGCCCTGATCGACATCCCGGATGATACGTGTCAGCTCGTAAAGGAGGAACTTGCGAGACTCGGGGCCACGGTCAGGGTGCTGGAACACAGCATCAGCCTGGACGAGAGCGAGTGCGTCGACTGTGGCGCATGCATCAGTATCTGCCCGCAGGAGGTATTCTACTTTGATGAAGACTGGAAGCTCCGGCTCGTCGAAGAGCGATGTGTTCTCTGCGGCAGGTGTGTCGATGTATGCCCGCACGGGGCACTTGTTCAGAAGGAAGAATATTAAGGCTCCGGCTCTTTTTCCCGCGGCAGGGTCCGGAGGATATCCACGCCGGAATGGATTAACGCCAGCACCTGCATCGTGCCGACAGGGAGATACCCTATCACTTCTGCGCTGACGTTGATTCTCCTGCATTTCCTATTAAAAAACGGGTATGTGCAGAGATCGTGATTGTGCGTATGCCCATGGATCACCCATCCCGGGAACCCGGCCGGTGCATTGTCGGGATTGTGAATCAGGAGAAATTGTTCACCGCCGCAGGAGATCTCGAGGGCCGTGGCGGTATTGGGGAGATCGTTATCATGGTTTCCCCGGACCAGGCATACTTTTCCCCGGAGATCTGGTGCAGGGCCGGAGATCCCGGGCATGCTCTTTCCGGAAGAGTACCGCAAGTCCCCGAGGTGGTATATGGTCTCATCCGGGCGGACGGTACAGTTCCAGTTTCTAATCAGAATCCGGCTCATCTCATGGGCATCGGCGAAGGGTCGCCGGCAGTACCGGATGATGTTCTCATGGTCGAGATGAAGATCGGAGATGAGATAGGTCTCGGGGTCCCGGGCATACTGGGGGAGATCCCGTTCGTATCCCTGGAGCCTGCGGAAGTGCGCGAGCGTGTTCCTCCAGGCAGTGGGACTGAAACAGCCCGCCCGGTCGAGCCACTGCCGGGTCGGGAGATCATATTCAGCCATAAGGGCGCCGTTCCGGAAGAGTGCAACCCGTAACCCCTCAAGATCGGTACATTCACCTTTCCCCTGTTTACCCGCTTGCCCCAGATGCCGGTATTGCCCGCCGGTTTCCCCTTCCGCAGATGGGGTGACCTGGTGAAGAAACTCCCATATCCGTTCAGCATCCGCCTCGGCCAGGTTGAACGCAAATGTGATGTGCATCCGCCGTTTTTCCGGGGCACGGTCAATCCAGATCCGGCTCTCAGTCGCAGGGATAAGGGACGCGGTCAGATGACGGTAGAACATATCAAGACCCGGAGAAGGGTCTACATGGTATCCGACAGCTTCCCCTTTCCTCCCCTGCATCCGTGTCCATTCTGAGATGGTAAACGGGAGGTGATGGGCATGAGATGCGGCCTGTTCGATGAGATCCCGGAGTATCCCGGGTCCCATTCCGGTCGTCAGCCGGAAAGTGCCGTACAGGGTGACATGCGGAAACCGGGAAATATCGCCGCGTTTCAGGAACAGCCGGGAAATCTCCCCGGTGAGCCGGGATATCTGCCAGTCGTTCACCCGGATCATGATCAGGTACCGTTCATCCGGGGGTGTACCTGTCCGGTGACGGGAACGGTGGCTGAATCTGGGATCCCGATGCATATTCTCATCATCGCTCTTTTTCCTGATGATAAATAGATAGTGGGTGACCAAAAAAGCCGCCAAATGCTTCAGAATTAGCAATTCTGCTGCGATGAACATCGCCGCCCCCGGTGACCGTCTCTGCAGATGGTGTGTGCGGGAAGACCCTCTCCTGCTTGCCGCGGTGCTCCATGAAGGCCTGTTTGATGATGATCCGGTCTACCCCCTACCCTTATGAGCAGGGAGGGAGCACCTTTTCTTTCGATTATTCACCTGTGAAGAGGGTGAGAGTGATGATCAGGCACCATTTCGAGCTCCGTGAGACGATCGCAACGATCCTGGCAGACGAACAGACAGCGATCGATGCAGCATGCCGGGGGCTGATCGCCGCCCGTCAGGCGGTTGAGCGGTGTATTGCCAGAGATCCGTTCTTTGGCGCAACTCTCGAACCATATTCACCCGAATGTGAAGACCTGATCGTACGGCGGATGGCCTATGCCGGGAAGGCAGCAGGAGTCGGTCCGATGGCGGCGGTGGCAGGGGCAATCGCCTGGGCGGGAGTGGAAGCAATGGCGGAGGAAGGGGCAGCCTTCGGCATCATCGATAACGGAGGCGACATTGCAATCATAAGCGACCGGGAGGTACGTATCGGGGTGCATGCGGGAGATGCTCCGGTCAGCAACCGGTATGCTTTTGAAATCCCCCCCCAGCGGAAGATCCTCGGATGCTGCACCTCGTCGGCGACGGTCGGCCCATCCATATCGTTCGGTATTGCCGATGCGGTCACGGTGTTCTCCCGGGATGTCGCGATCGCTGATGCGTTTGCCACAGCGATCTGCAATACGGTAAGGCCGGGAGAGACACAGGTCTTCAACACCCTGGACCCGAAATCGGTCTGTGGCGTCTGGGTAGTCATCGGTGATTATATTACTTCATGGGGAAAGATCCCGCGCCTGAATCGGGCCCGGGTAGACGAGGGGCTGATCACCGCAGGGAGATCGCTTACCGGTCATTAGATGCATTTTTTCGAGATCTTGGGAGTTAAAAAAACTCCTGAATCAGGAATTTCATACATCTTTTATTATCCGATACGGTTGCACGGTCCGGTTCCCTCTCCGGGGAGGTTCATGGCGGGACTATTCAATTCAGAGATTTTCGTCGATGAACCGGATTGCCCGGCGATACGCATCGGTACCATGATAATTGGCAAGGATCTGCTCCCCGTCGCCGACCGAGACGACCGGCTCCGCATCCTCCACCCGGAATATGACTTCAAAAAGATCGATCTCATGAATCAGGATCCCCTGCTCGAGCGACGATGCGGGTTCCAGGATCATCCGGTCTTTCTCAAGATCACCGGGCTCTTCACGGAAAAAATAATAAAAAGTCTGGTATGCATTGAGGAAGTCGGATATCAGAAGTTCGTTCCGGATGAGGGGATCGAGGCGGTCGATAAGTCCGGCGAGTTTCACGGGGTCATCATTGCTCTCCTCGAACAGTTCTTCTGCAATATCTCCGAGATCCTGGTACGTCGGGATCGGCTCGCCGGCTGTCATCATCACCACTTGCCTCCCAAGGGGAAAAGTTCACCGCTGCCTCGGGGAAACCGGTTCCTTAGGTGACTACGAACCAGTACGGGTGGTAAGCTATATTCCCGCACCTGAATCATCAGTACAGGTGAACGATGCCGATCTGGACTGGCTGGTATATCACCTGATCCTCCAGGGAACCGGCAGAACTGCAGGGGAACTTTCTCAGGCCGTACCTTGTCCAGAAGCTGAAATAGAAGCCTCTCTCTCCCGGCTTGCCAATTATTTGCTGATAGAGGCCGGTGAAACGGGATACCGGACGCTGGCATTCCAGGAGATGCTGGTAAAATGTCACTGCAGGCATGACCGGGAACTCCCCTTTACCATCGAGGGCGGCATTATCCGGTCAAAAAAGAAGGAAGGGCCGTGAGATGCAAGAGGTCGCCATTCTCCGTCTGGGGCACCGGCCCGAACGGGACCAGCGGGTGACCACCCACGTCGGTCTTACCGCCAGGGCGCTGGGCGCCGAGGGCATGTATCTCGCAGCGGCAGACAAAGGGGTAGTCCAGAGTATCACGGATGTGGTTACACGGTGGGGGGGAGAATTCTTCATCAGGGACGAGGTGAAATGGCGCGGCTGTATCCGGAAATGGAAGGAAACCGGGGGAGTCGTTGTTCACCTGACAATGTATGGCGAGCGCCTCCGCGACCGGGAGAGGGAGATCCGGGCGGAGGAACGCATCCTGGTGGTGGTCGGTGCCGAAAAAGTACCCGGGGAACTCTTCGGCCTTGCAGACTACAATGTGGCGGTCACAAACCAGCCGCACTCCGAGATCTCGAGCCTCGCCGTCTTCCTCGACCACCTGTACGAGGGGAGAGAACTGGCCCATGAATTTCCCGGGTCGCGGATCCGGGTGATCCCGACGAAAGCGGGAAAAACAACCGAGGAGTGGTGAAACCATCCGTTCTTGTGGTCGGGTTTGCTACACGCCACGTAGCACAGTCGGCCAGCCGGGCAGGGTATACCGTTTATGCGATAGATCACTTCTGTGACCAGGATCTGGGCTGGTATGCCGCGGATTCCCTGCAATTCGAGGAGCTTGAAGAACTCCCCGATGCGGTTGCGGAGATGAGCGGGCGACACCGGATAGACATGCTTGTCGCCACATCGGGAGCCGAAACGCTTGCAACCCCGATTCCAGTCTGTGGGACCAGCCCCGAAAAAGTGGCACCATTCCTGGACAAGCTCTTTCTTCAGCACTTCTTTGAGGACTTGGATCTCCCCGTGCCGAGGATCGCCGCAGAGGGTTCATACCCCGCCTTCCTGAAACCGCGGACAGGGGCTGGCGGATGGAGGAATATCGTGATCTCGAGCGAAACAGAACGTATCTCATGGGGCAAGGCGATGGAGGGGATCCCTTATATCGCACAGGAGCTGGCCGAGGGGATTCCTGCTTCGGTATGCTGTGTTGCCGACGGTACCCGGGCACGCGCGATCGCGGTTAATGAACAGCTCCTCCGGGGTACCCCGGATGCACCCTACGGGTTCTCAGGTTCGATCACCCCCTTTGAGCCTCCGGAAAAAGTGGAGATGATCCGCATGGCCGAACGGGCTTGTGCGGCGAGCGGGTGCAAAGGCACGATCGGTGTGGATTTCGTGGTGGGGGACCGGACTTCCGTGATCGAGATCAACCCGCGGTTCCAGGCAACCGTCGATACGGTCGAGATGGCAACGGGCTGGAACCTGTTTTCCCGTCATGCCGCTGCCTGCAGGGGCATACTGCCGGATACCGCTGCACCACTAAAACGGTTCGCAGCCCGGGGGATCCTCTTTGCGGACCGTGACCGCTATATCCCGGCAGACCTCTCCCATCTCACCCCCATCGTCGCGGATATCCCCTGGCCGGGGACGTATTTCGAGGAGGGAATGGCGATTGTAAGTGTATACGGCGAGGGAATGAGCCGGGCGGGGGCGATCGGTATGCTGGAGAAGAATATAAGCACGGTACGACAATATATGGGGTGATGGCCGCCATGGAAGAACAGATGACCAACCCCGCGATCCGGGCATACCTGATCCGGCTGATCGGAGAAGATGGGATCTCGCTCCTTGAAAAATTCCCCGAAGAAGGAGAATTCAGCGATGAAGACCTCGCTGCCCAGACGGGAATAAATCTCAACACCGTCAGGCATACCCTGTATACTCTCTATGAGAAGAGACTGGCGGAATACCGCAGGATAAAGAATAACGAGACCGGATGGCTCACATATCTCTGGAGACTCCGCATGGATCAGATCTATGATGTGATCAAGGAGGATCTGGTGCAGATACTGGAGAAACTGGAAGTTCGTGAGAAATTTGAAGAAGAGAATGATTTTTACATCTGCAAGAAATGCGGGATTATATTCACGTTCAACCAGGCGGTGGACCGCGGGTTTGCATGCCCACAATGTGATGAGCAGATGGAGCATTTTGATAATGAAATTCTCCTGAAGGCACTGAAGCGGCGAATCCACGGGATCCGGGACTCTCTCGGCTTGGCATGATCACTGCCCGGGAAGCCCGTGCGCTGCTAGTGGAGGCAGGGTGCAGCGACGAGGTTCTCCGGCACAGCGAGACGGTCTGCCGGGTTGCAAACTCGTATGCAGCAGGTATTGATTATGTAGACCGGGCATGTGTCATTGCCGGTGCCCTTCTCCATGACATCGGGAGGTCGCGGACGCACTCGGTGCGGCACGCTCAGGAAGGTGCAGATATCTGCCGCACAAAGGGTGTCCCGGAGCCGGTCGCACGTATTGTGGAGCGGCATCTCGGAGCAGGCCTGACAGCGGATGAATGCACGCTTCTCGGCCTTAAGCCGCGGGATTGTATACCCATATCACTCGAGGAGCGTCTGGTGGCGAATGCCGACAATCTGGTGCGTGGAGACCGTATCATCTCTATTTACGAGCGCCTGTTGATCTCGGCAAACCTCCCTTCCCGGAACCGGGGCCGGATGTATCGACTCTGGATCGAGATGGAACAGTTTCCCGGGTAAAGAGGGAATGTCCTAAAGGATAACCTGTTTTACCTGGGACAATGCCCGGATCCTCTCGACGACACCGGCTGGAAGGGGTCCGTCGACGATGATGACGAGTTTCGGCTCCTCGCTGAAATAGGGGTCTGTCACAAATATCTGCCGGATGGAGAGGTCATGATCGGTCAGAAGACGGACTGCTGATCCGACGATTCCCTTCTCCTGCGCATTTTTCGGCAGAATGGTAATCACAGAGAGTCCAAGGGATAACGCAACCCGGGAGAGGTCTGGTGTTACCCGCATCTGCATGAAGATATCCCGAAGTGAAGGGGATGAAAGGATATGGCGTGCAGTGGCATCGATAACCCGCCGGTCCGAGCCAATGGCCCGGGCGAGCTGGGTGGCCGGAATTTCTATCCCGTTACACATTATACGTCCTTCCTCATTGACGCCGAACCCGTTATCAAGGAGAAACCGGACGACCCGGGCCTGCGTGGGTGAATCATTAAACTCCCGCATGATCTCTGACCACATGACAGAGAAGTGGGAAGATGTATATTTATAGACATCGATGATGCATTTTACCCGCTGATGGACGAAATCTATTAAATTGCAACTGCCTTCCCGGACCCCCCGATCTGGTGGGGGAAAGAAGAGATACCTTATTTTAGATAGACATCCTCATTCATATGGCGTGTGCGAGGGTTGCCGAGCCAGGTCAAAGGCGCAAGGTTGAGGGCCTTGTCTCGAAGGAGTTCTTGGGTTCAAATCCCATCCCTCGCATCTCGGAGATTGTGTTATTTTTCTTAATTTTCACGCCGGACAGACGACGGAATAACCCGATCGTCAGAGCGGTTCAGGATCCTCTTCCCGCTATTTCCCCGAAAAATCCAGTTATCCCCCGACAAAGCCATTGTGATACCGAATCGGTTAATGGTTCTTTCCACCGGTTCTCCATAATACCGAGAGCAGACCGATGATCAACCCTGCCGTAACCGGAATCCAGAGACCGGAGGCTGCCTGGGTAGTGGTTGGGATCGCCGTCTGGGGAACACTCGTTGTGACTATTGTCAGAGAAGGGATTGGTGTCGATGAAATCGTGGTTTCTGCCGGTGTCGGTTCTACCTGCTGATACATATAGAGATCCACGTTATCTATATATCCCTCCGCGGAATGGCCGATGTTGCCGTAATCACCGACGGAAGTGATCGCGAGCACATCCAGGAAGAGCAGTTCCTGATCGGTACTAAGGAAATACCCCCATACAGGAGTATTGTTACTCTCTATCTTTATATCTGCAGAACCGGAATCCTTGTTATATCGGACGGTTACATGGTAGGTCGTATTATCCTCAAATGTCTTCGTCTCTCCCGGATATGCCGATGTAAGGCTTCCAACCTCCTTTAAATTGCTGTTCTGCGTGATTACACGAAGCCACATTGTATGGAGATCCCTTTTGTTCGAGAACTCAGAAATTATCGATGGCCCTTTGTTGATATTCATGTCGGTCCCGGTGAGATCGAGCCGGAATGCACTATCGATGTCGGTTCTGATGGGGATGATGTCATATTCGAGGACGAGCAAAGAGAAGTTTTCATCATGCGGTACCGGAACATTTGTGTATCCCCCCGTACCTCCCTCGACAAAATAATGATACATTTCGTTCGTGCTGTTCCAGTAGTAACGGGTAGGATTATTCGTCGTCCAATTGGGATTCGTGGAAAAGTCCGTCTGGTATATGCTTATTTTCTCGGATAATTCGGCCTGGATCGGGATGATAAAACACATACAGATCAGGATCCCTGCCAGCATAATCCTCCGGTGCATCACTTGTTTCTCCTCCTGCGTTAACGGGTCAGGGCTGATCGATAATTGCAGCGGGCGAACCATACTGCAAAAAAGAACCCGATCGGTTTTCCTCAGACCCGCGTATGACAGAAATGGTATCCGGGCGCCTATAACTATTTCCTCAAGGACATTCAGATGAGCTGGAGATTACATGCTGAACAAATGAATCCGGAAAAACTTCTGGTTTGTAATCAGGACCCCCTTTTGAGAAAAGAAGATGTTATGGGGCGCATCATGGTGCGGGACCACAATGCTGATAACTGAAAGAAGAACAGAGTTATCTTCGTACCTGACCTGACGTGACTTTCAAAACACCTCGCCGATCCCGGAGATATTTCTCTCCATTTTGGCATTGTAGATCGGGATCGCCCCCGGGATCTCTTTGATACTGGCGATTTTTATATCAAATTTAAAGTGGTTTCCCATAAATTTTATATAAACTTCGCCGATATCATTGATCTTTCCGGTAATAATGCCCTCTGATTTCATCCGCTCCAGTCGCCCATCCAGCATTTTTTCGATATCAAAGGAGAATTTCCCGATGAGAATGATGTTCGATCCAATCTTGCTGCACTCAAGGATCGTGGTCGAGAGGTCATTCACCACAATACCGTATTGTTTCAGCAGATGTTTGTTCATCATGAAGACTTCTTCTGATTCCGCCTCTCCTGGCGCCAATACCTGCGTTGCGAGGAGCAACTCCAGAAACAGTTCGCCGACGCGTGATGCCCGCTCATACTCCATTTGTCATTCCCCACCCATCTTCTGGCGGCAAAAGGTCCGGAGAAAGGTTTATCGCTATGAAGGTATAATTCCCCTTAAACCCAGGTAAATGGTGGGAAACATTCTTTCCTTTCAACACCTTTTGCCACCGAGATTAACCTTATCCCTGTATTGATTTATTTATCACGACGTTGTAGATTCATCGCTGCGATTAACATTCATCAGCCTGAGCACTCTTCATCAGCATAATGAATGTTAATGTTTGACGGTACTATTTTCACCATGGCGTATTCATTCGAGGAGAAGTCAATTATCTTTCCCTGGTACGGGAATGATCTCAGGGATAGTATTGTCCGGCGACTACGGTTGATCCTCGATTTCATCATGTTCAGTTCGATCTATGTTGCTATTGCCGCGGCTGGAATGGTATACACGTCGTGTTTCATCCAGGGAATCGACTGGAATGTTCCCATCCTGATGGTAATGGCACTTGTATCATTCTCTGTCTACAACATGAATCGAAAAACGGACGAGCAGGAGGATGAGATTAATCATCAGGAGCGGTTTGTCTTTACAAAAAAATTTGAAAAACCCCTTTTCTATTCGGCACTGGCCGCATATGGATTTGCGCTGATAATTGGTGCATTTTACGGATTACCATCCCTCATTATCATAACTATCCCACTGATCAGTGGAATCCTCTATAGCGTCCCTCTTCTGCCGGCACAGTGGGGGTATCGAAGATTGAAGGAAATTCCCGTGGTAAAAAATCTTGTTGTCGCCCTTGCATGGTCTTTGCCGCTTTCCCTTCTTCCTGTATATATGACCGGAGCTTCCATAGGATTCAGCACGGGTATTGCATTGCTTTTCTTTGGAAGCTATGTATTCATCGCCTCTATCCTTCCCGATATTCGCGACCGCGAAGGCGATGCCATTACCGGCGTACGAACTATTCCCGTTACGATAGGGGTAAAATTAACAAAAGTACTGCTCATCGGAGTTAACGTTGTCTTTGGGTGTCTGGTCGTTTTCTTCGGTATCCGTACTCTTCCGGTAGCAGTTACAACCCTCCTCCTTACTGCAGTCCTATACACCCAATTTTGTATCTGGTCGATGGGACGCCTGATACCAACGAATGTCATTTGTGATTTTATGTCAGACGGCCAGTTCATCCTTTTCGGCGGTGGTATTGCCATCATTTCTGCAATCGGTGGAATTCTCTAATACATATACTTTTTACAATAATTATTCCTCTTCACAAAATTCCGGAAAACCTTTTTTTTCGGCTTAAAAAAAAGAACCGAATGAAATATATTCATTCATTTGCAAGATTATTGTTAGTGCCTGAATAAGCCATGACGCCGCTTGACAGCTATGACCAGCATCACAAATTCATTCACTCTATCTATAGCTCGCGGCTAAAAATTCAGATCCTCCTCTCTCTCCTCTCGGGTAATACTTCCTTATCGAAACTGAGGGAAGTGACCGGCAGCACTTCGCAGGCGCTCATCCCGAAGATTCGGAATCTTGAATCGCAGATGCTGATCGAGGCCCGGAATTATGAATACTCCCTGACACCACTCGGAAAGATAGTGGCGACCAGGGTTTCGGGTTTTGTCATGATCATGGGGGGAATCGAACGACACCGGGAGTTCTGGAGTTCGCATGATCTCACCGGCCTGCCAGAGGAATTCCTTGCATGTATTGGAGACCTTCAGGAGGCTGAAATAAAACTGGATACCCAAGTGGATATCCACCTCGTTTTTTCGCATTATCTGAAGATCGTCAAAGAAGCTGCATATATTCACGGCATTTCATCAGTGATGAGCCCGGGGCTGGTAGAAGTACTTACTGAAAGGATTATTGCCGGAACACCTGTCGAGTTGGTGGTGAGTGAGGATGTGATTCCCTACCTGAACCAGGAGCCGTACAGGGAATTTTCGAAGATCGTTGCTCCTTACCCTAACTTCAAGATATGGGTAACGAAGGGACCTTTGAAAGTAGGCCTCACCGTTACCGATAAATATCTCTCCCTGGGACTCTTCAAGATCGATGGGAAATTGTACGATAGTTCCTCAGATCTTTTCTCAGGAGAGAAAAAAGCGATAGAATGGGGGGAGGGTCTTTTCAACTATTATAGGGATCGATCTCAATTAATCGAACAATAACCGAACACGACCCCGGGTGAAACATTACCGAAAAAGTCTCCCACGGTGATCTCCTGGTTTTTGAGAATATTTTAATAGACAACCTCATATACCATTGTCTCAATCATCCAACAAACGTTGAGGTAAGATCCTGATCAACTCCGTGGGGTGTACACGATGTTCAAAACCTACGCACATTTAAGAAATAATACCCCCTATCGCGGCGGAATAACCCGTCTAAACAAGAGAAGACTCGCTCACTATGCGATCGCGTTGGCACTTTGTTTCCTGATCGCTCCCGTCATTGCGGCCACCGAAGCTGCTGGAGACCCTCAGCTGATGATCGCCCCGATCGGGACGATAACCGTCGGGCAATCGTTTATCCTCTCCGGGACGACGAACCTCGCGCCCGGGGACCAGTTACAGGTGGAGATAACATCTTCCTCGTTCGGGCCGACCCCGAAAGGGGAAGGCGGTGGATTCTCCGGCGTATCCGGAGTCGTCATCGTGAAGGAAGGCACCGGAAGCGTGAATACCTGGCAGTTCCCGGTGGATACCACCGGCTGGATCCCGGATGACTATGTCGTCCTGGTCACGGGGATAACGGTATCCGTTACCAGCTCCACGAATTTCAGCGTCGTTGCGGCTACCCCCACGATGACGACTGTACCGGCGACCTCGGTTCCGACTTCTGCTCCGACCACCATTCCGTCCACGAGCCCGACCACTCCGCCTCCGACAACAACCTCACTGGGAGGGATGGTCGTGATTGCTGCATTGTTTTCTGTCATTGTTTTCTGCATCCGGAGGAAGTGAAGATACTATCGCTTGCCTTTCATGTGGTGTGATCAGTGCGGTGAATGTTGCAGTCAGATGGGGCTTGTTTATCAGATCCGACGCAAGGGTTCTCCCTACGAATTTTCACTAACGAACCGGTATACGGGTGAAACATCTACGGTAACCGTCGATCCCGACAAGATCCATCTCTTCGAAGCTGATGGAGCACCTCGATCATTGGAGCAGTGCCCGTTTCTCCGGTTCGACCATGGGTCCGGGAAGACGTGCTGTATCATTTACCTGACCCGCCCGGAAGTCTGTTCCGAGTTTTATTGCAGCCGGATTCATATCTTTGCCGGTGGGAAAAAGTTGGGACGGGTTATGGGGAGCAGACACCTCTGTACTGAAGATACCTGGTTGCGCAAACTCTGGAACGCACAGGTAACGAATCTGCGGGAGCTGGATGAGCTGAAGTGGATCGACGAGACAGCCCGTCTTCTGATGAATGCTGGCTATATCGTCCGAAAGTAGCAAACCGTACCCGGTTTCATTAAAAAAAATTCATGTGTTAATCGTTCCCATTGTCGATCGAATGGGCTCCTATCCGCGCCCTTTACGTAACCCGGGGCGGGAAATGGTTAAGTGATTATAGACGGATTGGTACCATTCGAGAAGGTGAGTTTCAGAATGAGATCTTCTAGCATGACCACAGCCATTGCCTTGGCATTTGCGATATTATGTATTCAATGTTATACTCTTGCCGTCCCGTCTCCGATAACAGCGACCATCGAAACGGGAGGAATGACCGGTTCGATAACCGTGACATCCAATCTGCCCGTCGCATATGTCAGCCTGGACGGGAATGGTGCCCGGACCACGCCCTGGACATACGCGGGTGTGCCGGTCGGATCACACCAGATAGAAGTCTCTTATCCCGGGTACCAGGTCTTTGTGACATTGGTCAATGTGACCTCCGGCAGCACGATTCCAGTCGTCGCAGAACTGGCCCCCATCCCCAACCCGGGCCTCATATATGTCGATTCGAGCCCGAGAGGCGCTGATGTATACGTGGACGGAAATTTCGAAGGGGACGCACCGGTCACCGTGGGGGGTCTTGCACCGGGAACCCATCAGGTTAATCTCTTTTTCATCGGGTATGAACCGTATTCGAGTATGGTCTCTGTCCAGGCCGGGCAGACGACCACCCTCTCCGCGACGCTCGTGCAGGGTCCTTCCCGGGGAATGGGAACGATCGGAGTCTCCACCCAGCCACCCGGGGCCTCGATCTATCTGGACGGGGCATACGAGGGATTCACCGTCCAGAATAGCATCATCGACATTATTGGCGTACCTTCCGGTAGCCATGTCCTTGAATTCAGGTTAAACGGGTTTGAGGATTATCAGACTACGGTACAGGTGAATGTAGGTGAGAGTACGTTCAGTTCACCGATCCTTGTCCCGCTTCCGCAACCACCACTAAGCGGGACGATACTGGTCACATCCGACCCTGCCGGGGCGCAGGTCTACCTCGATGACCGGTTCCAGGGCATCGCACCGATCACCATCCCTGACGTATCCGCCGGATCGCATACCCTCGCCCTGAAACTTCCGGGGTATCAGGATTTCACAACGACCGTGCAGGTCCAGGCAGGCCAGGTGACTATGTCCCCATTCGCTCTCGTGCCAGTGACCGCTTCCCCAACACACCCTCCCTCTTCTCCCCCGACCACCACCGGTCTCCCGGGATTCATTGCCATAGCGGCACTGGCAGCAGTCGTTTTCATCGCACGGAAGAATGGCTGACAAAGGGGATAAATCCTCATATATCACCGGTCTTCACCATCAATTTTTTGCCTTCCTGATGCAGTACACTGCAAATCCATGATGATTTGAATCGATGTAATATAAATGGATGGAACATGAAAGGGTTTGATTCCAAAAAATAAATCCTATTTTTCTAAATAAATCTTCTTTCAGCACCACCACTTTTTAACCAGATAGGGGGAATGCCTCAACCGCGGAGTGACAAACAGGAGCAACAGCGTCGTGATCACCAGGGTGACCAGAAGATTTCCTCCAAACCAGACGGAGAATGTTAACCATACCTGATCTGTGCTGATAATCCCGCCCAGGAGCAGGGTCCCTGCGCCCCATATCGCCCCGACCAGATTATTGAGGAGCAGGCCGAAGATCAGGTATATCTTCCAGTCATACCGGGTAACGAGTCCGGGATCTGCATTAAAATACCGAAACGCCGTCAGGGGGATCATGACCTGCCAGAGGTTGGCCAGGAGGACATAAAAGAGGATGAACAGGGGAATTCCCGAAGTCATTGCCGTTCCGATCAGACCGCCGGCATAGGTGGCGATTGCACCCCAGTCCCCGAACCAGAGCGTGAACGCGATCATGAAACCGACCGCAATATAGAGCGCGGAGACCCCCGGCAGAGTGGGAGCGGGGATGATTGCAAAGGCGGAGAGCAATGCAATGATGATAACGAGGAACACCGTTATTCCGATATATCCGTACCAGGGGGCGTGCATGTCTTCCATAAGATCTCAATCCTTAACCGCTCGTATTCGCTCCCTTTCATAAAATAGTTTGCGATATCCGGTTTTAGAGATATCGGGTAAGAAATGAACACGTGTTCAAGAAATCCTCCCGTTATTTCTCTTGCAATGAATTGCGGAAAGAAGGAATCCTTGATTAAAATGAGAAATTGGACATTACTGGGATATGTACCCGTCTGCTCCTCCATCATAATTGAGACTTTCAAATACGGGGAATAGATACATTTTCCCGATGAATCGGGTTTTAAGTTGAACGCGGTGAAACTCTGGTTCCCTTTGGCGACCGGAGGTTTCGGTTCTGTTGATTTCCGGTCACCCCCTTCGTTATCGGCGTCATAACTGTAGTCACGTTTCGTCTGGGATATAGTACATGAGCGATAGCGGGATAATTATCGATTCCAATGAATGCCTCCGATATCTCAGAATGGGTAACAGGGTCACCGGCTATTCGAGAGTGATCGGGAGATTACCGTCCTCGACTGTCCATTCACTACGATAATCTGTACATCCCGGGGAAGATCACTTCCGGAATAATCCACTTTGAGGGTTTTTCCGACCGACCATGGCCAATCCTGGGAGTGCAGGAAGCTGATTGCCGATTGCGGGACTTCTTCCCCGTTTATCCGGATGGCGATCGTGCCTTTACTGACCGGATCGCCTCCGTCATGATAGAGGTACACAGTCTTTCCCGATGATTCAATCGTAGCATTGAAACGAGGGTTCGTCTCCTGCGCAGGCTGAATTAAAAATATAAATATAGTAATAATTCCGATAACGACCATTGCTACAATGACGATCAGCAGAATATGTTTCGATAACGCAGCATCCCGATCCATCTTTCATTCTTCCCTGAACTATTCAATCAGGTGATACCAGGAGTGATATTGGTATAAATCCTGTTATACTGTGTCTTTTCTGTGCAAACTTATGAAGATAGCGTATCCTATCGTGTTATTCTCCACCACATGAAAAGATAGCCGGAAATTCAGATCAGATGGGATCTCCTGTATCAATCCGATCCAATCTGCGTATGCGAACGAGGGGTGAAGATTTCACGAAGAATTCGCTCAAAAACGTACGGTACTGCTCATGCCAGCATCCATCGCCCTCGTCCAGATCCCATCGTTCTCTCATACTCTGTTTCACGTGTTTCCCGAGTCCCACATCCAGCACCTCATGGGAACGAAGGAGATCGCCTGCACAAATGAATCGTCGGGAGATCTCGACCATGTAACACCCATCTTCGATGTATGGACCTGAATATTGGGAAGGGATCCGGTTATCCTGATATTTAGCCGCAAATTTTTCAGCATTGCCCCGGTTCCAGAGGGGAGGCCCTGCATGCCTCTTTACGGTGGGAAGCCGGTCGACCAGAAGCTCGAAGATGAGCATACACTCATCAGATCCCATGCAATAGTCGGCCCGATTGACGCTGAACCCGTGACGTCCCAGGAGATCACAGACCGCCTCGGTACTCTTCCTGAGCTGCGGCACTACGATATCCTCGATATAGGGTGGCGTAGCAAACCGAAGAGCATAGAGCGGGGTGCCCCGCCGGGCTCGTTCAGCCCTGAATTCGCCGTAGTCGCCGGGTGCCTGGTCCGGTGGGAAGAAAAATGACCGCGACGGTGAAGAGAGGTATCCCCGTGCCAGCTCCACGAATTCGTACATCCGTGTCAGCGAAACCGATGCCGATACGTTCCGCTCCGGATCGACCGGGTCCACCACCACGAGCGGTTCACCGAACTCCTTTGCGCGGTGTTTCTCAGGATCGATGATCGTGCCGGGTCGCCATTGTGAGGCGGCTTCAAGAACCGGGATAAACCCCCCGTACATGAGGATCAGAAGTTCAGTGAGATACCCGGAAAACCCCTCTGTCATCTGATCCGATCCGTAGACGCCTCCCGCTTTCGAGAACTGCTTTAGGAGCAGCACATCATCGATATACGGTTCAATTCGCTCCTGGATATACCGGGTATGAAATGGCGTGCGATCTACTGCCGACTGGATCGTCCGGGCATTTTCCAGCAGGTAACAAGGTACCAGGTCTACATCGATCTCTTCGATACATGCGTTGATATAAGGGTGTTCGGCATATTTCTCTCGGTAGACAGCTCCGAATAGTGTAGTGACTTCACGGGCGAGTGAGAGCCCCTGTCTCTCCAGCTCTTCCCGCGGGAGTCCGGGATCAAACAGCATAAAAATATCCAGATCTCTGTCACCGGAGACCCAGGTATGCCGCGCGACGGAACCGACGACCATCGCCGGAACACCCCGCCCCTCAATTATCTGGATGATCCGGCCGGCAATCACCTCGACGTGTTTTCTCTCCGCAGGTGAAGGTCGTATCCTTTCGAGCACCTGCTGCTCAAGCGGAGACCGGTTCACCAGGTCACCTTCTCGATATCCTCATATATCGGTCCCTGGGGGGTCAGGGTGCTCTTTTTCAGGGAAAATCCGGTTATCCTGCAGGTACCGTGCCGCCGGGCTCCCACTTCTTTCAGGGCCCGCGATAGTGAGGGATCGTAATTCCTGACCCGTGCCACCGTCACGTGCGGAGTAAAGGGACGATCTTCACGCCTGAACCCGAGGGGGGCGAGGGCCTCTTCGATCCGGCCCGCAAGGGAGGTGCACGCTCCCTCGTCTGAAATGGTACACCAGATGACACGGGGACGCGACGAGGTATTCCCGACAATGCAATCGAGTGAGATATCGAAAGGAGTCCCCGCTATCTCCCGCAGCACCCCCGTTATTTGTTCAATCTGGGCCGGGGAGACCTCCCCGAGAAATTTGAGCGTGAGATGGATGTTTTCCGGATCGACGAGGGTAAGCCGGGCGCTGCACTGTTTCAGGGTATCCTGTGATTCCGAAAGCCGTTCACGGACCTCGGGAGCCAGATCGATTGCAATGAATGTCCTTACCACAGAATATCGTCTCCTTCTCTCTCTTCAGATCAGGAGGCTATCAGAGATTATAATATCCTCAATGATCATATCCACCGGACAGATGAGATCTGCAATGATAGATTCCTGTATCACTGTGCAGACCGAATCAAAAGAAGAAATTTTTTTTGAGGAGCAGAACGAACAGATAACCATACATCCGGGGGGATACACCATGACAGATAATACACCGCAGCTGATCGTATACACGCTTGAGGATTGCCCGAATTGCGAATTGTTAAAAAGATTCCTGACGGAACACGGCATTTCCTATTCTGAACGGGATATGGCGACCCCTGAATCCCTCACCGAACTCCGGATCAACGGGGTTTTCGTACAGGAAGCCCCGGTCCTGCAGAACCGGTCTGTATTTCTGATATCGAATGATCTTTTTTCGGGAGGGCAGGTCCGGGAAGATCGGATGAACCAGCTGATGAAGGGTGTTTGATGGTGGTCCGCTCGGCAAAACAGACAACGCTTGATGGTTTATTCATCCCGCAGTCCCCCCGGTACGGACGACGGACGGTCATATCGTTGAATGGGACCGCCAGCAGATAGTACGCCAGATTTTGGAGGAGACCCAGCTCGTCGGGATCTTCTATGGGCATGACGGGGCAGATGAGGCGACGGCCCAGGAGATCGCGCGGCTGGTTGAACAGCGGATCCTCCGTATGGGCCTCCATTCCCTTTCTGGTCCCCTCATAAGGGAGATCGTCAATATCACCCTCCTGGAACAGTCTATGGTCCAGTACCGGAACGTCTGCACCCGGGTCGGAACACCGGTCTATGATGCACACCTGATCGACGTCGGGAGGGGCTTTGAGGCAAAGGATAATGCAAATCTCCAGGAAAATGCCGAGACCTCGCATAAAAAAAAGGCAGACAAGATCAGCAAGGAACAGTACCTGCTCCAGCTCCCGCCGCCGCTTGCGGACCGGCATCTCTCCGGGGATATCCATATCCACGATCTCGAATACTTTGGCACCCGGCCCTTCTGCCAGGACTGGGATCTCAGGTATTTCTTTTACTACGGGCTGATGCCGGATGGAAACGGCACCAAGGCATCGGTCGCCGGCCCGGCAAAGCGGGCTGAAGTCGCGGTTCTCCACGCGGTGAAGGCGCTCGGGAGTGCACAGACAAATTTTGCCGGCGGTCAGGGGTATTATAATTTCCTCACCTTCATCGCCCCGTTCTTCGAGGGAATGGCATATGATGAGATCCGGCAGCTGATGCAGATGTTTGTCTACGAGATGACCCAGATGATGGTCGCCCGTGGCGGCCAGCTCGTCTTTTCATCTGTACAGCTCAGCCCCGGGGTGCCGGCGCTCTGGAAAGACAAACCCTGCATATATAAGGGGAAGATCTGGGACGGGGAAGCGGCACCGCTCCGCACCTACAAAGAGTTCGAAAGCGAGGTGCGGCTCCTCTTCAAGGCGCTGATGGAGGTGATGCTCGAGGGAGACTACTGGGGAAAGCCGTTCAGTTTCCCGAAGCCTGAGATCAGCATCGAGCCGGATTTCATGCAGGAGGATGAAGCGTTCAACCAGGAGCACCCCGATCTTCCCACGTACCGTGATCTCTATCTCATGACATTCGAGCTGGCATCCAAGTTCGGAACCCCGTATTATGACAACCAGATGCCGGAATATCGGGGAGCGGGGAAAGGGATCTCCTGCTACCAGTGTTGTGCCTACCAGTTCTCTGCCGTCGCGGAGGAGGATGAAGGATTCGAGGAGAAACTCCGGTTCAAAGACGGGATGCACTTCAGCATGGGTTCCTGGCAGGTGGTCTCCCTTAACTGCCCCCGAGCCGCATACCGGGCGAACGGTGATGATCAGAACGTCTCTTTTCCGAGCTCGAAGTCGCTCATGGATGTCTGCGTGGAAGTCTTCCGGATCAAGCGCCGCTGGATGGATCTGATCCGGGCGCATGGTCGGATGCCATTTGCTATGCAGCGCCCGAAAGATCCGATAACCGGAGAACGAGGTGCTGTAGGGGTTGATCTCGACAGCCTGGTCTACACGATCGGGATTGTCGGGGTAAACGAAATGGTCCAGACACATACCGGCATGCAGCTCCACGAGTCCCCGGAGGCATTCAGGCTCGCTGTTCGGGCAATGACCGAGATGGAGTTCTATGCCCGGGAGCTCTCCAAGCGTCACCATATGACGATTGCCCTTGCCCGGACACCCGCTGAGACGACCGGACAGCGGTTTGCGGTCTCTGACCTGCTGAACAAGGAGTTCCGGGATCCGGCGCGGAAGGTTATCAAAGGAGATCTCAGGTGTGGGCTTGAGAAGCTCGGGACTACGAGGGACCTCCCGGTCTACTATACGAATGGCACGCATGTCGCCCCTTCCGCCAACATCCCGCTTGCGAGGCGGATGGCCATAGAACACGTCTTTTTCCCGATTGTCGATGGTGGTAACATATTCCATATCTGGCTCGGTGAATCCCGTCCCGACCCGCGGGGGCTGATGGATATGGCAATGCAGACTCTGTAAAAATACACAGATTGGGTATTTTGCATTCACCCGAGACCTGACAGTTCCCCTCCGTCAGTTCAGTGAATACAAACCGGCAAAGCGACAGATATCAGAGTGGATTGCCCCGGAAACACATGTACCAGGGTAATCTGGTTTTTTTCAGAAAAAAAATCTGGTTACGATAAAATAACTGGTTCAAAAAAATTCCGTCTGAAGGGGGGTATCGGGACATTCCTGAACAGAAGGGAGGGATTCTAACGGGCTCTTTTCTTCCTGAATCTACTCTCCCAGAACTTTTGGCGCTTAAAAATCCCTTCGGGATCGGATCGATGATGCCATCTGTACATAGCTGATCGTTCACCCATTCATCATCATATCGCGTTTGGCAGTTCCAAGTTAGTGTCCGGACAGGTATCCTCCAAAATTTCTTTTAGATCGCATCTCGAAACGTATATTTCCTCATCCCGCCCAAATTTCCCTGAGGTAGAAAATGCAAAAATTAAAGATTTTTGGCGCTGTTGCAATTCTTTGTCTTGCTGCCATCCTCGTTGCGGGATGTACCCAGCCGGTGACCCCGCCGGTAACTCCGACTCCGACAACTACGGCGACGACGATTGCAACCATGACCCCGATGCCGACTACAACGCCCATCATGTATGTGTACAACGAATCCGCCAACGGGACGACCGTGGCAGTTCCCCTCGGGAGTACCTTCACCGTATGGCTCCAGGAAAACCCGACAACCGGCTATTCATGGAACATTACGGTAACCGACGGGCTGCAGATTACAAATGACACCTTCATACCACCCACATCAGGGCTTATCGGCGCCGGGGGAATTCATACATGGGAAGTCCTCACCGTAAAGAATGGCTTGCAGGAGTTCTCCGGAATCTACCGGCGGCCTTTCGAGAATGTGACCGGGAACGAGACGACGTACGTCCTGTGGTGCAATGTTACCGGGCCATGACGGGCCCGATATAAAGATTAAATTCTTTTTCCTTACTTTTCAGATCCCACAAAACCACAGTGTGTCAGGGACTTCCTTGATGCTGGTGTTTCCCTGGACATAAAAAGAATGGGAGGGTTATTACATCATCTTATGGACTAAATCGCATGCCAAACTGGAGAGATGTACTCCTCTCATTTGAGGAAAAGACTTAATTCCATTTTCAAGGGGGGGAATTATCTGGTATCTTTTCTTTCCGTTTAACGGGCATCCGAGACACGTACCCTCGGTTTTGAGAGGACGATATCCATGACTCCATGCCGCACCCGGTAGAAGCTGTGGATGACATCTATCGGTTTCTGGAGCGTGATGCTGGCCTGCAGGTTGCCTGCCCGGATATGGACCGCATCCGGCCTTATATCGGCATAAGCAAGGGCGGGCACCTCGGGTGGTATCAGGGCGGTGATGAAGATCCGGTCTTCCGCTTCGATCACTTCATACGAGATCTCCGGCGGCTTCTCACTTCTGACATGAAAGACCTTCGGCGCATCGGAGTTCGTGCCCGATATGATGGTACACCCGATGAACCGGGCGTTCTTCTGGTCTGGGAGACTTTTCACGATATCTTCCACAATCCGGGCGATCTGTCTCATCAACTCTTCATAGGGGTTTTCATCGGTTTTATCAGGCATGGATGCCTCGTAATTTGAACACGGGTCCGTCTTTTTCGACGATATTCTTCTCTACCAGGAGTTTAAGTTCTTTCTGCACCTCGTCAACCGGAATTCCGGTTAATTCGTGAAGGTCATCTATCCCGAGGCGATAATGAGAAAGCGCTATGATAAGGTCCGTCTCCTTCTCGCTGCCGAGGATCTCGTTCCCACTCTCGATGATCTCCCGGATCTTGCGGTCGATATCTGCATCAAGGTACTTCAGGCTGGAGGCTATGTCCTCGCGGACAGCAACCATCCTGTTGAGCATATGCAGGGAGGTCCGGAAACGGGTCATCTGGTCCGTGACCGGGATAATCTTGATGTTCTCCTGCCTCTCGAGGCTTAACATGATGCTGATATCGTTTGCCAGATAGTAATATTTCCGCCGCCGTTCATCGAGACGGAACGAGAGTATCTCTTCCCGCTCCATCATCTGGAGATGTTCGATGACCGCCTTCGGGGAGAGCGTCAGCCGGTCAGAGATCTCGGTAACAAAACAGGGTTTCTGTCGCAATAGTTCGATGATACGTCTGCGGTTCCGGTTGCCAAGGATATCGAGCAGACGTGAAACCTCTACAGGATCCAACATATATTTACATAATGTTAGGTTGGGTGACATTTATAGTATTGTTTTGGGGTCTCAATATCTGAGAATCGAAATAAATTATCAAAAACCTGAAAATTCTATCCGCATACACGGGGATCGTATTTTCCTTTCATGTCAGCAGCACCAGTGCCAGCAGTGCCAGTATGAGGATCACAAGGACAATGAGCGTGCGCCCGATGATCTTTCTCGCGGCGATCTGTTCCCGGTACCCACGGGGAACGATCCGAAGAATGAGGGCTCCGAGACACTCCCGATCATCAGACCGACAATGTTCTCGAAGGTGAGGAGAAATGCACCGACCACTCCTTCGGGATAGATCGCCCCGGTGATTCCCAGTACCGACTGCGGGGGGGAGCAGGGCCGCCCCGATTGCCACCCCCGTTATCGCGTCCGGGATCTCTTTTGAGAGGGCGATTATCGCTGCTATTCCGAGCATGATCGCCATCGCGATATAAATGGGACTGGAAGTGGTCCGGCTCAGTATCTCGGGGGTGATTGGGAGTTCCATAAAGAGCGACAGGATGAAGGTGGTGACGAACGCGATGATGATGATGGCAAAGATGTAGATCATCAGCGTCCGGACGCTCGATATCACCAGCCGGGTGTATCCGGCCGAGGTGGTAACCGCGAACGCGGAGATGGGTCCAAGGAGCGGAGAAATGAGCATCGTCCCGATGATCACCCCGATGCTGTTGATAAACAACCCCATGAGTGCAACCTCGGTTCCGATGATCGCAAACATGAGGGTATCCCAGTTGGGTCTCGCCTGTGATTCGGCCGAATCGAGGAGCTTTTCAACCGCTGTCCTTGCCCCTTTTTTCTTTTCTGTCTTTGCCTCTTTCCACTCATCGATCTGGCGTGATATTACAAATTCCGGGGAATATACCTCTACTAGGGTCGATTTATCCATGAACCGGAGTGCTTCCTGGATATTCGACAGGAGGGCATCCAGCTCCTCGTCCGGGATGGAGATGGTGATCCGGGTGATGGTCGGAAAATCTTCCTGTATGAAAGGAATTGTCCTCAGAAACTGGGTAATATTCGGCGTCTCCTCTTTTTTAGAGGAGATAATGACGCTTTTCATACGATAAATATCATTTAGCAGAACAGAGATTTAAAAGGATATCGGTTCAGTTTTCCCGAGACAGATCGTGACCGGTAAAATTGATGCTGGGGGAGGAGTCTCTGCTTCTTACTCAGGTAACCGGTAATTCGGGGCCTCGTCAGTTATCAGGATATTGTGGGGGTGGCTCTCGATATACCCGGAATGGGTGATCCGGACAAATCGTGTCTTCATCCGCATGTCTTCCACCGTTCGCGAACCCGTGTATCCCATCGAGGACTTCAGGCCACCGATGAGCTGGTATATCACGTCCGAGACCCTGCCGACATAGGGGGTTACCCCCTCTACCCCCTCAGGGACGAATTTTGTCTTCCCGATATCCTTCTTCTGGAAGTACCGGTCACTCGAGATCCCCCCACTCATGACCCCCAGGGATCCCATGCCCCGGTATTGTTTGTACCGCCTGCCTTTCATCGTTATGACACGGCCGGGAGATTCATCGGTCCCTGCAAAGAGGCTCCCGATCATCACGGAGTCTGCACCTGCCGCAAGCGCCTTGGCAACATCGCCGCTGAAACGAATACCCCCGTCGGCTATCAGGGGGATTCCTGCCGGGGACACAACCTCCGCAACCTGGGCGATCGCCGTGATCTGCGGGACTCCGACACCTGCCACGATCCGGGTCGTGCAGATCGATCCGGGTCCGATCCCGACCTTGATACCATCGACGATGTCTATATATTCCTTTGCCGCCTTCCCGGTCGCGATATTTCCCGCGATCACATCTGCCTTTACGCTTCCCTTGATCTCCCCGACCGATCTGACCACCTTCATATTATGCCCGTGGGCACAGTCGACGACAATTGCATCGACACCGGCAGCATCGAGGTTCATCGCACGTTCAAAATCAAACGGACCGACAGCGGCCGCGACCCGGAGGTTCCCGGTGCTGTCCCGGGTTGCCTGCGGATATTGGCGCTTTTCGAGGAGATCCTGCATGGTGATGATGCCGAGCAGCTTCCCTTCGGCATTCACAACCGGGAGCCGCTCTACCTTGTTCGTATACATCACCTCAAGCGCCCGGTCCATCGTGATGTTCTCTTCCGCGGTGATCGGCCGCCTTGTCATTATGGTCTGGATATTCTCTCCGCCCCTGCGGGAGACGATCGCCCGGACATCCCGGCGGCTGACAATCCCTACGATCTTCCCTTCCTGGACGACCGGGACACCCCCGATGCCATGCTCGATCATCAGCCGCTCAACATCAGAGACGGTTGCATCCGGTCCGACCGAGACAACTTTTCGTTCGATCAGTTCCTCTGCACGCCTCACGGCCCTGACCTCGTCTATCTCCTGTTCCGGAGAGAGATTCCGGTGAATGACCCCAATCCCTCCTTCCCGCGCGAGGGCGATGGCCATTGGGGCCTCGGTAACCGTATCCATCGCAGAGCTGACCAGGGGGATATTCAGGGGAATGTTCCGGGAGAACCGCGACCTCGTGTCTGCTTCATCCGGCTCGATTACTGATTCCGCAGGTTCGAGCAGTACGTCATCGAAGGTGAGCGATAACGGTACATCAAATTTTTCAACAAACATCTTGTCACCTGACCATCCTGATCGCCGCAGTAACCAGATCTTCCTGTATCATGGCATTCCTGTCTCCACCACAGACCATTCCCCGAACCCCGATGATATCGGGAGCAATCCGACGAAGTGGCTGGATGTCATCGAAGGTTAGGGAACCGGCGAGGGCCGTCCCGATCCCGAGCGCCATGTTTGTCCGGGTAAATGAGGATAGCATCGTCTCGTCCATGAATGAGAAGAGACTTTTCCCGTCTTTTATTCCAGTATCGATCATCGCGATATCGGCACCGGCACGGGCGGCAAGCGGCGCCATCGCAAACGGGGAGATGGTCCCCAGTCGTTTATGATCCCCATATGCGGCGATAACCACCTGTTTCCCGGGAAATTCGTCCTTCACTGCCTTTACCACTGCGTCAATCAGTTCGCGGGCACGGTCCGCTCCATCAAACATCAGTCCGACCTTGATATATTGTGCACCGGCACAGGCAGCCCCGTACGCGGCCATTGCTGCTCCTCCGGGTTTGAAATCGAAGTCACCGATAGCGGCGCTCACCGGTTTTGGAGAAATTTCACTGATTGCCCGGACCACCCACGGAAAATTGGCACCGAGTGACCCTTCGGACGGTTTTTTTACATCGATGATATCAGCTGCCAGAGCATTCCTCGCCTCCTCGATACTCTGCGGGCTGACCAATAACTGCATAAAACTTAATGATCTTTTATCCTAATAGTGATTACGTTAGAGAGATGCAGCTGATTCTTGCAATGGATTTGAAATCAGGGACTGTTGTGCATGGGAGCCGTGGTGAGCGGGCCGGCTACCGTCCCCTCGTCTGGGGGGCGGCACCTTCAGCGGTTCCGGATGCATTTATCAACCATATCCGTCCCCGGTTCCTCTATATCGCCGACCTCGACCGGATAGAAGGAACAGGAGATAATATCCGGGAGATCATCGCATGCTCACGGCTTGTCGAACAATGCTATGTGGACCGGGGGAGCAGATCTCCTTCTGATCTCCTTACCAACGACCGGGTAATCAATGTCATCGGGACAGAGACCGGAGGAACAGACCTTTCGGCCTATACCGGCGGATACCTGAGTCTCGATGTGAAAGGCGGCCATATTATCCCCACCGGGGAAGATCCAGTCAGGTCCCTTGAATTGGTGGAAAAAATGGGATTCAACGGCTGTATAATCCTTAATATCAGTGCCGTCGGCACCGGAAGCGGTGTTGGAGGAGAACGGCTCGGGGAGTTGAGGAGAGCATACCGCAAACCTCTTTTCTACGGAGGGGGAGTGGCTACGATGCACGATATCGAAGCCCTCGCAGATGCCGGCTTTGACGGGGCGATCATCGCCACTGGTGTCCATACCGGCGCGATTCCGCTGGATGCCATACGGAGAGGATTCGTGTGCTGATCACCATAGAGGGAATCGACGGGAGTGGCAAATCAAGTCTTGTCAGTTCTCTCGGGCCGCTTCTTGCAGATCTCCACCCGGTCATCACCCGCGAACCGGGAGCGACATGGGTCGGGGACCAGGTCCGGAGGGCTATTGCCCAGGAGATGGACCCGATCACCGAAGCGCTCCTTTTCACCGCAGATCATGCAGCCCATGTCGCTTCGATCATCCGTCCCGGGATCGCCCGTGGCGACCTGATCATATCCGACCGGTACTCCGACAGCCGGTATGCATACCAGTCCGTCACGCTCGAAGGGCAACTCCCCGACCCCCTCTTATGGCTCCGGGCGCTCCATAACGGATGGACAATCCCCCCGGATCATACATTCCTTCTGGTGCTCCCGATCGAGGTGGCGCTCTCGCGGCTGCACAAACCCACCCCGCTCGAGCACTTTGAGCGGGCGGATATACTCAAACGGGTACAGGATGCATATCTGAACCTTGCTGCCCGTGAACCGGGCCGGTTCATCATCGTGGATGCGTTAAAAGAAGAAGCAGAGATTCACCGGTTCACTGCCGACACAATCAGGACACTTTCTGAATCGTCACGATCACGTCACCGACCATAATCAGATCGACCAGCGATCCTTCTTCCATATAGGAAAAGACCGGGTAGAATGCCCCGGGAGGCACCCCAATCTTCTCGCCGTCTACGGTCACGGTATCCGGTGGATTCTCCAGCTCTTCCGGCGGTAAGGCGCGGACCGCGGCCATGAAACCCTGCGCCCGGTTTCGAAGGGAAGGCCCGATCACCGACATATCGAACGAGATGTCCCGCGCGACCCGATCGAGGCGTGCGGTATCGGAACGCCAGCGTACCTCTGCATTCAGTGTTCTCGATGCATCCCCTTTGTCATCGATCGTGTGTGGCACAAAGATCGTTACCCTGCCGAGCGGAGCATTGAGCGCAAGACCCTGTTCATGTTTGTACCGCCGCACCTCCGCCACCACCTGAGTGAGCATATCCCCTTCACGCATCGCCGTTTCATCCCTTCCGGTTGGCTGCGGCCAGGACTGTGCATGGACACTCCCCTTGTTCAGGTACGAATAACATTCTTCGGCAAAATACGGGGTGAATGGTGCAAGCATCCGGCAGAGCGCATCGTATGCATCAGCGAGCACACGGCATGCGCCATCCCTTCCTTCATCGTCGGAATAGAGCCTTCCCTTAACAAGCTCGATGTAGTTGTCGGCGAATATATCCCATGCAAATTCCCGGATCGCCTTGAGGGACCGGTCAAACTGGTAGCTCTCCATTGCAGTGGTCACCTCGGATATGGTCGTTGAGAGTCGCTCCTTCAGCCAGCGGTCGGCAAGGGCGGTGACCGGTGCATCGGGGGAAAACTCCCGCTTTTCCAGCTGAAGGAGGACAAACCGTGCAATGTTCCACATCTTTGTCTCAAAACGGGAGGCGGAGATGACATCGTTCCAGTTGAACATGATGTCCGAACCGGTTGCGGCCCCGGAAGCTCCCCACTGTCGGAACGCATCTGCACCATATTTTACCACGATCTCCTCCGGAGCAATGATGTTTCCCCGGCTCTTGCTCATCTTGTACCCGTCCTCCCCGAGGACCATACCGTTGACCAGGATCTCATCCCAGGGTTTCTTCCCGGTGAGCGCAACCGAGCGGAGGATGGTGTAAAATGCCCAGGTCCGGATTATGTCGTGACCCTGCGGCCGGAGCTGGGCCGGGAGGAGAGGAGTTACCCCGTTTCCGTCCCACCCGGTCACATTGAGGACCGAGATGGAGGAGTCCATCCATGTATCCAAAACATCCTCCTCCCCGGTGAACTGGTCCGATCCGCATGCCGGACAAGGTCGTTTTGGCCGGTCGACCGTCGGATCGACGGGCAGTTCCTCCTCAGCGGGAAGTACCATCCCTCCGCACCGGCTGCAGAACCAGACCGGGATGGGCGTGGCAAAGATCCGCTGCCGGGAGATGCACCAGTCCCATTCCATCTGCTCCACCCAATTCTCCATCCGGAGGAGCATATGGTCAGGCGTCCAGTGGATATCCTGCGCAGCATCCAGAATCTCCTGCGGTTTTATCCTGACAAACCATTGCCGCTCGCTCATAATCTCGATCGGCGTCCTGCATCGCCAGCAGGCGCCTACCCGTTGCCCGAGGGGTTCCTGCCGTTTCAGGGTCCCTGCCATTTCCATATCTGCCAGGATGGCCGCACGGCACTCATCGGAACGAAGCCCCGTATACCTGCCCGCGATTGATGTCATCCTCCCACCGCGGTCGACCGCTTTCCGGAGCTCGAGGTTATGCTGTTTCCACCAGTGGACATCCTGTTTATCCCCAAACGTGCAGATCATCACCGCCCCTGACCCGAAAGCCGGATCTACGGCTGTATCAGTTATGACCGGCACCCGATGTTGGAAGATAGGGACCTGCAGAGTCTTCCCCTTCAGATCCCGGTATCGCGGGTCCTCCGGGTGCACCGCAACCGCCACACACGCGGCGAGGAGCTCGGGGCGGGTGGTTGCGATCTCAAGGCCGTCAAAGTCAAAATAATTCAGTTTCGTTTCCCGGTCGTCATACGCGACTTCCGCAAAGGCGATCGCAGTCTCGCACCGGGTACAGAAGTTAACCGGATGTTCACTCTGATAGATATAGCCGTCGGCGAGCATACGGAGAAAAGAGAGCTGGGTCTTTTTGTAATATTGCGGCATCATTGTGATGTATTCGTTGGACCAGTCTACCGAGAACCCAAGTTGCCGGAGCGTCCTCCGCATCTTCTCGATGTTCCCGAGTGTCAGATCCCGGCACATCTGTCGGAACTGTTCCCGCGGGAGATCATTCTTGGTGATCCCGTGGATCTCCTCCACTTTCACCTCGGTCGGGAGCCCGTGACAGTCCCATCCCTGGGGAAACATCACATTATATCCGTTCATCCGTTTGTATCGCGCAATAAAATCGATATAACACCAATTGAGAGCGTTGCCGATGTGGAAGTTCCCTGTCGGGTACGGTGGAGGGGTATCAATGATGAACCGTGGTCTGGAAGAATTCTGATCGAAATAATTATCCCGATCGCGCCATGTGTGCTGCCACCGCCGCTCGACCTCAGCAAAATCATAGGTCTTCGGGAGTTCCGGTGATGATGACATTCATTATCTGTTTGTTTTTTCATCAGATATACTGTTCGAGTCCGGTAACAGGGTTCAAATTCGTGAAACAGGCCGGTTCCTTTCTGAACAAATGAAACAAGAAACTTCTTCCAGAGAAAAAACAGATGATGATCCACATGAAGGCCCAACCAGGTCTCTGGCTTGCCGCAGTCCTCGCACTTGCGTTTATATTAATTGCGCCCTTTATCCAGCCTCCCTGGTTCCTCTCGATCGTGGTCCTGGTCTTCTCGATCCTCCTCTATTCGTTCGAAAAAACAAAGTATATATCATATGCAATGGCCGTCATCGCTATTCTCTATGCCTTCGCATTTCTTCCGCTCCTCGTATTCTCCTGCACACTGGCAATCATCATATTCGGCGAGCTTGCCTTCCGGATGACCGGCGGGGAACCATACTCCTATATCGCATACATCGCTGCCGCTGCGGTGAGTTGCGGCCTTATCACGATTTATCTCAATCATCCGGCTCCCCTCGCAATCCTGCTCGGTATCGTTGTTGCGGTCATGCTGAAAGCCATCCTTCGGGAACGGGATGACGCGCTGATGATCGAGGCGCTGGGGGTGGCGATGATCATGTTTCTGATCGAAGAACTGAATTATCAGGCCGAACTGATCCTGATCGCAGTTGCCGTTGTCATCGCATTTGGCTTTGGCTATTTTTCTTACAAAATGCGGACAGCCGATCTCTCCGGGCTATTCTCCGCAGCATTGATTGGAATTATCCTGATCGTGTTTGCGAGTGTTCAGTGGTTCCTGGTAATGCTTACGTTCTTCATCCTCGGATCAGCTGCCACGAGATATCGTTTTTTCGAAAAGGAGCATATGGGCGTGGAACAATCACATGGGGGCGCCCGTGGTTACCGGAACGTATTTGCAAACGGGATCGTTTCCGCGTCTGCCGCCGTGTTATATGGGCTGACCGCTTCCCCACTCTTCATCGCTCTTTTCATGGGAAGTGTCGCAACTGCTACCGCTGATACGGTAGCAAGCGAGATCGGTGTTACGGGAGGAACACCCTACATGATCACAACCCTGAAACGGGTTCCTGCAGGAACCAATGGTGGGATAACCGTGCTGGGAGAGATGTCTGCCCTGATCAGTGCCATAATCGTCACGGTCGTGGCCTACTATCTCGGGGTAATCAGCCCGTTCATGATTGGTATAGGTATCGCAGCCGGGTTCGTCGGGACAAACATCGACAGCCTGATCGGGGCAGTGATCGAAAACAGGGGATGGATCGGGAATGCCGGTACAAATGTGCTGGCGACCCTTGGCGGGGGTCTGTTTGCGATGGCGATTTTTATGTTCTTCTGAGAAATTCGGGTTGGTTATTCACCTATTCGGGTGATGATTACCGTAAAAAACGGGATCCGAAAATCTCGATACTCTAACGCATCTTTTTTTACCTGTGCGAAAACCCGCCTTATTCCGTCCCGGGAAAAAATATTAATATTTGTACCAGCGGCCTTTGCTGTCATATTCTCCGGCTTCCTGTTCCGGAACGACCGTAGCGGGAGCTATTGCCCGGTATACGTATGCTTTGAATACATAACAGAAGGTGACCAGCAGGATAAGCCCCACTGCGACCAGGATTGCGGTGATCCATATCCCATCTGTCCCGAGGAGACCGATGAATGCATCGGGGGTCAGTGCTTCGATCTGGGTTGTGTTCCAGGTCGTAAGCAGCTCGAGCCGCGTGAAGAGAAGGGAGTCTCCATATAATCAGGAGTAAAAAAGTGACGCCGAATACGACGATCAGGATGGAGATAAAGAAGACCAGAACCGGCCCCGGACGAGAGAGAACGATCTCAACGCTTCTTCTGATCGACTCGAATGCCGGTTTATCCTCAAAGACGGCAACAGTATCGTAAAAGATCGTAAAGAAAATGAATGGTATGATCACTCCGGCGATAGGGATGATCGTCACGCCGCTTCCGGGCCCTATTCCTATCAGGGTAAGGCCGAGAATGATGAGTCCTATAGTGACCAAAGCCACAAACAGGATGATAAGGCCGGGAAGAAGGACACGGAAGTATCTCTTCATCCCTTCCCTGAAGAATGGCCCGAATCCCGGGTCACCCGATTTGATAGAATGGAGCATTCCGGCGATGAACAGGGGAAGAATGATGATTCCTATGATCCAGAGTTTTCCTGCCAGGAAGAACCCGCTGTAATATTCCAGCATCAGATCGCCCATAACGAAGAACCCGAGGAAGAGTCCGGCCAGCCAGAGTACTGGCATCCGGATCATGCCGGAGAGCGCGTTACGGAGTGCTTCGAAGAGCATCCTATCGTTCCCGCGGCATCGCCACGATCTCCCGGACCTGGAGGTCAAAGAAGGACGCGGTATAGGATGGGCGGATAACGCATATAGTATCTGTACCGCTTCCCGTACCGCCTGCAGCCACAACTTCCTTGTCGATCGGGAGAACTCCCTGGTCCGTCGCAATCAATACGCATTCGATCGCGACCTTCAGCCCGACGGCAACGACACGGCGAAGGGCTTCCGCGATGGCTTCGGTGCGGGAGCCCCCGCCGATCCTTGGCGACCGGGACATGGCACGTTCCAGCCCGGAGAGCGTATGCGTTCCGGTAACGATCACCGCCCCGGCGTTCCGGAGCGTTCCTGCGGTTGCCTGAGAAAATTCCCATACACCGGGTTTCGAAAATCCCACGACATGAGTTACCACCACGAGATGAAGACCGGTCCCGGATATGGCGTCAAGAAATTTCAGCGCTGTTTCCCCCGACGTACTGGCCACGACGATCGTCTGTATCCCGAGCTCCCGGGCGCGATCCACTGCAAACCGGGCAGCATCTTCGGTATTTCCCGGTCCCGGCGTATCAAAATAGTAGGTAATTCTTTTGACAAATGACATAATAACATTTTAATAGAGTCCTATCATTTAAGGGAATTGTTATGATTACGCTTGCCCTTGCAGGAAAACCCAATTGCGGAAAATCGACATTTTTCAGGGCGGCGACGATGGCCCATGCGGAGATAGCGAATTATCCGTTCACCACGATCGATGCAAACTTTGGTGTCGCCTTTGTCCGCAGCCGCTGTCCATGCCGGGAACTCGGGCTGGTCTGCACCGAGTGCCGGGATGGGAACCGCTATGTCCCGGTGAACATGATCGATGTCGCGGGACTTGTCCCGGACGCTCATAAGGGAAGAGGACTCGGAAACCAGTTCCTCGACCATTTAAGACAGGCAGATGCCATCCTCCATATCGTGGATGCGAGCGGATCCACGGATACCGAGGGAAATCCGGTGGAGATCGGTTCCCATGACCCTATGGTTGACGTTGCGTTTCTCACGTTCGAGATGACCATGTGGATATTTGGAATCCTCGAAAAGCACTGGGCGAAACTCCTCCGACAGGCGCAGTCAAAAACGTACTCCATACATCAGGGGGTGGCAGAGACCTTTACGGGACTCGGGATCTCGCCGGAGGATGTCAGGGATGCAGAGATCGTGAGTGGAATCGACCTTATTCGGGGGTCACCGGAAGACCTGGTAAAATTCTCTGCCCAGATCGTCGCGATGAGTAAACCCATGATCACCATCGGGAACAAGATCGACCAGGCCCCTGAAACCCTGGCAGGAGAGCTGAAACAAAGAGGAATCCTGTTTGCCAGTGCTGCGGGCGAACTTGCCCTCCGGAATGCAGACAAAACAGGCCTGATCGCGTACGAACCCGGGGATTCCGGATTTTCACTTAAAAAGGAGGATGTGTTGAACAATGCACAGCGGGCTGGTCTTCAGAAGATCGCGGATCTGATGCACCGGTATGGAGGAACGGGTGTTCAACAGGCGATCAACCACGCAGTATTCACCCTCCTGGATCAGATCGTGGTATATCCGGTGGAGGACGAGCACCGGTTCAGTGATAGTCGGGGGAGGATCCTGCCGGATGCATTCCTGATGAAGAGGGGTACGACACCCCGTGACCTCGCGTTTATGGTACACACGGATATCGGGAAGGGTTTTCTCTACGCCGTTGATGCCCGCACAAAGATGCGGGTCAAGGACAACCATGCCCTTAAGGACGGCGATATCATCAGGATTGTCAGTACCGCCAAATAATCAGGGTTTAAAATTCCGAAAAGTGCGAAATATTTAAATAGCAAGACTAATAACGCTGAGTAATATGAGTGGAGAGGTCTTTCAGGCCCAGGTACTCAGGAATTTCTTCGATACCATCACGGGAACGGACCGGAACCTGTCGCGCATCTACATGTGTGTGATCAGCCTCGCGAAACTCCGGATGGAGTCCCCTGAGAAGCAGAGTTTTCTCGTGGATCAGCTGAGGAAGAGCAAACAACAGCGTGAACTTTCCGTCGATATCATCGACTATATGTGTGATGTGGCGATCCAGCTCGATATGAACACGGTTCAGACGGCGTTTGGCGTAAAGACGATCGGAGAAGTCATGCAGGACTTCACCGGTGTGAGTCTGGACACGCTCTAAATAACTCCCCGCTACATCCCGTTTTTGTCAAATCTGGGAGAAAAAGAGTGTTCTTTCCGGGTTATAATTTCAGGACATCTTTATAATTCTGAATGATCTGGATGACATAATTCTGATGTTCGTCAAGGGCCTGTTCATCCTCGGGGGATGTTGTATAGGCGACCGCATAGAGGAGCAACAGCGCATTCTCGATCTTGAGTGTATCCGGGTCCTCGACCCTCTCGGGCGGGAGCACGATCGCGAGATATGCCTCTTCCGATGGATCGAAAGAGATATTCGTATGGGTACTCACATCGGCATTCTCGAGGTTTGTCGCCCTGTCATGAACGATCATAAGGGCTTTTTTGAGCACCTGTTCCGGTTCCGTTTCACCCATCTCATGCGCAGCGGTATCGGCTGCCGATGCTGCCATGTTATGGAGGCCGAACTTGAATGAGAGGACGGCAGTGGCGATCTCATGGGCGGTCCCGGATTTCATGTCCCGGTACAAGGGACGGATTCGTTCTATATACTGATCGAGGAACGGTATCATGGGGTCTTCATCTCCTTCATCAGGCGGAGGCGTGCTAAACCGCAATTGCAGCCGCACTGCGAGAATGGTAAGGCTTGCGGCAAAAAGCGCCTGTAGAATCAGGTTTGGTTGGATCTCAAGAGGCGCAATAAACATCAGGAGCGCATACAGCGGAGCGCAGAGCGATACGATATCTCTCCGGGGTTTAATGTAGGCAAGATAGGCGAGCAGGATGGAACCTGCAACACATCCCCAAGCGAACTTTCCGGCATCGGGTATCTGGCCGCCCTGCTGGAGTGCAATGGCGACCAAAATTCCGCCGAAAGAAACCGCGGGAATAGAAATCGCAAGGTAGAGATGGAGTTTGTTGGGCGGGGGTGTGCCATCGGAAGAGGTCATCGGTTACAGTACATAAGAGAGCAGGGAAGATGAGCATTGCCCCTCCGGACACCGGGGATGGCGAATGCCGGACCTCGTTACGGTTAAAAGGGATCGGTACATATGCATCATCATGAAGGTGTGCGTGATGTGCGGGGGTGAAGGGACCAGGCTCCGGCCTCTTACCTTCGAACGCCCAAAACCCTGTATCCCGATCGTCAACCAGCCGTCCATCCAGCACCTGGTATCACATCTTTCCAACCTCGGATTCCGCGAGGTGATCGTCACCCTCGGTTACATGGCGGAAACGATAGAGGATGCGCTGGGAGACGGATCCCTGTTCGGGGTGGAGATCACCTATGTTCATGAAAAGACAAAGCTGGGTACCGCAGGAAGCGTCAAGAACGCCCAGTCACACCTTGATGAACAGGACTTCCTCGTCGTCGGTGGGGACCATGTGACCGATCTGAATCTGCTCGAGTTTTATCGTGAACACCGGTCGGGGCAGACCATCACCTCCATCGGGTTGATCAGCATCGACGAACCGCAGGAATACGGGATAGCGGAAATCGACGTAAACTACGAGATCAAGCGGTTCAAGGAGAAGCCTGCGCCCGGAGAGATCTTTTCGAACCTCGCCAGCACGGGCATTTATGTCTGTAGTCCTGAGATCTTCGATCATATTCCCCCCGGGAAAAAGTTCGATTTTGCCCGCGACCTCTTTCCTCACCTGATGAACGAAGGGTATACCCTGAAGGGATGGCTTGCCCGGGGCAACTGGACGGACGTGGGAAGCCCCGCCTCCCTTCGCCAGGCAGAACGCTGGAAACTGCAGGATCTCCCGTACACGCATATCAGCGGAGACCTGACCATCAAGGCGGCTCTCATCCAGGGGCCGGTCTGGCTCGGAGATGCCGTTTCTATGGGCGTGAATTCACGATTGATCGGTCCGGTGGCGGTAGGGGCGGGCACGAGTATCGGGGATAATGTACTCATCGGGCCCTATACGACCATCGGTGAGAATTGCCGGATAAAAAATCACACGAAGATCTTCTCCTCATCGATCTACAACCGGGTGATTATCGGCCGGGATACCACGATAAGCGGGAGTATCATTGACAATGATACAATAATCGGTGACCGGTGCAGCATAGAAAACGATACCGTGATCGGTCCCCGTGTTGTTCTCCGTGACGGGGTTGTCGTTCATTCGAAGACCCGGATCTGGCCCGAGGTGGTCGTTCCGGAACGGGCGGTAGTGAAAGAGCACGTTCTGAACGACAAGTTCGATATCCGGTGCGAAGGATCTTAGGCCCGGCGAACCAGGCGGTGAGTGATGGCGACGAGCGGATGCCGTGCGTAATCCAGTACCTGGATATCATCCAGTGTTTTGAGGTTCATTGCGCGGGCGGTCCGTTCCATTCCGAGTTCGATCTCCTCATCGATCTCGATCACATATGCATCGAGTGAGAGTATGCCTAGTTTTTTTGCGGCGATGGCCCGGTGGTGACCATCCACAAGGATAAGCTTACCAGGTCTTCTGACTACGATCAGAGGTTCTGCAAGCCCCTTTTTGATCTCATACATTCTCCCTTCAAGCTCATCTTCATAAATTCTTGACTGGGTAGGGAGAAGGGCGGAGATCGAGACGGTCTCCCGTTTCAGGGAAGGCTCGACACCATAGAGTTTCTTCAGTGTCGTCATGAAATTAAATACCTTCTCCGGGGAGACGTGCTCTATCTGGGAACGAATCACATCGGTGTTGGAGATAATTCCGAGCAGATGGTTTTTCTCATCCACCACCGGCAGTTTCTGGATCCCCGAGCGGAAGATTACCCTTGCTGCATCATTGATGCTCATATCCGGATCGGCGACGATCAGATGATCGGACATTACGTTTTCGACCGGCGTACCCGGTGGGACAAAGAGAAGATCACGGGCCGAAATATAACCGACAACTTCTTCCTCGTTGACAACCGGGAATCCGTCATGGTTCGTTTTCTGGATCTTCTCGATGACGTCCCTGGTCGTCCCATGAACATCGACCGTGACGACATCGTAGGTCATGTAATCCCTGACCTTTTTTTTGTCCATTGCAGAAGAACCTTATATTGGAAACCAGATGAAGCCATCGGCGCATCAGGAAAGACATACCGTGCCCGAACACCTCAGACTCTGTAAATGTCGGGTTTTTGCGAGAAATATGGGTTAATCGAATTCCCGGCGACTTGATATACCTGTATGAATCGATACCGGTTTTTACCGCTGACTCCGGTTTTAAACCAGAGAAATATCCTAATTACTGCAGGCTCACGGAATCCTATACGCAATGATATTTGGAATATCTGCTAAGAACAATCTCTGCATTTCGGCAGAGGATGGACCTCGCCGGGGCCGGCTCTGCATGATGTACCATTGTAATGTTTATCTCAATTGAACGGAGATGATACTAACAGATGAAAGCACAGAAAAAATCTATACCGAAGAAGACCGGAACCTTCGGATGGAAGAAACTCCTCGTCGTTGGGGCGGGCCTGGTCCTGGTGGTCTTCATGATTCTCTCGGGGATGGGGACCTCGTGGATCACCGGGATGAAGCCTGCGGTGGCCGGAGACACTGCGGTTATCGATTACACCATCAGGGACAGTAACGGACATGTAATAATCACAACCAGCCAGAAGCTCTTCAACGATACCGTTCAGCAAGGCAACGTCGTATTCCTGACCGGTCAGATGAGTGTCGGCGTCAACAGCACGGCCGCACAGGATGTGGTTAAGGTACTGGCATATAATCCCCAGACGGGTCAGGTGCAGTTCGGCCTCTTCTCACCGGAACTAGAGTCGATCAGTGCAGGCCTTGTGGGCATGAAGAAAGGGGAGGCAAAAACGGTGCCTTTCACAACCGATGCATCCTACGAACGGCGCATGACGGTACAGGAGTTCGAGGGAATTGGCGGTAATATTTCACGGGATCAGGTCGGGGATCCATTCCTCATTGCATTTGTCGAGCATCCGGTCGTAAACTTTGATAATACCACCAGTCCGGATCTCTATATATCCCGAATCGCCACTATTACCGAAAAGGATCCGGAAGGCGTAAATCTCAGTTTCGGTTATTCGAATGCCGAGATTATCCTCGAACAGATTAATTCAAAATAATACAAAAAACCAGAGAATATTTATAGGCCATCCACCTTTTTTTTTCGTATGCCAGTTCGGGTTATCAGCTTTATCCAGGAAGGATGCATGGCGTGCACGGAACAGGAACCGATCAACCGCGAGGTGGAGAAGAAGCTTGGAATTACAATCGAGGAGATCGATGCGGTTAAAAATCCCCATTATATCAAGGAATTCCAGTTAAAAGTGACACCGACCACCCTGGTGATCAGGGACGGGAGCGTTAAGGAGCGCTTTGAAGGGGTCGTGCATCCGGAACAGTTGGATGATGCAATAAAGCGGAATCTATAAACTCTTCCCGTATATTCGTTTGATTTTTTGTGCCACGGTCTTCCACCCCTCTTTTCTGAGCACCGCGCCATCCCTCATTTTTATATGCGTTATTCGAAACCTTTTCTTCCCGACCACGTACGTTTCGCCTACAATGAATACATCCTCGCCGCGGCACTGGAGCATCAGCGGAATTGTCTCCCATCCTTCATGGACCGAGATGCGGACGACCACCGCCTCAATAACCCGTGTCCAGAGTGCCGATATTTCGCTTGCCTTCGCGTGGGACAGACGCCGGGGCCCGGCTTCGATCCCGGTCACCTCCACTGCAGTGCATTCATCTTTACATTCCGCAACCAGATGATCACCGATCCTGCAATCTTCATCCGCACCCATCTCGACCTGACAGATCCGTGAGACCTGATCAGCGCTTACAATCGTTTTGATGGAGGTCTGAGGGGGTGTATTTCTCCGGGGGGAACGATGTACCTGGTTGCACTGCTCGCAGCGGACAAGCAGATCATGGGATTCGTGCAGCACCTCATGTTCTGCTATTTCTTTGCATTCAGGGCAGTACGCCTCGATATACATGGTTAATAGGAATGGATACCCACACCATTTAAACATGCAGGCAGAGGATGTGGTGCGGTGCCATGGACATCCGGCGGTCAGCGGCCGGCACCGAAGCACGTTTGCAATCACCAGAGACCGGGAACTGACTCCGGCAGGAAACTGTATCATAGGGGTAGGTGCGGACAAAGGTACAGCAGATCTTTCGCCTTCCCTGAAGAAGATCCTCTCTTCCCCCGGGTCGCAGCTTATCACCCGGCTCCGGTGCAACGATCTGTGCGTCGTCGTGCGTTCATATGGTTCGGGCGGACTCTCTTTCGACCACCCGGCAGACCTGGTCTGGCGCCGGAGCACCTTCACCTGCGGAAGAACGATCGGAATTTCGGCTGATCATGCAGCTTGCGACCTCCCCGCAGATTTCATCGGATATCTCCGCGGGGGAGCAGATCTGATTATCGAGCTCACCGCTATCGATGGTAAGGAAGAATGAGGATGAAGGCTATTCGAAATAGTATGCCAGACTAACCGATCATCCTCATGAAGATGGCAAGATGGAAAGTATATCGGAGAGAAAAATATGGCCCCCGCTCGGATCCGGTTAACGGGTATCTCGGATATTTCTCATCCGGCATTGCCCTCGATCAGTGGAATCTATGATATCAGAGACGGGGGTCATTCCGGAGAAAGCCGGGTTATCTTGAGCTCCGCTTCAGCAAGGAGATCTTCGCATTGTTTAATCAGGCGTGAACCCTGTTCATAGAGCAGAATACTCTCATCCAGGCCCGCTTCTCCGCTCTCTATCCTTATCAGGACGTCCTTCAATTCACCCATAAGATCTTCATATTTTTTTGCCATAATTCACCTGTTCCACCTGCACATCTGCATTCCCATCAAGAAACCGCAGTCTGATCCGGTTTCCTGGACGGATCCCCGCCAGGGACCGGAGGAGGTGTCCATCTTTCTCCGCCACGCAGTATCCCCCGGAGAGGAGCCTGAGCGGGTTCCTGCCTTCCAATTCCGCACGGAACCCGTTCATTCGGAGGCATTCATGTTCAAGCCGTGTCGCAACCGACCTCCCAAGCCGGTCAGTCATGTCGGCTAGTTCCTGCTTCCGATCAGCGATGTTTCGCTCAAACCGTTTCGGGTGGAGACGCTCACGATACTGGCGCAGTTCCTCGTAGGCCCGTTCGAGCCGTGCCACGAGGCTTTTTATCATCTGCTGGCGGTGCTTTTCAAGGAGTTCAATCAGCCGGATCCGGTCGGGGACGACCAGTTCCGCGGCGGCAGAGGGTGTCGGCGCCCTCAGATCGGCCGCGAGATCGCTCAGGGTAACATCGACCTCATGCCCGATTGCGGAAACGACAGGGAGGCTGCAGGTTGCGATTGCCCGGACAACATCAGGGTGATTGAACGGGAACAGGTCTTCAAATGAACCCCCTCCACGCCCGATGATTATAACATCCACCCTTCCGTCGACCCGTTGAATCGCCCGGATGATCTCAGTGGAGGCTGTCTCTCCCTGTACTGCCGTCGGAGAGAGGACGATCTCCACCGGATAACGACGGCTGATGACGTTTACGATGTCGTGGAACACCGCGCCGGTCTCTGAGGTGACCACCCCCACTCGTTGGGGATAGGGAGGAAGCGGTTTCTTCCGATCCGGGGAAAACAGGCCCTCACGGGTGAGTTCCTGTTTCCAGCGCTCCACCATCAGATGCTTTTCCCCTTCCCCCGCATGGCGTATGTCCTGCACATAGAGCTGGTATTTGCCCTGCGGCGCATACAACCCCACATACCCGAAGACGATCACATCCATCCCATTTTCCGGCGAAAAGCGGAGGGATTTTGCGAAGGATTCCCACATAACACAGTTTATTACTGCAATCCCCCTGCTGCCCTGTTCGGAGAGCGAGAAATACCGGTGTCCATGGGTATGGTGCTTATAGTTTGTGATCTCACCCCGGACCCAGATCTCCTGAAGCCGGGCATCGTCGAGTGCCTCACGGATTACTTCGGACACTTCCGATACCCTCAGAATTGTGATGCCGTGTGAGGTCATTTCCGCATCTATCGGGCGTTCCGGCCAGCTCATCAATAACTATTATTGCAGACAGGCCATATCAAATACGATCATGGTGCATTTTGCGGTCTCGAGCATGTTCTTTCATGAATATCCCGTTGAAGAGGTCTTTGATTTTGTCAGCGAGTCCGGTCTCGATGCAATCGAATTCTGGGAGGAGACCCCCCATTTCTGGCTCCGGGACACGCCAGTCAATGAACTGGCCGACTGTATAACGAATCACCCCGACCTGTCCAAGGTCAATTTTCATGCACCTATCCTCGATCTGAACCCCTGTTCCATCAATCCCAAGGTCGCCGAAGCCTCTGTATGGTATGCCGTTTCTGCGATTGGGATGGCAGAGCAGATCGGTGCGGGGGTGATCACCCTCCACCCGGGCCGGAGGACGGCAAAGAGACCCCCAAGCGGGGCGGACTATGAACGGTTTGAACGATATATCGCGAGGGTCAGGTCGGTTGCCTCCGGAAAAAAAGTCAAAATTGCAATGGAAAACATGGAGAATAAGGTTAATTCTCTCCTCTGCACTCCGGATGCAATGCGGGAACTGCTCGATCGTGAGCAATGGCTTGCGTTCACGCTCGATATCTCCCACGCGATGGCTCTCTCTCTAGATGAGGTGTCCCGGTACCTCGATCTCTGCCAGGATCGCCTCGCCAATGTACATGTATCCCGCGCTTCGGATGGGAAGATGCATCTTCCCCTGAACCGAACGCCGGAAGGGGCACGGATTCTTGGGCTTCTTTCAGACTACGGGTTTGATGAAACCCTCACGCTGGAGATAGAAGATCGCAATTTTCCCCATGACCTCTGCTCGGAGGAGAAGATCCTCCTCCTGTCCCGTGAACTGGAGTTCATGAGAGAATACCTCGGATAATCGCTGGTTTTATAAAATCTGATTGCAATATTGTATTGTCTCACCGCTATGGAGTATACTACCGACCGTGCCGTGGAGTGGCGTTGAACCGATGATCGACTATCTGCAGGTCTTCCTCTTCATCATCTTCCTGCTGCTGTCTGCATTTTTTTCCAGTGCCGAAGTCGCCCTGATATCCATTTCCCGTGCCAAAGTCAGGATTCTCATCAATGACGGAATGAGGGGTTCGCAGGCACTCGCCACACTGAAAGAATCTCCGAACAGGTTTATAGTCACCATCCTGATCGGGAATACCATAGCCAACATAGCCGCTACCGCTATCGCGACGGCGCTTGCAATCAATATATTCGGGGATATCGGCGTAGGTATTGCGACAGTGGTCGTCGTGATCCTGTTCCTGGTATTCGGGGAGATTGGCCCGAAGATTTATGCCAACCGGCATACCGAGTCGATCGCCCTCAGTTCCGCACCGGTAATCCTCTTCCTCTCCCGTATTCTTTCCCCGGTAATCCTGGGGATCGATCGGGTGAGCCACCGGGTCATGACACCACGGGGATTGGCGGAGCCGACCGTGACCGAAGAGGAGATCAAGGAATGGATTGAGGTCGGAAAAGAAGAAGGGACTATCGAGCAGGAAGAGCGGGAGATGCTTTACAGTGTGCTCGAATTCGGAGACACCACCGCCCGGGAGATTATGACCCCCCGGGTGGACGTGGCCGTGATGGAGGATACCGCAACCCTTGATGATGCGGTGCGTATGTTTCACGAGACGGGATTCTCCCGGATACCTGTCTTCCACGAGCATCTCGATAACATCATCGGTGTTCTCAATGTAAAGGACATCTTTGCGGTCCTCTTTTCGGGGAAAAAAGATACTGCCATCAAGGATGTCATGTACGATCCCTTCTTTGTGCCGGAGACGAAAAAAATCGACGAGCTTCTGAAAGAACTGCAGGTCAGGAAAGTCCAGATGGCGATCGTCCTCGATGAGTACAGCAGTTTTGTCGGGATCGTAACGGTCGAGGATATCCTTGAGGAGCTGGTCGGGGATATCCTGGATGAATTCGACCGGGAAGAGCCGGACATCCAGAAGATCCATGATGATGTCTTCCTGGTCGATGCACAGATGTGGGTGGAGGATCTCAACGATGAGCTCGATCTCAGTCTCCCTGTCCATGAATCCTACGAAACGATCGGGGGTTTGTTGATCGAGCGACTGGGACATATTCCCCACCCCGGGGAGAGCGTGTTCGTCCATGAGAGCCATGTCAGCCTGGTCGTGACACAGATGCTCGGGCGTCGGGTGGTAAAGGTGAAACTTATCCTTCATAGCGTGAAAGATGGTGCGGAACAGGAAACCGGCTGAAACGGGTGAACGAATGAAACGTATCGCCGTAATCGCGTCGGGCCGGGGTTCCAATTTTCAGGCGATCATTGATGCGATAGCCAGGGGAACCATTTGCGGGGTCTGTGTGGGACTGATAACCGATAATCCCTCCGCATTTGTTATTTCCCGTGCTCAAAATGCAGGAATACCGGTCTCAGTTCTGGATTATGCAGCTTACCCGGAAAGAGCCGCTTATGAGCAGGGACTCCTGGATGCGATGACCGGAACGGGTGCAGATCTGTTTGTACTAGCCGGGTACATGCGGATCCTGGGAGATGCGATCGTGAAGGCGTTTCCCAGGAGGATGATAAATATTCATCCTGCGCTCCTCCCTTGTTTCCCCGGGCTTCATGCACAGCGTCAGCCTATCTGTTACGGGGTAAAGACCTCGGGCTGCACGGTACACTTCGTGGATGAAGGGATGGACACCGGTCCGATCATTATTCAGGCGTGTGTCCCGGTATTCGACGATGATGATGAGGACTCGCTTGCCGAGCGGATTCTGGAACGGGAACACGAGATTCTCGCCCGTGCGATCCAGTTATTCTGCGAGGAGAGGCTGATCATCGAAGGGCGAAGAGTGAGAGTTCTTTAATGCCCCATCGGCGATACTTCCGTGTGTAACCAACCCTTTCTGCGGGTAGATAGGGTGTATCAGAGATCGGAAATCCCGGAGATCCGATAATACCTGGGCCTCCAAATGATTCCTGTTTCGTCTTCTCGCACCTCCCCAAAACGGGTTTTGTGGATTCATACTGAAAAATCCTCCCTTCTGATGACAGGAAAAACCAACCAAATTTCTGCACGATAAAGCGGGAAAAAAATTCATAAAAGCGGGATGAACAGACATTTTATATTACCTCATATCACATTCCGTATACTTCCAGAGTAACAGGTCGTCCGATGGCACAAAAGTCTCTCAATCCGGGTGCGAAAAAATTGGCGCGGGAACGAATCGACATACTCTTCAGAGAAGCAGAAGCGGTATTTCCAGAGAAACCCGAACAGGCCCACCGATATGTGGCGCTGGCCAGGCGAATTGCTATGCGCCAGAGGATCCGGATGGAGCGGGACCACCGGAGGCGATTCTGCCACCAGTGCTACCGGTTCATGGTTCCCGGGGTAAATGTCCGAGTGAGGGTTCACCGGGGGCGCGTGGTGGTCACCTGCAAATACTGCAGCTCACGAACGCGGTACCCTATCAGGGGGAAGGGATGACCAGGAGGAATGAGTACACTCCCCGGCGTGATCGGCCGCCGGACCCGATGCAGGATCTGAGGCCGACGATCTGGATAGGTAAACAGGGATGCACGGAGACGATCATCAGGGAAGTGATCGCCCAACTGGAGAAGCGGAAGATCATCAAGGTAAAATGGCTGCAGAATACCGAGATCGACCCAAGTGAACTTGCAGATCGTGCCGGTGCAGAACTCATCGGTGTGCGCGGCCGGACGATGGTTCTGACAGAGCGGCGGAAAAGGTAACTATCTGCTGATCCCGGAGAAGACCAGCGCGTTTGCTCGAAATATATAAAAGCGTATTGAACAAATAAATTAAGACTGTTATATCGATTGGTGACAGTGAGGTTTTAACATGACAACGGCATATGATGTTCCGGCTGGCATGCTTATCCGGAAGGTGGCGGAGGAGCTGAAAAAGCGCCCCGAATTTACACCGCCGGACTGGGCTGCATTTGCCAAGACCGGGGTTCACAAGGAGATGCCGCCTGAGGACCCTGACTGGTGGTTTGTCCGGGTGGCAGCGGTATTGAGGAGGGTCTACGTGGACGGACCGATCGGGGTAGAACGTATGAGAAGTTTTTACGGGGGAAAGAAAGATCGCGGGTCCAAACCGAGCCAGTTCAGGAAAGGGAGCGGCTCCATTCTCCGGAAGTCACTCCAGCAACTGGAATCTGCAGGTTTTGTTCTTCATGACCGGACCGGAAGACGGATATCTCCTGCCGGGGCTTCGTTCATCGATGGCATCGCATATTCCCTGAGGCAGGGTCTGGCTGAGGAAGCACCGGAACTTGCAAAGTACTGAGGTTGATTTGATGGGAGATGATGAGCTGGCTGAATTACGCCGGAAACGTATGGCACAGTTACAGCAGCAGTCCATCGACCAGCAGGTTACCCAGGAGGAGATGGAACGTCAAAGGCAGGCTGATGCGCAAATCCAGTTGATCCTGAAGCAGATTCTCGAGCCGGATGCAAGGGAGCGTCTGAATACGATCAAACTGACCCGCCCCGATTTTGCCCGTGCGGTCGAACAGCAGCTGGTTCTCCTCGCGCAGTCCGGTCGACTTAAACAGAAGATTACGGACGCTCAGCTGAAAGAACTGTTGAAACAGCTCATCCCCGCGAAAAGGGATTATACGATCACGCGGAAGGGATGAAGACAGGAGTGCTGTTCAGCGGGGGAAAGGACAGTTCGCTCGCGGCGATTATGCTCTCCCGCGACTATGATATCGAACTGAATACCTTCGTCTTCGACCGTTCCAGCACCCTGACCGGTGTTAAAGCAGCGGCAGAAACACTCGGGTTCCCTTGGAAGATCCGGGTATTCGAAGAGGGAATTCTGGAGGAAGTGGTTAATATGGTCATCAAATGCGGTTATCCCAACACGGCAATAACAGAACTACACCGGCATGCGTTGCAGACGCTCTGCGGCGAATATTCGGTGATATCGGATGGGACCCGTTTGAACGACCGGGTACCGATGCTCTCCCGTAATGACGTGCAGCGTTTTTTTGATTCGTACGGCTGTTCGTATATCAGACCGCTCCTTGGATTTGGGAAAGCCGAGATCGAGCGGCTAGCCGGGCGCTATCTCACGTTCCGCTGCGGCGAAACGGGGATCATCGATAATGGAGATTATGAGTGCGGGATCCGGTCGGCGATGCGATCGAAAGGACTGGATCTTTCACGATATTTTCCGGAACATCACGAACAATCGCTTGTTGTCGAAAGATTACATTAGAATGATGATGGTGAATGAATATGAGCAGATTATCGAAAGGGAGAAAAATCCGGTTATCAAAGGCATGCGGGCAGAACCGCAGAGTACCCTCGTGGGTGATGGTTCGGACGAAACGTCATGTGGTGTCGCACCCCAAGCGCCGGAACTGGCGGCGAAGCACCCTGAAGGTGTGAGCAATGGTTGAGAAGTTGCAGGAGCATATCTACGTCATTCCCCTCCGGGACGTCAAGCGGACCCCCCGATGGAAACGGGCCAATACCGCCATCAAGGACATCAGACGGTACCTCGAGAAGCACATGAAGAGTGATGAAGTAAAACTCGATCGGAGTATTAATGAACGGGTCTGGGAGAGGGGGAGTCAGAAACCGCCGTCCCGGATTCGCATTCGCGCGATGAAACTCGAGGATGGTCAGGTCCAGGCGGAACTCGCCGAGGAATAAAGATGGAAAGGACGATCTCTTTTGGAGGAGACCCGAATATCGGGGTCTTTTCCCGTATATTCGAGGACATCGCGGTTATCCCCCCGTCGTCAACCCCTGAATTCGGTGAACGACTGAAGGAGTTGCTTGGCGTGGAGATCCTCGTTACTCCGATTCAGGGAAGCCACATCATCGGATCCCTCCTTGCAGGCAACAGTCATGCCCTGGTGGTCAGCGGACTGGCGAGTGATGAGGAGGTCGCGCGGCTGAAGGAGTACCGCGAGGTGATGCTGCTCGCGGACACCATGAATGCGGCGGGGAACGTAATCCTCGCAAATGACAATTTTGCCGCGGTTCACCCGGAGATGCCCTCGTATATCAGAGATGAGATCAAATCCTACCTCCGTGTCGACGTGCATTCAATGACATTTGCCGGGATTAAAACAGTCGGTATGGCGGGGGTCGCAACTAATCGCGGGATCCTGGTCCACCCACGAACGACACGGACCGAACTCGCCCGCATCGAAGAGATAAGCGGTCTTCCGGTCGGTGTTGGGTCGATCAACCTGGGAAGTGGCCTTGTCGGGGCCGGGCTCGTGGCAAATAGCCGCGGGTACGCAGCCGGAGTACAGACGAGCGGGTTTGAACTCGGTCGCGTAGAGGACGTATTCGGATTTCTGGAACGATCATGAAGAACCAAATATTTGAAGTAAAAGGGACCTTTAAAATAAGTGATGAATGGCGGCCCTACGCCAAGATCATTGAGGCCCCGAATGAGGAACAGGCAAAAGAAAGAACATTCACCGTAATAGGAAGCAAGCATCGCCTGAAAAGACGGTACATCACGGTGAACTCAGTAGTGGCACGCGAACGGTAACCATGGCGGAACAGGTCGATGCCCGGGAGCTTCAGTCTCTTCAGCAGTATCTGAACGAATACAGCCAGCAGGCAGAGGTATTTACCCGACAGCTCCAGCTGATTGACGACGGACGAATGGAGGCGACTGCAGCGATAGAAACGCTGAAAGAACTCAGTGCAGGGGAACATATGCCCGTCCTCCTCCAGATCGGTGGCGGGGCAAGTGTCCGGGCCAACGTCATCGAACCGGACCGCGTGCTGGTAAATATCGGGGCAGATGTGATCGTGGAGCGGTCAAATACTGAAGCGATCGAGTATCTCCGTGATCGGATCACCGAGATGGAGGCTTCAGGAAAACGGGTGGCCGAAACCCTCGATCGGATCCGCTCGCAAATGAACGAGATTGCACGAAGGATTGAGATCGGGTACCAGCAGGCACAGATGAGTGCCCAGACGGAACAGATGAGAACGGAATAGAAGGGCTTGAATTAGGTTATGTTTGAAGGGCTTCGCAAACGGTTGCAGGGAGTATCCAAAAAGCTGGAAGAGGATATTGCAGTAGCATCGGCACCGCCGGAGAGGTCCGGAACCGTTTCATCGGGAGGCGGAGAGGCACTATCGAGTGAGCGGAATCAGGCAGGCCTTGCCAGCCGCGTAAAAGTACTCATCACCGAACGCGAACTCGTTATCGGCGAGAAAGATATCAGTGATGCGCTCGCTGACCTTGAAATCGTGCTGCTGGAGAACGATGTCGCCCTTCCCGTTGCGGAAGCGATCATCGCGCATGTCCGGTCCACCCTCCTCGGGAGTCGGCGCAAGATCGGGGAAAAGATCGATAGTGTCGTCATCGAGGCGCTTCGCGGGGCGCTCCTCGATGTGCTCGGCAAGGGATTTGATCTGCTTAAATATCTCCGGGATCATGAGCACCCGGTCAGGATCCTTTTTACCGGCGTGAATGGAACCGGAAAGACGACGACCGTCGCAAAAGTCGGATACTTTCTCAAGAAAAATGGTTTCTCGGTCGTCATCGGGGCCGGTGACACTTTCCGCGCCGGAGCGCTGGAACAGATCGATGTCCATGCGCAGCGGGTCGGGATTAAGATCATCCAGCACCAGCAGGGAGCGGATCCGTCGGCGGTTCTCTTTGATACCGTGCAATATGCAGAGGCCCATCGAATCGATGCGGTGCTTGCCGACACGGCCGGGAGGTTCCATAACCGCGCAAACCTGATGAGCCAGCTGGAAAAGATTCGCCGGGTGATGAAACCGGATCTTATCGTATATGTGGACGAAGCCGTTGCCGGAAATGATGCGATTATCCGGGCTCATGAATTTGAAAAGGCCGTCGGTGCGGATGCGGTGATCCTTACCAAAGCGGATATGGATGCCCGGGGCGGGGCAGCGATCTCCATTGCCCACACCATCGGAAAACCAATCATGTTCCTCGGCACCGGACAGGGATACGAGGATATTGTACCGTTCGTGCCGGAACAGATCGTCTCCGAACTCCTGAGGGAGGGGTCCTGATGCTGGACCGCCTCGGGTCCTCCCTGAAGGACGCCCTGAAAAAACTTGCCGGTAAAACAGTTGTTGACCGGGCCGCGGTGGAAGAACTGGTCCGTGATCTGCAGCGTGCTCTGATCCAGTCTGATGTAAACGTCAAACTCGTGATGCAGCTCTCCCAGGCGATAAAGACACGCTCCCTCGAAGAGCAGCCCCTAAAGGGAATGAGTGTCCGGGAGCATGTGCTCCGGATTGTTTACCAGGAACTGGTCCGGCTGATGGGGGAGACGTCAACCGTGAAACTCGGACCCCAGCGTATCCTGATGGCCGGGTTGCAGGGAAGCGGCAAGACGACTACCACAGCCAAACTGGCGCGGTACTTCCAGCGAAAGGGGTTGAATGTAGGAGTAATCTGTGCAGACACATTCAGACCGGGCGCATTTGACCAGTTGAATACCCTCTGCTCACGGATGAATATTTCCTGCTTCGGGAATCCGGCAGCGACCGATGCACGGGCGATGGTTCGGGACGGGCTCGCCGCTCTTTCACGTGCCGAGGTGGTGATCATCGACACTCAGGGGCGACACGGGCTGGAGGAAGACCTGATCCAGGAGATTATCGATATAAATGCTATCTCCCAGGCGACGCACCGCTGGCTCGTTATCGATGCGGCCCTCGGGCAGCAGGCGAGTGAACAGGCACGGCGGTTCCATGACGCGATCGACATCGACGGGGTAATTATCACCAAGATGGATGGGACGGCGAAGGGTGGTGGTGCACTCTCTGCAGTCGCCGAAACAAAAAGCGCGATCGTGTTCATTGGGAGTGGCGAGACGATTGATGATCTTGAGCGCTTTGACCCGGATGGGTTTATTTCCCGGCTTCTGGGCATGGGTGACCTGCGGGCACTGGTTGAAAGGGCCGAAGAGACCATTGCAGCGGAGGACGTAGACATCAATGCGATGATGCGCGGCCGTTTTACGCTCCGGGACATGTATAAACAGCTGGAAGCGGTCAATAAGATGGGACCCCTCAAGCAGATCATGAGCATGCTGCCGATGGGAAACATGGAGCTTTCCGGGGAGGTGTATGATGTCACCAGCACCAAGATGCTCCGGTACCGCGTAATCATGGACTCAATGACTGCGCAGGAGCTCGACGACCCCTCCCTGATCAGCAGCTCCCGTATCCAGCGGGTAGCGATGGGTGCAGGTGCCACACCGGACGAGGTAAGGGAACTTCTCAAATACTATAAGATGATGAAGCGAGCCCTGAAGGGAGTCAGGGGAGGGGGCGGAAAATTCAACATGCAGCGCCTGATGAAAAAATTCGGTGGGAATTAACCGGATGATCTGTTTTGCTACCATAGGACACACCGCGGTCACGGATGGAAATTTCAGCCTCAATGACATGCCCGGAAGCGGAGGCCGCATGGACCTGCTCTGCCGATGCGTGAATTCCGCATTCTTTCTCTCTCATGACCTCCGGAGGGATGTGCAGTGTTACCTGGTGCTCCTCGGTGAACCCAGCCCGCCGAAGACAGTCCTCATTTCGGGGAAAGATGTCAGATATCTCTCTCCAGACGAAAGAAGCTCGGGGGCGCTGATCAAAAAAGCCCTGTCGATACCCTGTGGAACGATGTTTCGCGAATCATCGCCGGGGGTATCCGTGCGCCGCGGGGGACTGCAGGAGCTCCTTGCGGATCACGCGTTCGCCCTACTCGATGAGAGTGGGGGGGATATCCGAACGGAGAACTCCCTCCCAAACGCATTCCTTCTCTCTGATCATCATAACCTGTCCGAAGAGGAACGCGTCCTGACCAGGGCCTGTCCGCGTTATTCGGTCGGGCCACGCTCACTCCACGCTGACCATACTATCACCGTGCTGCTGAACGAACGGGACCGGAGAGAGTATGCCTGCTGACAATCTATGTGAGCATATATCGGCCGGGGACGCGGGATTGACAGATCTGGCTGAATCGATACTCGCCTACGGAGAAATCTGCGATCATTGTCTCGGACGGTTCTTTGGCATGCGTTCGTTCGGACTTTCAAATGCTGACCGGGGATATGCGATCCGGGTGGTGCGGGGGCTGGTCCGGAACGAGCCGTACCGCAGGTCAGAAGGGAGATGCTGGGTCTGTGGCAACCTGTTTGACGGAATCGACGCTTGGGCGGAAAGAGTCGTTGAATCGCTTACCGGCATTGAATTCGCTACCTTTCTTATCGGCACCCGGGTCCCTCCCCTGATTGCCGAGAATGAGGAGATGGTATGGAGCGATCTTCATCTGACCGATGCTGAGCCGCTCAAGGCCGAGTTGAACCGCGAGGTGGGAAAGGCTGTGGGCGTCCTGACAGGAAAAGATGTCGACTTCAGGCACCCCGATATCATTGCAATACTCGACTTGGCGGAATGCCGGGTCGAGGTACAGATTCAGTCGGTCTTTTTTTACGGAAGATACCGCAAAATGGAGCGTGGAATCCCTCAGACACACTGGGACTGCCGAACATGCCGTGGGGCGGGATGTGAACGATGTAACTTCACCGGAAAACAGTATCAGGATTCTGTTGAGGAACTCATCGGGCGGGAGGCGATCCGCCTCTTCAATGCTGCAGGTGCAGTGCTGCACGGTGCCGGCCGGGAGGATATCGATGCACGGATGATGGGAGCCGGCAGGCCATTCATTATGGAGATGACCGCTCCCAGAAGAAGGACTCTCGATCTCCGGTACCTCGAAGAGCGGATCAATTCCGACGCGGAGGGAAGAGTCTCGGTCACCCTGGAACGCTGGACCGGAAGAGATGCGGTAGAAATTATTAAATCGAACAAAGCGCATAAAAAATACAGGATCCTGGTCGAGGTCGACGGTTCATACTCTGCAGATGAGTTCAGGTTTGCACTGAAATCCCTGGAAGGGGCAACAATATACCAGCGCACGCCGCAGAGAGTTGTTCATCGCAGATCAGACAAATGCAGGGAACGTCGTGTCCTGATGGCTGAGTTCGCCGGCACCGAAGAGGACCGGTTTGTTGTCGAGGTAACGGGTGAAGCCGGCCTCTACATCAAAGAGCTCATTTCAGGCGACAACGGACGCACGACACCCAGTCTTGCTGAGATCCTGGGATCATCTGCACGCGTTACCAGTCTCGATGTCATGCAGGTTGAGGATATAACAGAGGAGGATTCACATGGCACATCACAACGGACCAAGAAAGAAAACACGATATAAATTCAAAAAAGCGCTCAGGAAACGCGGGATCACACCAGTAACAGCACTTATCCAGCAGTTCGAGATAGGCCAGAAGGTGCATGTTGTCTGTGAACCCAGCGTACAGAAGGGAATGCCTCACCGGAGATTTCACGGGAAAACCGGGACGGTCATCGGCCAGAGGGGCAGGGCATGGATGCTCGAGATTCGGGATGGCAATTCCGACAAAGTGGTCATCGCAAGACCACAACATCTAAAGGCACAAAGGTAACAATCTCACGACGGTGTTCTGGCATGAAGGTAAAGGGGATTGTTAGCGAAGAGAGGATTACTCTTCCGGAAATGCGCGAAGTCCTTGCAGGAGTGGAGGCTGCGCGGATCGAAGCAGGGAAGGAGATGTCTTATGAGCTTCGCAAAAGTATCGAACATGCCAATCTTCTCTCAAAGACATCTGGCGAACAGGCACGGGCACTCGTCTCGGAATTGACAGGACTCGAGAAGATGAAGCCCGATATCGCCTTTCGTATCGCCAATATCATGCCGAGAACCCGGGATGAGCTTCGCGCAATCTACGCGAAGGAAAAATTCTCTTTGACAGGAGAAGAACTCGATCAGATCATCGACCTTGTGAAGGCCCATTTCTGAGGAGGGATCATGAAGGTTGACAAAAAGGAGATCCACGCGATAGTCCTCGATGTGCTCATGAAGGGGCATCCCGATGATCCCCGCCCGGTGTTCAAGCGGGAACCGATTGTACAGGCAGTCGGTATTGCACAGTTCAAGTTGCTGGAACTGGTACCGAAGAAGGTGGAGATCCAGATTCATGAACGGGTATACATCGGGGATGGAGAAAGGGACAAGATAGAGCGGGTGAAACGCAGAATCAGTTACGAAGACCTTACGCAGACTGCACGTCTTGAACTGCCGTTCGTAATTGATGCGCTGGTGAAGGAAAAAGAGCCCGAGTTTGTCCAGTTCTTTAATAAATCCATCTCAATCAGCCCGAAACTGCACATGCTTCATTTACTTCCCGGGATCGGGAAGAAACTCATGTGGGAGATCCTGGAAGAACGGGAGAAGAAACCGTTCGAAAGCTTTGCCGAGATCAGCCAGCGGATCAAATCAATTCCCCATCCGGAGAAGATGGTCGCGGCTCGAATCATGGAGGAGCTTCAGGACCCCAACGTAAAATATCACATTTTCACGTCAAAATGAAAACACCACGGGACCAGCATTTTCTTATCGATGCGCATGCCATCGGAAGGATAGCAGACCTCGTTGATCTGAACGGACGCGAAGTGCTTGAGATCGGTCCGGGAGAAGGGGCCCTGACCGCAGCACTTCTGGAACGTGGCGCCACCGTTCATGCGGTGGAGATCGACCATGAACTCTGTGAGGAACTCTCCGATCTCTTTCATGCTGATATCTCTGCAGGCCGCCTTACCCTCACCCGCGGTGATGCCGTGAAATGCCCACTGCCTCCATTTTCTGTGGTGGTATCCAACCTGCCCTATTCTGCGTCATCAAAGATCACCTTCCGGCTCCTGGAGATCGGCTTCGATCTTGCAATTCTCATGTACCAGACTGAATTCGCCCGGCGAATGGAAGCGCCCGCCGGGACGAGCGACTGCGGCCGGCTTTCTATCATGGTCCAGACCTATGCAACTGTCGAACGGTGCTTTGACCTCCCCCCGCAGTGTTTCCGTCCGAAACCGCAGGTTCGGTCAAGTGTGGTAAAAATTATTCCGAGAGAACCGATTTATCCGGTTTGCGACCGGGCCATCTACGCCGATGTGGTACGGACTCTTTTCAGTCACCGGCGGAAGACCGTCCGGAATTGCCTGAAAAGCGGCCTCCGGGATCTGAAGGCAGACCAGATCAGGCAGCTCATCCTCGGGCTTCCGGATCGGATACTCCAGGCAAGGCCGGAGGAACTATCGCTCGAAGATATTGCATCTCTTGCGGAAGAGGTATATGGTATCTCAGGTTTATCCAATCGAGGCTGATTCCCACCTTCTCCGGGAAGCGGCATTGGACGAGGTGTGCCCCGGAGAGTCTGTCCTGGATGTAGGAACCGGAAGCGGCTTCATAGCGGCTGCACTCTCGCCGTTCGCCCGGGTGGTGGCAACAGATATCAATCCGCATGCCGTTCGCTCTGCCCATGGCCTGGGCCTCGAGGTGGCGAGGGCGGACCTCCTTCATGGGATCCGCGGTCCGTTCGATCTCATCCTATTCAATCCCCCTTATTTGCCGACGCGGAGAGAAGATCGTATTCCCGACTGGCTTGAATATGCGCTGGACGGCGGGGAGACAGGGCGGGTAGTTATCGAGCGATTCGCCCGGGATTCCGGCCGGGTCCTCTCAAAAGGAGGCAGGGTATTGATCCTCATCTCATCGCTGACGGGAATTCCTGAGGTATGTCATCTCTTCCTCAAACACGGATGGGAGGCGGAGATCATCCGGCGGGCACCGATCTTCGATCGGGAAGAGCTCTGCGTACTCAGATGCACCCGGGTTTGAATGCCCTGTTATCCCTTGTCTTGTATCGGCAGATATTCTGCTCTCAGTCGCAAATCCAGAGATAACTGTTTCCCATACCGTCGTATCCTGATCGCTTCGGGGAATTCTACCATGAACCGACTTTTTCTTATAGAAGTGCGGGCTAAAAGACCGGATATGGAATATCATGTGGCATATGGAGCGAGCGCAGGTTTGGAACCGGACACCCGCAGTTACGCGGCTTCCCCAGACAGGGGGGGTCCCGATGAAGGTCGATGATTCACCCGAAAACCGGGAACGATGCATATGCCCCAAATGCCCGACCTATGCGCGTGGATGCGAAACCACCACTGCATTCTGTGCCATCGGTCACAGCCATTGCGATATCAGTGCGAGCGGATGTATCTGCACTGCGTGCCCGGTACATCGTGAATACAGGCTTGAAAAGCTCTATTTTTGCGATAAGATGGAGATTGGCGGAGCTGGCGGCATCGTCATGAGAAAACAAAAAAACAGGGAAGACGAATCATTCTATCGATCAATAGTCAGAATGAAGGAGGAGGCGCTGCGGGGCGAGAGTACCGTGGTTGCGATGGGTTCCTGCAAGAAGATCCCGTTCTCGTTCGATGACCTGCATTTCATCCCGGCACAGGTCGAACGGATACCGTTGAACAGGGAAGAGGGAGTTGATAATGCAGCGATAATCGGCCCCTCCTCAAAAAGGCCGCTTCGGGTGACCTCCCCGATACTGATATCAGGAATGAGTTTCGGTGCGACATCCCGGAATGTCCATCAGATTATCTCCCGGGTAGCTGCAATGCTTGGCATCGCATTCAACACCGGGGAGGGAGGGGTACTGCCGGAGGTACTCAATACCGCTGCATCCTGGTGCATCTGCCAGTATTCCACCGGCAGGTTTGGTATTTCTGAAGAAATTCTGAAACGGGCCGCGGCGGTCGAAATTCGTTTCGGCCAGGGTGCTTATCCGGGAAAGGGAAGTTACCTACCTGCCGCAAAGATCACTCCTGAGGTCGCATCTATACGGGGGCTTGAGCCCGGGGAAGATGCGAACTCTCCGGCTCATCACCCGGATATGGTATCACCGGCCCAGATACAGGAGAAGGTTGAGTGGCTCCGGGAAATCACGGGGGGGGTCCCGATCGGTGCCAAGATCGGGTGCGGCCGCATCGAAGATGACTGCCGTATCCTGGTCGAGGCAGGAGTTGATTTTATCGCAATAGACGGGTTCGGGGGCGGTACCGGCGCAACCTATGCCTATATCAGAGAAAATGTCGGACTTCCTCTCATCGCTGCGCTCCCACGGGCACACCGGTTCCTGAGTGAGAGCGGAGAACGGGACCGGGTGTCACTCATTGCGGGCGGGGGTCTCCGGAGCTCCGCCGACTTCGCCAAATGTATCGCTTTGGGGGCTGACTCGGTCTATATCGGAACTGCAGCTCTTATCGCGATGAATTGTGAGCAGTACCGGATCTGCCATACGGGCCTCTGCCCGACCGGTATCACCACACAGGATCCTGTCCTCATGCAGCAATTGAAGATCGAAGACGGGACCGAACGATTATCCCGTTTTATCAGGTTATCGGCAGAAGAAATGGCAGGTTTCACACGGATCGTCGGTAAACAGAGAATAACGGACCTGGACTCCGACGACGTGGTCTGCCTGACAAAGGACCTGGCCGTGATCACCGGTTGCCGGTGGTTGGATGGCAGGCAATATTCCTAGGATTCAATGTCTGGTCAAATCTGAACTGCTATCTATACGCCTGCCTGACTCAAAAAGGAGAAAATTATCAGAGTAAACAGCTAAATCCCTGCACGCGAGCGCGGGGAACCAGTTCCACCGGAAGAACCTGAACAGCTGCCGCAACAGGAACGGCCCCAGAACCCGTATAGAAGGCACCTGGAACATATCTCCAGCTTACCGAGATGAATGGAGGTGCCGGCGCTCTGTCCCTGGCACGCACTTTCACCCCGCATGTTCCTGACCATTATGGGTGGCCGGGGGCGACGGGTATACATGGAGTTCGATCTGTACCCGTCCATTGCCATGCAGACCGGGACGTTCAATGCCCTGATCGCGCCGGAGGCACTTGCGGCCGCGGGTCTGAACGACAACCCGGGGATCCAGCGGTTCCTGTTCCTCTACGTCTGCGGGAACTTTTCGCACCTGCTCCCGGCGATCAACCGCAGATCAACGAATTTTGAGGTTCAGCGGGCATTCACGGCGTATCAGCTCATCAGTATCCTTCAGGATTCACACCATACGGTCGTCTTTGTGGAGCACGATCCCTCCCTGTACGAAGGTGCGACAGAGGTGCTTGATCCAGTCGCAGAGGCGCTGCATGATGCAGGGGAGAACACCCTTGTGATCCTCTATGCACCCCATGAAGACGATTCCTTCCGTACGCTGGCACGGCGGGCAGACCGGATCTTTTATTTCGCCCCGCCGTCCGTACCCCTTCAGCGCATGCGCCACCCTGCCCGTCGTCTGTCCGTCTCGGATCGACCGCGGGAACAGACGACTCTGGAGGGGTTCTGATGGGAAGAAGCTTCATCAGCGTCAGGATGGGAGTGAAAGAAATTACTGAACGGTGGCTCCGGGAGGCGCATTTCGTGAAGCGGGAAGATGAACTCTATCTCCGCGACCTCGTTTCCATGGCGAAGCGGCATTCGAGCGAGGCATTCTCTGCCTTTGACGACCCGCTCGAGGCGGTCTTTTACTCGGTGCTCATTGAGCTGCTGAAGGAGCAGGAGCGTCGACTCCGTGTGGATCCTTGATTCATGCTACCGCCGGGGCAGCGTTGAATACTGGGACCGCTCAGATGGGATGAGCCGGCACCGCATTCCCTATGAGCCATCGTTTTATCTGCACCTTCCCGATCCCCACGCTCACTGGCAGCTCGTGGAAGCGCTTTCGGAACGGTATCGCGTGGAGGAATGCACGTTCCGCACGGTATACGGCACGCATGACGGGTACCGGATAGAGGCTGGAAGACCGGAGGCTGACCTGATTGAGAAGCAGTCCGGGTATCGCGCTCAGTTGTACAACGTCGACGTCAGGCTCGACCAGCGGTATTTCGCCGAGCGGAACCTTTTCCCCTGCGGCGAACCATCAGAATCACGATTTTCCGTCCAATTCGAGGTCCCCCTGACCTGCATGGAGGTTGCAGTCCGCGACAACCCGCACACGGGCACCGCATGTTCGTGCATCGACGTGACGCACGAGCGGAAAGAACGGTTGCAAGGGACCGAAAAGGCAATTCTCTCTGATCTTTTCGGTCTCGTGGACTCATATGACCCTGATATCATCCTCTTCCCGCTGGCTGATACCTGGTTGCCCCGGATCCTGAATCGTGCACAGGAATTCGGGCTCGAATCCACCATCAGCCGGACCGGGGTGTTCCGGAAGCTCGATGCACACTCCTTCTGGAGTTACGGGAGGACTGAATTCCGCCCGGGAGCCCTGATCCCGGACGGCCGGGTGCTGATAGATACCCGCCAGAGTTTCAACTACCGTGAGGGAGGGCTCGCCGGGGTGCTCCTTGCGTCCCGGCTTACCGGGCTCTCCCCCAATCTCACCGCACGGTTCACCTCCGGCACCCTGATCTCCACCTATGAGGTGTACGAGGCGATACGCTGCGGCATCGCCATCCCGTACCGGAAGGCAGACCCCGAGTGTATCCGGCAGTTTGCGGAATTACGGGGGGCAGATCGGGGGGGAATGATGTTCCAGCCGGTTCCCGGACTCTATGAGGATGTCTGCCAGATCGACTTCACCTCGCTCTACCCTGCGGTCATCGTCCGTTATAATCTCTCTCCGGAGACCCTTGGCGGCCTGGGAAGGCAGGGCTTCCTCCCTTCGGTGCTTGGTCCCCTGCTCCGTCTGCGGCTGGAGACCAAGCAGCGGAAGAAGTCAGACCCGCAGTATGCTGGTGTGGATTCGATACTCAAGTGGATGCTGGTCACCTGTTTCGGGTATACGGGGTATAAAAATGCCAAATTCGGGAGGATCGAAGTCCATGAACAGATCACCGGAAAATCACGGGACATTCTCCTCACTACCAAGGGAATCGCCGAGAATATGGGTTTTGAAGTGATCCACGGCATCGTGGACTGCCTCTGGGTCCGCGGGGGTCCCACCCGGGAGCTGAAGGCAAGAGTCGAGGCAGAGACCGGGCTCCCCACCGAGCTTGAAGATTACCGCTGGATCGTCTTTCTCCCGATGCCGGACGGGTTTGGTGCATATAACCGGTACTACGGTCTTCTGGCGGATGACACCATCAAGGTACGGGGGATCATGGCACGGAAGCGGGACACGCCGGACTATATCGGGAAGATGCAGCATGCGATGCTGGAAAAGTTGCGGGGTACGATGGACAGGGACTCGCTGATCGCCAGGGAATCCGCAGTGAAGGCGATCTACCGGGAAGCAGTTGCCGGTCTTCCGAAAGCCGAAGCACGTGAGTTGGCCATTCATCGCCAGGTCAGCCGGATCACCTATGCGCACCGGTGTGCGGAGGCATCTGCCGTAACGGCATGCGCTGCGGCAGGCATACAGGTCTCCCCGGGTATGGAGATCGGGTACGTGGTCAGGGACGCCCGACGCTGGGAGGTGGATCTGGAATGGAACGCAACAGGGTTTGATCCGGCCTATTACCGGGCACTCCTCGACAAAGCATGGGCCGAGATCTTATTTGCGTTCGGGGATGCACTGCCCGGGAAGAGGCAACCGACCCGGGAACTTTTATCGCATGAGAGGGAATTATCCTGTACCGTTACCGGAATTCTGTGGACCTGAACAGGAATCCAGTCCATGAACAGGGTACCGGATGGGGTGGTGAGCAATTGACAGATCTTATGATTACAACTGATGCGTTCCGCCCGGGAGAAGAGATACCGGTCTCGCACACCTGTGATGGTGCAAACCGTTCTCCCGCATTATCCTGGAGGGGAGTTCCGTCGGGGACGAAGAGCCTTGCATTGATCATGGATGACCCGGACGACCCGACCGGGACATTCACCCACTGGGTCATCTGCAACATGGCACCGGACCGGACAACCCTTCCCGATGGGGTTCCGGCGCAGGGGACGCTGGATGACGGGGGCGTGCAGGGGATGAACGACTTCCGGCGACCAGGGTACGGAGGCCCCTGCCCGCCCCGCGGTAAACCGCACCGTTATTACTTCCGGCTGTATGCACTCTCGTTAAAACTTATTCCAGCTCCTGGAGACAGGGAAAGCCTCGAGCGGGCAATGAAGGGGCATGTACTTGCGACCGGCCTTCTGATGGGGACATACCGGAGGAGGTAAAATTCAATCACCCACCATTCCTGACAGAGAGGGCCGACCATAAATTCTTTGCCTCCGGTTATCCACGGAAATACGGGTAAGTGAATATACGCATGACCGGAAAGGATGAGGATAAGGAGAAGATATATGCGGAAGCACTCACATTGCACGAGCGGTATCACGGAAAACTGGAAATACGCTCCAAAGTACCTTTGAGAACGAAACGGGATCTTGCGAGGGCATATACACCCGGTGTCGCCGAGGTCTGCAGGGCGATCCAACGCGACAAGACACTTGCGTATAAATACACCCTCAAGGCAAACACAATCGCTATCGTTACCGATGGATCAGCGGTGCTCGGACTCGGTAACATCGGCGGTTATGCAGCAATACCGGTGATGGAGGGGAAGGCCGCGCTCTTCAAGAAGTTCGCCGGGATCGATGCGTTCCCGATCTGTTTTGAGAATTATCATACGGATTTCGTGGACGAAGTGAGGAACATCGCTCCCGTTTTCGGGGGGATCAATCTCGAGGATATTGCGGCACCAAAGTGTTTTGCGGTCGAGGAAGCACTGCAGGATATCGGGATTCCGGTGATGCACGATGATCAGCACGGCACAGCCATCGTCGTTCTGGCGGCGCTTCTCAATGCCTGCCGGGTGACCGGAAGATCGTTCGAAGAGTTGAACATTGTCATCGTGGGTTCAGGTGCGGCCGGCTATGCGATCGCCCGGCTGCTGAAGTGCATCGGGTACAGCCCGGACGTCTGCCAGAGCGTCCGTGATATCATCGTCTGTGATACACAGGGGATCATATATCGGGGGCGGGACGGACTGTACGAGAATAAGTATAAATTTATCATTGCCGACGAGACCAACCACGAACGGAGGACCGGAACCCTTTCAGATGCCATGGAAGGAGCGGATGTGGTGATCGGCGTATCCGCACCCGGTATCATATCGGAGGAGATGGTCAGGTCTATGAATACAGACCCTATTGTTTTTGCAATGGCCAATCCGGTCCCGGAGATCATGCCGGACCGGGCACGGCATGCCGGGGCGACGGTGGTCGGTACCGGGAGGAGCGACTTCCCGAACCAGGTAAATAACGCCTTTGCATATCCCGGGGTCTTCCGGGGTGCGCTGGATGCACATGCCATCCGGATCACCGATGAGATGAAGGTGGCGGCCGCCCATGCCCTTGCTGAGTATATTAAAAAACCGACCCGGGATCGGGTCCTCCCCAATATCATGGACCGATCCGTTACCCGGGCAATTGCGGGGGCGGTCGAAAAGGCAGCAGTGTCTTCAGGTGTCGCGCGAATACTTTAAGAAAAACAGGTGGTCGTTGAGCGGATGGTCCCGGTTTGCCGTAACCGGGTTACCCCTCATGAATCCGAGAAGGTCCCCCACCACCCGGTTAATGCAATCCACACATCTTCGTGCAGTTCCCGGATGCGCTCTTTGTTTACAATCGTTCCCCGATCCGGCCCTGAATCAGACTTTTCAAATAAGGATCGGTTGATCTCCAGTTGAATCCAGGGAACCCCCCGATGCCAGTAATGCGACAGGGAAATAAAACCTCCTGCGTACGGATCGTTAATACTCACCGCAATATCGTCGGGAAAGATCTCACGGAATGACGCTGCCAGCGCCTGTATCCATCCTGCAGGGCAGGTGGTCAGTCTTCCCGGTTCTGGGTATCCTTCTCTTCCGCCATGATTGCCCAGACAGATATCCGGCCGGATCTTTCCGGCATCATTCTGGCCGGGTAACCCTTTCGGAAGCATGGAGTGGCAATCGATTGCAAATTGAACATCCCTGGTGTCGATCGACCGATCCAGTTCTTCATGAAATGGGAAGTAATAGCGCATCATTAACCGCTGGATAAGTGGCATTTCAGGGAACACCCCTTCCCGGTATACCCGCCTCCCGTCGATGGTCCGCATCTTCACGACACCGTCCGGATAACGAGGAGGTAAATGATAGGGCGGTCGATTCAGGTCTACAAAAATACGGGAGATTGGTACATCGTGATATGCGGCAACCCGATCTTTAAAATCAAATATGGATAGACTGCCTGGATCGCTGTAATAGCGCAGGGCAATATCGTCCAGAAGGACAGAATCCTCCAGTTCTTCGGGTATCTCAGTGCCTGCATGAGGAATGGAGAGTAAAAAGGGGTATATCCGGGTCATTCGTGATCAGCTATTTTCTTCCCCTGAGGGATTATTTATGTGGTCATGGGCACCTGATGAGCGATTCGCAGACCGAATGAATGTTCAGACAAGCGGCCCTCTGCCGAGTTCAGCAAGTTCCCCAAGGTACCGCTCCCGCCTCGTTGTATAAGCCGCATTATTCAGTCCGTACGGGACATATTCGGAGACGGACCAGCCCTCTGCCACCAGGGCTGTCTTTGTCCGATTAGCAAGCCCCATCAGAAACCCGAACTCGATCAGGTTCTTGTGTTCTGCCATCCGTTCCTTCAGCCAGGCAACAAGATCGGGATCATGTGTCCCGGCAGAGAATGGAGATCCGATATCGAGGGCCTCCTCTGCCAACGTTTTGAAACGGGCCTGGATCTCAAAGAAATCCGTGACATCCCCGACATATGCTCCTTTTACCAACCGGACACCTATCCTCCGCGTATCCAGTGCTCTCAGATCCAAACGGGTCCGGTCCAGGTATGCCTGGAGTGCGATGGTGACCTGGTCGTGTATTTCCCGACACGCACGGGCCGCTTCTATCGTAAACTCGACGAGACCCCGCCCTTCCATATCGAGTTCAAGTGGGACATGAAGCTTTGCCGCTTCTTTTGCAATCATGCGAAGATGTTCCATGCACAGGTCCCGGTCAAATATCGCACCAATAGCGGTGAGCTTCACCGAGAGTGCGGAATCGAGCTGACGGGACGCTATCCCCCGGAGACAGGCGATGTTCCCGGTCGCCGAACGGAATGCTTCGTCCGGCCCTTTTACGTATTCCTCAAGGAACGACAGGGAACAGCGGATGCGCTGACGTTTCCTCTCACCGGCCCGGTTCAGCGCGGAGGCGAGGTCCGGAAGGGCCCAGCGATCATCCTGGTTCATAAAAGGGAGGTATCGGGTCAGGATAGAAAAGGATACCGGTTGATTGCATGGATATAATTCACCAGGGTTTTTCCCTGCGGGAATACAGGGTAGGTAAAAATAAGAGCGGAAGTTCAGATGTACCGCGCTTTTATTGAAAGTTTCCGGGGGGTATAAAGGGGTCGGAACGGTTTTCCTGCAATATCTCTGGATAGTCTCTTCATCAACTCTTCTGTCGTGAGCGTCTCTTTAAAGGGTTTATTCGGCGCTGATTTTTCCCGTATCGTTACTGTGAGCCGGCCCGACTGGAGTTCTGCGTCCCCGAACACCACGACATACGGGATCCAGTCCATGCCGGCCTCCCTGACTTTCTTCCCGACGCTTTCATCGCGGTCATCCAGATCCGTCCTGATACAGGCGGCATTAAACCGCTTGCAGAGTTCTGCCGCTGCATCCATGTGCCGTTCGGCCACCGGAACCACGCGGACCTGTGTCGGGGAGAGCCAGGTTGGCAGGCGCGGGACCGCCTGGGTCGCCGTGCTCTCGAGAATCGCGCATATCACCCGCTCTATACTCCCGGTAGGGGAGCAGTGGAGGATAGGCGGGTGGATAACCTCCCCGTCCTGGTGATATTTTATGTCAAACCGGGCAGAGCTCTCGACATCGATCTGGACAGTCGGGTTCTCTATAGGTCTGCCCTGCCCGTCAATCGCTGCCAGGTCTACTTTGGCAATCCAGTAGTGCACGCGGTCTGAAAGGATCTCGATGAGCATCGGCACCCCGGATTCGGCAACCATCTCTTTCACCCACTCATGGTACTCCTCAAAAAAGTCCCGCGTGCACCGGAACACCCCGACCAGATTGGTTCCGAAATCAGATCCGGTCTTCCAGCCCATCGCCAGTTGCTCCTCGAAGCACCGGAGTGCTTCAGGCATATCGGTACACAGGGTATGCATATCCGGCATCGTGAACGCACGGAGCCGCTTCAACCCGATCACCTCGCCTTTCTGCTCATGCCGGAAGGAGTATGTAGAGAGTTCATACATCTTCATCGGGAGATAATTGGGTGAAATATGCATGTTCCGCATGATCGAGAACATCCCAAAACATGCGGCAAACCGGAGCATCATATTCCTGTTCCCGCTTTTGAACCGATACTGACGTTCTCCGAATTTGTCGGCATGCTCGGCGATCGCACGGTCGGCAAGGTCGTACATAACCGGCGTCTCCACTGGTGTTGCACCGTATGGGAGCACGAGCTGCAACACGTAATCGGCGAGCAGATCCCGGATGAGTTTCCCGCGGGGCATCCAGCGTAGATGACCGACATCGCTCACCGGTTCGTAATCGACCAGTTCTTTCGCCCTCATGAGCTCAACGTGTAGCGGTTCTCCCCCGGTGGGAACTGCCTCGCCCAGTTCTTTTCGAACGAGGCACCCGAATGGGGAGTCATCCAGGTAATCCTCCACTTCATTACGCCGGCCATCCGGTGTCATCACAAAAAACTCGTGTTCGATGGTTCTTCCCTCTTTTGCGATATCCCCGGATGGAACAATCGTCTTTGATAGTTCAGAGAGCGGGTGACCTTTGCACGATATTCTGAACGCCTTGTACCATCCGAACGGGGCCCGCTTTACCCGGTATCCGGAAGCGAGCAGACCGGCTTCGAGTGCCCGGAGAGCGGCAACGGCCACATCCGGTCTTGCAAGGTCGCTGCTCAGATGGGCATAGGGATAAATAACGATATTCTCGACCGCCAGCTGGGTCGCGGTTCCCGCCACCTCTTCAACCGCCTGTTCAACAACGCTCCCTATATCTTCCTCATCGACCGATTCCACAGCACAAAAAACAGTGAGGGCCTCGTTTTCTGAATCCTTCAGAACTCCGCCTTCTTCGGCCATCGCAGTCTTTTTCCTCGCCTCATATTCAATAAAATCCGAATGTATCAGAAGAAGCCGCATTGTTCATCTCCAGATTGATGGAATCATTCCTCATTAATTGTGTTTTCATGGGGTATATAGCATTCAGCTCCTTCTCCGGTTTTCATGGTACCGGGAAAGGGTTGCCTGGCGTTGATCCATGTATTTGGCATCTTTTTTCATATTATAAGGGCGCATTGCCCGTTCGGTGGTATAGAAGACCAGCTGCCCGATAGGCATCCCCGCATACATGCGGACCGGGCGCTGGTTTACATTACACATCTCTAATGTGATGCTTCCCCGAAAGCCCGCATCTATCCACCCCCCGGTCTGGTGAAGCTCTATTCCCAGACGGGCGATACTGCTCTTCCCCTCAATGCTTGCGACCACATTGTCCGGCAGCTCTATTCTTTCTAGAGTCTCGGCAAGGACAAACTGTCCAGGTTCGAGCACTACCGAATCCGCATGGAGATCGGAGGTCCCTGAGCTCACCGTGTCCTTATGATAGGGGTCGATCACCTCGTCTCCTACCTGATACCAGACGAAGTGGTTGCCAAGCCTGATATCGAGTGAATTAGGCTGGACGAGTTCGGGGTCAAACGGTTCAATTTTGATAAACCCTCTTCCGATGCGATCGAGGATCTGCCAGTCGACAAGGATCATGTACGAGATAATATGGCGGTCTGATGGTTTACTTTTTATTATCCATCTGCCATTCGGTGCGTCGCATGAGACCGTGGAGGGTACTCGCCTCCCGAACCGTCAGATGTGCCCTGCCAAGGATCCGGTGGATAAGAAGCATTGTATTCTCCCGCTTGAAGGGTGGGTGGTCGATCCGGGTAAGGAACCGGTCGATATGCCGGTAGAGATGATCCATCTCCTCTGGGGAAGCGAGAAGATAGCTCCCCCGCGGAAGGTGCGCGAGTTCATAGCAGAGGATGCCAACGGCATGAGAGAGGTTGAGGATCGGATATCCGGGGTTCGATGGAATCGTGCATATCAGATCGCTCCTCCTGATCTCTTCGTTATTCAACCCCCAGTTCTCCCTCCCAAAAAGAATCGAGACGGTTCCGTTGATATCGCAGATCAATTCTCTCACTTCTCTCGGAGAATAAAAAGGCATACGCATTGCATGACAGACAGATTTGCTGACCTCCCCGGTGGTGGCGATGGTGAGAGAACTTCGCCTGAAAACGTCATCCAGCGAGGAATGAAATGCATTCCGGAGCACATCCTGGGCATGTGAAGCGCGGGCTTTCGCTTCCTCTCCCAGGGGACAGGGATCGACCAGGACCAGATGTTCAAACCCGAAGTTCTTCATCACGCGGGCGGAGAACCCCACATTCCCTTCGTAGAGTGGGTTGATAAGGACAATTTCCACCCGGGGCATGATACGTTTTCGTACGGGTGCTACTGCACTGCCCGTACAGTCTCCTTAAGAGCGGCGACTCCCTTGTCGTAGATTGCGTTCCCTACAACGATCGTATCCGCATACCGGGCCATCTCAGCCGCACGCGCAGCAGAGTTGATGCCCCCTCCATAGTAGAGGATCGCATCGTCGATCGCCTCAGATGCGGACTTTACAATCGCCGGGTCGCCATACATCCCGCTGTATTCGATATAGACAATCGGAAAATGGAAGTAATGATCCGCCACCCGGGTGTAAGCAGCAACATCAGCCCCGGAGAGAGTGCAGACTGCCCGGGTGACTTTCCCCACGGAGGAGTCGGGATTCAGAACAATATACGCCTCCGGGACGACCTTTTCCCATTCGACCTCCTGATGCAGCACCCAGTCGCGGTGCTTTCCGACGATCCACTGCACATCTGAAGTATTCAGAACACTCGGAACATACAGAAGATCAATCCCTTCGAAGATCACCGCTTCCGGACCGGAGGGCTCAACGATCACCGGGAGATCGTAAGACGCAACCTGGTCAAGGAGGTCCCCTATATTCTCGCGGGTTACATTGAGGGTCCCGGAGAGCATAAGTGCGTCTGTTCCGCTCGTTGCGATATCACCAATTGCCTGGGGTGTCAGATGTTTGTCCGGATCGAGTTTTGTTACATGGACCCAGTTCTTCCATTTCATGTGCATGATGGTTAATCCTGCCGTGTATTGGTCCTGATGTCACGTTTTATTTCTGATTGAACGATAAAGCGCCTGGTATTCCCGGATCTTATCGGCTGGTATTCCCGTTTTTGCCGACACCGCTTCAGGGTCTGCAGCGATCAGTGCATCTCCGCTGATGATCCCGGCACGGTACAGTTTCTCCAGGGCTGAATCTCCCAGTCCATGGATGGAAAGGAGCTCTTTCCTGCCCTTTTCGAGTTGCGCCTTTGAGCATCGCCCAGGGAACGGCTTCCCGAGTTTCTGTGCCACGAGCTCTACGTGCCTACAGACAGTTTCAAGGCTTATCCCGGTCTTCTGGCTGGTATATGCGGGATGAAAGCTTATCAATTCTTCCGGCGTGATAATCCCGGCCGCCTGATATCGCTTCAGACTCACCGGCGGGATCCCAATCTCACGCAGACGGCGCTCGCTCGAAAGCCTGTTCGCTTCACCCTGCAGCAATAAAGCTTCTTTTTCGCCAATGCCCGCAGATATAAGTTTTTTAATTTCCGCAGATCCAAGGGTTGGGATGTCGTCGATCCCGGCATCCAATAACTTTTTCACAATCGCTGCATGGCTCCGCCCCCTCCGTGGTGGAAGATGACGTCGGACGAATTTGCGGCAGTCTGAACGTTTTCGGAGAAGCGTAAGCACATCTTCGGCCTCCCGGACCAGCAAACCGGCACTTTCATCGGGAAGACCAGTTATCTTCGAGATGTTCCCGGGGCTGCTTTTGGCAAGATCATAGACTGAATAGATGTGATGAACGTGCAGGCTGTCCAGGATCGCGGGATTCATGGAAGGAATCAGGACCATCGTCTCCCGGTTCGTGCTGATATGGTGACAGAGCGGACAACCTATCTCCCACGGGCGCGCCCCTTTCTTTATCAGCCGCACATGATGGAGCCGGTGGATGGGACAGATTTCATCGGTCCGCACCGCAAACCCCCAGAGCATCATGGGGAGGCTGATATTGAAAGAACAATCCGGATACCGGTTACAGCCGATGAACTGAGCCTGACTTCGCATATGCCGTATCCGGATATCTGTGCCACAGGCAGGGCACGGGCCGAGGGTCAGCTCCTCTGCGGTCTGCTCCCGGATCTCGCTTCCAATCTCTTCAGAATGGGGTTCCATCTGATCGAATACCTGGTTCAGCATCTGCCGGGACTCGGTGACCACATCCTCGCTCGTCCGTTTCCGTTCTTTGATCTGCTGCATGTGGGACTCGAGAGTCTGGGTCATCGCCGGTCGGGTGATAGTGTCCGCATGATTTTCCAGGGATTCAATGACCGCTCGTCCCACGAGGGTGGGACGGAGCGGATTTCCCTCCGCGTATTTTCGCGCGATCAGTTTCTGGATCACTTCATGACGGGTACTTTTCGTTCCGAGACCGAGTTCCTCCATCCGCTGGATCAACCGGCTCTGCGTAAACCGTGGTGGTGGTTGCGTTTCTTTCTCATCGAGATGCACCGAACAGATCGGGAGGTGTTCTCCGGCAATGAAGGGCGGGAGAACGTACTCCTTCGCCTCGCTGAAGGGGTACACAGTCCGCCAGCCTGGCTCGATCAGCCTTCCACCGGTGACCGTATAGGGCTCTGATCCCGCAATGAAATTAACTTTCTGGGTCATCCAGAGTGCATCAGGGCTCAAGGTCGCCAGAAACCTGCGGAGCACCAGTTCGTATATCCGCCACCGATCTTCTCCAAGCCCGGCGCGCGTGGCAGGGCCGGTTGGGTGAATCGGTGGATGATCAGTTGATGATTTCTTCCCACGGGTAGGGACCGGCCTCTGGTTCTCCTGTACCCATTCCACGTCCTGCCGGCATCCCCCCGGATGGATATCCCTGAGAATCGCTTTCAGATCAAGGGTCGGCGGGTATACCGTATTGTCGGTTCTCGGGTATGAGATGTACCCGTTCATGTACAGGTCCTCCGCAATCCTCATCGCATTTGCTGCGGAGAACCCGAGCCTCGCGGCTGCAACAATGAAAGTGGTGGTATCGAATGGCGAGGGAGCGCGATCTATCTTCTTTCCTTCTTTCACTTCTGAGACTGTCAGAGGCTCCCGGGTGTTGTCCCGGGCACTCTCTGCCATCGATCGTTCGGTAAACCTTGCGGTAATATGCCTGGCTTCGATCTGTTCCTGTTCCTTCTCGGTAATAAGACGGAGCTGCCAGTACGTTTCGGGGACAAATGCTTCGATCTCCCGCTCACGGTCCACGATCATCGCCAGGGTCGGACTTTGCACACGACCCACAGAGAGGATATTGGCACCTCCCCGGCGGGCGGCAAGGCTGATAAACCGGGTCAGGGAGGCACCCCAGACGAGATCGATTACCTGCCGTGCCTCCCCGGCCGCTGCGAGGGCGAAGTCGATCTCGGTGGTATGGCTGAATGCATGGATAATCTCGTCCGGGGTTATCGCGCTGAACCGTGCCCGGTCGACTGTTACGCGGGGATTTGCCTGACGGATAAGCTCATACGCCTCCTTTCCGATCAATTCACCTTCTGTATCGAAATCGGTGGCAATGGTGACCATTTCCGCTTTCTTTGCGAGTTTCTGCAGGAGGGAAACGATCTTCTTTTCTGTTGGTACCTTGATGGTTCGGGCATCGATCAGGCTGCGCGGGGTGTTTACCTCACTTCTCCAGTTGGAGTACCCGGGTTCGAAGTCCACCTCGACCACATGACCCCGGAGGCCGACGACGACCTGGTCATCATAGCTGTAAGAGGGAATGCCTCCATCTTTTTTTTCGGCAACCCGTGCTTTAACTGCGAGTATGTGTGCTATCCGCTGGGCAGAAATGTTTTTTTCCGTAACGATCAGATGCATGAAGATCACCGCTCCGGCCGGCAGAGAGCTTCCTGCAGTGCCTGGTTCAGTTCTCCCGGATCAACGCGGCCTCTCGTTTTCTTCATCACCTGTCCGATCAGGAAATTAAACGCCTCCTTCTTCCCGCTGTGAAAATCCGCCACCGCCCCGGGATGTTCCCTGAGCACCTCATTGACCTCCATTGTAAGCCCTCCTTCCGTCGCCTTGCACAGATTATGCCGTCGTATGTATGCCGACGGGGATTCACACGTGCCGGTCTCCCTGAGCTGGTCAAGAATTGCCCGAAGAACTTCAACACCCGTCATTTCAGTGATGGTACCCTGCTTCACTAGGATAAGCAGTTCCGAAAAATGTTCCGGCGGCACGCGATTGATTCCCATGTCACGGTAATTCAGTTCACCAAGGAGCGTATCAGCAACCCAGGTGGCAGCAAGGGCCAGGTCAACACGGGCCACGCACTCAAAAAAATCAGCTGTTCTTGGATCGCCGGTTAATGTCCGCGCATGAATCGGCGAGCAGCGGTACTGAGCGACGAAACGCGCCCTGCGTGCATCCGGGAGTTCTGGCAGGACTATGTCGCCGACCCAGGAGCGGATCCGGAGCGGGCGCAGATCAGGCTCCGGGAAGTACCGGTAATCCTGTTCCTGCTCCTTACTCCGGGATGCTGTGGTTACGCCACGTGCCTCGACGAAGTGCCGTGTTGCCGATTCGAGGAGATGGCCTCTCCGTATCAGGTTTCTCTGCCGGGTGATCTCAAAAGTCAGCGCTTTTTCAACACCTTTATAGGAAGAAATGTTTTTAACTTCGGTTCTTCCCCTTCCCGGTTTGCCTTTCCGTTCCCGGTCAAACCATCCCTTCGGCTGAATCGAGATATTTGCATCTACCCTGAGCGACCCCTCCTTCTCGGAGTCGAAGACCTCCAAGTACTCGAGGGTGGCCCTGAGCTTATTCAGGAATCGGCGGGCCTCTTTCGGGGATCGGAGATCTGGCTCCGTAACTATCTCGATGAGCGGGATCCCTGCCCGATTATAATCGACCAGGGAATATTTCGGCCGGTCTGTGCCTCCCTTATGCACCAGGCGGCCTGGGTCTTCTTCGAGATGAATACGGGTAAGATTCACCCGTTTTTCCCCATCTTCACCCTCGATAAGAAGGAATCCTCCATTTCCGAGCGGTTTATCGTACTGGCTGATCTGATACCCTTTGTTCAGGTCCGGATAGAAGTAATTTTTTCGTGCGAACTCGCATTCTTCAGGGATTTCACCATTGAACGCCATCACTACACGGAGAGCGAATTCAACGGCTTTTTTATTGATAACAGGGAGCGAACCGGGAAGGCCGAGGCAGATTGGACAGACATGAGTATTCGGTGCATCATCCCGATAGTCAGTAGAGCACCCACAGAAGAGCTTGGTTTTCGTATCGAGCTGGCAATGTATCTCGAGCCCAATGATAACTTCATCTTCGGATATGGAGGTCTCTTCATCCGGTCCTCCGGTTGTTCGTATCTCATCCGAAGCTTCATTCATGAAGAACCCTCCTGCTCGAACGCGAAGGCGGCGTCTATGACGGTTTCATCTTCAAACGCCCTCCCCATCAGCTGGAGGCCGACAGGCATGTTGTTTACTCTTCCGCAGGGTATAGAAATGGCAGGGATCCCTGCAAGATTTGCCGGGACGGTCAGGATATCCGCGAGATACATTGAAAGTGGATCATTCTTCTCCCCAAGCAGGAAGGCGATGTTCGGCATGGTCGGACCTGCAATCAGGTCGACCTCCCGGAAGAGGCGTGCGAAGTCCTCCTTCACCATCTGGCGTGCTGCCTGTGCCTTCGCATAGTACTTTCCGTAGTATCCTGACGAGAGTGCGAATGTTCCGAGCAGGATCCTTCTCCTGACCTCTTCCCCAAAGTATGTCCGTCGATGTTCCTGGAACGCCTCATGCCAGGTCTTCCGCGTGTCCAAGCCCGGCCCGTACCTAATCCCGTCGAAGCGGGCGAGATTGGAGCTTGCCTCACTTGTACAGGTCACATAATACGCGGCGAGCGCATATGCCATACTCGGCATCGTACAGGCGATCACGTCTGCACCGAGCCCTTCGAGCCGCTGGATCGCATCCCAGGTGACTGATGCGACTTTTGGATCCACTCCTTCACCGAAATATTCTTCCGGAACCCCGATCCGGAGGCCCCGGACAGAATCACGGGGAACGTGGCGGTAAGGACGATTGAAGCTTGTGGAGTCACGTGGATCGTATTCACTGAGAACCATCATGAGCCGGGAGACATCGGTGACGTTTCTTGCCATCGGGCCAATTTGTTCGAGTGAATTGGCATAAGCAATCAGCCCATACCGGGAAACCCTTCCATAAGTGGGTTTGAGACCGACGATGCCACAAAATGCTGCCGGACACCGGATGGAGCCGCCCGTATCTGTACCAAGTGCCATCGTCACCATACCGGAGGCGATGGCCGCCGCGCTACCCCCCGAAGACCCTCCCGGAACACGAGCGATATCGTGAGGATTTTTCGTCGTGCCATATCCACTGTTCTCGGTAGTGGAGCCCATTCCGAACTCATCCATGTTGGTTTTGCCGATGATCGCTGCCCCGGCCCCTTTCAGAAGGGTGACGACATGCGCATCGTATGGTGGGATATATCCCTCCAGGATTCGCGAGCCACAGGTCGTCTGGATCCCGGACGTCGAAATGTTATCCTTCACCGCGACCGGTAAACCGGACAAGGGCCCATCTCCGAAGGAAGTCTGAACGGCAGATGTGGATAAAGGCATTGAACGGGTCGTCCTGGTGAAATTTCTGTACCTGTCCGTCCATCACATCACCCGGGGCGCCTTGAAGAACCCGTCCTCATTCTCGGCCGCATTCGATAATACTTCCGGTACCGCCAGTGAAGGAGTGAACTCATCTTCCCGGAGGATTGTATGGATTTCAGGGCTGGCCACCGGGCATGCAGGCACCTGGTCGAGTATATCAAAATATTCGAGAATCACATTGAACTGGTCAGTAAAGGCACCAAGTTCTTCCTTGTTCAAACCGATATCGGCCAATTCTGAGATATGTTCAATTTCCCGCTCAGTTACCATGTTCTCGCCCACTGATCTCGTTTATGTACCCTTGTACCGACCTTTTATAACCGTTTTGACGTGCAAGATCCGCGATAGTCTTGTGGACCCCGCTCCCGTACTGCATCGCTTTTTTATCATGCCAGGCGATTTCCTGCGGGATATGCCGTTCTGCAATGCTCCGGAGCGGCCACTTACGAACCCCGTCATGCACTTTCCGTTCTGCGGGTATCGCCTGTGCAGCGCGCACCACCCGGATGTCGAGGTACGGAAGGGAGAAATATGCCCTGTGCAACGCAGCAACCGCCTGGTCGCGGACCGCCTGGCGTTCCAGGCCAAGGAAATCGCGTTCAAGCTCCGCACCGAGATCAGGACTCAAGAGATATCGTGCATACCCCCCGAAAAGTTCATCCGCTCCCTGTCCGGTGAGAATCCGCCGGTGCCCCTGTGCGGATGCCCATTCGGCTATGCAGTACTCCGCGGCTGCAATCGACGCATCTACCGGGTTTCTATCCGCAATCACGCCAAGGACTGAGATTAACGCCTCTTCTATCACTCCAGGAGTGAGCGTCACGAGATCACATGACAGGCCCATAGCGTCCGCAGCCAATGCTGCCCGTTTGAGATCGTGGGAATCTTTCGTTCCGATCGCGACGCAGGGCAGGCCGGCAAGGTGGGCTACCAGCGCGGAGTCTATTCCGCCGGAGAGGGCGGTCACACCTTCATCGCTCCGCAGATGAACCGACTCGACGATCGCCTGTTCGAGAGTCATATGAGGGGGAGAGGGATGGATCACGGTGCGGATTGTGCCTCCGCAGACAACCGAACCTTTCGGGGTCGCTCCCGGCATGATTCCGAAGCAGTCCCGCGCATGGCAATTCTCCCATGAGAGAGCGAATTCGCCACCAAACCGTGAGATATCAGAAGGACGAAACCTGATGATATCCGAGATCTCTCCCGGGGAAAGCTGACGGCCGTCGAGTTCAACCCAGCCATGTACCAGGAAGGCTATCGGCAATACCCCCTGACTGAACTGGTTCGGCAACCCGCCGTCGCCAGATCCTTTGAACATACATTGTCAAACCTTGGAGGAATAACGCTTATCGGGTAGTCCAGCGGAATAAGCATCTGAATTCCCCTTAATGTGGGTTCGTCATGCTCATACGTTTTCCGGATATACCGCTGGTCTGTCTGTAGGGGCGCTGATTTTCTGCCTCCGGGGGCTAATTTCCTGAAGCGGAATAAAATCGGAATATCCGGGAATGGATGCATCCCATCGGGCAATGGTTTGAGATAACCTATAAAAGCACATGGTCACAGATTGAACTAAAGACCATGGATGAGATAACGATCATTGATGTGCCGCCTCAGACTGTTTTGGGGATGCGGAAGAAAGGTACAAACGATCAGATCGCGGTTATGCTCCCCGAATTGATCGCGCATATTATTCATCAGAAGATCGAACCGTGTGGGCCTCCCCTTTTAATATTGCATGACGAAGGAACTAAAGAGACAAAACGGGCAGTAAACACCGGCATCGCAGATGTTGAGGTCGCGTGGCCGATTCGCGGCGATGTTCCCGGTTCGGGGGATATCTCCCGCTACATTTTGCCAGGAGGGAGGATGGCCCGCATTGTCCATCAGGGGCCGTACACTGCCTGCGAGCCGACTTATCACCGCCTTTTCGACTGGTTGGCGCAACATAATATACCTGTCACTGGACCTATCCGCGAATTATATCTAAATGATCCACGCTCGGTGCCTCCTGAGGATGTACTGACAGAGATCCTTGCGCCGGTGGGATAACGGGACATACTTTAGTCTTATTTTCTCACTCCGCCCGTTTTTGCATTTCCAATCCATTTCTTACCTGCCTCTTTCAGTCATGATCTGAATTCATATACGTACACGAACCGGGCCCTGAAGCAGTGCCCATGGATAACGCCCCGACTCGGTCACCTTTTAAGGGATCAGGCAGAACTGGTATGGGTGAAGGAGCGAGGGTAGCCAAGCCAGGCCAACGGCGCTGGACTTAAGATCCAGTCACGAAGGTGTCCATGGGTTCGAATCCCATCCCTCGCACTGTCAATCTCATTTCTAAAAAGTTGATCTCTTTCCTACGCCGCCCGAACCGGATTTTGTTTAAAGAAGAGGCTGATATTGTTCTCACCTCTTAATTCCGGTTATACCCTCTTTACGCTTCCCGATCCAGTGATACTATGCTGGATATCGGATACACTGCCCGTATACTGAACGGAACCGGATCCGGTGATCTGAATGATGAGTGCAGAATTTGCATTTACATCCGCATTTCCTGAACCGATAATCTCGATGCGGGTGGAATCCGTGTTCAGTCCAAAGGCATGTACACTCCCCGAACCCGGGATACGGATCTGATGGGTTGCCGCCTTTCCATTGAGTTGCTCATTTCCCGAACCGGTAATCGTTGAGTTCAGCGTAGTGGCATTCACCGAAAGGTCCATCGTGCCCGAACCCACGAGCTGGGTGTCTAGATGATCTACAGAAAGGATCCCGGAGCTGTCGATCTCACCACTGCCGAGAAGGGTCAGACCCTGGATATCCTGCATGGTCGCCTGGATCAGAATAGGTGATGACGGTCTCATGCAGGGCCGGGAATAGCTGATTATAAGGTCTCCATTCTGAACATTTGTGACAATGAGCGGGAGGAGGTTGTCATCGCCCTCGATTATCAGGGAGGGGCTCGCTCCCTGCCGGACGGTAAGTATTGCCGGGACGGCCATGTCAATCCGGGTAAAATCTCCCATGGATCGGTTTTCGGTCACGATCTTTCCGGAACCATCGATGCAAGGGTTCGGGATGGGAGGAATGGGAGTTGTACAGCCTGTACAGCATATGATGGCTATCAGAAGGGTAGAGATGATCAGCAATTTATTCATGGTACCTCAAATTCCTTGATAGGAGGGGTTGTTGGCGGAAGTATTTGAATAATACCGATGCCGGGAATTCGGGGTGACGAGAGGTAGTTTAGGAGGGATTTCCATAATATCCCTGCAAATTCACTCATTTCGAGGCTATAGGGGCGAATATCAAGCCGCCCCCGGAATATAATCTGATATGATAACTTCTCTAAAGAAAATGCGGGAACAGGCGATCGATAAACGGCACTTCTACCATACTCAAAAAATGCCGAATATGTAGCCCAGATAGTAGAGAGCAATCACGAGCATGAGGATTCCCGCAATTCTCTGTATAATCCTGCGGTTCTCCGTGAAAAAGCGTATTATCTGATCGCTTCGGCTGGCAGTGATGACCGAAATCAAAATCAGGGGTAGTGCCATACCGATCCCGAACAGGATAAAGTTTACCAGGTTTATCATGAAACTGAAACTGTTTACACTGAGCGCGAAAAGCACGATTATAGGTCCTGGATTACATGGAAGAGCAAGAATACCAAAGAAGAAACCGAATACGAACGCGGTTAAAATTGGTGAACGTATCTCAGGAAGGCAGTTGGACGGTACGTATTTCCCTGGATCTTTTCCCGCGATAAGAAAAATGCTGATTCCCGCAAGCAGGATGAATACGATGGGAGACAGTATCCGGATCGCATCAGAGAGGGAGAACTGCAGAATGGAGATGAATACGAACCCGGTGAGCAGCATCGACCCGACCATTCCGACCGCAACAAGACATCCGAGCAGGAGAATGGTTCTTCGCGAAGGGTTCCCCTGGAGCTGACCTGCAAGATGCGCGATAAATCCCGGGTAGAGCGGAAGGACGCATACCGCCCCCAGAGGAGTGAACACTCCTGCAAGGAAAGAGATCCACCAGCTGGTCACAACATCCATATCAGCAGGTCGTCTCCAAAGCTTCCTTCAGGAATGTGGCCGATTTTATCCCCGTGGGAAGCTTTGTTTTCTGCCCGCCGGGGCAGAGCAGTATTACCGGAGCAGAGGAGGGAGTTATGATGTCCGGGCCGAATTCATCGTAGAGCGCCCTGGTCAGGTCCGGGGGTGAGGCTGCGTATATGCCGGTGAACCCGTTTCTCTCTACGTGAGCCCGGATGGCCTCCTCCCGTTCGGAAGGGTCGATGTCCAGTGCGACGAACGTGAAGGATTTCATGCCCTGTTCCTCCTGGAGCCGGTTGATCTCTTCCTGCTGCCGGGTGCAGATGGGACAGGTCACGATAAATGCCTGGACTATCACGGGTTTTCCCAACAAATCCTTCAATGTTTGCGAATTTCCCGTTTTTACATCTGTAAACGGTATCGATTGCCAGGCCTCTTTCGGTGTCGCCGGTGTTGCATTGAGCGCGAACGAAGATGGTGCGGTGACAAGAATAAATGCGAGGATAAGCAGGAAACCGATAATAACAAAAAAGATTATATACTGTTTGTTTTTTTCCATAATTACAGGAATATCTCCCGTTTAATAAAAATTTCGGAAAAAAAATTGGTCCGTAAAATCTGACAGGCGGTGATGGATCCTTCTCGGGGGCCATCTATCTGTGTCAGGCGGAATATCCGTATTGTTTTCCTTCTCTTAATTGTCTGAAATCCGGTTATGGGGGGAATTAATTCATGGAAATGCCTTCAATGAAAAGAGGGGGCATCAATCTCCTGATCCTCCTCGAGCGCGAGCAGCATCGCTTTCCTGAAGAGGATTTCGGGGGCCTCCTCACGGATCGCCTGATCAGTCTCTGAAATACAGGGATACTCTTCCTGCATCATCATGCATTTTGTAGATCGACAATAGTTCTGGCCACTCCCGGCTTTATTGATAAGCTCTTCGAGGGGTGTACCGTTCAGGAGAATAGTATCTTCTGAATCATCTCCCGGGAGATCCGTGTCGACGATCCGGACGCGGATCCCATCCTGCTCTAATACCGGGATAATCTCTTGGAGGAGGGTTTGCAGGGTTTTTCCGGTGTCGGAGCATATGATACAGGTCACCCGGGTGCTCCTCCCATGCTTCCAATCGATGAGAAGTTCTTTTCTCATACCAAGCCTCACACAAGAATATTGGAGGTTAAAGGTATAGAGGTGACCATCCCCCACCGGTTGGAATTCCCCGTATAGGAATATGAGTGTATAATGAAAAATCAAAAAAATTGAGCAGTTAACGAAGTCAGCGCGAAATGAGTGCGATATGCTCAGCCGCATCGGTGGAGAGGTCAGTCCGGCCCTGAAGCCCCGATACGTCACGGATTGCCTCCAGTTCATGTACCGCATCTTCGAGGAAGCTCAAAATGTCAGCAGGGTATATGTCGATACCATATTCCTCAAGGAGATACGCGGATATCTGTCTGTGATCGAGGCCATTTTCGCGTAAATCTATAACCATGACAGCAAATTTTCGTTCCGGACACCCGCACAGAGGATTGTCCCTGCACCCGCACCGAAGAAAATCGTGGAAAAAATTAAGGATCTGCGTACGGACGGTCTCATCAAACAAGTTAAAGTCAAATTTTCCCGAAAGCGCCTCAAGAACCGGACCGGAAAATATGGCATCCGGTAACCGGTATCCAACGAATCGCTCAAGTTTTCTGGCCCCCCTGAACCGGGCCCTTTCCGCGATCACGTTGTTTCTCCGGCTTCTTCATCAAAGTTTTTCAGCGATCCCATCGCCTCGTGCATCGTCTCGATCTCGATCAGCCATTCATCAAAGAGCGTTGGATCCGTGAGATCATCCTTCACGTATTTTCCGCAACAGGCGGTTCCATTAATTACGTTAGCCCCGATAGTGGCACCTGTCTGAAGTGCCTGTTCCATATCTTCTCCGATCTGCTTACGACCCTCCTTAACCAGTATCTTGATATCTGCCTGATATCCTCCTTCGAGATACTTCCTGCAGGATGCAAAGAGCACCACCACAGAGAGCTGGAGCGCCTCAACTATATCGCCCAGATCCTCCGGCACATCGGACATAATAATCGTTTCAACCTGATTCAGCTTCTCCAGGGCCTCATCTTTCGAAAATCTTCCGTTCTGGAACAGTTTGATGATCTTCAGTACTTCCAGGGTAATGTCCATTCCGAAACTGTAGAGGGTTCGAAATCCTTCAGGCATCTCTTCGCTTTCAGGATTTATGTCAAAATTTGCTGCTCTCAGTGTGCATAACCAGTTATCCCATCGCTCCTGACTATAGAAGATATAAAATAACTTCAATGGCTCCTGTTCCTTTTTACCCGAGTTCTTTGCCATTCTGTACAATTTATGGCTATGCAATTAAAGAATTTTCTGTTATGGAAGCAACAGACGGGAGATTTCGAAAACCTCTGTTATGGGGGGGAAACGGTACCCGGGTTGCATGGGTAACAGTAAAAACACCATGGACATGATGATTACCCTCAGAGGAACAAATGAGGGCTGTCATAACATCCGGAATTTGTTAACAAACCGCCGGGCATATTTCTATATCGCGACGCATCCAAGAGTACCCCAAATATCCGGGCAGGTGTCCGGGAGGTTCCAAAAGGATGCCATATGCGATATAAACGGAAAAATTTTCGGCGGTGGAGTTATGATGCAGGAGAGGGTCCGTGAAGAAGATCGTGATGATCCGGTATGGTGAACTTTTTCTTAAATCCGAGCCGGTAAAAAGACACTTTATCGGGCTGCTCACCCGGAATATCACCCGTGCACTCGATAGCATGGGCCTTTCACACCGTTTTGAACTCCATCGCGGCCGCCTTCTTATTCACGGTGATAAACCGGAAGAGATCTCCGCAGTCGTATCCCGGATCTTCGGAGTAGTGGATGTGAGTGTCGGTATCCTGACGTCCAACCGGCCGGAGGAGATGATGCAAGCGGCTGTAGATTCGATCAATGGTCACGTTCATCAGGGAATGCGCTTTGCGGTAAGGGCCCGGAGGCAGGGGGTTGAGGGTTTTTCCAGCCAGGAGCTCGCGGGAATGATCGGAGCTGCCGTCCTCAGCCGGCACCCCGGCCTGCATGTTGACCTGAAAGAGCCCGAATACGAGATCTTCGTCGAAGCGCGTGAATTTGGAGGGATCATATATGATCGCCGGATTGAGGCACCGGGGGGTCTCCCCTGGGGTACTCAGGGAAGGGTGATCTCGCTTCTGTCTTCAGGTATCGATTCTCCGGTTGCTTCCTGGCTCATGATGAGGCGAGGTTGCGAAGTTCTCCATATGCATATGGAAGGTGGTCGATGGGCGGGTTGTGATGTCAGGGAGACAGCATTTGAAAATCATCGTAAATTATCTGAATGGTGCCGTGGGTTTCCCCTGCAGCTGCTTCGAGTCGACACCGAACCATTCTACGATGCGATGGTTGCCGCAGTTTCCCCTCGCCTTCGCTGCATCCTCTGCAAGCGGTTCATGATACAGACAGCAAGCCGTCTCCTCGAAAGGAACGACGCACTTGCTGTGGTCACCGGCGAAAACCTCGGTCAGGTCAGCTTCACAGACGCTCGCGAATCTCGGTGTTATCTCATCAGTTTCAACTGCTCCTGTCCTCCGTCCGCTTATCACGTATGACAAGGACGAAATCATTGCTCTGGCACGAAAGATCGGCACATTCAATCAATGCACCGGAGACCTTAGTTGTAAAGCGGTTCCGCATATGCCCTCCACCAGCGCTGCACTTCCGGATGTCCTTTCGGCTGAAGCAGAGATCAATGCCAGTCAGCTGGTCGATTTTGCCGTAGAAAGTGTCAGGTTTCTCACTGCTGTCAACGGAACGATCATCAAAGAGCAATGACCTGGATGACATTATCAGGCTTATTCAACCAGTTCAGAAAGGGGATCCTTTCCCGTTCATCATGCATAAAATATCCTGGTGGATAACAAATCTCTTACCGGGCCTGACACCGCTTCACTGTTGTGATGTGAATCAGTCCATTGTTATGTTCGAAGACGAGATGGCAGTAATTCCTGTTCGATCTCTTTCCCGTTTCATCCGGTTTGTTTTTTCATTGGCAGACATTTAAAAAGAGAGGATAAAAATACGTTCTATTTTTTAATGGCTCCTTTTACCTTCGCGAGAAATTCCGGGGTGAAGGTCTTCATCCCGTGTGCTTTTTCTGCATGCTCGCCAATTTTTTTCATCAATTCGGCTTCTGTTGGAGCGGTTGTCTCAAACGGGCAATCCAATCCGATATCCTTACACTTGAATGATGGCATGTGTTTGTGTCACCCGTCGTTGGATTGGTTCAATTACATATAAACTTGTTGAGAATGGCTCATTGCCTCGCTAAGGTATCTGATATGTAATGATCGGGCATTTCAAACAAGCAAGTAGCGGAGATGCCGATCACCCCGGAAATATACCAGCTTGATCTGTTTTACCGCTATGCCTCCAGTCCTTCAGGACATACCCCAAGAGATTGCTCTTTAGGAGCCTGGCAATAAAGGGTGGATTTTTACCTACAGGCGTGCAAAGGGAATCTGATAACGATGCCGGATCTTGATTCCATCCCCGACCGGATGAAATGGCAAATTGCGGCGCATCTCGCCTCGTCACTTCCAATCCATTATGATTTGGTTTTTCGTCATGCTATGACGGATCGTTATGACGAGATGGAACATGGGATATGGATTGCGATCGGGAGGCAGGCTCGTTCTGTTGCCGATTCCCATCAGCTGCCGGTCGGCACTGCCGGGGATGTCGCCAGGACCCTCGGGATTGTTTCATCGGTCTTTTTCGGGCCTGAATTTCGGGAGGAGACGATTGCTATCGACCATGAAAAGGCGGTAATACTCATCAAAATGTGCCCACTCCTGCTTCGCGAACTGGAGACCGGACAACCGAATGATTTGTTCTTCCATAAATGTCTCGCATTCTCTATCAGCGCCGTTGAGTCACTTAATCCAGCGTATACACTCCGCTTTGTAAGGAGCATGTGCATGGGAGACAAGAACTGCGAGATGAAGATCATCACGAAAGAGATTGCCGATAAAGAAGATCGGCCGGTTCACGATCAACGGCCGATCTGAAGACCGTTATCCTCTGCAATCTCTACAAAGGATCCGGCGACATGTACTGCCTGCCGCTCAGTCATTCCATAGGTATTGAATTTCCATACTTTTGTTGCGCCGGGTATGATTCCGGTAATACCGTGCTCCTTTAATGCGCTGTGCAGGAAAAAGCCTCTTTTTTTATGTTTTTGGGCGATAAGGTCGAAAGAAGCGGTCGTGTCAACGCGGGTCAGGGTGTGTCTGCGCGGATATTCTGATTTTATCAGCGTTCCTTCAATGGACGCAAGGGCGTCCACCACTTTCATGCCATGGCTGAGTTCACGATCCCAGGAGCGAACCCGTTCACGTACCCGGGGGAATGATGCCATCATTCCGATAAGGGTAACCCCCATGAGGGTGCATCCCATCAGCTCCACCTCTTTTACCCCGAAAGTCCTCCCGGTCAGATCGGTTTTTGTGGTCGTCGTGCGGAAAAGATCCCGTGCACGCTCCGCCGTTGCGGCAAGCACTCCTGATGGTGCAGGTGAGGCCATACTTTTATGACCAGAACCGACAACAAAATCAGCCCCGATCTCTTTCCCGTCTACAGGAAGAATGCCGATTGTGTATGCTCCATTGTATAGGGCCGGAACATCGTACTCATGGGCAGCTTTGATGATACCCCTCACCTCATGTTCGTTTCCGAACTGGTAGTCGATGTGATCGACAAACAGAAGTGCCGGAGGACGGCCGAACTCCCTGGTGACTTGTTCCAGCTTTTCCGATGCAGCCTCTGCGGTAATAATATTTTCTTCTGTCTGAGGGATCTCCAATGGAATGCCGCCTGTTGCTTCGACTGCCAGCACTTCGGTGTAGTGGGAGAGAGCGGTGATCAGCACCGGATCGCCCTTCCGAACATATGTACCTGCTACCGCCTGAAATCCCCTTCGTGCCCCCGGAACAACCCGGGCTACATCCATATTCACAAATGATGCGAGGTCATGGTGAAATGCATCGACCGGGGGGGTCCTGATAGTATCAAGCCGGAATGGCTTCCGACAGTTATCGCAGACCGAGTACCCATCACCATAGGCGATGATCGACTTCATCGCCTCGGCGGTGAGCCGACCGCCGACCTGAATGGGGTCGATATTTATAGAGGTCTCCTCTACATCGCGGACCTCAATCGGGCCTGCGCATTTCATCAGAAAAGTTCCTCCCGGAGAATTTTCACCTGGCTTTCCAGATCCATGAGAAGAATCGCCACCCGGGTGCGTTGCTCGGCGTCAAACTCGTGAGACGGGGCGGTCTCCCTGAGCAACACCCGGAGGTCCGTCAGCGCGAACATTGCCTGAAATACCGTGTCCACGGCCCGTTTTGACATAAATTCACCATACTAATATGAGAGGTACCTCATAAGAATAGTTATGCACGGGAGGATTCCTTCGACATGCCTTGAAGGTTTCTCCAAATCGCGATCCGGAAGGACTCGTGGTCTTTTATCAGGAATTGAATAGTGTCAAGGCATGAAAAGTGGTTGTTTCGGTGCTCATTACCATGGGAATCCCTGTTCCGAAATCGACCCGGATGTGGTTTTTCCGGGAAGAATAGATAGAACCAGCAAAATATGCATTCCACCGATTAAAGTTTGAATTATGGGCTTTTGACTATACGTGCCCAGATCAACTATTTAGAAAAGTTGCTAATATTCAGGAATGAGGCTTCGGGAAGAAAGCTCTAATCTTTCCCTCCAACGTCCTGCTTTTTCTGGATCTTCCGGATAGACACCGCATTCACCGTAGGATCCCCTCCCAGAATATACCTCTTCATAACTTTGCCAAGGACCTCGACCACATCATCCTTGTTGATACGCTCCGCCGGGCTGGTAAACATCTTTACCGAGATCTCACCGGTCCGGTCTGCGATGACAAACTGGGGCCGGTTAAATATCTGAAAATGCTTGCGTTCGACAACACCCTCGATACGAATGATCTGGCCCTCCATCGTGGGGTTAATCATTCTGATACGCACATTTTTTGCATAGGACTCATATTGCGGTACCAGATCCGCATACTCCTTCTGGCTCATGTAGTTGAGCGCCATCGGTACTATCAAAAGCAGGAGGAGGGCGGGAATGCCCCATATAAGGATGTTTATGTCCTGGGACTGCAGATATGCAAAAGATAAAAAAAATGCGAAGACAAGAACCACCGCAAGTGCGACGATTGATATCCTCACGTCGATATTTCCGATCTTCATCCAGAGTACTTCTTCTGTACCTTACTTAAGGGCTGCGATCTCCTTCCGGAATGCGACCCAGTAGATGACACCGACGAAGAACATACCACCAACGATGTTTCCGATGGTGACGATGATCATGTTATTCAGCCAGAATCCGGCCCAATTAAGGTTTTGGAACCCTGTATACGCCGATACGACAGTCTGGTTGGCGAAAGGCTGCGTAAAGATACCCGCGGAGATGAAGTACATGTTCGCGACCGAGTGCTCGAACCCGGATGAAACGAAGGCCATGATCGGGAACCAGATCCCAAAGAACTTACCAATCAGGTCGTCGGCACAAATACCAAGCAGTATGGCCAGGTTAACGAGCCAGTTACAAGCGACCGCCTTCAGGAATGCACTCCACATACCCATGAACCCGACATACTGGACTTTTGCTGCTGCGATTTGAATCGCTCTTGTCCCGAATGCTGTTGCGGTGAGTGCCTGTGTGGTCGCGTTCACGGAGACGAACGGTCCGTATGCCATGATATATGCATAGACAATCGAACCGATGAAGTTCCCGATGTACACCCAGAGCCAGAGTTTCCCGACCTGTGCCCAGGTGATCTTGTGAATGAACGCCGCCATCGGGGCCAGCATCGCGTCACCGGTAAAGAGTTCGGCGCCCGTCAGGACGATGATAATAAGCCCTACAGGGAAGACCGCACCCAGGATCAACTGCGAAAAGCCTGCGCTTGCAGAACCGCTGCCACCGGCAGCGGCAAGCCCGGTAGCTACAGACCGTTGCAAGAGCACCTCCCATAGCGATGTAGGCACCGGCCATGAATCCACGAAGGATCATGTTCCATGCCGGCAGTCCTACTTTGTACTTGCCAGCATCGCCAGCTTTGGCAACAACTGCCACTGGTGGATGAAATACCATGTTTAATACACCTCTCTCAATGTCCTACCTATACCATTAACCTATTAAAGCCGATTTCGTATAGGTTCAAAATAGAAATCCTTTTTGGTCTTATTAATAATTTTCTAATTGAATTTTTTGACAAAACCATGAGTTAAATGGGAAAATACATGTTATATGAGAATCTCTGAAACGAGGAATGCCACTTACCAAACCAACTGAACGGCTATGAAAATGGCTTGCGTCTTCCACTGGCATCTCGTGTATAATGCCCGAATTCGCTTTCAAGAAGGATATCCCCCCGGAATACAGGGCCGTCCGTACAGACCCGGAGGCCATCGGGATCCATACTACAGGAACCGCAGATGCCCATGCCGCATTTCAGGTACCGGTGGAGGCTGAACTGGCCCCGATCAGCGATCCCATTCGCATCCAGGAGTTGAAGTATTGACCGCATCATCAATTCCGGTCCGCAGACGCAGATATGATCATACGATGGGATATCGAAAGAGTCCATGAGCGGGACGACATATCCGCTCCTTCCTGCTGAACCATCATCGGTTGCAATATGCAGGTCGGTACAGGCCGACAGCTCATCGGTGAAGAGAAGCTCATCCGAGGACCGGGCACCGAGGAGAAAGGTGTCTACCTGACCGGTCCGTGCAAGCGGGAAAAGGGGGGCGACACCAATCCCTCCCGCAACCGCCAGAACCCTCCCCTGAACAGTAAACCCGTTTCCAAATGGCCCTCGCAAACCTATCTTGTCCCCGGCGGAATACCCGAACAGGGCAGCGGTGGCGTCTCCCACCCGCTGAACGGTGATAGAGGATTCGGAAGAGAGCGCCATCGGGACCTCATCCACACCCGGAATCCACACCATGATGAACTGTCCGGGAATAAAGGAAAAGCGATGATCAAGGTGATACACCCGGATAGACGGAGAGTACTCTGTTATTCCCTGGATTGTTGCACAGACGGGCATCAGGCTATTCATGGGCACATCCCACGATCTCTCTGCTATCAAGACCGTCTGCCTGATACAATGCCTTCGCGATCGTACTGAATAGTTGAATATCTTCATAGACAGCGCTTCCAATCTCCACTGCTGATGCTCCGGCCATCATCATCTCGACGACATCCTCAGCGGAAGAGATCCCTCCGCACCCGATTATCGGAATTGAACAGGTTTCGTAGAGGTCATAAACACACCGGATGGCTATCGGAAAGATTGCCTTTCCGGAAAGGCCCCCGAATCTGTTGCCCAGAACCGGGCGACGAAATCCTATCGAGATGCGCATCGCCTTCACTGTATTGATTGCGACAATGGCATCTGCACCCCCTTCCTCTGCCGCCGCCCCGCACGCCGTGATATCGGTAACATTCGGGGTCAGTTTAACCCAGACCGGCAAACCCACGGAATGGACCGCCTTCGTGCACTCCCGCACGAGATCAGGGTCACTGCCGAGAGCTGCTCCGTACCCGGCGGCATGGGGACAGCTTAAATTGAGTTCGATCCCCGCGACCTTTTCGGCAAACCAGGAGGCAACTTCCCTGAACTCTTCCGGGCTCCCGCCGAATATGCTCGCTATCACCGGCCCACCATGAATTGCCGCAAGTTCTTCGAGAAAAGCATGCGAAGGATTGGGGAGGCCCATTGCGTTGATGAATCCACCGTCAACACTGATGAGACAGGGGCCGGGATGCCCTGCCAGGGGAACGAGTCCGATTGATTTGGTTACCACCCCTCCAGCCCCTGAACGAAGCATGCGGGCGAGAGAAGCCCCTGTTGTGCCGAGAATACCCGCAGCGAGCAACAGGTGATTATGCAGATCAATGCCGCCTACCCTGACCGGCTCAGGCATCAGGTGCACCATGACTCGTGAGGTTGGGCGTAATTGTAATTATTTATTCTGAGGCGACCCATAGTATACCCGATGACAACCCTCTCGGTGCTGGGCGTGGGGAAAGTTGGAGGTGAGGTAGCATTTCTCTCATCCCTCATGGGCTCCGTGGATGAGATCATTCTGTATGATGTCTATTCCCCCCTCCTGAAATCACAGGTGCTCGACCTCCGGCACACCGGTATCGATATTCCCATCAGCACGGATGTACACTCCGTAAAAAATTCCGATATCTGCGTCTTTTCGGCAGGATTGCCTCGAAATCCTGCCGTTAAAACACGGGCCGATCTGCTTGATGCAAATCTGCCCGTAGCATCCGAATGTAGCGGTCTTCTCCACGGGTTTGGCGGGGTACTCATCACGGTGACCAATCCTATGGACCCGAATAACTATTACCTTCATCGGAAAGCCGGGCTTGAACCTTCCCGGTGTATCGGATTTGGCGGACAACTGGATAGTGCCCGGTTTGGACTTGCGATCAGGGAACGAAATATTCACGGGAACGCATGCGTCATCGGGGAACATGGTGAACACCAGGTACCGCTCTTTTCACGCCTCCCCGTGCCGGTGACCGAAGAAATCCGCGAAGAGATCCTTCAGGGGCTCAGGAGTTCGAGCATGGAAGTTATCCGGGGGAAAGGGGGCACGGTATTTGGCCCGGGATTCCATATATCCAGCCTGATCGATATGATTGCCCGGGATTCCCGGTCCTTAATCAGCTGTTCATGCATCCTCGAAGGACAGTACGGACTTGACCAGTGTTCCGTTGGGGTACCAGCCAGAGTCGGGAGAGGTGGCATCCATGAAATTCCCGAATGGTCCTTGGATCCCTGGGAAAGCAGGAAATTTGCCGAGGCCGGTTCCTTTATCCGGCAACTCTGTGAGGAGATCAATATCTGATAGATTTATGATGGAAAAATCAGTACCACAAACTGCGGAACCTGTCACAATCTGCACATTAACATCTTTCCAGGAGCTGAAGATCGGCATCTTTCAGGTGGAATACACCAACACCTCCTTCGGGCCTGTTATTCACGTATTCGGGCGCCGTGAATCGGGCCAGGCGGTTCACCTGGAAGTGACAGGATTTCGGCCTTATTTCTACGCCCCGGTCAGTCAGGTGGACGGTGTGGGACTCCCTGAACAGGTGACGGTGGATACCAGCCGCGAGTACAGCTCCATTCGGGGTGAACCATTGAGGAGGTTGTATACCCGGAGACCAACCGATGTCAGGGATGTCCGTGATCGGTACAATCCTCACTATGAGGCAGATATTCCATTCGCAACCCGTTTCATGATAGATACCGGTCTTACCGGAGGGGTGACTACAAACGGAAACCCCTCGGATTACCGCGAGTCTGCCGGGGCTGAAGTGAATGCACCCGCACGCCTCTGTTTTCTGGATATAGAGTGCGAGGATGAGCGGGGATTCCCAGACCCGGAACGTGATAAAATCATCTGTGTTACCTGCTGGGATTCATTTGATGGTATCTATACCAGTTTCCTCCTTGACAGCGAGGAAAATGAAGAAGATTTTTCAGCTTTGTTTGCGGAAGGAGGTCTAAAAAACGGCTGTTTTTGCGACGCCACCCATAAAGTAAGAATATTCTGCAACGAAACGGTACTCCTGAAAGATCTCGCCGGGTACATCCGAAGTCAGGACCCTGATATATTCTCGGGGTGGAATATCCTTGAATTTGATATTCCGTATATTATGAAGCGGATGGAGGTCCTCGGGCTCTCTGCAACCAGTCTCTCCCGGCTCGAGGGCCAGACTGAACGGAACGCAATCCGCGGAAGGGTGATCTTCGATCTGCTGCCTGCATACAAAAAGATGCATGCAACCCAGCGGGAATCTTATCGCCTCGATGCGGTGGCAGATGCGGAGCTGGGTGACACAAAGGTGCGGTACAAGGGCCGCATCAGCGACCTCTGGCGTGAGGACAAGGGACTCCTCGTCGAATATAATTTCAAGGATGTCGAGCTCTGCGTCGGGATAAACAATAAAAACAGGATCATCGAGTTTTACCGGGAAATTGCACGCTATGTCGGCTGCCCGCTCGATCGTACCCTCAATTCATCAAACGTGATCGATATCTATATCCTCCGGAAAGCACACGGGAGATTTGTCCTCCCCTCCAAGGGATTTGTCACCGGCGAAGAATTCGAGGGAGCAACTGTCTTTGATCCGACCCGGGGTGTAAAAGAGAATGTGGTTGTGCTGGATCTCAAATCGCTCTACCCGATGGCGATGATGACCGTGAATGCGTCACCCGAGGTGAAAGACCCGCTGGGTGAATTGAAGGCACCGAATGGTATCCGGTTCAGAAAGTCGCCAGATGGACTGACGAGGAGCATCATCAGCGAACTCCTGAAAGAACGGGACCGGAGAAAACAAAAAAGAGATCGAGTACCCATTCGGATCCTCCGCTTACCAAATATATGACACCCAGCAGAATGTGCTGAAGGTGATCATGAACACTTATTATGGAGTTTCCGGGTACGCACGGTTCCGCCTTTATGACCGGGAGATTGGTTCGGCCATCACTTCGATAGGGCGGGCAATCATCGAACACACCCGCAGGGTTATTGAAGAACAGGGATTTCACGTCATCTATGGGGATACCGATTCATGCATGGTTGTTCTCCCACCGGGGGACCTGTCGGAAGTCATCGTCATCGCCCGAAGGATCGAACAGGCCGTGAACGATAGTTACGGAGATTTCGCACGCCGTGAACTGAATGCAGAACGGCATTTCTTCTCGATCAAGTTTGAGAAAGTGTACGGCCGGTTCTTCCAGGCAGGGAAAAAGAAACGGTATGCCGGGCATCTCATCTGGAAGGAAGGCAAGGAGGCTGACGAGATCGATGTTGTTGGATTTGAAATTCGGAGAAGTGACTATCCTCTGATCACCAAACAGGTGCAACAGCGGATTATCGAGATGATCCTCCGTGGTGAGAACTACGATGCGATCCGGGAGTATCTTCGCGAGGTGATCAGGAACTACCGGAACGGCCGGTACCCCCTTGACGAAATCGGAATACCCGGAGGTTTTGGGAAACACCTGGGGGACTACCAGACGGATGAGGCACATGTTCGTGGAGCCCGTTATGCAAACGAGCATCTTGGTATGGAATTTTCCAAGGGAAGCAAACCAAAACGGGTCTATGTAAAACATGTCACATCCAAATATCCGAGGACGGACGTGCTCTGTTTCGAGTACGGAGACCAGGTTCCTCCGGAATTTATGATAGACTGGGAGATGATGCTCGAAAAAACATTGAAACAACCGATCTCCCGGATCATCGAGTCGCTCGGCTGGGATTGGAGTGACATCGACCCCTCACGGACAACGCTCGCGCAGTTTGGCTTGGGGTAGCATGTCGACAGAATCCATGTCGGACATTCCGCGAATCGTAATCGCAGGGACACACAGCGGGTGCGGAAAAACTACGGTTACCCGCGGAATCATGGAAGCATTCCGGGCCCGGGGCCTGGTGGTTCAGCCCTTCAAGGTGGGGCCTGATTTTATAGACCCCTCCCATCATTCCCTGATCTGCGGTCGCCCTGCCCGGAACCTGGATCCCTATATGATGGGTGTGGAAGGCGTACTCGAGACCGTTCACCGTGCCAGCAGGGGAGCTGATATCGCGGTGATCGAGGGGGTGATGGGGATGTATGACGGTCTGGACGGGACCGAGTTATCCAGCACGGCGCACCTGATGAAGATCCTCTCCGCGCCGGCAATCCTTGTCGTCGATGCCAAAGGGATGTCACGGAGCGCAAACGCTCTCATAAAAGGATTCCGATCATTTGACCCCGGATGCACGCTTGCCGGGGTAATTTTCAACCGGGTGGGGAGCGAAAAGCACCGGAGGATGATCGAGGCGTCGCTCGATCTCCCGGCGTTCGGGTGGCTCCCCTGGAGAAAAGAAATCACTATCGGGAGCCGGTACCTCGGCCTGAAGATGGGATTTGAGTCAGAAAGTTCGGTATCGAACGCTCCGGTCTTTGAAGAGGCGGTCGATCTGGATACGCTGGAATCTATCGCCCGGAGTGCACCGCCGCTTCCTCTTCCGCGTCCGCATCGTATTCCTCCGGTCGATGGTAATCCGGTCATCGGGGTGGCGATGGATGAGGCATTTTGCTTCTATTACCGGGATAATCTGGACCTGATTCGGGAATCAGGAGGAGAGATCAGATTTTTCAGCCCCATCCATGATGCACTTCCGCCATGTGATGCATTATACCTGGGCGGCGGTTATCCGGAACTTCACGGTGAAGCGATAGAACGGTCAGGATGCCGGGACCAGATCAGGAAAAAGGCAGAAAAGGGAATGCCCATCTACGGAGAGTGTGGCGGCCTTATCTACCTGACCAGTCGTATCGGTGGGGAAGGGCAAAAGGAATACCGGATGGCAGGCGTACTTCCCGCCGCGACCGAGGTGACCTCTCAGATCCAGGGTCTCGGGTACGCGACCGGAACGAGCAGGGGAGGAGTATCATTCCTGAAAGGAGGAGAAAAAATTACCGGGCATGAATTTCATTATTCACGGGTCTGGTGTGACAAAGATGCCCGATTCGCAATCGAGCTTCACCGGGGAAGCGGGATTCAGGACGGATTTGACGGGATTTATGTACAGAACACGCTCGGGAGCTATATGCATGCCTATTTTTCCCGTGATTTTATCCGGAATTTCATGTGTGCGGCGGTTTCGTTCAGCAGGGTATAAGCTTCGGGTATCGAAATCCAGGTTCCCATATGAGGAAAGCGCTGTCGAATATCTGGAAAAAAGATGGAATCCCGGTCAGATCAATCGGGACCGCAGGAACCTTCGAAATATTTCATCGCTTTTGGCGCGTATTTCTTTAGTTCTGCATAGAAATACCGGCCCATCTCGGGATCAGAATCAGAAATGGCTGCCCTAACGGTCGTCAAGAGCCAGTTCGGGAGATCATCCGATTTTTCTAAAGAGTTCATAATTACGACGATCGATTCGTCCACATCAATCTTTTTCTTCCAACGGTACGGCATCGTGCTTCACCTCTGTTTACGATGCCATAGATGTCGGAGTATAAAAGCATTCACTACCCGAATGAGTTCCCGGATCCAAATTGTACCTTATGTCCTATCGGAAATATCTTATTTCTGGCCCCTTCATCCTCCATCGGAGGCAAACGAAGATGCCACGGTGTATTCATTTTGAGATACGGCAGAGGATCCTGAACGTGCCGTTCCATTCTATCCGCAGACGTTTGTCCGGGATGCAGAAAAATAGGGAGATGTCAGGTACTGGCTGCTCAAGACCGGATCGGAATCAGAAACGGGATAGACGGGGCAATTATGGAGCTATCCGGAGCAAATTGTGTTCGAAACACGATATCGGTCCCATCCGTGACTGAATACGCGGATAAAGTCCGTAAAGGAGGGGGAAGTATTCTGAATGAACGGATGCCCATCGCGGGTATCGGATACTGGGCAGTCTGCATGGTCACTGAAGGAAATACATTTTGGATCATGGAGAACGATCCACCCGCGAAGCAGTACCGGAGAAACGATCCATCAGATCCAATCATCCTCAATGGGAATTCTTGCATCCGCGTGGCCGGTTCGGCCAGGTAGTCAATATGTTTCATGATGGAGTGGAACCGACATATCTGTCGGGTATATTGCATGCGAAGTGATGAAGTCAGGTCAGGATACCAACGGGCTCCCAATCGCGCTCTTCTCCGGTCACTCGGGGTTACAGATCGCGAGATGGAGATGCCGTTCATCGGGATTGCAAATGCCTGGAATACAATCGTTCCGGGGCATGTCCATCTCAGGGAACTCTCGACGAAGGTGAGGGAGGGGATCACCGCGGGTGGAGGGGTGCCCTTCGAGTTCGGGGTGATCGGAATCTGCGATGGAATCGCGATGGGGCATGAAGGTATGCGGTATTCCCTCCCTTCACGGGAAAATATTGCCGATTCCATCGAACTGATGATTGAAGCACACCGGTTCGACGGCCTCGCCTGTGTAGGGACCTGTGACAAAATCGTTCCCGGGATGCTTATGGCGGCTGCCCGGTGCGACATTCCGGCGATCATGGTAACCGGAGGCCCGATGCTCCCCGGTTATCAGAGTGGACGGGAGCGTTCACTGATCGATGTCTTTGAAGGAGTAGGGATGGTTGCTGCAGGGAAGATGAGTGAGGAGGAGCTCCGGGATCTGGAATGCTGTGCGATGCCGGGATGCGGCAGCTGCCAGGGACTGTATACCGCAAACACCATGGCATGCATGACGGAAGCAATGGGGATGTCTCTCCCCGGTATGGCAGCAATCCCCGCAGTGGACGCAGCAAAACTTCGTATTGCACGGGAAAGCGGGGAACAGGTCGTCCGCCTTGTCCGGGAGGATCTTCATCCTCGGGAGATCATCACCCTCGACAGCCTCCAGAATGCAATCCGAGTTGATATGGCCCTTGGTGGATCGACCAATACCGTTCTCCACCTTATGGCGATCGCATGCGAGGCGCGTATTCCCCTGAATCTCGATGACTTCAATCGCATCGGAGAAAAGATCCCTCACATCTGTCATATGCAGCCATCAGGCCCCCATTCGATGCTTGCCTTATACCGGGCCGGGGGCATTCCCGCGGTAATGAAACGACTCATACATTTTTTATCCGATTCCCAAACTGTGTCGGGCCTGACCATCCACGATATCGCCGAAAGCGGCGTAGTGAGGGATGATCAGGTGCTGAAGGATGTCTCCACCCCGGTCAGTCCTGCCGGAGGACTAAAGATACTTCATGGGACCCTTGCCCCTGATGGAGCAGTGGTAAAGTGTGCCGCCGTGCCCAAAGCCATGTGGATGCATCAGGGTCCGGCCCGGGTCTTCGACGGAGAGAATGCCGCAATGGAAGCCATTCTTGCAGGGTCGATCCACGAAGGCGATGTTGTGGTCATACGGTTCGAGGGACCACGGGGTGGTCCGGGAATGCCGGAGATGCTCTCTCCGACTTCCGCATTGATGGGACTTGGTTATTCCCGTGTTGCACTCGTAACCGACGGACGCTTTTCCGGAGGGACGCGGGGGCCCTGCATCGGCCATGTTACGCCCGAAGCGGCTGTCGGAGGACCGATTTCGGTAGTTCAGGATGGGGATGTCATTCTGATCGACCTGTTCGAAAAGAGGATTGATCTCTTCGTCGACCCGGCGTTTGTACAGAACAGGAAACCCTCAGAAAAGCCGCTAAAAGCTCCTTTGGGGGGTGTGCTTCGCCGGTATGCCGCCCTGGTAAGCCAGGCGGATCGGGGGGCAGTGCTGGAGATATGTGAACACCCGGGGAGATCCAGAGAAGGATGAATCTGGATTGTATCAAGGAGAACGCTTCATTCGTCCCCTTGGGGATTTTTAAGATGAAGCAAGGCTCCTTTCCCGGTTATCTTATTCTTGAAAGAAAGGGGTGAAGTGGAATGGCTGCCAAACCTTCAAAAATCTATTCAGAAGTTACCTGCTCCCATTGCGAGGGTGCCGGATGCGTGTATTGCGATAAAAAAGGGTGCGTACTGGTTTGTTCTCCTGCTGTAAAATGTCGACATTGCGAGGGCGAAGGGTGCATCTATTGCGGGTTTACCGGATGGGCAGGGCTGAAAGGCAAGTACGACTAAGGAACCGGTTATTGCCTCTCTCTTGCACGTTCATGGAATAAACAAGCCTTGTGCCGGGAAACTACTGGATGAACATCAGACAGCCTGCGACAATATCATGAATTCCCTGTTTCTGCCGGGAAAACGCAACGATGATAAATCCGACAAAGAATGTGATTAACACGAGTATTTTTGCATAAAACCTCAGTGTCGCCCGGGAGAAGGTAATTCGATCCCCGTGGAGATCGGTCACGGCGATCCGAAGAGCAATCTTGCCCAAGGTCGCCTGATTTTTGGAACTTTCGAGGATTGCATAATACAACCAGGGAACCAGGATCAGAAGGATACCAACCGAGAGTATCACAGGAATCGGCAGGAGAGCATTCACGACCTGTCCCGACTGGTCTGTATATGGCAGGTGATGGAGGCGCTGGTTGATCATCCTGAAACCCTCCGAAAGCCCGAACAGCCCGGTCAGAACGAGATCGATGAACAATATAAAAAGGAGGTCGACGATGAATGCAACAAACCGCCGTCCGATACCGGCATAATTTTCGGTCAGGATCCCCCGCCTTCTTCGTATCACCGGCCGCGGAGGTATCGCAGTCAGATCTGCGCCACACCATTGGCAGAATTTCCCCTCAGCGTCCGTTTCCCGCCCGCATTTTGAGCAGTACATCCAAGCAACTCCCGCTATCGTACTGTCACGGGGATATGTTCAATCTATCGAAAAATACCGGCGCTCAAATTTGTCACAAATATGGTCCTTTTGGGGAACCAGTGACTGTATGGAGTATTCAGTCACCGTACTGTGTCTAGAAAAAGTTGATTCATCCTGTCGATATTTCCCTCATTTATTTATCAGTGGTGAAGTTGATGACTTAACCGACAGGAAATCTTCTTAAACAGGTGCGATTATGGGAAAAAAGGAGTATTTTCCGGTTGATACACATAATTTCGCAGATTAAATTGGAATGATTAATAATGACAGATCAACAATAGAAACATCGTGAGTGATGGATGAACGATGTCCTGTTCCTGATCCTATTTCCTCTGATTATTGCACTTTTGGTCGCTTTTATCCCGAAGACCTCGATTAGAGACCTTGTCGTTAAGGCCTCTGCAGTGATCATCGCCGCCGCCACCCTGTACCTGCTGGTGGTCTATGGCAGCAGCGGAACGGTTTTTTTCCCGGTATCTTTTGAGCCGCTCAGCCAGGTGATGTTCTTCCTCGAGATGGGCCTCGCTCTCTTCCTGCTCTATCTCGCGTACAGGTTCAGGAACCTAATCGCGGGGGTTTTAATTGTCATTCAGACAGCCCTCATCATCATTTTTGAGGCATATTTCATCCAGGACCTGAATCCCCTTAACAACCTGTTCATTGACCAGTTCTCCATCATCATGGCGTTAATCATCGGTATAATTGGCACGTTGATTGGGGTGTATGCCCTATTTTACATGGAGACATATCACCGTCAGCATCCGGAAGTGAAGGACCGACGGCCATGGTTCTTCTTCCTTATTTTCATCTTCCTCTCCGCAATGTTCGGCCTGGTATTTTCCAATAACCTCTTGTGGGTCTTTTTTTTCTGGGAGATTACCACGATCTGTTCATTCCTTCTTATCGGGTATGCACAAACAGCAGAAGCATCGAAAAGCGCCTTTCTTGCGCTTATCATGAACCTTATCGGGGGGATTGCATTTGCAGCGGCGATTCTTTATCTGGCACAGGTTGACCCATCCGGATCCCTTCTGGAGATCAATAACCTTCTTTCTTCAGGCCAGGTACTCGTCCTGATCCCTGTGGGATTGATCTGTTTTGCCGGAATCACCAAAGCAGCTCTTATGCCCTTCTCATCGTGGCTGGTTGGGGCCATGGTGGCACCCACACCGGTTTCAGCCCTGCTCCATTCGAGTACCATGGTCAAGGCCGGAGTATACATCATTGTCCGATTTGCACCGGTACTTACCGGAAATCCTCTCGGGTACACGATCGCCCTGGTCGGGGGGGTAACATTCCTCCTTGCATCAGGAATTGCGATATCCCAGAGCAACGGAAAAAAAGTGCTTGCTTATTCGACGATTGCCAATCTTGGCCTGATCACGGCGTGTGCGGGAATCGGAACCTATATGCTTGTTTGGGCGGCGATCCTGCTGATCATATTCCATGCAATCGCGAAATCGCTCCTCTTCATGTCGGTCGGGGTCATCGAGCAGCGGATCGGAAGCAAGGATATTGAGGATATGGACAGTTTGATTGTGCGGATGCCGAAGATTGCCATAATGATGTTCATCGGCATTGCCGGGATGTTTCTTGCACCCTTCGGTATGCTTATATCCAAATGGGCTGCCATCGAGGCATTTATTCTCGCACCCGCCGGTCTTATATTCGTGGCGATTCTGGCATTCGGAGGATCCATAACCGTGTTTTTCTGGGCCAAGTGGATGGGAAAGATCATCTCTGTGGAAGAATTCCGCGATCGGGTGGAGGCTACCTTTTGGAAAGAAAAATGGATGCCACTCTACATCACGACAGGTCTGGTAATTCTGGTAACGCTGATCTTTCCCTTGATCTCCGGTTATCTGATCGAGCCGTTCATCCTCGCCATCTATGGACAGACCGCACGGCTCTCGCAGGAAAATATCACGATTATGCTCTTGATGCTCTGCCTGATCCTTATTATGCCCCTCTCCATGCTGTATTATCAGAAGCGGGGAAGACATGTCGCTCCCTACATGGGAGGAAGAACCACGTCACCAACGATGGTATTTCGAGGGTCGCTCGGCGTGGATAAACAAGCGGTACTCTCAAACTATTATCTCGAGTCCTACTTCGGAGAAAGTCGTCTGCGCACCACAGGAAACATCATTTGTCTCGGACTGCTCCTCTTTGCCGCAGTCGCGGTCGCGGGGGTGATGCTGTGATATCCGTCATTAATGGAATCATCTTTCTCCTCCTCGCCCCTGTTCTGGGGGGCCTGATCGCCGGGATTGATCGGAAAGTGACAGCCAGGATGCAGGGAAGGATGGGCCCGCCCCTCCTGCAGCCATTTTATGACGTCGGCAAGCTCTTCGAAAAAGAGAGCGTGGTAGTGGCAGCGTCACAGAATTTCTATGTCCTCTCGTACCTTGTATTCATCATGGTGAGCGGGGCATTATTCTTCGCTGGCTGGGATCTCCTACTGGTAATATTCGCGTTTACCCTTGCCCATATTTTCCTGGTGCTCGGGGGTTATGCTTCGAATTCCCCTTACAGTTTCATCGGCGCAGAGCGGGAACTGATTCAGATCATCGCATTCGAGCCGATGATCATCCTTACCGCTGTAGGAATGTTCCTTGTTACCTCCTCCTTCTATGTGAGTGATATTAGCGCGTCGGCCCTCCCGATCATCCTCTTCCTCCCCGGGGTGTTCATCGGATTCCTGATGCTTATCACCATCAAGCTCCGGAAATCCCCGTTCGATCTCTCTACTTCCCATCATGCCCATCAGGAACTGGTGAAGGGGATCATGACCGAATTCGCAGGGCCGACACTGGGAAGGATCGAGATCGCGCACTGGTACGAGACGGTGTTCCTTCTGGGTGTTGTGTATCTTTTCTTCGGGTTCAATCCGCTTATTGCGATACTCGCAATAATTATCGTCTATTTCCTGGAGATCCTCGTGGACAATACGTTCTCCCGTCTGAAATGGCAATCAACCCTGAAGGCAGCCTGGCTAGTTGCAGGGATACTCGGTTTAGTAAATCTTGCGGTCCTATATTATCTGAAAGGGGTGCTCGTCCTATGACCTATCTCGCGAAATCTCCCTGGATCATCCACTATGACGCGTCATCCTGTAATGGATGCGATATCGAAGTGCTTGCCTGTCTTACCCCAATGTATGACGTGGAGCGGTTCGGGATCATCAACACGGGAAATCCCAAGCATGCTGATATTTTTGTGGTTACCGGCGGTATCAATGAGCAGAACAAGGATATAGTCAAAAATATCTATGACCAGATTCCGGATCCGAAGGTCGTGGTTGCAGTTGGCATATGTGCAACTTCTGCGGGCGTATTCAGAGAATGTTACAACATCGTAGGTGGCATCGACAAGATCATCCCGGTCGACGTGTATGTGCCCGGTTGCGCCGCACGCCCCGAATCGATCATCGACGGGATTGTAAAGGCGCTGGGTATTCTTGAACAAAAAAGACTGGAAATGATCGGAAGAATACCGGATACGGTTGCATCGGGTCCAGGTGAGCACGTATGACAATTGAAAACCAGCCGACAACGGTGGTGAATATCGAACAGCTGATCGGCAGGGTGGAACAGTTCCATAACGATGGATACCGACTCGTCCAGATCGGCTGTACAAAACTCGCGGAATCTTTTGAGATCAATTATTCGTTCGATAAAGACTACCAGTTCCAGAATCTCCGGGTTGCTATCACGGCAGATACAGAACTGCCCAGTATTTCAGGTATATACTGGGGAGCATTCATCTATGAGAACGAGATGCATGATCTCTTCGGTATAATGGTGAAGGGGATGAATATCGATTTCCATGGGACGCTGATCCGGACATCCGTGAAATATCCCTTCAGTGCCGGCCCATCAGGGGGGAGTGACCCATGTCAAAACAGATAGTCATCCCGTTCGGTCCCCAGCACCCGGTGCTCCCGGAGCCTATTCATCTGGACCTTGTTCTTGAAGACGAACTGGTCATAAATGCTATCCCATCCATCGGGTATGTGCACCGCGGGCTCGAAAAGCTGGTGGAAAAACGTGAATTTAGCGAATATGTCTATATCGCCGAAAGAACCTGCGGAATCTGCAGTTTCATCCACGGTATGACCTATTGTCAGGGGATTGAACAGGTGATGGGGATCGAGGTTCCGGAACGGGCGCTGTTCCTCCGCACCATATGGTCCGAGTATTCGCGTCTTCACTCGCATCTTCTCTGGCTCGGTTTATTTGCCGATGGGTTTGGGTTCGAAAATTTGTATATGGGTGCATGGAAGTTTCGTGAATATATTCTGGACGCCCTGGAGGAGACCACTGGCGGCCGCGTCATCCAGGGTGCCTGCAAAATAGGCGGTGTCCGGAGAGATATCAGTGGCGATAAACTCGACGAGATGGTGGGAAACCTGGAAGGGATGCAGAAAGGATTAAAGGAACTGACCGATGTATTCCTCTCTGATAGTTCGGTGCAATCCCGCACAAAGGGGATTGGGATCCTCACGAAAAAAGATGCATACGATCTCGGTGCGATGGGTCCGACCGCACGCGGAAGCGGGGTCCCCATTGATATCCGGAAGACCGGTTATGCGGCCTACGGGAGGCTCCATGTGGAACCGGTTATTGAACAAGCCGGGGATTGCCATGCCCGGTGCGCCGTCCGCGCACGGGAACTGTTCACTTCCATCGACCTTATCCAGGAGGCGGTGCGGAAGATTCCCGATGGGCCGATCGAGGTAAAGGTGACGGGAACGCCGAATGGGGAATATTTTTCCCGTGCAGAACAGCCGCGCGGCGAGCTTGTTCATTATGTAAAAGGAAACGGGACAAAATTTCTCGTCAGGTCACGGATCCGGACCCCAACCCTTACCAATATTCCGCCACTGGTAAAGATGCTCCAGGGTTGTGAACTTGCGGACGTACCGGTGATCGTCCTCTCCATCGATCCTTGTATCGGGTGTGCGGAGCGGTGAAAACATGGCTTTCTTTGAAATGGCAAGAACAGCATTGAGGACCGTTGTCGGAAGCCCGGCAACACTCCAGTACCCGGCCAGGCCTGCAAAAAAGACGGATATCTCCCGGGGCCATGTTGAAATAGATGGTTCCCGGTGTATTTCATGCCTGCTTTGCATGAAAAAATGTCCTGCACAGGCGATCTGCGTCTTAAAAGAAGAAAAGATCTGGCAGATCGACCGGCTCAGGTGCGTCGTCTGTAAGGAGTGTGTGTATATATGTCCCGTTAAATGTCTCATCATGGATACCCAGTATTCCCCTTCCCTGACGAGACATGAGGGGATAGAGCAATTCACTATCACGTACGTGAAACCGGAAAGACCTGCACGACCTCCGAAAGAGGGTGAATCGGCAGAATAAGGAAAAATATTAAAATTACATGAGTTATTGAATCTGGTACCGTAAATACCGCAGAGTGCAGGGCTAGGGTTAGAATCTTTACATTTACCCGAGAGTTTGATATGTCAAGAACGAAAAGACATTAACCCAGTCGTTCAAACTTCATCTTACGATGACGAAAGGGGTTACCGTTGTTCTGACAATTCTCGCTGTTGCTATAGTAGGTAACCTTCTTTTCACTTCCAGTGTCTACATCCTTCAGCAGCAGGAAATCCAGGACCTTAGCAGCAGGCTCAATGATGCTGAACAAGCATACAATAACCTGTCGGAAACGATGAATGCCACAATCTTCTCCTCTGCCGTACCCACAGATACCCCGATTTCGGAGACACCAGAGCAAACACCTGAACCTTCCCCGGAACTTACTCCCGAACCTACACCGGAATTGCAGTATCTAACTTATGAGAGCGGGGATTATCGGTACTCACTCGAATATTTAAAAAACTGGACCCTGGATGAATCACGATCATCCGAAATCACGTTTTCATCGCCGGAGAGAAGAATATGCAACGATATGAAAACGGAATGTTACTCGCTCTTTTCTCTCTTCACGATCAAGGTCATTCCCAATCCACAGCCTGCCGAGCTTGAGGCGTATTTCAACAAAGCGGTTTCGGATCTACAGGAGGAATACTCGATAACAACCACCACGAACACCCCTACCACTTATATCTCGGGTGTAAAGGCATATGGCCTGAATTATTACACGAAAGACGAGCGGGGAGTACCAATGCGGATGGTCATGCAGTTGTATGTGCTCATCGACGACAAGATATACATCATCACCTACAGTGCGCCCTATTCTGTCGAAAAGGATAATATGTTCGATACCTACCGATGGGATGCCCTGAACATGGTGCAGTCATTTAATGTGGACCGGATCTATAATCCCGTGGAATGAGGGAAACCCCGGGGCTTATTCCCTGATTTGGTTATCGTCCAGAGCAAAGAAAAAGTCGGGAGATCCTTCTTCGCCGGTACCAGTGGAATAGGAAAACGAAAATGAAAGATCGAACGGGCCTGAAGGGATTTGAACCCTTGACCTACGGATTAAGAGTCCGTCGCTCTACCGAACTAAGCTACAAGCCCGCTAAACTGACCCAGATAAATGGTACACAGAGAGAAATAAACCTTTCGAAATCCCCGGTTTTTCATCATTTTCGTCCCGTACTCGTGTAAACAACCTTAATATCCTGCCGCGTTGCACCATTCCCTATATGCCTGAGTCAGCCCAGAAAGAACAGTCGGAACGGGTTAAATATGCTATCTTCGGGTGCGGAAGTGTCGGCTACAACATTCTGCAGGAACTTGCCAAGGAGAACGGGCCGGTCATCGTGATTGACCGGGACGAAGACCGGGTCAAAGAACTTCGGGATCAGAATTATGATGCAATTGTCCGGGATCTCACGGATCAGGGACTTCTCCAGCGGCTTCCATCCTTTGAAATCGCTTTTATTCTCACCAGGGATCATGATGCCAATTTGAATGCCCTCAGAATTATCAAACAGCACCATCCGGAGACCCATGTTGTCGCACGGGCGATAGATCCGATAAGTGCCGGCGTTCTGGAGTCCGCAGGTGCCGAATATGTGTTATATCCCCCGCAGGTGATGGCAAAGGCAGCGATCCTTCAGATCAATAAGATTCATGCCAATAAGCTTTCACAACGACTCTTCACTCTTCTGGCGGGTATAGAAGGAACCCTCGGTGTAATTACCCACAACAATCCGGACCCGGATGCAATCTCCAGTGCGATGGCCCTCGTCGCGATTGCCCGGAACGCGAACCCTGGTAAACTGATATGCCGGATTTTCTATGATGGTATCATCGGTCACCAGGAGAACCGGACAATGGTGAATCTTCTTGAGATCAAAATGGAGCGGCTGACCCCTCAGCTTCTCCAAGAATGTAATTATCTCGCCCTGGTGGATTGTTCCGCTCCGGGTATGAACAACGCCCTCAGCCCGCGAACCCGGGTTCATATCGTAATCGATCATCACCGTGACGGTTCCAACCTGGAATCAGGGACCAGTTTCGTGGATATTCGTCCCGGGCTCGGTGCGACTGCGAGTATACTGACACAGTATATGCAGGAACTGGATATGACAATCGATCGGAACGTGGCAACAGGGCTCCTTTATGGGATCCGTTCTGATACCCGGGAATTCAGGAGAAATGTGACTTCTCAGGATCTGAATTATGCTGCTTTCCTTCTCCCGCTTACTGATGCAGATCTCCTTGACAAGATCATGTCCCCCTCCCTCTCCCAGGAGACCCTGGACGTGCTCGGGAATGCGATCAGAAACAGGAGGATCCGTAGCGGATATCTCTTCTCCAATATCGGTTACGTGAGAAACCGTGACACCCTTCCTCAGGCTGCAGATCTCCTCATAAATCTCGAAGGGGTGAATACCGCACTGGTATATGGTATATCTGACGATGCAATCATCATTTCTGCAAGGAATCGAGATATTCGCCTCCATATCGGGAACGTTCTGGAAGAATCCTTTGGGGACATCGGGGATGCGGGGGGTCACCCGAATATGGCTGCGGCTACAATACCCCTCTCTTATTTCAGGAGGGTCAAGAACAAGGAAGAACTCCTGAATCTAGTCATCGAACCGATCCTGAAGAAATTTATCAGCATCGTCGGCCTCGAAAATGAGGATAAAAATGAGATTTGAGGATTGGGAACCCTATTATCAGGAAATTTGCGAATATTTCTCGTTCGATCGAAAAAGGGATGAAGAGGCAGCATGCCTGCTCGCCTCCCTCCTGCCCTTCGACGGATTACCTGTCCTCGTTTCCCTCTGCAAAGGGAAGACTGTGACGGTATGTGGGAATGCCCCTTGTCTTCGTCGGGAAACGAACATGGTATCAGGAAATATCTTTGCTGCGGATGCAGCAACAGAGGTGCTTGTATCAGAGGGGATCAGGCCTGATGCGGTCTTTACGGACCTCGACGGGGCAACCGATACCTTTCCGGAACTGAACCGAAAGGGCACTGTCATGGTCGTCCATGCCCATGGGGATAATATCCCGCTGCTTCGCTATTGGGTACCCCGTTTTGAAGGCCCTGTTGTCGCGACCACGCAGAGTGTCCCTTTTAACGGAGTCCACAATTATGGCGGGTTTACGGACGGAGATCGGGCCGTATTTGCGGCCCAAGCGCTCGGTGCGGAACGGATCCGGATCATCGGTTTCGATCTGGATGATCAGGATGTGGACCCGGTAAAACGGGGAAAGCTATACTGGGCTCGACGACTTCTCGCGGTTATCGGATATGAGTGCTGATGCCGTAATTCTGGACGGATACGTGGATGAGCCCGCGTGCCTCGGGGTTCCCCCTTATCTCTCCCCGTATATTCGTACTGTTGCGGGTGTACTCGCAGAGCACGGGTATGCCGCACAATACGTGACAATCGATCAGATCAGGATTGATCCGAAGCTTCTGAGAGCCATCTCAAAGGCTGAGTTGGTCATCGTTATCGCCGGCGTTACCGTTCCCGGAAAGTACCTGGGCGGATCCCCGGTTACGCTCACCGAGCTGCAGCAGATCGGGGGCATGCTCAGGGGTACGAGGCGTGTCATAGGGGGCCCTATTGGATTCGGTTATGCACCCGAAGGAGGAACGAAGGCAATAAAGCAGGCGATTTCGGGATTCGATCATTTTCTCGAGGGTTCGGCTGCCGAGGCACTCGATGCACTGCTCCAGGGACGGAACCCACGAGGTGTGCTGGATTATGCACAGAATGACCGGTGGGCTGTCGCAGGGAGTTTCGTTGTCGCACAGCACCCTTCGTTTCCCTACGTGATGTGCGAACTCGAGACCGGTCGTGGATGCACGCGGTTTATAAGCGGCGGGTGCTCGTTTTGTACTGAACCCTTCTACGGGCCTCCAAAGTACCGTTCGATTGAAGGAATCGGGGACGAGATCGCGGCGCTATATGCGGCGGGTGCCCGGCACTTCCGGCTGGGGAGACAGCCGGATATTCTGGTATACGGTGCCGCACACGGCGAGTTCCCCGCACCACGTCCGGACCATATCGAGGATCTGTTCCATATAATCAGACAAGAAGCTCCCGGGCTGCTTACGCTGCACATCGACAATGTCAACCCCGGTACAATAGCACACCATGAAGAATCGGCGCGAGCGGCACTGCAGGCGATCATCGAAGGGCATACCCCGGGCGATGTTGCGGCATGCGGGATGGAAACGGCGGACCCAGCCGTTATTTCACGGAATAATCTGAAGGCAAGTCCCGAAGAGGTCATGTCTGCGATCCGGATTATCAACGAGGTCGGCGGTGTACGCCGGTCGGGAATCCCCGAGTTGCTGCCCGGCCTGAATTTTGTAATAGGGCTTCCGGGAGAAACATTGCAGACATTTAATCTGAATGAGCAGTTTCTTGCTTCGGTCCGTTCGAGTGGTCTCCTCCTCCGGAGGATAAACATACGGCAGTTGATGCCTTTTGAAGGAACTAAAGCATATTCTCTGAATACTCTGGGCAGGCACGATGCGCGTTTCCGATCCTTTAAGGAGTTCGTGCGCCGAACCATCGATACTCCGATGCTCAGGGAGGTGTTTCCCGTGGGAACCGTCCTGCGGGATGTCATCATCGAAAAGCGGGATACCGTTTCCTTCGGAAGACAGATGGGATCCTATCCGATCCTTGTGGGAATTCCTCTTGACCTCCCGATCCGTTCTGTGTTGGATGCGGTTGTTATTGCAAATGGGGCCCGATCCGTCACCTGCCTGCCGGTTCCGTTGGATATCAACCATATTCCCATGAGCGGATTGCGCTGGATCCCCGGGATCGGGAAGAAAAAAGCAGGGATGATCGTCGCAAAAAGGCCATTTTCATCCATGGAAGACTTTAATGCGACTGCCGGTACCACCCCTATCGATCACCTTATCCGAATTTAGGCTTCACGGAGTTCCATTACCTTCATAATATCATTGCGGGTTACAATTCCCACCAGCTGACTGTTATCCAGGATCGGAACACGACCAATATCCCGAGTCGACATGATCCTCAGTGCGTCTATGACCGGAGCATCGGGAGGAAGGGCAATGACATTCCGGCTCATGATGTCCTTGACCTGCATTGCCTCACGGTCAAGTTGCGGGACGCGGTGAACATCGTTAAGGGTGACCATTCCGATCAGCACCCCGTTCTCCACAACCGGGAATCCCAGATGTTTGGTGGTGTACATATGCTGGATCATGTCCCGGACAGGCATTGTCGGGGGCAGGGTCATAACCGATCCGCTCATTATATCCCGAACTTTCACGTCTTTCAGCAGAAAACTGTATTTTACTGCGGTCGATTCCTGGCTGGCGCCGAGATATATGAAGAGTGCAATAATGATCAGGATAAAATTCAGGAAAACGATCCCGACAATTCCAAATATCACCGCAAATACCTTTCCCACGTTGGCCGCGATCTGGGTTGCCCGCGGGAGGGGCATTGTTCGTGCCAGCCAGGCCCGGAGGACACGGCCGCCATCCATAGGGAAAGCGGGGATAAGATTAAAGCCAAAGAGAAGGATGTTGAGCAGGCCCAGATATCCGAAGATAAAAACAAATACTCCTTCCATGCCGGGATCGGCGATAACATACTGGCTTGCATATACCAGGGGGACACAGACAAGACCAACCGCGAGACTGGCCAGGGGCCCGACCGCAGCCATCAGGAGTTCTACATTCGGTTCCGGGGTGCCTTCTTCCATGGACGATATCCCGCCGAAGAAGAGGAGGGTTATGCTGTTGATCTTGATGCCGTGTTTCATGGCATAATAAGAATGAGACAATTCATGAATCAGCACACCGATGAAGAGGCCGATGGCAACGACCGTTCCGAGAATATACGGCATATACCCGGCGGTGATAACTGATGTATCTATAGGTATCCTGTACAATGATGAAATCAGATCGGTGGTCAGAACGATCGCTGTCCCGATGATCCATGCGAAGAGAGGGATAATGACAAGAAATGACCAGTGAATCAAAATGGGAATATGGAATATCGATCCAATCCTCAAAGAACCGTTCATAAAAGGAGTATCTTTTTAACCATTATAGTATATACCTTCAGTGATTAGGATGAGAACGCAGATTACTGAACTGTTTGGCCTGAATATCTACACAGAGAAGAGTGTATTTGTGGGAGAAGTTGAGGATGTGCTCATCGATGTGGAAGGCAAAAAGATGGAATCACTGGTAGTCGGGAAATTAAACCCACAGCTTATAGATATTAAGAATTTTAAGGGTCTGAAGGTACCTTTCAGGATTATCCGGAGTGTCGGGGACATCGTCCTTATACGACACCTCCCCGGTGCGTTTAAAACGGGAAATTTTGACGAATAATAATTGAGTTTATGATATCACATACGACGACCAGCTCACGAGAAACAATTCCGGACAACCGGATCCTTCCATGAAGCACCGCGAATTGTTCAGCAATCTCCTTACGGTTCCACCTATTTTTCTCCGTCTCGATGGACGGGCGTTTCACAGTCTTGTAGAACGGATTGCTCTGGAAAAGCCATTCGATCTCCGGTTCAGTGAGGCGATGGAAGCAGTATGTCGCCGGCTTACGGCGGAGAGCGGGCTCAACCCTGAATTCGCATATACATTTTCAGATGAGATCAGTCTGTATATGACGAACCTGCCGTTCGGTGGACGGGTCGAGAAGATCGATTCAGTTTCTGCTTCGTTTGCCTCGAGTGCCCTTACATTGGAATTGAAAGCGGATTCGCCGGTCTCATTTGATGCCCGTATCGTACAGATGACCCCTGCGCTTGTCCAGGAATATCTGGTCAACCGGCAGAGTGAGGCATGGCGGAACCATCTGAATGCATATTGCCAGCATGCCCTCATAGTTGAGGGGATGACCGCTCCGGAGGCAGCATCCGCACTCAAAGGGGTATCATCCCGAAAACTTCATGAAATGATGTTCTCCCGCGGGATCAACCTGGCAGAGACACCCTCCTGGCAGCGTCGGGGTGTAATGATTTATAAAAAATCCTTCCCGGTTCTGGGATACAACCCTCGCAGGCAGGAAGAGGTGGAGACCGCCCGCTCGGTGGTCGTCTCCGACCGGGAAATTCCGGTCTTCGGTTCACCGGAAGGAAAGCTGTTTATCTCCTCACTGATCGGAAGCTTTTGAAATGGCGATCCCGATTGGAATTCCTTCAATTTCCCAGTTTTTCACCAGTTCGTGATCTCCGGAAACAATCCGATCCGAATCCGAATAAATGGTTAATTCACGGGCCCTGACCTCATCCTGTATCCCCAGCATCCATTGATCCCTCACAAGGTCTCCTATCCGGGTGTCAGAGATCACGATTGTAACCCTGATGAAATCATCGACATTGAGATCCAGCATTCGTCTCATCTCCTGCAGTCTTCTGATGATCTCCCTCGCATATCCCTCCGCCTCCAGTTCCGGGGTGAGTGCGATATCCACATAGACCGTTGCACCTTCCATCGGGGCCGAAAATACATCCTCGGGTAACCGTTCCTGGAAACTGACATGTTCTGCGGTTATCTCATAACGCACGTTTGCGTCTCCCAGGGTCACGGTCTTTCCGGCATCAAGTGCCTGTTTCAGGATAAAGGGGTCACTCTTTATGATTAGTTCCCGGACCCGGGGAGCATCCCGTCCGAATGCGGGTCCGAGTACCTTCATGACCGGCTCGGCCTGCCATCCGATACGGTCCCATGCGGTGTCTTGGACCTGAACCTCACATGCATTTGCCCGGTCTCTGCAGATGATGTTCAGTCGGCGGAGGGCGTCCCGGATATGGGACGAACGGGTAACCACGACGCAGTTCCCGATCGGCCATCGGAGCTTCCTCTTCCCTGCCTGTCGCGCATTTGCCTGGGCGTCGTCGAATGCCCGCGCGATCTCCATATCAGATTCGAGGTTCTGATCGATAAGGAGACTTTCAGAGCCCATATTCGGGAGCATATGGACACTCCCAGGATCACCCGTTAGTCGCAGGTTCCGGTATATCTCTTCCGTGATGTGCGGGACAAACGGTGCAAGAAGCTGGACGAGGCCTCTCATGACGTAATACATGGTTTCGTAGGCGAATTTTTTCTCTTCTGATTCACCTTCCAGCCACATCCGGGGCCGTACCAGCTGGACGTACCATCGGGAAAGATCTTCCAGGATAAAACGAATCAAAGCACGGGTGGCATGGTGCAACTCGCAGTCATGCATCGCAGCCTCTACCTCCATGGAAAGGGAATTGACCCGTGAGATAATCCAGCGGTCTTCGGGTGGCATTCCGCTGATATGCTCCCTTATATACTCCCCATCCCATGGAGCAGCGTCAGCAGGGGTAAATCCATCCAGGATCATATACGGGAGAGGGAAACGGTATACATTCCAGAAGATGTTAATGGCGCGGCTGGTCGTCCGAATCCCCTCCCAGTTGAATTTCAGGTCGTCCCAGGGAGCGCTCTGGGAGAGTACATAGAGTCTGAGGACATCAACCCCGGCCTTTATGCACACCTCTTCCGGCGTGACCACGTTTCCGAGGCTCTTGCTCATCTTCCGGCCTTCTGCATCCAGGGCAAACCCATGCATCAGCACATTCCTGTACGGGGCCCGGTTGAAGGCGATCGTGCTTGCACCGAGTTGGGAATAGAACCACCCCCGAGTCTGATCCTGGCCCTCTGTAATGAAATCTGCAGGCCATAGCTCGGAAAACGCTTTGGTCTGCCCCGGAAAGCGGAGCGTCGCCCAGGATGCCACCGCTGAATCGAACCAGACATCGAAGATATCCTCGACCCGGTGCATGGTACCCCCACAGGAACAAGGGATCGTCACCCGGTCTACGTATGGCCTGTGGAGATCCGGTATCGAAGTGCCGATAAGCCCCTCGAGTTCCTGTATGGTTCCGATTATCCGTGTATTCGGGCAGGAATCGCATTGCCAGATTGGGATGGGAATCCCCCAGAACCGTTGACGGGAAATGCACCAGTCACGGGCATCTTTGATCCAGTCGTAAAAACGGGCGCTCCCTGCCCATTCCGGAAACCATGTGACTTCCTTCACTTCCTCAAGCATCCGCTCGCGAATCTCCGTCGCCTTGAGAAACCATTGCTCTGTTGCTCGGAATATGATCGGTGTCTTGCATCGCCAGCAATGTCCGTACCGATGGATCACGGTCTCTTCCGCCATAAGATGCTCACCCAGTTCGTCCAGGACCGGTTGATTTGCATCCTTAACGTACATGCATGCGAGAAATCCCCCTTCATCAGTGAAACAACCAGTCGTATCCACCGGACAGACGATCGGCAGCCCTTCACGGCAACCGAGGAGATAGTCATCCCAGCCATGCCCCGGTGCGATATGAACAAGGCCGGTATTTTCAACGGTGACAAAGTCTGCAGTCACTACCCGGTGTTCGATCTCATCCTGCAGCGGGATCCGGTGGCGAAGCGGTGAGTGGTAGGTCAGCCCGACCAGATCTATGCCCGGTCTCTTCTCCAAGATCGTGAAATGCTGGTAACGGCCCCGGCGGAGCACTGGCTCGACAAGGGGTTCTGCGATCCAGAGAATCTCATTCCGGCCGTCCTTTTCCGCCTGTACACGGGCGTAGGTAAGAGAGGGGTGCACCGCGACTGCGACATTGGCCGGCAATGTCCAGGGAGTGGTGGTCCAGATAACGAGGAATTCACCCGGCTTCTCATCGACGGGGAACTTTACAAAGATGGAGGGATCCCGTTCATCCCAATACTCGACCTCTGCGTCGGCAATCGCGGTTGCACAGCGGGGGCACCAGTTCACTACACGGTATCCTCTCTCCAGCATGCCGCGGTCGTCAGCCTGCTTTATCGTCCACCATGCTGACTCGATGTACTCAGGCTGCATCGTCTGGTAGGGATCATCGAAATCGAGCCAGACGCCGAGGCGTTTGAACTGCTCACTCATCACATCCTTATTCCGTGCGGCAAATGAACGGCATTCCGCAATAAACTCCTCGATTCCGTACTTCTCGATGTCCTTCTTTGAGGAAAACCCGAGTTGTTGCTCGACCCTGACCTCTATTGGCAGTCCGTGCATGTCATACCCGGCCCGGGCAATCACATTATTCCCGCACATCCGCTTGAACCGGAGCACACTATCCTTGATTATCTTGTTCCACGCGGTGCCGAGGTGGATATGTCCGGTGGTGTATGGCGGACCATCCACAAAGAAAAACGGTGGATCGTCCCTATGGAGATCCTTCACCTGTTCATATACACGTTCCGTACTCCAGTACTGCTGTACTGCGTCCTCTATCTCGCGTGCGTTATAGCTGCTGGTGACTTCCTTCACCCTAATCCCCCGGGGGCGCTCCCGGCCAAAAAACCGTGATGAGCGTGATTCCACAACTATTATCCTGCAGGCACAAAGTAGTTTGCGGGTCTGAGATCCATGCCGGAACGATTATATCTCCAGTGTCAAAGGGAATCCTTATGCAGATCGGGGTGATAGGACCGGGTGACTGTACGCCGGAGGAATACGCTGCGGCGATGATGGCAGGAGAGTTAATAGCGGAACAAGAGGGCGTACTCCTCTGCGGCGGATTGTCCGGGGTGATGGAAGCCGCCTGCAGGGGTGCAAAGGTCCGGTCGGGAAGGACGGTCGGGATCATTCCGCACACCGGGGAAGGAAACCCCTACATCGATCTGGTAATCCGGACCGGACTCGGTTATGCCCGGAATGCGGTTCTTGTACAATCATCCGATGCGATCGTCGCAATCGGGGGATCCTACGGCACTCTGAGTGAAATTGCAATCGCGTTAAAGATAGGGCGTACGGTATGCGGATACCGGAGCTGGGATATTCCCGGGGTATCGATCTCTCGTACCCCGGAGGAAGCGGTTTCTATGGCAGTATCCTCCGCACGCCGGTTTCTTTCAGATCGTACCCGCCGAGTCGGGCGAGGACAGAGCTGAACTGAGGGGACCCTATCGCATCGATGAGTACATCTATACGGGAATCCTGCAGATGTTCGGTACGGAGCACCAGCTCATACCGTTCCTTTGCAACCGGCACGAACGGAAGTGAAAGCGCCTTTGCCGCACTTGCTACGCACATGCCTGCATCGGCCTCACCGGTCATGACCGCAAGTGCGACCGCGATATGGGTAGTCACTTCGTGGTCATAACCCCGGATCGCAGCAGGATCGATCCCCCGGCGTTTCAACTCATAATCGAGGAGCATCCTGGTTCCTGAACCCTTCTGCCGGTTAATAAACCGCCGCCCAACAACCCCGTCAAGGGATATCCCATCCTTCGAAACGATGCCCTGTTCCCGTTCCGCAATACAGATCAAAGTCAGGTTGATGCCGGGCATAAAGCGGGAGAGGTACTCGGTATTATAGGTCCCGTCCGCCGCGAGGAGATGCATGGGGGCAGCGTGACATTCGTCCCTCGAAAGGGCGATAAGTCCACCCATGCTTCCTGTATGCGTTGAATGAAGTTCCACATCCCCTATCCGGACCAGATCGGCGAGGTAGTCGAGTGCCGGGTCGTGGCTTCCGGTTATCAGAAGCGCCGTTTCTGCCAGATGCCGGTTAGCCATCAGATGTACTTCGACCCGATCACCTGCTTCGTAGCCTTCCCGTGCACCAGGAATCCTGAGATATGCATTCGCGCGAACGGCACTCATCTGAATGCCGGAACCCCTTGATTGTGGAATGGCAACCCAGCGGTCATGGATCCTCCCGATTGAGAGGAGCACAAATTCATCGGTGCCGATATCGGAGTGCAAATTGCGGGTGAGTATCGCTTCAAGAACCTCCTCTTCGCTGTTCTGGAACCCATACTGCGTGAGGAGGGGCTTCACGACCTCACGAAGGACCGTCAGCGCCGACAGGGGATATCCCGGCATCCCGATAACGGGTTTCCCATCAATCTTTCCCACGATCACCGGTTTTCCAGGCTTTATTGAGACCCCGTGGATGAGCACTTCTCCCATGTCGGCAATAGTCTGAGCCGTGTAATCGCGGGTGCCTGCCGAGGATCCGGCTGAAATGATAACCATATCGTTCTCGGCGACAGCGCGATGCAATGCGTCATGGATCTGGTCGGGTTCATCCCGGGTAATCGGGTAACGCGTGCATTCCGCCCCCATCGAGGTCAGCCATGCTGCTGCCATGACGGTATTGCTCTCGATAACCTGACCGGGAGCGGGACGAATACCCGGGGATATCAGCTCACTTCCTGTCGGGACCAGCCCTATTCGGAGGGTGATCACATCCAGATGGGTCACTCCGTATGCAGCAAGGGCACCGAGTTCGTGCGGACGTATCCGGTGTAGCGAAGGAATAATCATCTCAGATTCCGCGATGTCTTCGCCTGCCGGACGGATATGCTGCCATGGACTAACAGATCTTCTGATCGTATAATGACCTTTCTCCTCCCAGACATCTTCGACCATAATCACCGCGTCGAAACCCGGAGGAACGATATTTCCTGTATTGACCAGGACTGAAACCGGAAGGGTAACGGGGTGCTGCTCATCAGCCCCTATAGTATCCCCACTTTTCACCGCGATACCGTCCATCGCGGAGAGATGAACGCCCGGGACCGAGTACTTTGCAAATACCGCCGAAGCGGTTATCCTTCCGACTGTATCCTCGAGTGGAATCCGGATCGTCTTAATCCGGGATGGGAACGTTATTTTCATGAGATTTATGGCTTTTTCGAGCGTTATGACGTTAAGGTACCGTTCTCCCACAGGAGCACCTCCACCGTGTCGCCTTTCTCATATCCTTCACAGCCCGCCGGTATGGATACAACCCCGTCGCTCCGCACGAGCGTGTTGAGGAGACCGGATTTTCCGTAGAGGGGATCTGCCATTCCATTAAAGATACGAACCCGGACATATTCCTCCCGTCCCCGGGCAGAGGGAATATTCTGGGAAAGAATTGCTGTTCTCGCTGGTCTCTGCCGGTGGCTCTCACCGCACATGGTGGTGAGGAGGTGGTGCACGATGACGAAGAGAACGATATATGCCGAAGCCGGGTGACCAGGGAGACCGATGACCGGGATTTTACCTGCATGCCCGATAATGGTAGGCTTACCCGGCGATATCGCAACACCGTGAACAACCACCTCACCGAGTTCGCCGATCACCGATGCAGTGATGTCCCGTTCATCTTTGGAACTCCCCCCGGATATGATCACCGCATCACTTTCTCCAGTCGCCCGGGTCAGTGCATGAAGGAGCGAAACCTTGTCGTCCGGGATAATACCATAACAGGATGCCTGACAGCCGTAGATTTGTACAAATCCTTTACAGAGGTACGTGTTCACATCCCGGACCTCACCGGGAAGAGGCCGTTCATGAATGGATATTAGTTCATTTCCTGTCGATATAATCCCGATCCGGGGCCTTTTCCGTACCGGTACCGAATCGCATCCTACCGCGGCAAGTACCCCCATATCCTGTGGGGATAGCCGTCTTCCCTGATGGAGGACCACCTCCGAACGTGCAAAGTCTTCGTCCCTTCGTACAAGATTCTCCCCCGGTGCAACCGCCCGCTTTATCAGGATGATATCTCCGGCCCGTTCGCAGTATTCAATCATGGCAACAGAATCCGCCCCGTCCGGCACCCGGCCTCCTGTCGGGACATAGGCACATTCTCCCGGGTGCAACTCCAGAGGGTCTCCCATTCCCATTCCGATCGATCCCACAAAAGTAAGCATCGCGGGCACCGCTTCCCCTGAACCTGTAGTGTCCGAGGCGAGGACAGCAAATCCATCCACGGATGATCGATTGAATCCCGGGATATCGATATCGGCGTGAATGTCCGATGCGAGTACCCTGGAAAGCACTTCGGAGAGTCTGACTTCTTCCACCGGCATCAGCGGGGCGAGAGCGACCGCCTTCCGTATTGCTTCATCAACGGGTATTGTATGTAAAAAAAGGCTCATTTGAAGCAGCCCAACTGGCATGCCCGTATTTTTATCCCTTTCTGGTTGCAGTACCGGGAGATATCAGTCTTTGAGATGCCGTATTTTTCCGCGATCGCGAATGCATCAGGGCATTTTATCTCAGTAGTAATCCCCTCGGTCTCGAAGACTTTTTTGATCTGCTCTGCATTCATACTAACAATAGTGCAGTTATCATGAAATAGTGTTTACTATCAAGGAAATACATATGTAATCTCATCAGACGGGAGCGTAATGACCGGTGAACATTGCCCTGATCAATTCCTGTAATGACCCGGCCGGGAAGAATATTCGCAGTCATATCGAGCAGATTATCGATTCAGGGAAACCTATCCGGGGGGTTCACCAGTTCGAACTTATTGAAGTAGAGGGCAAGCTTATCGAGCAGGACCGGATCGACAGGAAAGTCGATGCCGATACGATCTGCTTCCTCTCCAGACACGTCAGTCAAAAACCGGAACCGGTGCTTACCGTTCATGTATCAGGAAATTTCTCTCATGCCAGCCTCGGCGGGAGACCAGGTATTCTCCCTCCCGCCGCACCGGGTTGGATGCATGCCGTCCTGCGTGGGCTCTCCTGCCATGCTCCTGCAGGATACCGGGTCTCGTATGAGAGTACCCATCATGGTCCGACGGAACTGGAAACACCCTCATTTTTTGTTGAAATTGGAAGCACTGAGGACGAGTGGATCGATGAGGCGGCAGGTGAAGCAGTAGCAGAGAGCGTCATCAATGCCGAACCGGTTGATACCATTGATCTCATCGGGTTAGGGGGGACGCATTACTGCCAGCGTCAGACTCAGATTGCGCTGACGACCAGAGGTGCATTCGGGCATATCGCACCAAGCCGGGTTATACCGGATCTCGGCATCGAACAGGTTCGCAGGATGCAGGAGCAGACCGGGGCCGTTGCTGCATATATCGACCGCAAAGCGCTTTCCACAATGGAAATCAGAAGATTGGAGCAGATTCTAACGAATTTAGGAATTACCAGGCTCTGGGAGCGGGATCTCGCCTCTATCGGTGACCTGTCATGGGGTACCTTCCGGGTCATAATCGAGATGGCACTTTCGGTGGAATCGTCCGCAACCTGCCATATTCACCGGATGCGAAGGGAACAGGTCCCTGAATTCTTTGAAGTTAACCGGGAACTCCTTGATGAGGCACGGAAGGCAGATGAACAGGCACTCCTGGTGGCATTCGAACCCCTTCCGTTCGCCCACATCTCCACCCCGAAACGTTCGATATTGCCGATTTTTATCACCGGGAGCGCAGAGCGGTCGCAGGTATTGCATGATTTAATAACCTTATGCGTAACAATCATTAGTTATAAAGAAAAGATTGCAATTGAAGGAGATCAGCTGACAATCCATAAGAAGAGGTTTGACCCCCTGAAAGCGCGCGAATTGGGGGTCACCGAAGGACCACTCTGCGGAGACCTGATGAAAGGGCATGAAGTCAGGATCGGTGATCGGGTGATCATCCCTGAGATGGTCCAAAAAACCATAGTGAAAAAAATCCAGATCCCGGGGTTGGAGAACGTTACATATGAGATCAATCGTCGAAGAGGCACTCAATAAGGTGAAAGACGAATCACTTGACGCTTCGAAGAATAATGAAGAGCTGGACCAGATCCTGAAAGAATTAAAGACCGAAATCACGGTGATCGGATGCGGTGGAAGCGGGTCCAATACGATCACCCGCATGATGGACGAGGGTATCCACGGTGCTAAACTAATTGCCATCAATACGGATGCACAGCACCTTGCGAGAACGCAGGCCGATTACCGTATTCTGATCGGAAGGCAACGGACACGGGGGCTCGGGGCGGGCTCCATTCCGCAGATTGGAGAGGAAGCGGCGCTCGAGAACGAGCAGGACATCAAGCATGCAGTATCGGGATGCGACATGGTGTTCATTACTGTGGGGCTCGGGGGCGGCACGGGGACCGGATGCGCACCCATCGTTGCCAAAGCAGCGCATGAGGAAGGAGCCCTCACGATTGCAATAGTGACACTGCCGTTCACGGCTGAAGGCTCCATCCGGATGGAAAATGCCGAAGCCGGACTTGAAAGGCTGAGGGATGTCACCGATACCGTCATTGTTGTTCCAAATGACCGGCTCCTTGAGGTTGTACCGAAACTCCCCCTGTACGCGGCGTTTAAGGTGGCGGATGAGGTCCTCATGCGAGCCGTCAAGGGAATCACGGAACTGATCACCATGCCCGGGCTGGTCAACCTCGACTTCGCTGACGTCCGCACGGTTATGGAGCGGGGCGGTGTCGCAATGATTGGGATGGGGGAGAGCGATAGTGAAGATAAAGCGGGAGACTCGGTAAAGAAGGCGATCCGTTCGCCTTTGCTCGATGTGGATATTTCGGGAGCAACCGCCGCGCTCGTCAATGTCATCGGGGGACCCGATATGACTATGGAAGAAGCGGAAGGAGTTGTACAGGAGGTCTATAACCGGATCGACCCCAATGCGCGCATTATATGGGGCGCTCAGATAGACCCGGAGATGCAGAACCGTATGCGGACCATGCTCGTGGTCACCGGTGTACGGTCACCACAAATATATGGAAGAAACGAAAAGATTACCCCCAAAGTGCAGAAGCAGTTTGAGATCGACTTCCTGAAGTGATCACTATGGAGCTCCCGAAACCGAATTTAAAATTGAACCTGAATGAAGAGTTATTCAGGAAATACATCCGAATCCTCAAACTTGCGAGGACGCCGAAATGGGATGAATACAAAAAGATCGCCCTGGTTGCGGCCGCGGGTGTCGCCGTCGTTGGGATCATCGGATTTATCATCTACAAGCTGTTCTTCGCTGCATCGGTCTGATCCCCATGGAAGAAAATCCAAACCGAATTTTTGCCATCAAGACGACCTCGAAGCAGGAGCGGACGGTAGCAGACAATATCAAAAAAGCAATCGATACCAAAGCGACCGATGTTAAGGTTGTTGCCGTTATCGTCCCGGACGAATTGAAGGGATATGTCCTTGTTGAGACTCCAGAGAGCCTCCCGCGGGTCGAGCAGCTCGTAGAGAAAGTTCCACACGCGCGCACCGTCGTCCGCGGGGAGACAAGCCTGAGCGAAGTAGGCCACTTCCTCGTGCCAAAACCGGTCGTATCCGGTATCAGCGAGGGTACTATCGTTGAACTGATCGCGGGACCATTCAAGGGAGAAAAGGCGGTTGTGAAACGAATAGATGCGGGTAAAGAAGAGATTACCGTGGAACTCTATGAGAGTGTACTTCCCATCCCCATCACCGTACGGGGCGATAATGTCCGAGTAGTTGATAAAGGTGACATGACATAAGGCTGAACTCCTGTATGTTGTTCTGGTACTACCTTTAAATCTCCCCGCGTCAACCTTATTTAACCCACGCTACGTCACCGAGAGGGGACGGCATGGAGATACTATGGCAGAAGTGGTCGAGGTATTGGTATCCGGAGGGAAGGCGACTGCAGGTCCACCGATAGGACCTGCTCTCGGACCACTCGGCATTAATGTGAAGGCAGTTGTTGACATGATCAACAGCAAGACCTCGACGTTCAACGGCATGCAGGTGCCGGTGAAGATCGAGGTCGATGACAAGAAGAACTTCACGGTCTCGGTAGGCGTCCCGCCTACGACGGCTCTCATTAAAAAAGAGGTTAATATCGAGAAGGGTTCCCCGGAGCCGGCCACCACGGTGGTCGGAGATTTGCAGATCGAGGCCGCAATCAGAATCGCCCGTATGAAGCGCGACGATATGCTCTCTTATGACCTTCGGAATGCGGTCAAGGAAGTTGTTGGTACCTGCGTCAGCGTCGGTGTTACCGTTGATGGTAAAAAACCGAAAGATGCTATCGCCGCGATAAATGCGGGAGTCTATGATAAGCTCCTCGCAGAGTAGAGAGAACACACCATAGAAGATCTAAAAAGGTCGAGTACTATGGAGGAATCAGATGGTTGAAAGGGCCAGAATTTTGCAGGCCGTAAAGTCGGCTGTTGAAAAAGCGCCTGAACGAAAATTCTCTGAGAGCGTAGATATTACCGTCAATCTCAAGAATATCGATATGGCGCAGCCGAAAAATCGTATCGACGAAACGATTCTTCTCCCCTTCGGCACCGGAAAACAGAACAGCATTGTGGTGCTTGGAAAAGGGGATATTGTGACGCAGGCCAAAGAAGCCGGCGTGGATCTGATCATCGGTCCCGAAGAGATAGAACGTCTCGGAGGAGAACCCCGCGAAGCACGGAAGATAGCGAATGCGTACCGGTTTTTCCTCGCAGAAACGGGAGTGATGCCTTCGGTAGGACGATTCCTGGGGCCGCGCCTCGGACCACGGGGCCGCATGCCGATGCCCATCCCAAGCGGGACGGATATCAGGCCCATCGTTGATCGTCTCCGAAATTCTGTGAAGATACGGACCAAGGATAAGAAAGTCTTTCATGTGAAAGTCGGGACGACACAGATGGCACCGGAACAGATCGCTGAAAATATCGACACCGTTTTGAAGAGGGTTGAGTCCGTTCTGGAGCAGGGACATCTCAATATCCGGTCGGTCTATGTGAAAACGACGATGGGGCCGGCAGAGAGGTTGGTGTAGCATGGCATTGTACACTCATCATCTCCCGGAATGGAAGCGCAAGGAGATCGAGGAGATTAAACGGTATGCGGATCAGTATACCCTCGTTGGTCTGGTCGATATGTACGGAATACCAGGAACCCAGGTCCAGCAGATCCGGCGCAATCTCCGCGGAACGGCAGTCATCAGGATGACGCGTAACACCCTGATTAAACATGCTTTCGAAGAGATCGGAGGGGATAAAAAGGAAGTAAGCGGGTTTGTTTCCGGGCACTCCGCCCTGATCTTTACGAACGAGAACCCGTTCCGGTTATTTAGAACGCTGGAGAAGACCAAGACCAAGATGGCAGCCAAGGCTGGCGAGGTCGCCCCGGAGGACATCGTTGTTGAGAAAGGACCGACGAGTTTCAAACCGGGACCTATCGTCGGGGAACTCCAGCAGGCAGGAATTCCCGCTGCTATCGAGGCAGGCAAGGTTAAGATTCGTGAGACTAAGACCGTCGTGAAGAAAGGTGCGGTGATTGGTGCAAAACTTGCAGATGTCCTCTCCAAACTGGATATCAAACCGATGGATATCGGTCTTCTCCTCCAGGTCGCATGGTATGATGGTGGCATTTATGAGCCTGCAGTCCTTGCTATCGATGAGACAGTCGTTCTGAACCAGATCACTCTGGCATCGGTACAGGCTTTCAATCTCTCGGTGAATGCGGCCATTCCAACACGGGAGACCATCCAGCCGATAATCACGAAAGCGGTCAGGGAAGCTCGTGGACTTGCGATCGAGGCGAGCGTCTATGAAAAAGACGTTATTGATGCGATTATAGGTAAAGCGTACAGAGAAACACAGGCCCTTAAAGAAATAGTGGAGGGCCGCTGATTTAAAATTGATAAGGTGAATGAGATGGAGTATATCTACGCAGCACTTCTGCTGCACAAGGCAGGAAAGAAGGTTAATGAAGAAAATGTCAAAGCAGTCCTTACTGCCGCGGGTATTGCCGTTGATGAATCCCGTGTAAAGGCACTTGTTGCTTCCCTTGAAGGGATAAATATCGACGAGGCGATCAGCAAGGCAGACTGCCGCACCGGTCGCGGCTGTAGCAGCACCGGCAGCCGGTGCGCCAGCCGCGGGTGTGGCTGAAGCCCCTGCTGCGGGAGAATCCGTGGAGGAAAAGAAGGAAGAAGAAGAGAGCGGCATGGCAGGGCTCGGAGCCCTGTTCGGTTAATCTCTTTTATCGGTTTAAGCCATCTTTTGCCCTCGATGGGATATTTTGTACCCGGATTTATTCCCAAATCACAAGCTTGCCAGGACTGGTGCGGCGGCAGGACGAGAATAAACCGGATCATTCAATATCAACCGAGTATCTTCTGTCACAGAGAAGAATTCCTTATGGGGCCTATCAGAATAATGAGCACAAGGGGTTACTTTTTTTGAGCGTTATTGAGATCCAAGGGCTGAAAAAGAGTTTTCATGGGCGATCTGTATTGGATGGTATCAGCTTTTCGATCGAACAGGGCGAGGTCTTTGGATTTCTCGGGCCGAACGGTGCCGGGAAGACAACCACGATGCGGCTCCTCCTCGGCCTCCTCCGGCCGGACAGTGGTAAGGCTTCGGTACTCGGATATTCGCTCTCGGATCAAGATGCCATTCGCCACAAGGTTGGTGTACTGCTGGAAAATAACGGGCTGTATGAACGACTGAACGCGTACGAGAACCTCGATTATTTTGCTCGCCTCTACCGGGTACCCCATCGTGAAGAAAGGATTTCTGAACTTCTGTCGTTTGTCGGTCTCTCTGAATCGAGGAATCAGATGGTCGGGATGCTCTCCACGGGAATGAAACGAAAACTCGGCGTTGCCCGGGCAATTCTCCACGATCCGGAGATCCTGTTCTTTGACGAACCATCATCGGGCCTCGATCCGGAAGCCCAGCATATGGTGCGGGAACTTATCCTCGAGCTTTCCAGACGCGAATCAATTACGATATTTTTAAACTCGCATAATCTTGACGAAGTATCCCGTGTCTGTTCGCGTGTTGCGATCCTTCACCGGGGCAAGATTCAGGCACTCGATTCGATACAGCGACTTACAGCCGGTACCGGGATCACGACAATGCTGATTACGCTTGCGGATCCCAAAGAGATAGATCCCGCCATCGTAGTTCTGAGTGCTGATCCGCAGGTTAAGGAAGTAATTCAGGAGGGTGATAGGATTCGGATGGTCTTGGCCGGTAAGTCAGCATCTCCCATGCTCGATTGCCTTATACGCCAAGGGATCAGCATAGAAGAGGCGATAAAGGTTTCACGGACACTGGAGGAGATCTATCTGGATGTAATGCGTCAGGCGGAGGCATAATCGCCATGAATGATATCCTTGTTGTTGCCAGAAAGGAGATCCAGCAGATCGTCCGTTCGAGGAATGTTCTCATCTCGGCATTCCTCTTTGTCGTTGTCTTCGGGTTTGTATCTGCACCTGCGTTCGGAGCAGACCAACCTGGTAATGCAGGCAATAGCATCGATCAGCTGGGATTTTACCTGGTGCTTACACTCGGGATTTTTATTGGGTATATCTTTACGGGGCAGGCATTTTTCCGGGAGAAACAGGAGCACGTCATCGAGACACTCCTCTGTACACCGCTTTCCCTTCGCAGGATATGGATAGGTAAAGTGCTCGGGGTAACGATACCGGCATATCTGCTGACGCTTCTTGCGGCCACATTGATAATCGGAGGGGCGTCCGCCGCCAACGGAGCCCTAATCCTCCCAGGATTCCTGATATTCTTACATATATTCCTTATCGTTCCCCTGTTTATCGCATCGGCCGCCGGATTGATTGGCTTTTCCCAGCTCCTTCTTGGGATGCGTGAAAATCAGATCCTCAATTTCGGGATTATCTTCGCCCTGATCCTGCTCATCACATTTACCCGCGAACTGCTTGGGGCATCGTTCATCATCAGCTGGCAGGTTCTTGTTTCCCTGTTCTTCCTTGCGGTGCTGCTGCTTCTGATCACAGGATACCTGACCAGATTCCTTGATAAAGAGCGGATTGTCACCACTATCCCGGAATGACAGAATCTTAAGGGTTCTTGAGAGATCAGCGCCGCTCATTTTAAGGGCGCCGAAAGATTTTAATCCTAGTGGAATGCCAGATTTTGGCAATGAAACCCGAAAATATGATATCGCAATTATGTTTCTGAAACATCCGATATTTGTAAATTGTAATGGAAATAAACAACGTACGGTCTTCCAGATACCGGTCGATAAATAGGCCGGGTCACGAAAAGACTGTAAAAAAACTCCGAAAAAGAGATATCGTTCAATTCTCATTTAAGACTGCGCGATCGCACTCTCTATTGCCCGCTTACACGATTGACAGAACTGATTCCTCTTCCGATCCAGCTCGTCAAGGGTGCAGGGGTTGAACATGACACATTCCGGATCTGAACAATGTCCGAGACCGAAAAGGTGCCCGATCTCATGAGCGCCTTCCCTGGATATCCGATTTATAAATTCCTCATCGTTCTGGTACAGACCATAAAACTCGTTGGAAAGGCGTGCGGTGGAGATCACCGCAACACCCGTTTCCGGTCGTGCGAGCCCGAAGAGAGATGGGGTTCCGTCACGGAAGAGATCCTGCCCGATTACCAGGAGGAGAGGATGACTGAATCCTGTGCGGTGCGTGTAGATCTCCATACTATCAAGAACTACTTTTGCGTCAATCTGTTTTCGCGCTCCTACAAACCCATCCAGGAGTATACAGCTCCCTGTCACCTTCGCCGGAATACCGATGATCGCAGTGATTGTTCGCAATACCGGAAGTTCAATACCGCCCGGTGCGGTAGAATCCCAAAAAATAAGGGCAAACATCAACTAATATGTTCTGCAATGGCCGGGGATAAATATATTGAACGGCATATCGGCAGGTATATTGCAGATAAATACCGGCGTGTAGTGGAGATCGGAGTGGGGGGTAACACGACAGCCGCCGAGATTATACGGGGGGCGGGAACAGAAATCTGTTGCACGGATATCCTGCCGAGCGTACTCCCCGGCAGTCTCTCATTTTTCTGCGATGATATATGCAAACCTGATCTGCGAATCTACGAACATGCAGATCTTCTTTATGCAATCCGCCCGGGAGAAGAGATGATAGCTCCACTCATCGCCCTTGCCAGTCTGGTCAATGCCGATCTGCTCGTATATCACCTGGGATTCGAATGGTACGGGGACGGCGGGGAGCTGATCGACTGTGGAGTCATCCTGCACTACTATCACCGTCAGAACCCATCGAGAGTCGCCTGACGCCGCTCAGTTCTCTTTTTATCGGAATCCGGCGGGGAAACGCTCGTCCGTTCCTTCTCCCTTCGTTTCTCCTCTTTTTGCCGGGCCTTTTCCTGCTCTTTTTTTTGCTTTTCCCTCTGTTCCTCACGGAAAGCGAGCTGTTTCATGGTCTCACTGGCCCGGCTTTTATCATGAATGAACAGGGTTAATTCCTCTGCATCCATTTCGAACTCTTCAACATAACTGAACGGATCACGGTCGATAAGGGACGCGATCATATCCGTGTAACCTTCTCGCAGAGTATGCTGTGCCATATGAAGTATTTCCGCAAGTCGGGTCGTCAGAGCCGATCTGACCGATTTCTGTTTTCTGTACCCGGCCATCCGCTTCCATCGCGCCGGTATTGTTATCCGGGCATGGATGCCGCATGCCCTAGACGCACGGGAGACTCCCAGGAGCATCAATGTGGTCGCATACCGCCAGAGTGTGTAGTGTTGCTGGCGGTAGGTGTAACCGATGTATTCATCAGCCCTGGACAGGCATTGGTATGCCTGTGTAATGCTGACATGATCATGAATATGGTGGACATTCGCCTCAAGCCACTGTTCTATTGTGTCGGGGGTCTCGTCTACTTCATATGAGATCTGCAGCAACTCGTCGCCCGGTTTCGCGCCAAAAACCGCGGCTACCAGATCGAATATCGTTGATCTCTCATCTTTCCGGGAAACACGGATCTGTGATTCATCGAGTGTAGTTCTTCCAATCGCCGATGCATAGAGCGTGTTAATTGCCTGGCGCATATCGCCCCTGGCAACTTCAGACAGTTCCCGCAGAGCGGTATCAGTGCATTGTATTCCTTCCGATGCACATATAAATCGCAACCGGGGGGCGATTGAGCGTGCCTGGAGTGCACGAAACTGGACCGGTTCGCACTGCGATCGCAGCTCCGCTGCAAGATCATGGAGATCATTTGCAATCAGGATGATCGGTTGCTGCGCCTTACGGATCACATCGATGATTGCCCGTGCGCCTCCCCGGTCTGCGGTGCCCTGCAGGTTATCCGCTTCGTCAAGGATGATCAGCTTTCTGGATGCTCCCATGAGGCTTCCGGTCATACTGCTGATACCCGCAATCCTTTCTATCACTGCTTTTGTTCGCTGATCGCTTGCATTGAGTTCAATTACCTCCCATCCCATATCCACGGCAAGTGCGTGAGCGCTCGAGGTCTTTCCTGTGCCCGGTTTCCCATACAGGATGAGAGGGGGGGATTTCCGCGTCCAGAAAATTCCCCACTCATACATCCGGCGAAGAGCAGGGGAGTTTCCTACAACTTCATCAAGCCGTTGGGGACGGTATTTTTCCGCCCAGTCCATAGAGACAGATCGGCTCCGCTAATCAAATAAATTATGTCTGATGAAGAGAGATAACCTAAACAGACTTTTTCAGAGTCGGTGAATACCTTGGTCAACAGCTGCTCCACCGCACGAATTGCAACCGTCGTCAGGGAATACGAAGGTGTACGACGAAAACATGCCATTGGAGAAATGGTCAAAGCGATACGTATCGATGCCCCTGATGTTATTGCTTCGTTCGGTGAGGATGCAGCGGTTATCAGCCATGATGACGAAGCCCTTCTTCTTGCTGCGGACGGGATATGGAGCAGGCTCATGGAGGCGGATCCCTATTGGGCGGGATATTGTTCTGTTCTGGTTAATATTCATGATATCGCGGCAATGGGGGGAAAGCCCATTGCAATGGTCGATGTTCTCTCTATTGCAAATCCGGAGATCGAAAAGAAGGTGATCGAAGGGATGCATGATGCATCGCTCCAGTTCAATGTACCGATCGTGGGAGGACATCTGCATCCGGATACTCCCTACAGCGTGATTGATGTTGCAATCCTTGGCATAGCGAAGCGTGATTCCGTGATCTACAGTCATACGGCGGAGAGGGGGAATCGGGTCGTGGCCGCGATAGATATCGACGGGCGCGTGCATCCCTCGTGTATCCTGAACTGGGACTCGGTCACGATGAAATCTTCGGAACAGGTCCGCAGACAGATACGTCTCCTTGAGGAGCTCGGGCGGGAACACCTCGTAACGGCCGGAAAAGACATCAGTAACCCGGGAATTATCGGGACACTGGGAATGCTCCTGGAAGTAAGCGGAAAGGGCGCGACAATCGATCTGGATGCAATACCCCGGCCGGATATGGAATGTCACGGGTTGACCTTTGAACAATGGGTGCGTATGTATCCTGGAATGGGGTTCATTCTGACTGCCCGGGAAGAACACCTTGATGAGATATGCAGTCGGTTTGCCCGCGTTGGTATGACAGCACGATGCATAGGGACAGTAGACGACAGTCGTGAGTTGCGGATCACTTATCGTGGAGAAGATTCATCAGTCTTCGATTTCACCCATAATGGTATCATGGGGTTATTCACCGGTCCGGGATCCTGTCCATGAAAAAGATCGGTATCGGTGTTGCCGGGGAGGCAGAGAGGGTTCTTGATAGTATACAAAAATCACGCCTGTCTGCGGAGATCATTTGCTATAGCCGGCCCGGAACCATAGGCCGGGGGGTCGGGAATATTCCCGTTATAGAGCATGCCAGCCCGGAAGATCAGTTGATCAAAGACCTGATAACCGGCCGGATCAATGCGGCAGTTCGTGGTACATTCACTGCCAATACTACTCTTCAGCGTCTGCGGCAGGCTGCAGGGGTCGATCACCTGGAACGGATTGCCCTCCTCGAAACAGCGGGAGGAAGGAAATTTCTCCTTGGTCCGGTCGGGGTTGATGAAGGATGGACAGTATCGGAGAAACTCAGTTTGATCCGTGGAGGAAAGGCAATTGCCGAACGTCTCGGTCTTCCGGACAGGGTAGGGGTTCTCTCGGGTGGCCGGTATGGAGATATCGGGCGTTATCCCGCTGTAGACACGAGTCTTGCCATGGGGGTGCTGGTTGCCCGGCTCGGGGATGCAACACATTATGAGATATTGATTGAGGGAGCAATCCAGGATTGCGGTATTATCATAGCACCGGACGGTATTACCGGCAATTTGATCTTCCGAACATTGATCTTTCTTGGATCTGGCAGAACACACGGCGCCCCTGTGGTGAATGTCGGCAGAATTTTTGTGGATACCTCGCGCGCCTCACCAGATTATACGAATGCTTTAATGCTTGCTGATTTGCTTGCAAAATAATTATTCTACGGGATTATTTGCTTTTTTATGGAAACAAGAGTTATTTTATACCCTTTTGATCATGCTTCCAGCGCTCTTCCCGATCGATCTATTAAAGCTTCAGAGTGTCCACCGATAAGGCAATCAACAAAAATTTGGACCATATTCCAGAAACATTTATATAGTTGCTGATACACTTTTGATTGAGGTAATATAAATGGCAGATTTACCTATTGCTGCAGTTGTAAGAATTGCAAAGAAGAATGGCGCAGAGAGAGTCGGAAGCGATGCTGCTGCTGCTCTCGTGGGAAAAGCTGAAGACTACATTGCAAACCTCACCAAAGAGGCAAACAGGCTTGCAATGCATGCTGGAAGGAAGACCATCAAGGAAGAGGACGTTGAACTCGCGGCAAAGTCCGCCTGAATTCACTTCTTTTCTTTGAATAAGTTCTGATTTTGTTGTTTTCTTCAATCGGTACTAATTTCATCCTTTTATTGGGAACAACTGGTTTGCTGATCAATTCTTATTATTAAATATTTGCCATGCAGATCTGACGGGCGAATTTTCTTAAATTGTGAAAACAACGGTCTATCATCCTTCTAAAAGAAGGTTGGGGGGAGATGCCGTTGAATATGCAGCAATTGACGGAAAAGACCGGGCATAACATCGTCAAACCAGATCCCGATCCCGGGACCGTCGGCCAGCCTTTCGTGGAAGACCTGATGCTGGCCCTCGGAGATCAGAACAAACGAATTCGCATCGCGGCGATTTCTGGTCTTGGATCTACCCGGGATCGACGATCATACGATCATCTGGTCACACTATTATCAGATAGAGATTATGATATCCGCTACGTGACGGCCGAAGCCATCGGAAATCTGGGGGATATCCGTGCCCTTGAACCGCTCAGGATGACCTGCAGTGATGAAAACTGCTTTGTCAGGGTGGCGGCGCGTGAAGCCATTTCCAAAATTCTCCACGGTCAGTCTTCCGCCAGTAATCTATAAGAAACTTCAATCTGTATTTTAATGCCGGACCGGATTACAACACTCCTTTTGTGCTGGGGATCTCGTCGGGCCGGCCTGGTTTGATTGATACTGAATCCCCGAGAGCGAGGCCAAATGCCTTGAATATCGCCTCGCATTGATGGTGATCATTTCTACCCTCAAAGTTGAAATGTGCCGTTATCCCGCCATGCGTACACATACTATAGAAGAAATGTTCGAAGATGTCCCGGTCCATTCCCCCGACCAGGGCGCCATTGAAACGGCCCCGATACACGAGGTATCCCCGTCCGCCGCAATCGAGTGCAACCGTGGCAAGTGCTTCATCCATTGGCACGATTGCGTGTGCAAACCGTTTCATTCCCCTTCCGCCGTTGACAGCCAATTTTATCGCATCTCCCAGAACGATCCCGACATCCTCGACCGTATGGTGGTAGTCAACCTCTAGATCACCCTGCGCCTGGCAGACGAGGTCAAACCCGCCATGATATGCGGCCGCGTACAGCATGTGGTCAAAAAAAGGAATTCCTGTTCTGATCTCACTGTTTCCTGTGCTGTCAAAATCGAGAACGACCCGGATATGGGTCTCCCCTGTTTTCCGATTCAATTCACTCCGTCTCATATGCCTACCTCGAGTGCCTCACGCAAAGGTAACCGGCCGCTATAGAGTGCCGAACCAAGAACCGCTCCATCTACTCCGGCATCGCGGAGTGCGATAAGATCTTCTTTCGAAGAAATCCCTCCCGCGACGGTTAACGGTAACCGTGTTTCCCGGATCAGCCTCCGCACCGGATCCATTTTAACGCCTCCTTGCAGCCCCTCGATATCCACGTTCGTGTAGAGAATCGAGCCTGCCCCCATTTCCTCGAAAAGATGGGCAAATTCGATAAAATCCCCTCCCAACTGTTGCCACCCCTCGATGGCAACCCGACCGCCTCGTGCGTCTACACTGGCCATCACCCGGTAGGATCCGAATTCTTCTGCGAGGGAACGAATGATATCGGGTGAACGGACCGCGAGCGTCCCAAGAATAACCCGTTCGACCCCGATACGGATCCATTCTGCAGCATCTGTCATTGTCCGGATACCCCCGCCGATCTGGATCTTCACTCCGGTCTCGCGGATCAATTCCCGGATTAGAGCTGCATTTTTATCCGATCTTCCGAATGCACCATCCAGATTTATTACATGGAGTGCGCCGGCCCCTTCATAAATCCATCGTTTCGCGGCGAGCACCGGATCACCATAGATCGTTGCGGTTTCTGGTCTTCCCTGTACAAGCTGAACACACTTTCCTTCGAGAATGTCAACTGCAGGAAATATCTTCATACCTTCACCTGATCATCCGTTCGATGGGCATCACAAGAATGTCCTTAGCCCCGGCTCTTTTGAGGGCGTTGATCAGGCGGTATACCTGTTGCTCACCAACAACGGCATGGACTGCGACCAGGTCCTCGGCGGATGCAACTTCCATCACGGTTGGCCCTGAAAGCCCCGGCAATTCCCTTCTGATTGAATCCAAGGCGGAACGCTTTACATTCATCATAAGGTAGCATTGTCCCCTGGCGCGAATCACACTTTCGAGTGCAAGGCAGATCTCCTCAATTTTCTGTGATTTTCTTAACCGCGCATCATGGTTTGCGATAAGTACCGTGCTCGTCTCGAGTATCCTGTCCAGGATCCGGAGCCGGTTCTGTCGGAGCGTGTTGCCCGAACTGGTGAGATCGACGATCGCTTCTGCAATGCCGAGGTGAGGAGTCACTTCACATGCGCCGCCGACTGGGAAAACAGTTACCGACAGACCGCGTTCCCTGAAGTAATTCCGGGTTATCATCGGAAATTCCGTGGCGATCCTCGATCCTCCCAGGTCCGAAACCTGTTCTGCAGGGGAGTCCTCTTGAACCGCAAGGACAAGGGTGGCTCTGCCCAACTGGAGATCGAGCAATTCTTCAACATCTGCACAGCGTTCCAGCACCATGTCATGACCGGTGATCCCGATATCTGCCGCACCATTTGTGACATATTCCGGGATGTCCACCGGCCGTGCAAACAATACCTCGACCTCCGGGTCGACAGTGGCGCTGATCAGTCGCCTCTCGCCGTTGTCGATGAGATGAAGCCCGCTTTTTTCCAAAAGATCCCTGATCGGTATGGCTATTCTTCCTTTGTTTGGAATTGCCAGTCTGACGCAGGAGGACCCAATTGCCCAATCCCCCTTCGTCTCGAGATTTTCAGACAGGGATTCAGAATCAGAACGTATCGATCTCACCACGTATAATCTTCTCGGTCATGCAGGTAATATTCTCCAGCCCGTCATCGATAACGGATTCGATATCCCGTCGGATCTGAGAAAGTTCTACTTCTGGCCTGGTCAGAACCTGCACACTTGCCACTAACGGATGATCGATGGGTTGTCCGATTTGGGAAAGTAGCCGGACGTACAATTCCTCAATTCCTCCGATCTTCCCGGCACATTCCATTGCAAGCTGCGTAGAAAGAAGATTGTATAACTTTCCGATATGGTTGATCGGGTTCTTCCCACTGGTTGCCTCCATGCTCATCGGCCTGTTCGGGGTTATAAGACCATTGCACCTGTTTCCCCGACCGACAGATCCGTCATCCCCCATCTCAGCGGATGTTCCGGTGACCGTCAGGTATACAATGCCCCGATCGAGATCATCGGCAGTATTTACCACAACATGAATATCACGGTCACTAATCTTTTCTGCAACTTTACGGAGTTCATGCTGCATGATTTCTTTATATTCGCGATATTCAGCGAGATCCGAGCAGTATCGGTCAACCATTGCACAGGCGATGGTCAGTGTGATTGTATCCTTGTCACGGAGCCCCATAATCTTAATATCCTGTCCAAATACCGGATATTTCGGACGGAGCTCGACATCGATAAACGCGCTTACCGCTTTTATTATGCTCTCGGTTTCGCTGAATGGAGCATGTCCTACGCCAAATGAGGTATCATTTGCCCGTGGGACCTTCGTATCACAAGGCCGGAACACGTCACGAAGATCCGTTGATCCCGTTCCCAGTTTGCAATCAACGATCACATCCCGTTCAAGATTCAGCTCCGGAAGTACGGATCGAAGATACTTACGGGCAGCTTCGACCGCAATCGAATCGGTGGGAATGTTGAAATGGTTAAAGTTCTTTGTCGCCCTCCCATCGAGGAGAATGTAGATGGGGCGAATGATCTTTCCTCCTCCGTACCGGGGCATCGATTCCCCTGCCACGATCTCGCCTTGATCTGTATTGTGATGGAGGATCCCTCCGCATTCTTCGATATACGCGAGAGACAGTGCCTGGCTGATAGACTCAGCAATACCGTCTGCAAGGCTGTCCGGATGCCCCGGACACTTGCGCTCGACCAGCTCGATCTCCTGCCGTTCCAATGGAATCTGACGCAAGGCTTCAACTCTGATATTTCTCGGCATGGAATCACTCAGTGCTCGTACGTACCCATATAAAAAGAGTCGGAATTCATTTAAAGGATTGCTTTATCCCTCTATTTCAAGATGATTGTTTCAGATTATGAGAGTCAATATCTTTGAAATTACTAATCGAAAAAGAACCCCAGATGCTGACGGATAATAAACTCTCCTGATGGAGTAGGGGAACCTAATATATGGCGGTTATCAGGATCACATGAAATACGGAGGTCGCGAATGGGGAATCGGGACCTCATATAGGAACCGGAAATCCCCTGGAATTTTCTTCTGATCACCAGCGAAATGAAAGGGTTCCAAACAACTGCCCTTCTTCTTGCAGTGGTGGAATTAAAGGGTTGAAGCATTAAGAACAGACCAGTGTTCCGCGCTGTCCCGCGCGATCAGGATCGACCCAACTCCCACAGAATCGTTCTGTCCGATGAAGATGACAGTGAACTGGATGGTCGCCTAAAAAAAGGTTATGATTTCCCTTTTCCAAAAACTTTCTTCCAGAATGACCTTCTCTCCGGTTTCGTGTCGATTACTGCTGAAGGCAGATTCGGATTCGGTAGAGATGCCGGATTCCCGCCTTTTTCGGGATCATGTGTTTTAGTCCCGCAGAAAGGACAGAAATTCGCATTTTTAGGGATCTTTTTCCCGCAATGGTGACAATACATAACTACATTACCGGTATTCAGCGTCTGTTCCGGTCGATTCCTGGTTGCCGGAACATCAGGAGTTTCTCCTTTTGTCCTTTTTTCAACCGGTGTTTCTCTTAAAACAATATCAACGGCAGGTACATACGGTTGCGCTGATGTCCCTGCTGATGGTGGTATCTCTTCAGCCTTCGATCCGGTTTGAACCGCAGGCTCTGCCGGCCAGACTAGTGTAGGGGCGGTCGGTTTCCGAAGTATCTCTTTTTCCGATGTCTCCCCCGGGGTGAATATATCCATGGATGCACGTTTCCCTTCCCTGAACAAGACCATCCACTCCTCGCATTCCGGGGTCCGGTCTTCACCAGACTGCTGGAATCCCAGTTTCATCGTCCGGGTTTCATCGTCCGCTGTCTTGATCGACAGGATCAAAACCGGGTCTGTCCCCGGGGGTGCATCAAGATAGCTCTCTACGATGTATTCTTTCGGGATCTCCTTTGCCGTTATACCGAGGCATGCTCCTTTCTGGTCGATGAGAAAGAGCCTCCTGTCCGTAAGACATGCGGTAAAGAGGAACTTTTTAATACCGATATTTTCGGATGATATAAACAGCTCTTCTCCGGGTTGTAGATATCTGCCCAATCCTCCTTCGTCATCAGCATTAAATTCCGGCTCTATCTCATCTTCAGGTTCCATTCGTCAATCATCATACTATTTACCGGGTGATCTTAATGTCTTTGTGTTGGGAGATGGGGCCATTTGCGAATTAAAAAAAAGGTTCAGGGGTCAAATCAGTTCTTTAATGAGCCTGGGGATCTCGGATGGGCGGGATGCCACTGGGACTCCCAATTGCTTGAGCCTCGATATTTTTGAACGGGCATCTCCTTCTCCTCCTTCGATGATGGCACCCGCATGACCCATACGCTTTTCGGGGGGTGCCGATACACCTGCAATATATGCAGCGAGGGGAATGTCGGTCGCTTGTGCTCCTTCCTCTTCCAGCGATCCGCCGACCTCCCCGATAATGACGACCGCTTTGGTCTTCGGGTCTTCCTCGAACCGACATAAAACATCCGCGAAGGTCTGACCGATGACCGGATCGCCTCCGATTCCAATGATCGTGCTCTGACCCAGACCTGACCGGGTCAGTTCGCTCACGATCTCGTACGTAAGGGTACCGCTCCGCGATATGACCCCGATTTGACCCCGCGAGGAGAGGTGAGCAGGCATGATACCTAACTTTATCTCATCCGGAGACAGGAGTCCGGGGCAGTTCGGTCCGATCACGGCACATCCGTTCAATTCCGCAAATGAGATGGCCGTCATGGTATCATGCACGGGAATATGCTCGGTGATAACGACCGCTAGGTCGAGCCCGGCACTTGCCGATTCCATAATGGAATCCCCCGCAGCTACAGCGGGGACGAATATGACATTCACGGATGCATCTTGCTCCCGGAGTGCATCGCGAATACTGTTGTATACCGGAACGCCATGTACCTCCTGGCCTGCCTTGCCGGGAGTAACCCCCGCAACGACTCCCCTCCCGCCGACCTGGCGTGCATATTCATTCATCAGTTGCAGATGAAATGCCCCCTGCTTACCGGTCGCGCCCTGAACGATAATCCCCATTCGTTTATCGCCGTAAATCACTCCGCCGCCTCCATGACCGCAGCCTTAACAGCCTGTTCCATCGTGTCGAGCATCTCATATCCCTTGGCAGTAAGGAGTCTTCTGCCATCATCCTCATTTGTGCCCGCAAGCCTTACGATTATCTTTTGGGATACCCCGGCATCGATGATCCCGCGAGCTACCTCATCACAACGAGTGATCCCTCCGAGGAGGTTGACGATGATCACCTTCACCGATGGAACACTCGCGACAAGTCTCACGGCATGCATCACCCGCTCCTGGTCGGCACCACCGCCGACATCCAGGAAATTGGCGGCCCGTCCTTCATAATATTCGATGAGATCCAGTGTTGCCATGGTGAGGCCGGCTCCGTTTCCGATCACGCCGATCTGCCCGTTCAGTTCGACATAAGAAAAGCCATGTTTTTCCGCCTCCCTCTCTCGCTCGGTAAGATCCCTGTTCACCGTAATGCCCTGTCGCTGTAGTGAGTTGTCATCGATGATCATCTTGGCATCGGCGGCAAATACCCCGCGGGGGGTGGTAACCAGCGGATTGATCTCGGCAAGGAGGGCATCTTTTTCAGAGAATACCCGGTACAACTTAGAGATGAGACCGCCCAGCTCCTTCGGTGCTCCGGCGAGCAGGTCTCGAATCATGAACGGAGGGATATCATGCATAAGGAGTGGTACGGAGCCTCTTCTCACCGCCTCCGGTTTCTCCCGTGCGACCCTCTCTATGTCGACCCCGCCCGCATCGGCAAAGAGGATGAGCGCCTGTTTTGAGGAGCGATCGATCGCGATGCTCAGATAGTATTCGTTCAGGATAGGGAGCCTCTCCTCAACAAGGATTTCATGTACCGGCAGACCCTTGATCTCCTTCCGAAAAAGGGCTGATGCTTTGACAGCGACATCCGACGGGGTCGCCATGACGATTCCACCGGCCTTTCCCCTGCCACCGACATCCACCTGCGCTTTCAGGACGATCTCCTCGCCGATATTCTGGATATGGTCCTTCAGTTCTTCCGGTGAACGAATCAGTAGATGGTTCGGAATCGGTATACCGTATGTATTCATGCACCTTTTTGCCTCAAATTCAAGCAACTTCATGTCTGTTCCCCTCTTTCTCCGCCAATTCGAATCCCTTTTTCATCGCCTTCTGATTGAGTGATTCCGTACCTTTGGGTACACTGTCGAGGATCGCTCGTTCAAGCGCTTTCTCGCTTACGATATGTGTCGCAACCACAAGTGCGCCGAGCATCACGATATTTGCGACGATATCCCTTCCCAGCGTCTCTTTTGCCTCCCGGGTAGCCGGAATTTCAAAATACCTGCAGCCGGGTCTGGAATGAACCAATGTTGAATCAAGGAGCATGATTGCTCCGGCAGGGGCGGATTCTCCGTACTTTTCAAACCCCTCCTGTGACATGATCACATAGATATCGGGAATGGTGACTTTCGGGTAAAATATCGGTTCATCATCGATGATTACCGCACTCATTGAAGCACCACCCCGTGCCTCAGGTCCATATACCTGTGTCTGGACGGCAAATTTGTTATCGTACATGACTGCCGCCCGACCGAGGATTACTGCCGAGAGGATGATCCCCTGGCCTCCAAACCCGGAAAACCTGACTTCGTGCCTCATTGCAGGACCCCCAGTGCCGGTCGGTTGCGACGGATAAACTCCCCAACCGGTACCATATCGGATGGGACCTCTATTCCCCCCTCGATCATCCTGTCCCGCTGCTGCCGGAGAATAGTATGCGTTTTCATGTATTCGACCTGATCGGTCACCTGACGGTACTTGTTTCTCCGTCCGAAATTCGTCGGACACTGGACCATCGCTTCGATGAAGGACAGTCCAGGGGTCTCGAGTCCTACCTTCACTGCCCGGGAGAGCTCCTTGACATGATATGAGGTCCAGCGCGAGACATAATTCGCACCGGCTGCAATGGCAAGTTCGCACAGATCGAAAGCGGGTTCCGCGGAGCCATAGGGAGTGGTTGTGCTGAGAGCCCCTATGGGGGTCGTCGGGCTCCCTTGTCCTCCGGTCATGCCGTATATCTGATTGTTCATGCAAATCACGGTGATGTCGATATTACGCCTACATGCATGGATGAAATGATTGCCTCCGATCGCAGCAAGATCCCCGTCCCCCGTGAAGACCACCACATGAAGTTCAGGTCGGGCAAGTTTGACACCGGTTGCGAAGGCCAGTGCCCGGCCGTGTGTCGTATGCAGCGAGTCGGTGAGGATATACCCTGGTGCACGGGAAGAACACCCGATACCGGAAATGAAGACCGTCTCTTCCTTTGACCAGCCCATCTCGTCCACCGCGCTCAGGGTGCAGTTGATAACGGTTCCATTCCCGCATCCGGCGCAGAAAATATGCGGGAGACGGTCCTGCCTGAACCAGTCGCTGAAACTCATTTACCCTCCAGCGCTCTTATTTTCAATTCTTCCGGGGTATGAAGATCTCCTCCCAGTTTCGGGATCGGAACGACGGGAACATCGGTATGACGATCGATCTCCCGTGCCATCTGACCAAGATTCAGTTCAGGGACGAAGAATACTTCAGCATTCCGAAATTGCATTAGGGCTTTTTCGGGAAACGGCCATACCATTCTGAGCCGGAGATGCCCGACATCGGACGATTCGAGATCGTGAAGAACCTGCTGCACGGATCGGGCCGGTGCCCCGTACGTGATGAACACCCTCCGTGCTTCGGGATTGACCACTTCATAATCGGCAATTTCATGACGTGCGGATTCAACCTTCCGAACTAAACGCTCCACCAGTGACGCATGTACTTTGGGGTTCGTGGCACAGGGATATCCCCGTTCATCGTGGGTCAGCCCTGTTACATGAACTCCGTAACCCTTTCCAAACTCCGGAAACCCGGGAATATCATCCGGATCCGGTTGGAACGGTGGTTTGCCCTTCTGCAAGGGCTTTCTCGGTGTATTTTCCACGGTATCGGGGATAAGTATCCGCTCGCGCATATGACCTATGATCTCGTCTGCCATCAGGAATGTGGGAACCCTGAACCGGTCTGAAAGGTTGAATGCGTGGACCGTGAGTGCGAACATCTCCTGAACACTCATCGGCGCCAAGGCGATGATGCTGGAATCTCCATGAGATCCGAACCGGCATTGCATCATGTCACCCTGGGCCGCCATCGTGGGCTGGCCGGTACTCGGTCCTCCGCGCTGGATATTTACGATGACACACGGGGTTTCCGTCATGATTGCATACCCGATGTTCTCCATCATGAGAGAAAAACCCGGACCACTGGTCGCGGTCATTGCACGGAATCCGGTCCATGAAGCACCGATAAGGGATGCCATGCTGGCGATTTCATCTTCCATCTGGATGAAAACGCCACCCTGTTTCGGAAGTTTCTGCGCCATGTGTTCCGCAATTTCGGTGGACGGGGTGATTGGGTATCCGCCGAAGAAACGACAGCCTGCAGCAAGTGCGCCTTCTGCACACGCAATATTTCCCTGCATGAACTCTGTTCTGGTCAATATTCCACCGCCACTTTCCGGGGTTGATGAGGCTTCTCCTCCTCCCATCGTATTGCCTGGTCAGGGCAGATCATCTGACATACCCCACAGAGAGTTCGCCCATACAAAGGTTGCAGACGGCAGTTTGCGCACCGCTCCGGACGGTCAAGTTCAGGGATAACAACACCCCGGGGATTCTGCTTCTTTCCCGGCCGGAAGATCTTGTAAGGGCAGACCATGGTACAGAGATTACAGCCTTTGCACCGGTTTTCATCAATTACCAGTTTCATGTGGGATTTCCTGTCTCTCTTTAATACATGTCATCGAGAAGCATTTTTGCTTTCCTGCTCACCTTTGCAAGGAGATCCCCGCCCATCGAGTCCATACCAACCAGCAGTCGGGAGTTCCCTGAGTAAAAATCTCCGGACGGTTTCTCTCATCCCGGGATCTTTTGAAATATTCTTTGCGGAGGTACATGTGGGATGCGACAAGCTCTGCACATCGCCTTGATCCAGGACTGCGGTCCAGGTAATCGCCCGATAAACATCTCCCGGGAGGTATACTTCGGCTTTCCAGGTGGCTCTTTTTGTTGCATCCGAAACCACGTCCAGAAACACTCGTTCCTCCCTCTGGTCCATCATAACTCATGAGAGAGGGAAAAGGATAAAATTTCCCCTGATGATCCCCTGTGTACAAACTATGGGCACTGCAGAATAAAATCTGCCGAGAAAAAAAGGAATCTTCAGCTGATGACCGGTTGTTTTTCCTCGATGACGATATATGACGGCGATGGAAGTTTGTGCCCACCGTGCCGGAGTGCGTCTTTCACCTTATCGGTGTACTGAGGCGTCATATAGACGGTGAAAATCTTCTGCCCTGACGTCACGCGTGCCGCGGTGCCGACTGCCTTACCAAAGGCGAGGCGCATCCCTTCCGAGACACGATCTGCACCCGCACCGGTCGCCTGTTTGTTCTCCCGGAGTACATGATGGGGATATACCCGGAGTTTCAGGTGAAAATTCTGCCTTCCCACGTCTTTGAGTAGTTTCCTGTTGATGCTGATACGGGCTGCTTCGAGGGCAGTGTGCCGGATCTGACAGGCTTCTTCCACGATCAGATGCGCTTCAGCAGGAAATTCTCCGGATAAGTTCCCCATCTCGAACTGTACAACTTTGCTGCCAGGCACACCACCCATGTATTCGCGGCGGGTATATGCCTTTTTTGACAGATTCCTATACATTTTTCCTGGTTTTCGGACCATCGCTGGGTAACTCCTCGTCCCTGTTCGTGCTTTATAAAAAGGAGATGTGGCTTATTAAATCTTACTGGAGAACGCCTCTGCTATCGATCAGATTCAGGACATAACGGCGGACCTGTGCGAATTCCGTGCTTGTCCGATCCCGTGGTCGCGGCAGGAGGATAGGGAGGATCTCCTGAATCCTGCCCGGGCGTGGAGTCATGACGACGAGTCGATCAGAAAGGAACACCGCTTCATCAACACTATGGGTAACAAATATGATAGTTTTCTTCGTCTTTTCCCAGATTTCGAGAATCTCTCTCTGCATCAGGTTACGCGTCTGAGCATCCAAAGCACCGAACGGTTCATCCATGAGCAGAACGGCGGGATCGACGGCAAGTGCCCGGGCCACTGCGACCCGCTGTCTCATGCCTCCGGAAAGCTCGTACGGAAAACTCTTTTCAAACCCTGCCAGCCCCACAAGGTCCAGATAGTGTTGTGCCTCGGTATTTCGCTCGGCTTTTCCCTGACCCTTGACTTCAAGTCCGAAGGTAATATTATCGATCACGTTTCTCCAGGGATAAAGCGAGTATTCCTGGAAAATCATGGCCATCTTCCTGTCCGGTTTTGTAATGGACTCCCCGTCGATCGTTATACTTCCTGCAGTTGCCCCATCAAGGCCAGCAATTATCCTGAGAAGTGTCGTCTTTCCGCATCCGGAGGGGCCGAGGAGACACACGAACTCCCGGTCACTGATCTCAAGATTGATATCCTGCAATGCGATGACCTTTTCACCGGCTGCGGACATAAACTCCTTTGAAAGATGCGCAATTTTGAGATCCATACGTCCACCGGTTATTTTTCCTGTCCCTGCCACTGGAATTTTTTCCGCTCCACTCTTCTTAACATGTTATCGATCCCGAGCCCAATCAGACCGATGACGATCATTCCTGCAATTATGACTTGGACCTGTCCAAAGTTGTATGCGTAAATAATCAGGTATCCCAGTCCGGAACTTGTCCCCGCAGTCATTTCAGCAGCAACAACGGACATCCACGCGATACCGAACCCCACCCGGAGTCCGGTCCAGATGGTGGGGGCAGCTGCCGGAATAACAACTTTATAAACACTCTGGAGTTCAGAGGCTCCGAAGATGTATGCAGTCTCGATCCATGTACGGTTTACCCGACGCACCCCATCGATGGTATTGATGAGGACAGGGAAGAAAGCGCCGATGAATATGATAAAAACAATAGAGGTAAAGCCGATTTTGAACCACGCGAGTGCCAGGGGAATCCATGCGATCGGAGGGATGGGCCGGAATATCTGAATGATGGGATCGACCATACGGTCAACCAGCTCGGACTTCCCCATCACGATTCCAATCGGAATGGCAGCGAGGACACCGACAAGAAATCCTGTGACGACCCGGATAAGACTTATTGTTGCGTTCGAGACAAGGCTACCGGTACCCAGGATATCAGCGAAGGGATGAAGAAGAACAGCAAATACTGAACCCACTGTGGGGAGGATGAACTGATTGTTGATTAGGATGGCAAGGATTTCCCAGATGACAAGAAGGAGTATGGGAGATATAATCCAGATATATCTCCTCATTGAGTTTCGCTCACCGTGATTCCGCTCTGTTCAAGAGCATAACTGAGTTGCACATCCTGAATCGATCCTTTCGGTGCGACCGCGATCTTTACCGGTTTGCCCTGTGTGGATCGGTCCTGGACCCAGGTGATGAAACTATCCCAGTCCTTCACCGGTGCCGATGAGGAGACGACCAATCCGGATCCCTCAACATGCATCGGGAAGAGGATCTTTAAGGGTGTGCCTTTGTCTATTGCGGTGATGGTCGGAGGCGTTCCGGCAACGGCAAAGTCGATGGAATTGGAACCCATCAGGGTCATGAGCTGAGCGCCGCTGTCACCTCTGACTAACTGAACGTCGGCTACCTTCTCCCCATTCACTATCAGTTCGGCTGCGTCGACCTTTCCGTAGGTATCGCTCACCGGGCGGAGCGCAACACCATAGGTATCATTGAAATATCTCCATTCTTTAATGGCAACAAAGAACGGTGCATCATGGTCGGAGAGAAGATACCCGATATTTATCTTTTGGGTCTCCCCGGAGGGTGTCGTCTGCTGCCCGGGTCCGGTTATGGATTTTGTGGCATTGTAGGGATTAAAATTATATAACAACGCCTGCCTCTGTTCCGGAGTGGCATTCGCCAGGGATCCGGTGATGTACCCGATATCCTTTAACGCATCGATGAAGAGCGTATTCGAATTTTGCCATTGTGGTGAAGGATCGTTCGTAAATTTTATCGTTGGAATGGAAGCTTTTTCTATCATTATCGGATCGACACTGATATTCCCGAATGTCAGGTTATTGCGACCAAAAATCCATTCTGCGGAAATTTCTGCCGCACGGTCCGGGTTTTGAGCAGTGTAATCCGTGGCTTTGGTGAGAAGTGTCGCAAGTGCCTGAGTGGTATCAGGATTTGACGCTACAATCACATCCCTCGCAACCAGGCTGTCGCAGGAATGATCTTCCCAAATCCCTTTTGGGGGAAGGTTCTGAGAGTAAGACACAATGGTGCCGAGCCCGGTGACATCTGCTACCGAAACGAAGGGTTGCCAAGCCATATAGCCATCGACCTGGCCCGTTGCAAGGAGCTGGGGCATCTGACCCACGTTCGCATAGAGCAGAGTGACCTGTGCGGCCTGCGCTGGTGGGGTCGGCGTTACGCATCCGGCGATCAGGATCGTCAATGCAATCATCCCGATAAGGGCGAGGACCTTTTTATATCTCATAAAATATCGTTGCCTTTTCACTATTTAATAATCTCTTATTCGACTAAAATAATTGTACAAATGTACTAATATTTTTTCAAAATTCCCCAAAAATATATCGTATATGGGTTCGAAAGTATAACAAATTTCATGTACAGATCTGTTCGGCATATCCAGTCGCAATGTAATTTCCCTGGTATGCTGATGCGGACAATTGAGCTTGAAGCCAGAAAGGCGTGGTTTTAATCTCTTCCTGCACCACTTTGTACAGAGGTTGCAGATCAAATGCCGAATGATGTGATCAGGAGAGGCCGTTTAAGCGGGGAGCGAACCGGGGAAATGATGCAGTTCCTCTCTTCCATGAAGGCAGACCGGTGTATCGCAGATGCGGACATCCTTGTGGATATGGCTCACGTCCTGATGCTTCACAAGCAACAGATCATCGGGCGGGAACCTGCAAGGAAGCTTCTGGAAGCGTTACTGGATATGTTCGACAATGGGATCCCGGAAGCTGCATTCGATGTCAGTTTCGAGGATATCCATGCGGGCATCGAAACACTTCTCGTTGAGACCCTTGGAGAGGAGATCGGCGGACGGCTCCATATTGCACGGTCGAGGAATGATGAGGTGGTGACCTGTATGCGGATGAGGCTCCGAGATGATATTCTCCGCCAGCTCTCTATCCTCTGCCGCCTCCGGGAGACTCTCCTCGCGATTGCAGAGGAACACACCGGTTCGATCATGCCGGGATTCACCCATTTCCAGTATGCACAGCCGACAACTCTCGCCCATCATCTGCTTGGATATGAACAGGCATTCGGGCGGGATTTTGATCGCATAAGGGAATGTTTTGCACGTGTGAACCAGTCTCCCCTCGGCGCTGCCGCATTCGCCTCAACGGGTTATCCGATTAATAGGGAGTTCACCTCTCAACTTCTCGGCTTTGATGGAATGGTGGTCAATACCATGGATGCCGTGGCATCGAGAGATTTTGCGCTCGAGCTTCTTTCGAACCTCTCGATCCTGATGATTCATGTAAGTCGCCTCTGCGAGGAGTTCATTCTCTGGAGTTCCTCCTCTATCCGGTTTGTTTCCCTTGACGATGCCTTCTGTTCAACCAGTTCGATCATGCCCCAGAAGAAAAACCCCGACACGGCTGAAATTATGCGGGCAAAGTCGGCTTCCGTGCTTGGCGCATATACGGCGGCTCTGGCGACTGTAAAAGGTCTCCCGATGAGTTATAACCGGGATCTTCAGGAGATGACCCCCAGCATCTGGCGGGGAACGCGTGACGCGAAACACAGCACACGGCTGCTGGTTGACATGCTCGCGACGGCAGAGTTTGACACAGGCAGAATGCGGGAGGAAGCAGGAAGAGGTGATACAACTGCAACGGATCTTGCAGACATGCTTGTTCGAAGATTTGATCTCCCGTTCAGGACTGCACATTCTATTGTTGCAAGAGCGATACAGCAGGGAAGCATAGATCTGAGCACGCTTGAAAGTTCCGGCAATGAAATCGCACATATTTCGCTTTTGGAACAGGGTCTCACGGAGGCGCAGGTGCATGAAGCCCTTGATGTGGAACAGAGCGTTTCGATCCGGAGGGCGGAAGGAGGCCCCTCACCCCTTTCGGTGAGGATCGCCCTGGGAGAACGACGAAAAGAGCTGGGGGATGACAGGATCGAACTCGAGCAGAAGATTGCCTCGATCGCGGAAGCGAAGCAGCGTCTCGTATATGATGCGAGGAGGATTGTTTCGTGAGCGGGACATTTTCACCAGGCGACCGGGTTCTCTGCTCTTTCGGGCGGGAAGCGCGCAGAGGGACCTATATTACTCAACGGGACAGCATGGCAGTGGTGAAGCTCGACAGTGGATACAACATCGGCGTATCCTCAGATTTTATAACCCTAATCGAACACCAGGTAATGCCCTCTGCCCGCGAGGTAACGGTGTCACAGGACGAAACCCTGCCGGAGATCTCCATTATTTCAACGGGAGGGACTATTGCCAGCCGTATCGATTACCGGACCGGAGCGGTTACCAGCCAGTTTGATGCAGATGATATTCTGCGGGCCATACCCGGGCTTCGAACGATTGCCCGGTACCGGACCCGTCAGCTGTACACGATCCTTTCGGAGAACATGACCCCCGGGATATGGCAGGAGCTTGCGGAGGCAGTATACCGGGAGATATGTGACGGCGTGACCGGGGTGATAGTAACCCATGGTACAGATACGATGGCCTACAGCGCAGCGGCTGTCAGTTTTATGGTGGATACGCCAGTACCGGTTATTTTTGTAGGTTCACAGAGGTCAGCCGATCGTCCCAGCAGCGACAATACGATGAACGCTCTTTGTAGCGCGAGTGCAGCCGTGAGCCTGCTCGGCGAAGTTGTGGTCGTAATGCATGAATCGACGAGCGACGACCGGTGTGCGATCCACCGTGGGACGCGGGTACGAAAGATGCATACTTCGCGCCGGGATGCGTTCCGGAGCATCGGTATACCGCCCCTGGGCTATGTCGAGTATCCGTCGCTTGAAGTTAAATTGGGTGATAAAGCAGTTCGACGGGGAGAACGGGAGCCAGCACTCCATAACCGGCTCGAAGAACGCTGTGCGCTGATCTCCTTCTATCCCGGGATGCGGGCATCAATGATTGAAGCATTTGCCGGTTTCCGGGGTCTGGTAATTGCGGGGACCGGGCTGGGGCATACCAGCACGAACCTCATTGCGCCATTAAAATCCCTTATCGAGGAAGGAACCACGGTGATAATGACCTCGCAGTGCCTGAACGGAAGAATCTGCGATCGTGTCTATGACACCGGTCGTGACCTTCTTGAAATCGGAGTCATTGAAGGAGAAGACATGCTCCCTGAGGCTGCGCTGGTAAAACTCATGTGGGTCCTCGGAAATGAGCCCGATCCCGAACGGGCAAAGATTCTCCTGAAACAGGATATACGGGGCGAGTGTAACCGGAGGTCTCTTGATGGATTATGAATCTCTCGGCCTCAAAGCAGGCATCGAGATCCACCAGCAGCTGAATACCCGGGAGAAACTCTTCTGCGGATGCCCGACCGTCCTCCGAAAATTCGAGGAAAGGAACGGCGAATTCTTCCGGTTTTTACGTGCTACCGTTAGCGAACTCGGCGAGATTGACGAAGCAGCGAAAGAAGAGATGAAGCAGGAACGTCGGTTCCGGTATTTTACGTACGACACAACCTGTCTGGTCGAGAACGACGAAGAGCCGCCTTCCCTGCTAGACGACGAAGCCTTCACTATCTGTCTCACCATTGCAAAGTGTTTCGGCATGACCCCGGTGCAGCAGGTGCATACGATGAGAAAACTGGTGATCGATGGATCTAATACGAGTGGTTTCCAGCGGACCGCCCTCATCGCCATCGACGGGGATCTCCCTGGCGGGGGGAGGATCGAAACCCTGTGTCTGGAAGAAGAGGCGGCACAGCGGGTGAAGGATGAGATCTTTTCCCTCGATCGCCTCGGAATCCCTCTCGTCGAAATCACCACTTCACCCTGCATGCACACACCGGAGGACGTGCAACAGATGGCTCAATATCTGGGCATGGTTCTGCGTTCAACCGGGCGGGTGAAACGGGGACTCGGTACCATCAGACAGGATATCAATATTTCCATCCGTGAAGGCGCCCGAATCGAGATCAAAGGAGTCCAGGATCTCGATCTCATCAGCGAAGTCGTGCGGCGGGAAGTCTGCCGTCAACAGGGACTCCTGCAGATCCGGACGGAACTCCGGAAGAGGGGGGCTTCAGTTGATTCAGACCCGATCGATGTATCAAGTATATTCGAAGAAACCCGATCGTCCATACTGAGAAAGGCAGATAGGATCCTCGCCGTCTCGCTCAGAGGATTTGCAGGGATTGTCGGGAGGGAGATCCAGCCTGGTCGCCGATTTGGAAGTGAATTATCCGATTATGCAAAAAAATGCGGTGTAGGGGGGATCTTTCATACCGATGAACTTCCAGCCTATGGAATTACCCATGACGAAGTAACACGCCTCCGTGAATGCGTCGGCGCCGGTCCTTCCGATTGTGTGGCGATCGTGGCCGGTAACCATGCTCAGACCACGTGTGCCGCTGCTCAGGTGATGAGGAGAGCGAATGCGGCCCTGAACGGTGTCCCGGAAGAGACCCGTAAGATGATCGAGGAAGGAAATTCAGCGTACATGAGGCCGCTCCCAGGCGCAGCCCGCATGTATCCGGAAACGGATGTTTTCCCGGTCTCCGTTGACCGGGAACTCTGGGACTCGCTGCCACTGCCGGAATTGTTAACCGTCAAAGCCGACCGATTTTCCCGTGAGTTTGGTTTCGATCCGGCATTATCACGGCAGATCGCCTATTCCGAATACCTCTGGCTGTTCGAGCGGGCAATACAGGTGGGGATCAACCCGAACCTGGCATCCCGCACCATCTTTTCCACACTCAAGGAGCTTTCCCGGGAAGGGGTCGATATCCGGGTACTGGTGAATGAACCGAAGGATACCGATCTGGGTCCCGTATTGATCGAGGTGATGTGCGCGGTGGAAAACGGATCTGCGGCAAAGGAGGCAATTCCCCGTATTTTAACCAGTATTGCTACCGGCATTCCGCTTGAAACGGCAATTAGCGAATGTACCTCATCCATATCCTCAACCGATCTGGAAACGATCGTCCGGCGGGTCGTGCACGAGCGGATCGATTTTATTAAACAACGGGGGAAGAGAGCGATCGGACCGATCATGGGAATTGTCATGGAAGAAGTTCGCGGGTCAATTGATGGGAAAGTAGTATGTGAAACCCTCGAACGTGAGATCGATCAGATCCTGGATGAATGATGTCAGGAACTATCCTGTTGTCGATGAATCGACTTATTCGCATACCTTTATAGGAACAGAAACGGTATAATTAAAGGAGTTTAATCATGGGAAAGACAGGAACAACACAATGGGTCCAGGTCAAGGGTGTCAAAGGACAAATCAGACTGGTTCCGAGATCTGAAGGGGAATCAAAGACACCAGGCCCGAATCAACGCTTTAAGGCAGGTGCTACGGTCAAGAAACTTGAACAGAGCACCGGGGATCAGCGGGGCGGTGGGCGCGGCGGAAGGGGCGGCAGGCGGAGTCTCCGGTCGCGGCGGCAGGGGACGCGATATGGGGGCCAATGAGAATTCAATTGTCAGGAAGTCCATGCGGCGCGCAAAAGTTTCCATGCTCGGAGCCAAACAGAAATCCGCACGATAATCGATATGCTTTCCGGGCCGGAATTCTGGTAAAGGGATGAAATCGGTCCGCCCTTCTCTTTTTATCTGAAAACAATGATCTTTTATTTCCAGGGATATTCTAATGTGTATGGATCAGAAAACCGCAGTGAAGACCTACACCTTTGGTGAACGGGCAAAATCAGAGCTGATCATCTGTTCGCAACTTTCAACCGCTCTTCCGGCGTTTCCGGTGACTGAGCGGCCCGGGGGGAAGAGGATGCTCATCCTGCTGATGGAGTCTGTTCGATCTGAGATTGGATTTGCCTTCGCAAATACCTCCATCGGAGAATTCAGGAAGGCGGGGGATCTCCTGAGCGAGGCTATCAGCCTTGCTGAAAGCGATCAATTCGGGGCCGCATCGCTCAGGATTAGCGAATCTATCAGCGCATCGACGACCGCAGCACAGGCAGCATGGCTGGTGCTCAACGAACATGGACTCATCTGAGTTTTTTGATTTCCTGGCCAACCGGAGTTCGGTCAGGGAATATTCCGCGGAAGAGGTCACACCCGGGCAGATCAGGTATATCCTTGCGTGCGCGACAACTGCGCCGAGTGCGGGCAACCTTGAAGCATGGGATGTCGTGGTAGTCCTCGATGAGGAGGTAAAAAATGCACTCTCCCGGGCAGCATTCGATCAACCGCAGGTAGAACATGCGGCCGTACTATTTGTTATCTGTGCGAATTATATTCGTTCCATGTCGCGGTACGGGGAACGAGGGATCCTGTATGCGGTTCAGGATGCGACGATCGCATGTACATATATGATGCTCGCGTCTCATGCAGAGCGACTGGCCTCCTGCTGGGTAGGAGCGATGGATGAAGGTGAGATACGGGAGATTCTCGGCTTGCCACCCCATATCCGTCCCGTTTCGATATTGTGCGTCGGTAAGGGGCAAAGTCCGCCGATATTGACCGATCGTATGGCAATTGAGGAACATGTGCACCAGGAATACTGGGAATGATCAATTTGAGGAAATGAATGCCTGATTATTGTGTAACACTGGAATCTGCATGGATTATCAGAGATGTTAAATCCCTCGATGACGCCATCGGTATTGCGATAAGTGAAGCAGGAAAGAGACTCAATCCTGCTGCAAAAAATGTTGAGGTAGAGATCGGGATGCTCGCCTGCCCGTTCTGTGAGGGCGAGCTGAACAGTGCAATCGTTGTGGCAGACACGGCTCTCGTTGGCCTGTCTCTCGAACTGAAAGTGTTTAAGGCAGAATCCAAGGAGCACGCAGGCAGGATTGCAAAATCGGTCATCGGTAAAGCACTCCGTGATGTACCCCTGAAAGTGAAGGATGTGCAGGAATCATGATATACGTCGTGGGTCACACCGCGATCGATCATCTGATGCAGGTGCCTGTTATCCCGGTAAAAAACAGCTCCACACTGATACTTGAGCGCCACATGGATTTTGGCGGAGGGGCCGCAAATATCGCTGCCGGAATCACCCGGCTTGGGGAGTCGTGTACTCTGATATCGGCGATCGGTTTTGACTTTCCCGGGAGTGAATATGACCGCTGGATGAACCAACTCGGGATTCAGCGGCAATTTTTTATCAGGACGGATCTCCCTACTGCCGCGGCATTCATCTTCACAGATCGGGAGGGCGATCAGGTCACCTATTTCGACTGGGGCGCATCACGGGCGTTTGCCGACGCTGAGGCTCCCAGTCTTCCTTTCGTTCATATGGCAACGGCGGATCCGGATTTCAATCTCCGGATTGCTGAAAAGAGCGGTTTTTCATCTTTCGATCCAGGGCAGGATATTCATCGTTATTCGAAAATTCAGTTATCGGGAATCCTTGACCGAATATCCCTCCTATTTGCAAATCAGCACGAAGTGCTGGGAATGTGTCGAATATTGAATTCGACGGAAGAGGAGATAATACAACGAGTACCTATTGCAGTCTTCACTATGGGGCACGGGGGGAGCGTGCTTCATGAGCAGGGAACAAGTGAACACATTCCCGCGGTTCCTGTGGAGAGAATGGATCCGACGGGTGCGGGGGACGCGTACCGGGCCGGCTTTCTTACTGCATATATGCGGGGGTACGATGCAATTGATTGCTGTAGAATTGGTACGATTACCGCTGCTTTCATTGTGGAACACCGGGGTTGCCAGAAATATCTTCCGCGGTGGGATGATCTGCAGACACGGTACCGGACATATTTTGGGGCATTTCCGGCACCGGGAAGCAGGAGATGGTGAGCAGGATGGGATGGGCGGCATTGACCTCCGGGGGAAAGGACTCTATCCTCTCGATCCAGCGTGCGATTGATTCCGATATGGAAGTAGATTATCTTGTGACGATCCGGCCACGGAACCCCGATTCTTACATGTTCCATCAGCTCCAACCTTGATGCGGTACCGGTGATCGCCGACGCCTCTGGGATATCTTACCATGAGATCCGTTCGGAAGGAAAAAAGGAAGAGGAACTCGTCGAACTGGAAGCGGGAATACGGGATCTTCCTGTTGAGGGGATTATTACTGGCGCTGTTGCGTCGGAATACCAGCGCCAGCGAATCGATCGTATCGCTGCGAAACATGCGATGAAGGTATTTTGCCCCCTCTGGCACATGGATCCCGAGTCCCTTCTCCGCGAGGTGGCAGCACGACTGGAGTCTATTATTGTAGTTACCGCTGCTGATGGCCTCGGTCCACATTTTCTCGGGGCTCATATCGACGAATCGTTGATCAAAGACCTCAAAATGATCGCTTCCCGCTATCACATTCATCTCGCGGGTGAGGGCGGGGAATATGAAAGCCTCACCCTAAATGCTCCTTTCTACACACGTCCAATCACCTATAAGACATCTGAGATCCATATACACGCAGATCGGAGCGAGTTGGTATTGGGCGGGTTTTCTTGATGGTGCTCCAGGGAGATGTACGGCTCGAACGGCTTGCCCGTTATCTGTTCAGCGCACCTTCCTGGCCAATCTCGGTCGGAATCATCATTATCATCGGGCTTCTCCTCGATGTTGTCAGCTTCCGGATCGGAGATTCCTACCATTTTCTCGGATCTCTGGTATTCACTATTCCCGCAATCATCGGTATAATACTGACGAAAGTCCTCGTCAACATAACCGGCAAACCGATGACCTGGAACCGTTCTGCGTTGCTGGCCCTCGCGACTATGGTATTCGGGGTAATCATCACCCTCTTCTCGCTGGTATTATCTGTTTCACTTCTCTCCCTTGCAGTCGCCATTTCCCTGGGATTCATGTTCGGTTCTCGTCTCCTGATACTTGTTGCTGTCGCAGATTACCGTATCCGTCGAATGATTATTCCCGCGGCAACCCAGAGTATTGCCGGTCTGATCTTCGGGACACTCATTCTACCGCCAGGGTTCCTCCTCCTCGGACTCCTCCTCCAGCTGTTCTTTGGTGTAGGCTTTATTTTGCTGATCCGGCTGATCGAGCGACCCCTCTATAAAACATTTCATATTCGTATTCTGGATTTTGTCAATGCATTTATCGCCCATCTCACCGATGGATCCAAAGACCTCGAGGAATTTTTCCGTAAAATTGGCGAAGAAGTCTATGTACCCGAGGTAACCCTCTTCTTCCGCCGTCCGGAACGTCGCGGGGTGATTATGACGATCCCAAATGTGCATCCCGGTCCGATGGGGGAGATCGGAGGGGGAAACCTGCCAAATTGTTTCCAGAGGGCATTCGACGAGCTGGTAATGGTACCCCACGGAGCTGCCACCCATGATTTCAACCTGGTTTCCGAGACAGAGATCGACAAGATAATCGATGCAGTACAGGGCTCCCGCGATCAACTTACCTATTCGAATGACGCATCGATTTCAAAAAGAGTCCGGTATGGATCGGTCAGTTTGCTCTTCCAGCGATTTTCGGATGCCCTTCTCCTTATATGCACCCGATCTCCGGAAAAAACTGAAGATCTTGATGTCGGCATCGGTCTGATGATAATGGCTGAGGGGCATCGCTCTTTTCCTCACATCGCATTTATTGATGCACATAACTCCTTTACCGGGGATATCAGCCATGTACTCCCTGCGACTCTTCTTGCAACCGAGTATATCAAGGCAAGCACCCAGGCTATCGACGAAGCACCTTCCTTGGATCAATACCCCTTTGAAATTGGTGTCTCAGAGATCAACCTTCCATTCACGCGTGCACAGGGATTTGGGGACCGTGGCATACAGACCCTGGTCGTGCGGGTGCATGGTCAAACCACGGCGTATATGCTCTTCGATGGAAATAATATGGAGTCGGGTGCGAGAGAAATATTCCGGGATCATATCCTGATGCAAATAGACGAAGCAGAAATAATGACAACTGATTCTCATGTCGTAAATCTGATAACCGGAAAAAATCCAATCGGTCTCCATGTCCCGCCGGAAGAGATACTGGGATTTGTCAATACTGCGATTCAGTCAGCGCTTCAGGATCTCTCACCTGCTGAAGTCTCGGCAAGCACGGTGACCTGCGAACGGATCGTCGTCTTTGGCTCTCAACGCATTGCCCAACTTGCCAGTACGGTGAATACGATGATCCTTTTTATCGGTCCATTAAGTATCGCGATATTGCTCCTTGCATTTCTTCTTTCCATAATTGCATACATTGTAATCGGGTGATATCCAATTCCCCGCAGACAGGGTCGCCAGTGAATCATTAATTTCCGTATCTGATACTGGTCCCGAATGCTTGTTTATTTTTTATGAAGGCAAAAAAATTATATCCCTCGGAACATGGACATCGTCCTATATTAATTTTAAACTCATGATCATCTGATAGGAAAGAACCAACATGATCCAAGCAGAGGCTTATAATGATGCTGGAAGAGTATCAGCCACCATATTTTCTGATGAGTATCAGCTTGATCATATGATGATACCAGCACACTGGAGCATGTTGGTTTCAATTTTCTTTTTATTAGGTTCCTGTATAAATACTTTATGCAGAAACTCTCTCAAATAGACGAATATTGTTACCGGATACCGCTTCGAGCGGAGATTCGGGGTGCTCTTGCTGATCTCTTAAAAGATTTAGGAAATAGCCAAAATAATTGTAATATGATGCGGAAAAATAAAAACATCACAAAATACGCAAGAAAAGATTTTGTTATTCTGATATACAGGGTAATGGCAGCGCAATTGTCGCGCATTATCCCATCCGGCATACTCATGGGTATATGTCATCATAGTAGGAAGGTTTAGGATGGCCTGTGGATGAGATCCTCTTCATACCTTGAAAAAAATCCGAGTTTTTTTCCTCAATTTTCCTTCCTTCCATTTCGCAATAATGGCAAGCCAAAAATCCTCTAAATATAGGTTATTGTGGAATATAAGCCAGAAAAACTGTCAGACGCCAGCTATACATAGAAACAGTTCCATGATACTCAGGTGAGTGGCATGAGACATGTTGTGTGTGAGCTATACACCCCGGTTGGTTCGGCCCGGCGTTCCGGAAAGGGGCTTGTCATGGAGATTGCGGGGGCCCGGTTCTATATCACACCGGAGGAGATACTGGTGTTGTCGAGCGATCAGGCTGCCGAAGTCGTCGATTTTCATGGCGAACAGGAAGGAACGGCATGGTTTTCACCCCTCATTTCCGTTAAAAAAAGGGAACTGACTGCATTGATACGGCAGAAAGTCTTTATCATGCACTATAGGGACATAAAAAGGGTTATTTCGGGTGACAGGCCTTGCGCCCCGGTGAAGGAATTCCATCCAGAACTGCACTGAAGAGAGATAATTCCTATTTATTTTTTAATTATACACGGATAAAATATGCGCGTTTCATCGACACTATAAACAATCTCCTTCTTTATACGGTACTCATTTCGATATATTTTTATATTAAGACAACTATTGGGATATGCCTCAGAGAAGAGTATACCGGGATACCGGTGCTGTGCTGTATGGCAGTCTGCAAGTCAGAACGGCGCGACGACCTGCCGACGACAAAGACGCATCATCACAGGGCCGAACAGTGTATCTCAATATCCGTGATGCCCTGATGCATTGAGTAATCCGTTCAAAATGGCGTAAGATCGGTGAGCGATCAAAGACAATGCACTGGGGGGCCGAACAAACGGGTATAGATGGCACTGCGTGGATAAAACGAGTCCACTGCTCAAAACGGCGTAAGGCCGGTGGGCGACCAAGACGGATTATCCATGGGCCGAACAGGTACTCAGTGAATTTCTTGTCTGGGGCACACCGTTTTCCTGAAATTTTCTTTATTCGCGATGGTATCCTTTCTCCACCAGGTCTTTCAGCCAGTGCCCGAGATAGACCGTCAGCTCATTTTTCGTTTTAAGATCAACCTTGCCAGGTTCAGGGTACACAATTCTTCGGCCGTTTGCATCCTGATAGGTGAGTGGTTCTGCCATTTTTTTGTCCGGGAATACCCGAATTTCCATATCCGGATCCGGAACGAGAGTCCCATCATCATTTCGGTTATGCGCAATCGCAAAACGATCGGGAGCCAGCCGGTCGATGCAGAGGGGAGGATAGGGATCGTTATGGATTACTGCGTATTGTCTAACATCAAGCACACCGAGATGTTCAAGATCCCGGTAAATTTTCTCGTAAATGTCTGCCATTTTCTGCTCAGATGAATTCCAATACAAATGAGTATCGATGACGCGATAAATATTACGCGCTCTCTGCAGGTGACGCGGTGTCGGTCCATACATCTCCACAGGGCTTTATAGCTTTTTACGGTTTGAGTGTGTTTTTCAATTCCTGCAATCCTTCACGAAATTCATCCACGTACTCTTTCATCGAAAGGCTCCCTTCAGGGAACGGACAATCTTCATCACGTTGCCGTTCAATCGTAGGATTGGAAGGAAGCAACATATCCATAGCAATTCCGGTCCTTTGAGATGCATGAATCATTGCCTCGCGGAAGGGTCCGATACAATAGGCGACTCTCTTTTTATAGGTCTGCCTTGTCTTCTCCAGGAAACCCGCAATGCGGTATGTTTCAATGATGTGAAAATCCCTCCTGATTCGTTCATCCGTGCACTTTCCCAGCATGAAATGATAATGGGCGAACGGGTACATCAACTCCAGCTCCGCAGGTACGGTTCCACAGGTACCGAAAATGATGATCTGGTATTCTCCGGGAGCAAGGATACTATCGATGATCCGCCGGAAGAGCCGATGGCTGGGACTGGAACTATATGGCTTTCGTATGGCGCATGGGATGAAAATTACGATATTTTTGTCGGGGATCGAATAATCATCGATAATGAACCGATAGGCATCCTCAAATACGGGCAGGTAAAATGGAGCGTCGGTGAGGTCTCCGAGAATCTCTGTTTTACATATGCGGTCCGCTTTCATGAAAGGCTCCTTTCATACATCGTAGATAATTCGATCCGTATCGGGAAATATGGCCCGGAGATATTATGATTCTTTTCTGTTCAACCCTGCCATTTCTGGTCGGAGATGAAATTTGGATGGTCTAGGAATAGTTTACTCCATAAGAGATGAAAAAATGAGAATGACTGAATCGCATTGCAGGACTATTTCCTCTTCATAAGAAGGCCGATTGAAATCAGCGCAACCACCAACGAGACAGGAACCAAGCCAGACTTGGTGGGAATCACCTGAGTAGAGAGGGAAGCCGATATCAGGATGTCCTGCATGGGTACTACGGGGATAGTCTGGTCATATTCGTTGTATCCGGTGAGCCGGATCATAACGGTATGGTTCCCGGCCGGCACTTCCGGAAGGGTAAGGGGTGTGAAACCCCGGTACTGATCATCGAGGTAGACATCGGCACCCGAAGGCTGGGAATTGATCTGCATGCTTCCATTACCGGACGGCTGTGTCGCTGGTGTGAGAACAGGAGACAATACGATTATCTGGCTTGCATTTACCTGGACGGTGTCCTGGTAATCCTGATAATTTGGGAGCTGAATGGAGATTAGATGGACTCCGGGAGTGATTTGAGTCAGTTCGAGATGCTCTGAATGAGGGGTTAGTCCCTGGAAAACCCCGTCAAGGTATACCGATCCCCCCGGAGGGGTGGATGAAACCCGGATATCCCCTGTAGATGCCTGGGAAATGGGAACCAGTGTCGGAGTTATCGTTGTGGTCTTTCCCCCCTGAATCTGTACATCTCCCGTCCAGTCCTCATAGCCGGTTAAACGCAACCTTACTTTATGATTCCCATCCTGAAGGTTTCCTATGGTGGTCGCGGTTATCCCTGCAAAGACCTGATCGACATACACATCAGCACCGCCCGGTGTTGAAATCACCTGTAATACCCCAGCATTGGATAACGTGGGGAGATCCGCATGGATCGTGGCAAAACCGCCCGGAGGGACGGCCACGGTGGTGGTGAAGGTCTGGTACCCGGAAAGGAATACCGAGACAAGATGATCTCCGGGTGGAAGGTTGGTGTACGTCCAGGGGGTCATCTGTCCCCGGTCACCGTCAACGGTCACGAGAGAGCCAGTCGGGGAAGAGGTTACCAAAAGGGATCCGCTTGGATTTATCGGCTGTAGATCGGCGAGAATAGGGACGACTTCACCTGGCAGCGGATTTGTCCGAAATGAACCGGTCCAAGGAAGAAAACCTGCAAGGCTTAAAACCACGGTATGTCCGGGGGGAACTGTACTGTAAACGGGAATGGTAATCGGAGTCTCTCCCTTGAACTGTCCGTCCATCAGGACTTCGGCACCCTCGGGGACTGAATCAATCTGATAATACCCAACGCCGGAATCTATACCTGATGTAGCAGACGAGGAGGATTCTGCGCTCGCATTCAACGGTAATAATGCAAGGAGCGATATCAAACACGAAATAAACATAATATATCCTCCTCGGCTCAGACTTCCGGATTTCATGAACTGCATGATGAGGTAATCTATCACCTGGTGATATTTAAACCCTTTAACACTGAGATCCACCAACATTCAATTACATATAACTGAATTGACGGAATGATTCTCTATCTGTCAGAACGGATATCAAAAGACAAGCTCCTGAAGGAGGCACTATCCTCCCTATCCACCCTCTCTCTTGGTGATGGAATCGGGAGGATGAACGCCTTTGGATTGAACGTCTTGGTCGGTGATTTAGTTGGACACTAATGCACCTGCTATAAGATAGATAAGATACCTTATTAAATCTTTTGAAAATATCTGCAAAGGAACGGGGGCCTTTAGCCTTCTCTTTTGGTTATCATGCGCTGGAAAGAGGATAGAAAGGGAAAATAATATATCGAACAACATTCTTCATGAAAATGAAATCAATTCAACTGCGATTCTGTTCCGAGATCAAACCGAATTAAATTTACGAAATTTCCTTGTTTATGAAAACTAGATGAATATTATCATCCGATTAATTCTAGTACAATGCCAATGAGATAAAATGTCAGATTTGTACATTCTTAAAGTTGTTCCAAAAAACAGATATTGCAATTGTATAGGGAATAATATTATATCACATTCAAGGTGGCCGATTTAACTTTGCTAACTAAAACGCAGTCTCTTTCTTCACCTCCCTCTGCTTAACTATTCTATTATTAAATCATTATTTAATGTTATTATAATTAACAAGATTAGCATTATTAACAAAAATGGGCGAAGGATCCTTCTCTGCGATCCTCCATTTAATTCACGGTTGGATTAATCCGCTGATATATGCGATATATTTACCAGACTCAGTGATAGAAACATTCGTATTCCTGCCAGACCTTTTCCGTTCTATATACCCTGCGAGTTCTATCTTTGTGAGAATTCCCTTATTCAGTTTCATCAGGTAGTTGCTCTGTTTTCTTCGGCGATCGATCATATGGAGTGCATGATAGTCCTCATCAAACCCCGGTACCTTCTCTTCGAAGAGGTAGCGAAGCAGTGCTTCGGTCGTCATTCCCTGTTCCTCCCCTGAAAGGCGGACAAGGATCCTGACACTCGTTTCATCGGGGAGTGCGATATGGAAATTTTCAAGTTGCCATATGTGTGGTTTGGTACATATCGAGAGACCGTGTTCCCGTTCTTCTTCCACACTTCTCGAGTATCCATCGCTCCGTACATAATATATGGATATGTCGTGAGCCATCGCAGCAAGCGTTGCTCCTACAGATGTCAGGCGTCCGCATGCTGACATATTCAGGTACACCCTGTTGTTTTCCGATTTTTCCTTAAGAATGATTGCGGATACTGTTCTCATCACATCAAGGATATCGAACATATCAATTTTCTGGATCCGGACATCTATTCCCCTCTCCTTCAGGAGTCGGGTAACAGTTGCGTCATAGTATCGCTGTTTTTTATTTTTTTCCATCTCAACGGGTGAGTCTGTATTTAGGATGGTCTGTGATGGTCAGGATATACGCCCTGTTTGCACTGTATTTTTCAAACGGTTTCACCGCCCGATCAATTTCAAATCCGAGCGGTATTATGTGCACCAATTCTTCGAGGCCGGCCATGGAATAAACCATCACTTCGAATACGTAGTATTTCAGGGTGAAAGGCGATAAAACATTGCAGTATGGTCTCTTTCATAGTAATTATGAACATTGAAAAAGAATAACTGCAGATAAAAGTTTAAAAAAAGGTTCCAGTCAAATGCCAAAGCATTTTAGGAACTTTTTACTCATCCACCGCCAAGATTACCAGACTTCTGGGAAGGCCATGTTTGTGTAGATATCTTCAAGTCGGGCCTTGTGTCCGAGTTCCATCTTTGCAAGTTCCTGGAAGACGTTCTTTTGTTCCGCTTCAGTGCTCAACGTGGAGAACTGAATATACATATTCATAGAATCTTCCTCTTTTTTAATTGCGAGCGCGATACCCTCGATGGGTTTCATATTCACAGTCGGAACTTGTTTCGTGAGAGTCGCGGAGATCTTAAAATCCTTTGCTTCATTAAAATGCATCGGTCTGGTCCCTGACAGATATCCTTCGAGGAGAACGCGGTGCTTTGTCTCTTCATCAGCGAGTTCCTTAAAAAGTGATTTCAGCGCGGGATCCTTAACTTTCGCGTGAATATCGTGATAAAATGTGTATGATTCTACTTCTTTCGTGATCGCATTCGCGATAATTTTCTTGTATTCCTCCAGTTTCATCCTAATCCAACTCCTTTGTCGAACAATAACGTATTATACGGTACTATCATATAAGGGTTTTTGAAATCTGCAGCGTGATTTAGTAAAAATCGCCGGATGTTCCATAACGAGAGAAGGAGAATGATCTTTACCATTTTTCGTGAAAAAAAGAGAATGTGGAGGATATTATTCCTTATCTCTCGTCAAATCAGATTTCAGATCCTGATTGCGCCATCCTGGTAATACATACTCTTCACGAAACTGTCGATGTAGCCACTGGCCGATGTGGACTCCTTATAAACGAAATCTCCCTCCGGCACGGTGTTATTTCCCCGAGCTTCCTGTGTGTGCACATCCATGAACGCGTTGATCGAACCGGTGTATGGCTGTGAGACCAATCCGTCCGGGGTATCGACAAGGACACCTTTTGCGCTGATTAAGTACTGGGCCTCCACCGGGAAGTCAGCAGTTGCCTGAATGTCTCTACTCGCAGCATCACTGACAACGTTCGCGTATGTCGCATCTAGGGTGCTCCCCATCTGTACAATATTACAGAATGCCGGCGAGTCTGCCGACTTACCTGATGCAAACGGACAAAGGTATTCATCCTCGGAGCTTCCCGAATTACCGACAACATCCATCACGATCCTCTCATTTGAGGTCATCCGGCCGTCTTTGGTCGGGTCTGTCTCGTACTGAATGGATCGATGTGACTGTGTATTCCAGGTGCCAAGCACCTTATTGCCCGTGTCTGCAGTTATTGTGTTCGAATATTCGATATTTTGACCGTTCTTCGCATCCGTCATCTCTGAATAAACATTAGTTGACTGACGCTCGCCAGGACTGTCGCTGCTGGCCTCAAGGGGCGGTGCGTTAATGCCGTCGTTATTATTTGCTACGGTCATTACCATGGTTGTGGATGTCGCAACGGATCCTTTCAGGACTGAAATAGTTCCTGTTGACCTGATTCCCTGAGTCTCAAAGGTTGCGTTCGGAGGCACCGCTGCCATGACGCACCCGATACAGAGTGCCATGACAACAAGCCCCAGAACGATGATTCGCGATTTCATATCCTTTCTCCTGTTTTCTGCTAATTATCTCAGCATCAGGATCCTGTTCGGGAGAGTACTATAAAGTCTTTCCAGAAAAAGCATTCTTATGGGTTTGTTTTGGTAAATAGTCACATATGGAGTGTAATTTATACTTTCAATTGTGTAACCGTCAGGTTATATCGGATTCAACAAAAGATTGAATAATTCATAAGGAAATTACAGCAGAATCGAATGTCGAAGGAATAAAGGACATTAATTTATGTTTAAAAGAGGGGGTTTCATAAAGAGGACATCCAAAGTAATCTCTTGTGACATTCAACTGCCATCAATGTGGCCGGTGCTGTATGTATATGGGTCATTATATCGCCATAGAAAAGCAGACCGGCCCTTACACGTTCGCCTGCATCTCGGTATCCACAGGTGCGTCCTTCAACGCCCGGGTTGATGAAGACAAACATGCCCTCTTTGACGAAAGAAACTGGCTGGAGCAACACCCTGAAGCCTGTTTATTTCTCCGCCCGGACCTCGACAGGGTGGTCTGTACGATTCATGAAACAAGCCCGGCACAATGTAAAATATACCGGTGTATAATTATGCGTATTTATCGTCCTGCCGGGGAGGAAATCGGGTATGTGACCGGAACCATGGCCCTGCATTCCGGCGATTCCGTTCTCCGTTTCGTCTGGGAAGAGGGCGAACGGCTGATCTCCCGTTCTTCACCGGATGTGGAGGAATTGACGAAAGTATTTCTCGAAGGAAAGGGGTATACTGTCCGGTGATAATGCGGAAAACGATTATGGGAGCCCTAACTGTGATCAGGACACGGACATCAAAAAATGCCCGAAAACATTATTTTTGCAGATCCCCTACTCCGGGCGGATACAAGTGATGGTGGACATTAAATTGCCAGGAATCCCCTTGGCGCAAGACTGGTTGCAAGCATTACGGTATTGATCTCCTGATGATCCTTCCAGTTCAGGGTCTCCCTGTTCTTCCACTCCATCCAGAATCGTTCTATCTCTTCCGCAAGCGGCAGGTATTCCAGAAGCGCGTCAACTGCCTGGTATACAGGACTCTTCCGGCCGAATAAACCGGGGTGTTCCACGATCTCTTCCCGAAGCAGCTCCACCCCGTGCAATCCGATGGACAGTCCGAGCTCGCGGAAGGCAAGGCGGTAATCGGCAGGCAGACTCTGGGAACTGCCTTTCGAGTAGGCCTCTATGCCGGACAGGGCCGAATCCACGACGTCTTCCAGCAGCATCCCGTACCGGAGACCGCCTTTTACCATTAGTTGAACGATGCGAACTGCATCGAACAGAAGACCACCGATGCCGAGCGGATCATCCGTGACCCAGTTGTTCCTCCGGCAGATGCCAGCCATATCGGCGATCTCGGCGCTCAGATCCTGATGCACAGGTTTGCCAAAATCTACCGTAGCCGTCGCCTGCAGCTCGCTGTAGGTGACGAACCCATCGAGAGGATCGTGCTGGCCCATCGAGGGGACGAGAGGGTAGGTGAGATCTATGCTCATCTTCCAGAACATCCCCTTCCGGTCGCCAGAAGCGGGAAGGTAGGTGAATCCGGCGTGTGCCGTCCGGGCAAGCTCCATCGCCCATCCCAGATAGGTCGGATCTCCGGTCACCCGGGTCACCCGGTTCAGGGCATGCATCCATTTCGTCAGGTAATGGTAGTACTGCCCGTCCCGATCCCATTCCCTTCGCTCGTCGGGTGGCTCATCGGCCCTCCGTTCGGGGAGATTCTTCCCGATGCGCAATCCTCCCGCGGTCGGATGCAGTTCACCCGCGTTCTCGTCGAGACCGCTGATCCATCCCGAGCGATCGTCGTCATCACGGTGACGGCCGAGCGTGTGATGCACTTTATCGACGAGGCGCAATGCCATAGTAAGGTATGTCTCATCCTTTGTTTGTGAAAAAAGTTCGAGGTAATTGCAGACGGAGAACGCATCCGTCCACAGGTAGCGGTGTGGATGGCAACCGGCCGGGTCAAGTCCGGTCATGCGGGAATAATCCCTCATGATTTCCTTTACAATCTGCGCACTCGTATTTTGTTTCATTTTCTCCCGATTTAGTTTTTAACGAATTGAACGTTTGTACATAACCGTTTGCCTTTGAAGTACATCCCGACCAAGACAGTGGGTTCATTAATCAACAGTTCGTCGATGTCTGCTGTTTCTTTAAAAAAATTTCTTTCTGTATGCCATATGGATATTTTGGAGAAAAAAATGCTTTATTATATTCCCTTACGGTTGGAAAGACGAATCAAATCCGGATAGAAGTCTGAAAGAGACGAATCCTTGATTCATGGATTCCTTTGTCAAGGGGCCCTTCTTCTTCCTTTTTAACCTGCATTAACTTCACCTCTTTTGATAATACGACCGGATTGATAATAAAAAAGAAAAAGAAGTTTGATCCTCGATAGGAATTCTCGAAAAGCCTATGCCGAGATTCGAACTCGGGACTTCCTCCTTACCAAGGAGGCACACTACCGGGCTGTGTCACATAGGCAATGCATATCAAGTGGAGCATCCTGCAGAGCATCCTTCCACAGAAACCCTATGCCGGCTACGCCACAAGGCATACTGTGCATCAATAATGTGGGGTTTATAGGTTTAAAAGATTGCGGAAAAGTCCATAAAAAACCTGATTTTGACGTGATTTCCTCCGGAGATACCCTTTTTTTGCGGGGAGGAACGCAGGGCCTGGTGCGAGCACACATTTCCATTAAAAAAGGTTCGTGAGATTTGAGGGAATAATTAGCCTTTCGATGTTCCGATAATCCCCTTCAATCGGGCAATGCTCGTCTTCACACCTTCGAAATCCGATACCTCGATGATGGGTACTGCTTTGTTCTTTTTTATCGCTTTCATTACCGGAGTGAAATCGATCGTCCCCTGACCGACGGGCAGGTGCGAATCCTCCTCCCCCTTGTTGTCATGAAGATGTACATGACGGATCGGGTGGTCAAGGAACCCGTCAAGGCAATGATTGAGATGGGCATGTCCGACGTCCAGGGCGAGCCCGGTCTTCCCGATCAGGGGAAGCTCCGAGGGGTGACGAAGAAAAAAATAATTCCAGTTTCCCATGTTCTCGACGTAATAGGTGGTTGAATACTCTTCCGCGAGGGCATCGAGCTCACCAAGTGAACGCCTGAACTGCCGGGTGGCACCCCCCCGTTCTTCTTCCCAGGCAAAATAGCCGGGATGAATCACCACCGGAGCATTTACCGCACCGGCAATCTGAAAACACTGCCCGGTCACCTCTACGCTGGCTTTCCGGATCGGCTCAAGTACGCTTGCAATGTTGACTCCCCGTGACGGTGCGTGGAGGGTGAAGGAAAGTACATAACTCTCCAGGAGTTCGGAAGAAACGAGATAATGGGGCCCGTCGTCCATGATCTCGATGGTATCCGTTAGTGTTGAGATCGTGTCGATTGCGAACGCAAGCGGTTGATGATGGAGACAGAAAGTGGATACACCGAACATAGGTTTGGATCTTAATCGAAGGATGAAAAAAGTATTCAGAGATCGACCCGAGACCTGACGTGAATGTCGACCTGCCTGAACGGGATCTCGATTCCTTCTGCTTCGAACCGCTTTACTATTCGCGTATTAACCATGTCTTTGACATCGAATACCTTTGAAAAGTCGTGAGTCCAGACGACCATCTGGAAATTGAGGCTCGATTCTCCGAATTCGAGAAAAAATACCTCCGGAGACGGATCATGCAGGACGAGATTGGATACTGCCCCGATCTCATCGGCGATTTCAAGTAATATTTTCTTTACCCGTTCCACGTCCGTCCCGTACGCCACCCCGATCGGAATTCTGATCTTGAGCCGGGCATCCGGCATCGAAAAATTGGTGATAACGCTCGTGGTGATCTTGTTGTTCGGTATGGTGACCAGCTGATTATCGAGGGTCATGATCCGGGTGCTCCGCGGACCGACATTGACGACATCCCCGATCTGGGTGTCGATCTGGATCCGATCACCCACTTTGAAGGGTTTATCGAGGGTAATGATCGCTCCGCCAAAGAAATTGGATAAGATATCCTGAGCCGCGAGAGCAATCGCGAGGCCAACGATACCGGCGGCGGCGAGGAACGGGGTAATATCGATCTGAAGGGTGTACAGGATCAACAGGAACGCGATGAACCAGATGAGGTACTTTGCGATCAGTTCAAGAAGGGTGATCAGGCGGTCGTCAATTTCCGTATCCGTCCGCGAGGCAAACCAGGTTCCATACACCTTGATGAAATTGTGGGCGAAATTGGATACGATCCAGGCGCCGATGACGATATAAACGGAATCAATATATTTGCTGTCCAGAATCCACTGGTATTGTTCCGGAATTTCGGCGTAATAGTTCAGGGCAAAATAGATCGACACGACGATTATCGTGATGACGAGTGGCTTTCCAATCGCAAGTACGATAATATCATCGAGTTTTGATTCGGTTTGATCGGCTCTTTTCTTTATCCAGTCTGAGGATCAAACTTGTAATGAGGGCCAATGCCAGGCCGATCAGTACAACGGTACCGGCGATGATGTTTCCTGTTACCACACCTATACTTATATGTACAAATTATAAATAATCCTCATCATTATGGCGATTGGAAAGGATATTGCACGACAACTGGAGTCGATCACCGATCGGGATCTCTGCTTCATGCATATCTGCGGAACGCACGAAGCAGCAATTGCCCGTCACGGGATCCGCAGCATTCTCCCGAAAATGTTGAAGATTGTCATGGGTCCGGGTTGTCCGGTCTGCATCACCCCGCAGGGAGAGATCGATGCTGCACTCGAGCTCGCCGAACGGGGCTGCATCATTGCAACGTATGGAGATCTCCTTCGCGTCCCGGGTTCTCAGGGATCCCTCGAATCCTGCGGGGGAGATGTCCGGGTGGTGCAGGGTGTCCATAAAGCAGTCGATATCGCCAGGAAAACCGAAAAAGAGGTTGTATTTATTTCGGTCGGGTTTGAAACCACGGCCCCTACCGTAGCCGCCACTATTCTGACGGAGCCCCCAACAAATTTCAGTATCCTTTCCTGCCACCGGGTGGTGCCTCCTGCCATGCAATGGCTTCTCGAACAGGGGGAGGCGAAGATTGACGGGTTTATGCTTCCCGGCCATGTGTGCACCGTGATGGGATATCATGAATATCAACGGTTCCCTGTACCGCAGGTGGTTGCAGGTTTTGAACCGGACGATATCCTTCTCGGTCTCCTGATGCTGGTACGCCAGGCACGTGAGGGGACATATCGTCTTGAAAATGCATATCCACGGGCGGTGAGCTGTGAGGGTAATGTCAGGGCTCAGGAAATAATGCACCGTGTCTTCGAACCGGCTGATGTAGAATGGCGGGGGTTCCCGGTTATACCCGGTTCCGGACTCCGAATCCGGGGAGAATTCGAACGATATGACGCACAAAAGAAATTCGGGATCGTTTTCCATCATGTCGGGAAGCATTCTGCCTGCATCTGCGACCGGGTTTTGCGGGGTATTGCCCAGCCTTCGGACTGCAGACTCTTTGGAAAGGGATGTAATCCACGGACGCCGATCGGTCCCTGCATGGTGAGCCATGAAGGGGCGTGCAAGATATGGTACCGGTACCAGGTGCGTCGTACCTGATCCCCGCTCTTTAATATAACCAAAAGGGAAATAATATAGAGGCGCCTGCGTCCCGGTAGGGTAGTGGATATCCTAGAAGCCTCCGGAGACTTTTGACCCGGGTTCGAATCCCGGCCGGGGCGTTTTCTGAATTTAATAATCTTTGGTTAATTTTTTCGTAGATATATCCATGCGGGATCTTATGGAATGATTCCACTGGAGAAAAAATTAAGTATTCAAAAAAAATCGATAAGATTAAAAACAAATAAACCATGGAAAACAATATTTTTTTGCAAAAATAATAACATGCCGAATAATTTAGTCTATCGGTTCAAACCCATGGGAAAATCCCCGTTTATATTGTTCTTCATTATTTCTCAACCATTCCGCTGTTGTGATAAATCCGTTGTCTTCTGCTTTTTTTATGACCTGAGAATAGTCGAGAGTATAATGAATCTCCCGGTTAATGACCTTCAATTCTTCATAGACCTTTCTCGGAACTTTTACTTTTTCAATCATGGGGTCCCTTAGTGCGTATGCTATAGCCGATGAGATAAATCTTTCTTAAAAACCGTCAGAGAAATTTCATCTTTGCGCTCCATCGAACCTAATGGGCTCAGGTGACTACAATAGATCGAGCGTTGTACGATTTGTATTGCGAGCCCTGATATTTATTTTTTTTTTTAAATTCCGTTGAAATCCCGTTTGTCACACCGAGAAACAATATATATGAAGGAACCTAAGTTTATTTATCGGAGATGAACTCATGAAAAAACAACTGTATCTCCTTGTTATTGCGGCAATACTTGCGCTTGGTATGATAGTACCGGCGATTGCCCAGGAAACAACAGATCCAACAGCGGTTCCGGATAGTCTGTTCGATATACCCAGTGTATCTACTGACATCACGGTTCCGACGTATTCGAACTCGCTTGGTGTCGCTGACCCGTTTGCATTGCCGAGCATATCGAACGATGTCTCGGTTCCAACATGGGCAAACTCGCTCGGAGTAGCGGATCCATTCGCGATTTCCAGCATATCGACTGATGTCTCGGTTCCAACATGGGCAAACTCGCTCGGAGTAGCGGATCCATTCGCGATTTCCAGCATATCGACTGATGTCTCGGTTCCAACATGGGCAAACTCGCTCGGAGTAGCGGATCCATTCGCGATTTCCAGCATATCGACTGATGTCTCGGTTCCGACATGGGCGAACTCGCTTGGTGTCGCTGACCCGTTTGCATTGCCGAGCGTTCTGTATTTTTAATGGAGAAGCAATCTTCCCAAACTATTTTTTTAATCTGATTTACCGACGAAATAAATAATCAGAGATAGGTTCGTAAATCTCATTCCCGTACGAATTCCGGGGATCCCTGCGGAAGTTGAAAACCGCCATCTGATCCGAATCATTTGCTTTGTTTTTTATAGCCTTCGGTACCGCCCGATATCAATCTCCTGTTTAAGCCGAGAGTATGTATCCTGGCCATATTTCCGCTAAACATAGGTTAAGTAGTGCGAGGAAATGAACGGTATTAAGAGAGAGGATACTATGGGAATCCCTCCGCATGATGTGTCATAAACCCCCAAATCTCCCCGTAATTAACCGAGAAAGACGCCTCGTCCCTGATGGTTAGGGACCGGATCTTATCTTGGATGGTTGACAGTATATCTGATTTTACCCTCGTGCCGGAGGGGCGCTATTAAGCACCTTTTTAATCGGTAATTCTCACTCCTTTTTAATAAATGGCAGATTATATCAGTATTTTTGATTACGGTGTTCAGGGTTCTTCAGGCGAGCGGTAGAGAATATCACATTTCCTGGGTAATACGCTCAAACCGGGGTTATTTGAAGCTAAACTAGTGTCTTCCCGAATAGATATTTGATCTTGACATTCCAGGGTTTTTGCTTGGTTTTACGAGGTTGTCTATGTTTCAGATGAACGATTTTCCGGGTATTAAAGCGGAAAATACAATACATATGGAGATACTCAACTACCCCCAAATGACTCCCTAAAATAGAATGCTGCTATGGGGATTCGAACCCCAGTCGTGGGAGTGAGAGTCCCACATGATTGGCCGGACTACACTATAGCAGCAACTGCTCACATATCTGGGTGCTTGTTTTACTTAAAGATGTTGTAACCGTCGCCCTTATCGGCCATCAACCTTCGAAATCGGGATTTTAATACCGTATATGCCAACCCACAACTATATGTCGCCGATCCCGCCACTAATATAAGTAAATGAGTGGTCTTGAGGAACAGGTAAAGGAACTGGAGGATGAGCTCCAGAAGACTCCCTATAATAAGGCCACGTCCAAGCACATCGGACGAATCAAGGCAAAGATCGCAAAGCTCCGAGACGAGGCGGTCAACAGGGCGATGCGGTCTGGAGGAGGCGGAGAAGGATACTCTGTAAAGAAATCCGGTGATGCAACCGTCGTGCTCGTCGGGTTTCCCTCTACCGGAAAGAGCACCCTGCTTAACCAGATGACCGGGGCTCAGAGCGAGGTTGCGGCGTATGAATTCACAACTCTCACGGTCGTTCCCGGTGCAATGGAGTACAAAGGCGCAAAGATTCAGATCCTAGACATCCCCGGACTCATTGCCGGAGCAGCAATGGGAAAAGGGAGGGGGAAAGAAGTGATCGGGGTCGTCCGCAGTGCGGATATGATTGTAATCCTCGTTGACGTGTTCAACCAGGGCCACGTCAATGTTCTTATGAAAGAACTCTATGACGCAGGTATCAGGATCAACCGGCAGCGTCCCGATATCACTATCAAGAAGACTTCCCACGGGGGGATCCGGCTCAATGCGGTCGGCACACTGTCCCTCGACATCGAAGAGATCCGTGCGATCATGGCCGAAAATAAACTAATGAATGCGGATATCCTTATCAGGGGAGGAGCAACCCAGGACGATGTCATTGACGCGGTGTTGGGGAACCGGATATTTGCCCCGGCAATCATCGTGGTAAACAAGGTGGATCTTATCGATCCCCCCACGGTCGGGAAGATAGAAGAAGATCTCATTTATCGGTTCAATATGCATCCGGTCATGATCTCCGCCCAGATGGGATTTCATATCGATGAACTGAAAGAAGTTATTTACCAGCAGCTCGGGTTTATGCGGGTATTTCTGAAACCACAAAGCGGAGTGGCGGATCTCGAGGAGCCGCTCATCATCCGTTCGGGAAGTACCGTCGAAGACGTATGCCGAAAACTCCATCGTGACTTTGTCGACCGGTTTCGATATGCCCGTATCTGGGGAAAGTTGGTGAAGCATCCGGGTCAGCGGGTAGGACTTCCCTACCGGCTCCACGACGGGGATCTCCTCTCGATAATCATTGAGCACTAGAACCGGGAAACCGGACGCAACCTTCAGGCATTTCTGGAGAAAAATGATTCCCGAGATTAATACGCGTGGATACTCGCATATAGATCGGCCAGTGGGGCGTCCGTCTTGATTCCGGTTCCTGCGTAGTGAGTACGGCTCGCCCGGAAACCTCGTTTTTTGAGTTGATCCAGTACAAACGTGATCTGTGGAGGTGATACCTTCAGGTGTTTTGCGAGCTGGTGATAATCATAAAATGATGCGAACGGAAGTTCTTCTCCACAAAGGACCAGCAGTTTTTCCAATTCCGAAGATGTTCCAAGATTCATACGGGGAAGTTCCTGCAGCATCAGGGCAATCGTTTCCGGACTGCTTATGGCTCCCATCCATAACGGCCCTATGGGGGCCATCTCATGTCCGCAAAATTCACACCGGATGGTGCTTGCCCTCAAACCGGATTGTTCCACCCGGTGAGGACAGCCCGGACACTGGAATACAAACCCCAGGTGCCCGAGGGACCGGTCTGCTTTCAGGGCGCCATGCAGTACCCCAAGGTGAAGGCGGATATAATGCTCATAGGCGAAGCAGAAGAGAGGTTCAATCCCCTTATCATATTTCGCCGCTTCCCTTGCTACAAATCCCATAAGAATCCGAAGGCCGACTTCACTATGGTATTCCGTATTGAGCGGAAATGCGAAATATCTCCGTATACCCGCCTTCATATGGGCCCCACAGAGGGGTGCGGTATCCGTTGCCGTTATGAACAGGAACCGGTTCGCACTTCGGACCCCGGCATCGGTGAATGGTGCCGGGGTTCCGAAGGGGTCGAGATCCACCGCGTCAAAATGACGAAGACTGAGCAGTACATTCACATCTTCGGCGAGCACTTCAATCGGCAGGCGGGAACGGCATACATTCATTCTGATAAGCTCTTCTGCTTTTTTATTTCGATCATTTACCGTGACGGGAATCCCGCATTCATTGGCGATCCGTAAACCCCGCACGCCGGTCGCGGCCATTGCATCCAGGTACCGGTATGGCCGGGTGATCGAGGTAAGGAGAACGGTTGCGTCCCGGTTCAATTCCATTCGCCGGTTAAAGAAGACCGCTGCCGCTCCCGGCGGAAATGGGACCCCGGGGTCCTGCAGTGGTACAAAAAACTGCGTTCGACCCTCGGTTACCTCAATTAAATCCATATTTCTCTCCAATGTTGAAGTTCGTTAACCTTATACCTTCTCCTCGTTAATGGATATGAGCGGGGGCGTGTGGCCTAGTCCGGATAGGGCGTTAGCCTCCTAAGCTAATGGTCGGGGGTTCAAATCCCCCCACGCCCGCTTTTCTCGAAAAACCGATGTAGGAGCTCAAGGTTAATGGGTAAGAGAAAAGTAATAGAGAGCAGGAGTGGTGATGGTATGATCGTACCCGGGATGATCAGGATCCTGCGACCGGTAAATTCCCTGGTGGCCGGAATCGCTGCAGTTCTTGCATTTTTCATCGCAACGGGAACCCTTATCCCTTTTGCATTGATTCTCATTCCCATCGTCTTCTGCATCACCGCCGCAGGAAATATCGTCAATGACTATTATGACGTTCGTATAGACGCAATAAACAGACCGGACCGACCCCTTCCCTCGGGTGAAATAACTCCCCGTACTGCACTTCTGCTCACCATTCTCCTCTTCTCTACAGGAATTCTGCTCACAATCCCAACGAACCCCGTCTGCCTCCTCATTGTGCTGACTAATTCCATTCTTCTTATCCTGTACGCGGCACGGTTGAAACGGATGGCTTTTGTCGGGAATGGTACTGTCGCCTACCTTTCCGGAAGTATATTTCTCTTCGGAGGAGCGCTGGCAGGAGGGGAAGGAATCCTTCACATCGCCCCTATCGTGGCCATCACCATCCTTGCGATGATCTCTCGTGAACTCCTGAAGGCCGCCGAAGACCTCGTGGGGGATGCGGCTGCCGGCGCACGGACGCTCCCTGTCCTGATCGGCGTCAGAAAAACCGCCATTATCGCCCTTTTATTTTCAATCGGAGCGGTTGCCGCGAGTGTTATACCCTATATCTGGTGGGGACCCTGGTATCTTGCCGGTATAGCAGTCATCGATCTCATTATTCTGATTGGAGCAGCGCGATCGTTTGCATGTACCACGCCTTCCTGTGTAAGAGCATCGCGATCGACGGAATTTCTCAAGATCGGAATGTTCGCGTCATTGCTGGTATTCACCCTGGCAGCGCTCTTCCTGTGAATGCAGACGGCAGCGGAAACTTATAACGTCCTCTCCATCGGACCTCACTTGGGAGCAAAGGGGGGATGTCCCGGCCTGATCTCATCCGGGATCAGGTCCGGGTCCAAGCCGAGTATTGCGACTTCAAAGAGATCGTCCCAGTTCACCAGGGTTTCGACACACCCCTCCTTCAGGGTAACCACTCCTATGGCGATCAACCCGATCTTATCCGCCATTTCCAACCCGTCTTTTACTTCGGAGAGACATCCGACCCCGATGATCGCCTTCGGATGGTACTGTTTCACCATTCTTTTTATGAAAGAAGAACCCGGGACGATGAACAGGTGATACCCCATCTGTTCGAGGGTTCTTTTGACATATTCGATCCCGCACGAACCACAGCTTTTACATTTCAATCCCTCAGGAGTAAGATGCGCCGGACAGATCGACGAGCGGAGGCATTGAGGTAAAAATATTGCTCTTTCTGCGATGGGTACGGCAGCGAAGGCCTTTCTATTCATCGCGTTCTGGATCTGGATAAAGAACGCCTGGACCTCCCGATCTTCCAACCCGAACAACCGGAACAATGCCTTGGCGAACCCCTCCAACAGGACCATTCCGGCTTTCAGAAATCCGGGAAAGATCAACTTTCCGGAGCGCATGGAGTACAGGGAAAGCCCGACGAGGGTAAATACCGTGATGATCAGACCGGCGAGGATGATGAGGGTGATCTCGCCGATATAATAGACGATCTGGTATCCAAGGGGAATTTCGCCATCCAGTGAACTTAAGAGAAGGAGTCCGGTCGAAGTCATACATCCCGGGATTGCTGGACGATCGAGGGATACGGAGGGGTAAGCAGGCCTTTTTCGGTAATAATTCCTGAAATGAGGGAAAGTGGCGTCGCATCAAAGGCATAATTCTCTATGCCTGCGTTGTCAGGTACTGTTTTGACCCCCCCACATCCGGCGATCTCTTCGCGCCCCCGTTCCTCGATCGTAATATCCGGTTCGCTATGTCCCCGATCAAACGTAGAAAACGGAGCAGCGACATAGAACGGGATACCGTGATACCTCGCGCATACCGCGTGCATATACGTTCCGATTTTATTGAAAACCGCATCACGCGTGATACGGTCTGCTCCGACCAGAACCAGGTCAATCCTGCCGGTGCGCATGAGGAAGGCTGCAGTGGAATCTGTGATGACCGTGACATCGATTCCATCCTGTTCCAGTTCCCATGCCGTCAGGCGTGCCCCCTGGAAGAGAGGCCGTGTCTCACAGGCAATTACGCGGACATCCTTCCCCTGCAGAATTGCCGTTCTTACCACTCCCAGGGCCGTTCCCCATGCTGTGCATGCAAGAGCCCCTGCATTACAGTGCGTGAGCACCGTACATCGGTCCGGCAGGAGCGGGGCACCGGTATCTCCGATTGCCTTGCAGGTGATGATATCCTCGGACGCAACCCTCTTCGCTTCTTCGAGCAACAGGACGCGGGCTTCCTCTATGGACTTCGTCTGATCGAGACTCCCGAGTACCCGGTCCACACCCCACCCGAGGTTGACTGCAGTCGGGCGGGCATTCCGGATGATCTCTGCAGATGCCCTCACTGTCGCGGCAAAGCCCTTCATCGTCTTGTCAGAAGCTGTGTATCCTGCGAGTGCCACTCCGTATCCACCTGCAACCCCGAGTGCCGGAGCTCCCCGGACCGCGAGACATTGTATAGCCGATACCAGGTCTCGTACCGAAGAGCATCTCATTTCTTCATATTTTCCGGGGAGTTTCGTCTGATCAATGAGGATAATTTTCCCGGTATTGTCATCCCATCGGATGGTCTGCCACTCGTGCATCCCGTCAACCTTCCCGGGACGCATCCATGAATGCACGCATCGCAGCTGCACCCGCATGCGCGACGCAGTCCGGAATGTCCCGGGGCGAGACTGCGGTCCCTGCAGCATAAATGCCCGGCCTGATCGTCGCAACCGTGTTGATCTTTGCATCGAGCGGCCTGATGAACCCTTCTTCTTCAAGGGCAATCCCGAGGTTTTGCGCAATTTTTCGGAGATCTTCGGCCGGTCCGAGGCCGACTGAAAGGATGACAAGGTCCGGGTGGAGGATAAGAAATTCTCCCGTCTCGGTATTTTCCACCCGAAGAATCATTCCATCATCGTCCCCGATGACGTCTGACGGCATCCCGCGGATAAACTGGACACCAAGCCCCTTTGCCCGCTCGTAATACTCCTCATACCCCTTTCCATAAGCCCTGATATCCATGTAGCAGATGGAAACCTCTACTTCCGGGTGTTTTTCTTTAATTAACATCGCATTTTTTACCGCGGACATACAACAGACACCCGAGCAATACGAGCGGCCGAGGGGTACATCCCGGGATCCCACGCACTGGATGAAAACGATGTTATGGGGGGCCTCCCCGTTGGAGAGACGTCGCAATTCGCCTCCAGTCGGACCGCTCGCGCTGATCATCCGCTCCAGCTCCAAACTGGTTATCACGTCTGGAAGGACGCGATACCTGAACTGCTCTTTATCAACCGCATCAAAAGTCACGTACCCGCATGCGATAATAATGCTTGCAGCCTCCAGTTCTATCGTTGTGGGAGAATCTTCCTTTTTTATTGCATCCTTACCACATATTCCATAACAAAGGCCGCATTCGATGCAATGTTCGTTATCTTTGATCACGATGTCCGGTACCGCCTGTGGATGAGGCTTATAAATCGCCTTTCTCACCCCGATTCCTGCATCATAACGGTTATACACCTCTACGGGGCAGATAAGAATGCAATCCCCGCACCCGGTACATTGATCTTCATCGATATAGCGGGGTTTTTTCTTTACGATAACCGTGAAGTGCCCGACCTCCCCTTCCACCCGTTCAATCTCGCTGCAGGTATGTACGGTGATGAGCGGGTGACGCTGGACTTCGACCATCTTTGGGCTGAGAATGCACATGGAACAGTCATTTGTGGGGAATGTTTTATCCAGTTGGGCCATATGGCCCCCGATGGTAGGTTCCCGCTCGATAAGGTATACCCTGATCCCGTGATTCGCCACATCCAGCGCAGCCTGGATACCGGTAATTCCTCCTCCGATGACAACGACATCACCCATTGCGGTACTCCTTTGCTAATTCACAATAATTCAGTGCGTTGTCATTAATATACTGACGTTGTTGCTCAGTCGCTTGTTTTACCACTCTTCCGGGAAGACCGAGGACGACCGAATCCGGAGGAATTTCTGTACTTTCCGTAACTATAGTTCCCGCACCCAGGATAGAGCCCTCGCCGATAATTGCCCCGTTCATCACTATCGCCCCCATCCCAACAAGAACCCGGTCCCCGATCGTGCACCCGTGAAGTATTGCGCCGTGACCTACCGAAACGAGTCTGCCAATCAGAGAGGGGTGACCTCTGCTCGTGTGAACGACGGCGTTATCCTGAATATTGGATCGGTCGCCGATCACAATCCGGTCTTTATCCGCCCGAACGACGGCACCAAACCAGATTCCTACGTCCTCCCCGATCGTCACATCCCCAATCACCGTCGCATTCCTGGCGATAAATACCGGATGAGAAAATTCCGGAACAGTATACATAATAATGAGAAAATTAACCATGAACATGCATGAAGATTATGGTGGGAGGCACCTTCGATCCGCTCCACGATGGCCATAAACGACTTATTTCCCGATCTTTCGAACTGGCGGGACAGAACGGCTCCGTGGTTATCGGGTTGACCACCGATCGATTTGCGAGTCATAAGACACATCCGGTAAGGTCCTTTCGGGAGCGGAAAGAAAATCTGATTAAATTTATCGCTGAAAGGGGTTTTCCCTCCCACTGGTCCATTGAGCCACTGGACGACCGGTTCGGATCAGCGATCGATGCAGATTTTGATGCCCTTGTGGTGAGCGAGGAGACCCTCACGACCGCGGCAGAAATTAACCGGATCCGCCGCGAACGGGGAAAAAAAAAGGTCGATATTCACCAGATCAGCTGCGTCCTCGCTGCGGACGGACGCTGGATATCCAGCACGCGCATCTATCGGGGTGAGATCGATGAACATGGTACTGTTCTCCCGAAAGATTCCTAAAATCGTGCTGGTATCCGGTTCACGAATATCGCAGCCCACTTTCAGGCGAGTGAAATCTTCCAAGGATCCGGATCTATTTTTCACCGGGAAGAACTCCTTCCTCTTACTGTGTTGATTCGTCATTTTTCGTAACGGAAACCCGAACCAATATATCAGTGGATAAATAGACACGTTGCCGGAACACAAAATGCAACTGCTGTTTTGGAGCCAAATAATCGCCGATTTCTTGTTAGCCGGCATATATAAATTCTATTCATCCAGGATAATGCCATGGAGGATTCATTCCCTACACGATATGACTGGTAATGTCCTCGGTTATCAACCAGTCGCAGTACATACATCGCAACCCACTCCCGAGAACCTCAAACCGGCTTTCGATCGGTTCATGGGTATTCGATATGCAGCCGGGATTCGGGCATCTGACCACACCCACCAGAGATGCGGGTTTTTCAACTCCCTTCTTCTCAAAGACGGTATAATTTCTGATGATATTGATGGATACATCAGGGGCGATAAGAGCGATCCGGTCCACCTCCTCCTTTCGAAGCTCCCGGTTTTCTATCTTTACGATATCCTTCTTTCCCATCTTCTGGCTTGCCACGTTGGTTGCAATGCTTAAGCACTCCTTCGTATACCCGGTTATCCCGATCATTTTCAGGACATTCAATGCTTCACCGGCCGTGATATGGTCGATGACTGTTCCATCCCGGATGGGACTGACCAGGAGCCCCTCGCGGGAATTTTTAATCTTCATCCCATCACCCTCTGCAGCATAGCCATGCGGACGGGTATACCGTTGTTTGATTGTTCGAAGTAGCGCGCATAGGGAAGTGCATCGACACGGGGATCGATCTCATCGAGACGCGGCAACGGGTGGAGAACGATGAGATGTTCGTGCACATTAGTCAGCAGTTCGGGCGTGATCCGGTAACTTGATGCGACTTTGAAATAGGAGGACGAGTCAGGGAAACGTTCGCGTTGAATCCTCGTAACGTATAACACGTCCAGATCCCGGATCACCTCTTCCACGGTATTGTGCTCACGAATCGATGTCCCCTGGGACCGGAGTTCATTGATGAGGGATGAGGGGAGTTCTAGCCCCTTTGGGGAGATCGTATGGATTCGCGCATTGTAGAGGGAGAGCGCATATGCGAGGGAGTGTGCGGTCCTCCCATATCGCAGATCACCCAGCAATCCAACCTCAATTCCATGAATCGGCATTGATTGACGAATGGTGAAGAGATCGAGGAGCGTCTGTGATGGATGCTGTCCCGCTCCATCTCCGGCATTGATCACGGGTACCGTTGCGAATTCACTCGCCAGCCGTGCAGCACCTTCCTTCGGATGCCGGAGTACGATCGCATCAACATAACCGCTCACTACGCGAATGGTGTCTGCAAGGGTCTCCCCTTTGGATATCGAACTCGCCTCTACACTTCCCACGCTGACCGATGTTCCCCCGAGCCGGGCCATAGCCGATTCGAAGGACATTCGGGTCCTGGTCGAGGGCTCAAAGAACAGAAGCGCAATCAGCTTTCCTTTCAATGCATTTTCATCGTAGTGATGCCACTGAATCTGCTGTGCCTCGTCAAGCAATGAATCAATTGCATCACGTTGCATATCCCGGATGGAGATGATGTCTCTCATCCGATCAGAATCCCCCATCCGGATACTGGGCGGTCCCGATGTACCCTGCATTAGTTCTGACATCTACCGAATCCATCGCCTTACCCCTTTATTCTGAACCCTCAATCAATGATGATATTGGGGTACCCCGATTTATCAATTATGTCATGAGCTCCCGAACTAGATCGATACGGTATCCAGCCTGTTAAGACCTCAAATGCCATCCGCAATACTAATTCAAAGGTATGATCCTGCTTTTTTTATTTATCAGGAGATTATATGCTTCATACCGACGGTTAAACCGGACGAGAACCTGATCCAGCGCGATGATATCTCCATAGCCGATGGAAAGCAATGCCCGGTTTGATGCAGTCGCGTGATACGAAGGAAGTATTGCATATACCGCATTTACGGATGTCCCATCGCAGAGCTTGTAAACATGGGTCCGGGAATCCCCGAGGTCTCCTGACATGACACACGCAACTGCGTTGACATACCGGCTGACATGCCTCTTTAACGATGAAAAACGCGCATATCGCATCTTGGGTGTTATCCGGAAGTTCTTCATCGTACGGGTATCCTTCCGGAGGATCGCAGAGGCATATTTTATATCGGTGTTCACATACCGGTATGGTTCGGGACCTGCGGCAGCAAGTGATTGCATGAGGGTGGTCGGCCTGATAGGTGGCCGTTCTTCAAACGTCCAGCAATTTTGTGGTTGACAGGGACCACCACGAAGAAGCGTGCACGGACCATACAATCCGACCCCTCCGGAGACGAGATCCATGACCACTACACGGAGAGCAGTGGCATTCATGCGGTCCGCTGGTTCCATGATCAATATACTGCCATCATCGGCGAGGACGGGGAGGAATTTCCTGACAATGTCTGCCTTTTCCCGCGGTTGGTCGGTTATTTCATTCAGGACATTCTGGAAGACGATCAGATCCGCGCAATCCGGGAGCTGATCCCGCCGGATGGTCCTGAGATCGGATTTTACCGGAGGATGGATACATATCTCTGCTGAATCCCCGCGGAATTCTGGGACAAGATAATTATATGCTTCGATATGTTCATCAGACTGCTCAATCGCAGTGATGTCGAGGGAGAAACGATTGAGCCGGCGGAAAAAATCCATCGTTGCCAGAGGTACGACCCCTGGTCCTGTTCCTGCGTCGAGTAGTCTCAAATCTCTCTTCAACAGCCCTTCCCGGGCGAGCTGGAAGAGAATATGTTCAAACTGAATCAGATAAACCGGGAGCTGGTAGGCGAGATATCCCCAGACCTGATACCCTTTTTCATAGCGTATTTTCCTGTTTTTCCCATCCGCCCAGTAGCAGTCCTTCTGTCGTATGATAGCCTTCCGGATGCGATCGAGAATGACCGGATCTCGCCAGCTCTTCCCTACCTTCGAAGATATGTACTCCTCTATGATCGTTTCGAGGCGCCGGGGGACTTGGGCGTTTTCCAAAAATGAGCGTTGCTGTGCGTATTCTTTTTCATTCAAAGATAAAAATGGAGCGGACGAGCGGATCTCGAAATCATCACCCAGCGGTGATGCAATAATCTGAATATCCTGACAATAAGGCTGTATCATGTCCAGAAATTCACGGGGCGTTAATTGCGGGAAACGATCCGTACAAAGTTCGGAAAGAAGAAACGAGGGTCTATTTTCGAGCATACGCGCTATTGCAGCGCGAAACTCTCCGGGTTGCATACATAATTAAATCCTGTCCTGACCGATAAGGATTATTATACCTGGTTTAACCAGAACATGCAGAACGATCATTTCATTAATTCCCTGAACGAATCGTCTTCGTGAACCAATTGTTTCCGGATTTTCGCATTCGCCGAACGATTTCTCTGAAGAATCGGAAAATGGGGGATAATCTGGCGAGGAGAGTGAATACAAATGGAAATAAGGATGCTAACTGAGCCGGAAGGGTATGTTCTCCTGGATCGATTTGGCATCCCCGTTCCGGCGTACCGTATCGTGCGGAATGCCGGGGAGGCGGCACGGATTTCCGCTGAAATCGGGTACCCCGTCGTAATGAAGGTCATCTCCCGTGATGTCGTGCATAAAACCGATGCAGGAGGCGTGATCACGGATATATCCACCGATCAGCAGGCAGTGGAATCTTTTGATATCATCACCAGAAATGTTCGTGAAAATATCCCTGAAGCAGAGATATCCGGTATCATTGCTGAAAAACAGGTCCCCTCCGGCCTCGAGATGATCATCGGGGGGAAAACGGATCCCACATTCGGCAAGGTGATTACAATCGGCCTCGGGGGAGTCTATGTTGAACTGCTGAAAGATATTGCCATACGGGTCTTACCCGTCCCGAAAGAGGAACTGAAAGAGATGATCCGTCAGCTCCGCGGGTACCCGATGATACAGGGTTTTCGCCGGTATCCAGCAATGGATGAGGGAGCGCTGTTGGATCTGCTTCTCAAGGTGGTCTCATTCTTCTCAGAAGAATGCCAGGTGGTGGAATTCGATTTAAACCCGGTTATTCTCCATACTGCAGGAGTATATGTCGTTGATGCCCGGATTTATGTTACCGACCAGCCACCTGAAGCATCGTCAGAACAGAAAGAGCCGGTTTCCCCTCAAATTTTCTATCCCTCATCGATCGCGGTCATCGGGGCATCTTCGGACCCGACAAAAGTGGGGTACGCCATCCTCCGTAATCTCCTTTCCTTTACCGGTGCACTGTATCCTATCAATCCGCATCACCGGGAACTCCTCTCGCGAGTGGTGTATCCTTCCGTGCAGGCGGTTCCCGGAACGATCGACCTCGCGGTCATTGCAATTCCCGCTGAACAGGTACCGGGTGTATTGCGTGAACTGGGCTTAAAAGGGGTTAAACTCGCCGTGATCATATCTTCAGGATTTCGTGAGACGGGTGAAGAGGGGAGGATGCGGGAAGTGGAAGTCCTCCGAATCGCCCGGGAACAGGGGATTCGGATCATGGGACCAAACTGCCTCGGGCTCGTCCTCCCCCGGCAGGCAATAAACACCACATTCGACCCCGTTTCGCCTAAAATAGGTCATATTGGATTTATTTCTCAAAGTGGAGCGATCATTACGACTATTGTTGACTGGAGTCTGACCGAGGATATCGGTTTCTCCGGGATAATCAGTATTGGGAACCAGATCGATCTGGGTTTCGTCGAATTTCTCCAGTTTCTCTCTCAAGATCAGGAAACACGCGCAATTATTCTCTATGTCGAAGAGATCAAGAATGGTTCTGAATTCATGGAAACGGTAAAAGAGGTCATATCCCACAAACCCATAATCGCACTGAAATCAGGGTCCTCCCGACTGGGGAGAAAGGCAGCATCCTCCCATACGGGATCTCTTGCCGGCAGTTATGAAATATACCGGGCGGCGTTCCTGCAGAGCGGGATAATCCAGGCCTATTCCATCAGCGAGACATTTGATATTGCAGAGCTCCTCGTTTCAGAAGGCTACCCTCACGGTCGAAAGGCCCTCGTTATCACTGCAGCGGGTGGATTTGCTGTTCTGGCATCGGACTATGCCGAAGAGTACGGGATCGATCTGATCGATATCCCTTCGGATATGATGGAGGAACTGAATTCGTTTCTCCCTCCTATCTGGAGCCATGAAAACCCGATGGATATTATTGGTGACGGGGGAGCAGAACGATATGCCCGGGTCTTCGATGTGCTGATCCGGCATCAGGATATTTGGGATATTGCATTCATCATCGCCGTTCCCTCTGCAGTGCTCGACTCCGGTCATCTTGCACAGGAGATCTGTCGTTTTTCACGGCATACCGACAAAATGATCGTCGGATGCCTCCTGGGGGGAGACAGCATGAGAAGCGGAATGCGCATCCTGCAGAATAAGGGAGTTCCCAATTATTCAGACATTCGTGCGGCATTCCGGGCTGTGGGAAGAACCCTCGCCGGAATGAAGTCCATTCCGCGGCAAATGAACGAGCCATTTCACCGGTATGAGGATAAATCCTGTTGATGATTTCTGGATATTTCGATCTCTCTCACGGAAGGTGAGCGGCGCACAGCGAAAGAATCCGATCGCTCTTTTCGCCGGTCCCCATGAACACCGGAGAATTACCCGGATGATCCGGATATCGGGAAATTTATATCCTTTATATAACTGTTTGGTTCAATCCTCTGTCCCTCCGTCATGGTCTTCAAACCGGCGCCATTATCGGATTTTATCTCTCCTGAAAGGCGATGGATAGATTGGTGACGCATTCAGGCTGCTCCGGTGAGTTCGGCTCCCGGATGTATTGCCAAGGAGGTAGACCGATGATACGTGTTGTAATGGCGGGGATCGGACTCATGTTCATCATTATGTCTATAATGATACCTCCATGAGTGCATCGCCAGTGAATGGTGGGTGATCACCGTGATCCCTATGATTCCGGTTCTCCCGGGAGACCGTGAGAAATGGGTAATGGAGGATCAGGATTCACACCGAGAAGGATGTATTCCCCTGAAAAGATCAGTCGAAAAACGCATCACACCGAGATGGGGACTACACAAGAACCTGGAATATCCAAATGCACCTTTCAGACATGCCTCACACCAATCACCACTCTCGAACACACGCCGATCGGAATGTCATGGCGGAACTGAAGTCAGGTCAGTTTCCGCATGGTAACAAATTGAAATCCGATTACAACCGGGGGAGATCGGGAGGGATCCTCAATATCGATAAGAGAATAATATCAGGAAATACAAGTCTCCTTACTCTTTTTTGAGAAATAGTGCAGGGATAAACTCCTGGAGAATTCCCGCTTGAAAAGGACTGTTTTGAACATAGTTTTACGGGTTAAACAGATCAATGATGCCTTGATCGCACGAAAAAGGGAATGACTGTATCTGCCTGTGTTGAATCTTCTCTGCCCCCTCTCCGTTCAGATAGAGTATAATCGTTATATTATCGTCGGATTCTTCGAGTGCCCGATTTACGAGGCGCCCGAGTATTTCTTTGAAGGGGTGTCCTTTTCCTCCCGCAGTAATCTCCGATTCGGGAACGTACTCGTGGAATCCGTCGCTGGAGAGGAGTATCAGGTCGTTCTTTTCCAGGGTCATATGATAGTGATCCGTTTCAAATATTCCTCCCAGACAGCGGGTAAGGTAACAGCGAAAAGGATGAGAATGTCTTTCATTTTCAGGAATAAGCTCTTTATCGACCAGAGACTGAACGATAGAATGATCCCTTGTACGAAAGATGATCCCGTCACGGATCAGATACGCTCGTGAATCTCCCGTATTTGCTATGAACAGATCCTGACCGAGAACGAGGGCTGCGACCAGGGTAGTACTCATTCCCGCCCGTTCTCCGGTGGCTCTCCCGATTATCTCATCATGAGCACGGGAAAAACCATCCTTGAGGAGAAATCCGGGGTCAGACTGCAGGGTCTTTCGCGAGTTGTGAGACCACATAACGGGTGAGTTCCTGAATTGCTATCTCCGATGCGACTTCTCCCGCATTATGCCCTCCGACCCCGTCAGCAACAGCAAAGAGATAACCGTTCCTAACCGGTTCGATCACCATTGAATCCTCATTTTGGGGACGTCTGCCCTGGCACGTCACGCCCGCAACTGAATTACCGAGAAGGATCTTTCCGTTCACCGGTAATTCACCCGAATTCCTCTTCAAACAAATCGTTAGTAAGCGATCCTCCCGGCCTGAAACGCTGCAGATCCGCAATGAGTTCCTTGACGGTCTGATACCGGTCGGCTGGACTGGTCGCCAGGCACTTTAAAATTACTGAATCAAGAGGAGCTGCATCGGAATTATATTCTGATGGAGAGATCGGTTGGCGGGATACAATTTCGGTACTCACCGCTACGAGATCGTCCCCCGGATGAAGAATTTGTCCGGTTACCAGCTCATAAAAGACGGTCCCTACCTGATAAATATCGGTTCGTTCATCAGTCTCCCCGAACTTTCCCGGAGCTACCTGCTCCGGGGCTGCATAGGAGAGCGAGAATCCGGTGAGCGTAGGTATTATGCAGGTGCCGATGACCTTGCTCATTCCCCAGTCGGTAATCTTAGGGGTTCCATCGGGGGTGATGAGAATATTCTGTGGTTTGATATCCCGGTGTATTATTCCACAGGTATGAGCGTATGATAATCCTTCTGCGATTCCAGTCATAATCCTGACCGCATCAAGAACCGGAACCGGTTTTTGCAGATCGCTTAAGGTTGCCCTGATATATTCCATCTCCACATATGGAATGGGGAGGATATTGACTTCCCGTATCACCACAATATTTGGATGCTGCAATCCTTCCCATGCCATAATCTCTTTCATGAAACACTTACCGGCAGTTTCATCAAAGTGGGTAGGTATCTTGACTGCCACTATCTGCCCATCCCGGATGCTCGTTGCTTTGAATACCCGCGATATTCCTCCCACTCCAATAAACTGGATATCAGTATACCGGTCGGATAATTCGGGGGGAAAGGTCTGTTGCAGGGTCGATCCTGCAATCTGAGTCATGCCCCCTGCATTCGTCCCACCGGCCCCTCCCGGGCCGGGTGAGGAGAATGATCCTGCCCCCCCCGGCCTTTGGGAATACTCCATCTGGTGGTCCTGCCATCGGGCTAATAATGCCGAGACCGGTATCGCGGCGATGACGAGGACGAGAGGGTAATTCTCCCGAACGGGTTGTGCGAGAAAGAGCAGTATGGTGATGAAGAAAATAATAATCCCAAAGATCCAATGCGTTTTAAGAGTCAGCCGGAGCGGGCGTGATGTTAGGGAGCCCACTATGAGCACACCCGAGGATATGGTGACATAGGCGACCAGTGCAAGGAGTAGGATATAGAGAGGGAGGAGCCCCGTCATTGTCTGGGCAGATCCGGACCTGACCATCCAGGATAGTGTATATAGCAATGCGATACCGGAGACAAAATACCCGCATGCGATGCCCACACGCAACCTAAAGGGCTGCAAGAACCTGAAATTTCCCGATCCCATGAGATCGAGGGAAAGAACAAGGCCGAGAGATGCAAGAATGGGAATAATATAGATCGGTCCCGGTGCTGGCAGCCCCCCCAGCGGGATTAATGGGGTTCCTGCTGTCTGGTTTGTTGATGAGTTATTCGTCCCTGTTTCTCCTGTTAGTGGCATCGCCGTCTCCTGTGGGGTGGGCTGAATGGTACCATTCGGGAAGGTCGCCGGATCGGTCAGAGGAGGGGTGGGAATGGTTGTCATACCGGTCGTTGGAATTGTTGTCGGGATGGTGGTGGGAATGGTCGTCGGACCGGTCGTTGGAATTGTTGTCGGGATAGTGGTGGGAACGGTGGTTGATGTTGTGGCGGGGATCGTAGTTGGACTTGGGGTTGGAGTAGGAGTTGGAGTTTTAGTGGGAGTGGGACTAGGAGTTTTAGTCGCAGTAGGGGTTGGTGTAGGAGTGGGAGTTGGAGTATGAGTTGGAGTTGGAGTGGGACTCGGCGTGGGGGTAGGAGTGGGAGTAGGAGTGGGAGTAGGAGTTGGTGTAGGAGTAGGAGTTGGTGTAGGAGTGGGAGTTGGAGTAGGAGTAGGAGTTGGTGTAGGAGTGGGACTCGGCGTGGGGGTAGGAGTGGGAGTTGGAGTAGGAGTAGGAGTTGGTGTAGGAGTGGGACTCGGCGTGGGGGTAGGAGTGGGAGTTGGAGTAGGAGTAGGAGTTGGTGTAGGAGTGGGAGAAGGGGTTGGAGTGGGGGTTGCGGTGATCGGGACCAGGGTCGTCAGAACGGATGATGTCTGCCCGGATCTTACTTGTACCGAGGTTGTCCATTCAACAAACCCTGTTTTAATTAACCTGATATCGTGAATACCGGTTGGGATTTCAGTCGCAGTGAACGGCGTCGTTCCGTAATACTGTTCATCAATATATACATCCGAATCAGCAGGGGTTGAATCGATCGAAATCGACCCTGTTTCATGAATGAAGGTGACCGATAGTGTATGATCATCCCGGATATTGCTGAATGTAAATGAAGATAGGGGACCCACGGAGGTGCCATCGACCATGACATTCTCCACCCGGTAGTCAATATTCGGGAGGATAACGATCATAAGAGTGTACCCGGCGGGAACCGGAGTCGTCCCGGCGGGTATAACCTCTCCGTTCGGGCCAGCAGAGGCAGTGATCTCAAAGGTTGCCCGCGCGGCCACCGAGACCTGGATGCACGTTGTGAGGAGAAGGCAGATGCCGATAAGAGAGAATATAACGGTTCGATTGAGTATTTTTCTCATATAAAACGATTTACGATCGATCCTTTTGTTCCTCAGCCGGGAGGATGATCAGCAATTTGGCACCGGTGGGTCCCCGCGAAAGTTCTATGAGGTCACCGTCATGAACGATGACACGAGTATGACGGGTAACGGGGTGTGCATTAACAAACGTTCCTCCCGTGCTTCCACTGTCTTCGATGTACCATTCACTGTTCTCCAGGATGAACTTCCCGTGAGGTTTGGACACACGGCTCACTGCTGCGTAATCCGTCGATAAAATTACGTCATGTTCCGAAGAGCGCCCGGGTTGCCCGGGATCGATCCGTCCGATGCTCATTCGGGGTTCGGTCAGAAGGAAGTATTTACCATCATCCGGCCCTCCCAGAACTACCACCATCGGCGTGATCCCCGCAAGCTCCTCGGCAACCTGGCCCCGTACATCGTCCAGTCGTTTGTGCAGTTCCGGATTAACCGGATTTATTTTCATGTTGGAAAATATACCCAGATTCCGGACTATTGCTTCCATGGCTCCTGGAACAAGGGAATATTTCCAGACAGGATGAACACCTTTGGAGGTCTGCTGCCCAAGACCGACCTCCTTCTTTATCAACCCCATGCTGATCAGCTTGTCCAGGTGCTTTTTGGTGTTTTCGTAACTGGTACTGATCTCGGATGCGATCGATCTGACATCCCGCGGTTTTACTTCAAGAATTTTCAGGATCTTCAGCCGCTGGCTGTTGGAGAGCACCTCGAGATATTCGGATAATTCAATGTAGTAATCAGGGGCGTCTTCAAGAACGGTCGTCTGGGCTTCTTCCCGTTTAATATTCTCCATTCTGCACACTCCCTCAGGTATACTATTATTTCTTCGGATGAGTCAAAAAAGGTTCTCTCCCGGCATCACTCCCTGCGCTGACTTCCTGCTGAAATTTGTCTTGAAAACTTCCCCTTCATCCAACGGTGAGATACCCCCTATTATGGCTTTATCGCATGTATTTTTCATGAAAAAACCCATCGGCTTAATTCACCCTTCAGAACCCCTGATGTGAACGTGCGGGATGAAGCACCCGGTGTTCGCGGTTTCAACAACCGGTATGAATATTATCCCGAACGGTAATGATTTCGTATGAACCCGATACATATTGCCGTTCCCGTTGTGATCCTGATCATCTGTGCTATCATAACCGGTGGATGTACCCAGCCACAGCCACCTCCAACAAGCCCGGCAACTCCCGTAGAGACCACTGTTACCGTAACAGGGCCTGGCGCTACCTGTTCTCTGACTCCCGGGCCAGTCGACCTGGTTCCGGCCTATCAATCGGTTTTTATAGAAGTCATGAAGAATCCCATTTCAACCAATCCTATTATCACAACCAACTTTGCCGGCGGGCAGGGTCTCGGTTCTGTTGTGGTAATGACTACGACCGTTATCCGTTCAGATTGTGTGGTCGAGACCGGGAGCGCAAATTACCCTCAGATAGGCACGAATATCACGCTGATGGGTACAACAAAAACTGACCGTGTCATAGTGAACGTTACAATGACCGACGGAACGACATACACGGTCATTGACCGGGATGTGCCATTCCAGACCTGAAATGTGCCTGAATACCTGAACTATGGAATAAAAAGGGTGGAGGATGTAAGGACAAAGTATTCTGTCCAATGTGCACCTGGTCTGCACGCATTCCCCTGTTTTATTTTTCTTATACAATTTTTACCCAATTTTCATGCCGGTTCTGCTAAATCAAAAAAAGCCAAAGTCCATGTCATCCCCGGACTAATTATTCCCGTTGTATTCCGATCGGACTACGTAATATAAGATATAGGATTCGTTTTTATCCTGTTTGTATATGAAAGTAAGGGAATTCGATCCCAGCAGTCGTTCTCGATTTGGGAACATCTATCTCTTGTGGAGACAATGAACTTCTGATGAAGATGGGAGAAAGGAATTCACCTGCACTTCTCGAAAAGGCAACGTTCGCCGCAGGATGCTTCTGGCATGTGGAGGAATCTTTTCGCTGCGTGAAGGGCGTGGTATCGACGGAGGTCGGTTACATGGGAGGAACATTTCCCAATCCCACCTACGAGGATGTCTGTACCGATCGGACCGGCCATGCAGAGGTCGTTATGGTCGTCTTTGACCCGCAGATCGTAACCTTTGAGGAACTGCTGAATACTTTCTGGAGCATTCATGATCCGACCACGCTCAACCGCCAGGGACCGGATCACGGGACACAATACCGCTCCGCCATTTTTTACCATACCCCTGAACAGAAGGCGGCTGCTGAGGCATCAAAGAAACGGATTGAAGAAAGCAGAAGATTTCCCCGAAACATTGTCACGGAGATCACTGCAGCGGGTACTTTTTACCGTGCTGAGGAGTATCATCAGCAATATCTGGAGAAGCACGGTCGGGGCGCGTGCGGGATTCGAACATAACCGTATCTTCAGGTTTTTTTAAGAAGAAACGGACCTAATTAGAAACGGTTTGGAAATAAGGGGGTTTCATGGGCCATGCTCTCATCTCACCGTTGAACTGGGGTCTTGGCCATGCATCCCGGTGTATTCCGGTTATACGGGAGATGCTGCGGTCCGGGAACGAAGTCACGATCGCAGCCTGCGGGAATGCGCTCATATTTCTGGAAAAGGAATTTCCCGACTGCTCGTTTATTCGGTTTCAGGATTACCCTCCCCCATACAATCCAGGCCGACTCTTCTTTCCGAGATTTACACTCCATATGAACACACTTGTCCAGTCTTTAGCCACGGAGCGAAAGTGCCTGGAAAGAATTCTTTCCCAAAATCAGTATGATCTTATCATCAGTGATTCACGCCCGGGGGTTTATTCCAATACTATCCCCTCCCTCCAGATTACTCACCAGGTCCAGCAGAGTTTTCCGCTTATCGTGTGGCCGATCGAGCTTATCGGAGTTTATCTGAATATCAGGGTATTCAGGAAATTTTCAGGCATTATCATTCCGGACAATCCGCCGGGGGATAACGCCCTTGCCGGGAAGCTCTCAAGGACACCTTTTCGCCGCTCACGCACGCGATATTACTATGCGGGAATCCTCGCGAGTGTTCAAAAACAACCTCTGGCCAGGGATATTGACTTTCTCATGATGATCTCCGGGATGGAGCCACAGCGGACAGCGCTTGAGCGGATATTAATTCCGCAAATATCAGAACTCCCCGGGAAAAAGATCGCCATACTGGGAAAGCCGGCGTCCGGTGATATCTCTTTTCCTGATGATTCCACTCAGGTATATTCGTCTGTTTCCAATGAAGAAAAATCCCTGCTGATGTCGAGATCAAAGTTTATTATAAGTCGTTCAGGATATACCACCATGATGGATGTCGCCGAGCTCGATCTCCGGCAGGGATTATTCATTCCGACACCCGGGCAGTGGGAACAGGAATATCTTGCCGGTTATTACAAAAAAAAGGGATGGTTTATGTCAAAAAGCCAATACCACCTCCAACTCGCAGAGGACGTCAACCGAGCAAAACAGTTTGGAGGATTCCCTGATATGTCCCGTACAGAGGTGAATGTACGACGGTTATATGAGATCGTGCTGGCAAATTATCTCGAAAGATAATCCATGGATACCCGGTTAGCACTGTCGCAGGTGGGAAACAGCGATAAGAGGACAAAGTTGCGGCTGATGAACCTGAAAACAGATGGCCTCGTTCTCTCCTGGACGATCGGGCTGATAATGGCGTACCTGTTCCTGGTTATTTTCATCCTCTATATCGTTCTTCAGGTATTCCTGCTGTACCGCGGATTCACGATCGGAGATTATGCGTATATTCAATTTAAATTTACCAGATACCTGTACATATCAGTCGGATATTTTGGGATTGCATTGCTTCTCCGATGGCGGAAGATCGTTTAAGCACGAGTGGAGTCCCGAAACCGAACCGGACAGGACCACGGGAACGGATTCCTTTCGAGAAGATTTCTTTGAGTAAGTATCAGGGATCTGGTATCCAGGGAATGGATCCTGGTGGCGCAATCCTGCCGGCATTAAATGAAGGCCGTTCTTATCAGCTATTGGACGGGAAGTTCCTTCATGCATCCATTGATACATATTCGCCGGAATGAAAGAGATATCCTTTTATCTGGACGGCAGATATTGAGGTGGATCCACATTCAGGAGAGTCCAGAGTGCAGGAAGACGAGGTATCGGTTTTAATCGGGGGGAGAGCAGGGGACGGCATCAGCAGTGCCGGACAGGTCATATGCCAGATCCTTGGTCAGCTCGGGTTTGGAGTGCATATGTACTTCGATTATCCGTCGCTGGTCAAGGGAGGTCATAATTTTGCCATCATCCGGGGTGCCAGGGTAAAGATCGGAGCGGTGAGGAGCGGGGTGGATTTTATTCTTGCATTGAACCAGGAGACGCTGGATCTCCATACGTTCCGCCTGGCTGATCCCGGAGTTGTCCTGTACAATGCAGATTCGGTGAAATTACGGGGAGGGATTGCAGTTCCTATCAAGGACATTCTTGCCGCGGAACGGGCACCCCAGGTGATGGGGAACTCTGCAATGATAGGTGCATTCGTCCGGGCCGCAGCCATCGACTGGAAAATTGCCGAATCGGTATTACGGAAATCCATTCCCAAAGGGATCGAGCAGAACCTCAGTGTTGCCCGCCGTGCGTTCGATAATTCCCGGGAATTGTTGCCGGTAAAAAGCCTCGAAGGCCCGCGCTTTCCGGTGTTCACCGGAAACGAGGCGATCGGTCTCGGGTTAGCCGAGGCTGACCTCGACTGTTATTTCGGATACCCGATGTCGCCGACCTCGAATATTCTTCATTTCCTCGCTGCTCATGCGGAAGAATTCCGGATCAGGGTAATTCAGCCTGAGAGCGAGATCGCCGTGGTCCTGACGGCTCTGGGGTGCGCATATGCCGGAACCAGAGCTGCTGTCGGCACGTCGGGTGGGGGGTTCTGCCTTATGACCGAAGCCCTCGGTCTTTCCGGCATTGCAGAGCTTCCGGTCCTTATCATTCTCGGCCAGCGTACCGGTCCGAGCACCGGCCTTGCAACGTACACCGCCCAGGCCGATCTCAACTTTGCCCTGAGTGCCGGACAAGGAGAGTTTCCGAGGCTGATCATTGCACCGGGAGATGCAGGCGAAGCCAGGAAATGGTCGACCGCCGGACTGGACCTTGCCTGGAAATATCAACTACCGGCCATTCTTCTCTCTGACAAGATAATCTGCGAGGGGATGTACACCCTGGATCCCGAGGAAATCTTCCCTTCTCGCAGTGAGGCGGTTCTCGATACGAATCCAGATCATCCTTATCTCAGATATGCCATCTCTCCTTCGGGAATCTCACCGTTGCGTTTCCCGCCGGTGAAAGGCGAATATATCAAAGTGAACAGTCATGTCCATGACCCCGATGGGATCACTACGGAGGACCCTGAAACGACAACGGCAATGGCCGATAAACGTAAGAGAAAGATGGAATACCTTAAGGTAGAGATTGAGCAGATGCAGTCGGTCAATACCGGGGGAGAACCGGACAGCGAAACCGCCCTCCTTTGCTGGGGCTCGAACAAGGGAGTATGCAATGAACTTGGATCCAAGATGGGTTTCCGCGTTATTCAGCCGGTGGTTCTCTGGCCATTTCCCGAACGGAACTTCGAAATTGCGATGAAAGGAGTAACACGGTTCTATTGCATCGAGACAAACGAAACAGGACAGCTCAGCCGTCTTTTAAAACAGTTTGGTTTCACGTCCAAGGAGGACGTCCTGAAGTACGATGGGAGACCGTACATGGTCGAAGAGCTCGAAACTGAACTCCGGAGAGCGATCGCATGAACGGCAGCAAACTCATCAGCCGGGCGAAGAATACCTGGTGTCCGGGTTGTGGGAACTTCGTCATCCAGCACGCGATAAAAGATGTCCTTACGGAACTCGACCGTGACGGGATACCTCTCGAAAATATCGTGCTTGTAGCCGGAATCGGGCAGCATGGGAAAATTTTCGACTTTATGAACATTAACGGGTTCTATTCGCTTCATGGAAGGACCATACCCGTTGCGACCGGCATCAGACTTTCAAACCCGGATCTGAAAGTGATCTGCATCGCGGGAGATGGTGATTGTTATGCCGAGGGACTCGATCACCTGATCTTCGCAGCGAAGCGGAACCTGGATATCACGGTTCTGGTGCATGATAACCGGGTATACGGGCTGACGACCGGTCAGTTTACTCCTACATCCCCGTTCGGTTTTCGTGGGCGGTCCAGTCCGGACGGAGAACATGAATACCCAATAAATCCGCTCGAATTGATGTTGACCTCCGGTGCAACCTTCATCGGTCGGGGGTATACCCGGAAGGCCGAACAACTCCGGTACCTTATCCGCGAGGCGCTGATGCATCGTGGCTTCTCCTTCATCGACATTCTCCAGATCTGTGCCACGTATAACGATCTGACAGACTATTACAATGCCCGTATCTACGACTGGAAGGAGGATGACCTCGGAGATTATCAGAATGCGTTCATGAAAGCGAGGGAATGGGACTACAACACGGACGCAAGGATAGGACTTGGAGTGTTGTACCGACGGAATGCCGCGACCTTTGAAGATGGTTATCCCGTACCCGTACAACTCACGGACAGGGAACGTGAACAATTAATCGGGAAGATGATGAATGAACGTTCATGAAGAAAGAAAATGATTGGACATTATCTTTATTCCCCTTTTACGAAGGATGTGGGACAACAGATTCGCAATACCCTCAAGAGCGAATCCTCACTCTATCTTTTCCCTTGTTTAAAATAGTTGATGATCTGAATTAATCACGCCGCTTTTTTACTGCCCTGTCGTACATCAGCCAGTTCTTTTCCCATTCGGGATTCTTCTGCCTGAGCATCGAAAGGACTTTCGTTTTAATCTCCTGCGTTGAGGGATAACTGGCCGCCTTCATTTCGATATCCTTTGCAATCAACCGGGCCTCCTCAAGGGATGCACCTGATTTGACCGCACTCACAACGATCTTTTCCGGCATAAACGTCTCCATGCGGCCGTCCCGTTTCTTAATCTGCGTCATGTTCACTGCAGTGGTAAAGTGTTCATCCATTATTTATAATTTGGGGGAAAACTCAACCCCATCCGATTGTGAAAAGGAACGAGGAGAGAATAAGAATAATGCACTATCCTTATGAGAAAATCGCCAGTAAAACTTTTTCGCATTCATCTGTTATCCGGTTCAGAAATCAATGTTATAACGCTATAAAAGACCTAAAATTCCCGTCCCATTCTCTATTCCGGGTAATGCAGGGTAGTATGTGATATCGGGCTTCTGCTTTTGAAAAAAGTTACAGGGGCATTGGATTAAAAAATGCCTGATTGTTGGTAAGGACCCAGTTCACCTGCAGAGTCCCATTATTTGCCAGGGGAGGTATCTGGGGCGTGCATGCACTGTCCTCACAGGTGATAAGTTTGCCACTGTCTATCTGGTAACTGATGGGTCGTTCGAGGTACCTGTCCGGGAATGCAAGCGGGGATAACGCAATTCCAAAGAGGGGTTGGCCGGTTGGCAATCCCGAGATGCAGTAAACACCCCGGATATCGGTGGTGGTCTCAAAATACATCCCTGGTACGTTCAGATCTGATGCATTCAGGGCGAACCGAACCCGTATATCAGGTGGATAGAGTCCACCCTCATTACAGTTCGGCCCCACCCAGCCACAAATCTGACCGAATGTTTGCAAGTTGGTGAAGTTAATGGTGAGATCGTTGCACGGCAAAGTGATATCCACGCAGGACGGGGTCAGGTTCATCCAGCCCGGCTGCGTTTCCTCGCAGACAGTGTAATTACCTGGAATCAGGCCACAGACCTGGTAGAAGCCATTCTGGTCGGTCATCGCGGTACCCAGATTCTGCCCGGATTCATCCATCACCGAGATGTTCCATCCGGGCAGTCCGAGGCCGGTCTGCTCGTCGATCTTGTACCCGTTGATACAGAACTGCTGTGTATTGGTGAAGTTGACATTGTTCACGTTGGTATCCACGAGAACGACGTCCACACAGGACGGGGTCAGGTTCATCCAACCCGGCTGCAGTTCCTCGCAGACGGTATAATTGCCAGCAATAAGTCCGCAAACCTGGTAGAAACCATTCTGGTCGGTTGTTGCACTCCCGACCAAGGCACCGGACTCATCCCTGACAGAGATTATCCAGTCCGGGACACCGAGACCGGTGCAATTGTCGATCTTGTACCCGTCAATACAGACCGCAGGATCGTTTACGAAATCCACCGTCAGGTTTTCACAGGACAGGGTAACATTCTGACAGAGCGGGGTAAGGTTCGCCCATCCCTGCTGCAGTTCTTCGCAGACGGTGTAGTTGCCCGGAATCAGAGTACAGACCTGGTAGAAGCCGTTCTCATCGGTGGTTGCCTCACCGACCTCCTGGCCGGACTCATCTATCACCGAGACGTTCCACCCTGGCAGTCCGAGGCCCGTCTCGCCTTGGATCTTGTGCCCTTCGATACAGAACATTTGTGTGTTGGTGAAATTAATATCGTTCACATCGGCGTCGATTATCTCGACATCCACACAGATTGGAGTCAGGTTCATCCAGCCGTCCTGCAGTTCCTCGCAGACGGTGTAGTTACCTGGGATAAGGCTGCAGACCCGGTAGAAACCGTTCTCGTCGGTGATCGCGGTCCCGACCTCTATGTCGGATTCGTCCTTGACGATGATGTTCCAGCCCTCAAGCCCTTCACCAGTGCAGTTGTCGATCTTGTATCCGTCGATACAGAACGTTTCACCTGCCTGTTGCATATTCGTGAAGTTCACGGTCAGATTTTCGCATGGCAGCGTGACTTCCTGGCAGATCGGGGAGACATTTACCCATCCCGGTTGCAGTTCCTCGCAGACGATGTAATCGCCCGGAATCAGTCCGCAGATCTGGAAGAAACCATCCTGGTCGGTTATCGTGCTCGCGAGAACCTCTTCGGATTCATCCGTGACATAGATTGTCCATCCCTCAAGCCCGAGGCCGGTCTGCTGATCAAACTTGTACCCCTCGATGCAGAACTGCTGTGTGTTCGTAAAATTGATGTTGTGGACGTCGGAATCACTGACGGGAACATCTACGCAGGTCGGTGTCAGGTTCATCCACCCTGGCTGCATAAACTCGCAGACGGTGTAATCGCCCGGGATTAAGTTGCAGACCTGGTAGAATCCGTCCTGATCGGTTCCTGCGCTCCCGACTACCTCGGACTCATTCATTACATAGACGGTCCAGCCCTCGAGACCCTCACCCGTACAGTTGTCGATCTTATATCCGTCAATGCAGAACGTTTCGCCTTCCTGTTGCAGATTCGTGAAGTTCACGGTCAGGTTGTTGCAGGGCAGAGTGACTTCCAGGCAGATCGGGGTAACATTGAGATATCCCGGTTGCAACTCCTCGCAGACCGTGTAGTTGCCCGGAGTGAGGTCGCAGACCTGATAGAAACCGTCCTGGTCGGTAATCACATTTCCGACTTCCTGGTCGAGATCATCCGTAACCGTAATGGTCCATCCCTCCAGTCCCTCGCCGGTCTCCGCATCGAGTTTGTACCCTTCGATACAGAACTGCCGGGTGTTGGTGAAGTTGATATCATGCACATCGGCATCAACTATCTCCACATCCACGCAGGGCGGGGTCAGGTCTATCCAGCCATCCTGCAGTTCCTCGCAGACGATATAGTTGCCGGGGGTCAGGTTGCAGACCTGATAGTAACCGTTCTGGTCGGTGATCGCACTCCCGTAAACGACTTCGGATTCGTCCTCGACGGTAATGATCCATCCCTCCAGTCCCTCGCCGGTACAGTTGTCGATCTTGTACCCGTCGATACAGAACTCCTTCTGTTCATTCGTGAAGTTCACGGTCAGATTGTCACAGCGGAGCGTGACTTCCTGGCAAAGGGGAGAAATATTCTCCCAACCGGATTGTAGTTCTTCACATACCGTGTAGTCACCGGGGATCAAGTTGCAAACCTGGTAGTACCCGTTCACATCCGTGGTCGCGGACCCGACCTCCTGGTCGAGATCGTCCGTAACCGTGATGTTCCATCCCTCCAGGCCCTCATCGGTATCCACATCAAGTTTGTACCCATCGATGCAGAACTGCTCCGTATTGGTGAAGTTGATGTCGTTCACATCGGCATCGACTATCTCGACATCCGCGCAGAGCGGGGTCAGGTTCATCCAGCCTTCCTGCAGTTCCTCGCAGACAGTGTAGTTGCCTGGAGTCAGGTTGCATACCTGGTATTGCCCGTTTACATCCGTGGTCGCGGTCCCGACTTCCTGGTCGAGCTCGTCTGTAACGGTGACATTCCATCCTTCAAGGCCCTCACCGGTGCAGTCGTCGATCTTGTACCCGTCGATACAGAACGTTTCACCTTCCTGTTGCATATTCGTGAAGTTCACGGTCAGGTTTTCACACAACAAGGTAACTTCCTGGCAGATCGGGGTTACATTGACCCAGCCGGGTTGCAGTTCTTCACAGACGGTGTAGTCACCCGGGATCAGGTTGCATACCTGGTAGAACCCGTTTTCGTCGGTGGTCGCGGTCCCGACCTCCTGGTCGAGGTCATCCGTAACGGTTAGGTTCCATCCCTCCAGCCCATCGCCGGTCTCCTCATCCAGCTTGTACCCTTCAATACAGAATTCCTGTGAGTTCGTGAAATTGACGTTAATCACATTGTCATCGTTTATCTGGACATCCACGCAAGACGGAGTCAGGTTTGTCCATCCCGGCTGCATCTCCTCGCAGACGGTATAGTTGCCCGGAACCAGGTTGCAGACCAGGTAGTACCCGTTTCCATTCGTGGTCGCATTTCCGACCTCTGCTTCGGATTCGTCCCTGACGGTTATGTTCCAGCCCTGGAGACCCTCATCGTTGCAGTCGTCGATCTTGTATCCATCGATACAGAACACCGGCTGTACGTTAATGAAGTCGATGCCGCTAACATCCGCATCAGTAATCGTGACATTCTGGCAGTCCGGGGTCACGTTCACCCAGCCGTCCTTAAGTTCCTCGCAGACCGTGAAGTTGCCCGGGATCAGACCGCAGACCTGGTAGAGGCCGTTCCCGTCGGTCATGGCAGTGCCTGCTACCTGATCCGCCTCATCCGTGACCGTGATATTCCAGCCGAAGAGTCCCATGCCGGAATTGTTGTCGATCTTGTGACCCTCAATACAGAACCCCGCCAGCTCGTTGTTGAAGTCGATGCCGCTAACATCCGCATCAGTAATCGTGACATTCTGGCAGTCCGGGGTCACGTTCACCCAGCCGTCCTTGAGTTCCTCGCAGACCGTGTAGTTGCCTGGGATCAGACCGCAGACCTGGTAGAGCCCGTTTCCGTCGGTCATGGCGGTTCCTACTACCTGATCCGTTTCATCCGTGACCGTGATATTCCAGCCGTAGAGTCCCATACCGGTGTTGTTGTCAAACTTGTGACCCTCAATACAGAACCCCGCCAGCTCGTTCGTGAAGTCGATGTCGTTTATATTTGCATCAACAATCGTGACATTCTGGCAGTCCGGGGTCACATTAACCCAGCCGTCCTTGAGTTCCTCGCAGACCGTGTAGTTGCCTGGGATCAGACCGCAGACCTGGTAGAGCCCATTCCCGTCGGTCATGGCGGTTCCTACTACCTGATCCGTTTCATCCGTGACCGTGACATTCCAGCCGAAGAGTCCCATGCCGGAATTGTTGTCGATCTTGTGACCCTCAATACAGAACCCCGCCAGCTCGTTCATGAAGTCGATGCCGCTAACATCCGCATCTGTAATCGTGACATTCTGGCAGTCCGGGGTCACGTTCACCCAGCCGTCCTTGAGTTCCTCGCAGACCGTGTAGTTGCCTGGGATCAGACCGCAGACCTGGTAGAGCCCGTTTCCGTCGGTCATGGCAGTGCCTACTACCTGATCCGCCTCATCCGTGACCGTGATATTCCAGCCGAAGAGTCCCATGCCGGTATTGTTGTCAAACTTGTGACCCTCAATACAGAACCCCGCCAGCTTGTTCGTGAAGTCGATGCCGCTAACATCCGCATCTGTAATCGTGACATTCTGGCAGTCCGGGGTCACGTTCACCCAGCCGTCCTTGAGTTCCTCGCAGACCGTGTAGTTGCCCGGGATCAGACCGCAGACCTGGTAGAGCCCATTCCCGTCGGTCATGGCGGTTCCTACTACCTGATCCGTTTCATCCGTGACTGTGATATTCCAGCCGAAGAGTCCCATACCGGTGTTGTTGTCAAACTTGTGACCCTCAATACAGAACCCCACCAGCTCGTTCGTGAAGATCACGGGCCCGATGTCGAGGTTAGTCCCATTCACGGTAAGAGAATCATAAAATGTCGGACCAGCGGGTATGTACCCTGCAAGGATCCCTTCACTCACGTTATACGTATCCCAGGGGAGATCGGTGAAATTAAAGAACCCATTTTGATCGGTTAGGTTGCTACCGACCGGTGTTCCCGAGACGTTCGTGAGATTGATCGGCCAGTTCTCGATAGGGTCTCCAAGTTGGTCCTGTTTATATCCGCTTATGCTTCCATTTAACCGGACGTTGGTAAAGTTCAGGTTGGTTGCATCCGGATTTGCGGCCGTTAAGTTAGCATAATAGAACCCGCTTGGTGGATTTGTGAGAATATATCCGGGCTGTGGTGTTTCATTTACGGTGTATTTGCCCTTTGTCCCACCCACAGATAAATTTACAAATTTGTAATAGCCTGAGCCATCGGTTGTTGTCTGGTTTATCAGTTCTCCCGTTGTCTGGTTATAGAGAGAGATAGTCCAGTCAGAAAGTCCATTCCCGTTCTCATCCCGTTTATACCCATCGATGATGCTCTGATGATTCCCGAAATCGATCGATGTAAATGTCAGATTCGTGCAGTTTACGGTTAGCTGGTGTAAATTTGAATCGGGGAAGGTCAAACGCCATCCGTCAAATGCACCGATGTTTTCTGTTAAATTGTAATCTCCCCAGGATAGATTGGTAAATGAATAATTCCCGTTCGAGTCGGTTATATCGTTTATAGCGACGCTATTTGAATTTGTTGTTGCGTTCCGTAAACGGATTGTCCAGCCCGAAAGACCCGGTTCTCCCGGATCATGGATTCCATCGGCGTTCAGGTCGTTCCATTTCATTCCCGTAATAGTTCCCAAGCTGCTGCTGGTTCGTGAAATTCAGATCCGTGAACGTGGAGTTTGTCACATTCAGTTCGACAATATAGTCCCCTGATATTTGCAACCACCCGCATTGCGGGGTCTCGTTCACCGTATAGTTACCGAAATCCAGGTTCTCGAATAGGTACAGTCCACCTATAGTGGTGTTGTTGGCTACGAGCCCAGATTCATTGTAAAGCGTGATCTCCCAGCCATCAAGCAGATTACCGCTTTCATCTTTCTTGAACCCTGAAATATCCGCAGCTCCCGCTATACATGCGAGCAGACCGAACGTTATCAGGATAACCAGACATAACAACGCAGATTTATGCATTATTGAGCACCTCCTTGGAAGTTACCGTAGCACCAGGTTTGGCGAGGCTATGGCTCCCATATTCAGGGAACCCAGAATTGGTTCGATCGCTCTCCTTGAGCCCGGAGATTTTTTCAGCAGTTTCGATTCCACTCATCCCGATGATGAGCATAGCAAACGCTATTCCAGAGTATACATCCACCTTGACGTGCATACATGTTTTATATTCAAAATAACTAGTATAAATAATGTTCCCGATATACCAGATATATTTAATATGCAGGAGGTGATATATTTCCCCGGTGACGAAGAAGACCATATCCGTAACAAGAGAAGTGTATGACGCGCTGGTCTCCCTTAAAAAAGGAAATATGACCTTCAGCGACGTCATTCTCGAGATGTACGACGAGCTCTACGGGACGGTGGATGAGGATGAAACAGATCAGCGTCGATGAAGCAATACCGATGAGCGCGTCTTTTCATGGATCGGCACTTCTTTGTTGATGCGATAACTTAATTTCCCAAGTGTCACTGATATTTCGTTAAACTTTCTTTCTCATCAGCTATCGATTTTGTATGCCGACTGTTCTTATTCTGCCTCTTCTCGTGAGGAAGTTCCTCTTCTCAAATTGAACAGCCTAATCCGGGGATCAATCTTGCATTTTTTTTGGTCGCGAAAATATGCGGGATAATTAACCTGATCGGTCATATCGGATGTTTCAAGCCGGCCAAAGAGGGTTCAGACCGGTTGCAGGGAAACCGGATTCAGAGAAAAATGAAGGGTACTATTCATACAGGCAAACGGAAGAGCCGCCGGAGGGACTTGAACCCTCGACCTGCTGATTACGAATCAGCCGCTATACCGCTAAGCCACGGCGGCACGGTTCCCGTATAGGATTGGCGTGATCGGATATTAACGTTCTTTACTGAGTGAACCGGGGATCAGGAATATCCCCGCATGGTCGTTACGCTGTCGACCGGGGTCTTCCCCGAGGGAGGCTCAATTTTTCCAAACTTGGATTCATAGTCCTGCATCGTCTTGGTGAGGACCGCAAGGAGACTCTTCGCATGCATCGGCGTAATGCTAACGATTGCCTTCGCCCGTGCCTGATTTACCGCAGGAATCTGATGGAGAAAGACAAACGTGAATTCATCCTCCTTGTAGGCGATCTGTATCATATTGCTGTAAACAGGATCGAGGCTCTGGGGGACATTGACCGCAATTTCGTGAGAAGTCATGGGTATTAATTTACCTGTACTCCGATAAGCCTTATGAGAGGAAAATAAATGGACTCCCGGGGCAAAATGAGCATATCGTCGATCATTACCGCTGCGATATGTCCTCTTCGTGTATACTATGGATCGGGTGAAACGGACCGTAATGGAATTGAATCTCCCCGTTATACGGTATGCAAGCAGATCTCCATGCACCTTGGATCCCCGCTCGATCGCACCCGGATCTGGGAGGAGATCTGCACAGTTCATCCGGATATCGATCCCATATTCCAGGCATTTTTAGACGAATGTATCAGTTATTGCAGTATAAACGCGTGGAGATCCGCTTCCGGTATTGACGTCCCGGTATCTTCAGAGCGTTATGGCATTTTCGGATCGGTCGATCGATTATTCGATGAACCTCCCTATTTTTCCGTAGTCCGATCTTCCAAAGCCCCGACGGCGGGAGTCTACCATCATGACCGTCTCCGCGTTGTCTGTTATGCTCTCTGCCTGCAGGAACTGCTCGGCATACCGGTTCCAGGGGGTTCTGTGGATTATATTCCCAGCGGTGTGGAAAGGTATTGTGAAATTCAGCCCCGTGACAAAAGGGCATTTTTATCCGGACGTCGTATTTTTCAGTCCCTTATGGAAGGACGGATCCCCAAAAAACCGGTAAATGCACCCTGTCGGAAATGTCCCTTTGAGGCCCGGTGTACCCCCGGAGGCAGAAGATTATCGGATATTCTGGATAAAAAGTAATAAAGAAATCTGCTTCCCGTTCCAGGATCAAACTTTAGTTCGTCATATTTCTGGAGAGCCGTATCTCTTGTTGGTCTTCGCTACCTTGAACTGTTTTTTTAACGATGCAATTTTCGTTCTGCAAACCGATGCGTGAATCGGGAACAACGTTTTATGCGACGTCCGAAGACTCAAGAAGCGTTTTCGAAATGATATATTCTCCCCGTGCTTCCCTGGTCGTGCCAACGATAAGCCAGCATTCTTCCCCGTGTTCCTCGAGAACTCCACGGGCCTCGATGGTCTCGCCGGTTAATGCCTGCCCACTGTATGTATGGGTGAAGGAAAGCACCCGGGTGACCCGGTCGTGTTCGACTTCATAAACTGCCGGGTTGTCAAAAGAGAGCGAGGCGTCGGTAACTTTCGCCTCAATCCGCATTGAACCCACTATCCTGCCAGGACCCGGTGACATCCTAAGGAGATCTTCATAGGATCGCGTATAAAGCAGATCAAAATATGTGCCATCAATCTGACCACGGTTCACCTTCCGCTCCTCATGTGCGATGAAGGTCTCAAATGAGATATCGGGCCTTCTCTTCTCATAGATTTTCCGCCAGACTTCCTCGGAAATATCCTGGAGATAACCGTCTATTATCGCATGTCTGAGGATTTTCTGTGCCTGAACCCAGGATCTTCCATAGATCACCAGATCGATATCTGATTCGGGTTGTTCGAGTTCGCAGAGAAATGAACCGGTACATCCCAGTGAATTACGGGGAAGATCAAAGATCTCCATCAGTCTTTTTACAAGCCTGTTTCTTTCGGCTATTTTATCGATCTCATTTTCCGGTTTCAACACACGATGGATTTCATTCCGGGGTACTCGGTGAACAAGGTCGAGGTAGTGGGGTTTCTCAGACGCGATCATCTCATACGCCTGATTAAAATCAAGTTTTTTGTACCGTTGCCCGCCTCGACCGATCCGTTCACCTGCCGGATCCGGTACATACCTGAGAATGCCTCCGACACGTTCCTCATTGTCGTAGACAGAGACCGCATATAACCACCCGTCAGTATCTTCTATAAAATCTCTCAACCGAATAGGTCGTCCGGGAACATTATCGGAACATGGAGAGATATGCTTCGATTTCATTTGAATTTCTCCCTTTTCGAAGAATTGAGCCATTGACCAGGTCAACGACGGTGCTCGGAATACCCGGGAGGCGACCCCCGTCTATGAGGAAGTCATAGGGAACATGGCACTCCTCCGGGGTTGTCGGCTCCTTTCCTCCCGACTGGTTTGCACTCGTTGCCGTTATAGGGGCATCGAGTCGGTTGATGATCTGTAGAGGGATTTCATGAGCAGGGATACGGACGCCGATCTGTTGAGTGCCTCCGGTCAGGATCTCCGGAAGGCATGTCCGGGCCCGGAGTATCATCGTGACCGGCCCGGGGAGAAACCTCTCGACGAATGCAGTTGCCTCTTCATCAACCCGTGCCACGGTACAAAGCATTTCCAGGTCGGATACGGCGATTGATATGGGCTTTGAGAGGGGGCGCCCCTTTGCTTCATATACCTTCAGGATCGCATCATCCGAAAGGGCATCAGCCCCGAGACCGTATATCGTGTCCGTGGGATATACGACAATTCCGTCGTGCATCAGTATCCGGACAGCCTTTTCGATCTCATCCATCAGAATTCGCGACCACGGACACGATCGATATCAAACATCGCTTTTTCGCTCACGTGCATGACGGCGAATACCCCTGCCTGTATCGGGTCAGTTACCACGAGATCCGCATGATCGGGGACGCTTCCCGCCATTTTCAGGGCAATTACCGGAATCCCGGCCTCTCTCACCCGATCGACTGCCCTGGATATCTCTCCCCCCATCAGGGAACCCGCCAGCACCAGAATTCCTGCGCGTGGCAGGCGTGCCACTGCATCCACCGCAAGAGCGACCGTTTTTTCACCCACCAGCGGGATTGTATCGACTGAAATACGTTCTCCGCGAATATTATGGCGATCTGCCTCATTCACAGCGCCCATCGCTACCTGCGCCACCTGAGCACCGCCTCCGATGATGATCACCCTCGTCCCAAAAATGTGTGAAAAGGATTGGTGAGGACGGACATCCTTTACCGAGGTGATCTTCCGGAGATTTGCGATGAGATTCTCTTGATCGCTGCCGTCTGCATATTCCACATATAGTTCGGCCATACCGTTGAACGGTCCTGAGTCAAAAATTTCCTGATGAATCATCATGATATTTGCATGATGTTCTGCTACGACCGCCCCGATATCCCGCAGAACACCCGAACGGTTCTCGGCGATTATTCTGATTGCAAAAATGTCCGTTTCGCATTCGGTCATGGATAGGATGCGATAGCCGGGGATCGAACCCGGGTTAGAAGCTTGGGAAGCTCCTGTCCTGCCGCTAGACTACTATCGCGAGGAAATTTCATTACCATATTATTTCTATGGAAGATAAGGTTTTTTAATAACCCAATAAGACCCCGTTTTTGCAAAATAATTGCCTTCTCACACGTATGAGCCGGGATAGAGGAATTTTTTCCGGGAAGATACGATCGAGTTAATTTTTCGGTCCCGATTCCTCCTGTATCCGCTGTAATTCCCGGATTACTTCCCGGTGATATGCGAGGAGCATGTCACTGATAATACCGAACATGAAGATCTCAAATCCCACCACGATCAGAAGGACGGTAAGAAGAGTGAGGGGAAGGTGGTCCACATGTCGCAGCCATTCAAAAATGACATAAATCCCCGTGATAAATCCCCCTGCCATCATGATGATGCCTATCAGACCGAAATAAAATAGCGGATTGTTCATTTTGGCAAGCCGGTAAATCGTCGTGGTAATCTTGAACCCGTCATGAAACGGATTCAGTTTCGTGACCGAACCGGGTCTCTTCGCGTAACTGATAGGGACAATGGCGATTTTTTGCCCGCTCCTCACTGCTTCAACTGAAATTTCTGTCTCTATTTCAAACCCTGATTCGGTCAGGTGCATCTGAGTGAGTGCGTCCCGCCGGAATGCCCGGTACCCGGAGAGGATATCATTCAGGTATCTGCCGTGTGCAACCTTGAAAAGACGATTCAGGAACTGGTTTCCGATAAAGTTCAGGCGCGAGAATGCTCGCTCATTTTCGTTGATTAACCGGTCTCCAATGACGTGATCAAAACCCTCCCCGAGCGGTGCAAGCATCCTGTCTGCATCCTCGGCTGAATAGGTTCCGTCACCATCAAGCATGAGGATATAGGGTTTATCTATTGCTTCGAACGCTTCAATGATTGCATTCCCTTTACCTTTACCCGTCTGCGTTACTACCTTGGCACCGGTGTCGCGGGCGATATCCGGTGTCCCGTCGGAGCTTCTTCCATCGGCAACCAATATATTATGAAATCCATGTGAGACAAATTCAAGGATTAATTCGGCAATGGTCGGGGCTTCATTCAGGGTAGGGATAAGGACACAAACCTCATCCTTCTCGATATTCATTGAGATAATATATCTGATCCATCGTCATAATTGCTTCCATGCAGATCGGCAAGAAAGGCATTCGTGCACTGGGAATCGCCGAAAGTTTCTCCTCCGGGAGTAGATCGACTCTTGCCGGAGTGGTTATGAGAAAAGACCTTCAAATTGATGGCATCAAGTTCTCCTTCGTCAATATAGGAGGGATGGATGCAACCGATGTGATCATTAATATGGTTCAGGGGATGCGGCGCCGGGATATCAACATGATCATGCTTTCCGGTTGTATTATCGCCTGGTACAATATTATCGATCCCGATAGGGTTTATCATGAGACGAACCTTCCGGTGGTTTGTGTCACGTATGAGGATTCTGAGGGGCTCGAGTCAGACCTTGCTTTTCATTTTCCCAATGACGAAATGCGGCGTTCAGCATACCACCGTCTTGGGGCACGGACGAAGGTTCATCTCCACACGGATTATGATATTTTTATCCGGTGTTCCGGCATCTCAATTCACGATGCAGAACTACTCTGCAATGCATTCACGAGTGATGGAAAGATTCCTGAGCCGTTACGAGTCGCCCGTCTCTGCGCACGTTCAGTTATGCAATATATGAATACCGCGATATAAGACGGTTCGTCGTTTTTGAATAGATATCCACCCGTATTGTGTCACCGGGATGAAAGGTACCGTCGGAGAAGTCAATTGCAATTCGTGCATGGGGTTCCCAGAACATTCCCGAGCAGCCCATTCCCCCCATGGTCTGTACACCAAAATGGTGGGTGGAAATAAAATTATGGCCATTCAGCGTCGAGATGATACACGGGACCTGTGCTCCGTTCCGGAAGAAAGATGCGTTTAAACTATCGTTTTCAATTCGTTCGGTTCCATTATGAAACAGGATTACCCGGCTGTCATAGGTCAGGGCCCCATGTTCGTTGTTATGATAAACGTTGTTAATTTCGATAAAAGCGGGAGGAAAACTCTCAAATGATGGCAGATGAAAGAGGAGGAGAACAAGTGCAGCGAGCAGAATAGTGATTGCGATGAGCAATATCGTCGCAGTGGCCTGCGATACACCACTCCCCCGGTCCATTCATAGCCATTTCCACGTTAAAATATTAAATTTGTGAAATGCATTTCATTCACCGAAGAGTTGTTCGTTGTCCGGGTCCCCTATATTTGGCATATAATTAGCTTCTTCCTTAAAATGGGTAAGCCCGGGGAAAAAAAAATTCTTTCCTATGGAAAAAATTCCAAAGGAAAATAAGTTTGGATAATATGTGTTTTTTTATAATTCCTCCTCCCCTGTCCGAACCCGGATTGAACGTTCGACATTAGTGATGAAAATTTTTCCGTCGCCAATTTTTCCTGTCCTGGCTGCTGCTTTAATGAGATCGATTATCGTATCGAGATCGTCATCCTTGGCAACGATCTCAATTTTTACCTTGGGTATAAGATCCACCTCTATGGCATCACCCCGGTACTGGATGGTGATACCTTTCTGGACTCCCCGCCCTCTCACTTCGGTTACACTCATTCCGTAAATTCCTTTTTCTTCAAGGGTTTTTTTCACGAACTCGAATCGCTCAGGTCTGATAAACGCCTCAATTTTTTTCACGATAACACCTCATGACGTATTGATCCGTTCTCCGTGCTGGGATATATCAAGTCCCACGTACTCTTCATCTTCAGATACCCGCAGTCCGAGCGTTTTGTGGACGATCCAGGCAAGAACCAGTGTTACTACAAATGCATATACTACTGCGCCGATTGCTCCTGCTGCATTTGCCAGGAACTGATGAACATTCCCTTCAAGGAGTCCGGAAAATCCACCGACTGCGGCTGTAGCAAAAATACCTGTTGCAAATGCCCCCCAGAGGCCCCCCATACCATGAACTGCCCATGCATCCAGGCTTTCATCCAGTCCTTTGTTTATCCTCCAGAGCATGACAGAATAACAGATCAATCCCGCGACAGCACCAATCAGAATCGCGGTGAGCGGGCCTACATACCCTGCCGCGGGTGTAATTGCCACGAGACCGGCAACAGCTCCGGATACCATGCCTAAGGAGCTTGGTTTGCCACGTGCCCAGGCTGCGAGAAGCCATGCAACTGCACCGGCTGCGGCCGCCGTATTGGTGACGACAAACGCATTCGCGGCAAGCCCGTTCGCGGCCAGTGCACTCCCGGCATTAAATCCAAACCAGCCGAACCAGAGCAGGGCAGCTCCGAGGAGCGTCATGGGAATATTATGCGGCTCCATCGAATATTGCCCGTATCCGGTTCGTTTCCCGATGATTATTGCTACCGCAAGTGCAGCAAAACCGGAACTGATATGGACGACCGTGCCTCCGGCGAAGTCAAGCGCACCAGCCTGAGCAGCCCAGCCTCCTCCCCAGACCCAGTGAGCGAGCGGATCGTAGACGAGCGTTGTCCAGAGAAGCGCAAATATGATAAATGAACTCACCTTCACCCTCTCTGCGAACCCGGATGTGACAATTGCCATTGTTACCGTTGCGAATACCAGCTGGAAGACCATATAAAGCAGTCCAGGGATTGCAGCACTATACGGCCCAGGCTCCTGGCCGACATTATTCAGGCCGAGGTACTGAAGACTACCTATAAAGTCCCCACCTTGGCCGAATGCAAGGCTGAACCCCAGTATAACCCATTGCAGGCTCACCAGCGCAAAGACCAGGAATGAAAGCGCAATCATATTGATAAAATTTTTCCGGCGGACAAGTCCCCCATAGAAAAATCCTACACCCGGAGTCATGAGCATAACGAGTGCAGTTGCTGCAAGTATCCATGCCGTACTACCGGTGTCTATTGCCATTGGATCACCATACCATTATCGTTTACCTTTTTCGATTTGCAATCAGGAAAACTTCGGTAAAGTCCTCCTATGGTGTTCATTTCAAATGCATATACGGCGGATATGATCCGAGCGCCGTCATCCAAGAGGTTCCTCGTGACACTTTCATTCAACATTCGATCAATTCCTGCAGAGGGAGCAATTTAAATCGAAATCATTCCAATTTTCCGATTCTTATTGTACGTACACGTGACGATCCTGATGATCCTCTCTCTCCTCTGATAGAAGGAAGTTTGTTTCTATGGTATTTTAATTTTATTTTTTTAATTGGAAGTATTTATAAACCTATGCTTTAATCAATAAAAAAAATAGATGCAGGCGCTACTTGTTTTAGTAAAAAATCACAATCGAGATTTTTTGATTCAAGAATTTTTCGATCTTAAAAAGGCGATTAAAGGAACCTGGTTTAACCCGGCAGCATTTATCGATTTTTCGTAAAAAGTGGGAGAATCCTTGTAGGAATCCATTTCTCTTAAACTTCCACCTCTCCCGTCCGTACGCGAATGGACTTTTCGATGGGAATGATAAAGATCTTTCCATCTCCGATTTTGCCTGTTCTGGCTGAATTCTGTATCAACTCCACCACTGTGTTGATATCATTATTCTTCACCACGACTTCGATCTTCACTTTGGGAAGAAGATCTATATTCATCGCCCCACCCCGATATTGCAGAGTTATCCCCTTTTGGTCTCCGCGACCCATAACCTCTGTTATCGTTAAACCAAAAAATCCTTTATCCTCCATGGCTTTTTTTACGAAATCAACCCGTTCCGGTCTGATTATCGCCTTTATCATTTTCATTTCAATTTCCCTCTATGGAAGGAAATACATTTCTATATATGATAAACATTACGATTATGAGATCATTTGTACTGCTACATTGGATATAACTATATGATATCAGAAGCTAGCATCCTCCACCTTCATTCATCAGGCAATCAGGAAGCAATGACTGGTTTCAATATTCGTGTTTGGACAAATGGAGATAGTTGTGAAAGCACACACCATTTTCCCGGGAGATTAATCAATCGTATATCACGTCTGCAAAATCCTGTCACATCAGATGACTGGTGAAGATCTGTGAAGTATATATAAGAAAGGTGTGAGCAATGCATCGAAGGGTACCAAATTCTGAATCAAAAGAGATCTCTCATGATTCATTGGAATATGCATCCGAATTTGAAATGATTATCCGGAATTTTCACGGGCATGAACAGGCAGTTATTGGAAGATGCTATTATTATATCAGGGATGATGGGAGGCGTCGCGGTCTCTGCAGAATGATGGTCGGTTACGGCAAATTGTATTCCGCGGAGTTTGTCGATCATGAATCTCATGGAATATCGGATGATGATATAGATGATGCGATCAGAATTGCATCCAGATCCCATGAGACCCCAGGATATTACCATATATCCGATCATATAGATAAAAAATTACGTTCATTGCTGGAAAAATAATAATGGAGCCATACCTCAAGATCTGTTTATCCTTATTCAGTTATATAAGAAAAAATTTTTTAATATTTTTAAAACCGGAAAAATTAATAGGTTGCCAGGTAGCGATCAAGCTCCCACTTGTGCACCGTTAGTCTGAAAGCATCACTTTCTAATTCAGCTATTCTACAGAGATTTTCAGTAGTATGTGTGCCCATTGTGTTTGTGAGAACCTTATCTTTCATGAATTCGGCGTTTGCCTCCATGAGACTACCGGGAAGCATTTCGATTCCCATTTTCTTTCGCTCACCTGCACTCAGATGGTAAATATTTACATCGGTGCTCTCCGGTGGCATAATCTTGTTCCTTATCCCGTCCAACCCTGCGGCAAGCATTGAGGCAAATGTAAGATATGGATTACACATGGGGTCAGGGCTCCTGAACTCGGCACGAGTGCTATTTCCACGGGCAGCAGGGACCCGAACTAATGCGGAACGGTTTGTATTACTCCACGAGATGTAAACGGGTGCTTCATACCCGGGTACGAGCCGTTTGTATGAATTGATGGTAGGGTTTGCAATACGGGTAATCGCTTTCGCGTGTTTGAGAAGACCTCCGATATAATAAAGGGCAGTATCGCTGAGTTGTTTCGGGCCCTTGGGATCATAGAAAGCATTTTTTCCGTTCTTGGCAAGAGATCCATGTGTGTGCATCCCACTCCCGTTTATTCCTGCCAAAGGCTTCGCCATGAATGTGGCATGCAGACCCCGTTTTAAAGCAAGTGATTTTGTTGCGAATTTGAATGTAATCACTTTGTCTGCAGTATCAAGCACATCGCCATATTTGAAGTCGATCTCATGCTGACTTTCTGCCACCTCATGATGAGACATCTCGATCTCGAAACCCATTTGAGTGAGTGCAAGAACGATATCCCGACGAACATCTTCGGCCGCATCGCTCGGAGCAAGATCGAAATATGCCCCATGATCCTGGAATAGAGTAGTCGGCATACCATCAATGAGCTTGAAGAGGAAAAATTCGAGTTCTGGCCCGGTATTGAACGTATAACCCATTTTTGCTGCTTCAGCAATGGTTTTTTTCAGTATATACCGGGGATCGCCCTCAAACGGCTTTTCCCCATACGTGTAAATATCACAGATAAATCGTGCAACCCGTGCATCAGCAGGCCTCCAGGGGAGGATGGTGTAGGTAGCGGGGTCGGGCTTGAGTAGCATATCGGATTCTTCAATACGGGCAAAACCTTCAATGGAGGATCCATCAAACCATATTCCATCTGTAAGTGCTTTTTCAACCTGCTCGACAGGGATCGCGGCATTCTTTGGCTGTCCGGTTATATCGTTGAACTGAAGACGGACAAATTTTATAAGATCCGCATCTATTCTTTCCAGCATTGCTGATACGACATCCTTCGTCATATGGAAAATAGCTTCTACCCAATTATATTTATATTTAATTACCCATATCTATAAGAGCAAATATTTCAGATATTTCTGTTATCGATGTGATCTGTGATAAAGATGTGTGGTATAATTGGTGTCATCGACCGGAGCAGGGAACGTTTTGATGGCTCCCGGATAAAACTGGCCCTTTCGCAGATGAATGAGCGGGGGAGTGGGCAGGGAGCAGGCTACGTTACGTATGGAGCTTTCCCTGAATTCAAAGATTTGTATGCTCTTCACGTATTTTTTGATAACCTCCGGGAGGCAAAAACAAACCTGGAAGGGGTTCTTCGACAATACGGAGATATCATTCATGACGAGGAGATTCCCACATACGAATCCAAAATAAAAAAGGTTCACACGCCCTGGAGGTACTTTTTCATACCCGATCTTAACTCGAAGACCGATAAAGTTTCATCAGAGGGAGATATAATCACGGATCTGGTAATGAGAGTGAATACGACAGTGAAAGGAGCGCTGATATATTCATCCGGAAAGAATATTGCTCTCTTCAAGGCTTCCGGCTGGCCGGAAGACGTGGCCGATTTCTACCGGATCCAGGACTATGAAGGATATATCTGGCTGGCGCATAACCGGTATCCCACGAATACTCCGGGCTGGTGGGGAGGTGCCCACCCGTTCAACCTTCTCGACTGGAGTGTAGTGCACAACGGTGAAATCACATCATACGGGACAAACCGACGATATATAGAGAGTTATGGATACCAATGTACCATGTTCACCGATACTGAGGTTGTTGCCTACCTGATCGATCTCCTTGTACGACGGCACGGACTTCCGGAAGAACTCGCGGTGCGTGCACTTGCCCCGCCTTTCTGGGATGAGATCGATCGTATGGAGCCGGAGGAGCAAAAGATCAATAAGGCAATTCGTCTCGCATACGGTCCTGCAATGATGAACGGGCCTTTTGCAATCGTCGTTGCGAACCAGGATTACATCCTCGGGTTCACCGATCGTATCAAGTTGCGCCCACTGGTGACGGGAGAACACAGGAACAAGCTTTACATTTCGAGCGAAGAAGCGGCAATCCGAACCATGGAGCCGGATATTGAATCGGTCACCATGCCACGGGCCGGAGAGCCTGTCATCGGGAGGATTGTCTCGTGAGTATCGGTAGTGTCCCTCTCAAATTCAAAGTGCAGATTGATCAGGACCAGTGCATGCTTTGTGGTCGATGTATTGAAAACTGCCCGTTTGGAGTATTTCGTCTGGACAATGACCGGATACGGGTAAATTCCCGACAGTGCGTGGCCTGTCACCGGTGTGTTGCCATGTGTCCCAGAGATGCCATTTCTATCAAAGAGCGGCCGATGGACTACCGTACTCATCCGGTATGGACACCTGAGGTAAAGGAAGCGATATATAACCAGGCTCGATCAGGTAAGATCATTCTCTCCGGTATGGGGAATGTCCTTCCCTATCCGATCATTTTCGACCGGCTCGTCCTGGATGCATGTCAGGTAACCAATCCAAGCATCGATCCGCTTCGTGAACCGATGGAGTTGCGGACGTTCATCGGGAAAAAACCATCTCAGCTGACCTTCGTCAGAAATAATGGGGATATTGAACTTACGACCCGACTTACCCCCAACCTCCAGGTCGAGACCCCGATTATGATCGGGCATATGAGCTATGGAGCAATCAGCCTGAATGCGCAGCAATCCCTGGCCAGGGCGGTAACCGAGATGGGCACGTTCATGGGGACGGGGGAAGGTGGCCTCCACGAATCACTCTACCCTTACCAGGATCATATGATCGTTCAGGTGGCTTCCGGTAGGTTCGGCGTCAATATCGACTATCTCGAAAGAGGTGCAGCGATCGAGATCAAGATCGGCCAGGGTGCAAAACCCGGCATCGGGGGTCATCTGCCGGGTGAAAAGGTTGATAGTGAAGTCTCCTCGACCCGGATGATTCCGGTTGGGAGCGATGCAATCAGCCCTGCTCCCCATCATGACATCTACAGTATTGAGGACTTGAAACAACTGGTGCGTAGTCTGAAAGAGGCGACTGAATGGAAAAAACCGGTATTTGTGAAGATCGCCGCAGTCCATAACTCAGCGGCGATTGCTGCAGGGATTGCACGTTCATCTGCTGATGCGGTTGTAATAGATGGCTTCCGGGGAGGTACAGGGGCCGCACCGCGGGTATTCCGTGACCACGTCGGAATACCGATAGAGGCAGCGATCGCAAGTGTCGACACCAAACTCCGCCAACAGGGAATCCGAAATGAGGTGTCTCTCATTGCCAGTGGCGGGATCCGTGAAAGTGCAGATATTGCAAAAATAATTGCGCTTGGTGCCGATGCGGTCTACATCGGCACAGCCGCACTCGTCGCCATGGGTTGCCGGGTCTGCGGGACCTGCTACCGGGGGCTTTGTCCATGGGGGATCGCAACGCAGAGACCGGATCTCGTTGAACGCCTCGATCCGGAGATTGCATCCGCCAATGTTGCAAATCTTATCCACGCATGGACGCTTGAGATCGCTGAGCTGATGGGAGCCGCCGGGATAAACAGTATTGAGAGCCTGCGGGGAAACCGGGATAGGCTCAGAGGGTATATGCTGGACGAGTCGCTCATGAATGTCCTCGATGTAAAATCTGTGGGGGCATAAACCATTGACGACGGTCAGGATTGATGCACGGGGGATGCACTATACCCCGCTTAACCAACGGATCCGCCAGGCAGTCCGGGAAGGGGCGGAAGAGATCATCATCGACCATGTAATGGGACAGCGTTTCATTGCGGATGGTCTGAAAGGAACGGTAAATCTGGTGATCAATGGCGTTCCCGGGGGAGATCTCGGGATGTTCATGAGTGGTCCGACATGCACCGTATATGGCAATTGTGACCATGCACCCGGCAATACGATGGATTCCGGGTGTATCGTTATCCATGGAAGTGCGGGGGATGCGGTTGCCCATAGCATGCGGGGAGGAAGGGTCTTTGTCAGGGACCACATCGGATACCGTGGCGGAATCCATATGAAAGAATATCAGGAAAAATGCCCCATTCTGGTTGTCGGGGGACATGCACGCGCATTCCTCGGAGAATATATGGCTGGTGGCAGGATTCTTGTATTGGGAATGAACGATGGAGATGCAGTTTCAGAGAGGGGGATTGGTTCCGGGATTCACGGGGGTGAGATTATCATCCGCGGGGAGGTTGCCGATCACTTCCTCGGGGTCGGGGCTAAGAAGCATTCCTGCACGCCGGAAGAAAGGGAAAGTTTTATACCTCTCATCCACGAATTTGCACGATATTTCGGTGAAGATCCCCTGCCGCTCACGAAAGGGACCTTTACCCGGATAATCCCTTCGAGCAGCCGCCCTTTTGCGAATAAATACACATGGGAGTAGGAATACGCATGGAAGAAAAAGCTATATGGACCTGAAAAAGGAGGTCTGGGACAAAGGGTTATGCGCTGGATGCGGAGCCTGCATCGCCGTCTGTCCGGGAGATGTACTCTGCTTCGATTTGGAGGACAGTACCAGGAGCCCACGGAATACGGGGTACTGTAAACAGGCAACCGATGCGGTCCGCTGTGGTGCATGCTACGCGGTGTGTCCCCGGGTAAACCCCGTTACCGCGGCTCCACTCGGGGAATATCTTGAGATCCTGGCCGGCCAGGCGGCATTCGATATCCCACGGAAGCAGAGCGGCGGGGCAGTCACCGCAATACTCGCAAATGCGCTGGATGAGGGACTCATCGATGCGGTCGTTACCGTGACGGAAGACCGGTGGACTCTTCGGCCGTCCTCCGTGATACTCACGTCATCGGGGGATTTGATACAACAGGCAGGAAGCCGGTACAGCTGGTGGGTTCCCCTTCTCAGCGCGTTGAAAACGGCGGTGATCGATCGGAAATACCGGCGAATCGCCATCGTCGGCGTCCCCTGTGTTGCTCAGGCGGTGAAACAGATCCGTGAGAGCGATAATGATCTGCTGAAACCCTTTGCCCGCTCCATCCGACTCGTGATAGGGCTTTTCTGCACGGAGAGTTTCGATTACCGCGCCCTTATCGAAGACAGGCTGGAAAAAAAGTACCATATCCAGCCGTGGCAGATCGAGCGACTCGACGTAAAAGGAAAACTCGAAGTGCGATTGAGCGATGGGACAGTAAAATCGATACCTCTGGCAGAGATCGAGGATACGGTCCGGGAGGGATGCCATTACTGCACAGATCTGACAGCAACCGTTGCAGATATTTCCGCCGGTGCTGTCGGGAGTCCTTCAGGATTCACGACACTTATCGTCAGGAATCCTGTCGGCAGGGCATTTGTGGACAGTGCGGTCAGCCATGCGCGTCTGGTCACCAATACCGATGTCGATCGTGATACGATAGAAAAATTGGCAAGGGCGAAGATCACCCGGAATGCTCCGAAATAATAGGATCCTTTTTCCCGGTGAAGGATATCCCGTTAAGAATTGATCCTCAATCAAATCCGCCTCGGGAGAGGATTATCCTGATCGGCATCATCGATGTTGAGATACTGCTCCCTGGTTGGAATCACTCTTTTTTTTTAAAAAAAAATTCAGGTGGATTGGAATTCTGAGGTATTCGGGGTGAAAATCCAGTTTACCTGTTTAGTTTCATTTATTGCGAGTGGTGCCAGATCAACGACGCACGGAGTTTCGTTGCATACAATAAGGCTCCCGGGGTACACCTGGTAGAGGTATAGATGGTACTTATCAGGTGCAGATTCGGGAGACAGCGCCGTTATGAAGAGGGGCACACCGGTCGGAAGGTTCGATATTCCATAGAACCCTCCGATATCGGTCGTAACTTCCCAATATGAACCGTTGATGAACAAGCCATCCTCGGAGAGGGATGCCCGGACCCTTGCCTCCGGAACAGCTAACTCACCCAGGTTACAGTTGGTGTGGATCCACCCTACCACTGTTCCATTGCCAATTTCATTCGTGAAGTTTACGTTCTCGATGTTCTGGGTCTCTTCGTCTATGACGAGGTCGTCCTGTGAGATCGGAGTGATGTTGAAGTAACCCGTCTTCAGTTCTTCAGTGACTGTGTATGTGTCAAACGGCAGACCAGAGAAGATATAGAACCCGGATTCGTTGGTCTGCGTCACGTCGATTGTTGCAGAGCCGTTGGACAATGTCATTACCCAGTCGGGAATACCAAGGCCGGTTGCATTGTCGAGTTTGTACCCGCTGATGGTGCCGAGGATCTTTTCGTTCGTGAAGTTCACGTTGTCTACGTTGGATTCATCGACCGTGACACTCACGCTGAGCGGGGTCTGGTTCATCCAGCCTTCCTTGAGATCCTCGGTGACAGTATAGTCGCCCGGTACAAGACCGCAGATCCGGTAGAACCCGGTCTCATTAGTTACGTCGGTCCCGACTTCCTGTTCCTGATCATCCGTGACGGTAATGGTCCACCCCTCAAGCCCGAGGCCGGTCTCATCGAGCTTGTACCCGTCGATACAGAACTTCTCCAACTCGTTCGTGAAGTTGACATTATCGACGTTGGATTCATCGACCGTGACACTCACGCTGAGCGGGGTCTGGTTCATCCAGCCTTCCTTGAGATCCTCGGTGACAGTATAGTCGCCCGGTACAAGACCGCAGATCCGGTAGAACCCGGTCTCATTAGTTATGTCGGTCCCGACTTCCTGTTCCTGATCATCCGTGACGGTAATGGTCCACCCCTCAAGCCCGAGGCCGGTCTCATCGAGCTTGTACCCGTCGATACAGAACTTCTCCAACTCGTTCGTGAAGTTGACATTATCGACGTTGGATTCATCGACCGTGACACTCACGCTGAGCGGGGTGAGGTTCAACCAGCCTTCCTTGAGATCCTCGGTGACGGTATAGTCGCCCGGTACAAGACCGCAGATCCGGTAGAACCCGGTCTCATTGGTTATGTCGGTCCCGACTTCCTGTTCCTGATCATCCGTGACGGTAATGGTCCATCCCTCAAGTCCGAGACCGGTCTCATCGAGCTTGTACCCGTCGATACAGAACTTCTCCAACTCGTTCGTGAAGTTGACATTATCGACGTTGGATTCATCGACCGTGACACTCACGCTGAGCGGGGTGAGGTTCAACCAGCCTTCCTTGAGATCCTCGGTGACGGTATAGTCGCCCGGTACAAGACCGCAGATCCGGTAGAACCCGGTCTCATTGGTTATGTCGGTCCCGACTTCCTGTTCCTGATCATCCGTGACGGTAATGGTCCATCCCTCAAGTCCGAGACCGGTCTCATCGAGCTTGTACCCGTCGATACAGAACTTCTCCAACTCGTTCGTGAAGTTGACATTATCGACGTTGGATTCATCGACCGTGACACTCACGCTGAGCGGGGTGAGGTTCAACCAGCCTTCCTTGAGATCCTCGGTGACGGTATAGTCGCCCGGTACAAGACCGCAGATCCGGTAGAACCCGGTCTCATTGGTTATGTCGGTCCCGACTTCCTGTTCCTGATCATCCGTTACGGTAATGGTCCATCCCTCAAGTCCGAGACCGGTCTCATCGAGCTTGTACCCGTCGATACAGAACTTCTCCAACTCGTTCGTGAAGTTGACATTATCGACGTTGGATTCATCGACCGTGACACTCACGCTGAGCGGGGTGAGGTTCATCCAGCCTTCCTTGAGATCCTCGGTGACAGTATAGTCGCCCGGTACAAGACCGCAGATCCGGTAGAACCCGGTCTCATTGGTTATGTCGGTTCCGACCTCCTGTTCCTGATCATCCGTTACGGTAATGGTCCATCCCTCAAGTCCGAGGCCGGTCTCATCGAGCTTGTACCCGTCGATACAGAACTTCTCCAACTCATTCGTGAAGTTGACATTATCGACGTTGGATTCATCGATCGTGACACTCACGCTGAGCGGTGTCTGGTTCAACCAGCCATCCTTGAGATCCTCGGTGACGGTATAGTCGCCCGGTACAAGACCGCAGATCCGGTAGAACCCGGTCTCGTTGGTTACGTCGGTCCCGACTTCCTGTTCCTGATCATCCGTTACGGTAATGGTCCATCCCTCAAGTCCGAGTCCGGTCTCATCGAGCTTGTACCCGTCGATACAGAACTTCTCCAACTCATTCGTGAAGTTGACATTATCGACGTTGGATTCATCGATCGTGACACTCACGCTGAGCGGTGTCTGGTTCAACCAGCCATCCTTGAGATCCTCGGTGACGGTATAGTCGCCCGGTACAAGACCGCAGATCCGGTAGAACCCGGTCTCGTTGGTTATGTCGGTCCCGACTTCCTGTTCCTGATCATCCGTGACGGTAATGGTCCATCCCTCAAGTCCGAGGCCGGTCTCATCGAGCTTGTACCCGTCGATACAGAACTTCTCCAACTCGTTCGTGAAGTTCACGTTGTCTACGTTGGATTCATCGACCGTGACACTCACGCTGAGCGGGGTCTGGTTCAACCAGCCATCCTTGAGATCCTCGGTGACGGTATAGTCGCCCGGTACAAGACCGCAGATCCGGTAGAACCCGGTCTCATTGGTTACGTCGGTCCCGACTTCCTGTTCCTGATCATCCGTGACGGTAATGGTCCATCCCTCAAGTCCGAGTCCGGTCTCATCGAGCTTGTACCCGTCGATACAGAACTTCTCCAACTCGTTCGTGAAGTTCACGTTCTCTATGGACGGGTTTTCCTCATTTATGACGAGGTCGTCCTGGGAGAGGGGGGTGACATTCGTGTAACCCGGTTTCAGTTCCTCGGTGACCGTGTACGTTTCGAACGGCAGTCCGGTGAAGATGTAGAATCCCAATCCGTTAGTCGACGTATTTTGAATGTTAGCTGCAGACTCGTTGGACAGGGTCATTAACCAGTCCGGGATGCCGAGTCCGGTGGTATTGTCGAGTTTATACCCGCTGATTGTTCCATTCTGTTCATTCGTGAAGTTCACGTTCCCGATATTGAGGGTATCCCCGTCTATAACCAGATCCCCCACCGAGGTCGGGGTGATGTTCGCCCACCCCGGCTTCAGTTCCTCGGCGACCGTATACGTGTCAAACGGCAGGCCGGCGAAGAGATAGAACCCGGATCCGTCGGTCGATGTGTTATGAATGTTTATTACAGACTCATTGGACAGGTTCATTAACCAACCCGGGATGCCGAGACCGGTCGCATCGTTCAGCTTATACCCGCTGATATTGCCAATCTGCTCGTTTGTGAAATTCAGATCGGTAAATACCCGGTTATCGTAATTGATCTCGACCTGGTAAAAGCCGCCCGGCGGGCCGATCTGCATCCATCCGGGTTGAAGGGTCTCGTTCACGGTATAATTCCCCAAATCAAGATCCTCGAACGTGTATTTCCCGTCGGCTCCGGTGGTATTGGTTTCCACCAGGGCCGTCATGTTGAAGAGCCTGATCTCCCAGCCGCTGAGTGGATTTCCTTCCTTATCCAGTTTATAACCGCTGATGTTTCCGATCGGGCAGAATTCAGCGGAAATTTCATAACACTGGTCGAGGGGGTCGAACGTATAGGAGGACATGGGGCCGAGGCAGGGATCATTCCCTCCCAAGGGAGTGATGCAGACATTGCAGACCTTATACCCGCAATCGGGAATGAAATCGAAGCTCGGCGTCGATCCGCACGGGTAGGGCGGTGGTGTCTCAGCAACAATCGTACCATTCTCGCCCGGAATTATGGTCACATTATACATGAGAGAAACCGAATTATTGCTCTGTACGGAAACATTCTCTTCATCCGTGCCTACACACGCGGTATAATTGCATCCGATCAAGGCAATGTCTGAACACGGCAGGAAACAGATCTCGACATATTTGTTCGTCGGGATCCCTATCGGGTTCAATATCCTGACGGTTGTGGTATCCGGGCATAGCTGCTGGTTCGGAAACGTGTCATTGACCTCGGTTGCATTTGGATGAACCGGAGTCGTCCACGTCCCATTATCATTCCAGGAAATGTTGACACAGTCGGGATCGATAGTCAACGGTACTGAAATGTCATCTTTCGGAAAACTCACGAAGAAGGAGTGCTGATCATTTCCCGTAAGCCCCGCATCGATCTCGAACAGGATACATTTCTCCGCCGGAGAACAGGGTCCTCCCGGTTGATCGATAGAGACCGACACATCATGTAATGCTGCAACCGGTGCCACCGCCAGTATGCAGCCGAACAGGAACGCGATACAAAGAAACGTAAAGCGTTCTTTTCCACCTGATTGAATGTCCATCATAATTATCCCCTAATCAGATGGTAACAAGAAGAACATCCCCTCCGGTATCGATCGATACGGGCTGAAGGCCATGTTACGGTTCTTTTACCGCACAGTGCTTCCGCTGGAGGAGGAATATTCCAGATCTCATCGCCATCATTCTACTTTCGTATTATCCCCATACTTGATGATTATCCGGACTACTACTCCATTACATACTCCATTTTGAGCATATGGATTAGTCGCGCCACCTTGTCCGAAAACGGGACATTATCGCATTCGAACTGAACCTATATATAATTTGTTCCTTTTTTTACACAAAATGCTTTGATAAAATAGTGGCACGAGGATGTTTTGGCATCCCATTGAAGTGAATTGTAAGCATTTTGGAGAGCTAACCGAGAAAATGGATTATTATATCCATTCCCCGATCGCACGGCTCATAGCGCCGATCCGATTCGATCTCCCCCTTGCCGGGTTTGCAGAACGATCAAACGATGAAATACGGCATAATGGACCAATAGTATCCAGGATATTCCTCTCCAGGGAATGATCTCGGATACGAAAAAGGAGCAATCGCCGGTGATTGTGAGGGCGGGGCGCGGAAACCTCTATATTGAACCTTACGGTTAATTGTGATAAATCAACAGTTATATATACCAAAAAAATTTGCCTGTTTCATTCGTCAACATCCAATGTAGGCAATTGTCGGAGACCGATCAAAATTTTGATGGAAAAATTATATATAGGTATAATTCTAATGCGAATATGTCCCAATTTTCGGACAAGGTGGCGTGACTAATCCATATGCTTGATTTGGCATCAGCGATGGAGCGGTAGTCCGATATCATCAGAGTATGGGGATAATGATGGTGATGAACATCCGGAACCGCCCTCCACAAGCGGAGGCCTTGGGCATCGATAGGTGCTCGGGGGTATTTCTACATACGAGTACGAGAGCGGAGAGACCGTTTGCATATCACCGTTTCTTTGGAGGAAACGAATGACAATGATGAGAAAGACCCTGGAGAAGAACCGGTTAGCGATTCTTCTCGCGGTATTCCTGGTGGGTTGCCTGCTGGCGGTTACTCCGGTCGCTGCGATCCACGACGTATCGGTATCGATCGACCAGCCTGAAGGGCCATGTACTGATGCAACGAAATGTGTCATATTTACCATAGATAAGGGTGTGAGTGAAGGTATCAACGCATTTCTGGTCAGCTTTCCGGATGAGAACGTGTGCGTACCGAGTGTGATAAACTCGTATTGCATTGAGGTCTCGTATTATGATACCGTCAAAGGAGAGTGGACGACCCCGGAAAACCCCACAGATGTTGAGGTATTTTTCGGTAAGGTGCCCGGGCATCCCACTCCAACAGACGGGGAGGGGAAGAAGACCACGACCGTAAAGATATGGACTCCGATAGATGTACCCACGAATAAGATTGTACGTATCTGTTTCCTGCCCTGTGCGGACCTTGAAATGAAGAAGTGTGACTTCTATGCGTGGGTGAGCACCGACCTTGAGCCATATGACGTCGCAAAGGACTCCGACTTCAAGAGTAAGAACAAGGCCAACCTTCAGTACGATGTCACGATCATCCCGAACAAGGGAGGCAAGATTACCGCCCGGACGCCTTCGCCGTATGATTGCGGGGACCAACCCGTATTCGATATCACGGCAGATCCCGGATTTACCATATGCCAGGTCTGTGTGAAGAAGCTCGACTCCAGCAATGACCCGTGCTATTCTGCCTCGGCATGCGACCCGGGAATAGGCACGTTCACCTACGATCCGAAGCATTCGACATTCAAGTTTGACCCGTTGCATGAATGCTGGGAGATCTCGGCAACATTCCGCGGAAATGTAACCGTGTTCCTGAAATACCAGAATGCGACGGCAGACTGTGGTGCTATCAACCCCATCGGTTCTACCTGTGATTTCATCTACACCAGTAACAACATAACTGATGCGCTGGACTTTGTTGACTGTCTCTATATTGGCGGAGACGATGCTGAGTTCAGCCTGGACAGCACCAAGAACCATGCGTTCCACCCAACCTATGGCAATTTCATGGGCGGTACATGGAATGACGGTCCGCCTGTGGGTGAAGCCGCAAATATCGACGTGCCTTCCAACCCCAATGGAGCAACGGACACGGAGACTTTCCAGGTGACAGTCGACCTCAATGACGGTACCCAGGTAGTTGCAGATCCCGTTACTATCACCGGTCCCGGTCTGTACCCGATCGAATATCTGGGCAATCCGCTTACCAATATCGTGAACGTCGAAAACGTGGTCGGAACCAATGCAGGAACGACGTGCCTCTACCAGGACTTCTTCGATATCTTCGGGGTAACTTCAGGCACGTGTTATGGGAACTACGGACACCCGCCGGATCCCGCAGGGCAGTGGAATGACGGAAAGTCGCTCGGTGAAAGCGTATGTGTAGATATCTCCTGTCCGCCCACAAAGCACTGTGGAGAGACCTACCTCGTCACCTATGTCGGTGATGACGGAACGACCAATAACCAGGCGACATTGATCATCGTGAATGATGAAGTACGGATATGGTGGGCACCACAGAATGACCACCGGGGTCCGCCAAACATCGTCGATATCCTGGATGTTTGCCCGCAGATGCCGGCCTGGCAGCTGCATACCCAGTGCTGGATCGATGAACACCCGGAGTTCGAGGGCCTGATTGGGGCGTTGATCGTTGTCGATAACGGTATCTATAAAGAGACCTTCGAGATGGATACCCCCGGGGTCGTACTGAAGGCAAAGAACAAGGGTGGAGCAGTCATCGATGCCTTTGGAGTACCACCGGCATTCAATGCGACCGAATTCCCTGACGGCCGCGCAGGAGCGGTCTTCATAACGGCAGGCTGCACGGAACTGAACGGGTTTGTCATCAAAAATGCGGGACGCTGTAATGGCGGCTCGCCGGATATCGACGGCAACGGGTACATGGACGCTGCCGGGGTTGTCGTGCACCCCTCCAGCTGGAAGTGCGCAGCCGCGTATATCGACGGTGGAAAAGAGGTTGAAAAAGATCATGTGATGGCCTTCCCATGCTGTGAAGGACGGGTGAATATCATCAACAACACCATCTATAACAGCACGGCCGAAGGTATCCTCGCCAATAACACCGTCGTCCTCGTCGAAGGAAACGACGTGTACCAGAACTGCTGGGACGGGTTTGGCGGAGAAGAGCTGAAATGCGGTGTCGAATGTATCGATCCCTATGCAATCACTCATTGCTATCACGTTGTAACCGAGATCCTCTTCAACCAGTTCCATGACAATGGCTGTGGAAAGATGAGTTCATGGGAAGGCAAGGACTGTAATGATAAGAGCAGGGTTTCATTCAGCACGGCGTACCTGGATCCGCCGAAGAACGGCGATCCCTTCTGGATCGACGCGGGCATTGAGATCCGGAGCGTTGTCAACTGTTGCTGCAGAGATAACGAAAAAGAAGCGGATGGATTGGTCGGACTCGATGGATCCGATGGATTCTTCTGTCGTGAATGTAACGATGGAGAACAGTTCCTGGAATTCTCTAACCCGTTCATTATCGGGAACAAGATCTACAACAATGCCCATGCAGGGATAAACCTCCTTGATTGTGCAGTCGCGAAAGGGAATTGCGATTACGAGCCCATCGTAACCGCGGGCGCGAACGTCTCCTTGATCGGGAGCGACATCCAGGACAGAAAACACTGTGAACAGCACCTGACGATCCTCGAGAACGAGATCAAGGACAACAAGGTATTCGGGATCTCCTCCTTCGCGGATCCGGCGCTCATCATCATCAAGTACAATGATATCGTCGGAAACAAGTGGTGGGGAATCAAGAATTTCGTTACCAATGAAGGACTGGAACACTGTGAGACCGATCTCCTGATCGCCAAAGAGAACTGGTGGGGCAAGATCGGCGGCCCGAGCATGGGTCCGGCACCGATCTGCCATGAACGGGACGAGCGGAGTCTCGCCCTCGGCAATGGCGATGCAGTCAGCGAACTCGTCGAATACAACCCATGGCTCACCCAGCCGTATGCGATCGTCCTGAAAAATGACCCGGTACGGTGGTATGGTTCGGACAGCCTTGAGCTCCAGGCAGGCTGGAACACCCTGTCCGTCCCCCTTACTCTGGATGACCGGGCAGATACCATAATGGAGATCAGTTACCTCGGCAAGTACCTGACATCCGACAACTTCGTCATCGCCTATCAGTTCAACGCGAATACGCACCTGTTCGAACCGATCAGCCCGAACATGATACCCTGCCGCGGTTACTATATCAAGGTGAAGGAAGGCACGCGGTTCCCGGTCCTCTACAGTGGCAGTGAGTCGCCAGGATTACCAACCTATCCCCTGTCGAACGGCTGGAACCTGGTAGGATCGGCATTCGGTATCGACAAGAAGGACGATAAGATAGGCTCGGACGAAGGAAGATGGGCAGTCGCTAACCCGGATACCAGAGATCCGGAAGCCGAAAAGTCAGCGGAAGAGGCACTCAATTCGATCATGTCCGTATCCCCGAGGGGATTGTCGACGGTGATCAGCCCATCGGTACCCGGGCAGATCCAGACATGGGCTCTGACTGCCGACGACCTGAAGAAGAAGGATCTCTACACGGGTGAAGGATACTGGGTGTTCATGGTGAACCCGGCGACACTCAGCGGATTTGAGATCACCCCCTTCCATTTCGAATTCGAGCTTCCATCCTGATACGAAAGTGAGGGATTGAATGAACACGTCTGAGCAGGGCAGGGGAACTACCCCGCCCTGTTCTGCCAATTCGGAGGGATCATGAAGCAAATCGTAATGAAACGCAGAATACCGTGGGCGATGATAGGAGTACTGCTGCTTCTGGCAGTCTGTATCGCACCCACCCTGGCGGAGGAGACCCCCCAGCTTCCCCATGCCTTCTATGGGGCCGTGTCCATTCAAGGTCAACCGGCTCCGGCCGGTACCGTTATAACCGCTGCTGTGACGAATGGGGGAGGTACCGTCGTAACCGAAGTAACTGGGTTTTACGGGGGAATGAGTCCCTTTGAAGTCGAAAAAAGGCTTTTCGTCCACGGAACCCAGGGCAAACAGATCCCCGAAGGATCCCCGATCACCTTTTTCGTGAACGGGGCACCGGCCGAGGTGAACGATGTCGAATCTCAGGATGGCTGGATGGCATCGTATCCCTTCAAGTCGGGAGGAGTGACCATCCTTAATATCCGGGGATCCGGCACAATCAACCAGAAAACCATCACCGCGAGTGCAGGAGCAGGAGGATCGATTGATCCGAGTGGAAATGTAATCGTAAACGAAGGAACGGATAAAACCTTCAACATCGTCCCAGATAGCGGATTTGTCATCGATCAGGTGACGGTCGATGGGTCGCCGCAGGGTGCTGTCAGTACCTATACATTCGTGAATGTAATCGCGAACCACACGATCCAGGCGACCTTCACGCAGGGTGGAGGGACAACCTTCACGATCAACGCGGGTGCAGGAGCAGGAGGATCGATCAATCCGAGCGGAAATGTACCCGTAAACGAAGGAACGGATAAAACCTTCAACATCGTCCCCGATAGCGGATTTATCATCGAACAGGTGACGGTCGACGGATCGCCGCAGGGTGCTGTCAGTACCTATACATTCGTGAATGTAATCGCGAACCACACGATCCAGGCGACCTTCACGCAGGGTGGAGGGGCAACCTTCACGATCAACGCGGGTGCAGGAACAGGAGGATCGATCAATCCGAGTGGAAATGTAATGGTAAATGAAGGAACGGATAAAACCTTCAACATCGTCCCCGATAGCGGATTTATCATCGATCACGTAACGGTTGATGGGTCGCCGCAGGGTGCTGTCAGTACCTATACATTCGTGAATGTAATCGCGAACCACACGATCCAGGCGACCTTCACGCAGGGTGGAGGGACGACCTTCACGATCAACGCGAGTGCAGGAGCAGGAGGATCGATCAACCCGAGCGGAAATGTACCCGTAAACGAAGGAACGAATAAAACCTTCAACATCGTCCCCGATAGCGGATTTATCATCGAACAGGTGACGGTCGACGGCTCGCTGCAGGGTGTCGTCAGTACATACACATTCGTGAATGTAATCGCGAACCACACGATTCAGGCGACCTTCACCCAGGGTGAGGTGATCACCTATACGATCGAAGCTTCCGCAGGTGCCGGTGGATCGATAGCGCCGAACGGGAGTGTTATTGTCAATCAGGGAAATGATCAGAGCTTCTCCATCATCCCCGACAGCGAATTCTCCATCGAGCAGGTGCTTGTAGACGGGGAGCCGCAAGGTCCCATCAGCATGTATACGTTCCCGAATGTGACCATGGACCATACGATTCAGGCGACATTCAGTCAGGGAGGATTGATATATTTTAACCAGACCCTTGAGTCAGGATGGAACCTTTTCTCGACTCCCGTCACCCTCGACCCGGGGCATGGGACCTTTGAAATGATCTTCAACCAGTCCATCGATATGATCGACGTCATTTACGGATGGGATAATGAACAGAAGATCTGGTACATACCCGCAGGATCAACGGTACCGCAGCCGCTCGATGCATATTATGTACGGGTGAACTCGATTGCAGTTGCCTTTATCTATCCCTCCCCGTCGGTAACAGAGCCTCCTTCCCGGGTCCTTCCTTCAGGGCTCAGCCTGATCGGGTCGGCCCCGGCATATGAAATGGGGGGATTCCCGGCAATGCCCGTTGATCAGGCACTGATCAGTATTCAGGAAGCTCCGGGGAACCTGACAGGATATACGATCGTAATCAGCCCGGATCTGAATCAGCCCGGTTGGGTATATGCACTCGGAGGCCCCCTTGAGGATATCCTTCCGTACAAGGGATACTGGGTTGTTATGGAAAACACCGATACCCTGTTTGGGTTCAGCACAACCCCCGTCAAAAATATAGGATAATAAAAAAAAGATTGATAAGAAAATGCGGGAGGGGACAAATGCGTCCTCTCTCTCTTATGAATTGGGTGAAAACCATGAAACAGAAATTATTCGTTATGCTCGCCGGGCTCTGCATATTCATGTTCCTCGCAGGAACGTCAGTATATGCAGAATCGTCGACGATCCCGGCACTTCCGCAGGCGTTCTATGGCACGGTCATTGATGCCAGCGGTCAACCCGTCCCCGCAGGAACTGTTATTCAGGCGCAGGGAACGGGGGTGACAACGGGAGTGCTTGGTAATCCTATTACCACTATTCAGACAGGAATATATGGTGCCCCCGGGATGGATCCCAACAAGCTGATCGTCCAGGGAAATATAACCGATGGAACCCCGATAACCTTCTTCGTCGGGGGTACCCAGGCACAGTGCTATGATGTCGCTGCCGCTGGCGGCTGGACCGATACGTATCCATTCAAGAGCGGTGAAGTGACGGAGCTGAACCTGCAGGTCGGTAAAGGTACAGTTACGTTCACGTACACTCCGACAGTGACCGCAACACACACCTCCTCGGGCCAATCCCCTTCAGGCGGGGGCGGCGGCGGTGGAGGTGGCTTTGAAGGTACGAGCGTTACTCCCACCACCACGGTTACCGGGACAGAAAGTGTTAATGAAAGTACTTCAGGAACAGCACAGGAAGGAACTGCCGGGACAAGTTCCGGGCAGGGAACGAGTATCGGTACAAATGGAACGGATAGCTCATCAACCGAAAGCCCGACTCCGACGGTGACAACAACCGGTACTCAGGCACCGGGCACGACCGGTTATACTCTGATACCGCCGATCTGGGGGATAGGAATTCTCGTCATTATTATCATCATCGGGGTGGGGGCGTATTATTACTCCCGGCAAAAGGCGGGAGAGGAGAAGAAAGAATAATTTTAACGGCGAGAATTTCTTTTTTTTTTGTTTTATTGATCATCTGCCGGACTGATTGAACCGGAAGCATCTATCTATTATTTACCTGTGATCAGGAGATCATACACACAGATGAATAATGCCATAGAGTTCGCTCTGGATGGAGATTCATTCAGGGGATTCGGATGGTCAGATACTCCACTACTGGAAAGTATTTATCGAATCGTGCTTTAGATCTCAAATAGGTAACAAATAAGAGGCCCGATGTCCTTTTCCCTGAAAAAAATGGTCATTTATGCGATGAATGAGGTATCCGGATGAAAAGAGGGACTATTCCGGTTTTTTTGGTTCTTCTTCTTATTCTCTCACTGGTTGGGGCATCCGCAGCTGCAGATTCGCTCTATCCGTACACCGAGGAGCAGTTCCGATCCCAGGAACAGGTCTTCCTCGCCCCTTTGAATCCGGAATATCTCCAATATTCCGCGCAGAATGCTGTTGAATTGGCGGGAAATTCCGCGAACCATACGCTCGGACTCGTACCGGCCACGGTGGATCTGTCGCCAAACAAGGGAAAACAGGTGGTAAGCAGCGATGATGAGGCACTCATTCACGCATCCCGGTTCGTTACATCGTCACCGTCGGGGGTATCCAGCACCGGGGGGATATCCTCCTCGGGTTTTGATCTGAGATCCGCAGGGAAGGTAAGTTCTATCAAAGACCAAGGTGATTGTGGGTGTTGCTGGGCTTTTGCTACCGTGGGATCTTTGGAATCGACCCTCTTACCCGGAGAATCCTGGGACTTTTCTGAAAACAATATGAAGACCAGAAGTGGGTATGACCTCGGGTCGTGCAGTGGCGGGAATTCGGTTATATCGACCGCATATCTTGCCCGATGGGATGGTCCGGGAGTCGAGGCGGACGATCCGTATAACGAGGGATCCTTCTCCTTGGGTTCTTCGATCCCGGTGAAAAAGCACGTACAGGATGTTTCCTATGTGCCTGCCCGTGATGGTCCCGCAGATAACAACAACATCAAGGATGCGCTGATCCACCAGGGGGCCGTGTACTCCACCGTGTACTGGAATGACCGGTACTTCAGTCCCTACGAGAGCGCTTATTATTACCCGGGAGGTTCTGGTGCGAACCATGCCGTCCTCATCGTCGGATGGGATGACTCGTTTGATCGGAATGCATTCCGTCCGGCAGCTCCCGGCAACGGGGCATTCCTGGTAAAAAACAGTTGGGGGACAGACTGGGGAAATAACGGGTACTTTTACGTTTCCTACTATGACACGGTGATCGGTGAGGATAACGCGGTATACATGACCGAACCGGTCGATAACTATGACAGAATATACCAGTACGACACCCTTGGCTGGACCGAGAGTGCAGGGCTCGGCGGTCAGAGCGCCTCTTTCGCGAACATATTCACGGCTAAAAGCGAAGAGAAGGTATCCGCGGTCAGCTTTTACACACCGGTTGTCAGTTCCACCTACCATATATCCGTGTATACCGATCCTGCAGATGGTCCGGTCAGCAGTACCGGTCCGGATACCTCCACTGCCGGAACGATTCCGATGCCCGGATACCACACGGTAACGCTGGAAAATCCGGTGGAAGTCTCCGCAGGAGAACGGTTCTCAGTAGTCGTCGATATCACCACACCCGGAACCCGGTTTCCAATTGCGATCGAATCTCCGATATCCGGTTATTCAGGCCGCGCCAGCGCCGCAAAAGGTCAGAGTTATGTGAGCAGTAACGGGGAGGACTGGACGGATCTTACCAATCTCTACCCGAATTCCAATGCCTGCCTGAAAGCTTTTACGATGAATCTTGCGCCAGTGGCAAAACCAGCGGTTGCGGTATCGGTGACTGCCAAACCGACCCCTGCTCCTACCATAGTGTTCAGTTCCTACCAGATACCGGTCTCCAATTATTCGCCCTTCATCGGGGCAGCGAATTACAGTTCCTTCTTATACCCGTACATTTCAACGTCGATCAGCCCACTTCCTGCGATTTCAAACGGCTTTACTGAAATCCCCGTAGCAACGGAATATGTTCCTGTTTTACCTGTTTCCCAAATTCAGAGTTCATGGAACCCGGTGGAAGTGATGTATCCCGGGTACTGGTCCGGGGCAGGCACAGGAGCATCGCCGGATGTTTCCGTTGATTCACGGGTTATTCCCGATACCGGAAGCGAAGGGGTTGTGACAAGGACATCCCCGATATTATCTCTCCTTCCGGATCCATCTCTGGGGAATGGCCGTATTCCGGAAATTCTCGATCTCGTCCGTGAAACGGAATATCCGGGAGACGTTCCGGCCCAACTCACCGAATATCCCGGATTACCCGTGAACGATCCTTCTGTGGTAACAATCCCGGATGAGGAAACCATTATTTCACCGGAATACCTGCACAGCCCGCTGCTCTCTTTACCGGATCAGGCGAAGATCGTTTCTATCCCAAAACAGGCAAAAGCAAGTGCGAACCAGGATCTCACCCGGTATGCAGATCTCCTCCGGAATATGACCGGATTAATCGATGATCAGTTCGCGTTCTCTTTTTACAATAACTCCTTTTACGATTGATTTTTACCCTGGTGATAATATCGAAGCCATTATCCGGTGGGAAGATGGCCCATCATTCCTGAATGGATTTATATATCCAGGTACCCCCAGGTTTGTTCTGACCCCCGGATCCCACCCCTTGCCATGACCCAAGAATCCATCTTCACCGGGTTCCAATATCTTATCGACATGCACGTACCAGATGGCACTCCTGCTACCGGAAGAGAACCTTCTCCCTTACCGGAACGGACCATGAGCACGGGATGTCAGCTCTGCCATGAGGGCGCCAAAATGGTACTCTTCATCACCGGCCGGTGCGATCGTTCCTGCTGGTATTGTCCTCTATCCCGTGAACGGAAAGGAAAGGATGTGATCTTCGCGAACGACCGGGAATGTTCAGTCTGTCGAGGACATTATCCGGGAAGCACACCGGATGGACGCACTGGGAACGGGTGTCACCGGTGGAGAGCCTCTCCTCCGCCTCGACCGTGTGGTGAACAGCTGCCGTCTCCTGAAGCGGGAATTCGGAGACGAACATCATATACACCTTTATACCGGGCGTGCGCTTACCGTTGAAGAACTCAGCGCTCTCACGGGTTTCGTCGACGAGATACGCCTCCACCCTCCGTCCGAAGAATGGCCGTCAATTTTGTCGAGTCCGTTCTTCCTGACCGCCCGTGATGCACGGGAGATGGGTTTTTCGATTGGGATAGAGGTACCAGCCCTCCCGGGGCTGGCGGAACTCATCCCGATACTCCCGGAACTTGATTTTCTCAATATCAACGAGCTGGAATGGGGAGACACGAATGCGGACGAGATGCGGAAGAGGGGACTTTCGTTCTCCGACGGTGTGCACAATGCAATCTACGGCGCCCGTGAATGGGCATCGGATCTCTGCCGGTATGAAAAAGTTCACTGGTGCCCCTCAAGTTTCAAGGATTCCGTGCAACTCAGGAAACGCCTGATCCGGATCGCCTCAAATACGGCACGCCCGTTTGACGAGATCACCGATGACGGCACCATTGTATATGGAGTCCTCGAGAAGGAGAACCCGGATCAGAAAATTTTAATGCTTGATGAAGGGATGTATGAAGACTGCGGGGACCATATTGATATGGCGTGGTGGCTCCTTACCGAATATGCGGATGAATTACCCGGGAAGAAATACGTTCTGGAACGGTATCCGGACCACGGGATGATCGTCGAGGTGACCCCGCTTTGATATCAAGACGCTTTATCGAGCCGATTTACGTACGAACGCTCCTGAAACAATGCCGTTTTATACCACAACATATTGCGATTATTCAGGACGGAAACCGGCGGTTTGCCCGCCTTGCCGGGATCAACAAAGTGGAAGGGCATCGTGCGGGGGCCGATAAAACCGAAGAGCTGCTCGACTGGGCCAGAGAGTCGGGATCAGATATATCACCCTCTACTCATTTTCAACGGAGAACTTTAACCGGGATACAACCGAAATATCGGACCTCTTTGCCCTCTTCAAAGAGAAATTCGAACGGGTGCTCAAAGATGAGCGGGTGCACCGCTACCATATCCGGGTCCAGATGGTCGGGGATCGATCACGGCTTCCCCCGGATTTGCTTGCGGCGATCGATGCGGCAGAATCGGCGACAGCCGGATATCATGACTATTATCTGAACATCGCCCTGGCGTATGGAGGACGGAACGAGATCGTGTCTGCGATCCGGGAGATTCTCGATGAGATACGATCAGGAGTGTATACTCCCGCGGATATCGATGAAGGGCTGGTGGAGCGGCACCTGAATGGCGGAATGCAACTTCCTCCGGTCGATCTGATCATCCGGACGGGGAACGAATTCAGGACCTCTAATTTTCTTCCGTGGCTTGCGAACGGACATGAATCAGCGGTATATTTCTGTGCGCCATACTGGCCGATGTTCCGACGGATCGACCTGCTCAGGGCGGTCAGGGTCTACTCTCAACGGGTGGAATCGTCCCCCAAACCCATGCCACATCTTTCATGAGGATCCGGGCCTTTCAGGGTATCCACGCATCGGGTGATCATTTACCGAATCGCCGCACCCGCGACTGATAGTCCCGGAGGGCACGAAGGAAATCTACCTTCCGGAGGGTCTTCCAGTTCACATCCAGGAAGAAGAGTTCGGAATAGACCGACTGCCAGATCAGAAAGTCAGTGAGGTGATTCCCCCCGGTCTTTATCACGAGATCCGGTGTGTACGGGAAGGTCAGATAAGGTTCGATCCGATTTTCATCGACCTGTTCCGGGGTGATCCCATCAGCTGCCATCCGTCGGATGCACCCGATGATCTCGTCCCGCCCACTCTTCCCGATCGCCACCGTTACCGGGATCCCGTCTCCCCGGATCTCTTCTGTGTCGCCAATGTGCAAAATTAGTCGCGCAACAGAGGCTATCTTCCTGATCTGAGGAAGGCAGGGCTCGAGGCCTGCCGGTTCAGTTGTGCTGATATGATACGTGATCCCGAGGATCTCGGATGAAGCCCCTTCTATAGCCCTTTTTTTAACCACTTCGGATATTTCACGGCACCAGTTGGTGCATTCCAGTAATTTTCCCGGGGCATCTCTCATATCACCGGCGGTGATGAAGAAACAGATCTGCCGGGGAAGGGTGGTCAGCTGCCCGATCAACCGCCGTTCGTACATCCAGTAGATCAATGAGCCCATGTAAGGAGCTCCTGTTCCGTCATCGTATTGAGCACATCATCCCTCGTGCACCATCCCCGCCGTGCCGTTATAATTCCATACCGGATCTGGGCAAACTCTGCCGCATTATGGGCATCGGTCCCGATCGCTATCTTCACGCCCATCTCGATCGCCTGTTTGATATAGACATCATCCAGATCCAACCGGTACGGTGATGCATTGCACTCGATCGCGGTTCCGGTGTCTGCTGCCTGTTCTATGACCCGGGGCAGGTCGATATCATAAGCCGCCCGTTTCCCGAGCAGCCTTCCGGTGGGATGACCAATGATATCCACATGCTCATTCTCTATCGCTGAGATCACTCTCCTTGTCATCTGATCCCGATCCTGTTTCAACCCGGAATGGACGGATGCGATGACAAGATCGAGATCCTTTAATATCTCATTAGGGAGTCCCAATGAACCATCGCTGAGAATATCGACCTCGGTTCCTGAAAGAAGCCTGCAGGCCGAGTCCCGGTTAATGAGTTCTATCTCCTGGATTTGTTTCCTGACCCCGTCTTCATCGAGACCGTGAGTGATGCCAAGGCTTGCGGAATGGTCCGAACAGATGAGATATTCGTACCCGAGCAGGGCGCCCGTATGTGCAAGCTCTTCCAGGCTGAGTTGTCCGTCACTCCAGTTGCTGTGCACGTGCAGGTCCCCCCGGATGTCGGCTGTCTCGATGAGTGCCGGGAGCCGGTGATGGATCGCCCGTTCGACCTCCCCCCAATCTTCCCGGATCTCGGGTGGAATATAATCAAGTCCCAGAAAAGAAAAAAGATCCTTCTCTTCCGGAAATTCATGGAGGATATTGGTTGCCTGCTCTTCGATCCCATACTCGTTCAGTTTATACCCTTTCCCGATTGCCAACTGCCTGAGCCGGATGTTAAACGCCTTCGACCCCGTCAGATACACGAGCATGGAACCGAATTGTTTCGCCCTGGCGAACCGGACATCCACCCGCTTTCCCAGGCAGCGAAAAGAAGTCTTCCGGTCTCCCTCATCGATCATCTCATCCGCGATCTGCCTCAGCCGTGGATTCAGAATTCCGGGGGTTTCTTTGGAAACGATATCAATATCGCCGATGGTACTCTTGCCCCGGCGGTAACTGCCGGCCACTTCGAATGTGCCGGGTTGCATTACCGGCTCCACGCGTGAGACGACTTCATCCGCCTCAAATCTGTTCATCCGGCCGGCCTGCTCACGGTACCGTTCTATTGCAGCGAGGAATCCTGCCTCTTTTTTCTCTCCGAATCCTTTGATCGCCCGGATACGATGTCCTTTTGCAGCCCGTTCAAGGTCGTCGATGCTCTGTATGTTCAGTTTTTTCCACAGTTTGTTTACGGTTTTCGGGCCAATACCCTCCAGTTTGAGCAGTTCAAGGATCGGTCCGGGAATTCCCTGCTTCAATGTCTCCAGCTCGGCGAATGTTCCCGTATCACGTATTTCGCCAATTTTTTGGGAAATATTCTTTCCTATACCGGGAATCCTGACAAGTTCCTCTTCCTGGAGCGAGATGACCGGTAATGCCAGCCGATCGACCACATCGGCAGCACGGTAAAATGCTCTTATTTTGAAGACATTCTCCCCCTCTATCTCGAGGAGCTGGCCTGCAAGGGTGAGAAGATCTGCCACCTGCTTGTTGGTGACATCCATGGTACTGATTCGCGTCGGGGCGATAATAATGGTTGGTACGTCCGTCGATTTGAGAGAAAAAAGAAGGGGATCTATCAAAATTCATAAGATAGGGAAATCGCAGATATATATGCATGCTACCCTCTGAGCGGGAAGATTATCTGGAGAAGATCCTCTCACTCCGTCGCTCCCTGCAGAGGGCTCCGTCCATCGATGAGATCGCAATATGCCTGAAGGAAGACTCTGGAAAAGTCGCAGAAGAAATTAACGAACTCATGGATACCGGTGACCTCATCTCCCTTCCCCCAGGAACGGTAGATCTGACTTCTGCGGGTGCTGAGACTGCAGAACGGGTGATTCGGAAACATTGTCTTCTCCAGTGTTTCCTTACTGAGATACTCGGTGTCGAACCTGAGAAGGCGTCTGATGAGGCATGCGTCCTCGAGCATTCGATCTCCGACGAGACGATAGACCGGCTCGGCTCTTACCTGGAAGGGCCGGTTACAGCCAGGTGCATCCGATCGGGTCCGGTTGACACAATAACCCGTGGAGTAAGACGTATTACCGACTTCAACGAGGGGGATGAACTTTGCGTTGTGGATATCGCCGGGGGAAGAGGGAAAGTGAAACGCCTGATGGACCTCGGCATTATCCCAGGTGAGAAGATCCGCCTCTTACGCAAGCTGGGAAGCAATGCAGTTGTTGTCCTCGTCAAGGGGTGTGATATTGCGCTGGGTGCAACGGTTGCCGCATCGATCCTCGTGGAGATCCAAAAATGAAATTCGGTCTCGTCGGCAACCCGAATGTCGGTAAATCACTTATTTTTAACCAGCTGACCGGCCTGGGAGTCGAGGTGAGCAATTATGCGGGAACGACGGTCGGCCTCGCGACAGGGAGTACCTGTTTCAAACGGGAACGGTTCGAACTCGTAGACCTCCCGGGCATCTATTCACTGGAGGGTCTTTCCCCGGAAGAACAACTGGTGCGTCATTTTCTCGAAGAAAAACAAGCTGATGTAATTATCTCAGTCATCGATGCCACGCACCTGGAGCGGAACCTGTATCTCCTCGTGGAGGTCGCAGAATACGATCTTCCCATGATCGTCGTGGTGAACATGATCGATGAGGCAGAGAAACAGGGTCTGTCGATCGATTATGGAAGGCTTTCCGATCGGCTGGGAGTTGAAGTGATCCCGACTGCTGCGATACAGGGACAGAATATCGACCAGATCATTGCAGCTGCCCGGGAACGGGCAAAAAGACCGGCGATCGTCATTGATTATGATCACCATATAGAGGCCGCAGTGAAGAGTCTGGGTGCCACTTATGGGATGGGAAGGCTGGCGGCCTTGCAGGCCCTTCAGGGTGTCGGCGCGGATACGGAACTGGTGGAAGCAGCCTCCCTCCTTTCCCGCAAGATAGAAGAGCGGCATCATATGTCGGTTGATCAGATCATTGCCATCAACCGGCACAACTATGCACGTTCTATCACCGATGAGACCCTCCATCGACACGAGCACCCCCGCCGGTTTGATCTGGAGCCGATTCTGACGTCAAGTTTCCCGGGGATTCCTATCCTCGTCATAATCCTGATCTCGATGCTTCTTGCCGTTTTCCTGATCGGTTCATACTTCGAACAGGTCATTGTGTGGGCACTCAATGTCTTCGTCCTTGAGCCGTTTCTCGCTCTGGGCCTGCCCCCGTTCGCCGACCAGCTGGGAACCTCTGTCATTCTCGCACTCCAGGCAGGGCTCGGTATCGCGCTTCCGTTCATCTTCACGTTCTATATCTTCATCGCCGTTCTCGAGGACTCCGGATACCTGACTCGTGCGGCATTCCTTGCCGACCGGTCGATGCACCGGATGGGGTTGCACGGCCAGGCAATTATCCCCATGGTGCTGGGTTTCGGATGCACCGTGCCGGCGATCATGAACATCCGCCTTCTCTCGACCCGGCGTGAACGAATAATCGCTTCATTTCTCGTGACACTCATTCCCTGCTCCGGAAGGGCGGTGATCATCGCAGGGATCCTGGCAACATTTGTCGGTCTGTTCGCGGCTCTCAGTGTGTATATCATCGTGTTTATCCTCATCGTACTGACCGCGTTGGTTCTCGGGCGCATCGCCCCCGGCGAACAGGTCGGAATGATCCTCGAGCTGGCTCCGCTCCGGCGCCCGAAACCGGGGAATGTTCTCCGGAAATCATGGATGCGGATACGGGAATTCCTTATAATCGCCATGCCGCTCCTCCTTATTACGAGTATCCTGCTCGGGACACTCCAGTATTTCGGGGTTGTCACCGGGGTCCAGGCCATGCTTGCTCCGGTTTCAGGATGGCTCCTCGGCCTGCCGCCATATGCAACAACAGCACTTATCTTCGGTATTTTCCGAAAAGAGATGGCACTCGAGACGCTGGTAATCCTCTCCGGAACTGCGGACCTCAGCACGGTGATGACCTCGCTTCAGCTCTATATCTTTGCGATCGTTTCTGTACCTGTTCATACCCTGCATATCGACCGTCGCAGTCCTTTCACGGGAAATGGGATTACGGATTGCGTTGCTGGTTTCCTTCTACACCGTTGCATTGGGCATCGGCATCGGAGCTCTTATAAACTTCCTGATGTCATGATCGTACCATATACCTGGCGATTTACCTGATTCCTTTGCTTTTACTCCCTAAGCATACGGGAGGAAGGAGTGAGGTCCGTTTAACGGGGATACATCGTCAACACACCCGGGATTTGGTATGCTCGTCTTCATCGGTCTTGGTCTGTACGACCTTACGGACATCTCTGAAAAAGGGCTTCTCTGCATTCGTCAGGCAGATCGCGTCTATCTCGAATCTTACACCTCACGTCTTATGGGAACTGATCTCCCGGAGATGATACGCTTTTATGGAAAATCCGTCCATGTTCTTTCCCGCGAGAATGTCGAGCAAAACCCCGATGAAATGCTAGTCTGTGCACAAGATTCCCTGGTCGCATTTCTCACCGGGGGGGATCCCATGGTATCGACGACACATATCGATCTTCGGATGCGTGCGCATGAAAAGGGCATAGATACGACGATTATCCATGGAGCTTCCATACAGACGGCGGTATGCGGTCTTACGGGTCTCCAGAATTACCGGTTCGGCAGATCGTGTTCCCTCCCGTTCCCCCACGGGAAATGGTTCCCGTTGACTCCCGTGGAAGTCATCGCACAGAATCTCTCCATCGACCTCCATACGCTCGTTTATCTGGATATCCAGGACGAACGGTACATGACGATCCCGGAGGCGCTTGCATTGATCCAAGAGAACATAACGAAAACGGGATGCGAAATTCCCCTGTACGTCGGTATCGCGCGGGCGGGCTCCCCTCTGCCACTCATCGCTGCAGGAACTGCAGACCATCTGAGTACAGATCGATTTCGGTCCACCCCTGCATATCCTGGTCATCCCGGGGAGGCTGCATCACATGGAACGGGCATATCTCGAAATGTTCGCAGGATTATGTTCAGCTGATGTCTGTATCGGGGAACTCCGGGCCCGGGTCGATACGGTCGGAATCCGGGTGCAGGAACGAACACTTCTCTATGACGCGGCCTGCCGGATCCGTGAAATGGCCGTGGCATACGAGAGTGACGGGAGGCTGTTTATCGAGAAAGGTGACCGGGTAAACGGCCTTGGAAGTGCGGCATATGGGCTCGGATGGCTGGATGCCGGATACTGCCTGGGGCTAATTTCGTGTACAGGGAAACGGGCCATCGACCTCTTCGCCGCAATCCATATACCTTCTGAACAGTCCGGATTCCTGTCCGAGAAGGTGGAGCGGTACGATCGGCTCCTTGATCTCGCTCTCCGTTCGCTGGAGATCGCTCCGGAATCCGGGACTCCTCTCCATGCGGGTGCAGACAGATTCCTTTCCACTGCGGAGTTTTTTCACCGGTACGGGAGGCTGTTTATGGCGATTGATGGATTTCACCCCGCATTATTCTGTTTCAGTTACGGGTATGCCTGGCTGGATACGGGCATTCAGGCGGGACTCTTCCGGGTGACGGGTACCCGTGATATTTTCACTCTCTGATCAGCGGTATCTGCACGTTGTCCTGAATATCTGCAATTATGCGACCCATTATATGAACACAAACGAGATATACCAGATGAAGGGAGTTGACCTTTATCGCGGACAATGACCCGATCCGATGTACGATACAGGGAGTATTTGTTGCATTAAACGATACCGGTGCGTCTCCGGCGGTGATTCTCGGATTGGATGGCGATGCATGTCTTCCTATTTACATCGGCCTCTGGGAAGCAATCTCGATCAATAATGCCCTGAACCGTGAGTTGTCCCCACGCCCGCTCACGCATGACTTGTTTGTGGAGCTTCTCGGTACCTTCGGAATCAGAGCTCAGGAGTCTGTATATCGATACCTTGGAAGAGGGCATTTATTATGCCACTCTTTCGCTCATGCGTGAAGATCAGGAGGAAACGCTCGATTGCAGACCCAGTGACGGTATTGCGCTGGCTCTTCGTTATGGTGCCGATATCGTCATCGATCCGCGGGTCGTGGAGGGTTCTTCCGTGAAAAAAAGCGATCTACCCGAGCTCGTTGACCTGAACAGCTACTTTTTCGGGTGACGCATCCCGCGTCTTTTTTCCAGCTCTTCCATAAGATCTTTCATATCTACACCGGATGCACGGAGTGCGACCAGGAGATGAAAGAGCAGGTCCGCCGCTTCTGATCGGATCCGGTCAGGTCTCCCGTTCTTCACGGCGATGACAAATTCTGTCGATTCCTCCCCTACCTTCTCCAGCATCCGGTCAATCCCTTTCTCATCCGCGATAAGCTGAGTTATATAGGATCCTTCTTGGGGATGTTCGAATCGATCATTGATCACCGCCCAGATTTCATTGAGAATATCCCTGTCAGGCATCTGACTCATCCTCCCCGGCAACAAGGACCTCCCCTATCTCCTCCCCGGCGAATCGTCTGGCCAGGATCCGTGCTTTTTCAATAGTACAACCGCCCTTGCCGATTGCGATGCCGAGATCCCCTTTTTTCTTCACGTATACGTTGATCTCTCCGGTTCCCGGGTCCTTTTCCACGCGGGTTATCTCGGCAGGTTTGAATATATTTTCAATAAATTCGGTCAAATCTTCAGAATATTCAACCATTTCGATGCGTTTCCCGAGGACATTCTGCATGCGCTTTATATTATCTCCTTTTTTTCCGATCGCCAGTCCCATATCCCCTTTTTTAATCACGTATACCACTCTTTCAAACCGTTCGTCGATGACACAATCCAATGCAATGGATTTCGTGAGTATGCGTAATTCCTCGATATATCTTCGTTCTTTAAATCCGATGTTTCGTTCCATTTATAAGTCCGTTATAGCATATCCCCACCGATCATTAAATAAATTGGTATATGTCCATCCGATTACCGGAAAAAACATTTCTTTGGATTTTTTATAAAAAAAATGAGGAGGATTCACGGCGTCTACTGGATCAGGTAGGTGATCGTGACCTGTGCGCTTTCGGTGATCTGGCCCGGTTCTATCGGTGTCGGAACCTTCTGCGAGATTCCGGAGCCAGCCGCCGAGTAGCTGTCGTATCTGATCGGCGGGTAACTGGCACCGACAGATATATCCCTGACTCCGAGGATCTGGACTCCGGTTGCAGCGGCGACGGTATCCGCATCCGCTTTCGCCTGTACAACCGCCTCCTGCAACGCAACATTCCGGACCGCCCTCGCCTTTTCATCGCTTAAGGTAAAAGAGATCCCATTTGCCTGATTGGCCCCGTTAGAGACCGCAATATCTATAATTTCACCGACACGGTTCACGTCGCGGACTGTGATCTGGACGGTGTTCGTCACCTGATAATACTGAATCTTCGGGGTGAGTCCCATCGGGTTACTTTCATAAACCGGATAGATCGAATATCCGGACGTCTGGATGTCATCCTTCGCTATTCCCGCTCCGAGGAGTGCGTTCACCAGATTGTCCATTATTATGGCATTTTCCGCCTGAGCCACCCTGACATCCGGACTCTGGGTCTGAACGCCGACAGAGATCTGTGCCATGTCAGGGGCAACCAGCACCTCACCCGTGGCCGATGTCGTAATCACCCTGTCCTTGGTATCGTTCTGCGCCATGACCGGAGATATGACAATGGCCATGAGAAGGACTATGGCAAAAGCGATGAATTGAATCTTCTTTGGCATAATAGATCATCCTCCTGTTAGGTATCGAAATTTAAATATTTTCCTTTAATTGCGGGAATATTGGTAATTATGCCTCGATGGGATGCATATAAGAAGAAGAATTCCAACGTTTCCTGCAAAACTGAGTGAGGCTTCCCGGCCACGGTGCATCCAACCTGCCCCCCAAACCTAGAAAACCTCCGACACCGACTATATATGCGATTGTGCATGGGAGCGACAATTTCGGAGAAGATCTTTTCATCCAGGTGCGGGAAGGAAGTTCATGCCGGTGAAGTAGTGATGGCACCGGTCGACGCAGCAATGATCCATGATATCACCGGGCCCCTTGCGATCCAGAAATTTCGGGAGATGGATGGCGATAAGGTCTTTGATCCGAAGAGGATCATCATGCTCTTTGACCATCAGATACCGGCCGATTCCATTCCGGCAGCAGAAAATCAGTTGTTTATGCGAAAATTTGCCCGGGAACAGTCCATCCATAATTACGACATCCGGGAAGGAGTCTGCCACCAGGTGGTTATGGAGAAAGGGTGGGTCGCCCCGGGGGAGATCGTGGTCGGAGCCGACTCGCATACCTGCATGTATGGCGCTGCAGGAGCTTTTGCGACCGGTATAGGGTCAACAGATATGGGTTTTGTCCTCAAATTCGGGGCCCAATATTTCCGGGTGCCGGAGACGATCCGAGCTGAAGTACGGGGAAAATTTCAGCACCGGGTAGGGGCGAAGGACCTGATCCTTGCAATTACCTCCGATATCGGGGCCGATGGAGCGACGTACCAGGCGATCGAGTTTACCGGGGAGACCATTTCTCACCTGGATATGGCCGGCCGGATGACCTGCACCAACATGGCCATCGAAATGGGGGGCAAGGCAGGCATCGTTGCGCCCGATAAAACCACCTGGAACTATCTGAAAGGGCGGCGGGATGAAGTAACGCCGTTTCAACTGGAGAGCGACGAGGATGCGGTATTCATCGGTAAGCGGTCATATGACGTGAGTAATCTCGCCCCGCAGGTTGCCATTCCGCACAATGTCGATCAGGGGGTGGACGTCACCGAGGTCGCGGGAACGCATATCGATCAGGTCTTCATCGGCTCATGCACGAACGGCCGGTTCGAGGATTTCAGGGAGGCTGCGGAGGTGCTGGGGAATCACCAGTTCAGCGGGGACGTACGGGTGATCATGATCCCCGCTTCCAGGGATGAATACCTGAAGATAATCCGGGCAGGTCTCATCGAGCGGTTTGTTAAGGCAGGAGCGCTCGTCGAGTCACCCTGCTGCGGTCCGTGCATGGGGGGGGCTTTTGGCCTCCTCGCACCGGGCGAAGTATCCCTGTCCACCTCCAACCGGAACTTCAAGGGAAGGCAGGGGAGTACGGAGGCGTCCGTATATCTGTGTTCCCCTGCAACGGCCGTAGCGAGCGCGATATATGGCAGAATCACGGATCCACGCGAGGTGGCATGATGAGGGCCTGGAAATTCGGAGATAATATCGATACCGACGCGATCATTCCCGGGCGGTTCCTCATACTCAATGATCCAAAAGATCTTGCCATCCATGCGTTTGAAGGCACCCGCGACGAATTCGCCCGGGATGTCAGGGAGGGAGATGTTGTCGTGGGGGGGCGTAATTTCGGATGCGGTTCCTCGAGGGAGCATGCACCGCTCGCTCTCCTCGGGTGCGGGGTTCATATCGTGATCGCAGAGTCATTTGCACGGATATTTTACCGGAATGCGATCAGCGTCGCTCTCCTGCCGCTGGTCTGCGCAGATGCGGACGGGATCAGGGATGGGGACCGGATATCAGTCGATCTCGAAAAGGGGACGGTTGAGACGGATGGCGGCATGTACCGGGTCGATCCGATACCGTCGTTTCTTCAGGAGATCATCGACGCCGGAGGGCTCGTCGCATATGCGAAGGGGATGAAGGAGGTGCCCCTGTGTACCGGATCGCAGCGATAGGCGGGGATGGGATCGGTCCTGAGATTCTCCATGAAGGCAAAAAAGTACTGGATGCTGCGGCTGACCGCTTCGGTTTCACGATCGAGTGGCAGGATTTTCCGATCGGTGCCGATCGGTATCTTGCGAGCGGGGAACTCATCACCGAGGAGGAACTGCAGGAGCTCGGTCGTTTCCATGCCATTTACTTCGGGGCGATCGGCGACGAACGAGTCCGGACCGGGATTCTGGAGAAAGGGATACTACTCGCACTGCGGTTTTACTTCGACCAGTACATCAACTTACGGCCGATAAAACTCCTTCCCGGGGTAAGCACGCCGCTCGCCGGAAAAACCCCCGCAGAAATCGATTTCCTGGTGGTCCGGGAAAATACGGAGGACTTCTATGTCGGGATCGGGTCCCGGTTCCGCTCTTCACGGGAACAGAAAACCCTCGAGATAATCCGCACCCTGTACACGATACGGTTTGGGCTCGACGTCGAGAGCGATGCCGATGAGATCGCGTACCAGATCGGGGTGATCACCCGGGAAGGGGCGGAGCGGGTGATCACCTATGCCTTCGAACAGGCAGAAAGACGGCGAAAGAAACTTACATCGGTCGATAAGGCGAATGTACTCAGCGATATCTACGGGCTCTGGCGGGATGTGTTCTCGGAATGTGCGGGACGGCATCCCGGTGTGGTCACGGAATTTGCCTTTGTGGATGCCATCACGATGTGGTTCGTGAAGAATCCCGAATGGTTCGATGTCGTGGTCACTCCGAACATGTTCGGGGATATCATCACCGATCTCGGCGCGATGATACAGGGAGGCCTCGGCCTTGCCCCGGGAGGAAATATCAGCCCCGGGGGCATATCGATGTTCGAACCTATCCATGGTTCAGCGCCAAAATATAAAGGGTTGAACGTGGCGAATCCATTTGCCACGATATGGGCAGGATCGATGCTGCTTGACCATGTCGGTGAACATGCAGCAGCAGAACGGATCCTCAAGTCCATCAGCCGGGCGATCCTCGACGGCGTGGTGACGAAGGATATGGGCGGGAGTGCGGGAACGAGGGCAGTGGGGGATTACGTTGCCAATCTTATCAGAAAAGGATGATCTTTCTCCGGCAACAAAATCTCAACTTGGTTCTTACGGACGGGAAGTCGGTTGTTCCCTAGTCAGGCGGTCAGCTTCCCGGAGATCTCAAACGCCTGGCAGGAACGAGGGGAGATCTCCCCAAATTCAGTTATCCTGTGGTCCTTTTGAGGAGCAAACAACGATCGGTCCGGAATCTGGACGATCGTGGCAAAACGTGCTCTTTTAACAATAACATCCCGGACCGCATCAAGGGAAACGGTGAATTTATCCCCGCTGAAGAGCTCGATATTCAGCGCTCTTCCGGACTTTGAAACCATCACCCTTCCGGCATACCCTTCCATGTAATCTTTCCAGTTGCGCTGTATCCGCTCTATCCGGGCCGCAATACCCCCCGTTACCGCACCGATCAATGCATCGGACCGGACACCGAACGTTGCGCCCTGAATGTGAAGGGCGATGATCTCGCAGGGTACACCGTGTTCATCCAGGGCAGCCCAACCGCACCGTTCGATGTATCCCGCTTTCTTCATCATTTTCCTGTCTCTGACTATATCTCTCAAACCGCGGTATATAACCGTTCATTCTGCGCGGTGTGAAAGTGAAACGCCCGGATCGTGTCCGCAGGGGTGTTTCCCGCCTTCAACAATTCGTTCTTCGTTTCTGATCCATACACGCGTTGAGCGTTTCTTCCATGCAGGAGAGTGACCCCTCGATCCCGGTGAGGGGTTGGGACCGGAGCCGTACCAGTACCCCGGAGGGGCGGGGTTAATGCGACGAAACCGGCATTCCCCCGGAGGGAATGTTCGAAAGAGGATCCAAAGACCAGGTCCGGTTCAAGTTCGCGGATGAGTCCGGCGATACGATCGAGATCGGTCACCTGTTCGGTCCTGAACGGGGACGAAGCGATCCCGTTCCGCGACCCTATCAGAAGGATATCCGCATCCAAAAACCGTTTCAGGAGTTCCGCGACGCACAGTGCATAGGAGAAAACCCCGAAAATAAGGACGGACGGGGGGTCATATCGTTTTAAATACCGGTCGCATGCCCGGGTAATAAGATCCTCTGCGGCATCGGTTTCGTCGAATACCGGTCCGGGTTCTGCAGAGGGAAAGTGATTCGCTATCTCGCAGCAGACCGATCGTACTCCTTCGAGACCAAGCATCGATCCGAGTCGTCTTCCCCGGCCGCTACTCAGATCCGGGTTCGTTCCGATCGTATACGGGGAGAGGCGCCCGAGGTTCTCCACCCGATCATTGCAGAGCACCGTGCCCGTCGGTACATTCATCCTGTCAAGAATTCGTTTTCCTTCGACGATGTTACCCCGGCAAAACGGGTCCATCAGGTTCAGTCCGTCAAGATTGACCCCCGGTGCCTGCGGGTCTTCCTTCACCGGGAGTTTCTCCAGGGCATGAAGATATCCGAGCTCGAACTCCCCGAGAAATCCGGGAATGTCGATGAAGATAACGTCGCGGGAATCGACGAGACCCTTCAGATCCTCCCCGATCAGCGATGGTACGCAGGTGGTAATGACTGCAATCTTCTGGTATTCCGGGGAAAGCTCCTGATCAGCCCGATCAGCCGCTCCTCTGTCCCATGTATGATATCCTCCTCGATAAGGAAGGTGCAGTAGAGCTTTCGGTGGAGGACGGTCGCCGGGTAGAAATAACATCCGCTCGGGCCGTGGATTATGACCGCTGCCCCTTCAAATCCCGCAACACAGGCACATGCCCCGGTCATCGCACAGGGCCAGACCGGATTGGAACATTCAGGCACGGAGCACTCTCCTCCACCGGTGGAGCATCCTCCGGATCCCGTTGCTTCCGACGGGGAACGGAACCGGGACGGGCAAACCTGTTCCGCCGGGGGAGAGGGTGAGATCCAGGAGATCGATCAACTCTTCGAGCGGTCCATGAACTTCCGGATCTCTTCGTGAATCTCCATCCAGGCATATGTTATATCCCCGGATATTGTCGAACGAGCGTATGATCCCTTCCTGAATCGATCGTTCCGATTTAACTGCGATAGAGGCGTCGATACCCAAAACATCCGCGACCTGCGCCAGAAAGGAAAGAGTGCCGGAGAGGCCGACCGGGAACGATCCGATGAACGGTGTCCCGAAGCGGCTCCGAAGACTCCGGCCGATGATCTCAATACCGGGATCCCGGAGGATATTCAGAGAACCGCATGAAAGACGTCTGATATCTGCATACGGTATTTTTCTCACGAAACGCAGGGTCACGTCGAGATCCAGCAGCATAAGGAGGCGTTTAACCTCCTGGAAGTTCTGCTCGGCCTCAAACTCGAGGTTCTTCTCCCCTATAAGGGTCACCCCCCCGACGCATCCGGGCTCATCAGCCAGGACCGAGAGGGAACAGAGGGCGCGTTCATATCCGGTCTGAAAACCTCCCCCGAGAAATCCGCCGGATGGGATTACATGGACCGGAACCGACCCGTTGTTCCGGCAAACCGCGCCGGCATCGTCACCGATGGTATCCGCTATGCACGAGGTCAGGACAAATATACATGCGGGATGTGTAGCGGTCACCCGCTTCAGGACAGCCGAGAGCGAATCCTCCCCTCCGAAGATGACATCCTTCTCACTCATCGCGGTGGAGACGATCCGGGGGATGAGGATCACGTCGTTATCGAGACCGGTCGCATGGAGAAGAGAAAAATTATGGTGAGCACATCCGGCCGGCCCGTGCACGATGCTGACTGCGTCCATGACCGAGGTGGTCACCGACAAAGCGCCCGTGAGGGTGCACCCTTCAGCTCTCGATATATTCAAGGGCGAGGGATTCAAGTTCATCGATCTCCATCGGTCTCGGAATATCGAGCCTCCTGTTTTCAAGGACGGATGAGGCAAGCGCACGGTATGCACTCGCCTGGGGGGAGTCCGGTGCGTATTCGATGACGGTTCTTTTATTCAGTTCCGCGATCTGAACGATCCTGTCCCGGGGGATGTATTGAATGAGGGTGCTGTGGATCCGTTCCGCAAACTCCGCGACCAGCTCTTCCTCACGATTGATGTTCTTTGCGTTGCAGATCACGCCGGCGAGCCGGCACCTGCTTTTAACCCGCTGTGAAAGCCGGTGGATCGCCTTACAGATATTATTTGCTGCATAGAGCGACATCAGCTCTCCCGACGTCACCAGGTAGACTTCTTCCGCATATCCTTCCCTCATGGGCATGGCGAACCCGCCACAGACTACATCCCCGAGCACATCATAGACGATGACATCCCCATGGAGCGCACCGAGCCGTTCCAGGATCTGAAATGTCGCGATAATTCCCCGCCCGGCACACCCGACACCCGGTTCGGGGCCGCCGGCCTCGACGCACCGTACGTGGTGATAGCCCTCGAACACAATATCCCCGAGGGTGATCGACGCGTCGCCCTGGCTCCGGACCAGGTCCATCACCGTCGGTATGAGCCGGCCCTGCATGAGCATGCGGGTGCTGTCCCTTTTGGGATCACATCCAATCTGAAGGATATCGAGGCCCAGATCCGACAGGGCAGCGGAAAGGTTTGCAGAGGTTGTCGATTTCCCAATCCCACCCTTGCCGTAGAGGGCAATCTGTTTCATTCCGTAATACGTTGGTCTGCATTTTATATTAGGTATACTGGTGTTAACACCACCAGGCTTGTGCTCCGGGTATTTAGTAAAGCGTGAGGTGGGTACTCTGTACCTGAAAAAAATGCTGCCGGAGACCGGCGGGTAGTGACATAGCAGTTGATATCCCGGCAAAGAATCTGCCGCTTTCTTCTCGGTCACATCTCCAGAAAGATTCGCCGGTTGATGATCCTCCAGCTGAGGATCAGCTGAACGATCTCCCCCGCGGTTACGGCAGGCCGGTTCCCGAAGAGGGCGATCGGATGAAGCCGGGTCTGTGCTTCGATGCTTCGTTCCAGGGTACGAACGATATCGGAATTGAGTTCTCCGTCGAAGGTAAGTGCGCTCATCTCCCTCCCGAAGAGTTCCTCGGGGTGATACTCCAGAAGGAAATTACGGTCACCGAGCGAGAGGAGGTCGAAGAGATTGATGGAGAGATCGATATCCTCACAGATACGGTCGAGCTTTTTCTGGTAGAGCGTGACCTGGTAAATGTTCTCCACCGGGCCTCCCTCGTATCGGGAATGGGCTATCCTGATGATGGCATCGGCAAACTGCTGCTGGGGTTCGATATATGCATGATAATCCGGATCGCGCTCCGCGATCTCCCTGAGCACATCGGAGGCCGGATATCCCCGTGAATGGACATCTCGCCGGATCTTCCATTCATGTCTTACATCCGGTGCCGGATCGACAAACAGGGTAAAATCCATGAGTGCACGGAGGCGGGGAGTAAACAGGGTGAGCAACCCTTCCAGGATGACGATCTTTGTCGGGGAGAAAGATACCGGCTCATCGAGCCGCCCGTTATGGTGGTTGTAAACCGGTTTTTGGATCTCCTCTCCTCGTTTCAGTGCGGCGAGATCCCTCTCAAGGCGCAGAAGATCATTTGCTTCCGGGGCGAGGGGTGTTATATGGCGTTTCTGCCGCTCTTCCCGGTCATAGATGTGATAGTCGTCCAGCGTGATGGTGGATACCAGGTCAGCGCCAAAAATTGTCCGGATCGCGCCGGTGAATGTTGTCTTTCCCGACCCACTGTCGCCAGCAACCCCGATCGTAAATATCCGCGGCGAAGATACGATAATGTCCTTGAAATTTGGGCACTTCATCTCAGGTTAGAATAAGATCCGGTATGTAATGAAGAATGTGCCCGTTATCCGTAATCCCCCGGATATTCGGATGCACCTGGCAGGTTAGAATAAGATCCGGAATGTTATGAAGAATGTGCCGGGTGTCCGTAATCTCCGGATTTCGGATGCACCCTGTCAGGTTAGGATAGGGTACTGAATATCAGAAGAATATCCCCCGTTAACCGGGATCTCCAGGGCATGCTAATTACCCGGGTCAGGAAGGAACATTAACTGACATGGCACGGCCAGGGATAACAGTAGATGCTGAGAGAGTATCAGTGTATGTTTCCATAGAGTATCAGCATTTGAATTTGTTTCCTGTATACCGGCCATGCCAGTTTCATGTACAGGTAGTACATGCATACTTATAATTGTTGTGACATTTATACGGCGATATCCGTGATTCCCTGCAAATACCCGCAAATAGAATCAAATTTGCTTTCCATAAAAGAAGGGAGGGTTCTCGTTTCACGGGGTCGATCTGTTTCCGTGACAAGCCTTCTGGAATCGCGTGATTTTAAAGAATACTCAGTGATTTGTGGCGATCCCGGATCTCATCGGCGAGGTGGTCGAGCAGCCGGAGTGTCTCCGCGGTTGGAGCACCTTTTACATATACCGGGGGTAGCATTTCGGGTTTGATATGGTCGAGCATTCCGGACAGGGTGTCTACCGTCTTTCCTCCCCACCCGTACGACCCGATGATGGATGCAAATTTTGTCTTTGGTTTCAGGACGTTAGCCAGATACACCGGTGAGACGATCCCGGGGTGCGGACCGAAGAGCATGGTCGGTGTACCGATCACCAGCGTTGCCGCATCGACCAGTGCCATGGTAAGTTCCCCCAGGTCCGTCACGGGTATGTCGAACGGGTGAACCCGGATTCCCCGCTCGATCAGGGCGCCGGTCAGGTAATCCACCATTTTTTTCGTGCTTCCGTGCATGGATATGTAGGGAATGACCACTTCGTTCTTTACCTCGTCCGAGATCCAGTCGCGGTATGCTCCGAGGATGAACTCCGGTCTGCGGTATACGGGACCGTGACTGGGCGCGATCATATCGAGGGGAAGCGGCTGTATCTTTTCGATATGCCCCTTGATGCTGACCCGGAACGGCATCATGATCTCTGCATAATATCTCTTTGCAGCATTATATAGGGATTTTTCATCGTCCGCATAGAGATCGGTCGTCGCAGAATGGGATCCAAAGAGATCGCAGGTAAAGAGTATGCGGTCTTCCCTGAGATAGGTGAGCATCGTTTCGGGCCAGTGGACCCAGGGGGCACTGATAAATTCGAGCGTCTTATCTCCGAGCGATACAATTTCGCGATCTTTTATAACGGAGAAACGGTTTTCCGGAAGTTCGAGGAGTTCGATCAGCGTGTCCCGGCATTTTTCATTGGCGAGGACACGGGCATCCGGGAAGAGTTCGAGCATCATCGGAAGCGTACCGGAATGATCCTGTTCTGCATGGTTTGAGACGATATAATCGATTTTTTCGGTATTCGACCGGATAATGTTGCACACCAGCTCGAATTCCCTGGACGGATCGACCGTGTCGATCAGGGCCGTCTTCTCCGAACCTCTGATCAGGTATGCATTATAGCTGGTCCCGTGGGGTGTGGGTATCAGTGCTTCGAAGAGCCGCCGGTCGAAATCAAGGGCGCCGACGCTATAGACACCCGGTTTTATCTCTCTGACTGTCATGTGAATCAATTTGAGACTTCATCGTATTTATTTTGGGTCAACGGCGCTGTTCAACGCGGATATTCTGAGATATATTACCGGATAAATAATAAATAACGGTCCAGTCGCGATTGTTTATATTGTCATAAAACGAATGGACCAACCCTTTCGGGAAATCCGGACAGCAACCGGAGACGAGGCGGGAGTCTCTCTTCCTCCAGTTCTGATAATGCGGGGTCTCTTTCCTGCATTCCTGCGGGGGAGCGTTCCGTACGGAGACTAAATCTATAAATCGTGGGATCTCCACAGCTTCCCTATGGATAAGAGGGAGTCAGCCGTTGAGATGGTCGCTGCTTTTATGGAACTGGCAGCGAGGACCGCACCGAAAGCGAAAGGCATCGATTGTATTTTAACGCGGATCGCGACCGTTAATGAGTGTACCCGGCTCGCGGCAGCGATGCGGTCCTTTGGAGAATCCCAGGGGATGGGCTTTTTTTCCCGCGATGCAGGAAACGTGGCAGAGAGTGATGCGTGCCTGATCATCGGCGTCCGCGGGCAGGAAACCGCCGGGGTAAACTGCAGGGGTTGCGGGTTTGCATCCTGCCAGGAAATGGAAGCGGCCTTCAGGGCCGGGGACCATCCTGCCCCTCCGTTCAAAGGCCCGAACTGCGTGCTCCGGATGGCTGATCTCGGTATTGCCGTCGGTTCGGCGGTGAAGACAGCCGCCCTTCACAACGTCGATAACCGGGTGATGTATTCGGCAGGAATCGGGGCGATATCACTCGGATGGGTACCTGACTGCACCGTTGCCTATGGAATACCGCTCAAGGCGTCGGGAAAAAATATCTTCTTTGACCGGAGATCATCATAGGAGATGCCTTGTGCCGGTGATGAAAATACGCGGCGGAGACCTCGACCTGGTCGAATACGAGTTTAATTCCTTCGCTCCGGGGGAGCGGATCAGAAAGATCCGGTTGCCGGAGAAACCGGTCATTGCGCCGCCTGGTAAGAAAATAACGGTTACTGCACCGGCACGAATCCACCTGACGGTCATGGATATGAACCGGTTCGCACCGGAAAGTCCGGGAGGAGGGGGTGTCGGTTTTGCCATCCAGCTCTATTGCACGGTGGAAGCGGAATGTATCCCGTCGGGCCTGGAGATCGATTATGGCCGGTCTTCCATCATCCGCCATTTCTGTGAAGTGTTCCGGCAGACCGTCGGATACACCGGCGGATTCCGGATAAAGGCGCGGGACCACCAGTACGCTCATGTAGGGCTCGGGTCTACCAGCACCGTCCTGATCGCGCTCGCCACTGCATTGAACCGTGCGGTAGGATCCCCGCTCGACGCAGACCAGCTCAGAAAGATGATCGGCAATAACTATGTCGAGGAGACGGTGGACGGAAAGATTGCATTCGGTTTCGAGACGGGGGTAGGCCCGGCGGTCAGCCTGTACGGGGGCATGGCAGTCATGGGGGACCAGCTGACACTGATCTACCATCATCCGTTTGCGGAGGGAAAGCGGGTATATATCATCATTCCGCCGTCGGATATCTCTTCTGCAGGAGATAAGGAATTTGACCTCCTCATGAACAAGGCACGGATGCTCGATTACCGGGACCGGGCACTCAAGGCATATCTCGTGATGATGGACCTCATTCCGGCCCTCGAAGAAGATAACCTGGAAAAGGCCGGGGAAGTGATCTGGGAGATCGATTTCCGGGGATCCAAGCGGGCAGAGGTGGAGCATCACAGCTTTGAGATCTACCATTACATGAGCCGGCTCCGGGAGGCCGGTCTTGAATTTGTAGGCATGAGTTCCGTCGGCCCCTCAATTGCGGTTATTACCCGGAAAAACCCCGAAGAAGTGAGACCGATCGTCGAATCCCTCGGGCTTTCGATTGCAATATGCACGGCGGTCGACAATGAAGGGTTGAAAATCGAACAATCCGGCTGAATTCCTGCGAAATATTGCCCGGGTGAAAACACGATTAATGCCCGGGAATTCTCCTCCCCTTGATCTCCCGGAAACATATTTTACTTCTCGATGGGTTTTTCCAAGAAGACCTAAAGAACAATGAGGTGGATACACCTATGGGTTTAGGCATATGATCCCGGAATTCCTTCAGTTAATCATCCAATGCGATACCATTCTTCCGGAAATTATCCGGATGTACGGGTTCTGGGTCTATCTCATCATGTTCGTCATCATTGTGTTTGAAGAAGGACTGATTCTCGCAGTTTTTCTCCCGGGGGCCTCCCTGATATTCGTCGCCGGGGCAGCTGCAGCTGCGGGACAACTGAACCTTGCCTATCTGCTGGTCATCTTTATCAGTGGTGCAGTTATCGGAAGCACGCTGAATTACTGGCTGGGGAGCCGTACGGGTCTCCCGGTCTTCCAGAAAAAATTTCCCCACCTGATCCGGGAGGAGTACGTGAATAAGACCTATACCTTTTTTGAACGGTACGGGGGGAGGACCATCTTTTTTGCACGGTTTATTCCGGTTATACGGACGTTTTCCCCGTTTCTTGCCGGTGCAGGAAAGATGCGGTATAACCGGTTCATCCTCTTCAATATCGGTAGTGCAATCATCTTTTCGCTGACGGTCGTACTCGCCGGGTACCTCACGGGACTGGTACCCCTGATACAGGATAATATAGACATACTCGAGGTGCTCGTCCTCGTGAGTACCGGCATAACCCTCGCGGCGATGGTCTATCTCATTATTTTAGGATATAACCGGCCCCATCTTCAGAATACCTGAAAACATGTTTCTCCGGATCGGTAAACCCCGATCCGGCGTTGGTCTTTTCATTCCTCTTCCGGTGCCGGATGCCGGTATGCCTGGATGAGGCCGTAAATGATGACCAGGACCGTACCGATGGTGACGATGACCACCAGGTAGATGAGCAGATTGATGTTCTCCTGTATAACCGAATACTGCCCGAGGAGGTATCCGGCGAGGACCACGGTTAATGTCCATGCCACTGCTCCGATCACATTGTACATGAGGAAACGGCGGTAATTCATGGAGCCCACTCCGGCGAGGAACGGGGCAATCGTCCGCACGACCGGGATGAAACGGGCAAAAAAAATCGTCTTGCCGCCGTATTTTTCAAAATAGCCGTACGTCCGGGTGATATACTCTTTTTTTATCAGCGTCGGGTACCGTTTCAGCACGACCTGGAGACCGACGAAATTACCGATCCAGTAGTTGAGGGTGTCGCCGATGATCGCTGCCAAAATGAACACGAGGATGAGCCACGGGAGTTCGAGAACTCCCGCAGCCGCCATGGCACCGGCGACAAAGAGGAGCGAGTCCCCGGGGAGGAAGGGGGTGATGACCAGTCCCGTCTCCAGCATGATAATGATGAAGAGGATCAGGTACGTCCAGAACCCGTATTGTGAAACGATCAGACCGAGATGCTGATCGATGTTGAGGATGAACTCGAGAACTCCGGGGTACATTCGTGATAGAATGGTATGAGAACAATATATTTTAAGCAAATGGAGGATGCATGTGCCCTTCCCGGGGAAAACCGGGAAAATTACAGGAAATGAGCGTCCAGAAAGGAAGGATTGGCACCCGCGTGATAATACCGGAACCAGGGAAAGCCCGGCACCATTCTCCCTATTCCGACAGGATGTCCAGTACGTATTCCAACCAACATTTCCCCCGTATTGTTCGTTTGGAATGCTTTAATGTATCCGGGTTTCCCATGTACTGTAGCAATGTGGCACATCCGACGGAGGTCCCGGAACATGAGCGTTTCCTGCAGCCGGGTCCCGATCTTCATTGTGGGGGTTAAGACGCCAGTTTATGCATGAATACAGTATTGCGTACGATATATACGCGACGGCACGCCGGACGGCCCTCGAACACCATGCACAACGGATAACACGCATCTGCGTGGAAGTCGGAGCCATGGCCATGGTAAATCCAGAGCAGGTCACGTTTCTCTTTGACACCCTGAAGGAGTCCGATCCCCTCTTCCGGGACACAAGCCTCGAATGCGAGGAGGTGGAACCGCATACCCGGTGTGGCTGCGGATACGAGGGCAATGAATGCCATGTCTGCCCGCGATGCGGTGCCCTCCCCGAACTCGTGAAGGGGAGGGAGATCGTCGTCTCCCACATGGTGATAGAGGTGGACGAGTCATGAAAGTGACCCTGATGCATGGGGCGGGAGGAGAGGTGATGGGGGAGCTCCTCCGGGTCCTGACCAATCTCGAACACAACAATGCGGGGGGGATCGGCCTCGAGGCCCTGGATGACGGCGCCGTGATTCCGATCAACGGACAGAATATCGTGTTCACGACCGATTCCCACGTGGTCCGCCCCATTTTCTTCCCGGGCGGGGATATCGGGAGGATATCGATCTGCGGTACGGTAAACGATCTTGCGATGATGGGGGGGCGTCCGATCGCCCTTTCGTGCGGAATGATCATCGAAGAAGGGTTTCTCGTCGAGGACCTCGAGAGAATTGTCCGTTCGATGGACCTTGCCCTCGGTGAATGCGGGGCGAACCTGGTCACCGGGGATACCAAAGTGGTCGAACGGGAAGGTCTCGACGGGATAGTGATAAATACTGCAGGGATCGGTATCGCGGAGACCGTTGTCCGGGATGCGGGGCTCTGTCCCGGAGACCATATCCTGGTGAACGGTACACTCGGCGATCACGGGATTGCAATTATGGCACACCGGGAAGGGTTCGACCTCGGCGAACAGATCCGATCGGATGTCTCCCCGCTCTGGGGTCTGGTGGAACGGGCAATGAACGCGGGAGAAGTTCATGCGATGAAAGACCCGACCCGGGGCGGATTCGCGAGTGCAATAAACGAAATGGCGAGAAAAAGTTGCGTTTCGGTCAGGATATCGGAGGAATCAGTCCCGATCCGGAAGAGCGTGCTCAGTGCATCGAGAATGCTCGGGATCGACCCCCTGGAAGTCGCCAATGAAGGGAAGGTCATCATGGGGGTACCGGAACGGGATGTTGCCGCGGTTCTCATGGCGCTCCGTTCCCATCCGTATGGCCGTGACGCGGCGGATATCGGCATCGTATCGGGGGGGGCCCACGTAATCATGGAAACGATCGCCGGCGGTGAACGGTTTATCGAACCCCCGATCGGGGACCCCGTCCCCCGTGTCTGTTGAGTGGACAGATTATTTTTTATTCTCCGGGAGATCGGGTACATACGATAGGAGGAGCGCAAGTGCCTCTGATTCCCGTTTGCCTCCGCATTTCCGGACGATTGTCGCATGATGCGCGATCAGGCGGGCAAGTTCCGGGTTACGGTTCCTCCTCCAGCGGGTCGCGTGAATAGTGGCCTCGATGATGCTGTTAAATCCACGGTTTACGGGGTGAATACCAGGGAGACAGATCTCCTCGTGTACGGGGTGCAGCCGTACGAAGAGCGCCTCGGAAGAGATACGCTCAACGTCTGCCCGGAATCCAATCCAGGCCTCGGCATCGGTCAGTCGTTCGAAAACAAAACCGCCCGCCTCTTCCCGGGTGAAAAAGTCCGGGGGGAGATCCCCGAATGCCGTTTTCACGTACAAAAAAGGGTCGAAGATAACATTTGCCACGAGCCACCCCTCCGCGGCGATTCGTGCGGCCGTGTGGCTCTCCCGGTACACTATCATCCGTGCCTCGGCGTCCCGGAGAATGATACCCATGGGTGCGGCGTTTCCCCGTGTCGTGGCGATGACCTCGGTGATTCCTTCTTTCAGGATTCCCATCGCCAGCCCTCACCCAGTGCGATATAGACAGCGGCGATGATAATATCTGCCATGGATCCGGGGTTGACCCCCGCAAGGATGCACTGCTCGTCGAAGAGTGCGAGATCGCGGGTCCCTTCGATCACCTCACGGGCATGCATCATCGTTTTCATGGCGACATCCCGGCCATGCTTTTTTATGATGAACGTGTCCGGTTCGGTCGCGAGAAGGTCGAGGAACGCTCCGACGATCGCATCCCGCCCGCTTCCGTGACGCTTGAGGTGGTCCACCCCCGCACGGGTAAGGGCGAACCCGTTGATCCATTCCCGGGCGACCATATCATTGGCTGCAGAATGGCGCATCACATCGAGGAGCGTGACATTCTGCCGTTTTATCGTTTCAATCGCACGGGGATCATGCACATCGAGCTCGTCTTCATCGAGTATCCGCACCTCCGTCTCCGCGAACGCCTGGTAGAATGCGATCGCATCCTCGACCGTGGTGCGTTCAATTAACCCGAGGGCGCCGGGAACATCTTCTCCCATCACCAGGGGGACGAGGAGGATGAACGCCCCGAAATGGGTGTTTCCTCCCGCATGAACACTGGTCAGCGCGACCGCTTCGCGGATTCTTTCCCCGATATGGCCTTTCTCGCGCTCCGCCCGCTCGAACGCAGGCCGGACCAGGATGGTCGAGGCAAGAAAATGTTCGAGATAGGTGGTCTCGTAGTCGTGGCAACGATCGACATTGCCGGGTTTGGGGAATGCGGTGACTTCCAGCATCATGGCGAGCTGCGCCCGCTCAGCACGCGTCGTCAGAGGGGTGATCATAGAAGATATGGTGGATGATCTGGTCGGATAACCGGTGCTTGAGCTGCATGTACTCGCGGGAGGTCATCCCCGCCTGCCGGATGGTCATATCCCGGAACATACAGGGCGAGGAGTCTTTGCAGCACCATGCAAGACTGCCAAAACAGGTCTGTTTTCCCTCCTCCAGGGGGGATCCGCGGACCGCTTCGCATTTCAGCTGCATGTACTCCTCCTTTGAAATACCCAGCCGTTCCAGGGTCGGGATCAGCGGGCAGCTCTTCACCGGCATGCAGCAGAATGCGAGTGCCCGGATGTCCCCTCCCCTGCAGAGCTGTTTGGGTGAATTATACCAGCCGTGCTCGTCCGCAAACCGGGTTATTGCCGCATCGAGACCGGCCAGCGTCCGTTCGTCGGACCTCCGGGCGATGGAGACGAGATCTGCCCCGTGGGAGAACATCTCTTTCATGCGATCAAAGGTGTATATTCCGTTATTGGCGATAAGGATGACCGGAGAGCTGTTCCGTATCTGGCGGAGCCTGGCCGAACCGAAGTCCATAAGGTCGATATGGAGGATATCGGCCCCGGCACGCCAGCATTTCCGGGAGAGGAGCCGGTCATCCTCGGAGACCCCTGCCCTCATCTTCACCGAGACGGTCACATCCTCCTTTTTCAAGGCCCTGATGATCTCCACGAGCGCTCCGGGGTGCTTCAGGAGGTGTTCCCCGGATCCTGCATCGATAAAGGGTTGCTGCCGGCAATGGGCATCGATCTCGTATACGACTGCATCGCCGAATGATTCCGCGACCCGTGCGTAGGATGCGGGCGAACTCCCGCGGAGATTGATCCCGGTCACCAGATCGCTTTCGCTCATCTTTCCGATCTGCCGATCCAGTTCCTCTATCGGGTCTTCGCAGAGAAATTCTGCCCTGCCCTGCGATGCGACCAGCTTCGATGCATCAAGCGTCTCCCTGTCGATCGAGTATCCGCCGATGAACGCGGCTCCGATATGATTTGCCCGCGCGAGAACATACCCGGCATCCACCACACCCGCCATGGATGCGATTGCGACCGGCGTTCTTATGATGCGGCCATTTATAATCAATCCGAATCGGTCATTCTGTTCCATGTGATCCATGCCTCAAAACCCTGGCCACACCCGATAGTCTATCCGGTCGTCCTGAGAATGATATTCCTATAATTTTGACTTTTCATGGATATAAAAAGATGCAACCGGATTCCTGCCGGTTAATAGGAGCAGCTAAACCATCGATGAGGGGGAGAGCCGACGAAGGAGAGGACGCGGAGGTTATGAGGGAAAGCAGGGATGATCGAACAGGAGTGATGCAGGGGTAATAAAGGATCTCCGGGATGGAAGAGGTATGAAGGATCTCCGGGATGGAAGAGGTATGAAGGATCTCCGGGATGGAAGAGGTATGAAGGATCTCCGGGATGGAAGAGGTATGAAGGATCTCCGGGATAACAAAAATGGGGTAAGGCCGGGGTTATGAACGCGGTACGGGTGTAATATCTGTCTTTTCAGGAGAATTGGTAAGAGTTTTAAAATCTCCCGTAATACATAGTAGCATATGAGTACGAAGGGAATGTTACTGGTGGGCCATGGCAGCAAACTCCCGTATAACAAGGAGCTTGTCGAATCAACCGGCCGGCTGATCGCAAAGCAACACCCGGATTTCATCGTGAAATGCGCTTTTATGAATATGAATTCACCATCTATCGAAGAAAGCCTTGCAGAGTTCCGGAAAGAGCCGATCGATACCCTCGTGGTCGTGCCGCTCTTTCTTGCAAAGGGGGTGCATATCTTAAAAGACATCCCGGCACTCATCGGGCTTCCCGAAGGCCATAATAAAGGGACGTTTGGAAAAAATGGAAGTACTATCCCCCTCCTCTACGCCGATCCGATCGGGAGCGACCCGCTCCTGGCGGAACTGATGGTGAAGAATGCACAGAAGGCGCTCTCATCCACCTGAACCCTCCCATGGATATCCTGGTGCTTGACGCGATCCACGGTGGGCAGGAGCTTGCCGGGATCCTCCGCGGGACGGGCCACCGGGTGGACCTCGTGGAGGTATATCGGGGCGGTGAGCCCGCCATCGCACGGCAGTACGACCTCGTCATCTCCCCCGTCCATCTCGATCCCGGAAATCCTGTCCTTCGCTCGGTCGAGGGTCCCCGGATCACCCACCACCAGGCGGTTCGGTGGATCCTCGGGGAAGATCTCCCTGAGACGTTGATCGAGATCACGGGGGCCCGGGGAAAGACCACCACCGCCCATGCCCTCGCACACCTGATGAACGGTCCGGGAGTACTGCATACGTCTAAAGGAACGTTCCTCTACCCGGATAAACGGCTTCTCTGGCGGAAGAGCATCACCCCCGCCTCACTGATTCCGGCGGCCCGGTATGCACGGGAGATGGGCGGATGGTGTATCGCAGAAGTCTCCCTCGGTCTTACGGGTGCCTGCACCCTCGGGATCATCACTTCAGCCGAAGACTACTCCTTTGCGGGTGGTATGAAACAGGCGCTCGCAGAGAAGATCCGTTCGGCAGAGGTATGTAAGGAACTTCTCGTCGCCCCGGGTGTTGAAGCCCGGGGTCAGCACACTCATGCACCCGGGGATATTGTCCGTTCTGCCGACGGGGTCTGCACGTACCGGATGAACGGGAAGACGGGGACGTTCTCATCACCGCTCCTCGTCCTCGAGGCTTACCGTGATCCGCTCCTGCTCGCCGCCGCTGCAGCCAGTATCCTCGGTATCGACCCATCCGGGCTGGAGACCTTCCCCCCGCTGGAGGGGAGGTGGTCCACATCCCGCGTCGGAGATGTCCTGGTTCTGGATAATGCGAACTCGGGGACCAACCGGAGGACGACCGAAGATGCCGCGGCATATGCCCGGAAACTTTCGGGTAAAGAAGAACTGACCCTGGTCATCGGCATGGAAGCGCACGCGGTCTGCGAAGGATTTCCCGCCGACGAGATCGATCTTGCGATCCGGAATATCCGGCCCGCCCGTGTGATCCTTGTCGGAGAGGAACTCCCTGAACTGCCCGGAGTTCACCCGGTCCCAAACCTCCGGGAAGGGTATGAGATCGCCCGGTCGGTCACCCGATCCGGTTCCATCCTCCTCGCGGTGAAGACATGGCGGTGAAACCCATGAAATACATGCAGCCCCGCCCGAGTTCCATCGTTGCCGCTCTGTACACGGCTCGCGACCTCGAGGTCGATGTGGCGATCCTGCACGGGCCGTCCGGGTGCTCGTTCAAGCATGCCCGCCTCCTGGAAGAGGACGGGATGCATGTCCTGACCACCTCCCTGGCGGACAACGAGTTTATCTTCGGGGGTCAGCGATCACTCGAGGATGTCCTCAATTACGCCGAACGCGAGTTCTCACCCCGGAGGATGGCGGTCGTCGGGACCTGCGTCTCGATGATCATCGGGGAGGACCTGGCATCGGCGATCGAGATGGCGGGTATCTCCACGCCCACGATCGCGGTCGATATCCATGCCGGGTATCCCGAAAATATCGAAGGGGTGATTGCAACGCTCGTGGCGGCGGCCGATGCCGGGTGGATCAGCGAGGAGGAGCTCGACCGGCAGAAGTTCTGCCTTGCAAAGGCAAACGAGGTGGAACGGGAACGGGGGGCCGCATCCCGGCCGTACATCGAACCCTCCCGGGGAGACCTCAAGCATCTCGTCGCCCGGCGCCTCCTCGAGGTCGCGGGTTGCGGGGAACGGGGGATCGCCATCCTGAACGCGAAGAAGGAGACGGCCTACATGTTCGCCGACGAACTGATCGCGCTCCATGATGTCTGCCCCGGAGCAGATATCACGTACATCGCGAACTGTGAAGCCCGCGGCCTGCCCAAGGTGAGGGCGGATGCCGCACGGATCGCGGAGGAGATGAACCGGCGGGGAGTCTGCCCGGAGCTCTGCGGCGCCCTCGATGAATACGGTGCTCTCGGCGATACCCTCGGCCAGCGGATCAGAGACCGGGCGCCTGCGTTTGCCCTCCTGGTCGGGGTCCCGCACGCGATTCCTCCCAGGTATACCGACGGGGTGGAGTGTTTCTCCATAACGAACGGCCCCCGCCAGGTGGAACCGCTCCGGGAACTCGGGCACCGGCACGTGGTCGTGGAAGTCGACCTCCACCCGAAGACCCTCGGGGTCCGGTCGATCCAGGAGAGCGAGTTCGGCGCCGTGTTGAGGGCGATGCGATGAAGACCCTCCTGATCGCCGGCGACCGGTCCGGCAGCGGAAAGACGAGCATCACCCTCGCGATCGCCGCGCTCCTCTCCCGGGACCGGAGCGTCCAGACGTTCAAGGTCGGGATGGACTATATCGACCCGTCGTACCTGACGGGGGTGACCGGCCGGCCCTGCAGGAACCTCGACAGTTTCGTGATGGCCCCGCAGGATATCCGGTCCATCTTCGATCACGGCTGCCGGGGTGCGGATATCGCGCTCGTCGAAGGGGTACGGGGCCTCTTCGAAGGCGCCGAGGCCCTGACGGATTCCGGGAGCACGGCTTCGATCGCCAAGGCACTCGATCTTCCCGTGGTCCTGGTGGTCAGCGCCCGGAGCATCACCCGGAGTGCGGCGGCGATCGTCAAGGGATTCTCTGCGTTCGATCCCGGGGTGAAGATCCGGGGGGTGATCCTCAATAACGTGAGCGGGAAGCAGCATATCGACAAGGCGGTCACCGCGGTCGAACACTATTGCAAAATCCCGGTCATCGGTGCGATCCCGCGCCACCCGGAGATGGAGCTGACGATGCGCCACCTCGGGCTGGTCCCGTACCTCGAGGGGACGGGGAGAGGGGAGTTCGACCGCCGGATTGAGGACGTGGTCGGGTTCATCGGCCAGCACCTCTCCATCGAAAAACTCCTCTCCTGTGCGGGAGATTATGTCCCCCCGGAACTACCTGTTCTCCCGGAGAGCGCCGTTCACTCCCGGACTCCCCGGATCGCGATCGCGCTCGACGAGGCGTTCAACTTTTATTATGCCGACCTCTTCGACACCATCCGGGGACTCGGCGCTGAGTTCATCACGTTCAGCCCCGTCCATGACCGGCTGCCCGACGCCGACGGGTATCATAATCGGCGGGGGATACCCGGAACTCTTCCTGGACGAGCTGGAGAAGAACGGTCGGATGCGGGAGGCGGTCCGGGAGATCTCGCGGAATGGCACCCCTGTTTACGCGGAATGCGGGGGGCTGATGTACCTGACGGATGCGATCATCCTCGAGCCCGGATGGCAGGGCAGGGAGACGGCGAAACGGTACGATATGTGCGGGGTATTTTCCGGGGAGACCCGCATGCCTGCCCGGCGGGTGGTCACCTATGTCGAGGGGAACAGCCGTGCGGACTCCCCGGTCGGGGCATCCTGGTTCCGGGGGCATGAATTCCACTACTCCGACGTGCGTCTTGCAAAAGACACGGAGTATGCCTATTGCCTCTCCCGGGGGTATGGGATCTGCGACCGGTTCGACGGCGCCATGCGGGACCGGACGATCGGGAGTTACACCCACCTGCACCCGGTCAGCAGCCGGGCGATGTTCGCGCATTTCGTAGACCGGTGCCGGGAAAAGATGGCGTGAAAAGACGGTAACCGGCAGGACCTCCGGCTTTTTCCCGGTGACCCTTTGTGCGCATGATGAACGGCCCGTCCGGTCATTCGGCCGCATGAAAACCCGTTGGAAAAAAATACTATGAGCGCAAATCTCTTGGGCATGCAGATTTACATCGACGGGAGGTTCTACGACAAAGACCAGGCGAAGGTCTCGGTCTTCGACCACGGTCTTCTCTACGGGGACGGTGTCTTTGAAGGCATCCGGGCGTATAACGGCAGGGTCTTCCGGCTCCAGGAGCACCTGGACCGGCTCTACGACTCAGCGAAGACGATCGACCTGGCCGTGCCGATCTCCAAGGAGGAGATGACCGAAGCGATCAAGGAGACGCTCCGGAAGAACAACTTAAAGGACGGGTACATCCGTCCGCTCGTCACCCGCGGGGTCGGCGACCTCGGGCTCGACCCGCGGAAGTGCCCGAAGCCGAGTGTCATCATCATCGCCATCGAATGGGGCGCCATGTACGGCGACCTGTACGACAAGGGACTGAAGGCGATCTCGGTCTCGGTCCGGAGAAACCCGGCAGACGCCCTCCCCCCGAACGTGAAGAGCCTAAACTACCTGAACAACATCCTCGGGAAGATCGAGGCGAACTACAAGGGCGGAGACGAGGCGATCTTCTTCGACACCAACGGGTACATGTCGGAAGGATCCGGCGACAACATCTTCATCGTCAAGAACGGGGTCATCTTCACCCCGCCGACCCTGAACAACCTCCGCGGGATCACCCGTGCGGTCGTCCTCGAGCTCGCGAAGTCGCTCGGCATCACCCTCCTCGAGCAGAACCTCGGGTACTACGACATGTACTCGGCCGACGAGGTCTTCGTCACCGGAACCGCCGCAGAGGTCGCCCCGATCGTCCTCATCGACGGCCGGAGCATCGGGTCCGGTAAACCCGGCCCCATCACCCGCCAGCTGATGGGGGCCTTCAAGACGGTCACCGAGCGCGAAGGGACCCCGATATACTGAAGAAACCGGATAAAACATCTCCCGGGGGACGGAACCCCAACCTATTTTTATCAGTAAAATAAATGAAAGAGAGCACGTTTGCTGCTATAGTGTAGTCCGGCCAATCATGTCGGCCTTTCACGCCGACGACTGGGGTTCGAATCCCCATAGCAGCACTTCTTCGGTGATGGTGCGATTCCTTATTCTATATTGACACGGCACACTTTTATTATATCATTGGTAAAAGACAGTAGTTTTTAATGATCGATCCATATGCGATTATTGCTTCACTATTTATCGGGTTATTGACATCAATTTTCACAATTTTTTTTTATGAATACTTGAAATATTGTAAACATTTTGCACGATTATATTGTGAAATTCATGATAATTGGGATAAAATTAAAAGAGAAAATATTCAAAATGAAATTGAACAAATGAATAATACTTTTGAAAATAACCTACAACGACCCATTCAAGAAAGAAAATGGATAGGTTTCGGAAAATTAATTGATATTTGGGTTATCCATGACAATTCGAATGAATATAAAGATGATTATCAATATTTATCGACCAATGAAATTAAAAATTTTATAAATAATGGCTACTTTGTAAAATTAGACAAAATCCTCGATAGCATACTTGAATTTTATTACTATTGTGAGAGTTTTAGCCATAGTTCTCAGAATCTTGAAAGAGCCATTTTCATGAATCATAATCTTCGACTTAGCAGAAGGCACGAACCCGAAATTAATCACAGTTTGGATGAACATAGAACTGATTTAAGCGACAATATTGCTAAAATATGGGAAGAGTATGAATATCATGGTGAAAAAATCGCCCACCATTATAATATCTTTTCACAAAAATTAGAAACCTATAAACCATTGTTTTCAGGATATTATATTAACAAATATTGTAAGAGAGCAACTATGAGTCGATGGTTACCATATTTATTTAATTCTTTTTTTGTAATCGTTGGCATTGTAGTTGGCCTTTCAATAATATACAATAATTCAATTAATGACAATATCGCAGATATTTGTAGAAATTTATCAAATATTTGTATAATTGTTTGTTCAATTAGTCTAACAGTAATTGTAGTCTGCTATGACGATAATCAGGATGACCCCAAGAGAGCATCAATTTAACAATTCTTTTTATATTTTAGCTGCAATTCCAATATTAGGCGTATTTTTCGGATTGTTTTCTTATTATTTTAGTGACTTCGATCCTGAATTTGCGAGAATTCTTTTGGCCTTGACCCTTATTGCCACAATACCAAGCGTAACAATAATTTATTCAATTTTTGTTTTACAAAAAGACGAATTTTTTTAATAATATTTTATTGCTTTAATTCAAAAGATTTTCCCTTAAAGGCATCCATGCAGGTATGAAGTGCTTCTCCCAAATACCATATCTTTCGCGTTCTGGCATAGATTTATGTTCAAATTCAGTTTCACCAGAATACCACCAAATCAAATCATCTATTAGTACTTCTGGTTTTGGTTGGGTATAGTCTATATAATTTTGAAGTGCTATATAACGCCCCAACAATAAATGAAAATGTCAATTGCACCTGCGGAAATAATACTTATATCTCAAATTTCAATTCTTATAATATAAGTCAAATAACGATTATTAATAAGAAAGATGAATTTTCAGCAAAAAGTTTAACGGATATATTCAAACATGAAAAAATGCTTAAATGATTATTCAAAGGGCTTTTAATTTATTAAAAGCAGTAATGACGATTCTGAAGTTCGAAAGAAAATGTTGTTTCTCTTGGGGAAAGAAATCTAAATCAGGCGCGTTCCTTTCCTTTCCCCGAGCTTCGGGATTACGAACTCCGTTCCTTATTGAGAATAATACGATAAAATTAATGGGATAATGAATGATTAAAAAATATGAGTACAGAAAATTCTGATAATTTAAATGAAAATAACCATAAAGACGCCCGATTCGCTTATGATAAATTGCTCCAACTTCGAGACTTGGACAATACGTTGATGTGGACACGAATAAACTTGCTTTTGGTTTTTCAAAGTGTATTGTTAGCAGTAGTGGCTGGTGCATTTAGAGAACTGCTTATGCAATATTTCATTCTTTATTTAATGATCATTTTTTTTGGCATTTTCTCTTCAATTATACTCTATATTATCGCTAAAGGAGGCAGTTGGTGGGTATCTCATTGGGAAAAGGACTTGGCAATAATAGAAGAATCCGCAATTGGGGATATAAATATTTTCCGCGAGCATTCTTCGACGGATCCAAATATAAAAATGAAATGGAAAAAAGAGGGGTATGTTTCTGTTAGAGATTCGATTCTGATTTTTTCATCGATCCTCCCAATATTTTGGATGGGTATTTTATTAATATCAATAATAGTATATATTATTAATTAAATTTAGTGACGGGCTAACCCCCTCATCAAATCCGAAATGCTTTTTTCACCGTATTTTTCCAAAAAATGGGTATTACCTTGCCTCTACCCGGAAACCCCTGAACACGCTCTCAAAATCAACGATATAATCCTTCCTTTAACCAAAAAGAATGACAATCGCTGCCTAAAAAGGTGCTTACTAGCGCTCCTCCAGCACGAGGGTGAAATCAGGAATATCATAGAACATCCGATAAAAATTACGGCCTCCAAAACCGCAAAGAAGGATTGTTTAGGCCGATTCGGGATAATCCGAATGATCCCGTTTATACGTATTATTTATGTATAATCCAATATTTTTATGCTCCATTAAATATGAATAAAAAATGACATGCCTGCCCTTTATTACTTCGAGACATCTTTCTAACAACATACTCAATTTTGAATAATATTAATCGCAAAAGAAAACTTTTTATCGATGGTTTTTTCTAATTTTTAAAATATAATCAATATATTCTTTATCTCTAATAAGTTGAGAATTATCATCCTTTAAAAAAACAAATATTTTTTGTATTTCCTGTGGATGAAATTGTGCCAAATATATTAAAAAGAAATGAATTGAGATACCAGATATTAGCTTTATTAAATTTCGATCATATTGATTTACCAATTCATAAGCAGAGTGATGCGCAATTTGATTCCGAAGTTCATAAAGTCGGTCTAATGGGTATTCATCATCAGGATTTAAAAAGGTGGAGACACGTTTTTTAACTTCATTTTCCGTTATGCTTTCATTTTTAAGGCATATCTTCTCAATGGCAACCCAGAAATTAAAAAGAGCGATCCCCATGCGTTCTTCGGTTAGACCTATATGATAAACATTCAAAGCTTGAAGGATAATATCTTTATTTTTGTCATGAGCATTTTGTAATCTATTATTAAATTCCTCTATTTTTTTAATTTCACTGTTGTTAAATGATATGTTGGTCATTTTTGAAGTAGAGGGTGTATAATGAATATTAATGAACTTCGAATCTTTAAAAACGAAAATCGCATTTATATCTAAATTTGTATACGAAGAAGGAATTCCTAAAGCAGTGATTGATTCTTGATTCCAATATTTCTGATATGTTAAAATTGATACTAATGAATTTGCATTTTCAAGAGTATGTGCAATTGCATAATCTTCATTTCTTGCATAGATTTCCGTAAACAGATATGAAAAGTCCTTAAAGATGATATCGAATCCTTCTGACTTCATAATTTCTGCTGTTTTGCTTATTAATTCTGGATCTTTCATTAATTGTTCAAGATCTTGGAACTGTAAAATATTGAATGAAGTGTCCTGAATTATTACCGGTTTTAATTTTGTATCGAAAGTAACTCCAATTTGAAAATAAATAGAGAATTTTTCAATAGGAACATTAACTTCGATTTGTGAGATTTCCTCATCAATTAAACCCTTAAGATGAGAATAAGATTGATTGCCACTTTCATGCAACTTTCTCAAAGAAGATATAAAGGGAAAAGAAATATTAGATCCCCGAGGTACTGGTAGTTTGTAACGAATTCTATTTAATTTTCCATCATAACCATCCCTAATTAATTCAGACATTAGAGAATTCGACAGTATTTGATATGATGCTACATTTTCAGCTCCTTTGATTATTACACCTTTCGCACTAAATTCCAAGGTAGATAATAGTTCCTTTACTAAATCATCACGTTTAACCCCCATCAAAATCACCGATAACTTTCATTATTTATCATTTCTATCCATTTTTTTATTATTTAATGTATTTCTGATTCTTTTGTAAAATGGTGTTCTACAAATACAATTGCTATCGGATGGCGACAGTCCAGGCAGGCAAATAAAAATAAGGAATGACGAAGCAATAACTGAACAGGGAAACGACGTTTAATGCAAATACAAAAGATATTCATTAAAAATTTTCGATCGATTGGGGAGAAAGGACTGGAATTTTCATTACCCTTAGGCTCTACAATTTTTATTGGGGAAAACAATGTAGGAAAATCATCCATTTTTGAAGCAATTAAAATGATGATAAATTTGGATGTCGATTCGTCAATTCCATGGGATGCTGAAAATTGGTATAAAAGCGATCAAAACAAGACCATTGAATTTTCCTTAAATATTCTTTTTAACGATGACGAAATATCTAAGATTAAAACCTTTTTTGAGCCGATAAACGTATCAAATGAAGAATTTAAAAAATTATTCTCTAATCAATTATTTTATAAGATATTGATTAAGACTCCAACGGATCGACCAGACTCGCATTTTATTCTCGGAAAAATGCGTATAATAAATAACTCTGGTACTGTAGGTGATGCGGAAGTCGTCAAAGCTCAGTATGGTGTTATTTGGAGAGAATTAGTTAATCTTGGAAGAATTGAATCATTCGAAAAATCAATTAGAGATCTATTTTTTTTGAAGTGGGAAGAATCTAAAAAATTGGAGGAGGATCGAATCGCATCAAAAATTGATATATCATCTGTCCAAATCTTATTTGAAAAACCCATTCCTAAATTGTTTCTTAATTTTCTAAAGGAAAATATTATTTCTATCGATGAGTATCGTGAAAAACCCGATCAAGAATTGAATCCGTCATTGGTGTCGCCAACAGGCGGAAGTCTAGCAAGCATCTTATTTAATTTAAAAAACGGACGCCCCAAAGACAAACAAAAATTTGAAAAGATACGAGAAAAATTTCACAAAATATTCTCAAATCTCGAATTAGATGTCATAAAAGAAAATGATGAAATTAAAATCCATACACAAAAATCCGGTGTGGAATCGACAACGTATTTTATTGGTGCAGGGATATTGGAATCCTTACTCCTGATAACGCATATAATCGCACATAAGGGAAAGATAATCATTGTAGATCATCCGGAGCTCCATTTGCATCCTCATGCGGCGCGAAGTTTGGCAGCAGTTATCGATGAATCTAAAGATATGCAAATAATACTCATAACTCACTCACCCTATTTTATAAAGATTGATAAGACCCATAAAATATTTAGATTCGTTCAGGAAAATGCTCAAACAAAAATCTTTACATTGCCGGATAAATTTTTCAATGATATTGATTATTTAAAATTTGAACATTTATTAGATGTTGATAGTAGAGAATTGTTTTTTGCTCGAAAAGTTTTGCTTGTTGAGGGACCAACTGAGTATGGAGCAATCCCTATTTTTGCAAAAAAATTGTGGTATCCATTTGATGAAAATGGAATCAGTATTATAAACGTAAATGGAAAATCGAACTTTTCCATTTTTGCACAATTGTGTGAGAGTTTTCAAATTCCATATTTAATGCTTGCAGATGGCGATGCAGAAGAAGAATTAAGAAAAATTCCAATCAAATATCGGAGAGAAAAAACTTATATTTTAAAACAAGACTTTGAGGCAATCCTTCCAGAAACCCTCCGGCAAGATGCTCAAAAAGTAGTTGGTAATAGTAAACCCCGAATAGGAAAGTATGTTGCAAAGGAAATGATTAAAACAAACTGTATCCCGAAAGAAATCAAAAAAACAATTGACAAACTACGATCGAGATGAATAAACAAAATGTAATCTCGTATTTACAAAAGAATTCAGGTTGAGAAAAAAATGGATCAGATCTTGCCAATCAATAATACCCTAAACTTACTTTCGATTGGTGAAATAATACAGACGGGTTCGTTTCGATTAAGATATGAATCCCATAAGTAAGCATCACCCAAAAAAATATTAGTCTGCCATAATACTCTAATATTCATGAATTCCCATGTTGAAGAGGAAATAAAAGAAATTTATGCTCTATTCGGTAGTGCAATCTATTTTAACCAATGTATTGAACGTCAGCTGGGGATTCTTTTAATAATATTAGATTTTCAAGAACGCGACAAAGAGATTCACCTCTCATATGATATTTTACTAAATTCTTATTTCCATAAAACATTAGGTCATTTAATTAAACATTTAACCCAAAAAATAGAGATTTCCGATAAATTTGAAGTAACAATACGAGAAGCTTTGGACAAAAGAAATTGGCTTACACATCATTATTTTTGGGATCGAGCAATCCAGATGAATACTGAAGATGGACGAGAATTTATGGTAGAAGAACTTGAAGAAATAAATTTATCACTTGAAAGTGTTGACACTCAACTCACAGAAATATGTCGTAATTTGGAAAGGCAATATGGAGTAACTGATGAAATAATAGAAAAAGAACTGAATAACTTATTAAAATCAACAAACGGAAAGAGTAAATGACATAAGAATGTAATATCATCGCATTTATTATTTTATTTTGTACGATTTTCCTCTTCTTCTTCAACAAAAAACTTCTAAACAGCTTTAATAGGAACCCTCACTTCTTAATAGATATTGCTCTTATTATATCCAAATAACCCAGATTCGGGCGTATTTTCCCGAAAATATGGAGTCTCTATCCCCCTCTCAGAAAACCCCTGAACACCGCCCTCAAAATCATCGATACAATCCGCCCTTTAACGAAAATAAACGATAATCGCCGCCCAAAAACGTGCTAAATAGCGCCCCTTCAGCACGAGGATAAAATCGGGGATATCGCAGACCATCCGATAAAAGATATACCCCCGATACCACAGGGGCGAGGCGTCTTTTGGGGCCGTTTTCGGGGAGATACAGGGTTCCTGGCGCAGCACGAAAAGGATCTTCAGTAAGATCCTCATCTCCATCCTGATCAGATTGATAACTTTTACTTTAACCACAGATACTTTTTTTAAAGTTCCCAGCAAACATGGGTAGATACATTAGTAGTAAAAATTTTTATTACTCCAAGAGGATGCAAAGATGTTCAGAAAAGAGAAAACAACGGGATCAAATGCCCTCAATCAGACTTTATTTCCCGGCAACACCAGACCAGGTTCACGGTACAGACTTTTGGGGTTCGGAATCCTCATCTCGATCGTACTTGCATTCATCGTGATCTCCCCCGCAAGTGCCGGTGTAAAATACATGGCCGGCTCACCCGAGTCTACTGCAGCCGTCTCGGGAACGAATGAATTCGTGCCGGGCGACGATGCGGTCATCTCGGTGCGGCTCCAGAATAACGGACTCAACGAATTTAAATTCGTCCAGTCAGGTATAATCGACCGGGATGACCTGCCGAATACTGCCAAGCTGGTAACCCTGGCGTTGGGTTCAGGAGACTCCCCACTCGTCATAAAAAGCGATCCCCAGATGATAGGAGACATCACGGGTGGAAGCAGCACCCTGGTGAAGTTTGATGTAAAAATCCCCCGGAATGCGACATTCGGCACCTATGATCTTCCCCTTAACATCCGGTACACCTACCTGTGGGAGGCAGATCAGTACGGGACGGACAGCATCCAGTATATGTACCGGACAGTGAATGAGACGCTCCTGCTCCCGGTCAAAATCAGGCAGGAACTTCAGTTCTCCATTATATCATCCGATACAGAATATATGAATGCAGGAACGGAAGGGTACCTGAACCTCGTGATACAAAACACCGGGCAGGAAGACGGGAAAAAAGCAATCCTGAAGATCGCCCGCAATGACAACAGCCCTGTCATCCCGACGGACAGCAGCACGTATATCGGTGATTTCCCGCAAGGGGCGGAGGTAACGACTCAATTTAAGATCTCCGTGAACAAGGATGCCGAGAGCAAAACCTATCCGCTTGATGTATACATCAACTACGAGAATGGGGAAGGAGATGTGGTCGATACCGACCCAACGACCATCGGAATTCCGGTCGGTGAAAAGGTGGCATTTACCGTCCTTTCCGGTCCTATTGAAGTCTCGCCGGGCCAGAAAAAGATAATTACCGTTCAATACCAGAACACCGGCGGTGCCACCGTCTACAGCGCCCAGGCCCGCATCAGTGCCGTCGACCCGTTCACCAGCAGTGATGACACCGCATATCTGGGCACCCTCGCACCGGGGGAGACGAAGGAGGCGTCCTTTGATATCTCTGTCGATGGAGCGGCGACCCCAAAGGAATACGGGCTTGATTCGGAGGTACGGTTCAGGGACGCCCTGGACAACAGCGTGGTATCCGACCCCTTCAAACTCCGGATAACCGTGGTCAAAGATTCCGGTATTGCGACGATACTGGTAAATCCTCTTGTCCTGGGCATTATAGCAGTAGGTATCCTGGGAAGCGGGTACTGGCTCTGGCGGCGGCGTCGGGATCGCTCCTAGATAAATGCCGCCCATCCGGGCGGAAATTTAAATCTGAATACTATGGTGCTCAAATAAGATAAAACGCGAGCGATACATACAGCAGGGGACTCATGAATGGGAATCATAGCAACCATCTTTGAAGGCATCGCGCGAACGATCAACCGGAGGCCGCTGCTGGTTGCAGCGCTGGTTTGTGTCATCTTCTGTGTCGCCGTCTTTGGCATGACTCAGCTCTCCATGCAGACCGGATCGGAGACCTACCTTGATAAAAATTCACAAAAAGGGATCATCTATTCCGAATACTCGGATCAGTTCCAGGCCGATTCGATCATCCTCATCATCGAAACATCCGATCCGCTCAACCCGGATACCCTCGCATATATCGACAATCTCGAAACGGATTTCAGGCAGCAGCAAAATATCAAAGGGACCAACAGCATTGTCGATGTCTTAAAAAGCGCCAATGGAGGAACGCTTCCTGCATCATCGGCAGAAGTCGATCGGATCGTCGCCTCGCTCCCCCCCGATATCCGCGCCATGGTAGTGCCGTCGAATATTATGACCCTCGTCCAGATCCAGCTCGATGAAGGCCTGTCGACCGGGGCAAAGCAGTCCGCACTGGACAATGTGAATTCGATCGTGGATTACTCGCCAGGGCCTCCCGGAGTAAAGGTGGAAATATCCGGCTCGCCTGCGTTTTCCCAGCAGATGCAGGAAGGCCTGGTGGCGAATATGGGACTGCTCATCGGTGGGGCGATGATCCTGATGATCATCGTGATGGGGATTCTCTTTGCCTATGTCCGGTACCGGTTCATGCCGGTCCTGCTCGTGGGAATCGGGCTCACGACGTCCCTCGGACTGATGGGCCTTTTCGGGGTAGGGTTGAATATGGCGGTGATCGGCGCTTTTCCGGTCCTGATCGGGCTCGGCATCGATTATGCGATCCAGTTCCATGCCCGGTTTGACGAAGAGGCACGGAAGGGAACGCTTGAGGATGCGGTGTTCAAGACCGTTACCCGGACCGGCCCCGCCGTCCTGTACGCGATGCTTGCCACGTGCATGGGATTTTTAGCAATGTTCATCTCGGACGTCCCCATGATCCGATCGTTCGGCCTGGTGGCCATTATCGGCATATTTACCACCTACTGGGTCTCCTGCATCGGCATGCCCACGCTCGGCCTCCTCCTGAAATATAAGCCCAAGGAACCTGCAACCGGCCAGTGTTACGCAGTAGGGACGGAAGCCTGCGATTCAATCGTGGATCCTCCGAAAAAGAGCCGGAATAGCAAAAAAAGGAAAAATAAATCCTTTTCCTACGGGCAGTTTCTCACGGATATGTCGGTAAAGATTGCAAAAAATCCGATACCTCTGCTCGTTATTGCGGGATGCATCGCATTCGTCGGTTTCCAGATCGATCCCCTCATCCCGGTCCAGACCAACGAGAACGCATTTGTGCCCTCCGATATGCCGGCCAAGATCAATATCGACAAGGTGACCCGTATCCTGGGAGCGACCAGTACAGCAGACTTCTATGTCCAGGGCCCGGTATCGGATCTCGATACGGTGAGGTGGATTGATGAGTTCCAGGATTACGAACTCTCACATCATGATGAACTGACCGGGGCCACCAGTATTATCACATATATCCGTGCGTATAACGGCGGCACGATGCCGGAAAATCAGGCATCACTCGATGCGGCTCTGGAAAAGATCCCCGAGAATATCAGGAAACAGTACATGACCGGTTCGATGACTGCAGTCATTAAATTCAGCACCATCGACCTCGAAATGACGGGGATGGATTCCTTAAAGCAACAGATGATCCGGGATATCGCCTTCCTCGAACCCCCGGCCGGGATGACGGTAACGCCAACCGGCAGTTTCGATCTGTTCACCGGGATGCTCTCATCACTGACAAAATCGAAAGAAATGATGACCTACCTGGGATTTTTCCTTGTCTTTATCTTCCTGATCCTGGTATACCGGCATCTCCACGCAGTCTCTCCCATGATTCCCATTATTTTTGTCGTGGGATGGAATGCCGTGATCATGTTCCTTTTAAAAATTCCTTACACCCCTCTTACGGCAACACTGGGGTCCATGACGATTGGTGTCGCGGCCGAGTATACCATCCTCGTGATGGAGCGTTACTCTGAAGAGAAGGAGCGCCTGCAGGACAACCTTTCCGCTATCCATGAGAGTGTCCAGAAAATTGGCACTGCAATCACCGTCTCCGGTCTTGCGACTTTTTTCGGGTTCTCGGCACTCCTCCTTGCCACATTCCCCATCATCAGCAACTTCGGGATTACAACCCTGATTGCGGTCGGTTTCTCTCTCATCGGCGCCATATTCGTAATGCCGGCAGTCCTGTCAGTGATCGGGAGATTTGAAAAGCCTAAACATGATGCTGATAGCACTGCATCCGTTATTCCCAAAGAGGAGAGTGAACCGGTGTGACACAGGGCGAGGATACCGATTAATCGTGCAAGTTAACGGATATTATCCCAATACATAATTTGCACGGATATTGTCACGTTTGAATATCCTGCACCTGTTGCGTCCTATTGTATGCACTCGCTCTGTCGTGTCCTTGGTGCCTCCTGTCATAGGCACAAGTTATGTATCCTCCTTCGTTAACCCAATTTTATTAAATGAGTCTTTAAATCACCTGGTTTTCTTTTCAAACTAAATGCAGTCTTATCAATTTATTTCCCATTTTTAAATTCTGATTCTGGATATCTTTCATCGGAGCAAATTTTAGTGGTATATGAAGAACAGAATAAGAATCACAGTCTGTCATAATCGCACCCATACCTGAAACAAGTCTCCGCCCCATTTCGTGGAATAAGACGAAGGCAACGATGCAAAAGAAAATATAGGGCAGCAGTATGGTGATGACCGATAAGATCGCGAGGGTGCTGAATTCGTTTGAGAAGAACAGCATCCCGATGGTCAGGATACCACAGATCACGAGCGGCAGTCCCGGAGTTCCTTTCATGTTCAGTCGGCTGAGCCTCCCGAGATGATATTCGGAGGCAAGGTTGTGCATGACCCGGGAAGAGGCAATAATGTATGCGTTCATGGCCGAAAGCATAGCAAAGATCCCAATGATCGCAACCAGGTAGCCTGAAGTCGGTAACAGGAGTGCGGTCGCCGTGGCAATGGGAGCCGGTGAGGCTCCGAGAGCCTCACTCCCCACGCTGCCGATAAGGGCAAGGTTGAGGAGGAGATAGATCGCGGCAACGGTGATCATGACGATCCCCAGAGATTTAGCGATCATCCGCGGATCCCGCATCTCCTCGACCGGTAACGCACTGATCTCGAATCCAGTAAATGGCCAGTAGACGATAATGATCGTCGAAAACAGGCCAAGAAAGGTGAAAGGGACGGTGGGGGCAAGATTTTCCGGTTTTATGAACGGGAGGAGGATCAGCGTGATGACAATCAGGGGAAGGATCTTCAGGAGAGTCAGGGTATTTTCTGTAAGGCTGGACATGGATATGCCGATGAGGTTTATGATGCATAAAGCAGCGATGATCAGGATTTCGATGATCAGGAGGTTCCCGATGCCGAAGAATGAAATGTACTGCCCGATACCGGCGGCGATAGTGGCCACCCCGAAAATGGCCGAAACAATGTAGAGTAGAATGAGGGCGGTCGATGTATTCCTTCCGAACACCGAATTGAATATGGCAAAGAAGGTTCCTTTCCTGCCGAACTTTGCCGAGGCCCAGGAAAGGGAGATCATGACCAGAGTGGCAGATATGGCCACGATAATCCAGGCGATAAGCGATGCCGGTCCCATGATGCCGGCTGCAATGCCTGGCACAACGAAGATCCCGGATCCTATGGTGCCCCCGATACCGAGGCTTACCAGCTCGACCTGCCCGAGAGACTGCCTGTATGTTCCTTCTTCCATCGGATACTATAGCTTGAACACAATGGGGAAAAAAATTTCCAACGCTCACGGAGAAAAAAATCTTGAAAAAGAATGTACTCATGGGAAGAGTCGCTACTTCCACTCCCTGAGGGCATGTACTTCCGAATAGTGTACGGGTTAACAGATTATCCCGTTACGTCATTTGCACGGAACCCGCGCCCACCTGGATCATCCGCTTGATCTTATTCCCATCAATTTCCCTGCTAGCCCGCTCCCGTTTCGTTGCCGACCTGCGGCCATGCAACAACAAACCGCCACCCGGTCAGCGGTGATGTGCGGAAACGTGCTTGATATTGGACCCCCGCATCCTCATACGTCACTTCGCCACGGTCTTCCGTACGGATCTGTTGGAGAGCCTGCCCATAGGATGAGCCGGTATCGATCGTTGCGATGTCCCTGGATATCTGGCCCATATCTGAATGAATGGCGAATTTACCTTCTTTATCGATCGCATAAAAGATAAAGGGGTCCGGCACTTCGTCCCGGAGGGTCTGCGTCAGCGTATCGAGGTAAACCGATGCTCCCAGTACCCCGGTGACCGTATCCTGGTGGTCCTTCACCGGGACGGCAACAACGGCGGCATTCCTGCCCGTTGAGAGGCTCACGACGACCGTCCCGACCGATTCATTGCCGGCAAGCACGGCAGGGAAATAGGATCTGCTCATGAGGTTGCCCGTTGTCAACCCGTCGACAACCGTGTAATATGAACCGTTCGGCATCGCGTACCATACCCGGGAATCCGGCTCATGTTGTTCATAGATGGCAAGGAGCGGTCTGATATTCTGCCAGTCCCGGGATTTTACCTCGGATGTTCCGGCCAGCACTTCGAACGTACGGAGAACCGACTGTAACCGACCGTCGGTTTCTGCAATCATGGCAGACAGGGCGAGGTCGGCTTCAGATCCCGCCGATGCAGGTACTTCCGTTCCTGCACTGGCACTCAAGCCATAATTCTGCCGTATTGCATCAAATGTCCCGTCCCGTTTCATTGCATCAAGGGCATCCTGCCAGTTCTGTACGATAGTATCGGGGGTGTCATTGCTGAATGCAATATACATCTGAACGGTTCTGACCGGGTAGACTTCCGTAAACGAGGATGGATCGATCCCCGCTTTTTCTGCAATGGTTGCCGCATTTGCCGTACTGCCCAGCCAGAGATCGGTGTTACCCGCGAGGAGATCACGGAGGCATTCCGTATCCGTTTCGCAGGTAACGATATTATCGAACCGGTTTTGCAGGAGGAACTGATAACGGGCGTCATCTTTCACGACCCCGATCTTCCCGACCTTTTTCGCTGCCTCCAGGCTGTTGATCTGCGGAGCGGACCCGTTTTTTGCGTAGAGCATGTAATCAAAGGATGCGATGGATCCGACCCATTTGAAGAGGTGCTCCCGCTCATCCGTTCGGGCGGTCGAATAGAGTACCACGTCCGGCCCGGCAAGCGCACGGCTGTACCCCTCGCTCCAGGGGAGGATCCCGATTTCAGCCGACTGGTTCAGACGGGTAAGGATCCCGTTGACAACGTCGGTCGCCTGCCCGGCTGCCTGCCCGTTCGCATCTGCATAGCTGAATGGGGGGAACTCTTCGGTAATGATCTGCAGCCCTGCGTCTGTTAACGGTGCCGGTGTAACCCCGACCTGTTCTGCTATTATTTCCTGGTTGGTCGAAAGACACCCGCATGCGAGGGTAAAAATCGTTACGAAAATGCATAAAATGAACCAGAAATCCGCCCGCATCATGTCACCCGTTCGCTCTCTGTTGTGAAACCATACACGTGATGATCTTAATACTGTTCTCGTTTAACCCTTGATTGTTCTTCGAGAGTGGAACAGGATGGTATGTGATGTCATGGTGGTTCTTCTTCGGCCGGATAAAATCCTGGTTTAATACCGATTCCGACCTTCCGGGAATTCGTTTCATCACGTATTTATAGGGGGTAACGACTCTGTCGCGGGAGGCGGACTATTTACTGGTTCAGGCAGCGAGTATTCCCAATCCCGGAAGGCTGCAGCGAGTGGGTGACAATGAACGAATCTGCCTGTTGTGCATGTATCAGTTCAGGATGTTCCCGGGTCTCGTCTCTCTGCCCGGTCCGGGAAGTCAACCGATACAATGCGAAAAACCGCATAATACAGGCTTTCTATCCTCCCTCGTTGCTGAGTGTATGAAAATAAAATAATTCAATCGAACAGGCAGCATTCCGGTATAGGTGCAAATCACTCGTGTTTCGGCCGGATCCAACGCGTTTTTGACAGGAAGTTATAAATACTCTTTAAATAACTATTTGTTGAGGTAATCAAGGTGGCAGAATTACCTATTGCTGCAGTTGTACGAATTGCAAAGAAAAGTGGTGCAGAACGCGTCGGAAGCGAAGCGGCTGTTGCACTGGTATCGAAAGCAGAAGACTACATTGCAAACCTGGCCAAAGGGGCCAATAAACTTGCAATGCATGCAGGACGAAAGACGATCAAGGAAGAGGATGTCGAGCTCGCGGCAAAGTCCGCCTGAATCGATCTCTTTTTTTCCTTTCTGTACTTTTAAACATCCCCAGATAATCCCTGTTTGAGCATATTTCTCCATGAAACAGGCATCGCCATTCCCCTCCGAACTAAATCCTGAACACCGCCTCTGAAATTATCGATATAATCTGCTCTTTCGAAAATAAGAGTGAGAATTACGCATTAAAAGGGTGCTTAACAGCGCCTCTCCGGCACACGGGTAAAATGATGGATATCAGCAACCATCCCGGAAAAGATCCGCCCCCCAAACATCAGGGCCGGGGCTTCTTTTTGGGCCGAATTCGGTAATATACGAGGTTTCCTGACACAGGATGGAGAAGGATCTTCTTTGGGGTTCTCTCCCAAAAATGCGGTGATATCCCGATCATAATTGGCATCGGGGATACTGTGCCAGTCGGATATATTCATCGGAGCAGATGCGGATGGACTGCAACAATTGCCAGAAAAAAATGGAAACCGGCAATGATCCCTCAGCTGCATCGCAGCGGCCTGGTCCGGTGCGGATCTTATTTCTGTTTGTCAGGGTCCCCCGACTGTAATGTCATCGCCCAGAACCCTCTGCTCATCGCTTGTGAATGCAGGATCAGCGCTTTATTCGAGGTGTTCATGCCCATCATATGGATGGAAGGAATCGGGGGTATGGAGAGAAGTTCTTCATCGTCGACGATCAGTTCCAGGATATTTTCCAGTTTGATGAAATTCCCGATATCGCCGATCCCGGGATAGCGGGGGAGGTGTTCCAGGATTGTTTTTATAGAACGAACGGTAATAACCCGGTTCTTGCCAGGGAACTGTTGTTTCAGCGTATCGATCAGATCAGGGTCTTCCGAAAGGACAGTCAGCTTCAGGTCGATCTTTTTGAGCCTGACCCCTTCCAGCAACGGCAGGTATCGCTCAGCCATGGTGCATTCAATACTATGCCGGGCATTGCGGATCATGGACTGTATTTTATGATTGATATTTGAATCCCCGTATACGGTCCAGACTGCATCGGAACGATCCGTGTGAATCTTTTCCTGCTCCAGTTTGCTGAGTTCGCTTCGGGCGATCTCCGCGGAGTTCGTGTGGCGTTCCATCAGGATTTTAATCGCTATTTCCGGCTGTATCGGGCTGTACATTGCGGGTTTTGAATTTCTCTTTACCGCAAGGCCCATTTCCGTAAGCCTGTCAAGACTTTCATAGACGCTGGGTTTGGAGATCCCGAGAAAATCAACCAGTTCTTTTACCTCTGTTGCGTCGAAAAGGACGAGGGCGGCGTACGTGCGTGCCTCGTAATTCGATAATCCCAGATCGGTAAGAGAGACGATGAGTGCTCCGGGAATATGTTGCATAATTAATTATCTATTTCAGTTGTTAAAATATTTACTACCTCAACAAATATATTTAATTGTTCACGTATCGAATAGGTTTGGGATATCTGTTGTAAATATTTTTACAACAAAAATCCGGAGAAAGAACAGGATGCAACTACGAGAAATCGTGACCGGTACAGAGAATAAACCGGTCAATCGGAAAACAAAACGAGGAGATCCGATTACCCCGGGAACCAGAAAGAACGTCCAAAGGTTAATCCTGGTCCTCGCTCTCCTCCTCGGTATCAGCCTCTGTGTCACGTCAGTGTACGCGGAAACAGTGACCGCTACTCCTGCCGGGATGAATGTCTACGTCTCCAGTATTACCTATAATCCTGCAGTCTTTTTCACCGGTGACAAGGGTACCGTTACCGCCTGCGTCACGAACGGGAATAATAATCAGACGGTATCGGTCAACCATGCATCATTCGGCGACAACAACATCCAGCGTACCAGCGGTACATATGATGCTTCCTCTGTTATCGGGCCGCTGCAGACACGTTCGTATACCTTTTCGGTGATTGCGAACGGCATAGACGGGGTATACTACCCGACATTTTCCCTGTCCAATTTCGGGACATTGAGTCTCTGGCAGCAGGCGGATGTTCACGTGGACAACACTCCCCTTATGCTGACCGTAACCGGCCAGCCGGACACATTTTCACCGGGAAGCAAAGATACCATCTCTGTCCAGATTGCCAATCCCCGCACGAACGAGGTGAACAATGTGATTCTTGAGGTCTCCGGCACCGATGCAACCATCATGCCGGTAAAGAACTTTATCGGCAAACTTGCACCCGGCGAAAGTACTACGGTGAACTTTACGGTTATTCCGGATCAACCGACGACTCTGACGCTGAAGGTGAATTACAATAACGGAGACAATGTCCATACCGTGAGCACCTCCCTGCCGGTCACGTTCGTGGTCGATAAAAAGGAAGCGAACCTGGTGATCACCAATATCAAAGTCACCACAGAGAACGGGATATACCACGTTACCGGTGATATCACGAATGCCGGCCTGGTAACCGCAAATGGTGTCTCGGTCACCTCCCTTTCTCCGGCGGTTCCACTGGACCCGTTCCGGAGTTACATCATCGGTGCGCTCAAACCGGATGACTTTGGCAGCTTCGAGGTAACATTTTCCACAGATAACGGTACCACAAGTGTACCCCTCCAGCTCTCCTACAAGGACAAAGATGGGAACGTGATCACATCCCAGCAACCGGTAAGCCTCGCCGGAGCGAGCACTGCAACGCAGGATACTGCACAGCTGGGCATTCTGCCGGTGATCGGCGGCATTGTCATCATCACTGCCCTTGCAGGCGGCGGGTACCTGTACGTGAAGAAACGGAAGAACCGGTAAGGGAGGGTAGTATGCAACCGGTCATCCAGTTCTCCGATGTCGCGAAGATCTACCCGCTCCGGTCAGGAGATGTGATCGCACTGGATCAGATCTCGTTTGAGGTTGAGCGGGGCGAGTTCATCGCAATCATGGGCCCATCCGGTTCCGGGAAGTCCACCCTGTTAAACCTTATGGGGTGCCTTGACATCCCGACCTCCGGTGAGATTTTCATCAGCGGGAGCAGGATCCGCGACCTGTCCGACGACCAGCTCGCCGATCTCCGGAGAGACCGGATCGGGTTTGTATTCCAGTATTTCAACCTGTTTCCGCTCTTGAACGTGATTGAAAATGTAAATTTTCCCCTGATGCTGAAATCCGGAACGGTCGTAGATCCCAAAAAGGCGAAGGAAGTGCTAAGGGCGGTCCAGCTGGAAGAACAGCTCTATACCCATACGTCCCTCGAGCTTTCCGGCGGGCAGCAGCAGCGCGTCGCGATTGCACGGGCACTCATCAACAGTCCCGACATCCTGCTCTGTGACGAACCGACAGGAAACCTCGATTCCAAAACCGGGAAGAGTATCATGCAGCTCATGACCGACCTGAATAAAAAAGGCTCGACGATCATCATCGTCACGCACGATCCGGAGGTCGCCGAATATACCGACCGGATCATCCGGATCGTGGATGGGAGAATTGCGTCATGAGCACGATATTCTGGGAGATCTCGAAACGGAATATCCGCCTTCATATGTTACGCTCGTCGCTTGCGATGCTCGGTATCGTGATCGGTGTCGTCGCGATCGCGTCGATGGGAATCCTTGGAAACAGCGTGGTATTGACGGTTTCAGACAGCCTCTCTTCAGTCGGGGACAGCGTGATCGTCACGCCCTACAGCGGGAGCGGGTCCGGCGGCATGGGACCGCCCGGCGGAGGCTCCGGGGGCGTCACATCCATGAAACTCTCCGATCAGGACTACCAGGAGATCCAACGGATTGTTTCCCCCAATGTCGCCATCCCCGTGCTCCAGACTGCGGAACATATGAAAGTGGGGGTCAACGGCGACGACATCGTGGCGGTGATCTATGGTCTTCCTCCGGAGAATGTTCCCGACCTGCTGAAACTTTCGGCCGGGGACTACAACAACGGGGAATCCGGCTGCCTGGTGGGATCCACCTTTGCCAGCGATCATAATATCAAGGTTGGATCGCGGATTTCGATCGGCATCAATGGCGAAAAAGGTACCCTCCGGGTTACCGGTATCATCGAGGAGCGGGGGATGAGTTTCGATGTCAGTACCGATAATGCCGTTGTCGTGACCGAGAACTGGTTCGAGACCACCTACGACCGGAACAACGCGTTTGACGAAGTAGTGGTGAAAGTTAAAACCGGCGATACGGCCGATGTAAAAACGGCCATCGAGGAACAGCTCAACCGAAATCCCCGGGAAAAAACGGTGACCGTCACCGACAGCAAGGCGACACTCGCAACCATCTATGAAACGTTCGGCACCATCACGACATTTGTGACCGCTATCGGGGGAATCTCGATGCTTGTCGCCGGGGTATCAATCTTCAATGTCATGATGATGTCGGTAAATGAACGGATCAAGGAGATCGGCATCATGCGGAGCATCGGCACCCGGAAGAAGGGAGTGATGAGCATGTTCATCTACGAAGCCGCAATCATCGGGGTCGTCGGGGGCATAATCGGGGGAGGCTTAAGCATCCTTGCAGGATATGCCATCAGTGCCCTGCTGCTCGACACGACCAGGTTCCTGTTCACCGTTTCAAGTATGCTCCCGGTTGTGGAAGGGATTGTCTTCGGGATCCTCATCTGTCTCGCCTGCGGGATATACCCGGCATGGCAGGCGGCAAACTTAAACCCCATCGATGCCTTACGGCACGAGTAAACCCATGCCGGAGAAATCCGTTCAGCGTGGGGACAGACCCGGCGGTCAGTCTCCTGATCCGGAAGCAAGGATCGCGATGCGAACAGGTGACTCCTGAGAAAAAGGATGCAATCTTTTTTTTTATAATGTTCAGACGCCATCAGGATAGATCGAAAAAAATAATCAAAGCCCGATTCATGGGTGAGATTTACAAAGATCGCGGGAATAATGCAAGTGTTCTTTATTTTGAAAACAGGTCATGAGGACATCCTCTGATCCCTCTCCATAAATCATAACAGGGTAAACGGCGAAGATGTTTCGCATGAAGGAGTGGATCAAAGACACAGTGGGGCTTGGCATTTTGTTCTGGGCGTTCGGGTACCTTGCATCGATTCTTCTGTTCTTATCGCCTTTTGCGAGCAACATGGGCTGGATCATCACTGCCGTCTTCACTCCATTCACGATTGCGATTACCTGGTGGTGGTTTCGGGCACGGAACCTTCCCCTCACCTATTACGCAATAGTCGGGCTGGCATGGACTGTGATCGCGGTTGTGCTCGACTACCTGTTCATTGTCCGCCTGTTCCAGACTACCTATTACGGCCCCGATGTGTTCGTGTACTATGCCCTGACATTCTTGATACCGGTGGGAATCGGCATGTATCTGGTACGGATCCATGGGGGACCGATGAAAAAGGAGGGATGAGTGCCAAACGATCATTTTCCGTGTATTTTTTTAAGGCCCGCCATATATATCCGATAGTCCCCGACTCATTTTCTTGCTCCCTGGCGGGCAGATCATGGTATTGGATTTTTGGTAGGATTCATCACGTGGGGAGATTTTATGGGGAATAATGTATCTCCTTAATTCACATTTATCGTGATGAGAAGGACAATTCTTCTTGGATCCCAGTTAATCTCCCTCCCTTTGTCCAAAAATAACCCCATTTTATGCGTATTTCCCCATAAAACCGGGATCGTCATCCTGCTACAAAATAAATCCTGAACACCGCGTCCAAAATTATCGATATAACCCACTCTTTATCAGAAAAAAACGAGAATTATCGGGAAAAAAGGTGCTTAACAGCGCCCCTCCAGCTCCTGGGCAAAATCTGGGATATCGGAAACCATCCAATAAAAGATCCGGCCCCTGAATCGCATGGGCAGGGCGACTTTTTGGGCAGATTGACGCGGAGATCCGTAACTTCCTGAAACGGCATGGGACTGCACCTTACTAAGATCATTAAACCCCCACCACGCTTTCGGTCGATATATGCTGCCCTCGCCCCATGCACCAAAACCACATTCTTCGCATTCATCTCTTCACTTAATCCTTTCATTCACTCCCGATTGAACTCATCAGGGATAAATTATCTCACAACGCCACATTATAAAGAAAATAGAGTTTACTGAAATCTCCCCAGGATCCGATCATGGATGAGGTATTAATCCAGGGACAATCTCTTACTGAATAACGACAGGAAGGTGCAGATCGTAACTACATTGGACGAATTCCTCGGCCCGCTTCATGAGGGGGTATGGGAGGTGATCGTGCCGAAAGAATCGGTTACTGAGCCCCTGGACACCGGTTGGGTGAAATCCCCGATCAACGTTCCCACACCGGGAACCATCGCCAGTTACCGAAAGGGACAGTACCATGCCCACGAACAGAAGACAGAATGGCATGTCCACCGCGATAACCATGACCCGAAGGTCCACCCCTACCTTCATCTCGTCAACGATGCCCCCCTCCTCCTCATGATCGGGGATACCGTGGTTACCCTGATAGCAGGTACCCGGAAAAAAACGGGTGAAGAAGAGGAGATCCTGGATGGTCAGAAAAAGTCCTGGAAAGAACAGGTCCTCGTCGGGGTTCTGCTTCTGCTTTTCGGGATATTTATTGTCTTAAACCCCTTGCTTACGTTTAAAGGCATCGTACAGCTCCTGATTCCCCTGGCAATTCTCGGCCTCGGGATCATCATCACATGGAACGGGATAGCGTTTCATCCCTTCAGGGTGCTTCCCGGTAATACCTTTTACCGGGGAATCGGGATCATTGTTGTCGGAATTATCGCATTTTACCTGCCCCTGGTCCTGTGGATGGCGGTAATCCTCGCGATACTCGCGGTATGGATGTTTGCAAGTGCCATCGTTCTGCTTGGCCGGGCAAAAAAAGGTCGTGGGGCAATTCCTGAGGGCTTTCCCAGCAGGCTCATCATTGCGATCATTTCGCTGGTGCTCGGGGTCCTCATAATCTTCAATCCGATCGGTATATTGAAAGCGCTCACGGTAGTTGTTGGCGTTATCGCCTTTTTAGTGGGGCTTATGCTGCTCGTTAACGGGATCAGGCTCAGAAATATGATGGTAAGGAGATAATTTTTTTTGTATAATTCATTTTTGTCCTTGATGATAAGAAAATAGAGAAAATTATTCATAAACCGGGGTGATGATATTCCGCGGCCCATGAACATATGCAATAAAGGCGTAGGAAAAAAAAGTATGAATGCATAATATCTGCTATGGAAAACCATCCGACAAAAAAATGCCCGGTTTGTGATTCAATTCTTGAACGCATCTTTCAGCGTAAAAATGGGGGAATAACCACTCAATATGTAGCGATTGGGTATATCTGCCCTATATGCGCCGAAGATATGATCGTCTTAGACCGGGGATACAGAAAACAAGATGGCACGGAGGGAATAACCTGCCCGGAATGTCATAGTATGAATATTATTCTGATAGATGAATCAGAAGAAAAACTTAGATGCCTTTCCTGCACGTACATCTTTGACCTGACCCCCATCCCTCCAAAAAAAGCCCCAAAGACTGCTCATCGCCCCGGACATGATAGTATATATCCTGATTGAATGCTCTCAATGATGGAAGGTGAATTTTTAAAGGTCTCCAGTCAGCGGTGATTAATATCAAATGCAGGTTGATATCACGATTTCCAAAGCACATGTTTATATTTCCAGCTATTCACGTATTCTCATGAAAAAACCGGTCGAACAAAAGGCAAAAGGCCACAAGGCAAAGGATAATCCCAAAGCTCCTCCACCATCCATGGCCGCAGAAACCCTGTCAAAGGAGAAGATCAACTCCCTGAAGGATAAGAATGCGGCGAAGATGAAGAGAAAGAAATAAACCGAGGACAAGATCCCACGAAGGCACCAATCGCGGAAAGTCCCCGAGATCTACCCGGCTCCAGGGATCTGCCCTCTTCAGAGGATCTAGGTCACGTTCGTCTTTCTGAAACACCCGCGGCCGGATAATACTCCAGCAGAATAAATTATGGGGAACAAGTGTGAAATTGAGAATTATATGCTTTCCATCCGTTTAAATTCGCTATTTTTCAGAGCATGTTTATGTGATTACGCACCGTAAGAGTAATCATGAAAGATCAGGGCAACAGGAAAGGTTCAAGCCGCAGGCCGGAGAGCACTGATGTAAAAGCACCCGCAGGATCAGAAGGGAAGAGTCCCGGGGCCAGGGACACCCCTGCCCCGATGACGTCCAAAGAAAAAATCGCTGCTAACCAGAGGAATAAAAAAAGGAGATAAGTTCGATCTCTCCCGGCACGCTATATACTGACGCATGACCCGGGCTTAATGATTCATTTTCAGCCCGCCCGCCATACCTTAAATAACGCCTGATGGAGACCCTCACGTATATCGGGCCAGACAGGCCAGGAAGTATCGTGGGTATCTTCAGATTCGAGAATAAATATGCTGCACCGACAACGCAGCAGCGGGAACGGTATATGCGGGGAGAGGTTGAGGAGCATCATTTCGGGCCGGAAGGGGAGATCACCCTCCTGCTCTATCCTGAAGCTGCCTATCTCAAGGATGATATCGACGGGATACGCATTCTCTTCACCGGAATCCCGGAAATACCGCATGCGGTCGAAGAGGCGAGGAGAATGGTGGAATACCACCAGCACAAAGATGATCGCATGAGGTCGTTTTCATCAGGCGATCGGACCTGATTTGACCCTTCAATCGATTAATATCTGGCAAATTCCCGCTCGTTGCTGAATCCCGAACCCGGGAACGTGCAGGTAGGGAGATTCATGAGGGTTCTGTACGCATCCCAGGGTGTTTACCTGCTTATGGCCGGATGGTTTTCCCATCCTGTTTCACCTCTTTTAAGAACAGGCAGGAGAAGCACGTACTAAATACCAGAATTATTCCGGATATTACGAGTACCGGCACCGAGTACGGCAGGTGGTGGATGGCGGAAGAGATAACCAGACCAATTATCCCCAGCGCCACAGCTGCGGCAAAAACGAGCAACGGCACCGCCATGAAATAGCCAAGGAGATTCTCTTTCCAGAGTAAGACTGCGGTGATGATGATCCCCGGAAGCAGGATGCACAGGAACAGGAAATGCACCGGGCTGACCGGGATCTGCATATCTGAAGGTACCATTGAATTCATGGCAGCAGGAAGATTCAGAATGATCTCTGACAGCCAAAAAAGGGAGAAGACGACGCCGATAACCAGAAGCAGGGCGCCGGCCGCTTTTGCCACCGGATTTCCCCGCAGGACGGGTGCGATCGTATCCCAGTCAGCCGCCATCATCCCGCCGACCAGCGTGTAAAATGACAGACCTATGATCAGGACGTACATGAGGAACAGGAACGAGAAGGGGAGAGCAAAGGAGGAGATCATAAACGAATAGAGAAGGTACAGGCAGGCCCCCAGCCAGACGAGATATCCCCTGATTGAATGGTTCGCAACAAAACAGGTGCTGACCAGGAGCAGTATCACTACGGTGAAGGTAACATAATCCTGAACGGTCGACTGAAGCGCCCGGCGATAGGTCTCTTGGGTATAGGTATTTTCCCGCAGGATCCCAGAGAGACTGGATGCTGTTACCAGCACGGAGACCGCAACCGATGTCCCTATCCAGACTGGAGAGACCGTTATGATTTTTGTGATTCTATTCATGGGTTATGCCATGCGAATGATCTGAACTTCCCGCCATTGCCGGTAATGAGCTGATAAAAGAGGAGAAAAAGGAAAGATCGATACCGTTCCTCTCTCTGTTCATATACCATTCAGATACGGAATGCCCCGTCCTGGTAATACATGTTCTTGACGAAGTTGTCGATGTACCCGCTGGCCGTGGTTGTCTCCGAGTATACAAGGTCCGGCGTGTGAACATTCATGAATGCGGTGATCGAGCCGGTTGCCGGCTGCAGGACGAATCCCGTCGGGGTCTGCACAAGGACACCTTTCGCCTGGATCGAGTACGATGCCTCGGCCGGGACGTCCGCGGATGCCGGGAAGCTCCGGAGGCTGGTGTCGGTCACGACGTTGACATAAGTAACGTCCATGTAGCTGCCCATCTGGACGCCGCTGGCCGTGGCGCAACCGATGGATAGTGCGAGAATGAACAGGATTAAAACGATCGCGTGTATTCTCATGTTATTTCCTTCCGGATTGTAGATACTCCTGATTATCAGGATAAGGTAGAACATCCCATCAGATAAGGGTAATCCAACAGGCAGCGACCAGCGGGCAGGCTTACTGGCTTAAAAGCTGAACGAACAGTTTCGCCCTCGGGTATCGGGTTATGAGATTTCATACCGTTTTGGCAATTTATCCGGCGGGTTACGGAGTTGTAGAAAATTTTTATCCGTTTGTGTGTTTATCCCTCACCCCGCCTGACTCGTCAGATACTGGATGATCCGGTCGATGACCAGGGGATTTTTCGGCAGGTTGATATGGCAGTACCGTTCAGGAGACGGCAGATGCTCCTCCTTTTCATGGGATGCCGACAGGATATCGAGAGAAATACCCGGAAGAACCGACTCCCGGTGCGGCACCACCCCGTCCCCGTCCAAGGTCTCCCGGTATCTTCCGTCCCCGTCAATCTCCCAGGTCTTTCCCTCGAACCAGGGGAAAAATCCGGGGATGTCTTCGGGATTTGTGGTCACGATTATCCGGTAGGTGATGTCTGGTCGTAAGCCGGCAGTGCGAAGGGTTCGCATGACCGGGCTTCCCGGTCGTACATCCTGAACGATGCGGTCGGAGACCGGATCGAATCCCTGCGGGACAAAGACGCCGGTGAGCCGGTTGATGATCTCTTCACCCCGTACCGGGTCATTGAAGAGTTCTGCAAGTGCCGAGCCGTTGTTTGGTGGTCCAAGGCCGATCAGCTGACGGACAGCCTGGCTTCGTACGGTTCCGTCTGTCACTTCAAGAAGGTACCGGACGATGCATGTCCCCATCGAATGGCAGACGATATCGACCGGCCCGTACCAGCCGTTCTCGTTCCGCACTCCTCGCAGGTATTCACCGAGTGCCCCGGAGATCTCCGGCAATGCCATATCGCACAATCCCGTATGATCAAAGTTCCGGCAGGGAATTTTAAGTGCCTCGAGCCGGAGAACCAGTCTCTTCCAGACCCCGGGGTGGCTGTTCCACCCGTGTACGAGGATTACCGGGAAGCGTTCACGGATCATTCCTGACTTGTTCGACACCGGCAACGAAAAGGGTATGCGACGCGGCTCTGGAGAGTTCTGTAGAGGCGGGTTCAGGGTCTACTTGGCCCGTTAAAATTTTGAAAAATACCGGCCCATTGTAATTTTAGAAGGGCCGTGATCACCCGCACTAATTTTCTCGAGCGTATTGATCCTCCCCATTGTTTATTTTATTTTACGCATGACATTATTTTTCTCCATGTTCTCACCAATTCATACGTTACGAAAATGTACATGAACGTGAAAATAATGTTCATCTGACCTTTGGCATAAACAACAGGAAGGAGCAGCATGGAACAGGTCATAGCCACGGATACAATTTCTAAGCAGTACGGAGAGACCCGGGCGGTGAACGGGGTCAGCATTGGAGTCGCCAGAGGATCGTTATTCGGCCTGCTGGGGCCCAATGGTTCGGGCAAGACCACGATGATAAAAATGCTGACCGGTCAGATCCGGCCCACGGGAGGTTCGGCCCGGGTTCTCGGTTTCAACCCTGCCACGGATCCGATTCGGGTGCGGGAGCGGGTGGGCATTATCCCCGAACAGGAATCACCCCCGAGCTTTCTCACCGCGAAAGAATATCTGCATTTTGTGAGCAGTGTCCGTAACCTGGGCGATTCGGCCGAACAGATCGCATGGTGGTTTGATTTCCTTGATTTCTCCGAAAAAAGGGATGTGCTCTGCAAGGACCTCTCCCGGGGGACCCGGCAGAAACTGATGTTTGCCCAGGCCTTCCTCCACCGCCCGGTCCTTGCCGTCATCGATGAGCCGTTGATCAATTTCGATCCCCTGGTACAGGAGAAGGTGAAGAGATATCTCGTGGATTACGTGCACGCAGGCAACACCATATTCTTCTCAACGCACATCCTCGATGTGGCGGAAGATCTCTGCTCTGAGATTGCCATCCTTCACCGGGGAAATCTGCTGTACAGCGGAACGATCGATGAGGTGCGTAAGAACGGAACGCACCTTCAGGACTTTTTTGTCTCCCTTATCACAGGCGGTTCAGGTGCTTGATCTCTTCTTCGCAATGCTGAAGGAGGAATGGCGGCTGCACTCCACCCTTTTTGGGAGTGTCAGTTTCGCCCTGTTCCCGATCCTGATATTTGCCGCCTCCGTCATGAGCGCTCTCCTCCTCCCGCTCATAAGAGCGGCAATCCCGGGGGGGAGTGTCCTTTCTGTCACCGTCGCGCTGTTTGTCGTCATGGGCATGATGGTCGGGGGATTCGGATTACTGGGAAAAGAAGTCATGAACCGGAGGTTCGGGCATGCGAGTCTCCTCTCCTATTCGGGCCGCACGCTTCCGTTCACGGAGAGGTTCATCTTTCTCAACTTCGTGATCAAGGATATCATCTATTATTTCATCCTCTGGATCCTTCCCTTCGGTGCCGGCTTCATGGTAGCCTCACCATTCCTCGGGATCCCAGTTTCAGGCTCCCTGCTCTTCCTATTCTCGATCACTCTTTCGTTTCTCTGTGGTCTTTCCGTAATCTTTCTTCTTTCGGTCATTTACACCCGTTCCCGGCTGGTCCTGGCAGTTCTCGTTGTCATAGGAATTGTCGTCTGGGTTATCGCCTGGGCCGCGACCGGGATCAATCCGCTGCTCTTCTTCCCCCCGCTCCTTGTGTATGCTGCATTCTCCCCCCTCGTACTGGTTCTTTCCCTGTTGCTGATTTTTATTCCCTTTCTCCTCGCCTTCGGCCTCTTCACCACCGAGTATCATGATACGGAAAAATGTTACCCGGATCTCTTCACGCCGGTTTCCCGCGACCTCCGGATCTTCCCCGAGCCCCCCTGACCACAAAGGACTTCCTTGATCTGTACCGGAGCGGGAATGGAATAGGCCATACACTCTTTTCCTTTCTCCTTCCCCTCGGAATCATCTGGTTCTTCCTCTCGCTCCTTTCAGGCATGCTGTTCGAGGGAGGATTGATCGTTTTTTTTGCCCTGATCACCGGGATCATCTCATCCACCATGTTCACGTGGATAACCGAGTTTGACACGCCCGGCGTCTACAGCTGCCTCCCGCTCGGGGTTGCCCGCCTGATCACCAGCAAGGCTGCAACCTACTCCGTTCTCCAGGTGATCCCTGCCATTCTGCTCATCACAGTTTCCCTGATAACGGGATACGGCAGCTACCTCCTGTTTGTCCTCGTGGTCTGGGGATCTGTCTCCTTCTATGCCCTCGCGGTTACCGTTTACCTCATGGGACTCTCTCCCGGGGTTATGTTGTACAATGCGAAGGTATTCCTCCTTTATATGATTCTCCTGGGAATACCGACTCTGTTTCTCGCCGGCATTGCCGCATCAGGCATTATCTTTCTCATGGGTGCCCCTCTTCTCCTCCTGCCTGCCTGGTGGCTGTACCTGAAGGGCCGGGCAAAATGGGATGGACGGGATTATACCGGCTTCTGATATGCTGACAAGATACCTGAAATTTAAGGCGGCTGGGGAGGGGCGAACTTTTTGACTTCCTGCCTGTGGCCCCTTCTTGCTGTCTGAAAAACCGATATGATTTATTCGGTCGGGTAATCTCAAATCCGGCCCCTCTGTCTTTTCTTCGACAAATGGACTTAAATGATCGAGGTTCGGAAGAGTTCTCGTATTCCTCTTCGATTCGGGATCTATCTGGATGAGCCTGGATGTCCTTGATTCCAAAGAATTGCAGAAATTCCTTCGTCCTTCCTACCCGGTGAATTTCCTTAAAAATATAAAATCCGATCGACCCCGGTGGCATTTCGGAAACTCAAAATTCGGTTTCGGCAGGATCCATCGTGAATTTGACAGGAAGATATAAATAGAATATAAATAACTATCTGTTGAGGTAATCAAGGTGGCAGATTTACCTATTGCAGCAATTGTTCGAATTGCGAAGAAAAGTGGTGCAGACCGCGTCGGTAACGATGCAGCTGCCTCGCTCGTGGCAAAGGCTGAAGACTACATTGCATCCCTGGCCAAAGAGGCCAATAAATATGCAATGCATGCAGGACGAAAGACGATTAAAAAAGAGGATGTTGAGCTCGCGGCAAAATCCGTTTAAATCAATCCCTCTTTACTCTTTCCTATTTTCTCACTTCAATGCGCCTCTTTTGTCGATCCATTCGCATGAAATAACCCCTCTTTAACTGTATTTTTCCAAAAATGCAGAGATTAACATATCATGTCGGGAAAACCCTGAACACTGCCTTCAAAAATATCGATATAATCCGCTTTTTAACGAATAGGATTGATAACTGCCGGTTAAAAAGGTGCTTAATAGCGCCCCTCCAGTAGTTGGGCAAAATCAGGGATATCCTAAACCCATCCGATAAAAGATCCGACCCATAAACCGCAGGGGCGGGACGTCTTTTCCGGCGGAACATCTCGGATATTTCGGGGATTCCTGACCCATTATGGACAGGGATCTTCAATGGGATATCGTTTCCAAGACCGGTTCATATTCCCCCGTTTACTTTCAGCTACCGGAGGAAGTGCCATGCGGCAATGGGATCAGGTACCTGCTCCCGATTGACAACTACCCTATCAGCAGGGATGGGACCTAATATCTTATTCGTTTTTGCCAGAATCGATTAAGCCTTATACTCTGGGACAAGTTAACAGATTAGTTCTCTCATCCGAAAATTTATCTGCCCGCAGCGGTATTCTGGAACATATATGATATCGCTCGAGTTTCGCAGCAAAAAGATCCAGGATATCCTTCGCCGGGAACTAAAGTTGGGTAAGTCAGCCTCTTTCCAGTCACGAGATATACTCGACGGGACTGAACTGTATGAATACTGTCTTTTTACGATAACGGATGGCAATATTACTTATATTCTCATTCGCGGGACCTTTGTCGCAACGGGTGAGTATATCCTCATCAAAACGGATCTTTCAGAAGATTTCCAGTTCCCCCGGATATCTGAGGAATTAAGGGAGGTAGGACTCGATCCGATGAAAACCCGGCTGGTCTGCATCGCGGTAAATATTTCGGAGACGGTGCCGGGCGCACAAAAATTACCGGAGATCCAGATAGTAATGATTCCTTTCTAATTTTTTTTATATCGCCACTCGATTATATGCAGGAACAGAGATCAGGAATCCGTATCGCGATATAGATCGGCAGGAATCCTTAAGGCATCTTATCCCCATTGCCGATATGGGGCTACCATGAAGAAGATCGCTGCAATCATCGCCGACATGTTTGAGGATGTTGAATACAATGAACCTGCAGGAGCGTTCAGGGCAGCGGGCCACACCGTCATAACGGTCGGACTTAAAAAGGGCGTGACCGTGACCGGAAAAGCCCGGGGCACGAAGGTTCACATTGATGCGGCGATTAAAGACGTCTCAGTCCAGGATTTCGATGTCCTCTTCATCCCGGGCGGGTATTCACCGGACAAGCTCCGGGCACATTCCGAAGCGGTCTCGTTCGTCCGGGATTTCGTCCGCTCAGGAAAACCGGTGCTCGGTATCTGCCACGCAGCCCAGCTGCTCATCACCGCACAGGTGCTGGAGGGACGGAGGATCACCGGCTGGGTCTCCATCGTCCAGGACATCAAAAATGCGGGGGCGGAGTTCGTGGACGAGGACGTCGTGGAGGATGGAAACCTTCTCTTCTCCCGGGGCCCGCCGGACATCCCGGCATTTATCCGCGCATCCCTGGAGAAATTAAAAGAGTAAAATTTTTGGTTTTTCCGAAGCGGAGGAGTATACCCCTGATCAGTGGTCCGAAAGTATCTGCATAAAAGAGCATTATGGATACCCGTCGCTCCGGAAGAGCTTCACGATACGGATCTCCCTCCCGGTCTGCTCTTCATACCATTTCCGTTCCTGCTCAGCCCCGGGCAGTGTCCGGATATAATGCCGGATTACGATCCCGGTCTCCGCCTCGACCAGCCGGTACTTACTCACGATCTCCTGAATAGATGGAGGATCAGGGACGTAAAAATAGTTTCCCCGGAATACCCGCACCCGAAATAATTTTCTAACCGGGAGGACCCGGGAGCTCCCCGGACAGGAGTGTCTTTCATTCCGGACGGGACCGCTTTAATTCATTACGGGGAGTGCCGGGGTTCTCGAACCCGGTAAAACTTTCCTCGAGGAACGGCACCGTTTTCTGCGGTTGCAGGAGAAATTTCCCTTCATAAACTCACGATCTTTACCTCGAAGAGGTCCGGCCACCATTTCCCGGTAACAAAGATCCGGTCAGCTGAGGGATCATACGCGATCCCGTTCAGGACGTCCACTCCCTCCTGATCTGACTGCGGGAGAAGTCCCGTCATATTCACCATCCCCTCGATATCCCCGGTCTCCGGGTCGATGATCGCGATATTATCCGTAAGCCAGATGTTCGCGTATATCTTTCCCCTGATGTATTCCAGTTCGTTCAGGTTTGAGATCGGGACCCCGTCGTTTCGCACCGTGACCCGCTTCACGACCTGAAAGGTGTCCGGATCGATAAAAGAAAGGGTCGCAGATCCATCGCTCATGATCAGGACCGTACCGTTGTTCGTGAGTCCCCAGCCTTCGGTCGGGTAGGTGAACGTTGAGATCTGCTCGAATGTCGAAAGATTGTACACGAGACAGATCCCGTTCCTGTACGTGAGCTGGTAGATACGGTTCCCGAGGATTGAAAGCCCCTCGCCGTAATAGAGCGGGGAAAGGTTCTGCACCCGCAGGATCTTCCCGGTCAGGGGCTCGACGATCCGAAGGGAAGAATGCGAAAGCCTTCCGGTGCTCTCATAGAAGAGACCATCCTTATAGACCAGCCCCTCAGTCCAGGCCGTCCGGTCATGCGGATACCCGTGGATAACGGTATAGGAATATCGTCGTTCCGGTGACCCGGCCTGCCGGCTGAGCATCACCCCGGATGCAACGATTGCGAGAACGATGATCAGAAGGATAAACCCGGACAGGATGCCTTTCTTAACGTGCATGTATCCCCGGGCATGTTAAACACGATCTCAATCGCCAAACCGTTGGGGGATTACCAGACCCTTCACCTTTCCTCATTCCGTATTCATGTTTCCCGCTGTACGTCATCAAATGTACATCACCAAACGGTTTCGTGGTATTGAATACGCGCTGTTCGTCTGGTTATTATCGGGTTTTTCCGAATCGATGATAATCCTCTGTATCGCTGTCTATCAGGAGATCCCCATTTTTTTAAAAATTAATTTTCCTCAATGAGGATATCGTCGCACTATCCCGGATGAGGGAAAACTGATGAAATAAGGGGCCCCTCGTTCACTCGCCGTATATTATGGAAGAGGTCCCGAAATAAGGACACATTTCATAGTAACGGAGAATCGGTTCCTCCAGGCAAACAGAGACCTAAAAAAAATACGGGTATTTTCAGGGTTTCCCGGGGGAATACCAATCTGGAAGGACGAAATCCGCCTCTTTTATCCGGTCTGGCCATACCACTTTCGGCCGGAGTTGCTGGCTCGTTTCGTTCCAGACCAGTTGCGACATGTAGAGATCAAATTTGCTCTCCCTGAAGTCTTGTGAGAAGTTGATCGTCCCACCCTGCATGTATTCGATTACCTGGGGCATATTCAGATTATCGAGTGCATTCCTCACCTGCGACTTATCGAAAGTGCCGGCGTTTTCGATCGCTTTTGCCGCGATATAGACCCCTTCATATGTCGAGGCTCCCATCATCCCGGGGAATCCTCCCCACTTTGATGAGAAATTAGCCTTGAAATTGCTGTTCGGCGTGGCAAGTGTTCCCTGAAGATCGGTATATGGTCCGAACCGCGATTCGATAATCGAGGAGTCACCGAAGGACCCGAGTCCTTTGTAGTAATCGGGGTCGTCATTACATTCCACCACAAGGAAGATCGTGTTCAGCCCCACATCTCTCCGCGCCTGGGTGATCATCGGGATCTGCTCGTTCAGGAATGCGGCGCTGTACACCGCATCGGGGTTCGATGACTTCAGACCGGTAAGCATTGTCCTGAAATCGGATTCCCCCATCTTGAAACTCCTGTTGTCGACGAGCTGGATGTTGAGGCCCTCGGAGGCGATCGTGTTGGCAGCCGCATCCAGGACCCCCTTCCCGTACGGGCTGTCCTGGTACAGGATTGCCAGTCGCAGAGGTCTGTCGGCGGAGTAGTTATATTTGGCATTTATCGCCGGCCGTATCTCCTGGTCGATGAAATGAATGGTCTGCATGCCATAGTCGTCCGTTGTCGGGCAGTGATGGAACATGTAACTCGTGTTTATGTCCGTCCGGTGAGTTATGATCGGGGATGATGCACCGGTAATGATGTAGGGAATGTTATTTTCGGCGACGATCGACTGGTGCGCCGAAGTGACGGCGCTCGAAAATCCCCCGACCAGAAGGTCGACTTTATCCTCGGTAATAAGCCGTGAGACCGCTTTCTGGCCTCCTTCGCGGGTTGATTCGTCGTCACCCTGGACGAGTTTGATCGGAACCTTTGCATTTAGTTCCTTCACGTACACGCCTCCCTGCGCATTTATCTCGTCCGCTGCAACCACCGCAGACTGCCAGATGTCTTTTCCGGTCGTGCTCGAAGGGCCGGTCATGGAGGCGACGACCCCGATCTTGATCTCCTTCGTGGAAGAAGCGGGAAGGGTTGTGCATCCGGTCATAACGACCGCACCGAGGACGATGGCCAGGATGAGGGCGATCCCCATGATCGATCTCATTCATATCCCCCCATACCGATGACTCGTTTTTCCGATCTGTTCATCCGATGCCCCCGTGCAATGAGGGCGCAGGCTCCGGTTGGGTTGATGATAAACCCGCGTCCGATCGTGATCTGTTTGTGAGAGAGTCCATACATGGTGATTCACCTTCCGGTAAACTCTTTTATCGTGCCTTTACAGGGGATCCGGCTGCGGGCGGGTCCCCTATCTAAAGAAGAAGAAAAAAGTGTCTGTTATCTGCACCCGGGTGCTCGCATAAATCCGGTTTGGAACAGACATGAGTTTACCCGATTCATATCTTCATTTCAAACCTATTTAACCTTGCTATGCTATGGCATGGCAATCATGCTCTCGTTGATCAGGGACTGCATCCCAATCTATCAGGACGGTGAAACATGATGGAACATGTACGGAAAGCATTCGACGAAGCTGCATCACGGTATGACTCGCAGAGAAGACACGTCATCCCGGAGATGGAGAAGTTCTATTCCGCGGCAGTCTGGGCTGCGGAGTGGGAGGGAGATAAGCCGGTCGTCCTCGATATCGGCGCCGGTACCGGCCTTCTCACCGCCCTCCTCCTGGACCGGTACCCAAGGGCATCAGTCACTCTTGTAGATTTCTCGGAACAGATGCTCGCATTGGCGCGGGAGAGGTTCAGAGGGAGGCAAGACATCCGGTACGTTGTCGGGGATTATAGTAAGGATGAAGATGAACTCGGGAAGTATGACCTGATCTGTTCGGCCCTTTCCATCCATCATCTTTCAGCCGAAGAAAAACACCGGTTATACCGGTGGATTTTTGACGCCCTGAACCAGGGCGGGGTATTTGTGAACGCAGATCAGGTGCGGGGAAACAGCCCATACCTCAATGACCGGTTCATGGAGTACTGGGATGATTTCGTACGGGGAGGCCCCCTCTCTCCAAACGAGCGGGAGGAAATACGGATGCGCCGTGAAACATTGGACAGAAACGAGTTTCTCGATGTCCAACTGGACTGGCTCCGGGACAGCGGGTTTTCCGATGTTGATGTGATATACAAAAATCGAATGTTTGTGGTGTTCATGGGGAGGAAACCAGGGGTATGAGAGCGGATCTCGATCCTCGTATAATATTCGCCCGCCTCTGTTCTTCCCTTTTAACGTATGTGACAATCTTCCGGGGAAAATGAGAGGATAAAGGAGGGCAATGCTCAGGAGAGTGGAGGCGTGAACTTAAAAGGGGAGAAAACGCGGCCCGCTATGCGTAAAGGTATAAAATTGTCCTGCGTAACATGAGATCATGCCTTTTATGAAGAAGGATCCACAGGAGATACAACATCTCACCGCCGAAGACTACAGGGACGACCCGTTTGAAAAAGTTATCCTGCCCCTCGGATCGCTGGAGAGCCATGGTGGACATCTTCCCTTTGGGACCGATGCGCTCACCGCATACCTCCTTGCCCGGGAGATCGCCAAACATTTTCCGAAGACTGCAATACTCCCGCCGGTTAATTATGGGATGAGCGAATATTACCGGGAATTTCCATTCTCCGTTTCTCTTCAGCCCGAAACAGAGACTGCCATCATTCGTGACATCCTCGAGTCCCTTTTCCGGGAGGGGATACGGAAAGTACTCATCCTGAACGGGCATGATGGAAACATCCCCTCGATCGAGATTGCAACGCGTTCGGTGAAGATGGCGCACCCTGAGATGATGATAATCTCGCTCGATGCCTGGTGGAACATTCTCGGATCCCTCCTCCCTAAGGACTTTTTCGAGGTATATCGAGGGCTTGGTCACGGTGGTGAAGGCGAGATGTCGATAGCGCTGGCCTTATTTCCTGAACTGTGCGAACCTGAGAATGCGCGAGGCATGGTACCGGATCTTCCATCGTTAGTCGATGTGAAGTGGAAATTTTCCGAACTCACTACAACCGGCGCAACGGGGGATCCGACAAAAGCGTCGCGAAAAAAAGGTCTCGAGATGAAAAAAATACTCATAGATGCGATCGTGGATGTAATGAAAAAACTTGACGAGACCGGATGGGATTACCGGTCCGCTGAATTAAAAGAACGAAGAAATCATGTACCGATAAAATAGATTCACCAGGTACCGCAACTGCGGGGGTATCCCGTCAGTTTCTATCACGGGATAATCGATCCGAAACGCATAGAATCACCGTTGGTTCAGCCCCAACCGGGATAAGTCCTGGACTGGGATACGCTTTCAGAGGTATAATGCTACCGAAAAAGCACAGCCATTCACCCCAAGCTGTTCTTCCTGTGCCCGGTACCGGACAATTCCCTTAATGTTCCTATCCATCCCCGGAAGCGGAGAGGTTCGTCGCACGGAATACCGGGAATCGGCATCTATTGTAATACAAGAGTTTTCAGAGGAGATCTTCGCAGAAGACGGATTTATTATTTGCAGGAGATAGGAGATGGGATAAAGAGTAACTATAATTGTCTCAAAAAGGAAAAAATCTGTAATATGAAAAATGCCTTTCATATTATGCTCATCCCGACATTAGGATGTCCTTCCCGCTGCAGCTATTGCTGGAGTTCTGCTGAGGGATCTCCGATCATGAGCGTTTCCACCGTTAATGAAGTGGTTGAATGGCTTAACAACTTCAGGAATGATCGGGTCACCTTTACGTTTCATGGAGGGGAGCCGCTCCTCGCCGGCGCGGATTTCTATCGAAAGGTCTTGCCGTTACTGTCCGAAGGTTTAAGCCATCTGAGACCGGAATTTGCAATGCAAACCAATCTCTGGCTGCTTACCCCGGAAATTGCCCGGGTCCTGGCAGAGTATAATGTGCCCATCGGGACCAGTCTCGATGGCCCCCGTGAGGTGAATGATATGCAACGGGGGAGGGGATATTACGACAAGACCCTGCGGGGGTACGAAATTGCCCGGGACCACGGTCTTTCGGTCAGGTTCATCTGCACCTTCACGGGCGCATCCGTTCAGCACCGGGAAGATATCTTCCAATTTTTCCTGAAAAATGGGCTTCCTCTCAAGTTACACCCTGCATTACCCTCTTTACGGGATAACAGGCCTGAGAAATGGGCACTTGACCCGGAAACCTACGGAGACCTGTTGATCTTCCTCCTGGACAAGTATCTGGATCATATGGGCGAGATAGAGATAATGAATATCAATGACGTCTGCAGGTGCGTGTTTACGCGCCGGGGTACCGTCTGCACCTTCGTGGATTGTATGGGGAATACGTTTGCCGTGGGACCGGACGGGAACATATACCCCTGTTACCGGTTCATCGGAATGCCGGATTATGTCATGGGGAATGTGTATGACCATCCCACAAAGGAAGAACTCGCCTGTTCTCCCCCGGCGATACGGATGCAGCAATATAAAGAATACGTCGACACGGCATGCGGGGAGTGCAGCCACATCAGATACTGCCGTGGAGGATGCCCCTATAACGCCATCGCCCGGACGGGCGGGGAAATTACCGGTGTCGACCCTCATTGTATTGCGTATCGGAAAATATTTGACGAGATAACGAACCGGTTGAACACGGAAATGATGGAATCACCGTTTATTGAAGGGCCCCCTCTTCGATCTCACCGGGCGGGGAGCACCCGGCCCGGAATACTGTCTTTAATGCGCAGGATTATGCTACAGTAGATCCGAGGAGCATAGGTCCATCGATTACGAGAGTAAACCGGGCCGGGAGGAATGTAACCAATATTGGGCTAACCCGATAGAGTAAAACATCGCCGGGTACATCGGCTTTTCTTTCCGGGATCGACCGGTGATCGGGATACCCCGGACACGTTTGTTCCTGAAAACAATCGTCGCACGTATTCTTAAGAGAACGCGAAAGAGATCGGTGCACTTGACATGGCCATTCCAGGGGGATAATCGGGGAGCATAGCCCTGAAAAGATATACGAAACAGGACATATAGCGAAAAACCGATACCGGTAGCGGGTAAATATCTTGAAGATTAAAGGAAACAGGAACAGAATTGTGCGATGAAGATATGAAGGGATGAGATGATTTTTTGTCTCATCTATTGCAGATGAGCAGCGTTCATTCGTCCGACTGGGTGTTTTCCTGCTTTTTTTCTTCCACACGCGTCCCCATTTTCTCATTCCACCATTTATTATAGTCTTGCTGCCAGGCGCTTCGTGGATCTCGTGGTTCTTTTGCAATCATGTATAGTCCCCTATATCAATAGGTTTGTTACCTGATAGAGTAGCTCATGATAGTAATCTGTATCCCCGCGTATCTCCCCTGGAATAAAATCAGACCGCGGGTACCACAAGGGGGGCGATCGGTCCGGATCGTTCTCGGCCAGGTATCCGGGCTCTTCTGATTGAAGAATACTCCCTTCTTTTCCCATAAATACGTAAATATATCCGAATACGTTGATTCCCCGGTATCAAGATGGAATTCTTTTGCACCCTTTTCATCTCGCGCGTTGCCGGGCTGATATTCCACCCGGATGTGCTGGTTCGGACGGACAAAATACCGGATAGGCAACGATGCGTTTTTTTAAGATTTAAAAAATTCACTGAAGAACAGGTATACATTCGTTCATTCTGCTCTTTTAAGGGCGATTAGGGGATGGGCGGGATATCCCTCTGGAGATGTTTATCTGTCCCTTTCTTTCCGGTGAAGACTCGCGACGGGCCCCGGTTGAATCGATCATCTTCGCAACAAAATTAGTGCAGCCACCCAGAGCTTCTTAAGCACGGCTGTTCTTTATTATAATACAGTTTTGATAACTGTTTGAGACAACATAATGTATAAATCAAATTATAGCACCCCGAGAAACTTCGGTCCACGCGAGATGACGAAGGTAGTCTGTTCAGACTGTGGAAAAGAATGTGAAGTACCGTTCAAGCCGACGGAAGGAAGACCGGTTTATTGTCAGGAGTGCCTGCCCAAGTACAGGCGCCCCCGGTATTAGATACCTTTTTCCTTTTTTCTTTGAATTTCCGTAGCCAGTCTCTCGTTGTATCTGCATTGAATGCACTAGTCTTTCGTGTTTTATACCTGAGAGCGAACGCTATGACCCGGATAACCTTTTTAAGAGATTTCCAGGTTCAGAAATAGGCATCCTGCCTTCTGATGAGTCTGGTTAAACCGCCATTCGGTACCGGGACCCGTCGATCAGGAGGCTGCAAGATCGACCCTGTCGGTCTTTTGATCGCGTACGAGGTACAGCCCATATATGGTCATGGCCACCCCTACTCCCACGGTCACCATGATTTCGCCGAACGACTGGGCCTGAACAACCAGAGTGCCCTGGGCGATCAGCGCGGTGAAATCGATAAGCGCATGGATGAGGATGACGGGCCATATGGTACCGGTACGAATGACAAGTGCGGCGAATGTCACCCCGATTCCAAAAGCCGCAAATGTGTCTGCGATCGTGAACACGGGATCCCATATCCCGCCGACTGCATTGAGCAGGTGGGGGAGCCCGAACAGGACGGCAGAGCCGAGGACCGCGCCAAAAACCCCCACAGGTCGTAATGATTGCAGGATCAGGCCGCGGAAAAATGTCTCCTCTGCAAATCCAACCACCAGCGCGAAGAGGGCGAAGGTCAGGATGACCGAGACCTCTGCGGTTGCACTTCCTTCCGTCAGGGAGAGGAACGCGATCCCGATCGGCAGCAGGTAAAGGACGAAATCCCAGCGCCTGCCAAAGGTGGTAAACCCTGCACGCTTCCACCACAAAAGACCGGCAATAAGAAATATCCCGGCAATACCGACCATGATATCCGCAAACGTGACCAGTTGCAGCGGTGTCAGCTGGCGGATAAATGCGACGAAACCTGCAAGGATGTTGAGGAGAAGCAGTAGTCCCCAGAATAATATTGCGCTCCTGACAGGGTGACGATCAATATTCTGCCGGAGAACAGCGAATGTATCTCTTCCCATACTCTTCTCTCTATAGGTACCGGGTCTGATGTCTTATCAGGATACCGCACAGGAATGTCAAAACCTCGTTATGGGTATTGCTCGATGAAGAACGAATTGAGGTTCCGAGGGTTGATACGGGAACCGGAACAGAGGAGACGAAAAGGAAGATATTTCCTTATCCCGGCCCGGGATCCTGATCGGATTGGGAGAAGGGCTGCTCGTCGGCTATCGAGGATGGGGGGATCCTCATCAGTGCCGGTTTCAAGATCCCGGCTTCTGCGTTCGAAAAACCCGATGGGCGCGTATCAACGGATACCGCTACATCTTCGCGGACCGCGGCGGATCATGCTGGATTTCCATTCTCATCGGAATGTTCATGATTCTGATCGGAATCGGGCTGATCCGGGAACCGCTTAATTTCTGGCCATATGTCCTTGCAATTTTCCTGACCTGTTCGGCATCCGGATCGTCGCCCGCGGATGTGACCGGAGAAGGTGGACGTTCATTTCCCGTGGATTTGCGTATTCAAAGCAGGATATCCGGGAAAACGGTCCCGGGGGGTTATCGGAGGATTCATCCGGGAAAGAGGGGGTCCCGGCTTTCCCGGGGATCGTCCCCTTCAGGAATAGTATGAATTTATCTTTTGTTTGCCTGGTAATACCGTATCGCATTCTCCGCCCCGAAGATGGATGCGTTTTTAATTCCGCTCTTGTTTAATTCCGGGGTGTCCGGAGGAACCTGTAGAGATCCCCGTGCCTCGGTTAACACCATAACCTTGTCTGTCCTGAAAATGATCCTCGATAATCCATCTTCCTGCGAGATCGCTCCGTCAAATCCTTCTATCTGGATCGCTGATGCGTTACGGGTATATAGAGTATATACTTTCATCGCGTCTGACTCATTTGAGATGGAAAATGCAAGGATATCCATCGAATCGAGTTTATACTGGGCATTATCGAATACCGACTCGTTGCCGGGGATATACAGCCCGAAAAATCCCGGTCCGAGTGCCGGAAGATTCGACGGGAGTTCTCCTTCCATCATCCAGATCAAGTACCCGGAATCTCCCTGGATGATGGATCCATTCCCCTTCATTTCTGTCTGAAACCCCTCAATTGTGGGCGGCACAAACTGTTCGGGAAGTATTGCAGCACCCGGGACGGACGTGGGTACGGTCTGATTTTCGGGGGCGTTCGAGATGCATCCGGCTATACATGCAAACCCGATCAGGAGACAAACAGAGAGCACCGGGAGAACGATCCTCGTGGCCTTCATAGATACATAAATGGGACGAGAGGAATGAAAATGCTATCGAAGGGAGATTTCCCGGTAAAAATTCTGAACTCAGGATTGACAGAATTATTAACCTGACTTTTTGTTTCCCGGGTGCTCGTCTGATCCTGCTCAGTTTAGGAAGATTCATGCCCCTCACTGTGGATTTTGGAAAAAATGAGGACCCCTGAGCACTTCATGCTTTTTCCGTAGTCGATGCGTCGATATGCCGGGCAGCAAGCGCCCCCGTGGAGATGGCTGCCTGGAGATTATATCCTCCCGTATCGCCATCGATATCGAGGACTTCCCCAATACAGTAGAGATGGGGGATGGAGAGCGATTCCATGGTTTTTGGGTCGATCTCCGGGAGGGCGATCCCACCCCGGGTGACCATCGCCTCATCGAAACCGCCCAGCCGCCCCACGGTGAAGGGAAAACCGGTGAGTGCCCCGATAATCAAATTTCTTGAACTGCGGGTGAGTTGCGCGCCCGGAAGGTCATCGGGGACTCTGACAAGTTCCAGGAGTCTCCGGATAAATCGTTCGGGGAGGGAAAACTCCTGCAGGATCGTTTTCACTTTCCGGTTCCCCCGGGATTCGATGCTTCTGATCAGGCTGCCCGTGACTGCTTCCCGACTTATCCCCGGAATGAATCCGATCATCAGTTCATCGCCGGGTCTGATGTATCTCGAGAGGTCGAGGATTCCCGGTCCTGAAAATCCGTGATGAGTGCAGACAATGTCGCCTTTCTCCTGGCGGATTCTTTTCCTGTTCCGGAAAAGCGATATCGGGAGATCGTCAAAGGATATTCCTGCCAGGTCCGTAAAAGGATAATCCGTAATATATACCGGAGAAAGGGCAGGTGAAATCTCCGTGACCGGCTGCCCGAGTCCTGTTGCCAGAATATACCCATCGCCGGATGAACCCGTTGCGGGATAAGAAGCGCCCCCGGTTGCGATAACCAGTTTTTCTACAGAATAAACTGACTTCCGGGACTCCACCCTGAATCTGCCATTTTCTCTCTGCACACCGGTCACTGCTTCATTGCACCGTATCTCAACAGATCTCAGCCTGCATTCTTTTAACAGAATTTCAAGGATATCTGACGCCTTTTTCGAAGCAGGAAATATTTTCCCGTTCTCCTCCGTGGTCATCGGGCACCCGTTTCCCTCGAAAAACCGGATTAGATCGCGGTTGGTAAAATTTCGCAGTGCCGGACGTAAAAACGGACCATGGTCACCATAATGCAGTGAAAAATCAGTTACATCACCCTCGTGGGTGATATTACACTGGCCGGAACCAGTGATCAGGAGTTTTCTTCCCGGAGAGGGGTTCTTTTCGAGGATCACTACGCTTGTGTCCTCTCCCGCTGCATGAATGGCGCAGGAGAGCCCCGCAGGTCCTGCTCCGATGATCAGGACCTGATACGATTCCACAGCAGAGGCGTCCCTATTCTTTTAGCATGATCGCGCCGAAGATCACCAGGAAGATCCCGACCAGTATGCCAAGGATCCCGATTACCCCTTCTATAAATGTGATTACCATTGGCAGAAAGACGATCACTCCCCAGATTCCCAGCAGAATGAGTATTACTCCAGCAATTAAACTTCCAGCACCTGTTTTATCCATGTAACATACCTCATTTTGGATGTTTTCATATTATCTCATATTCCAGATAGATAAGCGTATTGAATACCCTGATGGATTATTTTGGGAAGATCGGGGGATGTGATCATGAATTTCCCGGGTTTCTCCCCGATTTCCCGCACATGGCAGAATTTGAAGAAAAGAATGCAGATATTACCGGGTTAAAAAATGGCGGAAACTATTATTCTTCCATCGCGGCATAGACCTGCCGGAAGATCTCCCGGGTCTCCAGAGCTTCATCGCGGGTCAGTTTCTGGATCGCAAACCCTACATGTACCAGCACAAAGTCACCGACGTCCACATCCACGAGATCCAGACGGATCTCCTGCCTGAGATCGCCATAGTCAACGAGCCCGATATTTTCTCCCTTCTTTTCGATGACTTCGGCTGGAATTGCAATACACATGGAGCTGCCTCTCCTGTTATATCATGGTCAATTCGTTCAGATAAAACGAACGATGGCAACAATCGCGAGAAGATACACCGGTTATGGTTGAAAATCAGCGGTAATCGCGGCAAAATGCTCAATTCATGCCACGAATTTGCTGTAGGTCCGATGAGAATTGATATTCTTCCATCCTGACTCCGGGTACCCGGTGTTCCGGGAATTTTCGATCCGGATGACCGTGAAGAAAAGAAATGGTTAAAAGGAGTAAAATTGAAGAAGTAATTCAGAGATGTCTGGGTTGTGAATTGATGGATCGTATCTCTTTCATGGCAATCATTCTGGTAATTCTTGCGCTCTTCCTCCTCACTGCCGGCTGTACGCAAACGGTGCCTCCCTCGTCAAATGAAAGTTCCCCGGGAATGGTGAGCGTCACCGGGACCATAGCGGTAACGGGAAGCGAGGCACGAACAGGTACCCCGACTGAAGTTCCCCTAAACACAACAACAGGTACCCCGACCGAAATAATACCCAATACCACAACAGGTACCCCCGTAACGACATCCCCGGTCGGGACAACCACCGTAACAACGGGTACTCCGGTTTCGACGACCACCCCGGTCACCACCCGGACGCAGACTGCGACCGGTACGACCGTCAGCTCCCCCACCGTGTCAATAACAACGACGACATCTCCGGTCGCCTCGACGACAACCCCTATCCCACCCGTGCAGAAAAATATCGTCGATACACTCGCGGCTGATGGTCGTTTCGCTACGCTCGTTTCAGCGATTCGGGCGGCAAACCTCACCGGAACCCTCAGCGGACCGGGACCCTATACATTTTTCGCCCCCACGAATGACGCGTTCAAAGCGTTGCCTGCGGGAAGCCTGAACCTGCTGCTTGAAGACCCGGAGGGCCAGCTCAAGGATATACTTCTCTATCAGACGGTACCGGAAAAATTGTCGGCGGCGGATATAACTAAGGTGAAAAGCTTAAAAACGCTCCTGGGCATCGATCTCACGGTCGATGATCTGAACGGGGTCATCACGATCGACGAGATACCGGTGGTCCAGACAGATATCAATGCAAGCAACGGGTACATCCAGGTCATCGACGGGGTATTAATCCCCTGATACTATTTTACCCGCAGGATCTTTCCCGTTCCCCCATGTTGCATTTTGAGGTATTTATTATAAAAAAATCGGATGTGAACCAGGAAAACCGGATTCATGCGGATGTTCTCGTCCGTAATCCTCACTGGATTTACGTGCGTGCAGCCAGCGCACTGTTAATTGCAGCTTCCCATTTTTCCGGATTGCTCACATAAACAATCGTCGGTTCCACGTTTCCCTCGAATTGAACCTGAAGCGTTTTCCCGGCGGGAACAGAGACCGCCTTGATCGTTGACATTCCCTGATCGATCTTTACTTCCGAGCTCTTTGAAAATATGCCGCCTACGAACGCTTCGAACACGATCCGTTCATTGGTCAGATAAAGCGTTCCTTTTCCAAAGAAGTCTGACTTCCCAGAGTCCTGGAGGATGACCTTCTCTCCCTCACGTAAAAATGCCATATCGTTTCCTCTTTTCTTCACACCTTAACTCATGTACCAGTATAAATAATTTTTCTCTTTAGGTTGGCCACGAGGGCTGATATTTCCTCCCGGGGCAAGGCCGAAGCTTCGCTATGTATCGCCTCCCCCAGATTGGAGTTTTATCGAGAAAAATCTCTTCAACGCGCTATTGGAGGGATATACACGGAAACATTCCCCATGATCCGACAGGTGTTTTCCGGTCGATTCGTTTGAGAATTTTGAGAGGAAAAACAATGAGAAACTGGCTAATCTTTCATAAGAGCGCCGGGGAAGAGATTTGAACTCCTGAGGTGCCAGGCACCAGTGGCTTTCAAGGCCACCGCCTTTCCGGACTAGACTACCCCGGCTCCGGTCATATGATTGGCGATGGATCGTAAAAAACTTATCCACATTATCTGGCAAAATTAATAGATTTTTCGTTATCGGGTGATGGATTATGGTTTCTTCCGGAAGAGGGCGAATATCGCGATTCCGATCCCGATTGCAAGGAAAGGAAGGTACGGCGGGAGTGGTCCCTGCTGGGCAGGGGATGTAGTTGAACCGGGAGTCCCGGAGAAGACCGGGGGTACCGTTGACGATACCTCCACTGATTCTGCATTCTCGCCGTTAAGGGTGACCGGCCCGCTGGCCGAATACAGGTACGGGTACACCATCAGATAGACCGTGTCCGGGGTACCGGGGAGTGTAATCTCCTCTGTCGTTGCCGAACCGCCACTGTTTACCTTCTGGATATTTCCCTGTGCATCCGGGTATTCGATCACCCAGTCGATCCCTGTCGAGGTAGAGATCGTTACCGGTTCCCCTTTTGTGGTCACGGTGAAATATGCCGGGTTGTCGCGGGAGGCCTCGGCAGTAGCGGATACGATCGGAACCACCGGTGTCGGTTCCGTTGTCGGAACCGTCGTGGTAACCTCCGGGAGCTCTTTGACCGTGAACGTGACCGTCCCGATGAAGCCCCGGTCGTCTGTGAACTCGACATCATAGAGACCGCTCTTCTCGATGGGGATCTGCTTCGAGAACGCACCTTCATGGGTCGTTGAGATATATTCCGGCCCGAAGATCGAACTTCCCTCTGCGTCTTTCACCTCGATCTGGACACCCGTGTTCTTCGCATTGACGAGGGATCCATCAAGCCTCAGCATACCATCAAACTCCTGTTCCAGCGGCGATTTGATCTTGATCTCATCGGAGCGATCGATGAGTTCGATCGAACGCAATGTGGTGGAGTTACCCAGGAACTGGATACCCGCTACCGGGAGCACTTCAATTTTATACACGCCCCTGTCGAGCCCCTTCGTATCGAACGTTATATTGAAGTCCCGGACGCTCTGGATGGTAACAGACTTCCTGGCGATTTCGTGATATACATTATCCGAATGGGAGAGGACGATATCGACCGTGGTTCCCGCATTCAGGTTGGATGTACCGTTGACCACGATGGGCTTGCCGACCTGCAGGGTTGAGGGAGCGCTGATGGAAAGTTCATACGCCGCAGCTGTTCCTATCAGGAGCGACACGAATACCAGCAGGATCAGGATCCTCTTCATTAGGGTACAGGTTGCCTATATTGATGTAAATGCTTTCTGATATGACAGAAAAACCGCTTGCCTGCTGGAACGGGCGGGATCGGATCCGTGACCAGGTCCTCGATTCCTTGACGATAATCCTGAAAACCGGGGGGTGTGCCTGGAGCAGGTGCAGGATGTGCAGTTACCGGCATGAGCGGTATGGAGGGTTGTCGGAACCGGAACTCACCGCACGGATGATGCAGCAGATCAGGTGGGTGCGGGAGAATGTCGACCTCAGCGACAGGCAGGTCGTGAAGCTCTATACCTCGGGTAGTTTTTTTGATCCGGTCGAAGTGCCAATCGGGGTGAGAGAGGCCGCAGGAGATCTGTTCCGGGGGAAACTGGTCATTGTTGAGACCCGCCCGGAGTACGTTCAGGCAGACGGGCTGGAAGAATTCATCGGCAGGATCGATGACGGAACCTGGAAAACGCCATTGTATGTTGCCATCGGTGTAGAAACCGCAAGCGATCAGATAAGGGAAAAATCCATATGCAAGGGGTTTTCGTATGAACAGTACGAGGGTGCGGCGCGCGAAGCGGAACGGGCCGGTGCAGGAGTGAAAGGGTACCTCCTGATGAAGCCGTTGTTCCTCTCCGAGCGGGAAGCGGTCGAGGATATGAACCGATCGATCGGGGCTCTCACATCCTCAGCAGAGTTGATATCGATGAACCCCTGCACCGTCCAACGCAGGACCGAACTCGAATTTTACTGGAAACAGGGGGCCTACCGACCTCCCTACCTGTGGAGTATCCTCTCCGTGATACTGGAAGCTCCAGTTCATATCACGGTGGATCCCATCGGGGGAGGACATCCGCGCGGACCGCACAATTGTGGCCGTTGCGACCGGGAGATTATCAGGGGAATCCGCGATTACAGCCTCTCGGGTGATCGGGCACTGATCCAGGAACTCCTTCTCACCCCTTGTTCCTGCAAACGGGAATGGGAGTATGTCATGGAGCAGGAAATGCCATATTGCATGCCGCTGACCCGCTAGGGACAGCGATCCTGAATCTCCAGCTGCTTCGCCAGGAGCGGGAAGAACGTGCCGGCGTCACTGACGACCCCGATCGCCTGCATCGTGCCCCGGTCCATCAGTTTAGTGACCGATGTCGGATTGATATCCACGCAGACAGTCTTGATGAAGGAGGGAAGGCAGTTTCCGACCGCTATAGAGTGGAGCAGTGTCGCCACCATCAGCACCATGCTGCAGTCCTGCACATGTTCCCGGATCCTGTCCTGCGCTTCCATCGCGTCGGTGATCACATCGGGAAGCGGACCATCATCCCGGATGGATCCCGCGAGAATGAACGGGACATCATTTTTAACACATTCATACATGATCCCCCCGGTGATGATACCCTGTTCGACAGCCTTCCGGATTGAACCTGCGCGGATGATCTCTGATATTGCATAAATATGGTGTTTGTGTCCCCCGATAACTGGTTTACCCGTGGATAAATCCATCCCGAGAGACGTGCCGAACAGGTTGTACTCGATGTCATGCGTTGCCAGCGCATTACCTGCGAACAGCACGTTGATGTATCCCTTTCTGATAATTCCGGCAAGTGCATTCGCTGCACCGGTGTGAATGATGGCAGGACCGCCGACGAGGGCGATTTTTCCGCCCTTATGGCGGATATCGATCATCTCAGCAGCGATTTTTGCAATGAGTGTCTCGCTTGGTCGTTCAGGCGAGACAGTCCCGTGCATAAATTCAAAATTGGACTGTTCACGCGGGCGTTCCGGGGGAACGATACGCACACCTGCCTCTCCCACGACGACTGTATCCCCTTCTTTCAGTTTGGAGAGTGGTGTACACCGTGCCGTCTTTCGATCCTGGTCAACAATGATCAGGCAGTCCATCTCGATCTCCTGTACAGGAAGCCAGACCCCACAATATTTCACCGATGTCGGGTGATTGGTAGTTGAATAGAAGCCTTTCGGGACGATCCTGTCCCCCTCTGCAGGCACGATACAGACGTCTCCCACTTCCAGCAGGCGGGCACCATACCGGTGGAGCTCAGAGACGATCGCCTGGAGTTTGTCATCGTGTTCGGCAGTAACACGGAGCCGGGCATAGCTCGGATCGGTTTTTCGTTTTCCGATGTCAAAGACAAGGATCTCAAAATTTCCTCCCATGTCCATGATCTTATCGAAGATGAGCGTCATTATTCCAGAGTCTATAATATGACCCTCGAGCTCGATCTCCCGCGATGCCAGCATATTACCTCAATTGTCGGCGATGATTGCTTATATTATTTCTCGCCATATCTGCGGAAATTTCTGCGTCACCGAATCGGAACAGGTTCTCGGGCGTAAAACTCCCATCCCCGGATGGCGGACTTCTGTCATATTGCATCGATCACCCGATCGAACCTGAATTCATCAGATTCCTGAAATGCCGGTCCACTATCCGGAGGTCTTCGCGGGTATTGATATTGAAAGCTAGTTGTTTTTCATGCATCAAAAGCTTCAATTCATCCTGTTCTTCCCGGATGAGATCACCACGGAGTATATTGATACCAGCAGGGGATGCCAGTTCCCCGTCTATCGTTTCGTGGATAGATGTACGGCAACCGGATCGATCACAGAGCCTCGCTGTTACCCAGGTCGAACAGGCGTCCCTTCCTGAAGCCTGGTATGTTTCACGAATCTTGTGAATAATTGGCGCGGTGATGCAGGGGATGTCCGATACGCTGGTGAAGAGCGGATACTTCTCCCCAAGCTCATTTACCGCCTCGATGAGATCCGGGATATAGCCCGCCCCTGCTGATGTACATACATCGATCCCGTGCGCCCTGCACCAGTTCCGGGTGACTGGAGTATGGGGGGAAACAACCACAAGGGCGGTGCACCCGGAACGATCAAAGGCCTGGATCACATAGTCTATCATCGGCCGGTCTAAAATCCGCACAAGGGGTTTTTCGCCCATATTCAGACGGCTGCCTGAGCCGCCCGCCATAATCAGTGCAAGCATATGCTCAGCGCTTCTATAAGCCGCCGATTTTCCTCACGGCTTCGTACTGCCACTCTCACACAAAACGGCAACCCGAATGATGAACAATCGCGGACAAGGATGTCATGTTCGAGGAGTCGCTGGCAGAGGACCGGGGCGGGAATTTTCAGATCGAGCAGGAGGAAATTTGCCGATGATGGGTGGACAACGAGGCCAATGCGGGTACACTCCCCGGAGACCCATTCCCGTTCCTCTGCGATACGGGCCCGTGACTGCTCGAGATCCGTGTAATGGCGGAATGCGGCGATCGCGAAGGATTCTGCGTATGCATTTATCGACCAGGGCAGTCGGGCGACTTCCATCCGGGTGATAAGTTCCGGGTCTCCAAACCCATACCCGAACCGGATGCCGGGCACAGCGAAACTTTTGGTGAGCGAGCGAATGAGGAAAAGGCGATCATCGCGGATATCTACCAGGCTCTCACCTGGATCCGCAAGCTCGATGAATGCTTCATCGAGAAAGAGCATCCTCAGGGATCGCCTGAATTCTCCCAGCATTTCCCGCACTTCAACCTTTGTCCGGAGCAGTCCGGTGGGGTTATTCGGGTTACAGAGGAACGCGATCTCCGCATCCTTTATTCCAGGTACAACCCGGGCTCCCGCGAGTGACGCAGAGAGCTCATATTCCCCGAATGTCGGATCTTCTCTCCAGATCCTCGTCCCTTCATTACACATAACCGAACAGAAAACCCGGATCAGCTCGATGGAACCGTTCCCTACGGTGATCTCGTCGACATTGCGGCTGAACCGTGCGGCAATAACTTCCTTTAGCCGGGCATAAGAGTCGTCGGGATACCGGTCCAGTAAAGCGCGGGAAGCATCCCATACCACCGCGGGAGGGAACGGATTGATGCTGGCGCTGAAATCCAGGATGCATTTTCCCATAATTTCCTGGCTTCTTTTAACAATCCCTCCATGGATTACTTTTTCTTTGATATCCCCTCTCACGAAATAGACCTCTCCTTCAGAGATGGTCGATGGTGGCTCATTAAGGTAATTGAACAGGGGAGAAAGGCAGATACGGGGAAAAGTATATATATAATTATGTTATATTTTGTGTTATCTGGTTAAGTCAGACATAAGGAGTCTCTGCGTCTGACATATGACTGACAATTGTCATGCATGTGTCGGATATGGGGGATACGGATGATGAAACGGATAACACTCAGATTGCCCGAACAGCAGATAGAGATGCTCGAACAGATGGTGGAGGCTGGGGAGTTCCCCACCGTCTCGGAGGCAGTCAGGGATGCGGTTCGTCAACTCATTGAGAAACGTGCCAGCCGTGTCTTGAAAGACAGCGACCAGGTTTCATTCAAGGTTTAGGAGGGAAAAGAACGTGCAGAGTATCATTAACGAGGCTCTCAAAAATTCCGAGATTGAGAAGGAGATGAAAAACTCCGGTAACCCAATCGATGACGATTTCTGCGGTCAGCCACGGATCGTCATCATAGGATGCGGAGGTGCAGGCAATAACACCGTGAACCGGATGCACCATATGGGTGTGTCGGGTGCCGAGACGATTGCGATCAACACGGACAAGCAGCACCTGGACATGATCCAGGCTGACAAACGTGTACTGATCGGGAAGTCTCTTACACGGGGACTCGGTGCAGGAGGATATCCCGATGTCGGGAAACGGGCTGCTGAGATGGCCCGTCCGACACTGGAAGCACTCCTCGAGTCCGCCGACCTCGTCTTCATCACCGCAGGCATGGGAGGCGGTACCGGCACCGGTTCGGCACCCGTCGTTGCCCAGATTGCGAAGGAGCAGGGAGCGATCGTCGTCGGGATGGTCAGTTATCCGTTCCAGGTCGAGAAAGCACGCCTGATCCGGGCCGAAGAAGGGCTCGAATCACTTTCCACCGCGGCCGATTCGGTTATCGTTCTCGACAACAACCGTCTGAAGAACTTTGTTCCGAATCTCCCGCTGGGGCAGGCCTTTTCGGTCATGGACCAGCTCATCGGTGAGACGGTCAAGGGTATCAGCGAGACGATCACGGAGCCATCCCTGATCAACATAGATTACGCGGATGTCCGCGCGATCATGAGCAAGGGCGGTGTCGCAGTTATGCTCGTTGGAGAGAGCAAACAGCAGAACAAAGCCGAAAGTGTTGTCCGCGAGTGCCTCAGCAACCCGATGCTCGACATCGATTACCGGGGTGCCACCGGCTCATTGATTCACATCACCGGAGGAAGCGATCTGACCCTTACCGATGCCGAAGAGATCGCCACATCCCTGACCTACGAACTCGATCCGCATGCAGATGTAATCTGGGGCGCCCGGGTTCGGAATGATATGGAGGGAAAGGTGCGCGTTCTTGCCATCATGACCGGTGTGCAGAACCACCAGCTACTCGGTAACCGTCAGTCATACAAGAGTGTTCTCGAAGAGCTCGAACAGAAAAAGATCAGTCCGAAAGCACCGGAACTGCCGAACAAACGCAAGTCTCGTGATTTTACGAGCGGAGGAGCACAACTGGAATGGGTAGGATAAAAAGACTATAAAACAGGTAAATCGCCACCAAAATACTAATCCCCATACAAAATACTCTTTTCTATTTCTGCGAAATGCTTAATATTTCAAATATCATCTACATAATAGAAAGTCTTTGGATTATCCCTCACGCTGGAATCCTTTGTGAAGGGGTCGCATCGGCAGAGATTTTCTGCGACCTTACTCGTACCGGGAGTTGAACACATGAACAGGCATCTGACCACAGACATTCGTAACATGTCTGTCCACCTTTTTCCAGAAAAACCCGTTCAGGAATGTCATGCTGCATACCGGTATTTGCACCGGATCGATTCATTCCTGGATATTGTTTCCTGTTCATATGATCCTCCCTTCCGGCCCGGGGGATATCGTACAGTGAGAGAACAGGCAGGTAGGTAACGAATGTTGAATGAGTTGATTGAAAAACGAAAAAAGATTCTCGCCGAATCCGAACAGCATAAAAACAGACGAAATGAACTGAATGCGCTTGCAAGTAAATGTGCCCGCGAGAGAAATACGCTGAATAATCAGACCCGTGAATATGTGGAAGAAGCACAGAAGAACAAGGAGCTGAGAGACTCCTTTAATAACGAAGTACAGGCACTCAAGGACAAGCGGAACGAGATAAATGATCAGGCGAATTCTTTTTTTGATGAGATTGAGGCGTTTAAAAAGGAACATGGCGGAATAAAAAACCGGGGGATCAAGGAGCTCCAGAAACAGATCGAACATCTGGAATTCCGGCAGCAGACCGAGGTTATCAGTACCGATAAAGAGCGGGAACTGATCGACAAGATAAAACAAATGAAGTCATCTGTTCGCGAGCAGGAGGCGGAGCTCGAACAGAATAAAGAGATAAAGAATAAGATAACGCTTGCGCGGGACTTCCGGAAGGAGGCATCCGATCTTCATGCAAAAGTGACCGAGATGGCAGAGCTCGCGCAGAAGCACCATGATCTGATGGTCGAGTCCTACCGGAAAGCCGACAAGTCGCGGGAAGAAGCAGATAACGCCCATAAAAGTTTTGTTGAAGCTCAGGAATCAGCCGATGCAGAACATAAATATTTTATAGCCTGCCAGAAGGAACTGAGGGATTACGATAAAGTTATCAGCGGACTTCGTAAAAAGACGAAGAAGACAAAGGTTACCAAGGAACAGAAAGCGGTGCGGAAGGAAGCGGAACATCTCTTCAAGATGTTCCGGGCCGGCGAGAAGCTCACCACCGATGATATCCTCCTCCTTCAGCGCTCAAAACTCATTTGATCTCTCATTTCTCTTTCAGGGATAAGCAATAATTTAATAGATTCATCGCGATTTCTATATAGATGCAGCAGGGTAGAACACTGGTGCTCAGTGTCGATCGTGACGACGATATCGGTTTTAAAGCCAAAATAGTGAGCCCGGCGATTGGGCGCGCCGCGTGTCTGAATGCTGCAAATGCACTGGGTTTAGCGGATCCGGAAGATTCTGACGTAAATGCTATCTTCCAGACCGTGAAGATCTACGATGAACTCCTTGCCCAGGGGGAGGACGTTGAAATTGCGGTTATCGCGGGCGATCATATGCATATGCTCGAAGGAGACCGGAAGATCGGCGCATCCCTAGAGCAGGTGATCCAGAAGACGGGCTCCACCAACTGCATCGTGGTCACCGATGGTGCTGAAGACGAATTTGTGGTTCCCATCATCCAGTCCAAGCTACCGGTGACCAGTATCCGGCGGGTCGTGGTGAAACAGATCCCGAATCTTGAGGGAACCTATTATATAATCAAGAAATTTCTCAACGACCCGAAGGTGGCCCGCCTTGTCCTGATCCCCGTCGGACTCGCGATGCTCCTGTATGCCGCTACCTATCTCCTTGGTTATCCGCAGGTCGCGATTATCCTCGTCGTCGGAGCCATCGGTTTGTATTTCCTTTATCGGGGAATCGGCCTCGACGATAGCCTGCGGGGCTTCATCAATGCATTACAGACCTCGTTGACACGGGGGAGGATCTCGTTTGTCACCTATATTGCGGGAATACTGCTCGTCATCGTTGGAATCGTCATGGGTCTCACGAGTGTGCTGACCCATTATTCATCCGATGGCACGTTCGGAATACTGCTCTATTTACTCACCTTCATTTATGGTGCCGTGTTATGGATGACACTTGCAGGTATCGTCTCATCGATCGGCATCATCATCGATCACTTCTTCTACGACAGGGAAGAACTCGCCAAGGTGATTGTATTCCCCTTCTTTATCAGCGCAGTCGGCCTCATTCTCTATGGAGTGAGCGTATACGTAATTGCCGTGAGTAATGTCCCTGATTTCCCGTTTACCGTGGATTCTGCCCTCCAGTTTTTTGTCTATGTCACCATCGGCGGGCTGATCTGTGCGTTCGCCGGTATGGGGGTTCAGCACCTGATGGACAAATGGCTCGTGGAACACGGGCCACCCCAGATAATCGAAGTCATGTAGGCGATTCCATCTCCACGGGAGTGGAAAATTTCTCGGGATCTTTTATCTGCCGGATAACGGGAGTTTAGGTGTCAACCAGCGGGATCAGAAAAGGATTTCATGGGAAGGGGGAGGACAGGAACAAGTCTCCATGCTGTGCATGAAGATCTGATGAATAAGCTACCTGGAAAAGCACAACCTTTACGGATACGGGAAGGAGTGCTTTGTCTCAATTTCATACACGGGGATCTATGGACAAGTTATCTGACTTTCATGAAAAAACAGTGCAGCGATATCGTCCTTTCTCATACAAGACCTGTCAGGGGAGCTATAAGAAATACGAAAAGAGATGGGTGAGGAAGCCGACTCATTATCATTATTCCCCGGGAATTTCCGGGAATTGAAAATTCCATCAGCTTCGTGAATGAATCGTGTATGAAAGAGTATCTGTGTCTCCGATCCCCGGAGATCAATTGATAAAATCCTTTCTGGGCCAAACACCTATGGGCGGGAACTATCGAAGTACCCGATTCCCTGTGAAAACTGGCTTACATTTGAGAAATGTCGGGTTGTCTGGGGCGTATGAATGTTCAAATCGGGGATGTTCACATTAAAATCGTGACTGGGGAACCAGTAAATTCCCCGGCCGTATGTATACGAGGCATCGTTCACCTGTATCTCGGCGTGGTTCATCTCAATACTCTTTACCGTTGCGTCTTCAAAATTCAGGATTTTGAGCACCTTGCTCTTCAGGTCCTGTTTGCCCAGGAGAACGAAAATAAACTGCGTACCATCATCGATGGTATAATTCATCTTAATGTCGGCGGTGGCATTGTCGAGGAAGACATCCACTTGCTGTACCGTTACATAACTGAATTTTTCCTCGTTCAACGCAACAACAGGCGTTGAAAGACCGATAATGAAAACTATGAGTATCGGTATGACCAGGCCTTTCATCTACTTTAGGATCTGAGGCATTCCGATATATCCTTTCTGGTTATACAATTAACCACGCATGCCGATCATCGAACTACGCGGTTCCGGCATAAAATAATCGATCCCCAGACAGGGAGTTTCGGAGTTGTTCAGGAAGGCACGCTCAAAAAAATTCTGTACAGGTAAATTCAATTCCCACGGTACTTCCGGTTCTACACGTAGAGATAAACGAAGACCCGATACGGTTTTACCCGATTCATTCCTTTAGATTGGTGAGAACGATCTCGATGCTCGAAACATTCGTCTTCCCGCTGTCAGTATCGATTACTTCCGTCGAGGTCATGATCTCTTTTTTACTGACTCCGTCAAGGAACCTGTTCAGCGCTATCTCGGCTGTGTCTACTGCCCTTGAGATCGCCTTACCACGAGCCTTAATTGCAACTTCCGACGCTCCATTATTGAATTGAGTAACGACTGCGAGAACATAGTTCATGACTGGTTTGTTTCCCACGAATACTGTGTTGTCTTTCAGCATGATGCACCCCTCAAAGATACTTCTTTGAATAGATCAGCTCGGCATTCAGCACGGAAGCCCCCGCCGCTCCCCGTATGGTATTATGTCCCATGGCAATATAACGGAACCCCTCCCGGAGTCGTCCGATCGAGACGGTCATACCCTTTCCACGGAGTCGGTCAAGACGGGGCTGCGGCCGATCCTGGTCCGCAAGATATTCAACCGATTTCTCCGGTTGACTTGGCAGGTCTTTTATTGGTGGCCGGTAGCCTTTAAACGCGGATTTCATCTCGTCCAGGGACGCCTTCGCATCCACCCAGACCGCCAGGGTATGACCATCCAGTACCGGTACCCGGTGGCAGCTCGCGCTCACCGTAAATGAAGCATCGGTGATACTGGCCCCATCAAGCGTGCCCATGATCTTCAGGGTCTCTGTCTCCATCTTCTGCTCCTCGGATCCAATATAGGGAATGACGTTATCATAGATCGCCATCGCCGGAACCCCCTGGAACCCTGCGCCGGAGATCGCCTGCATGGTCGCCACCCTGAGATCGGAGAATGGGTAGGCACGGAAGGGAGCGAGGGACATGCACAACATGATGGTGGAACAATTCGGATTGGTAACGATGAACCCGTCCCTTCCTTTATCACGCTGGATATCGATCAGGCCAAGGTGATCGGGGTTCACCTCCGGTATCACGAGAGGAATGTTATGTTTCATACGGTGGGAACTGGCATTGCTGCAAACCCCGATCCCGAAATCAGCACAAGAGGTTTCGATCTCCCCCGCAATCTCGGCTGGAAGCGCGGAAAACACGAGATCAACGTCCTTCAGATTTTCGATCGCGGTTGGGCTGACTTTTATCCGGGCGGTCGTTTCAGGAAACGGCACGTCAAGACGCCAGTTTACCACATCACCATATGGTTTTCCCGCACTCCGGTCAGAAGCGGTGAGTGTCGTGAGTTTGAACCAGGGGTGATCGGACAGAAGTTGCACGAACCGTTGTCCCACTGCACCCGTCGCGCCGAGGACTCCAACATTAATCATAATCAAAAATAGCTGATATCATCTGAGTAATTAAAGCGTTGGATTCTTATTCCAGGGAGATCGCTTCCGAGGGACATATATCCACGCACGAACCGCAATCGACACAAATATCCTTGTCAACCTGTGCTTTTTCTTTTTCGATGCAGATCGCAACGGCCGGACATTCATCAACACATGTTTCGCACCCTGTACACTTCTCTTTGTCAATAACTGCAACCATGTGATCACTTCACCTAGTAAATATGCGAAAAAAATAAAAATAGGTTTCCATTGTGCCTTGTTTCAAAGACTATTTCCGGGAGAGATGCAGCACATCGGACATCCCGTAGACCCCGGGTTTTTGTCCCACGACAAACCGACATGCCCTCAAGGCACCCTGTGCGAAGACCGAGCGGTCGTATGCCCGATGCGAGAGCTGAATGGTCTCGAAGTTGCCCGAGAACAGGACAGCGTGATCCCCGACGATATCTCCCCCGCGAATGACATGAACACCGATCTCTTTCCCGCGTTCCATCATCCCCTCGCGCCCATATTTTTTCTCGCGTACTCCGACTTCTTCGTCCAGGATCTGGAGAATGGTCTTCGCCGTACCGCTCGGAGAATCCTTTTTGTATCGGTGATGGGCTTCGAGAACCTCGATGTCATAATCGGATAACAGGCGCCCTGCTTCCCGGATGAGTTGCCAGAAGATGTTGACCCCGATCGAGAAATTGCTCGATATGACAGCGGGTACCTGTCCAATGATCGCCGCATCTATCTCTTTTCTCTGTTCCGGGGAGAAACCGGTTGTACCGACCACCAGGGCTGCCTTGTTTCGCGCGGCTGCCTTTATATTTTCGACCGCTGCGGATGCGATGGTAAAATCTATCATAATATCCGGTTTTTTTGATGCAAGAAGGTCATCGATTCGTGAAGATTCCACGACCTCGACCCCGAAGAATGTGCCCGGCTTCAGGTCGACTCCCCCAACAAGCGCAAGATCGGATGATTCGTTCACCATCCTCCCGATAGTCATTCCCATTCGCCCCAATGCGCCGCATACGACGACGTTAATCATAGCAGGCAAGCACCTCGCGAAGCTTTGTGGTCCTCGCTGCATCCAGTTCGTCGAGAGGGAGGCGGACCGGTCCTGCCGCCATCCCCCGGATTTCCACCGCTTTCTTTACCGGGATCGGGTTCGTATCGATGAACATCGCGCGGAACAGGGGGGAGAGCTCGAAATGAAGATCGAGGGCAGTCTCAAGGTCAGCGTCACAGAAACTGTCGAACATCGCAACCATTCTCGCAGGTTCTACATTGGCCGCAACCGAGATCACCCCGCTCCCGCCGAGTGCCATGATGGGAAGCGTCATATTGTCATCTCCCGAGATCACCTGGAAGTCTTCATCCAGTGTCATTTCAATGATCTGTGAGATCTGGCTGATATTCCCGCTTGCTTCTTTAATACCGACGATACCTGGGTGTTTCGCGAGTTCCGCGACAAGATCGGGATCGAGGTTCTGGCCGGTCCGCCCGGGAACATTATACATGATCACCGGGATATCGAGATCAGCAAGTTTTGTGTAATGCTTTATGAGGCCGGATCGGTTCGGTTTATTGTAGTACGGGCTGATAACCAGGACGCCGTCGGCTCCAAGGTCCCGTGCAACCTTCGTCAGGCGGATCGCCTCGGCGGTATTATTGGAACCGGTGCCAGCCACGACCGGCACCGTTCCATTCACCGCATCGAGGGTAATCTCGATGACCCGGTCATGTTCCTCGAAACTCAGTGTCGCAGATTCCCCGGTCGAACCGCAGGGTACAATGCCATGGACCCCCTGGCCGACCAGGAATTCAATGTTGTCCCGCAGACCGTCTTCATCCAGGTCAATGGACGGATTCCTTAAAAAAGGAGTGATGATTGCCGGAAGAACTCCCTCGAACATATGAAGGATTATGAATGTCTTCCGGTATTTATCTTTCTTGTAACAAATCCGGCAACCCGGTTTCGTACCCGTTTACTCTCTATCGTCGTGACTTCCGATACGACGAGTTTGTTCTCATCGAAGTTGCGGGAAAACCGGTGGCCGTAGCTTCCGATGAGCTCGAGGCCGATGGTTTTGATGTATGAAGGTTTAATTCCCATGCAGATATTCCTCAGGTTATTCTAGAATTATGCGTGTTGATACCTTAATAATATTATTCGCCACATCGGATGGGTTCTCCCCGAGGAAACGGATCATTGCCTCCTTCCCGACCGCTCCGCGATCAAAGATGATATCTGGAACGCCATCCTTACAACAGAAGGCCACACCCCAGTCCATCGTGGCGATCCCCGGCGGTTCCTTCCCGCGGTCGAATGAACGGACGTCAAAAAAAAGATCTTCGATGATTCTGATGACTGACGGGTGATAACGGACGTTTGCCGCACTTCTGATGGTCGGGTCGCATTTCATCGCCGTAAGTACGACCCGCGCAACATGGTCGCTCGCACCGAAAGCAACCGGACCGACCGGGTGGGGCTTCCCCTGCAGTTTCACGATCCGGCCGGCTACTGCGGCAACATCCCTGGGATCGCGGGCCCCCCTGATCGCATACACGATATTGGAACCGACTTCAGGGATAAGACAGGGATGCATACCACCAATGAGCAGGGAGACCGCTTCTCCCAGCTGGTGCAGCACCTGCTCGCGCTCCTCTGCGGTCATACGCGTACGGTCGGGTGCTCTTCTATAAAATGGCTGTGGAGGATAGTACCATATAGGATCGGTTGCATATATTCAGGGCATGAACGCACGGGCACTCGACATAGTCCTGGCAATCGGAAGCTTCCTTGTATTCGTCATCCTGCTCATCACCCTGCCCCTTCTGATGAACCCGGGAATTGCGTATCTCATCGCACTCATCGGGTTTATCATGATCATGAGTGTAGCGGGGTTCAGGATCACCGGCAAAATTACGTAAGGATGTTTTCTTTTTCCTGCTTTTTTTTCCCTTTATAGTAACTCAAAGGGTGCCCGATCCGCTCGCACAGCGCATCGCGCCTGACACAGAGCCCCGTCGTTCGCATCGCCGCACATGACGGAGCGGTATACTCTGTCCCCCCTCTCCCCGAGATGTGCTCAACCTGGTAGAGTGTTTTTGCGACATCGAAATCAGGAGCGCGGCAGAATAGTTCCACAATCTGCGTTGAATCCATTCCGATGTTGTGGAGAAATGCCGTAAGAGAAAATCGTCCCGCGTGACTTATGTTCATCCCGGACGTGATTGCGGTGATCAGGGCCTGCATACAGGGCGGAAAACGGGCCTCGTCGACGGCACCGAACTGCTCCATCATCTGTTGCTGGTAGACCTGACGGATCCGATCGGTGGCAGGAGAAAGCAGGGTGCAGATATTCTCCGGTATCACCAGGGGAAGCTGGCGATGCAGGACCAGACGAATCCGCTCCCGGAGAAGTTCATCGCCTTCTTCAGGGCGGACGATCACCTTCCCCGATACGAGAGTCCGGTTTACCAGCCGCCACCTGTCCTCGCGCATTCCGGCAACCAGCTCGATATACGCGACCAGGGGGATTTCTTTCTCCGTCGTCATCCCCATACTCTCTGCGACATATTCCTTCTTCTCCGGATCTTCCTCACTCAGGAGATCAAATGCCCGTTGTGCCTCGTAACGGCAGAGCCGGTCGATCATGGCGCGATCCCGGATACAGGAGACGAGCACGCGTGCAAGCGCGTAACTCGTCACCGCTAGTTTCACCCCGAATTTGTCTGTCATAGAGGAATCGGCAATCTCTCTTGCATTCCTTCTCTGGGGGTGAATGGCCTGGTCAACCCGGGTGACTGCATGGTTCAGCGCTATCTTCCCGGTATGCGTCCCGAGAAATTGTTCGAGTGACCCCGTCGTATCCGCCACGAATGACTGGGATTCTTTTAAAAAAGGATATTTTACAAGATCGTGCAGGTCGAGCTGAACCCGCATCAATCAGCCTCGATCCGGGGGGCGAGAAGGTATTCGACATGCCCCTTCCCTCCCGCGATTGCAAAGGAGAATTTTGCCGGATGATCGGTTCCGAGGCTGAGTTCGACCTCTTCCGCCCTGCTCATCACTTTCCCCATATCCTTCAGGTAGTCAAGGGAGAAGAGGGAGCGTGCCTCGACACCATTGATGGATTTGATCTCATTTTTCCCAAATTCACGCCTTATGTGATCGGTGTCCCCCTCGGCAACCATATAAAATATCTGGGTTTTGGAGTCGATGCCGAGCGCGATCTTGTCGGAGACCACTGCTGCTGCTTTTATTGCATTATTGAGCTCATTGCCGGAGAGGACCACTTTGCCCGGGAGTTCGATATTCGGCGGATTGGGTTCTTTTCGTATGGTGTTGGCGTCAAGGAGTGTGATCGAATACCGGTACCCTTCGAAACTGACCTTCAGTTTCTGTCCGTCGTCGGGGAGCTCCAGATTCAGCGGCTGATCTCTCCCGATCATGCCGAAAATGTTCTTCATTTTGGCAATATCCAGGCCGATCTCCCCTTTCGTTGCAACATAGGAATCGAAGGCTTCCTTTTGCAGGTTCACGGCAATCATGGCGACGTTTGCTGTGTCGACCGCTCTGGTATAGATCCCGTTCTCGTCGGTATGCAACCGGCACTCCGTGACGAGCGCGGAGATTGCATCGACGGATTCCTTTAAAATATCTGCATCTATCGTTGCTTTTAACATCTCACACCCCTATAATCAGCTATAATTAACTGTATCGTCATATTTTTAATAATATCTGATTCGACTTACAGCCTGTAGTCCGGACGGGGATTTATCGTATGGGGTCACGGTGGAGTAAAGACAGTGTTTATATCAGGGCAATGAAGGAGGGTTACCGTTCCCGTGCTGCGATCAAGCTGATGGAGATCCAGGACAGGTATTCGATCATACGGCGAAATGACAACGTTGTGGACCTGGGATCGGCCCCTGGCAGCTGGCTGCAGGTGATACGGAACCTGACGGATGGGATAGTTCTCGGGATCGATCTCTCGCCGGTTCCGCCGTTAGAGGGGGTCCTGACCATTTCAGGTGATTTCACAGAGCCTGAGATCCAGAAATCCGTCGGAGCAACCGTTCCCGTCGTGAATGTCATCATCTCCGATGCCGCTCCCCGGCTCTCCGGACACCGGAGTTATGATCAGGCACGGGCAATCGGACTCGGTATGGAAGCCCTCGCATTTGCGTCCACAATGCTTAAACCCGGCGGGAATTTTGTGGTAAAGTCATTTCAGGGAGAAGATTTTGGAGAACTTCTCAACGAGACGAGAAAGCATTTTTTTTCCGTCAGGACGTACCGTTGCCGGGCTTCCCGGAAAGGAAGCGCAGAGATCTATATCATTGCAAAAAACTGCATCCGGGCTTATGGTTCTGAAGGATCCGTATAACAGACCGGTGAGTAATCTCCGGATAAGCCTGACTCCGGCATGCAATCTCTCGTGCATATACTGTCATGCGGAAGGTGAAGAAGCAGGCGATGGACTGATCAGCGCTGCCGATATCGCAGAAATCATGCGTATCGGTGCTGAATTTGGCATACGAAGCGTAAAATTTACCGGAGGTGAACCCGCATTACGATCCGATCTCGTCGATATCATCCGTTCGGTACCCCCCGGCATGGAGAGGCTCGATGACGACAAACGGGACGCTGCTCTCCGAATGTGCGTGGCGATCTCCGGGAGGCGGGACTTTCCCGGGTTAATGTCAGCCTGGACAGTCTGAATCCGGAGACATACCGGAAGATAACAGGGCAGGATCGGCTCGGGGATGTGCTGGAAGGAATAGAGGCCGCTCTTACCGCCGGACTGACTCCGATCAAGTTGAATATGGTTGTGCTGAAGGGGATCAATGATCAGGAGATAGATGCGTTTCTCCGGTTTGTCCGGGGGAACCGGAACCTGATCCTTCAGCTGATCGAACTGATGGAGTTTCGCGGATGTGACTACCACGGCGAGCTGAACGCCCTCGAGGATGAACTTTCGGCAAGATCGAACCAGATCATCACCCGGAGGATGCACCACCGGAAAAAATATTGTCTGGACGGCGCTGAGGTAGAGGTTGTCCGGCCGCTTCATAACACGGAATTCTGCGCATATTGCAACCGGCTCCGGGTCACGTCGGATGGAAAACTGAAACCCTGCCTCCTCCGGTCGGATAATCATGTGGATGTCCGTGGAAAGCGGGGACCGGAGACTCGAGGCATGTTTCCGGGAAGCAATTTCCCGGCGGAGACCCTATTTCCATGAATAATAAAAGGCCGGTTTAACCCGGGGACGACCCGGATATCCGGTATCATAATCATTTTACCTATCGTTCGCGTATAGGAGGGCATGAATGGCAGTAGCGAATACCAGCATATCCTCTCCCACCTGTACGAGAAGTCTCTCGTCCTCCATGATACCTCGCTCTTCCACCCGGTTCTCTATTTTTATTATATCGATGCACTTGCACACATCGACTATACCCTGGGGGTAATGTCCTACAGTTACCAGTCCCCGAAGACAATTCTCGCCGGGGAATATCTCCGGTGGCGGATCGATGAGGAGAAGAAGGGAGCGAGGGTTCACTTCCCGGCCTTTATTCCCTGGCTGAAGGGCAGGTATCCGGATACGTTTGGAAAACTTCCTCTCCTCTGGAGACGGGTCTATGACAGGGAAGATCCCGCGGAATACCGGAGCTTCCGGATCGTCCTCGATCCGGAAAGCAACCAGCCTATCCCTCCGGCCATATTTTACCGGATGATCGAGGATTTCTTTGATCAGGAGTTCCTGAAGAGCCTCTATGGGGATGCATCGCTTTCCCTGAAATTCCACGAGTATCTCTCATCGAAGACTTCCTAGGAGCCAAAAACGATGGATGTCGACCGCCTCTGCGCAGAAATGGTGCGAATCCGGAGTGAAAACCCCCCCGGTAACACGGAAGAGATCATCCATTTCATCATGGGATATCTCGACGGCCTCGGGGTCCGGACGATGATCATCGCCAATCACGGCGGCAGGTGTAATCTGGTAAGTGCCGAAAAGGGATACCGGCTCCTCCTCTGCGGCCATGTCGACGTGGTGCCGGCAATGACCGACGGGTGGAAATTCCCTCCATTTTCAGGAACAATTCACGACGGATATGTATGGGGACGGGGTTCCACCGACATGAAAGGGGGATGTGCGGCTTTCCTTACGGCATATCGATCCCTGCTGGACACGGGAGAAGAACCGGACGCCGGATTCGCATTTGTCTGTGATGAGGAGACGAGTGGTACCAATGGCATCCAGTGTCTCCTCTCACGGGGTCTTATCAGGCCGTGCGACTGCATCATTGCCGAGCCCACTCCCGCGCTTCATCCAAATATCGGTCAGAAGGGCCTCTGCCGGTTGGATCTCCAGTTCCGCGGGGTTCCCGGTCACGGTTCGCTGTATCCGATCCGGGGAGTGAGCGCGGTGATGGAGGCGTACTCCACGCTTGAGTATTTAAAAACCCTGCACCAGCGGGTTTATGATCCGGGGGGGAAACAGGGGGCACTCATCGAAGCGTCCTCGGCAGTCATCGGGGAGGTTCTGGGCATCTCCGGTGCCGGGGATATCCTGCGGCGTATCATGTACAACCCGGGCCGGATCGAGGGGGGCGAAAAGGCAAACATCGTTGCCCAGCATTGCGACCTGGAACTCGACCTCCGGATCCCCTGGGGCTGCTCAATCCCTGAGCTGATCGATGATATCATCGTCCATTCACCGAACGCGAGCGCGAGGATCCGGAGTCTGTCCGAGCCCTCCCTCACACCGCCGGATAACCCCCTTGTCAGGACCGTATGCCGGGAGATCTCACAGGTCTACGGCGCGAACGCAGAACCTGTCGTCCAGTGGGCCGCAAGTGATGCCCGGTATCTCAGAAAAGAAGGATACCCGGTGATAGAGTATGGTCCCGGGGAGATTACCCTGCTCCATGCAGTCGACGAACGGGTCGCGATCGAACAACTGCACAAGGCGTGCGAGGTATACCGGGGAGTGATGCAGGCATATTGTCCTGTGGAATCTGAGGATACGGGCTAATCGCCGCACCGGTCGACCCCGCGGAGCATCCGGTCGATGGCGTGGGCTGCACGTTTCGCCCCTCCCATCGCAAGGATGACCGTTGCTGCTCCCGTTGCAACATCTCCGGCAGCAAAGAACCGGCTCATCGATGTCTGCCCTTCCTCATCGACGATCACGTTTCCCCGCTTTCCCTGTGTTATTCCATCGATCTTCCGTATGAGGAGCGGGTTCGGCCCCTGACCTATAGCCTCGATGAACAGGTCGGCATCGATAATGAAGGAGTCTGCCATCGACCGCCACCGGCTCCGGCCTCCCGCTTGCGTCCAGGTCGCACATCTCGGTCCGGATGCATTCAACACCGGTGACCCACTGGTCTCCGATCACGCGGACCGGAGCGGCACACAGAACAAATTCCACCCCTTCCTCCCGGGCATGCACGACTTCCGCCCTGCGGGCCGGTAGATCCTCTTCCCTTCTCCGGTACACCAGCGTGACTTTTGCACCGAGACGTCGCGCAACCCGTGCTGCATCCATCGCTACGTTCCCTCCTCCTGCAACAACCACACGACTCGCATGCCTGACAGGAGTATCGTACCGGGGGAACCGTTCGGCATGCATCAGGTTTACGCGGGTCAGAAATTCGTTTGCCGAATATACCCCGGAAAGATCTTCTCCTTCGATCTCCATGAAATACGGGAGGCCCGCGCCCGTACCGAGGAACACCGCTTCGAACCGCTTGATCTCGTCCAGCGTGACGCTGTTCCCGACCAGGTGATTGAGTTTCAGGGTGACTCCCATGGCATGGAGCTGTTCGATCTCCGCCCGGACGATATCTTTGGGTAACCTGAATGCGGGAATTCCATACACAAGAACCCCTCCTGGCTCGTGCAGCGATTCAAAAAGGGTTACCTGGTGACCCATCCGGGAGAGCTCTGCCGCAGCGGTCAGTCCCGCAGGCCCCGAACCGACTACAGCGACCCGTTTTCCCGTTGGCGGGGCCGTTTCGGGGATGATGAGGCCTTCCTCCCGCTCCCGATCGGCAACGAAACGCTCGAGTGCGCCGATCCGGAGAGGAACTTCCTTCACTCCGAGGATACACTCGCCCTCGCACTGGCTCTCCTGCGGGCATACCCGTCCGCATACGGCGGGCAGCAGGTTCTCCTCCTTGATAATTCCCGCTGCCCGGCGGAAATCCCCCTCCGCCACTGATGAGATAAATCCCGGGATATCGATACCCACCGGGCACCCCGTCACGCATCCCGGTTTCTTGCACTGGAGACACCGTTCCGCCTCCATTATTGCCTCATCGGCGGATAGTCCCGGATCGACCTCTTCAAAATCCAAGATACGCTCTGCAGCCGGGCGATCGTGCATTCATCTGCCCTCCCTGCAGCCACAGGATCCTTCATGAAACCGTTCGAGCGAATCCCGTTCTTCATCCAGGTAGGCCCGCTGCCGGTGCATGAGAGTATCAAAATCCACCTGATGTGCATCAAATTCGGGACCGTCGACGCAGGCAAACCGGGTTCTTCCCCCCACCCGGACGCGGCAGGACCCGCACATCCCCGTACCGTCGACCATGATCGGATTCAGGCTCACGTACGTCCTGATCCCGAGAGGTTTTGTAACGCCGGACGTGACCTTCATCATCATCGCCGGGCCGATAACCCAGACGCAGTCGATGGTCCTCCGGCCGATCTCGGATTTTAAAAGATCGCTTACAAATCCATGCGTCCCCTTGCTCCCGTCATCGGTGGCGATATACAGTTCGTCACAGATCTCCCGCATCTCCTCTTCCAGTATGAGCAACCCGGAGTTTCTCGCGCCGATCATCCCGATAACGTAATTCCCCGCCGCCTTTGCGGCCCGCGCGATGATCGGGGTACTGGCGATCCCTACACCTCCGCCGACAACCACACAGGTGCTTTTTTCCGGGATCTCACTGGGCCTGCCGAGCGGTCCTGCGATATCGCAGAGGGTATCCCCGGGGCCGAGGAGCGCGAGCTGATGCGTGGTCTTGCCGACAGACATGAAAATGATGCGGAGATCATCGCCTTTTACCGCCGATATGGTTAGGGGGATCCGCTCACCGCGCTCATCGATGCGGAGGATCAGAAATTGTCCCGCCTGTGCATGACAGGCGACGTGCGGAGCCCTTATCCATTGTTGATAGACCCGATCGGCCAGTTTATCCGCCTGCAGAACCCGGTACAGAAACTTCACTCCTCTATGTGCACAGAATTTTCATTTTATTGATGTTCAATCTTCTTTATCGTGCGCACACGGACCGCGACCCCCCGTCTCGATCCGTGCATCTCGACGGCGCTCATCGAGGATCTTCCGGTTGCGAATGCAGACGGTCCTTCCACCAGCACTTCATCTCCTTCCCGGATCTGCGGGTCTACCCCCGAAACCCCGGGGGCCAGTACATCCCCGCGGGGGACAAAATCTTCGATCTCCACCCGGTACACTCCTTTTACAAGGCTCCACCCGTCAAATGTCGGGCGCAGCAGCCCCGTACCCGTATCAAGGGAAAATAACTGTGTTTTCCCCTTCGTTGCGAACAGGGCGGGGTACCGGCCACGCATCTGAATTCCCCTGGTATCGATCGGTACGCCAAACTGCCAGGAACCGATACCCCGGACAGGATCCTGTTTAACCATCCTTTCCCCCGCACAGGCCGCTTCCAGAGCGGCAAGGGAAGCCGCGGAGGTGGGGTGCCCGATGCAGGTAAGATCCGGATCGATCCCCAGCTCATCCGCCGCCATCATCGCCGAATCCATTGCTCCTCCCTCAAGGTGTGCTATAACGCGCCTGAATGAGTGGCGCTCCAGAAATTCGCGAAGTATCCTCGCGGTGAACGCCTTTTCCTCCCGGTCCCAGTGACCGGTGACCGGAATATCATAGTGAGCGGCAGGGTAACAGCGTTCGAGTTCACGGGGAACGACACCGAGGGGGGAGGTGACGATAACCTCGAGCGCTCGCCCCGCCACCGCCTGTATTAATTTCCGATGGCTTTGGGAAAGTGCGTAGGGTTTTTTCCAGGAACAGGGCAATAGGACGATCGTATCGGCAGGAGGAGGAATGTATCGCCGGACAACCCGGTCCGCGAACCTCCGGATCTCGGCCCGGTTCAATGCATCACCCGACATCGCCCCCAGGCGCACGTTCCGTGCAACCGGGATAGCCATCTCCATAAGGGTGCGCTGGTTGTCAAGATGCCGCAGAATTGCGACATGGTATGCATTCATCCGGCACCGGGATTCCACGAACTCCCGCATCTGCTGGGATTCGATGAACTGCGTGATGAGCGACAACTCGGTCGAGAGCGAATGGCGATTATGCTGTGAGAGGTCCCCCTTTCTGCACCCTTCACATCCGCAGATTCCGGATCCCAGGATCGAACCGGGGAATTCTCCTTCGGGCAGGCAGAACGTATCCTGTGCGGTCTTCAGGTCCACCGCCGAGAAATCGAAGAGATCGAACCCCGCGTAACAGAGGATATGTGCATTGGACGGCAGGGCGGACGCCGGGGCGTACCATGCAGTGTCCGGTGGAATTTTTTCTTTGAGCGAACAGATCCAGTGTGCGAAATTCCGGGGGTTCGAGAGCGCGGTATGCCAGTTTGCGATCATCACGCAGTCACCGGAGACTCCCGTAATACATTCCTGTGATGGGTGAACCGGAACCGGTTGTCCCTCGCCCGGGTCGAAATATTCCTTCACGAATGCGGGAGGAGCGGAGAGCGGCACATTGGTTAAATGAACGAGTTTCATCGATGGGAACAGGGCGGTCGGATCACACGCGGCGGGGAGGGAGAGGTGTATATCCCCATGAATGAATACCGATTTCCGTGCCAGTCCATCACGTTTCTTCACTTCAAACGTCGTCACAACATACCTCCGTCCTGTCAAGTTCCCGGGTGATGACGGATCTCCACGGACCCGTGCAGAATACGGTGAAGGTGCAATCCGGATTGGAGTCGATCACTTTCCGGATCCCGGTGCATCCCTGTCTGACCATCTCCTCATCCCAGTCCGGAATTTCGCTCTGCCCAATAGGGAACGTTTCTTTCAACTCCGGAAGATAGGGGCCGAAGGGGGGCTTGAACAGGAGGATCGTATCAAATCCCTCCCGTATCCGCCCATCTATGGCAATCAGCACGCGTCCATGCACCGGAATCCTTTCGAGCAGCATCTGATACCGGATAACTTCCGTACGCTGGCAGCTCTCTGTCCCCCGATAAAAAAAACGGCGTTTGGAGACCCTGTCTAAAGGCTCAAGCTCACGGCTGTGCTTCATCAGTTCACGGTAACCGCGAAGGAGCTGGGGGTGATTCCGGCACCGTTCATCGACGAGTTCCCAGAGAACGCCATCGGTGATCGCCTGCCTGATCCGGGCAATCTCGGCAAAACTCACCGAAAGGTTATGCAGGGCAAGGAGCCTTTCTTTCTCCTTCGAGGCGATGATATCACCCGGAGTGTGACTCCGGCAGACATGGCAGGCACAGGGGAGCTCGGTGAGTTCTGCGAGTTTATAGCTGCCTGCCGGCGTGAGGTATCGTCCTTCTTTCGCGTACAGTGCATATGCGGCAGAATCGAAGACATCGCACCCCATTGCGACGGCAAGGGCGAACATGGACGGATGCCCGGCACCGAAGAGGTGCACGCAGGCGGAACGGGGGATCCCCCTCTTTGCCGCAAGCAACACCCGCACCAGGTCTGCATACCGGTAGGATTCCATGAGTGGAACGACTGCTCCAATCGGACAGAAGGCGAAACCGAGTTCCCCGACTCTCCGGCCGGCCGACTCCCGAAGATCCTCGAACAGTCCTCCCTGCACCGGCCCGGCTACCGGGGAATCATCCCCGAACAGTTCGCGCGCTTCCTCGAGCCTGCTCTCGGTAATACCAAGCTCGCACGATGCCCTCTCCCGGTCGGCATCCGGCGGCGTGGGGATGTCGAGCGGGACAACGATGTCGCTTCCGATTGCACGCTGAAACTCCAGCGTCTCGCGGTTCGTGATCTTCACATCCCCGTAGACGGATAACTGAAACGATCCGGAATCGGTCATGATAATTCCGTCGAACCCAAGGATGGCATGAAGTCCCTCTTTCAGGGCCGCTTCACGAAATTCCCGGCTCCTGTTCAGGATATATGCATTCGTGATGATCCCCTCTGCCCCGAGGGCGTTCATCTCTGCCGGGCTGATCACCAGGAGATGGGGATTAACGACCGGGAGAAGTGCCGGAGTACGAAGCGTCCTTTTACCGGCCTTTAACCGGCCTATGCGGCCGGCAATGTCTTTGGAGAGGACCTCAAACTGGAGTGCCATGGGCTATTCCGAATATACGCATTATTGAGGGGTTAAAGAGGTAATAAGGTATGTCAGCCGGAAACGACGTTCCATTTATCCATTACGTTTCTCGTTGGAGTTATCGCAGGTATCACAAACGGTAAAAGAGGGGATGTTCGGATCGGATGTATCCTTATGATATGTCAGGTGACTCGATGAGAACAATCTCCGGCGACGCAAAGGCCCGGACCTCGAATTCGAGATTGGAAGTGCTCAAACCCCGCGTGACGTACGATGTGGCGTTTTTTCCGTCGATGCGTCCCGAGAGCTCAATCCGGCCGCCGGACAGGAGGCGATCCGCCCCGGGCGGGATGAACTGCCCGCCATGCGTATGCCCGGAGAGGATAAGGTCGGCATCCCAGTTGGCCTGGCATTCCGGTTCGTGGATCATGTAGATGGTGAAGGCATCTGTCTTCGGTATAGGCGGGGGATCGGCCATTCCGGCCCATCCATCGTCCAACCCGACAATCCGCACCGTCTTTCCGTCAATGGGGATGTCCGCATACTCATTTCGTAAAACATGGACGCCATTCTTTTCCAGAACTTCAGATAGTTGATCTGCATATGCCTCATCCACCGAGTCGTCCCGGAGACAACTCACGTTATAGTGATCCGCGTCGATAGTTGCCTTTTTGATGGAGAGCATCTTCTGAACGCAGCTGGTTGCGCTGATCCCTGTTTTGTAATCGTGATTACCGAGTACTGCGTAGACCGGCGCATCGATACCGCTCCACACATCCTGGAGCGCGAGATCATCCCCGTAGGTAAAATCCCCGCCAATAAGGACGAGTCCAGGGTGAAGCTCATTAATCTGCGTAATACTTTCCTGGATGTGATTCATATTGCTCTCTCGAAGATGCGGATCGGCGATGAATACGATCCTCCCCGGGGCGCCCTGGACGACAAGAGTCGTAATCTGGTTCGTCTTTCCTTCCCAGTACATATATCCAAGGGAGACGTTCAGCAGTCCCAGAAGTATAATTATTGCAAAATAATGGTTGTACCCAATTTTAGGGAATTTTTTAATCATTCGGATTCCTGAACAGGATATTATCTCTTCTCTCAAATGGTTTTGTATAACGGCATACAAGAAAGGATGATTTTTTGATAGCGAGTGAGAACTGCTGTCCATCCAGATACCGCAATAATAGGCCCCCAAACAGAGAAATCTCCTTTTTGGTCATTTATTGGGTTTTCTGGAGGAGATGACAGGGATGTTCACCTCCTGTCCCGGCACGATCATCGCGTCCACAATCTCTGTTTCATCCCTTCGCTTGAGATAATTTCCCCCCAGAACAGCAACAACGATGCCACCCAGCAGATCGATGATGAGGTCGATCATGGTATCGTCATTTCCATGCTGGAGACCGGTATGAAGGAAGAAATCGAGGAAATATTCGATGATCTCCCAGATGGCACCTAATGCAAGGGTGAAGATAATGATGTAGAATATGGTCATCGTCCGGGAGCACTTCATGCCTCCGTAGCGATGGAGGATCAGCACCATGAGGAACCCGAGGAGTGCAATGGTGATGGATGCGACAAAGTGCGCGATCTTGTCATAATACGGATAGAATATCAGATACCACGCAAAGACATACCCGGCCACATGAAAGAAGAGGGTGAGGGCGATCAGAAATGTGACAAACCACGGGACGGTGATATGCCATTGCCGCTTGACGATCGCGGGGATCATGGTCAGGAAGAGGGCGACGATTCCGGATATCGTTACGGGATAATCACCGATCACGATGCTGTAGATGGTAATTGCAAGAATTACCCCCTGCATGATATAGGCAAGAAAAATCGCATGGAGCTTCATTATGGACCCGTTCCGTAGCATCCGGGGACGAGTATATCGAATCTCGCCGGGTGATCACCCGATCCCGGTGACGCATTCACTGTTTCAGGTGAATATATTTTTATTTCCCCCTGATTCCCTCAAATCTCCTTCTTTCACGCATCGGGAGGTCCCCGTGTTTGCACCCGGACAGGAATGGTGGCGCAAAAATCTGCTCACCCTTCATGGAAGATCTGGCCCTCAAAGGTGAATATCTCTACCTCTTTTCTTCTCCAGCATCCGGTTGGGAGCCCTGCCTTCACACAGGTATGATCCAGAAACGTCACGCTGTCCCAGCAGCATTCCACCGGGACCTGGGGAAGAAGAAGCCCGCTCCTCCCCATCCCGCGTGCGATCAGACCATGACGTCCGACTATGATCGAGAAAGGTCGCTGCCCGGGAGGGACATCCAGCCGGGCGGGAACGGTCAGGATGGTCACTTCGATCCGGATTGTTGCCAGTTCCGGTGCCTGCACTGGCGGAAACCGGGGATCCTCCCGTGCAGCCGATAATGCTGCTTCCCTGATTGCCTCCCCGAGCGGTATTACCGGATAGGGAAACCCAATACACCCCCTGAGCTTCCCGGCTCGGGTAAGCGTTACAAACACCCCCCGCTTTTCGCCGAATATCGGGGTAAGGCACGGACAGGGAAGGGATGATGACCCAATCACATTTTCCAAAACGGTGCGGGCTAATTGAACAGCATAAACTCCTTCTTCGGGGGTGAGGACGTCCATTAAGAGTAAATAATCGGCTCTCCTATAAATAGTGGAGAGGGAGAGTGCGGCCGACGGTGGCGGAAACGCCGCTGAGGAAAGTCCCCCCACCCGCTGAGCACGCAGCCGTACGCAAGTACGGGTGGCGAGAGTCACGGCAATGGCACAGAAACGACACGGCCTGTTATTAGCAATGATGCGACCGAGCCCTTACCGGGCGAGCTGCATGTCATTCCATGCCTAATCGCAGAGCGCAGGAACAGGAATCGATGAAACGGTGAATCCCTGCGGGTGCAAGCCAAAACAGGGCAATCCGGTTGCTCAGTAACCGCCCGGGTATGGTGCATAGCTGAATGCCGCAACGAACAGAAGGGGGCTTACTCCTCCCACTCCGGTTATATCCTTTCGTTATTTACTCATTTTACACACATTTTTAACTGATAACAGGTAATATTACTCCCAGTAATCGCTAATGCATATTCCGACACCGGAAGAATTGAAAGCAAGACGGGAAGTCCTCGGCATACGACAAGCTCAGCTCGCGACGATGGCCGGAATCAGCCAGTCGATGGTTGCCCGGATTGAAGCCGGGAGCGTGGATCCCCGTGCCAGCACTCTCACCAAAATTGTGCATGCGTTAAATAGTGCTGCACCACGAAGAGTATCGGCAGCTGATGTGATGCACGCTCCGGTCACCTCAGTTGGGCCAAAGGATTCCATTCTCCGGGCAGTTTCGATCATGGAGGAGAATAACTTCTCTCAAATCCCGGTTATCGAGGATGGTCTTCCCCTGGGGTGTATATCGGAATCGGCAATTGTTACCGTCATTGAAGAACAGGGTCTGCACCGAAGCGATCACTTCCCGGTGAAGAATTTTATGGAATCGGGGTTCCCGACCGTTCCACCAGACATGGGGATGGAGACCGTGATAAAGATCCTGCAGCATCACCACGCGGTGCTGGTGATGGAAGGGGGTCACGTGCGGGGCGTGATCACCAAGCATGACCTGATATCCCTGATCACCGATATCAGATGAGCGATACGAGGTCCCGGAGAACGGTGATCGGTACCTTCGCCTTGACGACGCTCGATGCCAGAAGCACCCCGTCTGTACCGAGATCCCTGGCGATTCTGACACATTCCCCGGACTGTATCCCTGCACCGGTGAGAATCCCGACCTCCGCGTTCACTGCCCGGATCGCCGAAACAGAACTTCTGATGATATCCGGATTCGCCTTTGAGACCGAGATCCCGCTTCCGATCAACTCAGGGGGTTCGATCGCTACATAATCCGGTTTGAGCGCAGCTGCCGCAGCGCTGGTCGCCACGTTGTTGGAACATACGACAGAGGTCATCTTCTCCCCACGAAGAGCCGATACTGCCCCATCGACATCTGCAAGGGAAAGCCGCCTCTCGGAATGGTTTACCAGAGAACCGGCAGCACCGGCCTGTTTCAGCGCATATGCCGTAATATGCCCGGTATGTGCCCCCGGTTCGGCTCCATCCACATGCTGCCCGAAGACGGGAAGTTCGAAATGAAAACTGATCGGATGAATATCCATGTAGCCTGGTGCGAGGCCGATCCGCGCACCACTCTCTTCTGCTACCTGCAAGGCAGCGTCCGCGATCGCATGAGCACGTTGTCCGGTCCCCTCCGGATAGGACTTGAGATTGATCAGGATGAATGGCGGTGTCATGATGTCTCCGTTACCCATGGATGGGGGTCGCGATAAAAAGAACGTTCCCCCGGAGATTTAGGATACCTGGCATTCCAGACCCGGTGCGGGAACCCCCATATCTCAGTTCATACAGGAAATACCTCCACGTGATAATCTTCCGGTGGGCAATATTCAGGGTTTTTCATCAATACATGTCCCGTTAAACTACTCGATCGATATCGGAGGTATTTCTCCTTCTTTCAATCCTCTGATAAAACTGCCTGTCGTGATCCCACCCAGAGCGATAGATTTTATCTTCCTTTTGAGCGGCAAAAATGAAGAGGATGGCGGATCTGGTTCATTCTCGCATATATGGAGTGCATTTTTATATATTTCCGTTATTTTCCCCGCATACTGCTCTCCCCTGTTTCGTGCATCGATGACCAACGTTTCCACACCGGATGCGACGAGTATCGGGAGGTGATCGATGAGACAGGTCTCAACTGCATTGAACACCCGGGTGCGGCCGCCACTGTCGGTCCAGACCGGGAAAATCCGGTTTCGTTCGTCCCGGAGACCAATGAAGCCATACTTTCTCCCGGGGATTTCCGGTTCCGGGACCAGGGAAAGCAGCCTGTCCTCGCTGACCATCACCTCCAGATTTCCTTCTACTAAACACGCGATATGCGGGGGATTACCCGGTAACGGGATCTTTATCATTAATTCTAAGATATCCCTCTGTGACAATTCCGGTGAGAGCGTAACCCGATGAAAAGGAGGACAGAGCGCAGCAATGGACCGGTGGTTGAATATATTGAGTCCGGTCCCCCCTGATAGAAGACACCGGGGCTCTTTCTGGAGGATCGCTTCCGCCGGTGACGGATTTTCGAGCAGGACCTCTGTTACCCCTGTATTGTATATACCGGGTACGGAACGCAGCGCACGCTCAAGAAACACACCGTGAGCGATTCGCGGCCATTTCCAGACAGGATTTCCTCCATACGCGCGGCATATTCCGGCAAACTCATCCATGACTGCTCCCAGTCCCGTAAGATCATCGGAGACGGAACGGCCTCTGCCGGCACTCTCTCCCCCCTCTTCTGATGTGCAGGAGGGGGGTTCAAAGCAGACCATCTGACACCCGGCCTGTACGGCTTTCATTGCCGCGCGGAGCTCATTCACATATACCATGATGACCGGGCTACTACTGGGGCTTTGTTTCCGGAGACACTTCGTCAAAGCCTGCCGTTCTCTGAAAGCCCCGGCCCGTATGCGACAGGTACGAACCATCTCCTGATCCGGGCTCCAGGATGCGAGGATAGCCTTTTCCACCGCAGAGAGGAGCAGTCTTCTCATCCGGTTCAGAGCACTGATCGGTGCGAATAACCCTCCCGGGTATGAGATCTCACACGAACGAACGAAGAATGGTGAATCCCCGGCCTTTCTCATCTGCATTTCTATCTGTGTGCCGGTGAGAGGTGCTCGGCGCGCAGGTTCGAGGGGAACGTCCGATCGGTAACGGACGGTCAGAGGAGATCCATCTTTTCCTTTTACGGATCCCTCGAGGAGAGGTATACGATCCTCCGCGATGGTCACCGAAAGATCAACCGGGATGAACGCTTTCCCGGGGGCTTTCCCGACAATCTTCTGGGCCCTGCGGACCAGCTCCTCTCTCCGGGTCAGATAAACCTTTGATCCCGGGGTTATCGGCGCCTGAACGGGAATAACAACCGTCTCGCCGGTATATCTTGGCTGCAGGGAAAGAAGCATCCCCTCTTCACGTCCGGATACAGAATCGGCAATCATCAATCCATCGCCCTGTTCCGGACGGATCCCCCCGCTCAGGTGAACACACACGGTACGGAAGCGGGGATCACTGGCGATCACTGTGCCGATGCAGATGCCCCGGTTATCGGGACGATCCCTTCCCATCACATCACCCGGGCCGACCCCGGACAGATACCCCCCCGTGAACCCGCGGTTGAATGCAAGGGCGAGGTCACGCATATCGTCTTCATTTGGGGACCAGGCACCGGCTGCAATCGCGTCGAGTGCTTTCCTATAGATGGATACCACGACCGCGACATATTCCGGAGAACGCATTCTCCCCTCGATCTTGAGTGCCGCGATCCGGGTTCGGGCAATTGCTTTAAGATTCGGGTACGCCGCGAGATCACGGGTCGAGAGGAGATACGCGTCCGGGAGCGGAACGCATGACAGAGATTCAGGCCTTCCGTATGCATCCACCCCTCCTGCATCCAGCGTGTAGGGTTTGCGGCATGGTTGCGCACAAGTACCGCGGTTGCCGCTTCGGCCGCCGATGACCGATGAGAGGAGACACTGGCCGGAATAACAGTAACAGAGTGCCCCGTGAATGAAAACCTCGAGTCCTGTCTGACCACAGTCAGGTGCGTTCACGATATCGACAATCTCCCCGAGACCGACCTCACGAGCCAGGACTACGCGTGAAAACCCAAGATGGCGGGCCATTGCCACACCTTCCCGATCGGTGATCGTCATCTGAGTGGAGGCATGAAGGGGGAGCCCCGCCACGAGCTCCCGGGCGAGCGAAGCCACACCGATATCCTGAACGAGGATCGCATCAACACCCCGCTCATAGAGCCAGACCAGATAGTCTGCGAGATCCGGGAGTTCCCGGTCATGGATCAGGGTATTCACGGTTACATAGACCCTCACCCCGCAGAGATGGGCGTACGAAATTGCCTCCCGGAGCGCGTCTTCATCAAAATTTTCCGCGTATTTTCGTGCCCCGAATCTTTTTCCGCTCAGATAGACCGCATCGGCGCCTGCCGCAATGGCAGCACGGAGAGCTCCGCTGGAACCCGCTGGCGCAAGGAGCTCGGGTATATCAAAGGGATCCGGCTTCGTCACGCCTGCCACATGCATACCCCCATACAACAATCCATCATGGAGGATGAAAGGGCGGGATAGGGCGGATTACCCGTACTGTTCGTATTGATAAGAGGACGAACGCCACAGACCATTATTGAAGGCATATTTATCCGATTACAGGTACCATATCAGACGCGAAGGATGAAGATAGTTGTTTCAATCTCTGATCCCACGAGTATTGAGGATGCCCAGCAGTCGGGTGCCGATCTCATTGAGATCCGGATCGACCTGATGAGAGGGGATCTCCGGGCGCTGGTGGCATCGATCCGGGAACAGACTCCGCTTCCGCTCATCGGAACAATCCGGAGCAGAACGGAGGGCGGGGCTTTTGAGGGGACCCCGTCCGAATGGCTGCGGATAATGACCCCACTCCTCCCGTATCTCGATATCGTGGATATGGAATGTACTGTGCGGGCGTATGCAGCCGGTATGAAGAAACGAGGCAAGGTTGTGATCGCGTCATATCATACCGGGGATATGCCTGATAAAGAGGGATTGGAAAAGATCCTCGGGATCCTCCGATCGTATGGGGATCTTCCCAAAATTGTGGTCAGGCCGGAGACACCTGACGATTTGATCACATTCCTCTCATTCACGCTTCATTCGGGACCACTGATTACGAGTATTACAGGAGAAGAGTTCAGTTACGCCCGCGTACTTCTCCCGCTCTTCGGATCGGAGATGGTATTCTGCCATGCAGGTTCCCCGGTTGCGGAAGGGCAGTACCATATCCGGGATCTGAAAAAATTATATGGTCTTCTTTTTCATTCATCCCCCGAACAGGAAAGAAATGATTCATTTATGGATTAATCCTGCTTTCGCTTTTCCCGATATCCCGTTTCATCGGTCAGCACCTGGTGCAAGGCCCCTTTAACCCATGGATGTATCAAAAATAGGGAATAAAAGCCGATTTTACCGGACCTATTGGCTTTATCGAAATATATATCAGTTTCGGTGGTAATAGCGGATATGCTTCGGAAGCGGAGATTGTCTCATGAAAGTATATCCTTACGCAAAGGCACAGGGGCCGGTAAAGTGGGTCTCGACCGAATGGCTCGGTGACCACCTCGAGGATGATCAGTTGATGATCGTCGACTGCCAGCCAAATGTCCATGAATACATAAAGGAGCATATTCCCGGCGCCCGGTACATTCCGGAAGGGATATTCCGCGCTCATGCAGGTCTCCCCACTAACTGGATCCCGCCGGAAGCGGCGCAGTTCACCTTACGGGCCGCCGGCATGAAGAACGATCTTCCGGTCGTCGTCTACTGCAGCAGGGGTCCGCTGACGATGTGTGGAAATTTCATCGGGGACGGGCTGGAACAGACGATGGTGGCATACAGCCTGGCAAGATTCAACCATAAAAAAGTCTATGTGCTCGATGGAGGCCTGGAAAAGTGGAAGGCCGAGGAGCGCCCGCTCACGCAGAAGTTCCCCATCTTTAAATCATCGGATTTCAGGGCTGAACTGCAGAAGGACTTTATTATGGGGATCGATGAACTGAAATCGGTGAAAGACCGTTCGGACCATATCCTGATCGATGCCCGGCCTGCAGCGGTCTACGAAGGCCAGGGACCCTGGATCCGGCCCGGGCATATTCCGGGTGCGGTCAGCATTCCCTGGGTGACCCTCATGAACACCGATAACCGGATGCTCCTGAAAACGGATGATGAGGTACACGGGTTGATCACGGCAAAAGGGGCTACACCGGATAAAACGGTCATCACCTCCTGCGGTACCGGCCGGGAAGCGACCAACGAGTTTATCCTGTTCAAGTTTTACCTCGGATATCCGAAGGTGAAACTCTATGAGGGCGGATTCACTGAGTGGAGTGCAGATCCGGCGAATCCGGCCGTGACGGGAAAGAATCCCCGATAACCCGGTATCTTTTTTGAACTCCGGGGAAAAATATCCCTTTCGGGTTTACTGCGAATGGGTTCACCAGTCAAACGAAGGCACTGCCCGGACCGTATACTCATTTGTGCACTCACCGTCGAGTTCGCCGGTTACTTCCCGCGATGTGCCAGGAGCCATGACCCCGATAACAATATCCCTCGAATCCCGTACTGCGCCTGAATTAGCATTGATCAGTTCGATCGTGAGCCGAACGTTCTTCAACGGGGTGTCTCCGGCATTATAGACCTGGTACGAGATATCCCAATAGCACCCCCGCGATAGGGACCAGTCGCCATCCTGGCTGATGAAATATACCTGGAGAGGTGAGAGCGTATTTTCCTTATTCTGATCCCCGATAGGTTTTACTGCCGAAATGCATCCGGATACAACCAGTGTTACACAGAGGATCAGCGAAATCAGGATAAATACGGTGGTTTTCATAATGATATTCCCGGTTTAACCATATGGAATGCAGGTATTAATCGTCCTCTTCAGGCCCCTGAATCCCGCAGGTTAGATCTCCGAATACCTGGTACTTGGCATTTTCGAGCAGGCAATCAATAATGACAAGTGCAAGCATGGCCTCTGCCACCGGGACGATGCGTGGGACGATACAGGGGTCATGCCTGCCCTGAACGGAGATAACCCGCTCTTTCCCGCTCCTGTCGATCGTTTTCTGCGGTATACTGATCGACGGGGTGGGTTTGACAGAAATCCGGACGACAATCTCCTCACCATTACTGATCCCCCCCAGTATACCACCTGCATGATTGGAGAGAAAACCTGCGCCTGTTATCTGATCGTTGTTCTCGCTCCCATACAGAGCGGCAGCATGAAATCCCTCTCCGATCTCGACCCCCTTCACCGCACCGATCCCCATCATCGCGGAGGCTATCTGTGCGTCGAGTTTTCCAAAGACCGGATCTCCGAGGCCAACGGGACATCCGGTTGCGATGACCTCTACGATCCCGCCGACCGAATCCCCCCGCATTTGCGCCGACCTGATCTCTTCCGCTATTTCCGAATCGTCGGTTTTACCATGTACTTCTTGTATTCTGCCATGGATGACAATGTTATATCGTTCAAGAAAAATCCGGGCAATTGCCCCTGCAGCGACACGGGCGGCCGTTTCCCGTCCGGAACTCCTCCCTCCGCCACGGTGATCGCGAATTCCATACTTCTGGTCATAGGTAAAGTCTGCGTGTCCGGGCCGGTAGAGATCCCTGATGGTATCGTACGCACCTGACTCGATGTCACGGTTCTTGATCATCATCATGATCGGCATGCCGGTGGTCCTTCCCCCGAATAATCCGGACGCGATAGAAACCTGATCGGGTTCCCTGCGCTGAGAAACAAGGTCACTGGTGCCCGGCCTTCTCCGGTCGAGGAAGGGCTGGATAGCTTCGGGAGAAAGGGAAAGCCCGGCAGGACACCCGTCCACGATAACGCCGATCGCAGGACCATGGCTCTCGCCGAAGGAAGTACACCGGAAATTCCGACCGAATGTGTTCATACCAGAATCCTCCTGACCTGCTCTTCGGGCACTACGATACCCGTGAAGTGTCTGAACTGTGCGCACGCCTGCCGGATAAACATCTCGGTCCCGGGGATGGTCGTGCATCCGGCAGCCGCTGCAGCACGGAGAAGCGGAGTCTCCGATGGGGTGTATACCAGATCGAATATGGTCATCCCAGGTTTCAGTTGTTCTCCCGGTACCGGACTCCGGCGATCGGGTGCCATCCCAACCGGTGTGGCATTGATCACCACCTCCGGGGAGAGCGAGGCGAATGCTTCCAGGGGAGCTGAATGGCACCCGAACCGTTCGGCAAGGAGCCTTCCCCTCTCCACGGTCCGGTTGAGGATCGTGACGTCCATCCCCAGGTCGAGAAGGGCATATACAGCCGCTGCCGCGGCCCCGCCGGCGCCCAGTACCGCTGCCTTTTCATTCCTGTGCCCCCCGAGGGGTCCGCGGATGCCCAGCCAGTCGGTATTGAAGCCATGCGTTCTTCTCCCGCAGAACACTACCGTGTTCACCGCACCGATCTTTTCTGCGTGTCCGTCAATACGATCCATCAGGGGCAGAATCTGTTCTTTGAACGGGATTGTTACACTGAGCCCTTTCATCCCGAGGATCCGGGCATGGGAAAGGATCTCATCGATATCCGGCCACTGGAATCTGGTGTAAAATCCATTCATGTGGTACAGGTCGAATAGGGCGTTGAAGAGTGGCGGGCTTCTGCTATGTGTGCACGGATTCCCAGCGATCCCATAGAACCGGGTGTAAGGGTCGAAAGAGTCGCCAACAAGCCGATCGATCGTCTCCGGAATTTCCGGCGAGGTGATACCCGTTCTCCTGATAAACTGGGCGACCCGGTCCCGGGAACCCTGGTCCGCGATCCCTTCTGAAAGAATGCGCTGGATGCCGAGGCATACCTCGTTTACCTGTTTCCCCACCGTGTTTATGCAGATATCTGCGGATGCGATGTAGAGCGGCTCACGGGCGGCCAGCAGCGCATGAATTTCATCCCGCAATGCGAGTTGCGTCAGCGGCGGCCTCGTGGTGTTCTCGATCCGTTCCTCGATCGTCTTTTCGTCTGCCTCGAGGAGGAACACGATGCTTCCCTGCCGGAGATCCTCAACGTTCTCCGGATCGAGGATCGCCCCCCCGCCGGTGCTGATCACTGCATCTCCCTGCTCAAGCGATGATATGACCTCCCGCTCCCGCCGGCGGAAATATACCTCGCCGTGCGTCATCATCATCTCGTGAATGGTCATCCCTGCTGCCTCTTCGATCCGGTTGTCAGTGTCGATGAAAGGGATGTCGAGGAGATGGGAGAGGCGTTTTCCTACCAGGGTCTTTCCCGTACCCCGAAATCCCGTAAGAACTATCCTCATGCCAGACCACCCCCCCGAAGCAGATCCCAGAAACCCGGAAATGATTTTCCTGCGCATTCTGCGTTGAGGATCGTGATGCCGCCAACAGCTAGCCCGAGAACGGCAAAGCTCATCGCGGTCCGGTGATCATTCCGGGGATCGATTGTACCGCCATGGAGCGGTGACGGCCGGATGAATATCTCCCCCTCATCGACCTTCATGGAACCTCCGAGACTGTTCAATAGGGAAGCTGTTTCAGCGAGTCGATCGCTCTCTTTATACCGGAGATGCGATACCCCGGAGATCCGGGTTTCACTCCGTGCGCATGCCGCAACAACGCAGAGCGTCTGAACGGTGTCCGGTGCCGCCGACATATCGATATCGATCCCCTCCAATGCACCTTCGCAGGATACCTCAATCATATCGCGTCCATTCCGGATAGAACACCCCATTGACTCCAGTGCCGATACAAAGCGGAGGTCCCCCTGGAGAGATGCCGGATTGACCCCGGTCACCCGGACCCGTCCCCGCGTAACGGCTGCCATCGCGAAGAAATAGGAGGCAGAGGAGAGATCGCCTTCGACCACGAACGTCCTCCCCCGGTACCGGTCGGTCGTGCTTATCTCGAAATGGGAATATCCTTCCCGTAAGACGCGGCCACCGAAGGCCTCCATCACATCACAGGTGAGATCTATGTACGAACGTGAGGCCGGTTCACCCCTGATATCAAGATGTACAGGCTCTTTCGCATAGGGTGCGATGATGAGAACGGATGAGATGAACTGGCTGCTGATCTGTCCTTCGATCCAAGCATCCCCTCCTTTCAGGTCACCCGCGATCCGTACAGGCGGGTAACCGGCATTTCTCAGGTATGTAACCCTGCCGCCGAGGGCATTGAGCCCCGCGACGAGCGGGCCGACGGGCCGTTCCTGCATCCGGGCACTCCCGGTCAGGATCAGGGGTGTTCCGCAGAGTAGTCCCCACGATGCAAGAAGGCGGAAACTGGTGCCCGAGTTACCCAGATCGAGGACGAGCCCATCCGGGCAGTCGGGTCTTCCGTCTGATCCACGGACAGATAGCACCCCGTCTCTTTCCTGTACCACGATGCCGAGAGATCGGAGTGCCATTCGGGTGCAGTCGATATCACCGGATGAGAGTGGGTTTCGAATTTCTGAAGAGCCCTCCGCAAGCGCCGAGATGATCAGTGCCCGGTGGGTATAACTCTTGGAGGGAGGGGCAGGAACCGTCAGGTCGATAGGTCCCGCCCGTTGCATCGTGATTTTCACCCGGATTCCTCCAACCGCGAATAACAACCGAGATGCTTCACCCGGGTCATCTCCATCAGTTCCCCGATTGCATCCTTCCAGCCGTCCGAGAAAGCCAGGTCAATGAAGAATACATACCTCCCCATTCCTCTTTTGGACGGTCTGGACTCGATACGGGTCAGATTAATCTCACGGCGGGCAAAAACACCGAGTATGGTATGGAGGAGCCCTGCACGGTCCGCCTGAGGATCAATGAGGATACTGCATTTGGTCGCTCCGGTAAAAGAGCCGGGATTGTCGGATATAGAGATAAAGCGGGTGATATTGTCTGGATTATTCTCGATATTCGGCATGAGTATCGGAAGGTGGTAGAGTTCGGCGGTCATCCTTGAGACGACGGCTCCCGAATGGGGGGTTTTCTTCATTTCCTGGGCGCTTGCAGAGTTGCTGCTCGTATGAACCACTTCCTTCCCCAGCTTTCCGAGCACCTCGCTGCATTGCTCATGGGTCTGGGGATGGACATAGATCCGCTCGAAGAGCGCTGGTGGCTCAAACCCTACCAGGTGGTGATGGATCTCCATATATGCCTCTCCGATGATACAGACATTAAATCGCTGGAGCCCGTCAAGGGTGGCCCCCACACCACCGGCTTCACTGTTCTCGATCGGTATAACCCCGATGCCTGCACCCTTTTCAACAACGCCGAATATCTGATGTATGGTTGGAAGAAGACTGATTTCATTGCCATAGTGCCTCAGTGCCAGCTCGTGACTGAAGGTCCCGGCGGGGCCCAGTGCGTACACAGTCAATCGTTCACCACCGTTCGGATCAGAATATCGGTCTCCTCCATCGCCTGCGGGCAATAATCCCCGAAATTTACCGAATTTTCCTTAAATACCCGGGTAAATCCGACGTTATCTCCGGCTTCAACCAGATGCCTGAGATCCTGCACCGCTTCCTCAAATGCATGGAGAACATCTTCCACAAAGGGGTTCATCTGCATTATGTCTCCATATAGCCGGGCATCCTGTGCGAGGAGACGTCCGATCAGCCCCATCTCGATCCGGTACACCGGACTCATATATGGGAACGTTTCTTCGGGCGAAACCCCGGTGCGTCTCATCGTCTCCGCCATGCTGAGCGTGACAAAATGCATCAGTCCCTGAACAATCGCCATCATCCGGTCATGAGTATCCGGGGACGTGATCGTGATGCGGGCTCCTTCGCCCCGGAAAAGGGTGAGCAGAGGCGCCAGGGCCTCTTCAGAGCACCGGGCGGGAGTAACGATGATCGTCTGCCCGTGAAATGAGGGAACGGTGGGACCGAACATCGGATGGAGACCCACGACCTGGGCCGGTGAACGTAGCATCGCCCGGACCGGTTCCACTTTCAGCGACGTGAGATCGCAGATGATCTGTGACGGGCGAAGGAGCGGGGCTATCTTATCGATCACCTGCACCGTTGCATGTATTGGAACCGCTATCATGACGAGATCACAGATTTCCGCAATGCTGCGTGCGGTCACCGCAGTAGTTCTTCCCGAACAGAGCGTCGGATGCCCCGCACGTACAAATACGTCCCGGAAGAGCTGCCCCATCTTTCCTGTTCCACCGATGATGCCGACCTGCACGATATCACTTTTCCCTGATATGTTCCTTTATTGCCACACCGAAATGCCTTCCCCCCTCTTCGCGTGCTCCGAGGACGCGATCCCCTACGGATAGATCCACCACCGATTTTGCCTTCCCATCTTCTCCGACGAGCCGGATCGTCTCCGCATTCTGGAGGATCAGACTCATGGTGGTTTCTCCGGATACCGCTTCCACGAGGAGCATAGGGCGGCGTTCTATCTTTACCCGGCCGACCGTGACTTCCCTGGCTTCGCCCTCCCGATCGGCAACGAGGACCGGGTCACCGACCTTCAGATCGGAGAGGTATGCGGTCTTTCCTCCCGGCATCATGATATATGCATGGACAGCGCCCGCATTCACCCGGAACGGTCTGGGCGAAACATATGGGTTCTCCAGGGTCTCTGCATGCACGAGGAGAAATCCTGACGAGGTGTTGCCGATAAGCATCCCTTCCCCATCGGAGAGGAGGGAGCAGGTATCGACACAGACCCGGTCACCCATTCCCACCTGCCGGATGGCGCTGATGGTGAACGGGACCAGATTCACCTTTTCCTCCGATGACCGCATCTTCGCCGCTACTGCGCGTATCACTGCAGGATCATCCGTGCTGAGGCATAATCCGCATACGCCCCGCTCCAGCACCTGGAGTGCCAGATCCGCTTCTTCTTCCGTACCAACGGCCGCAATAATCCGATCTGAACGGCTCACGAGGTTTTCCAGGGGGATAACCGTCCAGTCGTCGGCATGAACGATCACGAATCCTTCGCGAGCATGGGCCAGCGCTTCATTCTCTCCCTGTTTTCCCTTAAGGGTGCACTCGAAAACCTCTCTCTCCAGTACCAGGTCTCCATCCGGAGCAATGGTCTTCATCCTCCCCAGCTCCCTGACCTGCCCGGCGCATTCGACGACCAGAGCATCGGCTCCGCTCTCGATCGCGGTGGTTGCCAGATCCTTCTGCCAGGGCCGAACGTCCACCCACAACTCTTTCATGCCGAACGCTCCAGGGCCAGGCACGGGTCCTCCTCCTGGTGGACCACCCGGCAGAGTGCACGGACGAATGCCCGCGGGTCATCCCGCTGGAAGGCATTCCGCCCGACGCAGACTCCTGCCCCGCCTGCACGAACTGAATCGCGTATCGCATTCAGGGTCTCAAGGTCCCCTGCCTTCTCCCCGCCGGCGATGAATACCGGAACCGAACATGCCTTGACAATCTTCCTGAATGAAACCGGATCTCCGGTGTAATTCGTCTTTATCAGATCGGCTCCAAGTTCTTCGGCTACCCGGACACAATGGCCAACCGATTGCGGGGATATGGGATCAATCCCCTTTCCTCTCGGGTAGATCATGATCAGGAGCGGCATACCCCAGCGGTTACAGTCCTTTACAATGAGTCCGGCCGATTCAAGCATTCTCGACTCGTTCGGTGCACCCAGATTGATGTGGATCGAGACCCCGTCTGCCCCGAGCCGGACTGCCTCCTCGACTGTGCACACGATCACCTTATCGTTGGGATCCGGATTCAGGGAAGTGCTCGCTGATAGGTGGACAATGAGACCGATATCCCTTCCGCTTCGCCGGTGTCCCCGTTTTACCAGTCCTTTGTGGAGCACGATCGCGTTCGCACCTCCTTCGCTCACTTCGGATATGATCTTCGTCATATCGAGCAGCCCTTCGATCTGTCCGAGGGTAAACCCGTGATCCATCGGCACGATGACCGCCCTGCCGGTATTCCTGTCCATAATCCGTTCAATGCGAATTTCTTTTCCAATCATTTCAACGCCTCACCATTTCCATAGCTTCTTCAACACTCCTCCCCTGATGAACGATCACGGATGCAGCCCGGATGAACCGGTCTGGCGACGCATGCTGGAATGCATTCCGCCCGATGGATATTCCCGCCGCACCGGCTTCCATCGCACCCTCTATCATCTCAAGAGTAGAGCGATCGTCCGTCTTCGATCCTCCGGCGACGACCACCGGGACCGGACAGCCCCGGGTCACTTCACGGAAACTCTCAGGATCTCCCGTATAGACCGTCTTTACGACATCCGCACCCAGTTCAGCTGCTACACGGGCCGCAAGCCGGACATGCTCCACCGCGTGCTCATCCGGGATCTTTCTCCCACGCGGGTACATCATCGCGAGGAGTGGCATACCCCATTCCATACATTCGACCGCAATTTTCCCGAGATCGGAGAGCATTCTTGCCTCAGAATCGGCACCGATGTTTACATGCATCGATACCGCATCCGCACCCATCTTCATCGCGTTCATGACGGTGTTCACGATCACTTTGTCATTCGGGTCGGGACCGATCGCCGTGCTTGCGGAGAGATGCAGGATCAGGCCGATATCTCGTCCTCCCCGTCGGTGCCCATACAGTGCAAGACCGACATGTCCGAGTACGGCATTCGCCCCGCCGTCGGCGACGAGATTAATACTCTGCTCCAGATCAATGAGCCCTGAAATGGGTCCGTTCGTTACCCCGTGGTCCATTGGCACGATGATCGTTTTTCGTGTGTTTCGATCCATGATCCGTTCAAGACGAATTTCCTTACCTCTCATAAACATCCTCCTCCTGCATCAGAGCTGACTCCAGCTCAATACAGGAGATACCAAAAAGCGTTAAAATAGCGATAGACAGCCGGTGCTCCCGTGATGGTTTCTAAAGGAGAGGACACCGTCCGGCGGATGCAAGGAGCGTTCGCTTCGCTTTTACCGATAAAAACATTCACCGGCGAAAAAACATTCACCCTGCATTGTGTATCACATTTGTGCAGGTGCTATTTAAAATCACGCATGTATCCCGGGATCGGGTGGGTGAAGGATGATTCATGCTGGGGTCTTCGCCCCTGAAACGAGAAGGTTGTCGGTATCGGGATACCAGGCTACCGCTGTACTTTTTTAATCGAGATGACGTCCCCGAGCGTGGGAACAAGTTTATCGGAGCTCCTCTTCGCTTCATCCTCTTCAGAAACATCGATCAGGCGAATTCCGAGCACCCTTTCCAGTTTAATCCTGAGCTCATCCTCAGGAATCAGGTCCCCTTTTTCCACTTTCTTAATGAGCAGTTCACGTTCCTTAATCTCCATGGCGAGATCTTTCTGGGACCATCCCTTCTCATTCCGGGCTTTCCGAATTCGTTCTCCATAATCATCGACGATCTCCCCGACCATGAAGTCGAATACATCTCTTTTGTGTTTCGCCGGGACACCCGGTGGGACCGCCGGACCGGCCCGCCTTGGTGCCGCCTTTACGGCGCTCTTTCTCGGCTGCTGAACCTCGGTACCAAATTTGGCACACTCACCGCATACCTCGAGTTCGGCTCCCTCAATCCTGACGGTCTTCAGGGGCCATTTTGCTTTGGTACCACATAATTCGCACTGCATGGTTCTCGCAAACATCTTTATAGTCATTTTTCCCTATATATCTATTTGAAAACACAATGGCAGAGAGCGCTCGCCAGCCGCAGGAACAGGAAAATCCGGAAGATGCGTACCGGTACCTGCTTGAACGGGTGACGAATATGGAAACCAGGAACATGGAACTCCGGGAGCAGCTGCGGCAGGCGGAATCAGACAAACGCTATGTTGAGACACAAAAAATCCGGTTCGAGCGCGAAGTACGGAAATTAAAGAGCGAAATAGAGCAGTCTGAGGAGCCCGCCACTGGTGATCGGTACCATCACCGATGTTATCGATGGAAACCGGGTTATTGTGCGGAGCAGCGCAGGACCACGGTTCCTCGTCCGAAGTTCTGTGTGCATTGAACCCGAACAGTTAAAACCGGGAGTCCGGTGTACGCTCAATCAGCAGTCACTTGCCGTTGTTGACATCCTTCCCGAGAGTTTTGATGCACAGGTTTATGGAATGGAGGTTGTCGAGGCCCCTGATGAGACATATGGGGATATCGGAGGGCTTGATAAGGAGATTAACGAAATCCGGGAGGCTGTTGAGCTTCCGCTGAAACGGCCCGATCTTTTTCTCCAGATCGGTATCGAACCTCCGAAAGGCGTATTGCTTCATGGACCACCCGGAACGGGAAAAACACTTCTCGCCCGGGCTGTTGCCCATGAAACTCAGGCATATTTCCTCCGTGTCGTCGGATCGGAGTTGGTACAGAAGTATATCGGTGAAGGTGCCCGCCTTGTACGTGAAATATTCGAACTGGCTCGGAAGAAGTCCCCGACGATCATATTCATCGACGAAATAGATGCAATCGGGGCTTCACGAACGGAATCGACCACCTCGGGGGACCGGGAAGTCCAACGAACGCTTATGCAGCTCCTGGCGGGCATGGATGGGTTTGAGCGGCGGGGTGACGTGAAGATCATCGGGGCGACCAACCGCATCGACATCCTTGACCGTGCCCTCCTCCGCCCCGGCAGGTTTGATCGTATCATCGAGATCCCGCTCCCTGACCAGGAAGGCAGGATCGCAATTATGAACGTGCATACCCGCGGGATGAACCTCGATCCCGGTGTCGACCTACAGGATATTGTTAGGCTTACCGAGGGTAAAAACGGGGCCGATCTCAGGGCAATCTGTATGGAAGCAGGTATGTTTGCGATTCGAAGGGAGCATACACAGATCACGCACGAAGATTTCCTTGACGCGATCGAAAAGATCGGTCAGGACTTTGATCGCCAGCGCCTGATCAGCACATACGGGGCGATGTTCGCATAAGCCGACGCCTGGTCAGGTCCCGGTTATTTTCTCTTGCGGTTTTCTGAACCATTGCCCACAGGAATCCGGAAAAGTGTAGGATGATGAAACGGGAGGACTTGTGATTCTCTTTTCCGGGGCAGCATGGTCAAAAAGAGGAGAACATCCATGAATGAAGGGATTGTCATCGCACTCGGAGGAAATGCGATCCTCAGACACCGGGAAGTCGGTACCGCAGAAGAACAGATGACGAACGTGATAGAGACCTGTGAGCATCTGGTCCGACTTGTCTCCCGCGGGTCGAAGATCGCGATCACCCATGGGAATGGTCCCCAGGTGGGGGATATTCTTCTCCAGAACGATCTTGCGAAGGGTGTGCTCCCGCCAATGCCACTCGACGTCTGTGATGCGGAATCACAGGGAATGATCGGGTACATGATTCAGCAGTCGATGGACACCGTCATGAAACATGCAGGAATCCGGACCCCAGTTGTCACGCTCCTCACTCAGGTGGTTGTTGACGCTTCAGATCGGGCATTCGGGCAGCCGGAGAAACCTATCGGGCCTTTCTACACCGCAATGGAGGCCGCACGACTCAGGGTGGAGAAGGGATGGCAGATCGTCAATGACAGTGGGCGGGGATACCGCCGCGTGGTGCCGTCCCCCGAACCGATAGAGATTATCGAGCAGGATGCGATCAAGGCATTATACAAGAGCGGGACCATCGTGATTGCCTGTGGGGGGGGAGGAATTCCCGTTGTTTTAAGGCCCGACAGGACTATCCAGGGGGTCGAAGCAGTTATCGACAAAGACCATTCTGCGACACTCCTTGCCACTGCAGTGGGTGCGGAGATCCTACTCATCCTCACCGACGTGGATCATGCATATCTTAATTTCCAGACACAAAATCAGGTCGCTCTGACTCATATCACCGCAGCCGAAGCACAGGAACACTTAAAAGAAGGACATTTCGCACCGGGAAGCATGGGCCCGAAGATCACATCGGCGATCCGCTTCCTGCGGGAAGGGGGAAAATCAGCTATTATAACAACCCCGGCGCTGAGCCTGGCCGCGCTTGACGGCGGCGCAGGAACCACCATAATCCCCTGAGTCAGGCGAACCTTTATTTCAGAAAAATTTCATGGAACAATCCGGCTCAACGCAGAATTATTTTTTCTATCGGAAAATCCTGTTATTCAGCCCCGAAAAGAGCAGGGGTATCTCATTCCTGGGCATTCCAAGGGGAATCCTGCAAGAAAACTGTATCATTACTCTTGTCAATTACCCCTTCAGTGAATGACATGGCACTGAAAGATGAAGTATACACGATGATTGCCGCGCTGATGACAGCAGCATTCGGCATTATTGCGGCTCTGGCATGGAATGGAGCAATCCAGGCGATATTTAAACAGATATTCGGTACTGTCGACAGTATCCCTGCCTGAGTTATGCAATTATTGTTACCATCATTGCAGTGATTGCCACGATCCTGATTGCATGGAGTATTTCCCGTGCCAAAGGAGAACAGAAAAAATAGTCCATCCAACCTTCTTTTGTATCGTCCGGCCCGGTAACATATCCGGAGAGAGAACTGCCACCATTTACATTTTCATGGACTAATCAAAGCATGTAATATCCTTTCTTCCCCGTAATCAATAACATTCATGAGTTCTTCGTTTCCAAGATCTCCCCGGAAAATTTGTAGATAAAATAAAGGAATGTATCTCATTCTTCTGCTTCCGGTTCTTCAAGGGACTCGTTGAAGACCCCTTCGTTTTCCGAATACCAGACCTCGAAGTAGATATCATCCGTCTTGTGCTTCTCCCGGGAATCTTCACGGGTCGTTCCTGCCGGAAGAGGAACCCGCGAGACGAGCACCCCATCGCGGATGATATAGAGCCGTCGGAACGCCCATGGTGGTTCAAGGCTTGTGGTGCGATCATAATAGACTTCCCGGGCCAGGTTATGGGTGCAGTACTTTTCGTCACTGAACTCAAAGAGCACGTCTTCCATGTACCTACGCACGTACCAACGGAGTTCGGAGACCAGGGAAAGTGCACTCCCGAGAGTCGCGGTGGTAACGGAAATTCCGCCCGGAACAGCGACCGGGCGATAAAAGCGGAGGGCATGCCTGCTGGTTTCAGACTGGAGGAGGGTTTCGTACAGGTTTACCCCGGGACGCTGGAGAAAAAGGATATTCATTCAGCATCACGATTCTCGTTATCCCAGCCGGGGATTTGCCATCCTTGGAAACGTTCCTGGCCTGGGTTCCCGCGCACCATTCCTCCCGATCAGGTATACATCCTTCCATCAAAGACTACTTCAGCCTTCACTTTTGTTACGGCTTCCAGGAAATCCTTCATGGAGATCCCGTTCGCCTCACGCCGGACCGCCATCATCCCAGCCTCCCGGCAGATCGCCTGAAGTTCAGCCCCCGTCGTATTTTCGGTCATATCGACGATCCGATCAAGATCGACCCCTTCCAGCAACATCTTGCGGGAATGGATCCGGAGGATCGCCTTCCTTGCCGGTTTGTCCGGGAGCGGGATTGCAATGGACCGGTCAAACCGGCCGGGTCGCAGGAGTGCCGGATCCAGCATGTCAACCCGGTTTGTCGCTGCCATGATCCGAACATCCCCGCGGGTGTCAAATCCATCCATCTCGGCAAGGAGCTGCATCAGGGTCCTTTGCACCTCGGCACTGCCGGAAGTACCGTCATTGGTCCGCATGCTTCCGACCGCGTCTATCTCATCGATGAAGACGATCGAGGGGGCCCGTTCGCGTGCAAGCGAAAAGAGCTCCCTGACCAGCTGTGCGCCTTCTCCTATGTATTTATGGACCAGTTCACTTCCGGACATCCGTATAAAGGTCGCCTTCGCTTCATGAGCAACGGCCTTCGCAATCAGTGTTTTGCCGGTTCCCGGCGGACCGTACAGAAGGATACCTTTCGGCGGCTCAACCCCGACCCGTCTGAATATCTCCGGTTTCGTCAGCGGGTATTCTACTGCCTCACGGACCTCCTCAATCTCATGCTCGAGCCCGCCTATCTGGTCGAACGTGATACTGGGAGACTCGTCCAGTTCCATCACCCTGACCCGTGAATCATAGATATTTCCGACTATCCGGACGATCGAAAGGGCGTTGTTAACCGCCACCTTCGTTCCTGTTTTTAGCTGCTTATAGATCTCCTCATTCACATGGGTAAGATATTCCTGATTGTTTCCCTGTTGTCGCAGGTAGACTTCCCCGTTATCGAGCATATCGATGACGACCGCCACAAAAAGCGGCATTCTTTTCAGCTGGTTATTTTCCCTCCGCAATGAAGCGTTCTCCTTCAGGAGCTCATCGCTCTTGACCCGGAGATCAAGGAGCTGGGACTCGAGTTCCTGAAGTTTGAGTTTTAATTTTAATTCCCCCTCATTTCCAATATTATTGACGATCGTCTCTTCCATATCACTATTATATCTCCCGTTTCATACATTTATTAGGTGCGTTTTTGATAATCCGGGGCCGGGGGATCGTAAAGGGAATCGCTTCCGGGGAGATCCTGGTTAGTGCAGCTCCCCTCTCATTTCTCTCCGGTGTCGATCCCGATACCGGGTTGATAATCGAACAGGGACATCCCCTCCGTGGTACCAGTATTACGGGGAGGGTGCTCGCGTTCGCGTACGGAAAAGGATCGACGGTTGGTTCTTATGTTCTATACGCGCTCAGCCGGAACGGACATGCACCGGCGGCGATAATAAACGAAGAAGCAGAACCGATCATTGTCGTGGGTGCGATCATCTCCGGGATACCGATGATCGATCGCCTCGAGGTTCCCCTAACCCGACTGATAACAGGCACCCGGGCAACGGTGAACGGGGACACAGGTGAACTCGATTACGAGGGGGAACTCGGCCCCTGATTCTCCAGGATGGGATGATGAACCGTTTGCTCCGACACAGGAAGGAATCGACAGGTTTACCCGGCATATGAGAATAAACTGGAGGAAGATCCGGTCAGCGGGTAACTCATATGCAGTACTTTCTGCTGCATGCGAAGCATCTGGTTATTCGATGCACCCGGTTGGGAATCCCCGGAGCGAGGTGACCTGTTACAGCCTGAACTCCATCTCGGTGAGGCATTACCTGTCAGAAATCCGTAATGCAGAATGTATTACCATAGCGGGGGGCCCTCACTCCTCGGCATGTTACCGGGAACTCGCCCGTTTCGCTGATTATGTCGTTGTGGGAGAGGGGGAATATACTCTCCCGCTCCTCCTCGCCCATATCGAGGATGGAAAATCCGGGGCTATTCCCGGGGTTGCGACGGCCGAAGGGTTTGAGCCCGCGGAGACCACGGTCCGGCTCGATGGATATGCTCCCTTCTCACAGACGAACGGGTACGTCGAGATATCGCGGGGATGTCCCTACGGCTGTACGTACTGCCAGACACCCCGGCTCTTCGGGGCTCATATACGTCATCGTTCACCCGATCAGATTGCGCGTTTCGCATCCCGGTACCGCCACGCACGGTTTGTCAGTCCGAATGCATTTGGATACGGCTCCGACGATGGCATTCATCCCCGGTTCGACCGGATCGAACGGTTGCTCCGCCGTCTGAAAAACCAGATCTACTTCGGGACGTTCCCGAGTGAAGTGAGACCGGAATTTATCCGGGAAGAATCTGTTGATCTCATCACGAGATATTGTACAAATACCCGTCTGCATTTTGGCGCCCAGTCAGGGAGCGATTCTGTCCTCAAACGACTCCAGCGTGGGCATACAGTGGCGGATGTCATAGCAGCGGTCGAGACCTGCTTCGATGCGGGGGTCCTTCCAGTGGTCGATTTCATCGTCGGCCTGCCGGATGAGACCGATGAAGAGCAGCTGGACACTCTCGCGTTGATCGAATGGGTCACGCGCTCTGGTATTGTCCATATCCACCAGTTCATTCCGCTTCCGGGTACCCCGCTCTCCAACGCACTCCCGCGTTCTTTGCTTCCGGAGACTGTTCGTGCCCTGGGAAAACTTTCGATTAAAGGAAAATTGACCGGATCCTGGAGTGACCCGGAGATAAGGTTTTTTAGAAACCCTCCGAATGATATAACATGATGGATGTGCTCTTGATAGCAGATCTGCATGGCCAATTCGGTCAGATTGACTCATTTCTGGATTTAGGCCCAGATGCAGTATTCATTGCCGGCGACATCACCAATATGGGACCGGTAGAATCTATCGTTTCCCTGATGTCCCAGATAGATGTTCCCTGTTTTGCCGTACCGGGAAACACGGATCCCCGGGAAAGTATCGATGCACTGGAGCACTCGGACTGCGTCTGTCTCCATGGTTCCCAGATTAACCTTGGAAAGATCACGATCGTCGGTGTCGGAGGGTCAAACCCTACCCCCTTCAACTCACCGTTCGAAATGACCGATAAACAGATCGACGATATCCTTCACCAGGTGATCCCTAAAATGGAACGTTCTGTCCATAATGTCCTTCTCTCGCATTGCCCTCCCCGTGGAATACTCGATATGGCTGGGGGAAATCATGTCGGGAGTCAAAGCATCCGGCGACACCTCTCGTCTTTCGACCTCGTCTGCTGTGCACATCTTCACGAGGAGAAAGGGATCATGGAGGAAGATGGAGTGAAAATCGTAAATCCAGGCCCCGCCATGATGGGGAACTGCGCCATGATCCATTTCGGTGATGAACCGAAAGAGATCACGATCAAGCTTATGACGGTTTAGACTGGATCAGTTCCAGATAAGAGAGGAGGATGGGCTCCCCGGAAATTCCCAATTCTTCTGCAATCTGCCCGATTAAATCGGAAGAAAATGACTGCCCCTCCTCGGCAATCACTTCAATCTCGACGAAACTGCCCAGACCTTCGACCTGGTCCAGTGCAATCGAGGCCTCACGGTAGGAAAAGTACTCCCGTATCTTTCTGACATTTGCGGCACGGGTAAACCCAAGCCGATCGAGGATCAGTTCCAGTACCGGTCCCGACTCAACTCCTGTGTATAGCTCCTCACGGGCTTTAAAGGCGAACTCCTTCTGTTTTGTCCCTTTGTACGTCAGGGTGGAGATTCCGTTGCTATACCTAACCCTGAGCGCTTCGTCCGTTTTGCGAAAATCGCGATGCGGTGCGTTAAAATAGGTATCCTCTTCGGTGGTACGGGTGCCAGGTGACCCCGCAAGCCTGATGAGCCGGTCTCGTACCGGATCCAGACTCTCCACCCGCACTTTCAACTCGATTTCGAGCATGATTCTTCCACAGTTTTATCTATCATACCCGTGACCTTATATAGTCAGGGTGATACTCATGGCGATACAGGAAGGAAATTTTATCAGACTGAGCTATACGGGAGATTTTGATGGGAAGGTCTTCGATACAACCGATGAGGAGACGGCAAAGCAGGCCGACATATATAACCCTCAGGCACAGTACGGACCGGTTGTGATACGGGTGGGAAGCCGCCATGTCATTCTGGGGCTCGACGATGACCTCCCTGGAAAAGAGGTCGGATACACGGGGGAGATCGAGATCCCACCTGAAAAAGCATTCGGACCACACGATCCCGAGCGAATAGAGTCTTTTCCGAAAAATGTGTTCAAGGAGAAGCCTTCGAAAGGAATGCATGTCAAGATCGAGGAGAAAGGCGAAGGCGTGGTAATCGACACGATTGGGAGCAGGGTTATTGTTGATTTTAATCATCCTCTTTCAGGAAAAAGCCTCCATTATACCTATACCATCGAGGCGAGCGTCGAAAGCGCCAAGGAACAGATGAAAGGCCTCATCCAGCTCTATTCTGGGCGTGACCTCGACCTTACCATGAAAGCAGGAAAGATGACGATCACCCTCCCTCCGGGGATCGCGTATGACCGGAGATGGGTGCTCTGGCGAAGCCGGATCGTTCATGAAGCCTTCGAGGCAATACCTGATATCCAGGAGATCGTGCTGATGGAGAAGTTTCTGCGTCCGACTGCGGAAGAAAAAAGTGAAGAATAACCGGTTCTCAGGAGATCCAGGATTTGCCTTTCAGCGGGGACCCCCCCTACCATTTCTCTGAGAGGATTTTACACCCGGATATTAACGGCGGCGTATGCCGGATTGCCCCAATCGGGGGTAGTGTTGATCATTCACAAACGGTTTATTTACCTGTGCAGAGCGGTTCTAGTTTTGCAATGAGCCTGTCGACCTGTTCGACTGCAGTGCCGATATAATGATCAGGGTCAAGCAATGCCGTAATCTCCTGCGGTGTGAGATATAACCTGCTTTCATTCATTTCAGATAAAACAGACGCGAGCGGGCGGTTTTCGGTAAGCGCTCTCATGCTGGCAATTCGGACCTCCTCATGGGCTGACTGACGATCCATACCCCGGCGCGTGAGTTCGATCATGACCGATTCCGCCATATTGATACCCTGGAGATGTGCCAGATTTTTCCGGATATTGGGGACATTAATCTCCAGCTCACCGAGGACCTGCACCATGAGAAGAATAATATGGTCGGCCAGGATGGTCGCTTCGGGAAAGATCACCCGTTCGCACGAGGAGTTGGTCAGGTCGCGTTCGTCCCAGAGAGTGTTGTTCAGGAGGGCGGGCTCCACGGCCGAACGGATGACGCGTGCGAGACCACAGACCTGCTCGCTCCGAATGGGATTCCGTTTATGCGGCATCGTGCTCGACCCGACCTGGCGGTTACCGAATGCCTCTTCGACCTCCCCGATCTCCGTACGCTGAAGAGTCCGGAGCTCGATCCCGATCTTGTCGAGGGTGGTAGCCGAATTGGCAAGCAGGAAGAAATATTCGGCATACCGGTCACGTGATATTACCTGATTCGATACGTCCACCGGTACGAGGCCGAGCTCTTCCATCATGGAGATCTGGATGGCTATCCCCTTCGGTCCGAGAGAGGCCTGCGTTCCGACCGCTCCCGTCAGCTGTCCCACAACAACCCTGCTGCGGAGCTGCCGGAGGCGATCGATGTGGCGGGCGACCTCGCTTGCCCATATCGCAAAACGGAGGCCATATGTTGTTGGAACGCCGATCTGGCCATGTGTCCTTGCCGCACAGACGAGTGTCCTCGTCTCCTCAGACCGCAGGAGCAACACGGCAAGTAACCTGCAGAGTTTTGCCTCGATGATGTCCAGGGATGCCCCGATCTGGAGCCCGGTGGCGGTGTCGAGGATGTCATTGGAGGTTGCACCGAAGTGGACCCAGCGACCTGCCTCCCCGCACTCTTCGGCAATTGCCTTCACGATCGCCATCATATCGTGATGGATCTCATCTTCAATCTCTTTTGCGCGGGAAATCTGTGTGGCATGGGCATGATTCCGGATCTCAGCCGCCGCTTCAGCCGGTATTATGCCATGCGCGGCAAGCGCCGCTGCTAGGGCGACCTCCGCGTCTATGATACGATGAAAACGGTACTCTTCGCTCCAGACTTCCCGCATTTCGGGGGTCCCATACCGGTATTCGATGGGGTGGACGGCCATGAGACATATTTCGCGTTCTCCAATAATAAAATCAGTTAACACACGAATCATATGATGATGGACAAGCTGGACGACTGGTTTCCGTACCCGAACTACCGCCCTCATCAGCGAGCGATGCTGGAGGTTGTGGCAAAAAATGCGCGTGAGGGGGGAATTGTGATGATCGATGCCCCGACCGGGAGCGGAAAATCTAGCAGTTTGTCTGCGTTGCTCTCGGAACGGAACGGTAAGAAAGTGATCGTGGCCGTGCGCACCATCAGCCAGTTGAATACTTTTATCCGCGAAATTGCGATGATCCGGAAGAAACAGCCAAGCCTTAAATCAGCATATCTGATAGGGAAATCCCATTTGTGTCCCCTTAGTGGAGAGGGCGACGTCTACCGTCGCTGTGAAGGGGTAAAAGCCTATACTATGAACCTGATCCGGCAAAGGGCTGAAGCAGGCTCCCTGATCCCTGCAAAGGATCCGGTCGTGCAACAACAGATCCGAAGGATGGACCGTTCACATCCCTTGCTATGCCCTTATTTCATCCAGAGCAGGGTATTTATCCAGGCCGATGGTGCGGGGTTGAAACTGGTTCCCTCGGCCGCGGTTAGGACCCGGGCGGAACGGGTGAATTCGGAACAGATCCTCCCGCATCAGTTGAACGATCTCTCGTCCGGCATATGCCCGTATGAGATGATGGTGTATGCCGCCCAGCGGGCCGACGTGGTCGTGGTCAATTATCATCACCTCTTTGCCGATGATATTCGCGGTCAACTCTATACCTCCCTCATGATCGAACCCCAGGATGTTCTCCTCCTTCTCGATGAGGCACATAACTGTGGGGAGGTTATGCAAAGCATACAGAGTGTGACTCTTTCCGAATCCATGCTCCAACAGGTAACTCGTGACCTTTCACAGCTCAAAAAGAGCTTCAAGGGGGTAGATGCTGTTCTCCACCTCCTCCCGGGAATTTCACGATTTATGGACGGATTGAAGAATTCGGATGAACAGGAAGACTGGTTCGATGCCGCCATCTTCGATCGTATGGTCGTCAGGGGATCATTATACCCTTCAATGGAGGCAATTGTCGAGGATCTGATGCGAATGAGTGAGAAGGTACGGGAGAATGCCATAAGGGCAGGAGAGTACCGGGAGACCGCGATCGAACTCCTGACTGAGTTTTTCTTCCGTCTCTCCCAGTCAGCCGCCGATCCTGCATACCTCACCCTCTATAGGAAAGAAGAGGGGGAGATCAGGCTGGAGGTCCGGAATATCGATCCCGGGACCCGGCTCCGAGAACTAACCGGTGCACACCATTGCAGTATCCTTATCTCCGGGACACTTTCTCCCGTTGCGAGTTACAAACGGTATTATTTTGATGATCTCCCGGTCACCTGCTGTTCGCTCCCAAATGCGTTTCCCCGCGAACGGAGGCTGATCGTCTGCATGACCGATATTACAACTGCATATTCTCTCCGCCAGGACAAAGAAAATAATGCACGAATTATCTCATCCATCGTCGCGTTCTCTACACTTCCCGGCAATCTCGCGATCTATTTTCCTTCATACCAGATCCTGGATGCATTTGCCACGAAGGTGGCCCCGATGATACGGAAAAAACAGTTCTTTATTGAATCGAAAGATGCCCGCGAAGCGGATATCGCGCTCAAGACATTCCTCTCCCTTCCTTCCCGGGGTGATTCCGGGATTCTACTTGCTGTCTGCGGGGGCAAGTGGAGCGAGGGGCTGGATTATCGGGGAGAGATGCTCTCCGGTGCGATGGTGATTGGTCTCCCTCTCGCACCATTCAACCGGGTAAGACAGATGATCATCGAATACTTCCGGCATAAGTTCGGCGACGAAGGAGAATTCATCAGTTATACCCTTCCTGCACTGAATCGCGCACTCCAGGCGCTCGGACGGGTATTACGCACTCCGGAGGATCGGGGTGTTCTTGTCTTCGGCGACCGCCGGTTCCTTGAGCCGCGGATCAGGGCTGCTTTGCCGGAATGGATACGTTCTGAATTGGTCGATGTACAGGTTGATACATTCGGCAGGGTGCTTGCATCATGGAGGTAATGGAGGGGTCGTGCCGGTTCGGCCTCTGGTTTGTCCATATCCGATGGTCCGGCAATCTGGTGTATCAGGTGCGTTTTTCCCAGGTACCACTTCCCGGTCCCGTACCGGTTCCCCTCCGGAAGTTCCTTTCCGGCAGGGCAAGAGACCTCAATCCGCTGGTCAGCATTGCAATTATGGATGGTTCCCCGTATGCACTCATCTATCGTATTGTACAGGGAATTCCCTACGGGGCTTCGGTCACGTATGGAGAAATCGCCCGGGAGTGCGGTAGCACACCCCGGGCGGTAGGGCAGGCAATGAAACGCAATCCCACCCCGCTCCTCATCCCCTGTCACCGGGTGGTTGCGAAATCCGGCCCGGGGGGTTTTACTCCCGCGATCGAGATAAAAATTGCCCTCAAGGCCCTCGAAAGAAAAGGGACCCCATGAACGCCTTTTCCAGTATCTTACGTATACGCCGGAGGATGCGAATCCTTCCGATCAAGGTTTCAGGCCCGATACCTGATATCACCAACTCGAGCAGGGTCGGGAAGACATCAGGAAATTGCTACCGGATTGCCATGAAGAGGATTTATATGAATGTGATTTTTGGTGTTCTCTTGGCTAAATCTGAATTTAAGGGGTGAATAAGTGAGATCCGGGATCGTACTGGTGGGGGGTGAGGCCCGTCGTGCGGAAGGGAAGGAGAAATACTTCTTCCGCTACCGCGGTGAACGGTTTATTGATCGGATGATCAGAACGCTCTCCGGGGTTGTTGAGGAGATCATCCTAGTGGCAAAGGATCCTGAACAGTGCGAGCGATTCCGGGATATCCCCGGCATCAGGTGTGTAACCGATATCCGCCGGGGTATCGGTCCGGTCGGGGGTCTCCAGGCGGGTGCGCTTGCGGCGAAGGGAGATCTTCTTTTCGTATCCGCCTGTGATATGCCCTGCATCAACGGGGAGGTTATCGAATTGCTCTTTCGTATGATTGACGGATATGATGCCGTTATTCCCTCTTGGAACGAGGAGATGCTCGAACCTCTCCACGCGGTGTATAGGCGTGCGCCGCTTCTGGCATATCTCGACTACCACGAAGGTCTCTCCCTCCGGTCTCTGGTAAAAGGCCTCCATGCCCGGTATATCGATGTCCGGGAGATTCGCGATCTTGACCCAACTCTTGAGACCTTTACCAACATTAACAGGCTGGCCGATCTGAAGCAGATGAATGGAAGGGAAGACCGGTGATATATATCAGAAGGGCAGAACTCCGGTCTCCTGCCCGATCGGCAAGTGAGAAATCCCGAGTGATCAACACGGTGTTATACGAATCTCCCATGGTGAAGGGGATATCCTCCTGTTTTTAGCTGCAAGTCAGGGGTATAAATATCTTTCTGGATCTGAAAGATTATTCGTCCATCTTCTTGAAGACTCCTTTTTTTTGGATACTAATACAGCATTCCGGACATTTCCATTTCGCTGGAAGCTCTTCAAATGGTGTGCCAGGGGGAATTCCGTGCCGGGGATCTCCCTTGGCAGGATCATAGATATACGCACATTCCAGGCATTTATATCGCAATACACAGCGATCACTGCTCATTTGCATGCTCCTTCCAGATATTGGGATTTAAGGTGTGTGGTTTTTATATACATATAGAAATCGGACATTGCAGGTCGGGAAGATCAGGATCAGAAATAGTGGCCGAAAGGGCGGGATTTACCTGTTTAATCGACAAACACCGCCGCGGAGATCACCGTCGTCCATCTCCCCGTTTCATCACCGGTTGCTGACTGACAGGAATGAGTCGTGCGAATTATCTTCCCGCTTGCTTTATAGATCTGTTCCCGTTCCTGCCAGGCCTGGTTGATATCGAATTCTATACCAAACGTGGACGCAAGCATGGTTGCGGCAAGATCCTCGGCATATTCCCCAGTTATTTCTGCCGTTTCGCCGTATGCGTGGTGTTCTGAGAGATATCCATACTCATGGGTATCCTTTGGGAGTGCAAGACCTATTGCTGCTGATATGAGTCGATTAGGTTCATTTGTGTCATTCTTCGCCATTACAACAAATGTGATCTCTCCCGGCTCAAGGAGTTCCATTCCCTCCTCCATCGCAATGATCCTGCAATTCGGGGGAAATATACTCGAGACATACACCAGATTATACCGCTCGATCCCTGCCCGTCTCAATGCCAGCTCGAATGAAGCCAGACGATCTTTGTGAACTCCCACCCCCTTTGTGAAGAAACACTTTGTTGGAACAGCCATGCGTGTTTATTAACATTTTTTTATCTTTAATCTTTACTTTTCCCGATAATCGGGGAAAATGGCCTTTTCCCGGAGATCGAGTGCGATGGGCTTTCAAAGATGCATCGTACGGCCGGATCGGTTCGATGACAGATTCATGCCCTATTACTGAACATACAACCTTTATTCCGAAGTATGTGCGAATAACAGTGCTATTCATTGAATGTCCCGATGATCCCATCCGGCATTTCGTACTGGATTCTATTCGACAGCATTTTGTTTATTTTTTCCTAATCCTCGCATTATTATAGTTGTTAAACAAAATAAATATGGAAATTATGAGGGCGGTTCTGGGTCTTGAGGACGGGACCTATGTGTTCGGGGAAGGGTTTGGCGGGGAAGGAGAATGTTCAGGTGAACTGGTCTTTTCTACCCAGATGACAGGGTACATGGAAGCGATGACCGATCCCAGTTACCATGGCCAGATCCTGATGTTTACCTACCCGATGATCGGCAATTACGGGGTAGACAGCAACAATTTTCAACATCCCCGCGTCTGGTCCCTGGGATGCGTTGCACGTGAAATTTGCCGGAATCCCGAGCATCAACCATCTCTTTCCTCATTTTTTGAAGAACAGGGACTCCTCGGGATCCAGAGGGTGGATACCCGGATGCTCACGATCAAAACAAGAGTGCAGGGGACGCTCCGCGCAGCACTGGTCGTTGGGAGCGATGATGGTACATATGCAGTTGAACAGGCAACAAAAGTACCCCCGATCTCAGAAGAAGACCTGATTCCTGCCGTATCCTGTAGTGCCCCGTATCACGTCGCCGGCCGGGGAAAGCGGATTGCGATCCTCGATCTGGGAATAAAGAAGAATATGGTTGTAAGTCTCAGGAAACGGGATGCTGACGTGTATGTATTCCCCTATAACGCCTCCGTGGGCGACGTTGAAGCCTGCCAGCCCGATGCCCTTTTTATCAGCAACGGACCTGGTGACCCTGTTCACGCAACCCATGCGGTGAAGTGTGTTCGGAATATGGTGGGAACACTCCCGATCTTTGGAATCTGCATGGGCATTCAGGTATGCGGTCTCGCACTCGGAGGAGAGACCTATAAGATGAAATTTGGTCATAGGGGAACGAACCAGCCGGTCCGTTTCACAGACGGCAGCATTTACATCACCACGCAGAATCACGGGTTCGCGGTTGCCGCGGATACGTTACCGGAAGGGTGCAGGATCTCCCATGCAAATGTAAATGATGGTACCCTCGAAGGTTTCGTGGATCCGTATCTCAATGTGACCTGCGTGCAGTTCCACCCGGAAGCGCACGGAGGCCCACGCGATACAGAAAGCCACTTCTTCGATGCCATGTTCCGGAGGATAGGCTGATGCCCAAGAAACCGCACATCAAAACCGTCCTTTTGATCGGATCAGGACCGATCCAGATTGGACAAGCCGCAGAGTTCGATTTCTCCGGCTCTCAGGCATGCCGTGCTCTCCGGGAAGAAGGGGTGAGGGTCGTCCTGGTGAACTCCAATCCCGCAACCATCCAGACAGATCCCGAGATGGCCGACGAGATCTATATCGAGCCCCTGCGGGCAGAGACGATTGCCCGCATCATCGAGAAGGAGAAGCCCGATGGAATTCTCTCCGGGATGGGGGGCCAGACCGGCCTGAATCTTACTGCGGAACTTGCCGAAAAGGGAGCACTCCAGGGTGTCGAGATACTTGGCACGCCTCTCGAGGCGATCTATCAGGGCGAGGACCGCGAGAAGTTCCGCGACCTGATGAAACGGATAGAGGAGCCGGTCCCGACCAGCATGATCTTGAACCGTATGGAGGATATCGACCGGGCGATTGCGGAGGTCGGGCTTCCCGCAATCATCCGTCCCGCATATACACTCGGGGGCGCTGGGGGAGGGATTGCTCACACCCGGGATGAGATGGTCAGAATAGTCGAAATCGGCCTTAACCGCTCTCGTATCCACCAGGTACTGATTGAGGAGAGTGTTGTCGGCTGGAAGGAGATCGAGTTCGAGGTGATGCGGGATGCCGATGACACCTGCATTACGGTCTGCGGGATGGAGAACGTCGACCCGATGGGAATCCATACCGGAGAAAGCGTGGTCGTTGCTCCCATCCTGACACTCCGCGACGATGAATTTCAGCTTCTCCGGAGTGCGGCAATAAAGATTATCCGTGCACTGGACGTTCAGGGTGGCTGTAACATTCAGTTTGCCTATAAGGATGGTGAGTACCGGGTGATCGAAGTCAATCCGCGGGTATCCCGATCTTCAGCACTCGCATCCAAGGCAACCGGGTATCCGATTGCCCGGGTCGCCGCAAAGATTGCTATCGGGTTACGGCTGGATGAGATCACAAACAGCGTAACCGGATGTACCCCGGCGTCATTTGAGCCAGCGATCGATTATGTGGTCGTGAAGGTGCCGCGGTGGCCTTTCGACAAATTCAAGGGGGCGGACCGGACACTGACCACCGCGATGAAGAGCACGGGAGAGGTGATGGCCATCGGCCGGTGCCTGGAAGAGGCCTTCAAAAAAGCGCTCAGGTCACTCGATACAGATATACAACATCATACAAACCCGAATGAGATCCGGATGATCCTCACCCGGCCAACCGATGAACGGTTCGGGTGCCTTTTCGATGCCCTCCGAAATGGCTTTTCCCCTGGAGAAGTGGCTGAACTGACCAGGATCAGTTCGTTCTTCCTGGAGAAGATGAAGAACATTGTGGACATGGAAAAACGGCTTAGGGATGCCCCCTCTGTCGAAGATCTCAGTATGGCGAAAAGGTTCGGATTTTCCAATTCCGAACTCCAAAAATATACCGGGAGGAGCTGGGAGGAGATCGAGAGAATCGTGGGAGCTCCCAGCTACAAGATGGTGGATACCTGTGCGGCTGAGTTCCCCGCGGTTACACCGTATTTCTATTCTACCTGGGATGATACGGACGAGATCACGCGGGATGATCGCCAGAAGGTCCTGATTCTCGGTTCCGGCCCGATTCGAATCGGGCAGGGGATCGAATTTGACTATTGCACGGTGCATGCCGTGAAGGCCCTTCGCGAGGAAGGCATTCAGGTCCATATCGTGAATAACAATCCGGAGACGGTATCGACTGATTTCGATACCTCGGATCGGCTCTTCTTTGAACCGATGCAACTTGAGGACATTGTCAATATCCTGAAAAAAGACACATACTTCGGTGTTATGGTTCAGTTCGGGGGGCAGAATGCCGTCAATCTGGCGGTACCGATCGATGAAGAGTTAAAGCGGCTCGGCCTCACCACACGGATCCTCGGAACAAGTCCCGATGCAATGGATATAGCGGAGGACCGAGACCGTTTCAGCGTTCTTCTGGATGAACTGGATATCCCCAGCCCGCCAAACAGTTCGGCATATTCCCTGGAGGAGGCGCGGGAAAAGGCCCGGAAGATTGGATATCCTGTTCTCGTACGCCCTTCATACGTTCTGGGAGGCAGAGCGATGGAGATTGTGCACGACGATATCGAACTCGAGGGATACATGAAAGAGGCGGTACGGGTAAGCAGGAAACATCCGGTGTTGATCGACTCTTTTCTGCAGAATGCGATCGAACTGGACGTCGATGCAGTATGTGACGGGGAAGAAGTCCTCATCGGGGGAATCATGGAGCATATCGAAGAAGCCGGTGTCCATAGCGGAGACTCAGCCTGCGTTATCCCGACACAATCCCTTTCTCCGTCGGTTCTCGACCGTGTCCGGGATCATACCCGTCGAATCGCCCTTGGCCTGGGTGTGGTCGGACTCGTGAACATTCAACTCGCAGTAAAGGACGATATTGTGTACGTGCTCGAGGCCAATCCCCGTGCAAGCAGGACGGTCCCTTTTGTGAGCAAGGCGGTCGGCCTCCCGCTTGCCAAGATCGCGGCCCGGGTGATGGTGGGCAGGAAACTGAAAGAACTTGGCTACGAGGAGCGACCGATCTGTCATGTAGCGGTTAAGGAGGTGCTCTTGCCATTCAATAAGCTCCCGGGTGTGGATACGGTCCTTGGACCTGAGATGAAGAGCACCGGTGAAGTGATGGGAATCGATTATGATTTTGGTCGCGCCTACTATAAAGCCTCGATCTCGGCGGACAATGAATTGCCGGTTCGTGGAAATATCTTCATATCCGTCAACAATGAACAGAAGGACGAGGTGATTCCCATAGCCCGGAAATTGCAGACGCTTGGGCTTACCCTCTATGGCACATCCGGGACAGTCGAATATCTCACTGAGGCAGGTGTAAATGCCCATCTGATACGGAAACTGCAGGAAGGATCACCGAATGTGATCGACCTGATGCGCCAGGGAGAGATCCGGCTGATCATCAACACCCCAACCGATAAACAGTCCCGGCAGGACCATTATCAGATTATGCGCGCTGCGGTTGACTATAGCATCCCCTATATCACGACTGTTCAGGCGGCACGCGCTGCTGCACAAGCGATCGATGCAATCAAAAGGGAGAAGATCACCACAGAACCGATTAGCCACTATATTGGAGGAATTTGCCCCCACTGATTGTTCAAATGAGCCTGTTCCGCTATTCTTCGAATAAGTGAAATAAGCAAAAGGTGGATGGATGCTTATCAAGGCTATTTCTTCTGATACTCATCCTTTATTGCGGAAAACTACTGAATTATGTTTGGAAAGCGTCGCAGCCCTGGATTCCTGACCATGTCCAGGATCACTGTTACCGGGCGCATTTTGAGAAGAAACCGGGAGAAACCAGACCATGGGAAAAGGAACCATCGTAATCGCCTATTCGGGCGGGCTTGATACCTCGATCTGCATACCGCTGCTGAAAGAGCGGTATGAATATGATCGGGTGATCACCGTAGCAGTTCATGTAGGCCAGCGGGATGAAGAAATCCGTCAGGCGACAGAAAAAGGAGAAAAGATTGCGGACACCCATTATACGATCGATGCCCGTGAAAAATTTGTAAATGAATACCTCTTCGCAGCAATCAGGGCAAATGGCTCTTATGAAGGATACCCGATGGGCACATCCCTGGCCAGACCGCTCATCGCAGAAGAGGTGGTACGGGTCGCGAAGCGTGAAGGAGCAGGGGCGATCGCCCATGGCTGCACGGGTAAGGGAAATGATCAGTTCCGGTTCGATTTCATCATCCGGGGGGCCGGCCTTGAGGTGGTTGCGCCGATCCGGGAGCTTAACCTTACGCGGGAATGGGAGATCACCTATGCAAGGGAGCACCATATTCCGGTTGCTGCCGTGAAAGAAAAACCCTGGAGCATCGATGAAAACTGCTGGAGCACGAGCATCGAGGGAGGGCAGGCTAGAAGATCCTTCGTTCCACCCCCCAGAGGAGATCTATCGATGGACGGTATCCCCCAAATTGGCCCCTGATGTACCGGCAGAATGTACCATTGAATTTCTGAAGGGCGTTCCCGTTAAACTGAATGGCAAGGATATGGGGGGGTATGAACTGATCCAGGTGCTTAACAAGATCGCTGGAAGCCATGGAATCGGCAGGAATGATATGATCGAGGATCGGATCCTGGGTCTCAAAGCACGCGAAATTTATGAACATCCGGCAGCAACCGTTCTCCTTGCGGCACACTATGATCTGGAGCGGTTGACGCTCACCCGTGAAGAGCTTGCCTTTAAACGGATGGTGGATGACAAATGGTCGGAGCTTGCCTATAGGGGTCTCGTTCACGAGCCGCTCTTTGCTGCCCTTAATGCATTTATCGCAAAAACACAGGAACGGGTGACCGGTTCGGTCGACCTGCTACTTTATAAAGGAGGGATGCAGGTGCTCGGTCGTCGTTCGGAATATGGCATCTATTCAGACGATCTCGTCTCGTTCGATAGCACAACGCTTGATCAGTGCCAGGCGATCGGGATATCCGCGTATTATGGGCTACAGGCCCGGATGGTACAACAAAAACAGCAGAATAATCCATAGACAAAAAAGCAACCTCCTGCAGCACCAGGAAATACCCGCCTACCGATAAGTTTCAGCACTCCGGAAACCCGGGTTTCTGATATTTCTCATCCCCCAAAACGGGAACAGGAGATTCAATCGACCTTTAGGGAACTTGAATGGACCGGGGGGTTCTGGTTGCCATCAAATCGGAAGAATATCCCTCGGTTTTTGTTTGCAATTCAACTCCGGGAAAGTCTGCCAGGAGGTTTCCGGTCGCCCGGAAAAAAATATTCAGGCGATTGACTCCTTCCCTCATTGTCTTCTATAAAATTTTCTTTCCTGCATTTGGACCCGGTGCACACTGAAACACATCGGTCACCTTCATGACGATCAGGGACTTTGCAGGGAGCTCGGGTTTCTTTTCATGCACCATTTTTTTCATTTTTTCATAATCCGCTCCCGAGGTATGCGCTGTTACGGTTCCCTTTACTTGGAAGCAGTTTTTGCTCTCCGGATCATAGATATAGATCGCAAGGTGCGGGTTCTCCTTCACGTTCTCCAGCGTCTTGTGCATGAAGTTATCGGCGAGCCAGATGGTATCTTCCCCCATCAACTGAACATACGCGATCGGTGCAACGTTCGGGATCCCCGCCTTCGAAGCAGTCGCGACGGGGAACAATTTGACCTTTGAAAAGGTCTCTTTCATCTCGGCATTCAACATTACCATCGTTTATCACCCATAAAATACCGACCGGTATACCCGGGTACCGGGTCGTACGAGAGGAATAGCCGTTCTGTATTTTTATGCCTTTTGGGTGAGACAGCACAATTCCCGGTGCGGAAAGATTATAAGGTTCTTTTTTCCCCTTGCCTCTGTTGATAACCGTCTATCCAGCAATGGTCAGGATGACCGGTCCTTCACTTCACAAGGTGATATCCCCCTATAGACCGGATGTTTGTCTATCTGATGAGACGTCCCGAGCTCCGCAGCATTATATGTACATAGGAAAAATGTACCATACCGAATAGGTGTATGGCTTCACCGGCATTCCTGAAAATAATTAAGAGGATGTATACAGGATGATGATGGTTCTGGTCAGCTCGCCGGCGTTCAGGACAGATGGTTTGGCCTCCCCCGGATCGGATGGAGGGAAAGGTTTCTGATGAACTTTACGGAAAGGAACGTATGTACATGGCAGAGCTGAGCGCAATCGAACGATGCGTCATCGGGATTACGAGAATCGGTTGTTATTACCGGATACTCCGAGCCATCGCCCTCATTATCCTGTTCGCACTCGTTATTCCTCTTCTGATTGGCTACATCTTCGCGGTGCCCTTATCCACGGTCTTTGCATTGATCAGCGCGACATTTGTCCTGCAGGCAGCGGCTGACATTGTCGGTATCGGCCTTTCGGTTGATCCGCTGGTGTTACTCGCCATCACCACGTCAGTGGCCCTCGCAGTAATTATTGGGATTCTGGAGATCTGCGACCTCTTCGCACAGAGTTCAGCACGGGTTGCGGGATGGCTCAGTAAGATCGAAAGAAAAATGGAGAACTACACGGTTCTGAAGAAGTACGGTGCGTTCATGCTCATTCCCATCATCTGGATCCCGGGAATCGCTCTCTATGGCAGCCCGCTTATTGCCTGGATCTTCCAGTGGAACCGGTTATTATCCATTATCTGTATGCTGATCGGATGGCTGATCGCCTCTGTCCTCGTCATTCTGGTCTCTCTGGGTTTTCACCGTCTGTTTATTCCATTATGAGCATCGAAGGGACCTTTGCCTACCGGCGAAGCAGAAATCTCCATCCGCAACAAATGCCTTTCTCAGGTGGATCTGGCGGACAGGTGATGCAGGTGGTTTCTATTCTGGTATCGATGGTCCGCGCAAATTGGGTGTGATCCATTATCCCGATCTCTTTGCAGGGAAATAATGGCAATTCCTTCTTATCACGGGCTGTCTGAGTCCGGCATGTATTCATGAAGAAAAGCAGCGTGTGATCGTCCGGACGCCGGATTTCCTGCTCATTGACATAGGCAAACAACCGGTGTGGCAGGGCACGTTCCAGGGCATCCAGCCCCCCGTTCTCCGGAAGGCCCAGCAGATACTTGATGCGGCGTGCCTCGATCACGGAAAACTGCTGCCAGGCATCCAGGTCACATGCAATCGCTGCATCGAGACCGTACCGTTCTTCCACGGCAAGAAACCAAAGGCCGTCTATCGCAAGCCAGTTTTTCGCGGCATTGACCAGCTCCTGCCTGATGAAATCCGGATCATTCAAGTCCATAACTGAAATAAAGGTGTTTCTCGTATCAATGAGTATCGGTGATAGTTGAGAAGGGGGATCATAAGAGATGGAGAGAGTATCTTTATTCATAATCATCGACCACCCGGAAACGCTCCTTCCCGCGGAAGAGACCCCCATTATCATTTTTTTATTCACTTCTCGGAGATCCCACTGCGAACAGGTCTGATTCGCCGAGCTATGAAAAGATGGAAATGGATAACCGGGATCTTTCATTCATTATGGCTGGCGTCCGTTCTGTGATCAGGTCATCTCACGTGGCGGGATGAAACTCTTATCGAAACCTTGCATCATTATCCCCTTCGAGGAGGTCGCGAAAAGCGGTTGATTTGTTACCAGGTTCACACATGAAAAGATTTCCGAACGCTGAACTGGAGAACGAACCGGTCAGAGAAAAATGTCCTGGAAGGAGTTTTGTTCGAAAATACCCCAGATAAAATAATAAACTTTAAATAACACCGATGAAAAGGGCACTCCTTAGAGGAGGGACCGGGATTATTTCTCAGATCGCCAAAAAAATGCGTTCTATACAGATAAATAACGTGCTCTTGCTCTGCATATTGCGATATTTGAGGAGGAACAGGAATGAAGGAACGGGTTCGAGATTCATATGACGGATGGTACTGGGGAACGCGCAAACCCGTGATCAAAGAACCGGGAGGGCATTTCCGATGAACGCGGAAGAGAAACTGACGGTGGTTATCGTCGATGATACCATCCATACCGAGACCCCCCACGGCCGGACGATTCAGCGGATCGTGGACGGGCTCACCGGGTTTGACATCCAGGTCTTTACCATCGGATCGCTCGAAGGCGCCCGGTCCGCATATGCAAACCTGCCGGAGGCCGATTGCATTCTGATCAACTGGAATCTGGGGGGAATTACGACCAAGGCCCATAACGATGCGGCATTACTTATCCGCGAGATCCGCCAGCGCAACGAAGACATCCCCCTCTTCCTTATGGCGGACCCGACGTTCGAGACCCCGAACGAACTCACCGTCGACACGATTCGGGAGATCAGTGAATATATCTATATCATGGACGATACCCCCGAGTTCATCGCCGGGCGCATAACAGCGGCGGCAAACCGGTACAAGGAGAGCCTTCTGCCCCCGTTCTTTGGTGCTCTGGTCAGGTTCTCGAAGGATTTCGAGTACTCGTGGCACACTCCTGGCCACGCCGGTGGCACGGCATTCCGGAAGTCCCCGGCAGGACGATTGTTCTTCAAATTCTTTGGAGAGCAGCTGTTCAGGTCCGATCTCTCCATATCGGTCGGGGAGCTGGGATCGCTGCTCGATCATTCGGGGCCGATCGGTGAGGCCGAACGGTATGCGGCGAAGGTATTCGGTGCAGACATGACCTATTTTGTCACAAACGGCACTTCCACTGCAAACAAGATCGTGTTCTTCGGCAGGGTGACAAAAGACGATATCGTACTGGTTGACCGGAACTGCCATAAATCGGCCGAACATGCCCTGACGATGACACATTCGGTCGCTGTGTTCATGAACCCCACCCGGAACCGGTACGGGATTATCGGGCCGATTCCCCCGGATGAGATGGAACCCCAGAAGATAGAGGCTAAGATTGCCGCATGTCCGTTGACGAAGAGCATGAAAAGTAAAAAACCCATGCACGCGATCATCACGAACTCGACATACGACGGGCTATGCTACCACGCCACACAGGTCGAGGAGGTCCTTGGAAAGAGTGTCGACAGTATCCACTACGATGAAGCATGGTACGGGTATGCCCGGTTCAATCTGCTGTACCATGAACGGTTTGCCATGCGGGAAGGGGCACGGGACCCGGACGGCCCGACGGTTTTTGCGACACAGTCCACGCATAAACTGCTTGCAGCCCTCTCCCAGGCTTCCATGGTTCATATCAGGAATGGGAGAATTCCCATAGAGCACTCCCGGTTCAATGAAGGGTTCATGATGCATCAGCTCCACTTCTCCCCTTTATACCATCATTGCATCCCTGGATGTCTCCTCAAAAATGATGGACGGGGCAGCAGGACGGGTCCTTACCACAGAATCGATCGAGGAAGCGATCCGGTTCCGGCGCACGATGGCCCGAATTTACCGGGAAATATGCGGTAAGAAGTCGAAAGACTGGTGGTTCGGGATGTGGCAGCCTGATATGATTACCGATCCCCAGTCGAAAAAAAAGGTAATGTTCGCTGATGCCTCTATAGAACTGCTCCGGGACAACCCGTCCGCATGGATTTTGCATCCCCATGATACATGGCACGGGTTCTCCGGGCTCCCTGACGGGTACTGCATGCTGGACCCGATCAAGGTCACCGTGGTTATGCCGGGGGTGAATGACGATGGTTCCCTGGATATGTGGGGGATTCCGGCAGCAGTCGTCGTCAAGTTCCTTGACACGCGGGGGATCGTGAACGAGAAATCCGGGGATTATATTATCCTGTTCCTCTTCTCAATGGGCAATACAAAAGGCAAATGGGGTACCCTGATTACCGAGCTCTTCGAATTCAAACGCCATTATGACGAGGAAACCCCGCTTGAAGAGATTTTTCCCGATCTCAAGGGTGCTTACCCGGACCGGTACGGCGGCATGACCTTAAAGAGCCTTACCGATGAGATGCACCGCTTCAAGAAAAAACACCGGATGTGTGAACTGCTCCAGGAGGCGTTCTCGATCCTCCCGGATCCGGTTATTCCCTATTCTGAAGCGTTCAGGAAACTTGTTCGGGGTGAGGTGGAACGTATCCCGATCTCACAGGCAGGCAACCGGGTTGTGGCAACCGGGATCGTACCGTATCCTCCCGGGATCCCGCTCCTGGCCCCCGGTGAGATGACGGGAAACCTCAGCGAACCCCTCCTCCAATACCTTAAATCCATGCAGGACTTTGACAACCAGTTCCCGGGATTCGAACACGACACCCACGGTGTTGAAAATATCAAAGGCGATTACATGATGTATTGTATCAGGGAGGGCTGAAATGAGTGAAGATACCACTGCGCCGCTGAAACCGGGCATTGCGTCACAGAAAGTGAAAGTGCTGGGTATCTTTGCTCTCGCCATGATCAACGTCGCTGCGGTCCTCAGTATCAGGAATTTTCCCTCAATGGCCGAGTACGGGTGGTCGTCCGTCGGCTGGTACGTGATCGGAACTGTCCTCTTTCTCATTCCTATCTCGCTCGCCGGGGCCGAGCTGGCCACGATGATGCCGGATGTCGGCGGGGGTGTGTATGCCTGGGTGAAACAGGGGCTCGGCGAGAGAAATGGGTTCATCGCTGTCTTCTGCGAATGGTCAAACAACCTCGTCTGGTTCCCTACCGTTCTGGCATTTATTGCATCCACTCTCGCATTCGCATTGACGCCGGTCCTTGCAAACAGCGGGCTCTACATGTTCACGGTGATGATGATCGCCTTCTGGGGGACCACGGCAATCGCCTATTTCGGAGAAAATGTATCCTCAAGGTTCACCAACATTGGAGTAATCCTCGGCGGGATCATCCCCTGTATTGTGATCGTGATCTTCGGGTTCATCTGGCTGGTGTCTGGCTCGGCAACGGTCCTGCCCCCATTTTCATGGGGAGAGCTGGTTCCAACGATTAACCTTGCAACCCTCCCTTTCTTCGCAACCGTGATCCTGCTCTTCGCCGGTATGGAGATGGCCGGGTTCCACGCGCTGGAAGTCAGGAATCCTCAGAAGGACTTTCCCCGGGCGATGATGATCTCGGCGTTGATCATCTTTCTCCTGACCGTGCTCGCTACCCTGGCAATCGCCTTTGTGATACCGGCTGATGAACTCAATCTTGCTTCAGGAGTAATGCAGGCGATCCAGTATTTCTTCACTGCGTTTAATATTTCCTGGATGGTCGCCCCACTTGCGATTCTGATCACCATCGGCGGTACCGTAAACCTGGCTGCATGGCTTATCGGTCCGGCTCTGGGCCTCGGCATCGTCGCACAGGAGGGAAACATGCCCCCGATCTTCAACCGTACCAACAAGCACGGGTCCCCGGTGGCAGTGCTGGTCATCCAGGCAGTCATCGGCAGCTTCCTCTCCCTGCTCTACGTCTTTATGCCTTCGGTGAACCAGGCATACTGGATTCTGTCAGCGATGACTGTCGAGCTGCTCTGCATCGTGTACACCCTGATCTTCTTCTCGCTGATCAAGCTCCGGTACAGTAAGCCTGATGCACCACGGCCGTTTAAAATTCCCGGGGGGAAAGTGGGTGTATGGGTGGTAGGAGGTCTCGGGGCTTTTGGCGTGATATTCGCCTTTGTCGTCGGACTCATACCGCCGGCACTCGGGTACGGGAGCACAATCGGGTATGTGCTCGCTGTCCTGTTTGGTACGTTTGTTCTTGCCGTTCCGCCGATCATCTTCCTGAAGATGAAAAAGCCCAGCTGGGTGGAGACCCGGGAACAATAAGGAGTGAATCAAATGAGATCAACAGATTATACTGCACGAAACCGAGGCCGGGCATGAAGGAGAGAGACAATTCGGGAATCGCTCTCGTTATCATCCTGATTATTTTCTTCCTCCTTCCCATCGGGTGGATTTTCCTCGCATATCCTGCGGAGTCGTTCCATCCCGTCAACGGCGAACCCCTGCGTGAAGCGGCTCAGGCCGCCGGGCTTACGGTGGTAAACTCCACCGATGTCCTTTGGCCGCTATCCGGCGCAACCGGGGGGAAGATCTACGTGTTGGAGGATTATTCCGGGAATACCCTGGCAGTGCAGACACAGACATTTGACAGCGTTCAGTCTCGGGACGTGGCGATACAAACATATTATGCCCAAACGATCGGAAGAGGAAAACCGGGAGGGTTTCTCGTCGTGAAGGGTCAGCAGGTGATATTCGTCGCCCCAGACCAGGTCGGCAACCTGAATCGTCTGGTGACAGAACTCCGGAAACAACAGTATTCCGGATAATTTTGCCTTTTATCAATCTTTTATTCCGGTAGTACAATTTTTTATCGTTTCAGAGAGGTATGGTAGTATATGAAATTATACATGGTTCTCTGTATCCTCTGCATATCATTCGCGGTTCTGACGGCGGGTTGTGTACAGCCGCAACCCCCAACAACCCCTCTGACCACCCCGCCCCCGACGGCGTTTCCCGCAACGCTTCCTGCAACCCCGGTACCAGGAAATCCTCTCCAGAATGGCACATGGACACTGACCGGTATCCAGGGTGAATCCGGCAGCATCCCCATCCTTAACGGTACCACCATCACCGCCATATTCGGAACCGATGGGGAGATTACCGGGTCTTCCGGGTGCAACAGACTACTTCTCATCCTACCAGGTCTCCGGGAACATGATAACGGTCGGAGCGGTAGGGCAGACAAAGATGGCGTGCGGCTCTCCGCCGGGTATCATGATCCAGGAGACAACATACATTGCAATGCTCCAGAATGCCTTTACGTTCCAGGTCAATGACACCACGCTGGTCATCAATACCGGTGGAAACACATCGCTCCTCTATGAGCATGAGGTTCCGTTATCCATTATAGGCAGTTATTCCCTTACGGATATAGGGAGCAACTCGAGCGTGTCGGCGCTGGTTCCCGGATCGAAGATAACCGCAGTATTCGCTGCGTACGGGAACCTGACCGGGAATGGCGGGTGTAACGGGTACTTTGGAGGGTATACTACATCAGGGAATTCCCTCACGATCGGGCCGATCGGTTCTACTCTCATATACTGTCAGGATACCAGTGCACAGGAAAGTCTCTACCTGAGCATCCTCGCTAATGCGTCGACGTACGAAAAGACCATCAATCAGATGAAAATTACCGATACAAACGGGAACATGCTCTATTTTGTGCCCGCGTAGGTTCCGAAATCAGACAACAATCCGGACTCTGCCCTAGGGCAGGTACGGAATATATTTTCGTTTTTCATAACCGGATAATACCTGTGCCGCTTTTTCATCCCGGAAAGGATCCAAAATACCGGCGGACACAAAGTGAAAGAATCATATAGGTACACTGCTATACCGCTCATCCGGGCAATTTTTAGTGAGAATCATCGATGTGGAAAAATTAGAGCGGAACGGAATGGTCACAATCAGTTTTGGTTTTAACGCAAAAAACCAGCTCTTCGATGAAACCGATCCCCGCCCGCTCCCTAATACCGAGTTGACGGAGGAGGCCGAAGAGACGATATTTGGTTATGCAGATGAATTCGTACCGAAAAAGCCTCTGGAGATTTGCATCGATCTCCCGAAGGCCGGACTCCCATCCGATATGGTAACACTGATCCCACAGGCCATCCAGCGCCACTTCGCCCGAAGGATACCGGATCTCGAGCATAACCTGAAACTGACCAGAAGGGAGGGCATATACAGCCTCATCCTTATGATCCTGACCATGACTGCCGGAATCCTGTTCGTCATCCTGGGTCTGAGTACATTCTTCGCACTCCAGGATATCTTCGCAGAGACCGGTTCAATCCCTCCGGTAACATATTTCATTATTTTCATCGCATTTATCCTGCTGATCTCCAACTGGGTGACCTTCTGGGCTACCATCGAACTGTTCATATATGATTATCGTGACCTTCGGCGGAAAATTCGGATCTACAAAAAAATAACCCGGATTCCGATCTTTGTGAAGGGTTATGCTCCGGAACCCCCTGCCGGATGAGACCGACCATCGTGGTGTAATTATAAAATATCCGGGTGACGGAACGAAAAATACCCCACATAAAACGATTTTCATGTTTTAAAACCGTTTCATCACCAGCAATCCTTTAAAATCAGAGCGGGAATCTTGCCCCATCATTATCGTGAATCCCGACATCACATCAGACTATGGTCAGGGAGGGATCACTTATATCATTAGACGGGCAAAACGATAAAAATAGGACCGAGACAGAGACTCCCATTATTCTTTCTTACTCAATTCTTCATCGGATCCATCGCATCCCTACGTGAATGCATTCTCCTATTAATCATAAATATGGTTCCTGAAAGTGATTGCCGTATCCCTTTTTATTTTGAAAAAAAACACGAAAAAGAGGAAAAATGTAGATTTAGTGCTTCCTCACGACGAGGAATGCAACTGCTCCAAGACCGACCAGGGCAATCAATGCACCAAATCCGGGGGTAGTGGTTGGTACCGTGGTGGGTATGGTGGTCGGAATGGTGGTTACGTTGGTAACCGGGACGGTCGTTACAACCGTGGTCGGAACCGTGGTCGGCACATATGCAACGACATTAAACAGTGCGGTTGCGGATGCGGTCACGGTGATGCCTTCGACATCCACGATGTACTCATCGGGCTGGAAGTTCTTGGAATCGACCGGGAATGACCAGGTGTTCAATCCGCCCGTTCCCTGCACGACCTTTACCGTGCCACTGGCACCGCTGAATTCCCCGCTCTGGGTCTTCTGGGTGGGCTGGAAGGACGAGGAGGTTACCTGAACGCTGATCTCGTCATCAACCGCGAGGTTCGTTGTTCCCTTGATGGTAAACTGGTCGCCTACCGTCTGCTGCGGGATCGGTAAGATGTTGATCGTCGGGGTGTCGATCAGGAACTGGAGCTTGGTATAGGTATCGTCAACACTGGGGTTGTTCAGTGCGGTAACGAGTGCCTCTGCCGCGTCAGATCCCTGGAGACTGCCCGGACCGGTCAACTGGAAGACGTTGCTTCCGGGGGTCGGGTAGGTGCTCTGGACAAATACCGACGGTCCGCCTGGGAATATTTGCCCGGACGGGTACACATCGAATACGTCATTGTACATCGGGTGCTGGACGACGACGAAATACTGGCCGCTTGCCAGCTGTGACGTCTCTCCCGAGGTGTACTCCTGCGAGAAGGTGCCGTCAGAGTTCACGGTCGTTGTCTTGTAGCTTGCATAGTTCTTTCCGAGAACCCAGATGGCGACTCCCGGAGAGGGCTGACCGGCTGCAACACCGCGGACATACAACTTGTCACCGGCGGCGACGGTCGATGCGGAGGTGGTTGCAGACACGAACGGCTTCTTGATGATGACCGATACAGTCGAGTACTGGGTGTTACCGAGGTTGTCCCGGTTATTCGGGGTTGATACCGCCCAGATCGTGTATGTACCTGCATCGACGTTGAGGTTTGCCGTCTGCCACTTGTAACTCCAGGTGTTGTCATCGAGCACGGACGTGGTGGTGAATGTTGTGGGATCCCCATCTACGACCGGTGCTCTCGGGTCGGTCAGCTGGCCCCCGGCAACCGGGAGGTTCGGTCCCGTGATGAACAGGTAGACCGTGTCGGTCTCCGAGTTCGTACCGGACAACTGGACTTCCGCACCGAGGTAGTAACTCTGGTCTCCGGACGCAACGACCATGACCGTCCCCTTCTCTATTGTGACATCCACTTCATCGGACTTGTACTCCGTGACGTCTGTGAAGATCTCAGGTAGACCATTCGGTCCCGGCGGGCCGCGTTCGACACGGATGGTGTACTTCTGGTCCTTGGTATCCTGGGTGGACTGCCAGCCGATCGTGCGGACGCCTGTGTCCTTCAGGGTCACCAGTCCATAGTAGATAGTACCGTTGCTTGGCACAGCGGGAACGTCCTGCTTGACCGTCCGGCCTGCGCCGCCCTGGAACTGGTAGCCACCGATGTTATAGGGTCCATTGACGGGATCCCGTTTCAGACCGCTCTGGAATGATAGGATATAGGGTGGCTGGTCCTGGGGGAGACCGGTCATCTGGCCAGTACCCTTGACCCACAGGATGTAGGGGGCGCTTGGCAGGCCAACGATCGTGACCGAGAACGGGTTACCCTTCACAACCGAATCGTTGCTCGTGGTGATGCTGATGGTGTTGGATATGATACTCACTTCATGAGGATAGGTAATGGTTTTCCCAACATAGTCCAAACCATCCGGATCCTTGTAATTGTCCTTCATGCCATTGATGTTACACTCGAGGGTTGCCTCATACAGCCCTGTCTTGTATATCTTCGTTCCTGAGGAGTCGGTTACACCGGTGTTCCACCCGTTCGCGTTATAGGGAGGCGGTAGGGGGACCCAGGTCGCATACGACGAGTCTATCGTGACGCGTGTCAATGGGATCGTATACGTGGCATTTTGGAACAACGCCGTAAATATGGTGCCGTCGGGTGATTTAACTTTGAACGTGAACGGGCCATCGACAGATGCGTTATAGCCGGGGCGGGTTGCGATGGTCCACATATTGGTCGAAACCCAGAAGTTGAGGAAGTCTCCCTGAGGTATCGATCCATACGAGACGGTATTCATGTTCAGCTGCGAGATGATCGCCATCTCCAGGGATGGATCAAGCGCGTTGAATGCCACCCCCCCTGCAGGAGATGACCCGGTCCATTGGTACCAGTTGCCGGTCCTTTCGACGAATACCGAAGGTGAGACATAGAAGTTTGCCGGGTTACCGATAGTCAGAACATAACTGGGTACATCCGTTGAGGGTCTGCTCCCACCGGCAAACCATGCAAGATTCGTTACGTTCCCCACACAGGCAGTGATGTCGAGGCCTTGTTCGCCGATAAACACCTCCCCGCCCTGCGCGATCGTGTTTACCCCCGTGTTCGCTGCAGATACCGGTAACACGATCAATATAAACAAAAAACAGGCAATTTGAAGGACGTTTAACAATGTGATCCGCATTTTTTCCCTCCATTAAACGGTAAAAATACTATTCATGCGATTATGGCAGGTTGACCAGCCAATCAGGATATCTTTCGCCCGGAGAAAGGATGATCGTTCTGATTTTTAAATATACCCGGATATAATCCAATCGGTTTTAAATCGGATCAAAAGAATTTATCTTTTCTTTCAGGAGAGATAACAATCCCGGCTGGTTGGCAATGCCGCATTTCACATCAGATATCGCCGTGAATTAGGGACCAAATCGTCCCCTCGTTATCATCAGGCATCATTATCGAGGAGATGATATAATTTTCGCCACCGTGATAACTGTCTATTTTAGAAAATGCCCATGAGCCGCTTTCTGATGTCTGAACATCCTCATAAAACGGTGCGAAGAAAAATCCGCACAAATTAACATCGAATGTCCCAATCCTAAAATAAGAAAAATAAGTTTATGATCCTATTGGCACCGCCGTAGTTCCATATGGCGCCGGCCCAAATACGAGCATACTTCCGTCACGGTCCGTGAGGGTTAACTGCTGGTTCGTGTTCACCGTGTAACTCGTCGCATTCTGCAGGATCGAAAGGTACGTCCCTTCTGTGGTGCTTGAATCTGCGCAGAACATCAATGTGGTGATGATCGGTCCGATCGTAATACCCTTCCCATCCGGGAGGACCTGGCCCGTCAGCGTGTACTGACCGTTGTAATTGTTGCATCCTCCGAAGCCGGACAACCCTCCATCACTGGTGAAGATCGCGGTTATTTGCGTCCCTATTGTCTGGATAGGGTTTGCTCCGCCTGGCCCGGTCCATGCCAATAGATACCACGTCCCCACCAAAGCCGGATCGGTGATCGGTGAGGTGGTGGGAACAGGTGTACTAACGGTAGTGGTCGGAGGTATGGTCGTCGCCGGTGGGGTGACCGGAGTAGTAGTGCATCCGGCAACGAGGATCGCGAGGAATGCACAGATAAACAGGCCGATGGCAATTCTTTTCATACCTCGCATATCAGCAGTAACTTATATAACCTTTCTTCCTGTTCGGTATTCACTCGCACCTCAACGGACCGTCGTAGAGGTTAGACCTGAGAATAACGGTAAGTGGACAGATCTTACCTGTAACCCGAATATGAGATCTCACGTGAATTGCATATATTACTGTAGAAAGCGGTCGATATTCTCTTTGTGCGAATAGGAAACCCAAATAATACGCCCCGGCCGGGATTCGAACCCGGGTCAAAAGCTCCGCAGGCTTCTAGGATATCCACTACCCTACCGGGACCTTTCTACACAAGCCATGTCCCGAATAATTCTTTGCTGGGGATTTCCCTGTATAAGCAAGATCTATGCCAGGATAACGGTCAAGTGTTCCATATAAACAGAACGCTCTACCCGGATAAATATTTGGATGAACTGCTCAAAACGGGCCGGATCCCGCCTGATGATCCGACCCAATCCCAAGTTCAATCGCCGGGCGCAAGATATCCTGACAGATTCACATCTTCCGGGTGAACCAATAATGTCATTCTTCCCCTGTTTATGTAGCGCAATTTTGTGCTTGTTCGGTAAGTAAGTCATGATCAATTTCGGTTCCGGCAGGAATGACGAATCCGAGAGGCCTGCCCATGCAAAAAAACCTACTCCATACCGGTGCTACGATCAAGACTTCTTCAGTATCCTTTTATTTCAGGGAGGCCCTTCAATGAATGATTTGATTCGCGGGAATAACGAAAAACCATTAATTTTCTGAGTAAAATGCCTGTCCATATGTATGTAAATATTGACGGTGTAGATTATCATCAGGAAGGGATGAATCATGTCGAAGAACAAGGGGAAAGGACATAATCCTGCATATGAAGGTCGGAAGATAATGGTGCAGAAAGATGGACCGTATCAGGTCTCCGGGGGGATTCCGGTGAGTGACCAGATAATTGAAACGGATGCCGAAGGATATTCCTACAAATGGTTGCAGGGAGACTCATATGTGGTGACGGAAGAATATGAATTGTGCCGCTGCGGGCGATCTCAAAATAAACCATTCTGTGATCGAACGCATATAATGGCGAATTTCGATGGCACTGAGACGGCCAGCAGGGATATGTACAAAGATCAGGCAAAAGAGCTTGAGGGGCCTGTCTTGAAACTCACCGATGCAGAGGACTTATGTTCACATGCCCGTTTTTGTCTTCGAATGGGAAGAATCTGGAATCTGACCCGGCAATCAGATATTCCGGAAGCGGCAACACTTGCCATAGAAGAAGGGGGAAATTGTCCTTCCGGACGCCTGGTAATCTGGGATAAAACTTCTGAAACTGCAATTGAGCCGAAATTTAGCCCCTCCATCGGATTGGTCAAGGATATTCAGGAAGGGGTAAACGGTCCGATATGGGTACGGGGTGGCATTCCGGTAGAATCCGCAGAAGGGACACGGTATGAAATTCGCAATCGTCTTACGCTCTGTCGTTGCGGTAAATCCCATAATAAGCCATTCTGCGACGGAAACCACCGTGCCGGGATAAAATAACCGGTAATGCTCTCTCCCAGGATCATATTACCAAATACTTCCGGTAAAGGGATGATAAATAATGCACGATAGAGGGGGCGTGTTTTTCCCCTTCAGTCAGCCAGCTGCTCAACGACGAAGAATCAGGGCCAGAGTCTTCATTGCGTCTTCCACCGTGTCCGTGCTCGGTTTAATGATCGCGACCGGTACATCGACTATCTTCTCCACGAGCGGGGCCAGAATCGGGGCACATATGATGCCGACCGCTCCCTCCCGTTCCGCAGCAACTGCTGCAACAATACATTCGTCCATGGAGTTTGCCGCGTACCCGCGTACCCGGTACTGGTGTCCGTCTCCAGGTATCTCCCTTCCCTCCACCCTGTCCAGGATGAACTTTGCGGCGATCACGGCGATGAAACCCCTGTCCTGTGGCTCAAGAACTTCCAGAATACGTTTAACCGTAGAGAACCGGGGATCCCGTTCACCCGCCGTTATTTTGTACAAAGTGGCAGGCGGAATCCCGGTTCTCGTCGCGAGATCCCGGACGGTCATATCCTTCCGGTGAAGTTCCTCGGCGAGCGCTTCACGAAACCCCAGCTGAAACATTCTTTTAGAGAGCATTTGTTACCCCATTTGTATCAATATACCAATTATTTATACCTTAAAGTATTATTATTATAGGTATTAAAGATAATTATATTACGTTCCGTTCCTGATGATTGTTATATGCCCGATTACCCGATAGGATCAATTACTATCCTCCCCGGGAAGAACCGGCAAGGGGAAGGAGAAAATTTTACGGAGATCATCATCCGCCCCGGTGATATTATCTCCATTGTCGGTCCCACAGGTTCGGGGAAGTCGGCGCTCATCAATGATATCGAAGTTTTTGCGCGGAACGACACAGCGACCGGGAGGACGGTACTCGTGAACGGCCAGGAACCCCCGGAACACCTCATCCGCGACCCGGCCTGTAAACCGATCGCCCTCATTACCCAGAACACGAAATGTCTCGCCGATCTGACGGTGAACGAATTCCTCGGTATGCATGTGAGAGCACGGCGAATCGAAGACCCCGGCATCATCGTGAGGACAATCGGACTCGCAAACGAGTTCACCGGCGAAAAGATCGCCGGGCCGATGCGCATGACCTCGCTCTCGGGGGGACAGACCCGATCGCTCTTCATCGCGGATGCAATCACCATCTGCAGCACCCCCATCATTCTCCTCGACGAGGTGGAGAGTGGAGGGATCTGCAAAGAGAAGGTAATACCCCTCCTTAAGCACCACCGGAAGGCGGTCCTCTTTGTGACGCACGATCCACTCCTCGCCCTCCTCGGTGACCGGCGGATCGTGATGCGGAACGGGGCTGTTGAGAAGATTTTGGTCCCGGACGGCATAGAGAAGGGGATTATCGAGCAGGTGGCGATGATGGACCGGCTCCTCTCCTCCTACCGGGAGAGGATCCGGTCGGGGGATCTCCTGATCGGGGAGGAGTGTCCGGGGTGAAACTGGTCATCTTTGCCGGACCGCCGAGCGCCGGAAAGACAGCGGTGGCGCGCCAGGTGATCCGTGAACTCCTGGCAGACGAAAAACAGATCGCGTACCTGAAGATCGATGTCGTCCGGGCATTCGAGGACGAGGAGCTTGCAGATGAATTCGGCATTCCAGCACGAAAGGTGTATTCAGGGGATTTATGCCCGGACCACGCCGGAGTCATGGTCCTCCGGGATGCGATCGCATGGGCCGGGAAATGCGATGCTGATATCCTGATCCTCGAGAGTGCCGGACTCTGCCTCCGGTGCACGCCATACACTACCCAGTCCCTCGGAATCGTGGTCCTTTCAGCCGCCGGGGGGACAAACAGCCCGCTTAAGATGGCCCCGATGATCGCGCTCGCCGATGCGGCGGTCGTGACTAAAACAGATCTCGTTTCACAGGCGGAAAAAGAAGTCTTCCGGGAGCGGGTGCGGGAGGTCGCCCCTGACATAGACATCATCGAGACAAATGCCATCCAGGGAACAGGGCTTCGGTACCTGATCAGGTCCATCGATACAACACCGGATATTCAGGACCCCGATACGATAACTCTCCGGGGTACCCCACCGCTCGGCGTCTGTACCATCTGTGTTGGTAAAAAAGAGATTGGCTGGCAACACCATTCGGGAGTGGTGCGGAAACTGGACGGTGCCGATAGTCTGTACCGGGGCGATTGAAATGGATTCGTGGATCCCCCCCGGAAAGGATTGTGGTGCCTGCGGCAGCCGGACATGCGAAGATTTTACTCGTCTGGTAATGGAGAAGGCAAAGACACGGGACGACTGCCCGTTCTCAGGCGAATCGACACCGAATACCGAGGCCAGTTCCACAGGGTTTATCTCACAACCCGCCCTGGACATCGTGGGAAGAATGGCGGACTTCATCCTCGAACCGATACCCGGTGAGCCGTCCCCCCGGAAGAGTATTCTCCCGTTCCGCCCTGACCTTGTTTCGGCATGGAAGATGAGCAGGGGCGACCTGGTTGTCGGACGACCGGCGGGGTCGGGCTGCCCGGTCCAGCACGTCCTCGAAGTTCTCGAAGCCAATCCCGTCACCGGGGTATTGATCTGTCACACGGTCGGGCCACTCGCCCTCCGGGGCCGGAAACATCATGATGTGGAGGCGTACCATGTTATCGGATTCGAGGGAAGGGCCGCTGTCACCAGCCGGGAACCGGTCTTCGGCCTCCGCCAACCGTTCATGCCGTCCGCTTGCATGATGAACCTCTGCCATACCGGCGTGGTTAACATGATACTCCATAAATCATGGGGTTTGCATATCAGAATCGAGGATATCCGGATATGAAGTCACTGGCAATGATCAATGAACGGATCTTGCGCGGAGAAGCCACCGTACTGACTGCCCGTGAATTCAAGGAGCGGACCGCCGATGGTGAGCATATCGGGATTGATGAGGTGGACGTGGTCACGACCGGGACCTTCGGAGTGATGTCGGGAACTTTTGCACTTCTTTCTTTCCCGGTCGCTCGACCGGGATCCTTCGACCGGGCAGGGGAAGTCTGGCTGAACGATGTTCCTGCATATCCCGGACCTTGTCCCAACGAATGGTTAGGAATCGTAGATGTGATAGTATATGGAACCGCTCATACAAATGCCACGTATGGCGGCGGACACCTGTTTCGCGATCTTGTGGAGAGAAAGGGTGTCGATGTAGAGGTAACGGTCGAAAGCAGGAAATATTCAACCCGGATAACTCTTGATGACTGTAATATGGCCCGACTTATTACAACCCGATCCGCGTACCGGAATTATACCGGATATCTGAACCGGGGGAAGCGATATACAAGATCGATCTTTTCGGTCACGAAGATGAAGGGAAGATGCAGGGAGTGCTCGGTGAGCGGGTGCGGAGAGATCAACCCCCTGGAAAATGACCCGAAACGCAGGGTGATCACGGCAGGTATGCAGGGTATGCTGAACGGAGCCCCGGGATGGGTGATCGGTGAAGGAACACGGAGCAGCCCCGAAAGACCGAACCTCTCCGTTTTTGGCGATCTTAAGGAGATGGATCCTGTTACGATGGGCGGGTTTTGCACCTCGAACGGACCCGAATGCCTCACATCTCTCGCTATTCCCATCCCTGTTCTCGATGAGAGTATACTCGATGCGCTCCGCATTCGGGATGCCGATATTGTACTGCCCCTTGCCGATATCGAGGACCGGGTGCCCATCGCAAGGAGCGATTATGGAAATGTCTGGAACGACACCGATTGGGTCATACAATATTCACCGACCGGTTGCCGGAACTGTGAGATCTGCACAGCTTCAAGGGATTGCCCGACGGGAGCGATTACTCCTGGTATCGGGATCGATCGAAGCCGTTGTGTAAATTGCGGAACCTGTGTCAAAGTCTGCCCTGGAGGGAATTATCAGGGTCGTTTGGGATCGATCACCGTCGGGGATCTGCGGGTGCCGATAACACTCCGCCAGTCCGACCGGAACAGGGCCGAGGATCTCTGCATTCGGTTGAAGAAGGATATTCAGGCCGGAAAATATCAGTTCACAACCAGGGAAGGATGAAAGAAATGGATAAGAAGTATCGTCTCCGCTGCCTGGGTGGTGGGGAGGTCGTTGAGGACAGATACACGATCGCCTGTCCATCAGGTCACCAGGCTCTTCTCCGAACAGAATACCGGAATGCCCGGCTCACCCTTCGTCAGAATCCGGGGCTCTTCCGTTTTCATGACTGGCTTCCGGTTGAAGGGGTGCTCCGGACCGACGGGGGTCCGGTCACCTTTCAAAGCGAGGCCCTGGCCGGAGAGATCGGGCTCCGGAATCTGTTTGTAGGGTTCTCGGGATACTGGCCCGAAAGGTCCGCGTTTTGCAGGACATGCTCTTTCAAAGAACTGGAAGCGGCTCCGACCATGCTTCGCATGAAGGAGAAAGGAACGGGGGTGCTGGTGGTCGCGTCCGCGGGCAACACGGGAAGAGCTTTCTCCCAGGTCTCTGCCCAGACCGGCATCCCGGTGGTCGTGGTTGTTCCGGAAAAGTCGGTGCCCCGCATCTGGACCACGGAAAAGACCCATGATGTCCTGCTCATTGCGGTGAAAGGGGACTACAGCGATGCAATTACGTTTTCACAGGAGATTGTCCGGATGGAACATCTGGTGCCCGAGGGTGGGACCGGAAATGTGGCCCGAAGGGATGGCATGGGGACGGTTATGCTCGACGCTACTATCGCATCCGGCCGGATTCCTGCGCATTATTTCCAGGCAATCGGGAGCGGGGCAGGCGCGATTGCAGCATGGGAAGCATCGATTCGTCTCCGGGGTGACGGAAGGTTCGGGTCACATCTTCCCTGCCTCCATCTTTGCCAAAATTTCCCCTTTGTCCCGATGGTAAGTGCATGGAACGCTGGCCGTGAAGAGATTGATCCAGCTCTTGATATGCCGGATGCACGCAGGGCAATCGCACAGGTATACGCAGATGTATTGACGAACCGAAACCCTCCCTACGCGGTCCGGGGAGGGGTATATGATGCGCTCATGAATACGAAGGGAAAGATGTACTCCATCTCCAATGATGATGCGATGCAGGCCGGAAAATTGTTTATGGAACTTGAGGGGATCGACCTCGATCCTGCTGCAGCAGTCTGCACTGCTTCTCTTATCCAGGCGGTCAGAGAGGGGCAGCTCGATCCTGATGAGATGATTCTCCTGAATATCACTGGCGGAGGTTACCTTCGTGCGAGGGAGGATCTATCCCTTTATCCGGTTCCGGTCGGCCTAGTAGTAGGTATGGATGAGGGTATAGAACCAGTAAAGAGGGATATCGTAAGCTGGGTGCGCAATCATGCATGAACACGCCGTGCTTGATATACTGGAACAACACGGTATACATCTTCTTGCCACCCTCCCCTGCGACCGGACGAAAGACCTCTGCTACCTCATCCCAGACCGTTTCAATGAGGTCGGGTTGACCCGCGAAGAGGACGGGGTCGGTGTATGCGCCGGGGCATGGCTTGGGGGGGAGCGGCCGGCGATGGTGATTCAAAGTTCGGGAATCGGGAACATGTTCAACGCATTGATGTCGCTGACCAGCACGTATCACCTCCCGCTCCCAATTCTGGCGAGCTGGCGGGGAGTGTACCGGGAAAAGATCGAAGCACAGATTCCGTTCAACCGGGTGTTACCGGCACTGTTACGGGATGCGGGCATCGCGTCGACGTATATCGGCGGGTGCGGTGAGTTGAATCGTATCGGAGATGTCATTGAAGATGCATTTACCCTGCACCGCCCCCATGTCGCTCTGATCTCCCCCCGGTGCTGGGAGGGAGAAGGCGGATGCGCCGTACCCTCCCTTCCTCCCCGGTTCAGGCATTCGAAACTCTGGTATGACCGGACCATACGGGATCCGGTGATGACCCGGTACGATGCGATTCGGGTGATTACCCGCCACCTGGATGATGAAGCCCTTGTCTCAAACATCGGGGTGCCGGGAAAGGAGCTATTTTCCCTTCGCGACCGGCCCCTGAACTTTTACATGCTCGGAAGTTACACCCAGGCGACCCCGATCGGTCTTGGTATTTCGCTTGCTGTTCCGGAGAGGAGAATTATGGTACTTGACGGAGATGGAAGCCTCCTCGGTACGGGCATCCTTCCGGTTGTTGTCCAGAAAAAAGTGAAAAATCTCACCATCTTCTGCATGGACAACGGTACGTTCGGGAGCACCGGGGATCAGCCTACTCCCGCATGTGTGCAGGTCGATCTCGAACTTCTGGCACAGGCTCATGGGTTCCGGGACACGGCCAAAGTCCAGACTGAGGAGGAACTGATAGAATTCCTGGAGGGGAGCAGGAAAGGGCCGAGTTTCGCCCATGTGCTCATCCGCCCGGGCAATGCGAGGGTGCAGGAAATCCCATTCAGCCCTGATACGATTCGTCAGAGATTTATGGCGGCCCTTGCAGTGAGAACCCGGCGGCAGATTGATTAGTTAGGTCTTCGTCAAGGCTTTTCTTACTGCCCATTCCAATCAATCCTGATCATTGAGTATTTTGGGCATGTCTTCCAAAAATTCCTATGAGTGCAACGTTTGAACCAGGTCCGCACTATACATTTCACCTCGATCACATGGGTCGAAAATAGCGGAAACTATGAGATAGGTCAAAGGATAAATCCATAGGAATAATACCCGTCTGATCGTAGGGTTACAGAATGGAATCAGCGGATTCATGACACAAAGGGATGAAAAACGACGGGTAATGGATCAGATTGCTGCCGATATCGCGATCTGCCGGAAGTGCCCGCTCTGGCAGAATGCTCACCAAGCTGTCCCCGGTGAAGGCAACCTCGATACGGCTCTTTTCTTTATTGGGGAGGCACCAGGTGAACAGGAAGACCTCACCGGGCGGCCCTTTGTCGGGAGGGCGGGGGTCCTCCTGACCGCACTGCTCAAGGATATCGGCCTCTCACGGGAGGAGGTCTTCATCGGAAATGTAGTCAAACACCGGCCACCGGGGAACAGGGATCCCCACGGGGAGGAGATCGCGATCTGCTCCCCATATCTTGACCGACAGCTCCGGGTTATCCGTCCGCGCATCATCGTGCCCCTCGGTCGCCATTCCGCACGATATATCCTGGGGAAGGCAGGAATTGAATTCGGGAAGATAACTGATATTCGCGGGATGAATATTTCCACCAATCTGTATGGGATGACAGTGACTATCATTCCCACGCTGCATCCCGCCGCTGCACTGTACTCCCCCCGGTACCGGGAGGATCTGGAAGAGGATTTCAGGCTTATTCAATGGCAGCTGAAGCATTTCCCTGAGCGAGGAACAGACTAAAAAAACCGGGTTCCGGTCCGGCAGGACAAAATATTATACGTCAGTGAGAAGCATTCGATTTTAATGAACAGGTACATGCCATTCTTAGCCCTGATCACGATCCTCATGTTAGTGACCATGTTCAGCGGATGCATGTTCACGGAAGGGGGGAGGGTCCCCACGGTCCCCGAACAGGTACTCGGACCCAATCGTGGGAAGCTGGTTGTACTACCCCCCAGACGAAAATTTCGTTCAACTCTATATCTTTAAGGATTCCGGCCGGTTTGATGCGACTGATCTGCCGATTATTCCGGGGGAAAACCTTACATATGAATTATATGCGACGGGAACCTGGAATCGTACCTACCGGAATCACTATTCCCTTGTTGGGGTTGCAATATACCATTACTTCGATACCGATGCGCATTCAAGCCAGAAGATCAATGCAACCCTGGTCTACAATCCTCTGTCCGATTCGATGTATGTAACCGATGCACCGGGACCCAAATTCCGGAGGATATCGCGGGATCCGGTCATACCTCCGGGGTTTAATGTTTCATTCCCCTTTGATTAAGACAGTTCCCCCATTTTTTGAAGATAACTACCTACACGCAGGTAATATCATATAGAGCGGTTTTGCTGTTTTGAATTTTATTCCGCTGCGATGGGAGATCCGTTGTAATCCTTCCGATAACTGCCTCCCGTCAGAACTGTCCCGTTACATTCTTGGCATGAATGAGCTGGCATCGAGTCATGAGAGAACGCCGGCTCCCTGTGGCACGGCAGATAAGATCCCGGGGGATGTCCCGGGGATTGGTTGCATACCGTGATGATCAGGATTGATAGAGACTTAAAATTGTGACCGAATTAATAGAACCGCTGAAACATTCTGTAATGGCGGTCTTTCGACATCCTGGATATCCAAAAGAATTCCGAACCCTTTGAGCTTTGAGACCGCCTTCGCCGGGATAAACCCTTCTTCTATTTCCCAAAAGTCATATTCACAAAAGGATTTCCCGTTCCTGAAGAGTATCACACCAAAACCCCGTGCAGTTCAGCCATGACGAGGTAAAAGGCGGCAAGTCCTTTCCATTTACCCCAACCCGCGGCAATATCCCGCGCTTCTATCGCCGTGATCGGGTTTCCACCCCGGTAATACAATGAAATAAGTCTCCGCACTCCAAGGTCATCGGCAGGAAACGAGTCGAGCCGGTGCATTCCCCGGAGGAGTGTCAGCTCTGCTGTCCACCTTCCAATCCCCCTGATCCGGGATAACTCGGTGACAATATCGCCGGTATCAGAATAACTTCTGAACAAGTCGAGATCAAGGTCGCCCTTCACCAGAGAACGAGAAATATCCCGGATATATTCCCCTTTCCGTAAACTCAGTCCACATTCCCGGAATTGCTCATCCGTCACATCAGACAGAACATCTGGTCCCGGATAGCAATAATACCGGGATCCCTGTATATCCAGGCTGTCGCCGAACCTCATGATCAGCCTTCGCTGCATCACGTGTGCCACAGAAAGCGATATCTGCTGTTCGACGATAGAGTCGACCAATGCCTCGAAAATTGTGGGGGTCGTAGGGCTCTTCAACCCACGAAGGGCGGAAGTGAGTACCGACATCACCAGGTCGTCCCGGACGTTCCGGTAGAACGGAATGAGGTCGTCATTGATATTAAACACCGACGTGACGATCTGGTCCGCCGCTTGTTGATCTGCTCCGGAGAGATCTCCATCCTCCTCTGCGCGGACGGACAACTGAAGTTCGGGTTTTTCAGTGGTGCCGGCTGAACTGACCTCTATAAGAACGGGTCTTCCGCGAAGGTGTACCGCCTGACTGAATATTCCGTCAACATATATCCGGATCGCCGGATCACCATCCGAAAATATTGATGCACTCAGGGGAAAGTCATGGGGAGAAAGAGGATAAAGGCTGCTTTTCATGCTCAGGAATAAATATCGATCCATTGATTAAAACCTGTTCATTACGGAACACTGCGTTCGGTCCCGGCACGACGAAGGATCTTGGTTTCCTATTATGTATGAGAGAATTCAGGAATGAACGAAATATAAACATTGAAAGGTTCATGAAACCATACCCGTATTATCGGGAGAAGGGCAGCATGATTATCCTGAAGTGTCGTCGGTGTCAGGGAACGGGATTTGTCGAGAATGAGCAGTACAAGATCTGTCAGGGTTTGCAATCCCATGATATCCAGAGATATTTCCACATCCCGACGGAGGACAAGGTGAAGGGAGGCGAGGAACAGCAGGACGGTTGCAGCCGGATCTCCGAGACGATCGAATGCCCGGATTGTGACGGAGCCGGGACCCTCTCTTTTGACGAGGATGAATGGGAGCTCCAGATCATCGACGAAGAAGAGATCGCGGGCTAAGAATAATCGAATGGCACAATTCTCAACAAAGGAATAAATCGGATTGACCCCTCGCCCGATAATCGGGTTTTTTGCGGGCACTGGGTACTCATAGATCGGGAGGAGAGGATTCTCACCCTTAATGATCTCCTGGCATCTTTCGATGACTATTCGAAAGATTCCTCTATTCTCGAGATGAACCGAATATCACCTCCCATAAGCCTTCTTGTTAATCCCTCGCGGTGGACGTACTTCAGCTGTTTTCGAATATGTCGTTTGATTTCAAAGTTCGCGGAGATGTTTACCGAATCCGGGAAGAAAATCCTTCTTGCGGGACATTACCCCTGCGAGCCGGATCGGCTGGTCAGCGTACCCGAGTGAGGCGATTACGGCACTATCACCGGATATAAAGAGATCGCTCGCGTTTTCAATGACGTGGGTAAAGAGGACCAAGTAGAGATCAACGCCTTTCTTCCTCCGTAAAAACTCAAGTTCCTTTCGAATCTCGGATGCCCGGTCCTGGTAATAATCCCGGGAAGCGACCATCACCTGGGCGATGATCACCTGCCTTCCAAACAAGGTGTACTGTTTTGTGTCTCGGGTCAATACATCGCCAAGCGGTGTTTCTCCGAGGTCCGTGCTCTGCCGGAGGAGGGTAGCCCCAAAAGCTATCGGGTCAACTCCGGTGATTCCGGCGAGGTAAGCAACAGCTCTCCGATCAGTATCGGTGGTCGTCGACATCCGCAGGACAAGCGTGTCCGAGAGAATACCTGCAAGAAGCATTCCTGCCGTGGAATTCTCCGGTGGAAAGCCCTCTTCCGAAAATTTCAGTGCAATGATCGTCGACGTGGATCCGACCGGGTCGTTCAGGAATTTGACCGGCTTTAACGTTGATATTACCCCGAGCCGGTGATGATCGATCACCTCAAGGATCTCCGCCGTTTCAATACCGTCCACTGCCTGTGCGAACTCATTATGATCGAGGAGGATCACCGATTTCTGGATCTCGTCAAGGAAGGTGTTCCGCGATATCATACCGAGATACTTTCCTTCCCGGTCGACAACACAGGCCGTCCGGTACCGGGAGTTCGTTACGAGTTGTTTTGCATATGCAAGGGGATCCTCGGGCCGGACCGTCGGCACATCGGTAGCGACCACCTCGCGGGCAGGGAGGGACAGGTGGACCATCCGTCCGACACTGAAGGCATTGAGATCCGTAGCAAGGATGGAGACCCTGCCGGAGGATGCGGCGGCCAGTACCCGTTCCCCGACAGGAGCACCTTCCGCAAGGACAAGGGCTGCGATTCCAGCCGATATGAGTGCAAGCTGGACCGGTTCATCGTCGCCGACCACAGCGATGTCCCGGGACATGAGTCGGGAAAGGGCGACATGGAGGGCATCGATCACGATTGTCACCTTCCCGTGGAGAATATCGGAGGCAGCGTGATGGATCCGGGCATCCAGAATTCTGGCAAGCGTATGCAGAGGGATCGGTCCGATCTGCAGATCTTCTCTCCGTTCCGGGGTAACATACGCTTTTGCAAGTCCGTACTCACCCACTATCCCGATAAACCGTCCCATGGTATCGATGACCGGGATATTTCTGACATCCTGTTCGTCCATCATGCCGGCCACGTCGATGGTCGGCATATCGGCGGGAGCACTCCGCATATAGAGTGAGGGGATATCTGCGACAAGGGGTTCAACGCTATCGACGACGATCGGAGGCTCCCGCCCGAACTTCGCCAGGGCAAAGCGGGTTTCGGAGTTTAAATCCCCGCAGCGGGCTGCAATGTACCTGTCCGGTTCTTGGCGGTTCAGGAATTCGGCATAACCGATTACGCTGGCGATACTGTCCGTATCGGGCTGGCAATGACCGATTACGTACACCTTCCGGCCCATCACATCCCTTCCTTCCCGGAGCCGCGGCTCCGGATTTTCCTGCTATTGGTCATCATTGTGCCTTGTTATCCATATCAATACATCTTCCAAGGGTAAAGTCTTCCCCTTAAGGAATCCCGCGGATCGAACTTACATTAATCCCGGGGCCATTTACGGGTTGAATGGATGCAATCATCTCTATTAAGGTGAAGTTCATCTGGTAATCGTCCGAATTATCCGGATACCTCGTGATTTCGCGTGTGCTTACCTCAAAAGGTGTCTCTATAAGGTAATCTGTCAGAACTGATCAGGCAGCAGATGAAGAAAATCATCATCCGGGGTGCCCGTCAGCATAACCTGAAAAATATTACCGTGGAGCTTCCTCGCGACAAATTCATCGTCATCACCGGCCTTTCCGGCTCCGGCAAGTCGACACTGGCCTTCGATACCATATATGCGGAGGGGCAGCGCCGATATGTCGAATCACTTTCAGCCTATGCGCGACAGTTCCTCGGTCTCATGCATAAACCCGATGTGGACGCGATCGAAGGGCTCTCCCCCGCAATCTCCATCGAACAGAAGACGACGAGCAAGAACCCTCGCAGTACCGTCGGAACCGTGACCGAGATCTATGACTATCTCCGGCTCCTTTTTGCCCGGATCGGGATCCCGTTCTGTCCGGTCCACCATATCCGGATCGAGGCGCAGTCCCCTGAACGTATCGCCGACCGGATCACCGAAGAGATGTCGGGTCGGGTCACCATTCTTGCACCGGTCATCCGTCAGAAAAAGGGGACGTACCAGAAGTTCTTAAAAGACCTGAACAAGGAGGGATATGCACGGGTACGGGTCAATGGGGAGATCCGCCGGACCGACGAGGACGTCCCCCTCGAGCGGTATAAAAAGCATGATATCGATGTTGTCATCGACCGCCTCGAGACGACCGACCGGTCGCGGCTGGTAGAGGCCTGCGAGGACGCCCTGAAGAAGTCCAGCGGCCTGATCATCGCCCTCGTCGGGGATGGACGCGAGGAGATATTCTCCTCGACCATGGCCTGCCCGCTCTGCGGGATCACCTTCGAGGAACTCCAGCCCCGGATGTTCTCGTTCAATAGCCCGTTCGGGGCATGCGAGGAGTGTAACGGGCTCGGAATACGGATGGAGTTCGACCCGGAACTGATCATTCCCGACCAGGACAAGTCGATCGCCGACGGGGCGGTCGCCCTGTACCGGAACTTCCTGGACGGGTACCGGAGCCAATACCTCGGCGCCGTTGCCAGGCACTTCGGGTTCTCCATTTTCACCCCGGTCAAAGATCTGAACAAAAAGCAGTACGATGCCCTGATGTTCGGTTCCGATGAACGGATCAAGTTCTCGATGAGCATGAAGAACGGGGATGCCCATTGGGCCCATACCGGGACCTGGGAAGGGCTCCTGCCGCAGGCGTCCCGCCTCTATCACCAGACTCAGTCCGAATACCGGAAACGCGAGCTCGAGAAGTTTATGCGGATATCGGACTGCCCGAAGTGCCATGGGAAACGGCTGAAAGATAAAGTGCTTGCCGTAAAGATCGGGGACAGATCAATTATCGACATCACCGACCTGCCCGTCACCCGCTGCATCGAGTTCTTCTCCGGTCTCACGCTCACCGAAAAGCAGCAGGAGATCGCAAGGCAGGTATTAAAGGAGATCCATGACCGGCTCGACTTCCTCGGTAAAGTCGGGCTCGGATATCTCACCCTCTCCCGGAGTGCCGGCACCCTCTCCGGCGGCGAGGCCCAACGGATCCGACTGGCGACACAGATCGGCTCTAACCTGATGGGAGTCCTCTATGTGCTGGATGAACCCTCGATCGGGCTTCACCAGAAGGACAACCAGAAACTGATCGACACGCTTCGCCGTCTCCGTGATCTGGGGAACACCCTTGTCGTCGTGGAACATGACGAGGACACGATCCGGAGTGCGGATTATGTGGTGGACATGGGACCAGGGGCAGGCCTCCATGGTGGGAACGTCGTTGCAAAAGGCACCCCGCTCCAGATCGAGCGGAACAAGGACTCCCTCACCGGCCAGTATCTCGCCCGGACCCTGACTATCCCTCTCCCGGAAGCGAGACGAAGGAACGGTAGCTTCATCCGGATAGAAGGCTGCACCGAGAACAACTTAAAGGGGATCGATGTCGCAATTCCGATAGGGGTCCTCTCGGTGATTTCCGGGGTCTCGGGGAGCGGGAAGTCTACGCTGGTCTACGAAACCTTGTATCGGGCGCTCCAGAAGAAATTGTACAATACCCGGGTCCAGCCTGGGAAATACACTAATCTTACGTTCGACGAAGAGATAGACAAGGTAATCGTGATCGACCAGAGCCCGATCGGGAAGACCCCGCGGAGCAACCCGGCTACATATACCAAGGTCTTTGACGAGATCCGGAAGATCTTTGCCGAATCAAAGGAGGCGAAGACTCGTGGCTACAAACCAGGGCAGGTTCTCGTTTAACCTGAAAGGAGGCCGCTGCGAGGCCTGCGAAGGAGACGGCCTGATCAAGATCGAGATGAACTTCCTGCCCGATGTCTATGTAGAGTGCGAGGAGTGCAAGGGAAAGCGCTACAACCGGGAGACCCTCGAGGTGAAGTATAAGGGCAGGTCCATCGCGGATGTCCTGGATATGAGTGTGGAAGAGGCGACTGGATCTCTTCGCCCATATCCCGGCCATCCGGACCAAACTTGAGACGCTTTCCGCTGTCGGCCTGGATTATATCAAGCTTGGTCAGAGTTCGACTACCCTCTCCGGTGGCGAAGCACAGCGGATCAAGCTGACCCGGGAGCTGTCAAAACGAGGGACCGGGAAGACGATCTACCTCCTCGACGAGCCTACCACCGGCCTCCATTTTCATGATGTCAAGAAGCTGATTGCGGTGTTGAATGAACTGGTCAACAAAGGCAACACGGTCGTCGTGATCGAGCACAACCTGGACGTGATCAAATCGGCAGACCACATCATTGACCTTGGCCCGGAAGGTGGCGACCAGGGCGGCTATGTTGTCGCGACGGGTACTCCGGAAGAAGTGGCATTCCACCCCGGGAGCTATACCGGCGAGTTTCTCCGGAGGACGCTGGCAAAATCATGATCCAGCAGACCAGGCTTCCGTCTGCACCCGGCTGCTATCTTTTCTCCGACGATCAGGGATCGGTAATCTATATCGGCAAGGCAAAGAACCTGCAAAAACGGGTCGCCAGTTACTTCCAGAAGAAGGACCTGGACCAGAAGACGACCCGGATGGTCAGTCATATCGCAACGGTCGATTATATCGTGACCGGGAACGAGGTCGAGGCACTGATCCTCGAGAACAGCCTGATCAAGCGACACCAGCCCCACTATAACATCGACTTAAAAGACGCAAAACAGTTTGCGTATATCCAGATCACCGACGAGCCCTTCCCCTGTATACGGATCGCCCGGAGAGCCGAGGGGGAAGGGAAGTTTTTCGGCCCTTTCGTCTCAGCCGCGGCACGGGATCATGTCTTCTCGATGGTGAAGAAGACGTTCCGGCTTCGGACCTGCAAAAAACTCACCCGACGTGCCTGCCTGCGACACCATATTCAATCCTGCAGTGCTCCCTGCAAAGGCCTGGTCAGTGCGGAGGAGTACGAAGAACTGGTGAAGAAGGCTTCGCTCCTCCTGAAGGGGAAGGACAACGAACTCGTCCGGGCGTTGAAGCAGGAGATGGAAGAGAAGTCCCGAGAGGAAGAGTTCGAACAGGCGATGCTTCTCCGGGACCAGATTCAGGCAATAGAACGACTTGGATACCGCCAGGATATCGCCCGGCGTCCCGAGACCGACGAGGACATCATCAACTACTACCATTCAGGTGAAGCTGTGTATCTGATGCTCTTCGCCGTATATAAGGGCACGCTCGGCACGAAGAAGGAGTTTGTCTTTGAGGCGGGCGAGGAGTTCCTGGAGGAGTTCCTCCTCCAGTATTATGCAGAAGAAGAGCCGCCGCTCGAACTCGTCCTGCCCGAGCAGGTGAGTGATTCCCTGCGTGAGTACCTCTCCGGCACGGAAGGGACGGAAGGTCACGATCACCGTCCCGAAGATCGGGGCCAAGAAAAGGCTTCTGGACCTCGTCGCAAAGAATATAGAACTCGTCTTCTTCGGCGACCAGCTCGAGCTTGAAGATCTCCGTGACGAACTCGGGCTCGGCGATCTCCCGGTCGTGATCGAGTGCTTTGATATCTCTCATCTCGGCGGCACCTCGGTCGTCGGGTCGATGGTTCAGTTCCGGAACGGAAAAGCCGGACAAACGTAACTACCGGCGGTTCAGGATCAAGACCGTTCAGGGTGTCGATGACGTGAGTGCGATCACGGGAGGTGGTCCGGAGACGGTATGCCCGGCTGAAGAAGGAGGGATCTGATTTCCCGGACCTGATCGTTATCGATGGCGGTCGGGGACAACTAAATGCGGCTGCAGCCGCGCTCCGGGCGGAAGAGATCCGGATACCGGTGATCGCCCTTGCCAAGCGGGAGGAGCAGGTCTACATGCAGGGGCACGCTCATCCACTGCCATTGGGGAAGAAGGAGAAGGCATCTCTGTTCCTTCAGGAGATCCGGGATGAAGCTCACCGGTTCGCAGTCACATATCACCGCCTGCTCCGGAAGAAGCGGGTGGTCGCATGAACCAGAGCCTGGTCCTCCGGACAGCGATATCCTCTATGGCGGGTGGATACGCGACCCCATCAGCAGTCTTCTGCGATCCGATCCCCGGAAAAAAAGTGATCATATGAGCCGATTCGCCCTCCATGCACCGTTCAAGCCGACCGGATCTCAGCCGGGGGCGATCGCGACACTCGCAGAAGGTGTCCTGTCCGGGGAACGGTTCCAGACGCTCCTCGGGGTGACCGGCTCAGGGAAGACGTTCACGATGGCGAACGTGATCGAGCAGGCGGTGATGCCATCCCTCGTCATCGCACACAACAAGACTCTTGCAGCCCAACTCTACAACGAATTTAAGGAATTCTTCCCGGAGAACCGGGTGGAGTACTTTGTCTCTTACTACGACTACTACCAGCCGGAGTCCTATATCCCGAAGAAGGACCAGTACATCGAGAAGGATGCCCAGATCAACCCGAAGATCGAGCAGATGCGCCTGTCTGCGACCGCATCGCTCCTATCCCGGGAGGATGTCATCGTCGTTGCCTCGGTCTCCTGCATCTACGGGCTCGGCCGGCCCGAGCACTACCGGAACATGGGCTTTGAGTTGAAACTTCATGAGACGATCGCGTCGAAAAGAACTGCTGGAACGCCTGATCGCCTCCCAGTATGAGCGGAATGATATCGAACTGATACCCGGGAGGTTCCGGGTGAAGGGGGACAGGATCGATCTGGTCCCCGGATATTACAACAACATCATCCGGATCGAGCTCTTCGGTGACGAGATCGACCGGATCACTGGAGGTCGACCGGAACACTGGGGAGACGATCGAGACGTTCAAATATTTCTACGTCTTCCCGGCACGGCACTACGTGATCCCTGAATCGGTCCAGAAGGAGGCGATCCGGAACATCCGGGAGGAGCTCGACGAACGACTGCCCGAGCTCGGAATGCTCGAGGCGCACCGGCTGGAGCAGCGGACCCTCTATGACCTGGAGATGATCGAGGAGACCGGGTCCTGCAAGGGGATCGAGAACTATTCCCGCCACTTCGACTTCCGGGCCCCGGGTGAGAAGCCCTATTGCCTCCTCGACTATTTCCCGGAGGACTTCCTCCTGGTCATCGACGAGAGCCACCAGACGATCCCGCAGCTCCATGGGATGTACCGTGGCGACCGATCCCGGAAGAAATCCCTGGTGGACTACGGGTTCCGGCTCCCGAGCGCATATGACAACCGGCCACTCCAGTTCGCAGAGTTTGAGCGGTACATGCGTCATGTGATCTTCGTCTCTGCCACGCCGGGCGAGTACGAACTCCGAAACTCATCCCGCATAGCCGAGCAGATCATCAGGCCGACCGGTCTTGTCGATCCGCTTGTCGAAGTGCGGGGCACCGAAGGCCAGACCCGGGACGTGATGGCCGAGATACAAAAGACCATCGATGCGGGAGACCGGGTCCTGGTCACCACGCTCACCAAGAAGCTTGCAGAGGAACTGAGCGAATATTTTGCTGCAAAGGGGATCCGGACACGGTATCTCCATTCCGAGATCGATACGCTGGAACGGACCGAGATCATCCGGCAGCTCCGGCTCGGGCGGTTTGATGTGCTGGTCGGGATCAACCTGCTCCGGGAGGGACTTGATATCCCCGAGGTCGGGTTCATCGGGATTCTCGACGCCGACAAGGAAGGCTTCCTGCGGGATGCCCGGAGTCTGATCCAGATCATCGGCCGTGCAGCGCGGAATGCCAACTCGCATGTCGTGCTCTACGCGGATATCCTGACGGGTTCGATACGCGAGGCCCTTGCGGAGACAGCGCGAAGGAGGGAACTCCAGCTCGCCTACAATGCAGAGTATCATATTACCCCGCAAACGATCATAAAACCGGTTCGCGAGCAGGAAGTAGACCTCACCGATGTCAAGCATATCCCGAAGGCAGTGATTCCGAATATGATCATCGAGCTCGAAGTGCAGATGAAGACGGCCGCCGAGAACCTCGATTTCGAGCAGGCAATCAGCCTGCGTGACCGGATACGGCATATGCGGGAGCGGCTTCAGATCCCGGCGGATAACACACCCTGAGTGAAAAGAGATTCCCGTTCTCCTTCCCTTGCCTGCAGCTCATTTTTCAGGATAACCAGTCAGACCATTTCGGAAATCTTGCACTTTAATCAGTTTGATGGGAAAAAACATAAAACGCAAACCCAATTTTCAATACAGAGCCGGGTGATGGCGTACCGTTCGGGATTGCCAGTTTGATAACATTTTTTCTGATAAGGGAAGGCACTGAAAGAGGGGTTAACGGATGATCACATCGGTTGTTCAGCTGGCCCATACCGGGAAACAATTCTATATACAAAAATGACCCGCTTCAGGGCAGGGGAAAAAAGATATGTTATGGGAAGGGAAGAACCTGAATCAGGCTCGTCTTCACCGTAGAATTCATTGCCGATCCCCGGTGCACGGTCAGGCTCACGGTCTTCGGGCCGATCACATGATAGGTATGCACCGGGTTCTTTTCAGCCGGATTCGTGGTGCTGAACTCCTGGAGGTCTCCGAACGTCCAGTCCCACTGGGTGATATTGCTTCCGGTTGACGTGTCCTTGAAGGCCACCGTCAGGGGTATGGACCCGGTGACCGGTTCGGCCTTGAAATCCGCTATCAGCGGTTCGTTAACCGCGATAACCTGGGATGTCATGCCATATTCGATGTAGTTTGTCACTTTCTGGATAACGGTGTAGTTCCCCGGATTCAGGTAGACATGGACCGGGTTCGCCAGGGATGAAGTGGACCCGTCACCGAAGCTCCACTCCCAGGTGGTCGGGTGATCCGGTGAGGTGTCCATGAAGGAGACCATCAGGGGAGAGGTGTTATCCGGGTTGCTCGTTGTGAAGCTGAATGATGCGCGGAGGGGCGTCTTCACCGTGATGAAATTGGCCCTGGTGACCTCGTCCGAACCCGCATCATTAGACACGTTCAGTCGAACCGTGTAGCTGCCCGGGGTTGTATATTCATGTTGGGGATGCTTCAGGGTGGACGTATTGCCATCACCGAAGTTCCACTCCCAGCTGGTTGGCACCCCGGTAGAGGTATCCGTGAACTGGACGTTAAGCGGTGCGATTCCGGTTGTCTGGTTTGCACCGAAACTGGCGACCGGGAGAACCTTGACCTTGACCTGCTTTGTGGTGGAATTGTATCCGGCCATGTTCTGGGCGGTTAGCGTAACGTTGTAGACACCTGCACGGGTATACACGTGGAGAGGATTCTTATCATTCGATGGAAGACTGCCATCTCCAAAGTTCCAGGTTACGAGTCTCGGCGTGCCGGATGAAGTATCCGTAAATCTGACCACCAGCGGCGCATTGCCTTCCGCAGGGTCAGGATCGGTCGAAAAGCTCGCGACAGGAGTGGTCACTACTGTGATGTAGCTTGTCTTCGTGATCATGTCCTGTCCCGCGGGATTCGTTATCAGGAGACTCACGGTATACGTCCCCGGTGCGTTGTATGTGTGGAGCGGGTTGTAATTAACCGGTAACAGACTTCCACCGCCGGCTATCTGACCGTCACCGAAGTCCCACTGCCAGAACGTTGGATCACTGACATCGGATGTATCATTGAACTGGACTTCAAGAGGCACCGTGCCGAGTACCGGGGTACCCGTAAAGTCTGCAACAGGCGCCGGGATGACCCTGATCACTTTTGTCGTCTCATTGGAGCCGGCCGCATTGGACACCTGGAGCGTCACACTGAAATTACCGAGTGCGTTGTATGTGTGCGATGCGTTCTCCTGGTTCGATGTGTTCCCGTCGCCGAAATCCCAATGCCAGGATGTCGGGTCCCCGGTTGAATTGTCTGTGAAGTTCACCAGGAGCGGAAGCCCGCCAACGGTCGGGCTTCTCTTGAAGTTCGCGACCGGCCCGACAATCACGGAGATATACCCGTTCTTTATGATCTGGTTGCTTCCGCCCGGGTTCCCGGCACGGAGAGTTACGTCGTAAGAGCCCTCCGCCAGATAGACATGCGTGGGGTTCTGGAGATTTGAGGTGTCTCCATCGCCGAAGTCCCACTGCCAGATAGTGGGATTTCCGGTCGATGTATCGTTGAACTGTACAGAGAGGGGCGAAGCGCCGGAAGTCACATTACTGGTAAAGTCAGGATCAACAACGGGATACACCGTGATATATCCGTTCTTTATTGTGGAATTGCTCCCGCCCGCATTCGTTACCGTGAGCGAGACCGGGTAGGTACCGGGTGTCAGGTAGACGTACGAGGGGTTTTGCATGTTGTTTGAACCGCCGTCACCGAAGTTCCAGTTCCAGGAGTTGATCGGATACGGGGCATAGCTCGTCGAGAGATCTATGAAGTTTACCGGCAAGGGTGCTGAACCCGATTGCATATCAGCAGAGAAGTTTGCGATGGGTAAGGGGATCGAGACCGTAATATTTTTCTTTTTGCTGTCGGTCTGGTTGAAACTATTCTGTACGGTCAACCTGGACTCAAATGTTCCTGATACAGAATAGGTATGTGTCACATTCTGGGATGTGCTGAAGTTACCATCACCGAAATCCCAATTCCATGAGGTGATATTGCCGGCCGGCGTGGTCGACTCGTCGGTAAACGTAACGAAGAGTGGAGCGTCTCCGGAATTCGGAGTGGCCGAGAATTTGGCAGTCGGTTCCACCCCGGCCTTAATGAGGTCCTTTTTAGTGACACTATCTTTGTTATTGGGGTTATTCAGACAGTTAAGAACAGTCAATTTTACGGTATAGACCCCTGGGGTAGTATACGTATGATTTACCATCACCGGTGCGGATCCCGTGAAATTCTGGTAGGAATCATCTCCGAAACTCCAGTTCCAGGTATTAATGGGGGCAAAGCTCGTCGATGCGTCGGTAAAACTGACCTCGAGGGGTAGAGAACCCTGTTTGGGAGTCGCTGCGAACTGCGCGGTGGGTCTGGCACCCGGTGAATCGGACAAGGTGGTCATATCGGAATCAAGGTACCAGGGATCATAATCGACAAGGCCGAGCGTTTTCAAGGCCACATTGGGGACACAGACCGCATCCCACCAGTTCTCAGTGCTGTCGATGAAGGCAGGAAACCCGTCGTTCTTCACTCCTGGCCCGGAATCGAGGAATTTGTTCTGGTGGATTGCCATTGCCCCGACCGTCTGGCCGATATTGGGTGAGATAAGGATGGATCCGCCCTGGTTCCCGGTGAAGGTATTTCCCGTGATCGTATTTCCGATCTCAATACCGCCCGTATTTCCGGTTACCCAGATGCCGAACTGCTTCTCCGCTGTACCGGTTGACAAACCATTCTTCTGGATGAGAGAATTGGAGACCACAACACCGTTTATGTTATATAACATGACCCCATTCCCGGTCGGGTTGTCATGGGACCAGATCTGATCCACCTGGATATTCGTGATCTGTGAGTCACTTCGGTTGGATACGAGGATTCCAGCCTCTGTCCTTCCGGTCAGTTCACAGTTCTGTACTTTGATGTTATCCAGGGTAACCCCGTCTCCGCCGATGTATAATGCGGGTGCAGCGCCGGTTACTTTGAAACCGGAGAATGTAACATCACTCGCAATGATATAAGGAGAGTAGCCGGCGTTCAGGAAACCGCCTGACGATGATGCGACGATGATCGTATTTCCATTCCAACCCGGAACGGTCGGATCCACCGCGTTTTCTTCGCCGAAGAGCGATAGCGATTTGTTCACGATGACATCTTCGTTATACGTCCCCGCATAGACGAAAACCTCTCCACCCGGATCCACGGCGTTAATACCTTCCTGGATCGTGGCAAAACCGTTCTGTCCCTTTACGATACTATCGTAGATGGTTGAACCATTAAGGATCGGATCCCACGCTTTGTTCACCTCTACGTAATTCGGCGCTGCCGTGACAGGCAGCACGATAAGCATGCAGATTGCCAATATAAGGGCAATTCTGGCTCCAAACACTTGTTTCATACGACACCTCTATTGTGATATGTTAAGATCAACCTCATTTGGCGAAACGAAGGGTGATACGCACCCTGATTTCTCCTATAAATATATTCAGAATATGCTCTCCCTTAAGATATATAAACTTTGTCCTCAAAAATGGTCCCAATCCACGATTAAAATGATATATAGAGACAGTCACGCGGGTAAAATTTTACTTCACCAGTTCTTTCACTTCCTTATCTGGCATGCGAAGTTGGAGGTGACCTGAAGACAGAATAGAGTATTTTTCATTGACTTTATTCATAGTAAATAATAGCTTAACCAGATGTACCCCTACAAACAGAGTGAGCTGGTTTCGAACCGATATAGTCGCTCTCGGAAACTCCTCCGACCCAAATCTGGCGCGGTTTTAATGTCAATTCATATGCCCTGTATATTGTCAGACAAGGGCAGACAGGTAAAAAATCGGAAAACAGGAGTCTCCTCTTGGCGAATACCATTGTTACAGGATAAGTTAATCAGTGAAGTGGGGCATCGTAGTTAAATTTGGATATCCTCATCCATCATGTAAGATTTCCGGATTCCATCACCTCCAGTGAAGCAGCAGAATTTTCTGATATAATTGTCGTATATGATAATTGTACTGATATCCGTTGGTAAGGCTAAGACAAGGCTCCATTTGCGTGTCGATTTTGGGATCAATAAATAGCTTAACTTACGCTTAATATGATTTCAGCATCTCATATTCCCTGCGCGAATCAACCTTTGATTTAATTTTCCTTATCGAGTGAACGGGAACCCCGAGGAAATAATCGGAATTATCATTTTTATATAAATATCTGGTGATCGAAATCATCCGTTTTTGGATAAACATGATGGGTTATATGGCAGCAATATAAAAAAACTGAGAACTGATGAGGAATGCGGGCAGAAAATAATGATGCGAATTTTTTATTATAATTTTGGTTTCGTCTTCAGGGCTTCCACAAGAAGACGTACGCCGGCTTCAAGATCTGCGGTATCCAGCACCTCGACGGGGGAATGGATGTACCGCGCCGGTACGCTCAGGGTGGTCGTGGGGATGCCTCCCCTTTCCAGGTGAATCGCGGTCCCATCGGTCGTTCCTCCACTCCCGACCTCCATCTGCACGTGAATATCACTAACCGCGGCCGCATCCTTCAGCCAGCGGATCATCGCGGGATGTGCAATGAGACCCCGCCCGGATGCATCAGCAATGGTGATAGACGGCCCTTTTCCCATTTCCAGTGCAGCATCTTTCTTTTCTATTCCGGGATGGTCTCCGGGGATGGTCACATCAATTGCAATTGCGCAGTCCGGAGACAGGGAAAATGCGCTGGTCTTTGCGCCTTTCAGACCGACCTCTTCCTGAACGGTAAAAACGCCAAGGATCGTAAACGGAGATTTAACCTCCTGCAGGGTTCTTATTAGGAGAACAACACCGGCCCGGTTATCAAACGCTTTCCCGGTCAGACGCCCGTTTGCAAGTTCCATAAGCTCGCGGTCGATGGTGATCGGGGAGCCGATCTCGATCCCAAGCCCCGATACATCTTCCGCACTGGTCGCACCAACATCAATAAACAGGTCATCTGTCTTGATCCCTTTCTTCCGCTCCTCCTCGTCCATTTTATGTGGAGGTTTCCCCCCGATCACACCGGGAACTTTTCCCCGTGTACCATGAAGGATAACCCGCTGGTTATACAGGGTCGGGGGATACCATCCTCCAATCGTGATGAAACGGATGAATCCTTTTTCATCAATGAACTTCACCATGAGGCCGATCTCGTCCATATGGGCAGCAAGCATGATCTTAAACTTATTGCCGCGCTTTACCGCGATCAGATTGCCCATCGCATCCTCATGGATCTCATCCACGCAGTTCTTCAGCTCTTTTCGGACAATATCGAATACATTTCCTTCACTGCCCGAAATTCCGTGGGCATTGGATAGTTTCTTCAGGAGATCTTTTTCCATAGAATCACTCACGTATTGCATCTGTTATACGCTCGACAGCACGGCTCAGGTTCTCACGCGATGTAGCATAACTCATGCGGGCATATTCCGGCGCATTCACCCCGAAAGCGCTACCAGGGACAATGACAACACCCTGCCGGAGAATCCTGTCGATTAACTCAGGTTTCATCGGGACAAACAGGTAAAATGCCCCCTCAGGAAGCGGAAAGACAAACCCGAGTTCTCTGAGTTCAGTGAAGAGGTAATTCCGCCGCACTTCATACTCCCTCCGCATCTCCTCGACAGGTGTCTGATCCCCGGTATATGCGGCGACCGCTGCATACTGGGATATGGAACCAGCACACGCCTGCGCATACTGGTGCACCTTCAGGCACTCTTCCACATACTCCTTCGGACCGGCAAGATATCCAAGCCGCCATCCGGTCATTGCGTACGTCTTGCTGCAGGCATTTACCGTGATCACATCATCCCCGAAGAGCGCGGCACTCGCGTGTTGTACCCCGTAGACGAAGTGCTCATAGACTTCATCGCTGACCACCGTGACACCGGCATCGGTTGCATACTCAACGAGACTCCGGATCGAATCCCGCGTCTCCACTGCGCCGGTTGGATTTCCCGGGGAATTAAGGACGAAGATCCGTGCCCCATCCAACTGTTCCTGTGCAGCATTAAGATCGATATGAAGCTTTTATCGAGCCGCACGCCCTCGGGACAGCCGCCGGCAAGGGTGGCGAGGGCTGCATAGGATACAAAACCAGGGTCAGCAAAGAGCACCCGATCGCCCTCGTCACACAGCGCATGCATGATGATATGTAATGCCTCGCTTGCACCAGCGGTCACAATCACCTGATCCGGATTATAGGACAGACCGTTCTCACGTTCGAATTTCTCGCAGATTGCCGTTCTGAGTTCGGGTATCCCGAGGTTGCTCGTATATCCGGTTCTCCCTTCCGCGATCGCCCGTATCGCGGCATTCTTAATATGCTCCGGCGTATCAAAGTCAGGTTGCCCAAGCCCGAGATTGATCGATCCTGGGCCGGCCGACTCAAAGAGTTTTCGTATGCCCGAAATCTCGATCCCCTTTACCCGACCCGCACATCGTCCCAACTGCATAACTGACTCCCTCATTCGACATTTGCATGATGAGAACGGAGATCCCGTTCATCAATCTCCTTGATCTCCATCAGCCGGGATATAATAGCATCTGCAAATACCATTGCGGCGGTTTCAAAGATAGTGCCGAGCGGTGCAAAAGACTTATGCTCACCCATCATCTGTCGTATCTCGAATTCGGCCGCATCATCCGCAACTTCATCGCGTTGATGTTCAATGATAACGATTACATCGGCGATCTTTCCTATCCGGGAGTCTGCATTCGACGTAATCAGACAGATGCGTGCTCCGATCTCCTTCGCGGTCTCTGCAATATCAGCGACTGTCTTGGTCCTCCCGGAACCCGAGAAGATGACCATCACATCTCCGGGGCTCATTGCAGGTGTGATAGTCTCACCGACAACAAATGACGAGAGACCGAGGTGCATGAGGCGCATGGCAAATGCCTTCGCTACCAGGCCGGAACGGCCTGCACCCATTACATATATCCGTTTTGCCCGGAGAATCTCGTCGAGAAACCGGTGTATCTCGTCATCCGAGAGTGTGTCGGCTATTGACCGGACCTTTGACGACATGAGGCGCATCATGTCCTGGACTCGCTGCTGCATGGTACCTTTGATCAGGTTTGATCGCATAGCAGAAGAGAATTTCGTGATAACTTCCCGGACATCAGGGTAAATCATTAATGCGGGATGCACATACCTGTTAAATAACGGGATTTGATCACGGAACGAAATCTGAGCGCACGGGATCATTCCCATCGAACGGAGAGCAGGTGAGATGCGGAGTTCTTCACGATGACAAAAGAACCGGACTTTTCAGAAGACGGGTTCACGCTCTATCACGGGGAGTGCATTGAGGTTCTGCGTGAGCTGCCGGAAGGATCGGTCGACCTTATCTTTGCGGACCCCCCCTACAATCTCTCCAATGGAGGATTTACCTGCCAGAACGGGCGAAGAGCGCCGGTTCTCAAGGGAACGTGGGACCGGAGCAGCGGTATCGATGAGGATTTCCGGTTTCACCGGGAATGGATCGGTGCATGCAGAAGAGTTCTCAAGGATGACGGAAGTATATGGATCAGTGGAACCTACCACTCGATCTATGCCTGCGGGTATGCACTCACCAGCCTTGGATATCACATTCTGAATGACATCTGCTGGTTTAAACCAAACGCACCTCCCAATCTGAGCGGCAGGTACTTTACCGCCAGCCATGAAACCCTGATCTGGGCACGAAAGCATACCGGGTCGAAGCACTGCTTCAATTATGAAACCCTGAAAAATGGAGACTGGGAAGACGATATATTGAAAAAAACCGGACGACAGATGCGTTCCGTGTGGAGCATTCCGTCCCCGAAGCGGGGTGAAAAGAAACATGGAAAACACCCCACACAAAAACCATGTGCCCTACTCAGGCGGATTGTCTCTGCAAGTTCGCAGATTGGAGACCTCGTCCTCGACCCGTTCGCAGGTAGTTCGACCACCGGGCTCGCCGCTTACCATCTCGGAAGAACATATATCGGAATCGAAAGTGAGCAGGCGTTTATCGATCTCTCAATAAAGCGGTTTCTTGATCGCCGGAAACGAGATATTGAAGGGTAAAAAATGAGGAGAAAAAAACCAGGGATCCCCTTGGCCGAATCATCGGGAGATTGAGGAGAAATTGCCGCGCATTATCTCATAGGCCTATTTGGGATCTTGTTATTTATCCCTTATAGTGCTCGATCTGACCAAAAGGAACAAGTTCATCCTCCGATCGCACCGAGATCGGGCCATGTCCCCCGCAGATAAGGCATTGTCTTTCCCGGTCTTTCCATTCCTCGTCAATCCCCGACACGATCTCGAGGAGTGCCTGGCGCTCCTTCCGTGCGACATCGCTGTCGACATTGACCGAAGTAACGAGAAAGACCGCGATTGAATTATACGCGGAGCGTTCGGGCGTCAAATGCTTAAAATTGAGTATCGTATCGGCAGCAAAAAGAAGACCGGCTTCCCGGCACAGAAGATATACCTGACCGTACATATGACCACCCAATCCCTCCAGCACGGTAAAATCAAGCGGCCCGACCTTCAGGCGGGAAATAACCGGAAATATCCCTTCCCTGCCGAGGTACCCGTCCGGAAAGAGATCTATCTGCGGAGGGGGGTTGAATCGCGAAAACCGGTTGATCAGGGTGGTATAGACTTCTTCGAGGATCGAGGCTTCGTTCCGGGATCGGTACGCCCGGTTTGCTTCCCTGATGATCTCCTGTGTTCCACGATGCATGACAGCAGGAACCGGATAAAACCCTGAAGCGCCGCAATGATCTGCATCTGCGTGAGTGATCACGATCCGGGTGAGTTTCCGTGCTGCACCTGAGTATGCCCCGGTGAGAAGCGCATGGAGATCCGGATAGTAGACACCGTAACCGGTGTCGATCATAACCGTCTCCCCGGGCGTCTCGATGAGGAAGACATTCCCTCCACAGGGAAGTTGGATGCAGATGAGCTGGGAAGTCTTGTTCAGCGGAACCCGCTGAATATCGGCATAAAATCCTCTTCCGGTGGTACTGCGGAGGGTCGTCCCGATCCGGATCACCCGGTCGAAGACCTCGTGGGGATCCTTCCCCAGATTCATTAGTTCCTGAACGATATGGTTGATATCGGAGAGCAGCTGCATCAGGAATTCATCTTCAGAATCCCCGATCAGGGACCGGATATTTTGTGCAAACCGAAGATAAAATACCGTATCATCAAGATGTTTTCCGGTGGTGTCATATTCAAGGATCTCGATCCGGTACTTTGACGTCAGCTGCTGAAGAAGCATATCAGCAGTGGCACTGTCGGAAACGTTCAGGCTCATGGTCACCCGTTCAGGATGCTTTCCTTTATCATCGAAATCGATAAATGCAATATTTGCTCCCGATGAAGTCGTATAACTCAGGAAATCAAACAATGCCCCCGGCTGGTGGGGAAGAAATACAGAGAACCGAAGCAGGCTCAAAGCCTTGAGGGACGACTGGAGATACCCAATGGCTTCAAGTTCTTCACAAATCCTCCGGTATGCTGTTCCGGTGGAGGTGGCTTCAAAGAATACTGTGCCGAGATCGATCCTCCGGTCAAACTGAACCCGGTTGATATTTGCCCCGTACCGCTTCATGATCTCGGCGGCTTTATGAAGAGCACCCGGTTCATCCGGAACACGGGCGATGAAGGCATATCTCTTTATTTTTTTATCAGTATTCATACGGTGACTATACCCGTTACCCTTGTTCTTCGATATAACCTTGCGTTTTTCACCTGCAGGGGGATTCTTTCTCCGCCCGGTAATTTGAGAAAGTGAACACTACGAGTTCAGCTTATATGAATTAATCCGGCAATTCCGCCTCTGAAATAGGAAATCAATAACATTTCCCTCCCTAAAAAAAGAGAACCCTGCTCAAATGCGCTGGAGAATTTATCCTTCTACGAGTTCCTCATGTTCCATCAGCAGGGACCCGAAAATAACTTTTTCCAGCACCTGCCCGACGTACTTCAACTTCTGCGACCGTTCCATGTCTTCATTCCGGTGAATATCCGCGTAGATCTGCACCCTTAAGAGGGCAAAACGAAGCCGGTCGAGTCCGGCTTCGTCATATGAGATTGCCTCACGGTAGACCGGTTCGAGGATCTCCGGGAGCAGGTGAACATTTTCCAGGGCAGGGGCGATAGTTGAAAAGATATTGAGCGGCTCTTCCTTACCCTGCAGCATGAGTATATAGTCCATCTACTGTTCAACCACCTTCACCAGTTCCTCCATCACCTGCTGAACACTTTTCCACGTGACATTGTCCTTATGGAGAAGAATATAGGGACGTCCTTCGTCCCCGGCTTTTCTCATCTCCGGGTCGATCGGGATTGCACCGAGGAACGGGACATGCATCTCATCGGCAACTTTTTTCCCTCCGCCTTTCCCGAAGAGATCAATCTCTTCTTTGCAATGCGGGCAGACAAGACCGCTCATGTTCTCTATGACACCGATGGTTGGAATACCGAGCTGTTCGACGAACTTGATTGCCTTCCGCGCATCCATTGTCGCAACATCCTGCGGTGTGGTAACGATGACCGCGCCTCGGACGTTCGGCGCAAGCTGTATGATCGAAAGCGCTTCGTCCCCCGTGCCGGGGGGGAGATCAACCACCAGGTAATCCAGCTGGCCCCAGTCGACTTCGCTCAGGAACTGACTGATCGCGCTCATCTTCATCGGCCCGCGCCAGATAACCGGGGTGCTTGGATCCGAAAGGAGAAAACCCATGGAGATGACACTGAGGGTTCCGGTAACACGGACCGGTTCTATCTTATTCCCGAGGGTGGTAAGCCGGTGTCCCTCGATCCCGAGCATCTTGGGGATATTCGGACCGTGAATGTCGAGGTCCATGAGCCCGACACGATACCCGTGACTGGAGAGAGCATAGGCAAGATTAACCGAGACTGTCGATTTTCCTACCCCGCCTTTGCCGCTTAAGACCAAAATTACGTGTTTAACATCGATATCCGCCTTTGGAGGCAATCCATGCCCCTGGGGTCCTTTGGGCGCACTTTGACAGCTGGCGCAGTCCTCGGAACATTCAGACGGGCATTCGTCGGTTTTTTCAGCCATGTACATACCTCATACCAGATAGCAGACTATTTTCGTGCTTTTAATGTATTCCCCGGATGACTTAAAAACTGCAGGTGGAGGCATGGCTTCTTTTCCTTGAGTTGAGCAGGCGAATTTACCCGGTGCAGCGGAAATATGAGAAATATTTTCCTCTCCGTCCACATTCGTGACCATGTTTTGCAGTTTCCGGGCCATATTATCCCCGGGTTTTACCAGCAGCCATTTCGTCGAGGATCCGGTTACATAAACGGTCGGCTCGCTGGATATACCGGTGTTCCCGAGATACGGTATGAAATTCAACCCGGGAAAACCGATCGCGGAGCGCGTCTATCTGTTCGGCAAATATCTGCAGATGGGGTTTCCGAATCGCATATCTGCCCGTCAGACTGCCTGACAACCAGTTCGCTGTCGGAATAACAGGTAACGGGCCCCGTTGTATATGTGGCCGCGAGGGTGAGCGCATGGATCAGTGCCTGATATTCTGCACTGTTGTTCGTTCCTTCACCCAGATATCCTGAATTTTCAGCGATCACGGTATTATTCCGCACCAGAATGACTGCATATGCCGAGGGCCCGGGATTGCCCCGGGATGCGCCGTCAGTATAACATCTGATAATGTCAACTCCGGTCATCGTACGTTAGTTTCACGGTTTCGGCCATAAAATGTCGTGAGAAAAGGGATGTAATCGACGCATATTGCTGACTGCATACCATTCCGATAGATAGCGTCCCGGAAGATTGAATATTGATCCAACCGATGCATTGCCCGGGTATTGTCATGGAATTTATCCGCGTCAGCCTTGATTTCCTCGAGTTTCCTCCTTCCCACACCTGTGACGGTGAGGATACCTCCCCCCGAATCACCCTGAAAGGTCTTTCAGCCGTTTCGGTCGCCGTAATGGCTGTAAATCCATTCCAGCCATCTTGTTGCTCTTTTTCGCCATGGATCATCTGGAATCTGCCTCCCGGTCCGGTCATACCACCGGGTATTCCAAAGACCGGGATTGTCGCGGATCCGGTCAGGGCGGTGCAGGGAATGAATGATCTTGGGCGTATCGGGTATTCCGGTCCCTGTCCTCCACCCGGCGACACACACCGCTATACCTTCAAAGTATGGGGTCTCGATACCATACTCAATCTCGAACAGGGATCGACAAAGCATCAACTGGTCGCAGCAATGCGAGGGCATGTACTGCAATACGGGGATACCGCGGCATTATACCGGAGATAGAAAAAGGAAAAAAGGATAACTGAATCCGATTTAACGGGAAAATGTCCTCGGTTTCGTTTCGTTGTTTTGGTGTCCAAAATTTTATGATCGATTTTCTGCAGACCAGTGCGCTGCGATAAAGATTCTAATGAGCTCAGCTGCCACAGCGGCCGTCTCTCCGTGGTCGCAGGGACATACCTCCGTGTAATCAAATCCCGCTGCCAGGGGCCCGATGGACATAATCAGATCCCTGATGTCGCCAGGGGTAAGCCCGAACGGTTCAGGGGTTCCGAGCCCGGGGGTGAAACAGCAATCGATGACATCAGCATCTACCGAAAGGTACATTCGCCTCCTACCTGTGTAGTCCATTATCTCATCGATCACCCCCGCAATTCCATTTTCGCGGATCTGATCTGCTGGGTACAGATGAAGTCCTTCTGCAAACGCGTACTGCTCACGGGTCCCGCTCCGGGCTCCGATGATGAAGATCTCCTTCACCCCTTCATCATATATGAGTCTTGTCGTACAGGCGTGGTTGTAACGGGTTCCCCGATACTCGCTCCTCAAATCGAGGTGGGCGTCGCAGATAACACAGACTTCGGGGTGTACTGCCCGTACCGCGCCAGCGGTGATGGTATGTTCCCCGCCGAGGATGATAGGGATCTTTCCGTCGGATACGAGCGAACTAACCGTCCGATCGACTATTGCAACGACTTCTTCGGCGCTGACCGGTATCTCGAGATCACCGATATCATGGACCGGTACTTCCCCTAGGTCAAGGCCATACTCCGGGACATAGGATTCGAAATTGTATGAAATCCTTCGGATGGCTCCGGGACCATCCCGTGTGCCCGGCCGGAAGGACGTTGTGCCATCGAATGGAACTCCTACCAGCACGTATCGGGACGAATCATAAGGTGTATCGAAGTCCGCGAATGCTTGAGAACGGATGGGGGTGATGCCGGTCGGAGACATCAGTCGATCTTGCGTTTTCCCATAGATTCTATGTACGTGATCTCTTTTCCAACCTCTACCGTTCCGATCTTATCAGCGGGAATTTCTATCTCGAAATTCGTGTAGTCCTTCATATCCATAACGCTGGCTGTCGTCCCGGTAATCGTAATTACCTGGCCGCTCTTCCGTTCCACGATCGGAACATACACTTTCGTCGAGACAGGAAACACGACAGATCGCTTCACGCCGTCAAAAATGCCGACTGCATCGATACGCGATTTTGCGGCACCGTGTTTTCCCGGTTTCGATATGGATATCCCCATTATCTTACATGGTTCATCTTCGATCACCATGTATCGGCCTTCTTTCAGTTTACCCACTTCTGTCTGTTCTTTCATGGAATGTGCACACTCGCGTTTCTCAATGCAATACTCATTTATCAGTATACGGTTACATAAATACACTCGTAAAGTCAGGCAGGGAATGTTATGGAATTCCTCCGGTCCTGTGATGAAATGGCGCATGCGGTTGAGGATGCGATCCGGGACCTCGTCGGAGAACCAGAGGGCGGGCAGATCATTAGGATGGGTGCAGACCAGACACCAACGCGTCTGCTGGACCAGGTGGCCGAGGATTGCATCGTGGCATATCTTACCGATCATCCCCTTTGCCGGACCCTGATCAGTGAGGAACTGGGAAAGCGGGAGTTTGAGGGGGAGACCGGCACCATATTCCTGGATCCCATCGACGGGACGTACAATGCAGTGGTCGGAATCCCATTTTATGCACTGTCAATCGCATATGCCGAAGAAGGAGACGTAAAAAAGGCCTACGTCCGGAACCTGGCAAACCAGGAGACGTTTTCGGCCTTGAAAAACGAGGGATCTTATCTGAATGGCAGAAGTACACAGGTCTCCTCGATAACCCGTCTGGATGAGAGTGCCATGAGCATCTATGGCAGGAAATTCAATCCCGGCCGCGTGATGCAGCTCGGACAGAAGATCCGTCGCTGGCGCCTTCTCGGCGCCTCCGCCCTTGAACTATCCTATATCGGATGCGGGAGGATTGATGGGTTTATCGATCTTCGGGGGACGCTCCGGGTGACCGATGCCGCAGCGGGGATGCTGATCTGTACCGAGGCAGGGGGAAAAGTAACCGATCTGGATGGCCGGGTGATTCATTTTCCGGATGAGGTGACCATCGGCAGATGTATGATTGCAACAAACGGGGTCATACATCACAAGGTTGTGGAATATCTCCGGTGATCGGTTTATGAGAATACTTCTTATTTCGCGAATAGATGATGACAGGGCGATTGAATTCACAGAATCTTTGGGCCGGTCCCTCGAGCGGGCGGGAAATTCCGTGACGATTGCCGGACCAGACGGACTGCCAGGCATGGAATCAGTTTGCGATCTCGCAGTAGCGGTCGGGGGTGACGGGACTATCCTTCTCTCTGTCCAACGCATGAAAAAACAGATACCGATCATTGGGATCAACTGGGGCGAAGTCGGTTTCCTTGCCGATTTGGAGCCCCGGGAATCCCTGGATTTTCTCCTGAATCTTTCCTCTGAATTTGCAACCGAAAAGCGGATGAGGATCGCTCTTTACCGTGACGGCGTATCCTGTGGGGAAGCGCTTAATGAGGCGCTGATAGTCACTGGACGCCCGGCAAAAATGCTCCGGTTTCTCGTCATCGTTGATGGCGTTCCGGCTGAGCGCTTCCGTTCCGACGGCCTACTTATCAGCACCCCGACCGGATCCACCGCGTATGCCATGAGTGCTGGTGGGCCGATAGTCGACCCCCGGATCGAGGGATTTCTCCTGGTGCCTCTTGCTCCCTTCCTCCTCTCTTCGAGACCACATCTGATCAGCAGCGATCGTCCGGTCGAGATCCGTCTCGAGAGTGCGAAACCGGCAACGTTGGTTATCGATGGTCAGAAAACGATAGATCTCGGATCCGATGCCACACTTCAGGTCAGACGGGCTGTGGAGCCCGCACTCTTTGTCGATGCCGGGAAGAACTTTTTTGAAAAGGTGAACCGTAAGCTGCGGCAGCTTTGAACCAGCTTTTTTTAGGGGTCATGCTTAAAAGGATTGAGCGTAAGGAGTGTTCATATACGGACGTGCTGAACATGGAAGAGATGACGAAGTCACAGATCGATTATGCTGCAGCGTCTGACCTTTTCAAGAAGACACTGGGTCTCGCAGGTTCCCCGGTGGCTCTCAAACTGGTGACAGGCGCAGCCGAGATTCCAGAGGGAATGCCAAAGATGGAGGGGACGGTACGGCACTGCCAGATGGTGAATCTGGCCCGGAAGGAAGGAAAAATCTTCTATGCAACCGCGGAAAATCATGAGTGCATGGGCGGATCATGGGCTCTTGGGCTCAGGGAGATTACAGAAAGCCTGAAAACGGGACAGTTTTATTTCCGGCTCGGAAAATTCGAAAGCTGGGCTTCCTGTAAGCGGACAATCGATCGGATACCTCACGTGGAATCGAAGACAACGTACGCCACCCTATACGCCCCCCTTGAAAAGACCCCCTTCGCTCCGCACGTGGTCCTGATCATCGCTTCACCCCGTGCTATGCTGAAACTCGGACAGACGGTTTTATTCCGGACAGGAGGACGGATTACTGCCGAGTTTTCCGGGATACAGTCGGTCTGTTCTGATGCGACTGCACAGACCTACCTCACGGGAAGACCGAACTTTTCGCTCGGGTGCGACGGTTCGCGGCGATTCTCCGGGATCGATGATGGCGAGATGGTAATGGGCCTTCCCGGCGAGTTGATACCCGAGTTTATACAAGGTCTGCCGATCGTGACCGGCGCCCCCGGTTCAAAGTAGTTAATCTTTCCGATCATCCTACTCTTTTTTTTCTAAAAACGGGTGCCCGGAAAATTCTTCAACAAATGAATCAGAATATGGTATTCTATTTCTGGGTTCTTTGCGAGTTCCTCGTATCCTGGCTGGCGATACTCCCTATAACCGATCAGCGCCTGAAAACACAGATCCGTCTGGTCAGGCTCTTGTGGACGCGTTGCTCGAAATAATCTTCGAGAGGTAAAATTCCGGAGGCCAGTTCCCGTATGTCCTGGTGCGTCACAACAACCGCCCTTTTCCCGGGTCTCAGGATACGCCGGATCTCTGACAGAGCATCTGAATAGAGCGCTTCGAGGCTGTGTGCCTCAACCTTCACCGATTGTCCATAGGGAAGGTCGGTGACTACAGAATCCACAGATGCATCTTTCAGGGGGAGGTATGCGGAATCTGCAACAAGAAGTTCAGCATCCGGGACGTTACATCTGCTTCCTTCGACCATTCGGGGGTCTATGTCACTCCCTATCACAGAAATTCCCATGATCTCTCCTTCAAGGAGGATTCCCCCGGTCCCGCAGAACGGATCGGCCAGCATTTCTCCCGGCTGTATGCAGGAGATATTGACGAGAGCGCGGGCAATACGCGGCATCATAACACCTGGATGAAAAAATTTCCTGTTGCCGGGTTTTCTTTGATCATACCCCCCCCGGTCGATCCGGGTGATGACCCGGCCGAAATAGCAGCGGTCATCCGAGAGAATCAGGCGAAATTCCTCTTCCGGCCTCTCCAGTGAAACGGGGCCACCGACAAGGGTACCGATCATCCGTTCGAGTTCCTGCCGAGAAGCATCCACGTGACATCCGGAGATTATCTTGGCCCTTCCTGCAAATGGCCGTTCCGATTTAATTGAGAGTTCCCTTATGAGATTGTCTATCCGGCCGAGTTCCGCATCGCATTCCCCCAGATACTCCAGAACCACATGGGTCATCGCAAGTCTCTGCACCCGGTCGGGATCTGTGCATTGGACGATCGCCACCTGAGTGCACCGATCTCTCACATCACCGATACACATCAGTTCCGCAACAGGGAGATCCGGGTGTTCCCCCGACAGTTCAAAAATAAGTTTCATCTGTTCACTCAATGATCCGAACAAATGAGTTTGGATGCGAATCATCATTAAAATGAGTCTCATACACCCACCGCAGCTCCTTCTTCTCAATCATTTCTTTGGGTGGAAAAAAAGAGTTCAGATAGGGGTGACTACACCGATGGGATCAGGTACCTGCTTCATCAATACGGTCGGTTCCTGGTTCTCCGGAGCAATCACAAGGGTGAAGGTCTCACCTGCTTGTATCTGCGGGGTATTCAGTGACATGGTGAAGGTATCTCCGGCAGTGAGAAGAACAGAATCCGTCGAGACGTATCGACGGTCGAGGATCTGCCAGTACGGATTGCTGGTCTCATCTGCCGTCCGCAGTTCGAAGGTGGCCTTTGAGAGATCGACTGGCTGTTCGCCAGGTGCAAGGGCGAGGTCAAAGGTGAGCCGGGTAATATAATTCCCACCTCCCTGATATCCCTTCATATTTGTGACAAGTAATCCCACCACGGTTGTCGAGGTAGGAAAAGAGGTCCGAGTAGCTTCGGGGGTCGTCAGTCCGACCGGCGCCTGAACATCGATATGAGAAGTCCCCCCGCTCGAGACAAGTATTTCCGTCGACCAGTTATAGCCGTCGGGAAACCGGAGCTCTACGGTATGCGTGCCGGAAACCACACCCGTGACGTCCATCGGGGAGACCCCCTTGTACGCGCCATCGAGATAGATCCCTGCTCCGGGAGGGGTCGTGACAACGGCGATAGTACCCGGTGAACCGGTGAGAGAGGTACATCCACAGGCAAGCGCCGCAATCAATGCAACCGATACGAGAAATGCACGAAACATAAAAAGATATCCTTTATTATCCTACTTGAACGTTGTGCTTTCTCCATTCACTTACCGGTGAATAATACCCTGAAACATCAAAATGCCGCTGTTACGAGATGCAGCGGGAGAACCCGGTACCAGATATCCCCGACGTATCGGCGACCGGTAACAGAGTCCGTCCCTTCCATTCCCTGCTTATTTCTTCCCCATGATTCCTGAAAAAAATCCTTTTTTCGATTCTGCCCCCTTTTTCCCCTCAATTTCAAGAATTTTCTCATATAATTCCTTCTCCTCTGATGAGGTATGCTTAGGTACGCTGATCCGGATCCGGACAAGAAGGTCACCGGGTTTTCCCCGCCTTTTAACTCCCTCACCAGGGATCTTCAGAGCGGTGTTATACTGGATCCCCGAAGGGATTTTCAGGTTTACCTGCCGATGGTCGATCGTCTCCACATCCGCCGCAGATCCCATCACGGCTTGTGCCGGTGTAATGTCAAGGAACGTTTCGAGGTTATCGCCATGACGCACAAAGCGGGGGTGCGGCCGGACATGCACCTCAATGAACAGATCTCCCTTCGGGGCTCCGTAATCTCCCGCATCGCCATACCCCTCCATACGGAGTCGCATTCCAGAATCTATTCCGGCCGGTATATGAACGTTAATATTTCGTTTTACCCGGGTGTGACCTGTTCCCCGACAATTCCCACACCGGCGTTCCGGTACTTTTCCTCTCCCCTGACATTCTGTACATATGCTCATCCTCACGAACTGACCGAAGACAGACTGGTTCATCTGTCGTATCTGACCAGTACCGCCGCACCTGGGGCAATTCGTAAGCTTCTTAGTCTCGCTCCCGGTACCGTTGCAGGCCGGGCAAGCCTCCGTATGAACGACCTCTATCTCCCGGTCGATGCCCGAGACCGCCTCTTCAAGGGAGATCTGGATCTGCATCAGGAGATCGCTACCGGGATTTGGACCCTGGTAGCGTTGTTGACCGCCGAACGCTCCCCCGAAGAAATCGAATATATCTCCGAAACCACTGAAATCTGAGGAGAATCCTCCTCCACCGAATCCTCCTCCACCGGTGTAAGCGCCCTTTGAGGCACTGGTAAAGGTCTCGTGCCCGAGCTTATCATACTGGGCCCTCTTCTGAACATCAGAAAGCACCCCGTACGCCTCATTGATCTCTTTGAACCGGCTTTCCGACCCGGCCTCCTTGCAGACATCGGGGTGATATTTCCGTGCGAGATTCCGGTAGGCTTTTCGTATCTCTTTTTCGTCTGCGTTTCTCTGTACGCCGAGGATCTCGTAATAATCTCCCACAACCATCTGCTCACTCGTCTTTTACGGTATAGTCGGCGTCAACAACAGTATCATCCCGATCTGATGACTGCGAGCCGCCGGAACCCGCAGTTGAACCCGCTTGTGCCTGCTGTTCCGCCTGCACCTTCTGATAGATCTTTGTGGTCACCGCATACACCGTTTCTGTCAGGGAATCCATTGATTTTTTAATTTCCTCCGTTATATCTGATTCGAGCGACTTCCTGACTGCTGCAATGCCTTCCTCGATCTTTTGGCGGTCATCTGCATCGATCTTTTCCCCACTCTCTTTTTGCAGCTTCTCCGCGGTAAAGATCGCCGTATCAGCAAGGTTACGGATCTCGATCTCTTCCTTACGATTTTTGTCTTCCTGTTCAAACTTCCTGGAGTCCTCAACCATCCGTTTGATCTCATCCTCGGAAAGTTTCCGGTCACCTTTAATAGTGATTGCCTGCTGATTCCCGGTCCCCAGGTCCTTTGCCGAAACATGGATGATCCCGTTTGCGTCGATATCGAACGTGACTTCGATCTGGGGAATGCCTCTCGGGGCTGGAGGAATACCCGTAAGCTGGAATCTTCCGAGCGTAAAATTATCCTTCGCAAGCGCTCGTTCGCCCTGGACCACATGGATCTCGACACTGGTCTGGCTGTCCGCAGCCGTTGAAAATATCTGGCTTTTCCTTGTTGGAATTGTGGTATTCCGATCGATCAGTTTGGTCGCAATACCACCGAGCGTCTCGATGCCCAGGGTCAGGGGAGTGACATCGAGGAGGACGATATCCTTCGCCTCTCCGGTAAGCACCGCTCCCTGGATTGCCGCTCCGAGAGCTACACATTCATCCGGGTTTATCCCTTTGTCCGGTTCCTTGTCGAGGAGACGCTTCACGGTCTCCTGGACCAGGGGCACGCGGGTGGAACCCCCAACGAGGAGTACGTGGTCGATATCAGCAGCGGTAAGCTTAGCATCGCTCAATGCCTGCTTTACCGGACCTACGGTCATCTCCACGAGATCTCCGATCAACTGCTCGAGCTTCGCCCGGGTCAGGTCGACGTCCAGGAATTTCGGTCCCGTGGGCCCTGTGGTAATATATGGGAGGTTGATGTTGGTCTTCTGTTTCTGCGAGAGCTCAATTTTTGCGTTTTCTGATGCGTCGCGTAACCGCTGCATCGCGATCGGGTCGTTATGGAGATCGATCCCTTCCTTCTTTTTGAATTCGGAGATCAGATATTCCATCACCCGTGCGTCCATATCATCCCCCCCGAGACGATTGTTCCCTGCCGTCGATTTGACCTCGAATACCCCGTCTCCGAGGTTCAGAATCGAGACATCGAAAGTCCCCCCTCCGAGATCGTAGACGAGGATGGTGGCTTCCTGCTCTTTGTCGATTCCGTAGGCGAGGGCGCTCGCCGTGGGTTCGTTGATGATCCGGAGCACTTCAAGGCCCGCGATCTGGCCTGCATCCTTGGTCGCCTGCCGTTGTGCGTCGTTGAAATAGGCCGGGACAGTAATGACCGCCTTTGTGATCTTTTCTCCGAGATATGCTTCGGCATCGATCTTCATCTTCTGGAGGATCATGGCCGAGATCTCTTGGGGAGAATACTTCTTGTCATCGATGCTGATCTTCTCGCTTGTCCCCATCTTTCGTTTGATTGACTGGACCGTCCTCTGGGGGTTTGTTACCGCCTGCCTCTTTGCCAGATTCCCGACCAATCGTTCACCATCCTTGGTGAATGCGACGACCGACGGCGTAATGCGACCACCCTCCGCATTCGGAATCACGATCGGCTTTCCAGCCTCCATAATTGCCATACATGAGAACGTCGTTCCCAGATCAATTCCTAAAACTTTGTCTTTTGCCATAATCAATCACACTCCTTTCCCCTCGATACAACGACCTTTGCACACCGTATCACCTTCTGATCGAGGCAATACCCGCGACAAACCTCTTCAATGACCATGCCCTCTTCCTCGGGGGATGGCATGGAGAGGACTGCCTCATGTTCAACCGGGTTAAATTTCTTGCCAACCGCCTCGATCTGCCGGATACCATGTCTTTCAAGGATTGTTGTGAAGAGTTTGCGTATCTGGTCCATTCCTTCACGGGACGAAGATACTTCCTCCAGTTTCGCCGCACGGTCAAAGTTATCCATCACCTCAAGCAGCTCCACCACAAGACGCTCGACCGCCGACCGGGCCTGCGCATCGATGTCACGTGCGGTCCTCCGTTTAAAGTTGTCAAAATCCGCCGCGAGACGAAGGAACCGGTCGTTCAGGTCACCATACCTCTTTTCCAGTTCTTCCTCTTCAGGGAAGGGCGATCCTTCCTGATCCCCGGTCGGAACGTCAATTTTTTGGCTGTTCCGGTCTTCTGGAACTTCCTCCGTTGGATAAACCATAGGCGATCGAATATCTATTGTATTGTGGTTCTATATATAACTAATTATAATCTCAAATCATTCACCTGTTTATATCTGTCCGTTTTGCATTTTAGGATTAAAACTGGGGTAAAAATCGTAAACTGCAGTTTTTAAATCACACCGGATGCCCGGCATATTCCCTGCCCGTTCTTTCCAGGGTATCTGGATTTACCGGAAATCATCGGAGCATTTGAGGAAATGGTCGGTTACGGATATCCGGGAAAATTTACAGGCATGATCGTATTCCGTAAGGAAGGCGATCCCATCCATAAACCGCAACCGGCAGGTTGTGCGATACTCCGTTCTATGCGAATGACCGGGACTTTATCAGGGGATCACCGCAGATGATTCATATGGTGCCGTGAATAATACGTGACTATGAAGTGGGCACTATTATCGGTCTGGGAAAAAGAGGGGATTGTCGAACTTGCACAGTCCCTCGCCACCCATTCGGTCGGGATCTTCTCTTCGGGAGGAACCGGGCAGGCCCTCCGTGAAGCCGGGATACCATTCACCGATGTAGGCGAATATACCGGTTCACCGGAGATGATGGGCGGACGGGTTAAGACACTCCACCCGAAGATCCATGGCGGGCTCCTCGGGAGGCGGGGGGTCGACGATGCAATCATGGAGTCCGAGGGGATCGTTCCCATCGACCTGCTTGTGGTCAATCTCTACCCGTTCGAACAGATGGCTTCACAGGGAATGGATCTGGATGAACTGATCGAGTTCGTGGACGTAGGCGGACCGGCCATGATTCGGGCTGCAGCGAAAAATTACCGGGACGTCGCGGTGATCACGGATACGGCCGACTATCCGCTGGTAAAAGAAGCTCTCGATGCGGGAGAGTTCTCCCCGGATCAACGGTTTTCACTTGCCATGAAGGCATTTGCCTGTACTGCCGGGTATGACGCTGCGATCAGCAACTACCTCCACAGTCGTGGATCGCTGTTCCCGAATGTTTATACGGTTCAGTTTCGGAATGGCAGGCAGCTGCGGTACGGTGAGAACCCGCACCAGCAGGCGGCGATTTATGGTGAATACGGACTGGCACGCCAGCAGCTCATACAGGGAAAGCAGATGTCCTATAATAATTACCTGGATCTGAATGCTTCGTGCAGGCTGATCCGCGAGTTCGATGAACCGTGTGCGGTGATCGTCAAGCATAACAACCCCTGTGGGGTCGCGATCGGAGAGCCGGTGACCCGCGCTTATATCGATGCCCGGACGGCGGATCCAGTCTCGGCGTACGGTTCCGTCGTGGCGTTGAACAATGAAGTAGACGCGGCATGCGCTGCTGAGATCTGTTCGACCTTCGTGGAGGTGGTTGCAGCCCCGTCTTACTCCGCCGATGCCCGTGAGATTATGCGGAAAAAGGAAAATATGCGGGTTCTTACTCTGCCTCATCCGGAAGAACAGGATGAGCTGCGTACGATCGACGGCGGTGTACTGGTGCAGCGGACACCTCCGTATCGGGAACACTGGAGGGTCATCACCGATCGGGATGCAACGCCTGCTGAACTCCGGGCTATGCAGTTGGCATGGAAGGTCTGCAAACATACACGATCCAACGCGATCATCTTCTCCAGCGAAACCAGGACACTCGGGATTGGCGCGGGCCAGATGAGCCGGGTGGATGCCGCTGCGATCGCGATCGACAAGGCCCTCGAACCTCTGACCGGATCGGTGGTTGCTTCCGATGCCTTTCTCCCCTTCCCGGACACGCTCGAGATCGCAGCAGCCGCGGGTGCTACCGCGCTCGTCCAGCCGGGTGGATCTATCCGGGATAATGAGGTAATTGCTGCCGCAAACCGGCTCGATATGGCAATGGTCTTCACCGGGATCCGATATTTCAGGCATTGAACCGGATATTTCCCCGAACGGGATGAATCCCCTCGGAATACCCATCCCCGTTGACGAGCAACATCCCTGGTGAAAAAAACCTCCACATTTGGAGGAAAGACATAACAAGCAGGCGGAAATGCTTAATGTGCTGCCTGCATACCTATCCCGCACGGTGAACCGATGGAATACGGACGATTGATCAGCGAATCGTATGAATATGCGAAGCAGGCCCTCTGGGGAAGATGGGAACGATGGCTTCTCCTCATCATGAGCGTCTTCATCTTTCCATTGATCCTGGGATATATCGCACGGATCTATAGGGACGAACAGCCTGCTCCACGGTTCGAAGAGGGAGGGCTCTTTATCAATGGCCTGAAACTTTTTTTCGCCGGGCTTATCTATGCAATCCCGGTGATGATCGTCATTTTTACCACGATCGGTATAACAATCCTGCCGCTTATCCCTGTGGTCACCACAGAAAACTGGGAGTACCTGCTTTCCCAGCAGGGTTTCGTGACCACACTCCTGATCGGGCTGTTTATCGGCCTGGCCATCGCTCTCATTCTTTCGGTGATAATATCCCTCATTTCAACGATAGGACTGGTAAGACTGGCCCGAACCGAACGATTCCGGGAGGGCTTCAATCTTTCGGAGATCGCTGACCAGATCCACCGGATCGGATGGTGGCCCTATATTGCTGCACTGATCATTCTCTGGATAATCAGTTTCGTTTATATCTTCATCGTCGAGCTCTTCCTGATCGTGCCGGTCATCGGATGGATTGTATTACTCATCGCCCTGCCCCCGTTCATTCTCTTTGAAGCACGATATATCACGCTCGTCTACAACGAAGGACTCCCCGACTTTGCTCAGGACCAGGGATGACCCCACCCTGTTTTAGGCAGAAGACAGTCCAGAACCCTTAAGTGTATCCCATTCCATGATTGATCCGGGAGAATACATGGCAGAGGAACATATCCGGGATTTCTGTGAAATTTGCGGTGAGGAGATCGATAAACATGGCGGAACATGCCCGAAATGTGGGGTCGATGTCAAGTTTCCGAAGGTGAAAAACCCGGTAATTTCGGCAATATTGTCCTTCGTGATTCCGGGTCTTGGGCAGATCTATAATGGACAGATCGTTAAGGGTGTCGGTTTCGTTTTTATCGCCGTTTTCCTCCTGTTCGCCATCCTTATCTTTGTCGGGTACGTGTATCCGATATCCTGGATTTATATCATATATCCGATATTCTGGATCTATACAATATACGATGCGTATACCACAGCAAAAAAGACCGATGCAAGGGCGATAAAACCCCAATGACAATAAACGTTATTATACATTTTCAGATGCGTGTGACCGGGAAGACAACGGGGGAAATACACGATTTTATATACTCTGGTCTCCAACGTTCTCTTGTGATGGAATAACCATGACAGATCGTTTTATTCTCTGAAAAGATTCGTTTTTTTGACACCACCCTCCGGGATGGTGAACAGACACCGGGCGTATCGTTAAACCCCGTCGAAAAACTTGAAATCGCATCGAAACTCGCGGACATCGGTGTTCAGGTCATTGAGGTCGGCTCAGCCGCTTCCTCTGAAGGGGAACGGGAAGCGATCCGGCTCATCTCTGACGCGGGCCTCTCCGCCGAATGCTGTACGTATGTCCGGGCCCTGAACCAGGACATCGATTATGCCGCAGACTACGGGGCAGATTCCATTCATCTCGTGGTCCCGGTCAGCGATCTCCATATCGGGAAAAAGCTCCGGAAAACCCGTCCGGAAGTCTGCGATATGGCGTACAAGGCGGTGGAATATGCGAAGGGCAGGGGACTGATCGTTGAATTCAGTGGGGAGGACGCCTCCCGTGCAGATCCTGAATTTCTCTCCGAGATCTTTAGCGGTGGCATAGAACGGGGGGCCGATCGTCTCTGCTTCTGCGATACGGTCGGCCTGCTGACACCGGAACGGGCGCTCGAGATTATCCCGCGTCTCTGTATTGCGCCGCTTTCAATCCATTGCCATGACGACCTCGGGTTCGGTCTCGCGACATCCGTTGCAGCACTCAGGGCAGGGGCAACCTGTGCCCATACGACGGTGAACGGTCTGGGAGAGCGGGCGGGAAATACCGCATTCGAAGAGCTCGTCATGGCCCTTGAGATCCTGTACGGATATCGGACCGGGATTGTAACTGGCGAGATTTACCATCTTTCAACCCTGGTCTCGCGGTTGACCGGGGTACCGCTGCCGATCAACAAGGCGATCGTTGGCGAGATGGCGTTCACCCACGAGAGCGGGGTTCATGCGCACGGTGTGCTCCGGGAACCAAGTACCTATGAACCGGTGAATCCTGAACTGATCGGAAGGAAACGTCGGATCATGCTCGGGAAACACTCGGGATCCGCCTCGGTCGAGGCCGCACTCAGTGAGATGAGCTATCGGCCAGACGACAACCAGCTGAAAGAGATTTTGAAAAGAATCAAACAGCTGGGGGACGCAGGAAAGCGGGTGACGGATACCGATCTCCTCGCAATCGCAGACGCCGTCCTCTCTATCGAAAGCAGGCCGGTTCTCACGATGAAACAGTTTACGGTCGTATCCGGGAGTAATGTGATACCCACTGCATCGGTAACGCTCGTGGTTAAAGATGAGGAGATAACCGGCGCAGCGACCGGTGCCGGGCCGGTGGACGCCGCAATGGAAGCGTTACGGAAGTCTGTCGCCGATGTCGCAGATATCCGGCTGGAAGAATATCATGTGGACGCAATAAGCGGGGGAACGGACGCGCTGGTCGATGTAACGGTAAGATTAAGTAAAGACGGGAAGATAATTACGTCTCGCGGCGCCCGTACCGACATCATCATGGCAAGCGTTGAGGCGGTGATCGCCGGCATGAACAGACTACTGAGGGAAGAGGATGAAGACCGGAGCAAAAATCCTGATTGAAAGCCTGCAGCGAGAGGGTGTGGAAACCATTTTCGGTTATCCGGGCGGGGTAGTGCTGCCCATCTATGATGAACTCTATAACTCTCCTGTACGTCATATCCTGGTCAGGCACGAGCAGGCGGCTGCCCACGCCGCGGACGGGTTCGCCCGTGCAAGTGGCCGGGTCGGGGTATGTCTGGCAACTTCAGGGCCCGGGGCGTGCAACCTGGTTACCGGGATTGCAACCGCGTATATGGACTCTATCCCGATTGTTGCGATCACTGGCCAGGTGCCGACTACCCTCCTCGGAAATGACGCCTTCCAGGAAGCGGACATCACCGGTATCACGCTCCCGATCACCAAACATAACTATCTGGTGAAGAGGACGGAAGATCTGCCACGGGTTGTAAAGGAGGCATTTTATATTGCAAGTACCGGGAGGCAGGGGCCGGTACTCATCGACCTTCCGAAGGATGTCAGTTCCCGCCAGATTGTCCACGAGGATCCCAGCCCGGAACGGGTATCCCTCCGGGGATACCAACCCACCTACCGCGGGCATGCAAAACAGATCGAGAAAGCAATCGACCTGATCAACCGCGCTGAACGTCCGCTCATCTACGCCGGTGGCGGAGTGATCGGTTCCGGGGCATCGTCCGAACTGGTCGAACTGGCGGACCGGATGCTCATACCGGTGACGACAACCCTCATGGGGCTCGGTGCAATGCCCTGCGATCACCCGCTGAACCTCGGTATGCTCGGCATGCACGGCACCGCGTATGCCAACTTTGCAGTCACCGAATGTGACTGCCTGATCGCGATCGGGGTCCGGTTCGATGATCGGGTGACCGGGAATGTGGACACCTTTGCTCCACAGGCGGAGATCATCCACATCGATATCGACCCTGCGGAGATTGGGAAGAATAAGACGGGTCGATATCCCGATCGTCGGTGATATAAAGTCTGTTCTGACAGATATGCTCGCAAAGATCGCCCGGAATAACCGGATCGATCCATGGCTGGACCGGGTCAGGACGTGGAAGACGAAGCATCCGCTTCGGTACAAAGACGACAGTGAGTTACGGCCGCAATACATCATCCAGCAGCTCTCGGCGCTGCTTAAGGGAGAAGGGATCATTGTCAGTGAGGTTGGTCAGAACCAGATGTGGACGGCACAGTGGTACGGATTCCGTAAACCACGGACCTGGATCACTTCGGGGGGACTCGGCACCATGGGGTACGGGTTCCCGGCAGCAATGGGTGCTCACTATGCCAGGCCTGATGAGGTGGTCTTCGATATCGCGGGTGACGGGAGTTTCCAGATGAATATACAGGAGCTCGGGACGGTGTCCCATTACCAGATCCCCGTAAAGGTCGCAATACTGAACAACCAGTTCCTCGGCATGGTGAGACAGTGGCAGGAGCTCTTCTACGACCGGAGGTATTCCTATACCGAGCTGCCGGCCGTCGACTTCGTCAAGATCGCGAACGCATACGAGGTTCCGGGGATACGGGTGGAATCGCGTGACGAAGTCCTCCCTGCCCTGAAGACGGCAATTGAGACAGATGGACCCTTTGTGCTCGATTTCCGGATAACCCGGGAAGAAAATGTCTTCCCGATCGTTCCAGCCGGGTGCGGCGGTCAACGAGATGATCGGAGGTGGTGACTGATGAAACCGCATACGCTGAGCGTTCTCGTCGAGAATAAGGCCGGTGTCCTGTCCCGGGTCACGGGCCTCTTTTCGCGCCGGGGATTCAACATCGAAAGTCTCGCCGTCGGCACCTGCGAGGAGCCTGAGATGAGCCGCATCACGATCGTTTGCATCGGGGATGATCAGCAGATCGAGCAGGTCATGAAACAGCTGAACAAGCTGATCGACGTGATCAAGGTCTCGGATCTGACCGATAATGATCGGGTTGAACGCGAGCTGGCCCTGATCAAGGTCGCGGCGGAGCCGGGGACGAGCCGGGCAGAGGTGATGCAGATTGCGGATATATTCCGCGCGAATATTGTTGACGCAGGGACGAAGACCCTCGTCCTCGAGGTTACCGGAGATACGGAAAAGATAGACGCTATCGAGACACTCCTCAGGCAATACGGGGTCAAGGAACTGGTAAGGACTGGAAAGATCGCAATCCTTCGCGGGTCGAAGATGATAAAGGGGCCGAAGTAAATCTTTCCCTCCATATCGGAAAGAATTTTTTTTTTACTAAGATTGCCATAATACCCCTTAACAAAGAAGACCTTCACGAGTTATTCGGCCGCATCCCGCCGCATCGGAGAGACATTTGCCCCATCCAGCGCTCCCCCGGCCCAGGCAAACCGCTCCCTGATGGTGGGGGGGAGTTCGTCTTCGCCGATGGGGACAAAACCGTAATGCCGGTAAAAACCGGTGAGGTTCAGGACCGAATGCATGAATAACGGGTCCTGCCCGCAGGCCTCGACGAGGCCCCATACCGCCGCGTTCGCGTACCCATGGCCCCGGTGGCTCACGGGGGTAAAGACGCCGTCGAGTTCCAGTCCGTCCTGGTGCCGCCGACATCGCGCGAGGGAGACTGCCTCTCCGTTCAGAAAGGCTGCGAAGATTCGGTCGATCCTCGGATCCCCTTTCGTCTCGTGGTAGTCGAGCCAGAGCCTGTCTGCGATGGGGAACTCTGCCGAGAGCAGCTCCCGCACCCTCGTGCCGGATGTATGGATGGCGCCCCGGATCTCTTCTCCGGACGGAAGGGGGAGGGGGGAGCTTCGTCGCCCGTCCCTTCGATGCGAAAATTTCCCTTCGGGACATGGATCACGAACCGGGCGCCAATTCCTTCCGTTCCATTCTCGGTGATGGTCATCCCGGTCACCCCGAGGATCTGACGGCAGATGTAGAGTCCGATCCCGGCATGCCCCCCGGCATCGTACTCGAATATCCGCTCCTTCTGTTCGTACGGGATCCCGATCCCGTCGTCCGCGAATGTGAGAAGGAGGCCACTTTCAATCGCCCGGTACGTCACCACGACATTACTGACTTTCCCGCCGTGCCGGAATGAATTATCAACAATATGGTTGATGACGTCTGAAAATATCGGATCTGCATATATCTCGAGCCGTTCTGCCCAGCACCGAAAGGATACTTTTCCGTTCGTTACTGCAGGCCGGGCTGATTCGATCACCTCTTCCACCGGAATCCAGATCGGCGGAGAAGCGCCGAGCGACTGATACGTCTCCGTAAGGAAGATCTGTCGGATGAGGGTTCGTGCCTGTGTCCGGATCCGCTCTATCCATCCGACTGTTTCTGTATCTTTGACTCCGACCGCCAATTCATCGACCGTACCGATGATCTCATTTGCCGTCCGGCTGATATGGTCTGTAGAGATCCGGGCAAGGAGGCTTAATTTATCATTTGCACTCTGGAGTGCCTGCTCGGCAGCAACCCGACGGGTGATATCGACGAAGGTGAGGATCGCCCGACTGGTCGAGACCGGTGCGATGGAGACGAGTACTGAGAGCGATCCTCCTTCGGGCAGAGAAAAGACCGCCTCCTCTGCAGAGATCTTCCCCTTTCCCACGAGGCGGCCGAAAACCTTCTCCTGATCTTTCCAGTCCCAGAACAAGGTAAGAGGGCCACCCCTCAGATCCTCCGGCCGCACCCTGAGGAGTTCCGCGGCCTTCTCATTTACCTCCTCAATCTCCCGCTCTTTTTCTGATTCCCTGAAAAGCACGCTTCCCGCTTCCGAGTGAGCAAAAAGGCCCTGATAGAGGTTTTCCTCTTCCCGTAACCGCCGGGTAAGAGCTGCTATTAGCCACCCGATCCCGATCACCACACCGGTCCGGACCAACGCTTCCCCGAGTATGGCCGGAGTGCCGCCCCCGATCAGGAGGGTCATCAGCAGATAGGTCCCCCCGATGCAAACGGCGAAGAGAAGCCCCTGTCTCGGGTACCGGTACGAGGTGATGACCACGGGGATGTACAAGAGGTGCGGGAGCACAACGGTGAACCCGACCAGAAGACCTGCAAGGTTTGCGCCCAATGCTGCAATGGTGGTAATGATGATCGCGGCGTTCCATATTCCCTCCCGCCCCCGCAGGATGGCAGGAAGAGTCATCGAAGGAACCCCGCTCCCCGTTCCGCTCCGGATTCATTGGAGAGCCTCTCATGCATGCCGATGATTGTTCGAACCATAACAACCTATTCCTGTCCTTTGGATATGTTACGGGTCGTCTATTATATTCCGATTCGATCTTACGGTGAGAAATCTGTCCCGGATACCCTGATAATTCCGGATAAATCAACGAATAACTCCCGCCCCTCGAATTTACCGGGGATCATTAATTTTCCGTTGCTTCCTCGAATAATTGCGCCTTTTATTGTGGCAAGCAGGCAGGATCCCCTCTTCATCCGGCCAAGGATACATCCCAAGGAAGCCCCTCAATGTTGCCACGCTAATAAGCACCCTTTTATTCTTCTTAAATCCTCTTTTTCCATGAAATAACTGATTTAATCGTTATCTGACAAAGGCGTATTCAAATGTTTTTTCAAAACGGGATCCAGATCACGAAAAGTGAGAAAATTACCCTTATATCAAGGTTATTTTGGATGCGATCCGTTCAGCCGGGTGTATCGGGTTCTGCGATTTCTATAGAAGGGGGATGGAGGTTCCCCTTTAAGCTTATTTTCACTTATGCTGCAACTCGGCCAGCGTCTCCTCGAGCGCCGACCGGAGTTCGCGGGGAGCCTCTTCCTTCGGTCTTGCGGCAACGAAGATCTCGCCTGCCATCTTCTTTTTGATCAGCTCCTCAATATTCCCCCGGGCACGGTCGTGATACTCGGCAATATCGAAGTCGCCGGTGAGATCCTCGATGATCCGGGTGGCGAGTTCCAGATCGCGTTTGGGGATTGACTTTTCCATCGCGAACTCTTCGAATGCCGATGGGGCCAGCACTTCGTCGGCATACCGAAGGGTCGTGAGGATAAGTCCGCCCTTATAGGCATGGACAACCGCGGGATATTCACGGGTCCTTAATGTGAATCTCCCTACTCCGGCCTTTCCCTGTTTCTCGAATGCCGCGCATAAGAGATGATAGGCTTCCGGGTCCCGGTCCGGGCCGAGCAGGTACGATCTGTTGAAAAACATCGGGTCGAGCGAGAGATAAAACACGAACTTATCGATATGGATCTTCCGGTCCGATTCCGGCATCGCGCGATCCAGTTCATCTTTTTCCATGACAACAAAGTGTCCCTTTTTAACTTCATACCCCCGGACGGTCTCCTCCCAGGGAACTATTGCACCGTCCCGGGTACAGATCCGCTCGTACTGGACCGGCTGGTGGTCCTCGCGGTGCAGCAGCCGGAACGAGAATGAATGATCGACAGTCATCTTGTGGAGCGAAACCGATACATTGACAAGGCCTATGGAGAGGGTCCCACTCCAGATTGCGCGGCCAAGCACTGGCTTTGCAGCAGGGGAATCTTTTCCCGGATTCATAATACTATATCTCCTGTCTGTGATCGAATATTTCCTTCCAGGGATCCTCCCTTCCGGGGATCACCGTTGCAATGGTAAAATCACGGGGGGTCACGCCCTTTTCGAGCTCGTCCCATCCGATGGGGGTCGATACCGTCGCTTCCTGTGTAGCCCGCAGGCTGTACGGACAGATCATCGTCCTTCCGTGCGCATTCTGGAGATAATCGATGAAAACTGTGCCTGCTTCTGTCGAGCGCGAAAATTCCGATACGATGAAAGAACGTTGTTTGGCGATCACGATCCCGGCTTGGTGGACAAATTTCCGGGTCTCGTCAAAGGATCTTCCCGGCTTTATCGGGATAATGATATGGATCCCTTTCTTTCCTGAAGTCTTGACGTACGGACGAAGACCCAGATCGTGCAGGTACTCCCTGACAAGGAGCGCAGTTTCGGTCGCCATGGCGAAAGTTGCGGGAGGTTCCGGGTCGATGTCGAAGAATACCATATCCGGTGTTTCGTAGGATCCCGTACCGGAGAGGGTTATGTTGTTCTCGATCGAGGCAAGATTCGCCACCCAGAGCAGCGTATCCAGATTATTGCAGACGATGTAGTGTATCTCACGGTCTGCAGTGGGTGAATACTGAACAAACGTATCCACAAACGGTGGAGTGCCCACCGGAGCATCCTTCTCGTAGAAACTCTCCCCGTTCACCCCATCAGGAAACCGGTTCATTACCAGAATCCGGTCCCGTAAAAACGGAAGCATCCGCGGAGCGGCGCGGATATAATATTCTATCATCCTGCCCTTCGTGATGCCGGATTTCGGATAAAGAATCTTGTCCAGGTTGGAGAATGTTACCCGTGTCAACTCCGGTTCTTCCGTCAGGGTTTCATCCACTCCCATGATTCCGCTCTCCGGCCCGAACGATTTCTCTGTTTTTCCCGGTCATCATCGACAGGTACTTCCCGGGCCGATTAATAGCTATCCCCTTGAAAAGCGATGAGCCAAAGAAGATAAACTTGCACGAAATTATTCCGCAGATACTCTATTCAGCCCGGCTGCTCATCTCTCCGCCGACAAGCGACTTTAGTCCCGGGGGAAAGGGCATATCGTGAATGATATAAATCGCGGATACCTATTCCTAATAAATGACAACCGCGATCCTTGGCGGCGGCATCACCGGTCTCACCCTTGCCCGGCTGCTCCATGAAAGAGGGGAAGATGTGGTGGTGCTCGAAGCCGGTAAAGAGATCGGAGGTCTTTGCCGCTCCCATGAAGAGGCGGGATTCACCTTCGATACTGGCGGGTCCCATATCATCTTCTCCCGGGATTTGGAGGTGCTCCGGTTCATGCAGGACATGCTTGGTGAGAATAAGGAATTGCGAAACCGGAACACAAAAATCTACTACAAAAAACGTTATATTAAATATCCCTTCGAGAACGGCCTTTCCGGGCTTCCAAAGGAGGACCTGTTCTTCTGCCTCAATGAGTTCATCGGGACGCTGATCGCCCGGGACACGCATGAGCTTCCCCCCCGGAGAACTTCCGGGAGTGGATATATTATACATTTGGCAAAGGGATTGCCGAAGTATACATGGTCCCCTACAATGAGAAGATATGGAATTACCCGACGGAATGGATGTCTAAACATTGGGTAGAGGGCAGGGTCCCGATCCCTCCGGTCGAGGACGTAATCCGGTCGGCGATCGGTATCGAGACCGAAGGATACACACACCAGGCGGTCTTCACATACCCTGTGCATGGGGGCATCGCCGCTCTTATCCAGGGTATCGCAGCTCCGGTCGCGGACCGTATCACCACCGGGTTCCGGGTCAGTTCGGTCAGAAAATCCGGTGACGGCTGGGTGATCGGGGATGGCATGCGTGAAGTCACAGCAGAACGGTGCATATGCACGATTCCCCTCCAGGAACTTTTCCCCTGCCTGACAGCAGTTCCTGTCTGCGTGCAGGCTGCGGTCGATGCACTCAGGTATAATTCAGTCGTCTGCGTTTGCATCGGGGTGAAACGGGACGTCCCTCCCATTTCATGGATGTACATTCCTGACCAGGCCGACGGTCTCGAGAACCGGATATCGTTTCCGTCAAATTATAGTGTTAACGTGGCACCTGACGGCTGTTCCGCGATTCTTGCGGAGATCACTTTTAATGATGGCGATGCCGTCTCGCGAATGAGCGACCGGGAACTGGTCGATCACGTCTGCAAGTCCCTCGAACGTATGGATATCATCAGCAACAGGGACGTGGTTTATAGCACGGTTGCACGAAACCGATATGCGTACGTCGTCTATGATCTCCACTATCTCGAGAACATCCGGACAATCCGGGATTACTCCCGGATGATCGGGCTCCCTCTTGTCGGGAGATTTGCCCAGTTTGAATATCTGAACATGGATGGTTGTATCAGGAGCGTTTTTGAGTATATCCGGAGCACTGCATGAGGATTAACTTTGTCGTTGAAGATCTGCTCTTCCTGAAATATATCGGTTGTGCGACCGTTGCGCGGACCCTGTACCGTCAGCTGGCGGCTTCCGGAGAAGCCGAGGTATACTGGAAGTCGTACTGGAAACGTGCCGATGTGGTCCATTATCATACCTTCGGACCGGCTGCGATGAACCACCGGAGGATGACGAAAGGAATCAAGGTACTCACCGCCCATTCAACGCCCCGCATCAACGAGGGAAATATCAAATGCTTCCGGGCGTTCAACAAATTCTACCCCCGCATATACCGGAAATTCGATCACATCGTTGCCATCTCCAGACCATGCCTGGAAGAAGTGACAGCAATGGTGCCGGATATGCCGGTGACTCTGATTCCGAACGGAATAAGGCGCGAGTACTTCCGCCCTGACCCTGATAAAAGGGCAGCATTCCGTGAGCAGTTTAACATTTCCGAGGACGCCCGGGTGATCCTGACCGTTGCTCAACAGACTCCCCGGAAGGGCCTGTACGACTTTCTTGCGCTCTCCCGCCGGTCTCCGGAAACCACCTGGGTGTGGGTGGGAGGGCTCCCATATGGCGCTCTCTCGAAAGACTATCAGCGGATAAAAGCAACCAGAAAAAGGTGCGGAGATAACGTTATTTTTACCGGGTACATCGACGAAAGCCTGAAAGCATACAATGGCGCAGATATCTTCTTCATGCCATCCTATGCCGAAACATTCGGCCTTGTTATCCTTGAGGCACTCGCCTGCGGGCTCCCGGTTGTAGCCCGGGACATCCCGGAGTTCCGGGATATCTTCGACGATCATATCCTGTATTTCAGTGACCGTGATGAAAGCCTCCGGCTCCTCGAGGATGGCGAGCACCTGAGGCGTTCTGCAGTGGGAGCGCGACCATTTACCCGTGATTTCGATATCGAGACCACAGCAGCGAGGCACCTTGCCCTGTACCGCGAACTGGTGGAATCATGATCTCTGTAATTGTGCCCGCCTATAACGAGGAGGCAAATATCGGCGCCTGCCTCGAATCTCTCTCTCACCAGTCCCTCCCCCGCGATGAATACGAGATAATCGTGGTGGACGGGGATTCAAAGGATCGGACCCGTGAAATAGCGGCAAAGTGGGCAGATCTGGTATTCATACAGACGAGCAGACGGGTCGGGGGTGCCCGCAACGACGGTGCAATGCGGGCGAAGGGGGATATTATCGCGACGACAGATGCAGACTGTGTGGTACCAGCCGGCTGGCTTAAAAGGATGCAGGACGATTTCAACCACAATACAGATGTTGTACAACTGTACGGCCCGGTATATCCGATCGAAAGAGATTTAAAATACTGGATTTTTCTTGCCTTTGCCAATAATTTCTCCCGGTTTGGATATTACTCCCATATCTTCTACTATACACTCGGGGCCAATACGGCATTCCGGAAGGTTGCCTTTTTGCAGGCTGGTATGTATAAGGTCGTCGATGCAGGCGATGACCTTGAGATTCCCCGCCGGATGAAGAAGATAGGGCGGATACTGTTTGACAACCACCTCTGGATGGGGTTCTCCATGAGACGTTACCAGCAGTTCGGCCTTCTCAAATCGCTGTTTGAATGGACTTATATCGTTGCCAAGGGTGGTTCCTCGGAAAAGCGGACCTACACGAGGCGCGAATACAAATAATACCCATCTATAATCTCACCCGATCAATTTCTTTCTCATGCCTCAACAGGACTGGATGGCAGACCGGGGCGATGCTCAGAGAATGCAGGTGGAGTCTTTTAACCGGAGTGAGATGGCGAGGCTCCTCGGAATGGAATGTACCGAAGCATACCCGGGGTTTTCCCGCGTCGTGATGGAAACGGACGGGAAGCGGGGACCCGGTGGCACAGCCCACGGTGGTGCTATCTTCGCCCTTGCAGATCAGGCATTTGGTATTGCTGCGAATCTCGAAGAGCGGCACCAGGTCGCACTCTCTGCTCATATCACGTACATCTCCCCCGCGACAGGGCGTCTGGAGGCAGTTGCGGAACGGGTGACTGGAAACGAACTGAATTCTGTTTATCGTGTGGCGGTAAACGAAGGCGGACGAATGGTTGCGCTATTCGACGGAGTCGGTATCTGTGTACCGTCGCTCCCCAACGGCAATGACAAGCGATAAAAAAATATGATTATTACCCGTATTGCCGGAATGGCAATGCCTGGTCATAGATCAGGTACGTATTGCCATCTGCCATCGTTACCCAGATCTGGACCCGGTCGGTCCCGGTCGTCCCTGTGATCACGATTTCGTCGCCCATCGATGGTTTGTTGATCGTCTTCCCCTCGGTCGTGCAGTCGGACTTGGTCACCAGGACCCTCATCTGGACGACGTGGTTCATCCCTTTTCCTCCCTGGAACGTCACGGTTATCGTCGGGTTGATGGAGACGGTATTCCGGTCCACATTGACCGTCACTTCATCATAATCCGGAATGGTATCAATGGGTCCCGGGGTCAGGGAGCAGGTCGGGGTGGTCGGGACAGCGGTGGTCGGAACCGGCGTGGCGACTGTCGTCTGTACTGTTGTAGGAACGGTCGTCCCCGGCGGGGTGACCGGTGTCTGCGTGCACCCTGAAGAGAGCAGGAACAGAGCGAGAACGACTGATGCGATAATAAATATCCGGTAATTCATGCATATTATATCCGTTCACTTGCTATTTTGAACTTTCTCTGGGATGTATTTCCCCATTCTGTAAATTATTTTTAAGGTCAGATCCTTCTGCCGCAGGATTGTGGGAGTCTGAGAATCACCCTGCATTAACTCATGTAGCCCTTTTGAAAGTATGAGATAATCCCCTCCTGGTTGAGGATTCCAAGAGTGTATTCATCCAGGTTTAAGCGATACCTTGAAGATCCACCAATCGATAAAATCTCAGGGAAAAAAACACTATGACCCGGTTTCAGATTCGGGAAGCGGAAGGTTGCGACGATTCCGCGATTCTCGAAATTTTCAATTATTATGTTCGGCATGGGTTCGGGGCGTACCCTGAAGAACCCGTTCCTCTGTCCTTTTTCGGCTTCCTGCGCGAGAACTCTCGTACCTTTCCCGTTGCGGAAGACTGCGGAAAGGTCGTAGGCTTCGCTATCCTGAAACCTTTTCTCCCGTTTTCTTCATTTCGAAAGACCGCATCCGTGACCTATTTTGTGTCCCCGGGGTATACCCGGAGCGGAGTCGGCACCCTTCTTCTCGACGCCCTGACAACGCGGGCAAAAAAGGAAGGGTTTGCTATCCTCATCGCCAATATTTCTTCGAAAAATACTGCAAGTATCGAATTTCACCGGAAGTCAGGATTCAGGGAAAGCGGGCGACTTTCCCAGGCAGGGGTAAAATTCGGCGAAACGTTCGATCTTGTCTGGATGCAGAAAGATCTGACCGAAAGATAAATGGACAGGAGGAAGGGTGCCGTACTCGATTCAAAACGCAATCGTTTATTTCCCGAAGATATACTGCTATTATTTTAAGCTCTGCCAGATTGTCAACCCGAATTCGAGTGCAATCAGGATAATGATCACCCATTCCAGGAAGTTTGAGTGCTGTATACGGACCTCTCCCGATAGCATGGAGTAGTTCTCACGTATCAATTCTATCTTGCGTTTCACGCTCTCACTCCACTGGCCGCTCCGGAGGACTTTCAGGACCATCGCATAGACTCGGGCGTAATAGACATCCTCGGTGACTTTGATCAGGTTGTCGACCTTCTCGGTAATCTCCGATACTTCAGCCGTACTCTCCATCAGGTGCGCCATGATCGCGTGATACTGGCGCATCCGACGAATCCAGCGAAACCGTGGCGACTGATCCGCCATCTCCATGTCGTCGTACATCTTCCCGATCTGGCGGGTGAGCTCCCGGTCATAATACCGCAGCTCGAGGACCTGAACATTTGCAAATTCGATAAGATCTATCAGGTCGGTCGGACTCTCCTGATCACAGAGGAGTGCTGAGTCCCACGAAAGTACCGCGAGGTCATCCATGGTATACGAGAGCGAGTTCTTCGTGATCTCTTCACGGGTCTGAGGCGATACCAGTGTCCGCTCCCCGATCAGGAGGGGCACCGGGTCGATGGTATCGCCTTTCCGGTCTGTCACGTAAATCGTATAGTCTTCAAAAAAATCCGGGTTGACAGCGAAGTTCCGGATATGAGGTTTCAAAATATCCGCAAGCGTCTGGAGATACTGCTCAAAAAATTCGGCGAGCCCTTCCTGCCCGGCAAAGAGGAATGCAATCTCCTCCAGTTCGGTAAAATCAGCACCGGCGTTTTCGTGGGTAAAACAAAAGTCTGATCGCCCCGATAACATATACCCGGGCGACCGCAGTGAACTCGAATTTCCTGCTTTCCCGCTCCACCTGGATTGGCTGCATCCGGATCAGAAGGGGCGGGTCCTCGATCATGATAGACTTTGGTTTGAGGCGCATGAAACTGGTTCGGGCGGTAAAGTATGTACGGGCGAGCGACCCTTCCAGCCAGTCGAGATCGATCTCCCTGCCGATATCATATATCCGGTAATAGCGGAGGGATATCACAGATTTTTCCATCCAGGGGGGCGGTTGTTCCACCAACGGTTATGAGTACCTATCGCCCTCCAGTGAGATACGCACATCGGTTACCTGAAAGATCCCCAGTCATTGGCTTGAATTTTTACCGATGCTGCCTGTCGCCTATGTTCGTTGAGTCCCATTGCATACGTTGAAGTAAATATAGGTCAGATATATGATACAAAATTCCGTCCTATTGGATATACGGTTTATTGGGCGGGTTCCCCGGATTGAGGATGAAAGAAGGAAAAACAGGAATCAGGATAGTTCCTGCAGTCCGGGAAGCGGTATGAAACTATGACGAAAGAAACGGATCACCGGCAACGAAAGAACATCTGCACGGGGGATCGTGTGAAGATCGTATTGAAACACCATCAGCACAGCGGGAAATTAACAGAAGGCAGGATAGCAGAAATACTGACCAACAGCCCGTATCATCCCCACGGTATCAAGGTGCAGTTGATCGACGGGAGTGTCGGAAGGGTCAGGGAGATCTGTTTAGAATGATTCAGGGGTTAGTTCCCGGATTGGAACGGGAGGGGCGCCCTTACAGTAAACTAACGAGGTTGAACTGATATGGACAAATCGGGCGTAAAGATAAAATGTATTTTGATAACCGGGATGGTTGCTCTGGTACTGCTCGCCGGTTGTGTCGGGAACCCGACAATACCAAACTCGACACCCACGCAGAGCCCCACCCTTACCGGTCCCCCTACTACACCCGGTATTTCATTCGCTACGTATACCGATGTTGTTACCGGGTGGAGTATCCAGTACCCCGCAGACTGGGATTATTCATTGTCGGATGTCATGGCATCCGACAATACAACACTCCTTTTGACGAATGCATACTTTAAGCCATATAATTCCGATCGAATACTACTTGCTGTCTCCGTTCAGGAACCCATTCTCCGCGAGGGACAGACGATAGATATGATGGCGGAAGAACAGCTGAATTCTGTGACGGGAGGCAACGCGACGGTAACCGTTCTGGAAAACTCGAATATTACCGTTTCATCGTATCCTGCCCGGAAACTCGAGTATATCGTTTCAGATCAGAATATGACCGCTCTTGATCAGTTTGTGTTCGTCGCCACTCCGGATCATACCTACATTCTCATCTCTGAATTATTGGGCGACCAGGCGGTGCTCTATAAACCGACGGTTGATCATATGATCTCCTCGTTCCATATTTCTGCGTGAATGGATTTTACGATACCAGGGGATACCTTGTACCGGGGGGAATTTTCCCATCGGAACAACTTCTGCTTGATCGGTCCGAAGGGCTTCCCCTGCGAACTGAAGGCGGTGAATCAGGGAACAATCGGGATGAAAATAAAGAATAAAAACGCCGAGGGGGAGATTTGAACTCCCGAGGCGCAAAGCACCAGTAGCTTTCGAGGCTACCGCCTTTCCGGACTAGACTACCTCGGCACAGGGACTACATATTTTTCTTCCGGATTCGTATAATGGTATCGGATGACGGTCCGCTGCAAAATGATCACCGTCCCGGGCGGTGAGGTGCTTATCTATGAAGGGAGGAGCGGGGATACCTATGAAACCGCACTCCTGACCTTCGGGATAATCCCGGATACGGTCCTGATCATCTATCGGGGGATGAGCCTGCCTCAGGATAAGCCAATTGAGGAGGAAGAGGTGAAGATCGTTCTGACCTGATCGCGTTGACAGGCGGAATACTGGTGTACCAGAGCAGGACAATAAAATTCCGGAACAAATTCCTTTTATTTATAAATACCTGCATCCCAGGGATGGGAAAACCCCGGCTGCAGGGGATAGGAACTTGCCATTCATCGTTTGAACCGAATGGTGCAGGACTGATCAGCTCCGGACCAAAAACCATAAATAAATTCCGGAAGCATGTTCGATTCCACTGGTATCGATCGAAGAGATCCCCAGGATCCCCGGACGCACGTACCCGAAAATGATCTCAAGTCAGGGATCAGAAAGGAGATGAGATATCATGAAATTCGGGGGATTCCGGCGGGAACTATCCCGAAGGAAACGGTGACGTCGCATATCCCCCATTGGAGGTACAACCATGACATATGAAGAGTTTTTAATCTGGACGATGGCATGTATGTTGGCCATCCCGGTCCCGTTAGGAAGTTTGTGCCCGTTCGGGCCATCCGGCCTCGGGCCGGTGGATACTTCTTCCAGCATCAACATGTGCCCGTTAGATCAGAGCGGAGTCATAACACCATCATTTGATCAGCCCGAGCCTCCGCAGTCAGGGTCCACATCGGTTTCATCACCGTCAGGAACACAATCTGATACCTCACCGACCGGGACTATAGCTCAAGCATCGCAATCCGGGACTGCTTCGGACGTGTCCCGGTCCGGAACGTCATCGCAGGGATCGGAATCCGGAGCCGCCTCGGTAACGTCACTATCCGTACACCCCGCCGATACCCCCCAACCAGGGACAGCATCAGGGGCATCCGGAGGTAACACAGTAACAATCCGTGAACTTTTTGAGAAAACGAAGAGCGCAGAATATAATCCCGACGAATGATCGGGCAAAGGATGGCCGGATCATTCTGTAGTGAGCACATATCAGGCCGTTATTGATGAAGAAGGGATTCCGTCTTTTCTACACCTTTTTGAAAATGAATATCGGACCGGGTGAGAAATTCTCAGACATCCAAATCCTCACGGGCAAGAGTGGATGATTCTTTCCCCGCTCTAGATTTTTTAAAAAGGATGCACCCTGTTCCTGTAACAGTCCCGGAAGCCGATGGGGTCCGGTCTCGTGTTAGCAGAGTTTCAAAAAAAATGAATATTGTGCGCCTATGCCGGTGCCTTTGATTTCTCGCTCGTGATCATCATATCATCGACCCTGATGAGCATGATCGCCGCTTCGGCCGAGGACTGGATTGCCTGGCGCTTGGAGCGCATCGGCTCGATGACACCGTCTTTCTTCATATCGACGATCTTCCCGGTGTACACATTCAGCCCCGCATTTTTCTGCCCCTTCGCATGTGCATTCTTCAGGTCGACCAGTTTGTCGATCGGGTTGAACCCTGAGTTCTCTGCGAGGGTGAGGGGGATGACCTCGAAGGATTTTGCATAGGCCTCTATAGCGAGCTGGACCCGTCCGCCGATCTGGGTCGCATATTCGTTGATCTGCATGAGCAGCTCCGTCTCGATCGACCCTCCGCCGACGACATACTTCCCGTCTTCCATCACGTCCATGACGACTCGTGTACCATCCACAACCGCCCGCTCGAGCTCGTCGAGGAGATAGTCGGATGAACCCCGGAGAAGGATGGTGACTGCTTTCGGGTTCTTGCATCCCGATATCTTGACGATATCGGTGTCTTCCAGTTCTTCCACCATATCTGCGTGCCCGAGCTGCGCGGCGGTAAGGTCCTCTGCCTTGTTGACGATTGCGCCTCCGAGGGCACGTGCCGCGTATTTCATGTCCTTCTCGGGGACATCCTCGACCGCGAATATGCCGGCCTTTGCAAGATAGAACTGAACCGCATCTGCAATTCCCTTCTGGCAGAGGAGGACGTTCGCACCGGACGAGATCACCGCATCCGCCAGATTTTTGAGGGATTCACGTTCCTGAACGCCGAAGGCGCTCATCTGCTCACTGGAGCTGATCTTGATCTTGGCTTTCACCTGGGTCTTTTTGATCTCGAGCGGGGTCGCCACCATCGCGACCTTGGCCGATTTCACCTTCCGGGGCATATCTTCGCTGAGCCGTTTCTTGTCGAGGACCATTCCACGGACGAGTTCTGCATCATCCATGGTCTCTCCCTTCTGTTTCTTGATCATGACGTCGTCCTCGTCAACGATGACTTTCCCGCCCACCTTCTCCGAGACTCCGATCACTGCATCCACAGCGATGGCATTGAGTTTGCCTTTTACCGATTCGATCGATTTCCCGGTCATTGCGGTGTCAGCGATCTTGATGAGCGTGTCCCGGTCATACGAATCTACCGGGATAGAGAGGGAGTTCAGGATATCGAGCGCCTTGTACATTCCCATCCGGTATCCTTGGGCGATCACCGTCGGGTGAATCTTGGACGTGATCAGGTGTTCGGCCTGTTCCATCAGGGAACCGACGAGCACCACGGCGGTTGTCGTTCCGTCGCCAACCTCATCGTCCTGCGCTTTGGCAACCTCGATCACCATCTTCGCACCTGGATGCTGAACTGAGATCTCTGAGAGGATGGTTGCACCATCATTCGTGATCGTGATGTCCCCGGTTCCTGAGACCAGCATCTTATCCATGCCCCGTGGACCAAGCGTTGTCCTGACTGCCCCTGCAATCGCCTTCGCCGCGGTAATGTTTGAACGCTGGGCTTCACGCCCGCGGTTCCGCTCAACGTTCTCTTTTAAAATAATTATGGGTTGTCCTCCAAGCATAGAATAATCCTCCAATGTGGTAAAAGATTGAATTGGACTTCTATATAAACTGATCCATATGCCGGTGCGCCGACCTCAGTCTGCTTGGCTGTTCAGGTGTATCTCATAACTTTTCAATCGATACGGGATATCTTAAACAGCGAATGGACAGGAACCCCCTCGATCTCCCTGATTCCGCGTTTGTCGAAGATGACGACGATACCAACGGGAACCGATCCATGGCGTTTCACATATTTGACCACCTCATGAAGGGTCTTTCCGGATGTGATCACATCATCGACGATCAGGCACCGCTCACCGGAGATGTTCGCGAAGTTCCCGCTCATCGATCCCACCGGGTTGTCACTGGTGCTCTGCTTCGCGGGATAATAGATAGCAAGTTTTGCATCTTCCTGAACCGCAATTAAGGTCGCGAGCGGGATTCCGGTGATGGCAATCCCCACGATGACCGAGGCCGTCTCCCGTTCTGGTCCGGCCGTTTCCGCCGATGCGCAATAATAATGCCGGAGCAGCATCATTGCCATATCGTCGATCAGGGTTGCATATTCACTCACATTCGTCCAGTCGATATGGACATCTTTCGGGATTGCGGCGCCCTTCTGCTGTGTCAGGAGCCAGGTCACCGTCTCCATCGAGAGGCTGAGCTCATCGGCGATCTGGCCCGGGCTGTGACCCTCCGAAAGCAGCATCTTCGCCCGGAGGATCAGTTCATCGAGGGATGACATGAAGAGAAGTTCAGGACCCAGCTATTTAAGTTTTCTTTTAATGATCGCGCCGCATACCGTGCAATATCCCGGTTGCGAATAGTAGCGGCCGCACCCGTTGCACCGGAACCGCCAGGTTCGCCGGACAGCCTTCCGCTGCAGAAGAGATCGCGTCTCTACCCCGAGTATCAGTGCCGTGTTCTGGATGGCAAAATCATCGGTGAAGACGATTGCCCCGATTTCAAGCGCCAGGGCCAGAAGATCGATATCCGCTCGTGACAGGACGACCCGGTCACCGCTCCGGTCGGCAGCGTCCTCCACGCGGCGCCTGCTCTCCGGTCCGGGTTCGGTCACCACCAGACCCCGGGTCAGCAGACTTTCCAGCCGTCCTTTGGATCGGAGGTCTTTTAGCTCGGAAACGACCAGTGGAGTCGTGTAGAGCTCTCCTTCAAGAGAGAGATCAGTAAAAAAAACCGATGCATCGAGAACAGATTTCATGCGGAATAGGTCACCATTTCCCCACCCTCGCCGGTGATCTGATATCCGAACAACCCGAGAAGCCAGCACATGGTCAGCGCATGCATCGACCGGGTGTGGGTGGAATATCTCCCCCGGTATCGCGCAATATAGATGAGGAGCTGATCGCTCAGGTATTCGTCAACGTCTCCGGGTTTTCTCATCGCATCGAGGAGCAGACATGCAGCCTTCTCCCCCACCCGTTCGGCCCGGAGGCCACGCTTACCAAGGGCAGATCCTCCTTTGGTCCCTGCCCATACGGTGCAGGAACTTCCCGTGCTGTCTCCCGTCCTCCGATCAACCATTATCGGGCAAGTCACTCCGAGCGAAGCGGAAAGAAGATCATCGGCAATGCGGGCCTGGCGATCGGCGACGTGATCCGGCAGATTTGAAGAGCTGGAGCATATGCCACAGGCAGCAGGGCAGGGTTTGTGAGAGAGCATGATCGGGGAAATCTTCGACGAGCTGACCAGCATGGTTACCCTTCCCCCCCGCGTGGATAGTACCCCCGCCGGATGATCTCGAGATCCACTGATGCTCCGAATCGGAGCAGGATTGGAATGAATACATGAGCAATATAATCGATCGTCGGACTGTGCATGACCTCGGTCCCCCCGGAAACGGTGAGAGATCCGCCTTCGGTAAGAGCGACCGGTAGCCACGCCTGAAGGACAAGCGGGATGCTCCCCGCAGTCCCGATATCGATTCCTATATTTCGCCACCGGATATCCCGGGGAGCGAAACGGATATGGGTGCTCCCTTTCATGCACCCGCTGATATTCGCGTTGCATGCTTCGGCAACGGCCCTGACTGCTGCACAATGCTGGTTACCCAGCCCGGGATCCCGGCGGTTGGCACGGATATTGATTATCTCTATCGTGCGGCCGGAGATTGCCGAAAGCGCGACCGCCATGCGTACTATCTGCCCACCACCCTCGTGGCTGCAGCCGTCGATCTTCAGGACTTCCGGAGGCATGCCGAAATACAGCCTGCTGCAGTGACCATGCTGCACCCCCGTTCGATGGTGTCACAACAGATGATATCCCGGATACCCGCGGCCCGGAGGTGCATATATGCCCCCCCCGTGAAGACCCCATGCACGCAGAAAGCATCAATATTACGGGCTCCCTGGTCATACAGCATGCCTGCTGCAGTCGCTAGTGTCCCTCCGGTGGATATGATGTCATCGACCAGAACCACATCACGACCTTCCACACCCAGGCTCTTCGGTTCCATGACGACATTTTCCCCTGACAGTCGTGTCTTTTTGAGATGGTCGCAATCCCAGCATCCGGCATGGGCAACGCCTTCGGCAAACTCCGCAGCACCTTCGTCCGGCCCGAGGATGAGAGGATCCTCCGGGCCGTTTTCCAGAAGAAATGCGCCGATGTCGCCAGCAAGGGATATATTCTCCGAAGGAACCCCAAAAAAGGAGAGTACCGACGGTTCGTGGATGTTGACGGTGTACACCCGCGAAATACCCCGGGAAAGAATCCGGGCTATTGCCCGGGCACTGAGCGGTTCACCGCGATGGAATCGTTTATCCTGACGGGCATATCCCATATACGGGAGTACAAGATGATTGACCGAATCTTCACAAGCGTCGATCAGAAGAAGGAGCTGGACTAATGCATCATTATCAACCGTACTCCCGACAATCACCGTCTCTTCATCGAGAGGACCCGTTATCAGGTAGATCTCCCCGTCGGGAAACCGGGAGAACCTGACATCGACAATTCCGGTATGCATCGCCCCGGCAATTCTTCCTGCAAGGATCTGCGACGATTCGGTGCTGATTACCTTCATCTCATCCTACCTCATGCTGAAAGTACTTAAACTAGCATGAATTAATTATATTAGTACCTACGTGTGCAAAGAGGTAAATCAGAGAATGGAAACCAAAGAAGGGGGGGTACTCACGCAGGAACCGGTTCTTACGGACGATGTTCAGCTGGAAGCATCGTCAGAGATAGAAGTACCACCCCGACTGATAGACCAGGTAATCGGTCAGGAACAGGCCGTGGAGATCATCAAAAAAGCAGCGATCCAGCGTCGCCATGTCATGATGATCGGAAGCCCCGGGACAGGCAAATCGATGCTCGCGAAGGCGATGGCCGAACTCCTGCCGAAAGAAGAACTCCAGGATATCCTTGTGTATCCAAACTCTGATGACCCGAATAACCCGGTTGTCCGTACCGTACAGGCAGGGCGGGGAAAACAGATAGTGACTGCACACAAAGCGGAAGCAAGGAAAAAGATTCAGTTCCGGAACACTCTTCTCATGCTGCTCATGATCGGGATCATCGGCTACGCGTTCATCACGTTTCAATGGCTGATGGGTATCATTGCGGCTGCGTTCGTATTCATGGCATTGAGATACGCAACCCCCCGGGAAGAAGCGATGGTCCCGAAGCTGCTCGTATCCAACGATCAGACAACAACAGCCCCCTTTATCGATGCGACCGGTTCACATGCAGGCGCTCTCCTCGGCGATGTCAGACACGATCCCTTTCAGAGCGGAGGGTTGGAAACGCCAGCACATGACCGCGTCGAAGCAGGAGCGATACACCGGGCACATGAAGGGGTGCTTTTTATTGATGAGATCAATACCCTCACCCCGCACTCCCAGCAGAACCTCCTCTCGGCACTCCAGGAAGGACAATTTCCGATAACCGGCCAGAGCGAGCGATCCAGCGGGGCGATGGTCCGGACGGAGGCGGTCCCGTGCAGATTTGTAATGGTCGCCGCTGGGAATCTCGATGCAATTCAGGGGATGCATCCCGCGCTCCGATCCCGTATCCGCGGATATGGGTATGAAGTTTATATGAGCGAGAGCATGGAGGATACACCTGAAAACAGGCAGAAATTCATCCGGTTCATCGCACAGGAGATCAAGAATGACGGGAAGATCCCCCACTTCGACAGAAATGCGATCGAAGAGATCATCCGGGAGGCGAGACGCCGCTCTAACAGGAAGGGCCATCTCACGCTGAAGTTGCGGGACATGGGGGGTCTCATTCGCGTCGCTGGTGACCTCGCACGCCAGCAGGGGGCAGAGATCACAACGGCGGATCACGTGATTGCCGCCAAGAATTCGGCCCGTTCTATCGAGGACCAGGTCTCTGATGAATATATTCGGCGGAGCCGCGAGTATGAGCTTACGGTCATCGACGGCACACGGGTCGGACGGGTAAATGGCCTCGCGGTAATGGGGTCCGACTCGGGATCCGTCCTCCCGATTATGGCCGAAGTCACACCGGCTCAGGGCGAGAGCGGAACGGTTATCGCGACCGGGATGCTGAAAGAGATCGCACAGGAATCGATCAAGAACGTCAGTGCGGTCCTGAAGAAGTTCACCGGGAAAGATATCAAAAATATGGATATCCACATCCAGTTCATCGGAACGTATGGTGGTGTTGAAGGTGATTCCGCATCTATCAGTGTCGCAACTGCGGTGATCAGCGCAATCGAGTCGATTCCCGTCCGCCAGGATGTGGCGATGACCGGATCCCTCTCGGTTCGGGGAGATGTACTACCGGTCGGGGGAGTCACCTATAAGATAGAAGCGGCGGCAAAGGCGGGGATAAAAACGGTGCTGATACCGAGCTCAAACATGGATGATGTACTGATCGAGGAACGGTTCAGGGAGATAGTCAAAGTCATCCCGGTCGACCATATCGAAGATGTCCTCGGATATGCGCTGGTTCCGGAAGAAAACAAGGAAGGGTTTCTTGCCAAGATCCGAAAGATGGCGATTGGTCATTCCGGAAAGGTCCTTGACAGCCCGATCACGCCGGCACCATTCTGATAGTCATGTCGCGGATACGTTACTACGATATCCGCCATCTCACCGGCGAACAGACCCATATCGACCTTGATAATACCGTGGTCGAATCAGCCGGAACCTCGTTTTTCAATCAGTCCGTCATCCGCGTCCTTGGCCCGGATGGATGGGGTATCCTGACCCTGGATAACTACCATCGTCCCCGGGGAAACGATCTTGAAACCCTGATCAGGCAGGCGGAAAGCCTTGCAGCGGTCACGGATGAGGAGGTTCACCTTGCGGATGCACCTCGGGGAGTCCTTCCGGTTCCGCCGATGAAGGAAGACCCTTCAGACGTGGGGATCGAGGAGAAGACCGCTCTTCTTGCGGAGATTGAAAAGAGTGCCAGGATCCCCGGGGTTGTCAATACCCGGGCAACCTACAGTGAACGGCTTGAAAAGGTCCGGTACGTGGACAGCCAGGGAAGCGAATTTTCATATTCGGTCTGTCGTTCAGGGTTTACGATTCTCGCAGTAGCGTCAAGGAATGGTACGGTACAGATGGGGTATGAGCGGGAACATTCGATTCATGGGCTGAACCTCCGGCACAAGCAGGAATGCGGGCAAAAAGCAGCTGAGCGGGCGGTCAGTCTTCTGGATGCAGGTGCGGTCCGGGGGGGGACCATGCGTGCGGTCCTCGACCCGGAGTTGGCCGGGGTCTTCGCACATGAAGCGGTCGGGCACGCGAGTGAGGGGGATCTGGTCCAGGAAGGTAATTCCGTTCTTTCCGGGCGGATCGGGAATCAGATAGGGAACAAAATCCTGACGATCGTCGACGACCCGTCTCTCCCTGAGTTTGGATTTGAACCGGTAGATGCGGAAGGATCGGCTGTCATGAGAACGGAGATCATCCGAAGGGGGGTCGTGAACGCCTACCTCCACAATCGTGAGACGCTTGCAGCGGTCGGGAACGGAGTTGCCGGTCACGCACGGGCGATGCCGGGAGAGCCGCCGATTGTTCGGATGAGTAATACCTTTGTCGAGAACGGAGATGCCCATCTCGAGGAGATCCTCATGGAATGCAAAGATGGTATCCTCCTGAGCGGATCGCGGGGTGGCCAGGTCGATCCTGGCCGGGGGATATTCCAGTTCAACGCGGAATACGGGTATATGATAGAGAACGGGGAGTGCACACGAATGGTCAGGGATGTTTCCCTGTCCGGTGAAATCCTTCTGACTCTGCATGCAATCAGTCTCTGTGGGAATGATCGACAGATGCATCAGGGGTACTGCGGGAAAGGGGGGCAGAGCGTTCCGGTGAGCGACGGAGCCCCCCATATTCTTCTGACCGAGGCGGTGGTGGGCGGCAGTGGCGTGGATTGAGGCGCTTATCGCCGCCGGGCGAAAAGAAGTCGACGAACTGGAAGTATATTACGCCGAGGGCACATCCGTCTCTGTCAGTCTCCAGAAAGATAAGGTGGCATTGGCGACCGGATCGCGGAGCGCTGGACTTTCGGTGAGGACGATCCAGGCAGGACGGATCGGCGTCTCAAGCACGAATAACCCCGGCCAGTGGCATGAATGCCTCTCATCGGCAATATCGAGTGGAAAGCTCTCCACTCCCCTGCCATGGGGAGGTTTACCAACCCCCGCTGCCGACTCATATCCTCCCATAAACTATGATCCTAATCTCTTGGTTGACCCGATGGTGGCACGGCATCTCCTCGAAGAAATGCTGGAAGGTGCCGGGGAACACCGGGTCCAGGTGACCTCAGGCTCGGCTGACCTTGCCCTTTCGACAACGACACTGGCGAATTCCCATGGGGTGCGTTATACACAACCATCCTCTCACATTTCCCTCTCCCTTGAAGCCATCGCCGGGCAATCTACCGGATACGAGTTCGAAGAATCATGGACGAATAATGTCCACCCCGGGAAAGTCGGAGAACGGGCAGCATTCTTCGCGGAGCATTTCCAGAACGGTATGGATATCAGTACGGGGGATTACGACCTCCTCCTCTCTCCGATCGCAGCTGCCCAATTGATCGGCGCGGTGATCGTGCCTGCAATAAGCGGAAGAAACGTCCATGCAGGCCGTTCCCGGCTGGCACAGTCGCTCGGCCAGGCTGTCATGGATGAACGTATTTCTCTCTCAGATGACCCATTCGATCCCCGGGGAACGGGCAGCACCTGGTGGGATGCCGAGGGTACGCCCACGAAACGACTGGATTTCATTAAATGCGGGATTCTCGAAGGATTTGCATACGATCTGAAAACGGCGTACCGCTATGGAAAGCAGAGCACTGCCAGCGCGGTACGATCAGGATTCGGCGGGGCACCATCCATCGGGCATCATAACCTTATCCTTTCCGGGAAAAGAGAACCGGGTTCAGGAAAATGCCTCTATGCCCATGATGTAGTAGGTGCGCATACGGCAAATCCGCTGAGCGGGGATTTCTCGGTAGAACTCTCTAACGCCTGCTGGATGGAGGAGAATGAATTCAGGGAGCCGATCCGGAAGGCGATGATCGCCGGGAATGTTTTTGATATGTTCCGGGGGATCGGGGGACTCGGAACTGATGACCGTATAATCGGCTCGATGATCCTTCCCTCAATCCTCCTGAATAACCTGCATGTTGTGGGAAGTGCATGAGTTGTAAAAGCCAAAAAATTATTTTGCTCCGGTTTATGGGCTTCAGGAGCCGGATAATTTCCTGGTTCGGGATTTTTTTCCCGGGAATCAGCACAGTAGTACTCAATTTTGAACCCGGAGACTGGTTCGGACAAACATGCCCTGTAGCAATACAATTTACTTATTGTTCAGCACCGGGTCAGCCTTTGCGAGATCCGATGCACCGGGATCGGTCACCGATGATCCAGGTTGTGGCAAAGGAATTGAGTATATGAGTCCGGGTCAGGGTTACCGGCATTAATGTAAATAAAGGATAATGACTATAGCTGAACCAGATGGATACGTATAATCTGGTTGTTATCATTGTCGTCGCGATCATCATCATCGCGGTTCTTTTTTATGTCCTGAAAAATATCTGGATACTTATTGTCAATTCTATCCTCGGTCTTGCAACCCTTTTTATTGTTAATTACTTCCACCTGCTCGGATATCTGGGAATACCGGACATTCCAATCACCTGGGTCAGCGTGGTTGTCTGTGCACTCGGGGGGTTTCCCGGGGCATTGATCCTGATACTGCTTCAGTTGCTGGGGATAACCATCTAGGTTTGTGACCCTTCACTATCGGGATGTATATAAAAATTCCATATCTTATTCGGACGCCTGTAAAAGGCTGCGACCAAGATCATAAAGCCATTGTGTTATATGTTCTGGCGAAAACCCGTATATGAGTGTGAATCCGTATGAATGACCCCGGTATTCGTATGGTCCAGCTCGAGGACCCCGCGGAAATGATCGTCTTCAGGGGTAACAGCTCGTTTATTGTCGCCGGTCAACCACCCACCTCATTTTCCCTCTGTGTCGAATATGCGGAGGGTGAATATTGCCAAACCGTCGAATCCTGCGACATTGTCGCTGTTTCGGCACCGGAAGGAGGTGCCCTTCAACCGGCGGTGATGCTCCTCGATCTGGTCCGGATGTACCATACGCCCCTGATCGTCCTCCCCCGCGGCCACCCGGGATCCCGGCGGCTGCGATATGTTGTCTCCGCAGGAAATGTTATTCGGCTTTCATGCGGGATACAGCGTGGGACGCATCCGGAGCAGGATATCCTCTGCTCCGGTCCCGATCTGGCCGGGATGGTTCTCGAGGGGACAAAGGGTGGCATTCTCATGAAGGATATCCCTGGCCACCTGGGAATCCGGCGAATCCGTCCCACGCTGAAGATGAACAACGGGAAGGAAGAATGGTGACGATATTATTCCACCTGGGATAGGAAATTTATTTTATACGTGGCAGATAGCCGTACCCAATGCTATTTTGTCTCATGGTTACCCGTGACGGGCAATTTATTGATTCTCTGCATTGCCCTTTCAAGAGGTGATGAAATGAAAAACAACAGGTATAAAAATAATTTCCATCAAATATTGACATGCCATGAGAGGAGGGTTGGATGAAGACTGATGTCTTGAAAAGCATCAAAACGACAGAAGAATCTTACCGAACGATGATCGAAGAGGCAGAAGCGGAGCGCAAACGCAGTATTTCAAACGCCGAGCTGGAGGCCGATAACCTAATCCTGAAGGCGAATGCCGGGGCAGAAGAATACAAGAAACAGAGGCTGGCAGAGGCACGACGGCAAGCCGCAGAAAAGCACGCGGAGATCGTTCGCGCCGGCGATCAGCGCGCAGCGGAACTGAAGGAGAAAGGGAGTAAAAACCTCTCCAAAGCGGCGGAACTGTTGGTTTCACGGTTTAAGGAGCAGCTGAATGCTCGCGCCTGAATCTATGAGCCGTCTGCTCATCGTGGCATCGAAAGACCAGATGTATCCTATCATACAGGAAATGTACCGTGCCCGGGTCTTCCATATCGAAGACTTCGTGGAGCGGGAAGGCTCCGAATACGAAGGATTTAAGATTGGGATGCCCCTCCCGGGCGCCGATGAAGCTTCGAGTGAGCTGCTCAGGCTCCGGGGGATCGCAAACACGTTCATGATTAAGCCGGAGGATGTGGAAACGGAACGAATCCAAAAATCCGCGGATCTCCGGCAGCTTATCGAACAAGAGCTTCCCCGGATCGAAGATGAGGTGGAAGGACTGATCGGCAAGCGCTCCAAGCTGGAACTTAAGGAGAAGGATCTGGAGCAGAAAGTCGATGGATTGACGCCCTTTGCCGATGTCCCCATTGACCTGGATCTCCTGAGGGGATACGAGAATCTGAGTTTTCTTGCGGGATTTGTTCTCAAACCTATTGAACCGGGGGTTCCGTTCGATTCCTTTTACCTTCCGTCCAAAAAGGGGAATTTCATTATCGTTGCCACTCCGAACGAACACCGGAGTGCGGTCGAACGGGCCTTGTTGGATGTGCAGTTCCAGGCGGTCCCCATTCCTGTGGATACCGGTCCTGCGATGGTATCGATAGAATCCAAAACGCAGCAGATAGCCGCAATTCAAGCCGAGATCAGGGAGATCAATGAGCACCTCGAGCAGATCAAAAAGGAGCATACCGGATTCCTGGTCGCCTGCGACGAGCTGTTGAGTATGGATGTGGCCAGGGCAGAAGCCCCGCTCAGATTCGCGACCACCGAACTTTCATTTATTGCCGATGGATGGGTACCCAAAGAGAGGGTCGCAGAGATCTCATCTGCTGTGAACGAAGCGGCGGGGGGGAAAGTACTCATCGAGGAGCAGGAGATCGACCCCGAACGCGATCGGGTGCCGATGGAATACGACAATCCCCGTTTCGTAAAACCGACCCAGTTCCTTGTGGATGTTTATGGCCGTCCGAGGTATTCTGAGATCGATCCGACGCTATTCGTATCGATCATTTTTCCTCTCTTCTTCGGCCTGATACTGGGAGACGTGGGATACGGTGCAATTCTCCTGGCGCTCAGTTACGGGCTGCGCCGGTTCATCAAGGGTCCCGACGGAAAAATGCTCCTTGATGTACTCCGGAACGCAAGTATCTCGAGCATCATTTTCGGTGTTTTTTTCAGTGAATGCTTCGGTTTCAGACTTCCCTGGCCTTCTATTCTGCCCCCGAGACACCTCAATATCGGAGGGGCTTCCGGGCTGGAAGAGGGGCCTGCTGTCCCGGAACTGATGATCATCGCGGTTTGGATCGGGATATTGCATATCACGCTCGGAAGAATCCTGGGTATGGCGAATCATGCACGCCAGGATCACGGTTCTCACCGGGTAAAAGCGGTGCTGGCAAATTTGGGCTGGCTTCTCGTGATGTGGGGGGTCCTTTTGATGATCTGGTCCGTGGTTGCAATACCGCTGATGCCGAATCTTACCGGTCTTCCACCGGTCGTTGCGGGGTTCAATATCGCGGGTATCGCCGGTGCGGCCATGATTCTTATCGGAGTGCTCTTTATTGTGCGCGACTCTGTGCTCGAGCTCGTCGAACTCCCCACCATCCTCTCCCACGTGTTCTCCTATACACGTCTGGTCGGGGTGGGGCTCTCTTCGGTTGCAATCGCGATGGTTATCAATTTCATCGCCATCGATCTGATCATTGCACCCCAACTTGAAAATCTGACCATATTCGGAGTCGTATTCATCATCGTCGGCGTTGCCGTGTGGATCGTCGGCCAGCTGTTGAATATGATCCTTGGTCTGATCGGCGGGGGACTGCAGTCCCTCAGGTTGAATTATGTCGAATTCTTCACCAAGTTCTACAAGGGTGGAGGCGTTAAATACAATCCATTTGGAATTATTAGACAATTTACGGAGGATTAAAAATGGTTGACGGAAACATGACTCTTGAAATGGTTCAGGCATCGCAGGTCGGAATGAAAGCAATCGCTGCAGGCATCGCAGTCGGCCTCACTGGTCTCGCGACAGGACTTGCCGAGTATTCCATAGGTGCGGCGGCAGTGGGTGCAACGGCAGAAAACAAGGATGTCTTCGGCCTTGTCCTGCTCCTGACGGTCATTCCCGAAACGATCGTCATATTCGGTCTAGTCGTCGGGCTGCTCCTCTTGTTCTGATGGAGAGACCATGGGACTCGAAGCGGTTGTAGGAGAGATCAGGGATAAAGGGGAACGGGAAGTTGAGAGGATCCGGAAGGAGACCAAAGATGAGGTCATCCGTATCCTCCTGTCGGCGCAGGAGCGAGCGGAGAAGATCAAGATGGCTGCAGAGGATGAGGTCATTCGCCAGGTACGGCACCTCCAATCACAGGAGGTCTCTGCCGCAAATCTCGTGGTTAAGCGCAAACTGCTGAATACCGAGAAAGATCTCCTCGACCAGGTCTATCGGAAAACCCTGGGCTCCATAGGGCAGCTGACCGGAGGGCTTCCACAGGGATGTATTAAAAAAACTGCTTGCTCAGGCGAAATCGGAGGTGCCGGAAGGTATTGTACATTGTAATGCCCGGGATATGCCGTCTCTGAAACAGCTGATCGATGCTGAAAGCGCATTCAGGGGATACATGGCAGGAAATGTAGTTGACATCGAGGGGGGAATCACCGTCGAAAGCACGGACGGGGAGCTCCAGCTTGATCTCAGCTACCGAACATTCCTGGACATCGTGTGGGAAACAGGACTTAAGGATGCCTCGGATATTCTGTTCGGATGAGGAGGGTACCTGATGGCTGAAGTAACGGGAGGTCCTTCTCCATACATCTATGTCTGCACACGGATACGGGTTCGGATGGCTAAGCTTCCTTCCCCGGGAAGACTATCAGAGGCTCCTGAACATGAGCCTCCCAGAGATCACCCGGTTCATCGAGGAAACCGAGTACAAGCGGGAGATTGATGAATTTGCCACGAAATTCCGGGGGATCGACCTGATCGAACTCGGGCTTTCGTGGAACCTTGCCAAAGAGTACCAGAGCATCCTGACGATTGCACCGGGGGTCCTGAAACAGTTCACCCGGGCATATCTGGAGCGCTGGGATATCCAGAATGTCCTCACCATTCTCCGCGGGAAGATGCAGGGATTGAAACCCGGAAAGATCAAGGAGGTGCTGATCCCTGCCGGCGAGCTCGACCGGAATATCCTCGATCGGCTGGTGGCAGAGGAGAGCCCGGAACGGGTCATTGCCTCATTGAAAGGGCGAAGAATGTATCGTATCCTCGAACGTGAGTATCCGCGGGCGGTGGAAGAGGGTTCATTCGCTCGCATGGAAAATGAACTCTATAAGCAGTTCTATGCGGATATGCTCGTGAATGCCCGGAGCGGTCTGAAAGGGACGGACGCGTTCCTGCAGTATATCCTCCTCGATATCGATATCACGAACATCCGGAACATGTTCCGGATCCGGAGGGATAAGATGAAGGAGGATGCACGGGACATGATGATCCCGGGGGGAACATTCTCATCAGAGGACTTCCAGCGACTGACCGGCATGGGAGACGATGATGAGTTTATCGATGCCGTCAAGGCAAAAATTAAGATCAAGCCACTCCTGGATATGCTCGAACAGGTTCGTGGGAACCATTCCATCAGTGAGATCGAGATCGCCTTAATCAGGATGCAGCTCGCCCGGATGGAAAGACTGGCAAAATTCAATCCCTTTTCCATCCACCCGATCCTCGCGTATCTCGAACGGAAAAAATATGAGGTCTTTAATCTCCGTGCCATTGCACGTGGAAAGGAGGCAAACCTCCAGCCGGACCGTATCAAGGGATACCTGGTGATGTAGATGGAGATCGCCGTAATTGGAAACAGCGAATTCATCCTGGGCTTCAGGCTTGCGGGGATCCGGAAGACCTATGCGGCCGAGAACGATGAGAAACTGGTGAAGTACATCAATACGGTCCTTGGTGACGGGGAAGTCGGGATCCTCGTTTTGAACAGCAGAGATATGGCCAGAATTCCCCGTCGTCTGCAGATGACTCTTGAAGAATCGGTGAAACCGACCGTCATCGCGATAGGAGGCGAAGAAGGGGGAATGTCCATGAGAGAGCGAATTAAGAGATCGGTGGGTGTTGATCTGTGGAAGTGAAAGGAAAAACATCAAAAAGCGGTGAAATGGGAGTTCTCAAGCGAATTGCAGGGCCAGTGGTCACCGCGGTCAACCTGGATGCACATATGTATGATGTGGTTAAGGTCGGCCGCGAGGAGCTGATGGGAGAGGTGATCAAGATAGCCGGAGGCGATGTGATCATCCAGGTCTATGAAGATACATCGGGTATCCGCCCCGGTGAACCGGTGATCAATACCGGCCTCTCCCTCTCCGTGGAACTGGGACCCGGCCTCCTGACCAGTATTTATGATGGTATTCAGAGGCCGTTGTCCGTGCTCGTGCAGAAGATGGGTAACTTTATCGAACGCGGGGTAACCGCCCCGGGACTCAATCATACGAAGAAATGGGAGTTCAAACCACTCGTGAAGGAGGGCACAAACGTCTCGCCCGGCAGCATCATCGGGGAGGTGCAGGAGACCAATATTGTTCATAAAATTATGGTTCCGCCTAATATGGCCGGGGGTACGGTAAAAAGTATAAAAAGCGGCTCGTTCACCATCGAAGAGGTAATCTGCGTCCTCGATAACGGTACCGAGACTGACGATGATGCAGAAGTGGCCGGTACGGGTGCCCCGACCGGTTAAGGAAAAGCTGAACCCGACGATTCCCCTGATCACCGGACAACGAATCCTGGACGGGCTGTTTCCCATCGCGAAGGGCGGTACCGCTGCGATCCCGGGCCCCTTCGGGAGCGGCAAGACGGTTACTCAGCAGCAACTCGCGAAATGGAGTGATGCAGAGATTGTGGTATACATCGGGTGCGGCGAGCGTGGGAATGAGATGACAGAAGTGCTGACCGAATTTCCGGAACTCGAGGACCCGAAGACTGGAAAACCACTCATGGAGCGGACGGTGCTCATCGCAAACACGAGCAATATGCCGGTCGCCGCACGTGAGGCGTCTGTATACACCGGAATCACCATTGCAGAGTACTTCCGGGATATGGGATATGACGTATCGCTGATGGCGGATTCAACCTCCCGTTGGGCAGAGGCGATGCGGGAGATCTCGTCCCGTCTCGAGGAGATGCCGGGTGAGGAAGGATATCCCGCGTACCTGGCCGCACGTCTTTCCGAATTCTACGAACGGTCGGGACTGGTTACCACGCTGAACGGGGACAGCGGCTCCGTATCGGTGATCGGTGCGGTATCCCCGCCGGGGGGAGACTTCTCGGAACCCGTCACCCAGAACACGCTCCGTATCGTGAAAGTCTTCTGGGCGCTGGATGCAAAACTTTCGCAAAGGAGACATTTCCCCGCGATCAACTGGCTGAATTCCTATTCCCTCTATCTGGACAGTCTCCATGACTGGTATGACCGGGAAGTATCCCCGGAATGGAATATTATCCGTTCCTGGGCGATGGAGGTCCTCCAGAAAGAAGCGGAATTGCAGGAGATCGTTCAGCTCGTCGGTTCTGACGCATTACCCGAATCGGAACAGGTTACCATCGAGGTGGCCCGCATGATCCGGGAGATCTTCCTGCAACAGAACGCCTATGATAAAGTCGATACGTTCTGCGACATGACGAAACAGTACGATATGATGAAGGCAATCCGGCAGTTCTCCGACCTTGCGTATGCTGCACAGGTCGCGGGGGTCACTCCCCAGCAGATCATGGCGGTGAAGGCGAAGAACGATCTCCCGCAGATCAAGTTCATAAAGGACTATACCCCTGAGCTCAACCGGATCCTGGAAGAAATGGAACGGGAATTCAACGCACTGAGGTCGGCAGCATGAAGGAATACAGAACGATCAACAAAATCGCCGGCCCCCTGGTCTTTGTGGAGAAGACCGAGCCTATCGGGTACGGCGAACTCGTCAATATAGTTATCTCGACGGGGGCCGTCAAACGCGGTCAGGTGCTGGACACGAGCGACGATCTCGTCGTTGTGCAGGTCTTCGAAACAACGGCCGGAATTGGGAGGGACAGTGGCGTCCGGTTCACCGGCGAGACGATCAAGATGCCGGTCGGACGGGAGATGCTCGGAAGGATCCTCTCGGGCGGAGGAAAACCAATCGACGGCGGACCCGATATCGTCCCCGAAAAGAGGCTCGATATCACAGGTGCCGCGATCAACCCCTATGCCCGCGGATCCCCGTCTGACTTTATCCAGACGGGTATCTCTACAATCGACGGCACGAACACGCTCGTTCGTGGTCAGAAACTACCCATCTTCAGTGGCGCCGGACTGCCCCACAACAACGTGGCGCTTCAGATCGCCCGGCAGGCAAAAGTCCCGGGATCAAAAGATTCGTTCGCGGTCGTCTTCGCGGCGATGGGTATCACCAAAGAAGAGGCCAATCATTTCATGGAGGACTTCGAACGCACCGGAGCACTGGAGCGGGCAGTCGTCTTCCTCAACCTGGCAGACGATCCGGCTGTCGAGCGGATTATCACCCCCCGCCTCGCGCTGACGACGGCGGAATACCTCGCGTTCGATCTCGGGATGCATGTGCTGGTCATACTGACCGATATGACGAACTATTGTGAGGCTCTCCGGCAGATTGGGGCGGCACGCGAGGAAGTGCCCGGCCGACGCGGGTATCCCGGATACATGTACACGGACCTGGCAAGCATATACGAGCGTGCCGGTATCATCAAGGGTATTAAAGGTTCGGTTACCCAGATCCCGATCCTTACCATGCCGGGGGATGATATCACCCACCCGATCCCGGACCTGACCGGTTACATTACCGAGGGACAGATTGTCGTGAGTCGTGATCTGCACCGTAAAGGCATTTATCCCCCAATCAATGTCCTCCCCTCTCTTTCCCGGCTCATGAACCTCGGTATCGGGAAGGAGCACACCCGTGAGGATCACAAGAAAGTCTCCGACCAGTTGTATGCCGGATATGCGGAAGGGAACGACCTGAGAGGTCTCGTGGCAATAGTCGGGAAGGATGCTTTGTCCGAACGGGACCGGATGTTCCTTGAATTTGCCGACCTCTTCGAACACCGGTTCGTCAAGCAGGGGTATGAGGAAGATCGAACGATCACGGATACCCTCGACCTCGGCTGGAACCTTCTCGCCACCCTCCCGGTTGAGCAGCTTGTCCGTATCGATCGTGACCTGATCAACAAGTATCATCCCAAATTCAGGGGAGCAGCCCAGGCTGCGGAGTAGCGAACCATGGCGCTCATGGATGTCAAACCGACCCGATCCGAACTGATCGGCCTGAAAAGGAGGATCGCACTTTCGGAGCGGGGTTATAAAATCCTTAAAATGAAGCGCGATGGCCTGATCCTTGAATTTTTCAAGGTGCTCGCGGATGCAAAAGACAGCCGTGGCGATCTTCTCACGAAATATCAGCGGGCGACCGACATGATGGCACTGGCCAATACGATAGAAGGCACCATCGGTGTGAAATCGGCGGCATTTTCTGTGCAGGAAGTTCCCACGATCTCTCTGATGAGCAAGAACATTATGGGAGTCGTCGTGCCGGAGATCGGATCGTCCAAGGTCAGGAAAAGCCTCGTGGATCGGGGGTATGGAGTACTCGGGACATCCTCGGTGATCGATGAAACGGCGCTTGCCTATGAAGACCTCGTCGAGGCCGTGATCGAGAGTGCCGAGATAGAAACAACCATGAAAAAGCTCCTGGACGAGATCGAGTCGACGAAACGACGCGTGAACGCACTCGAATTTAAAGTTATCCCCGAACTGACCGAGACGCGGGATTTCATCAAGATGCGGCTCGATGAGATGGAACGGGAGGAACTCTTCCGGCTCAAGAAGATCAAAGCGCGGAGTACGGCTTAACGGAGGGATTCAGTGTCGATCGGCACGCTGGGTGAATTAGGATGCACCGGCCGTGTGGTTCTCCTCCGGCTTGATCTGAACTCCCCGATCGATCCGGCATCGAAGCTGATCCTGGATGATAAGCGCTTCCGTGAACATATTCCCACCGTACGTGCTCTCCAGGACTGCAGGGTCGTGATCCTGACCCACCAGAGCAGACCGGGCAAAAAAGACTTTTCAACGCTGGAGTCACATGCCGAGAAGCTTCAGACCCTCCTCGGCCGTCCCGTGCGGTATACAGATGATATTTTCGGCCGGTGTGCACGTGAAGCGGTGCGGGGTTTGAGAACCGGGGATATCCTCATGCTCGAGAATGTGCGGTTCAATGCCGAGGAAAACCTTACATTGAAGGCGGAAGAGGCCAAGAAAACATATATCGTCTCCCAGCTCGCGTCAATGGCAGATGTCTATGTCAACGACGCGTTCGGCACCGCCCATCGTTCACAACCGACGATGGTAGGACTTCCTCTGGTAATGCGTTCTGCCGCGGGTCTCCTTATGGAAAAGGAGGTTTCCACCCTGACCCGTGTCTTTCAGGGAGCACCGAAGCCGGTTTGTATGATTCTTGGCGGGACCAAGGTTGATGATTCGATCGCGGTAGCAGAGCATATGCTGGAATATGGAATCGCCGATCAGGTGATCGTGATCGGAGTAGTCGCCAATGTTTTTCTGATCGCACAGGGTTTTGTGATAGGAAAACCGTCCACGCACCTGATCCACCAGCTCAAGTATGATAAAGAGATCGAACGGGCACGGAATCTCCTTTCCCGGTATGGGAACCGGATCATTGTGCCCGACTGGGTGGCGGTGAGGGAGGAGAACCGCCGGGTCGAATATCCGGTCAGTGCCATCCCCGAAAATGCACCGGTTCTCGATATCGGCATAGATGCAATCGGGACCCTGCGGGGGGTACTTCATGATGCAGGAACGGTCGTGTTTAACGGCCCGGCAGGTGTATTCGAGGACAAAGATTTCGCCACCGGAACCTATGAACTGCTGAAAGCTGCGGCTGATGTCGAATTCTCGGTCGTAGGGGGGGGACATACTGCGGCCGTGATCGAAAAACTGGGGCTGGAAAACCGGTTCACTCATATATCTACTGGTGGGGGGGCCTGCATCGAGTTTCTCACCGGAAAGAAACTGCCCGCGGTCGAAGCTCTGGAGCAGTCGAAAGAACTGTTTGGTTAAGCGGGATTCAACCCTAAATTCCATCTCATCCCATTGAACAGAACGGTATTATGGAGAGAACAGGAATCCTTCTCTCACATTTTTTTTGGGGGGGAAAAAAGGTAGAGATTGCAGATTCCAAAATGAATGAGACGAGGCTATACCGTGGCTGCCGGATATTCGATCGGGGATCCCGGGAGAAGACATCCTGAAGTTGGAGGTTATTTTCTCTGCGGACCGGCCCGGTTGAGGGCAGAATAGGGCCTAAATAACAACCTTTATGTTCGATTCTGCCTCATATTGTCATGCTATAACATAGCATGGCAGTGAATCCATGAAACGTGAACTGGCAGTTATATCGATTTTATTGATCGCAGTTGTATTGATAGCCGGATGCACGAGCCAGCCTTCGTCTTCTACGAAGAGCGAGCTCAAGATCGGGGTCGTTGCCTCGATGACGGGCCCGGCGAGCACCACCGGAAAGGACATCTGGCAGTCTGCACAGCTCGCCGCTGACGAGATCAATGCAAATGGTGGGGTGTATGTCAAAGAACTTAACACGAAGATCCCGATCAAACTGATCCAGGGTGACGATGAGTCCACCCGCGAAGGAGGTCAAAAAGCGGTCTCGCGTATGATCACCCAGGACAACGTCGATCTGCTGGTCGGAGGTTTCTCCAGCGCAGTCGTTTCAGCCCACCAGTCGATCGTGGCTGATAACAAGGTTCCCTATATCATCACGGGTGCATCGACACCGGTCATTACCCGCCGGACCGATGTGGATACCAGTTATATGTTCCATCATGCACCGACCACAGACGATTCGGGAGGACAGACCACGCTCTTTATCAACGATACCATTCGCCCGGCTATCAATGCCAAATTCGGATACACGGAAGATCGGCCGCTCCGCCTTGCAATTCTCTATCAGGACAGCCCGTATGGAAAAGGCCACCAGACCGCAATAAAAGATACCATTGCTAAAAACAACCTGAAGATCGAAGTCGTCTCAGAAGAAGCCTTCAAGATGGGTGAGAGTGATTTCCGGACGGTGCTCACCAGCATCAAGAGTGCCGATCCCGATGTCGTATACGTAGCGGCGTTTCTGAACGAACAGATCCCGATCGAGACCCAGGCAAGAAGAGATGTTGGTCTAAACAAGATATTCACTGCAGTAGAACCGAATGACGACCCCGATTTCTATAAGGGCGTTGGTAATTATGCCGATTTCTCCATCATCCAGAGCCGGTTCAGCCCGTATACTGTACCGAAAGGGCCCACGGAAATCGCTTCACAGAAGTTTGTTGCCGATTTCGATAATAAATTCGGCGGATTCCCGGGGATGATGGGTGTCGCGACCTATGAAGGGGTTTATATGGGTGCCCAGGCGGTAGGAGACGCGGGAACCCTGAACAAAACAGCGATCCGCGACGCACTTGGCAATCTCAGCATGCCTCAGATGGTGGAGGCGATGACGAATCGGACGATCAGCTTCTCCAAGGACTACCGGGAGAGCAAGTTTGACCTCACCATGGAGCAGCTGCGTTGGGATTCATCAGTCAATGAGACGAGACCGGAGATCGTCTGGCCTTCCAATTTAAAACAGACCGACTTCGTGCTCCCCGACTGGTTTGTGCCGGGCAAAGCATAACATCCATCACCACATATTTTTTAATCGCGGGTTCCCTGCAGGATTTGATCGATGGACGTTGGCATTGATATTATCATACAGGTCACTGTCTGGGGACTGTATGCAGGGTGTATTTATATCCTGCTTGCGACCGGTCTTAACCTCATCTTCGGGGTGATGAAGGTCGTGAACTTTGCCCACGGGCAGTTGCTTATGATAGGGGCCTATGTGACGTTCACCTTCTTCGTGATCTCGGGGTTCAACCCGTACGTGCTCCTGGCTGCTTCGATCCCGATACTGATCCTGGTCGGGGTGGGCATCGAACGGCTCTGTTTCCGGCCGATACTCGGGACGGGGAAGCTCAACGAGATATTTATCAGTATCGGCCTGATCTACATCCTGGAAAACGCAGCCGCCCTGATCTGGGGAGATGAGTGGCGGGTTATCCATAGCCCTTTCGAATCGATCACGGTCCCGATCGGCGGCATGCAGATTCCTCTCGATTATATCATTATCATCGCAATGACGGCAGGGATCCTCGCGGGGCTCTATATCTTCCTGAAAAGGTCCATTCTTGGTCGTGCGATCCGGGCCACAAGCCAGAACCGGAAAGCAGCCATGCTCATGGGAATCAATGTCGAGCAGATGGACATGATCAGTTTCGGTATCGGGGCGGGGCTTGCCGGTGCAGCAGGCACGCTATGGGTCGTGAGCGGCCAGGTGTTCAACCCGTACATGGGATCGATTCCTGCTGTCAAGGCATTTGCCATCGTGATCATCGGCGGACTCGGGAGCATTCCGGGGGCAATTATCGCCGGGCTGATCCTCGGTATCGCAGAAAATTTCACCATATTCACGATTGGGGGGGCGTGGAAGGATGCAATCGCATTCCTCATCCTGATTGTCGTGCTGATATTCAGGCCCACCGGGTTATTCGGGGAATCGGGGGAGTAGGAAATGGCGATGGACAGGAGACGGATGGTCTGGTATATCATAATGGCGACACTGGCAGGCGCCATTCTCATTCCCCTCGTAACCGGACTCAATGTCTATTACCTGACTGTTCTCATCATTATGCTGGTCTTCATCATCTTCGCCTCGGCATGGAATTTTCTTACCTACACCGGCCAGGGATCCCTGGGCCATGCAGCGTTCTTCGGTATCGGGGGGTATATCTCGACGCTGGTTGCCGTTAAGAGCGGACTCACTCCTTATCTGACGATATTTGTCGGGGGAGCGGCCGCGGCCGCGGCCGGCCTTTTCATCGGCATTATCTGCGTGCGACTGAAGGAATGGTTCCTCGCCATGGTCACCTTCGGCTTCGCAATCATCATCCAGGTCATTGTGGCGAGCCAGTTCGCGTCCATCACCGGGGGCTGGGATGGCGTCGCATCGCCCCCACTGATCAGCAGCAGCGTGCCGAACTACCTTGTCTACGAATATTATTCGATCCTCCTTATCGCCATACTTGTAATCCTCCTGTTCATGTTCATCTTAAACTCCCGAATAGGCCTCGCTTTTTCTGCAATCCGGGAAAACGAACTCGAAGCGCGGGCGGCAGGGGTTGACCCGGTCCGGTACAAACTCTTTGCATTTATGGTGAGCGCATATTTCGCCGGGCTTGCCGGTGCCCTGGAGGTTCACTATCTCGGTTATATCACCCCGGAGATCTTTGGCGTCGACATTTCGTTCTGGCCGATCATCTACTCGATCGCAGGGGGCCTCGGGACTCTCGCCGGACCGGTGATCGGAACCGTGGTTATCACGCTCCTCTGGGATAGTCTGCAGTCACTCGGTCTTTCTTACGGCCGTTTCATCATTATCGGTGTTCTACTGGTGGTTATCATCATATTCCTCCCGAAGGGAATGGTTTCACTCCCGGATAGGATCAAAGAATGGAGGGCAAGGAAAGATAACCGATAATATTCTGTTCAACTCACAGATCACCGAAAAAGAGATTTCTTCGGGAATTTACAGGATATTTTTAAAAATCTAATTGTGACGATATCCCCTGAAACGTTCTTCATACTTAGGTTTTACGAAAAAACACGATCTCTCCGATTGGACGGTGATTTTCAATCGTCAATATCAGTAAGGCTTTTGTCCGGGTGAATTGGTACGAAAGAATGTGTCCCGGAACAGCAAAAGGGGTTAAAGACCTTTACAGCCCGAGATATGCGCTCTTAATGTGATCGTCCAAGAGGAGATCGGCAGCCAGTCCCTCGAGGGTGATCCTTCCATTCTCGAGTATATACCCTCGATGTGAGATCTCGAGGGCGTGCTGAACATTCTGTTCGACCAGAAGGATTGTCAGCCCCTGACGGTTCAGAACAGAGACTGTATCCAGGACCGTCGTCACGAATAAGGGGGAAAGCCCGAGTGAGGGTTCATCCAACACCAGTATCTTCGGTTTTGCCATGAGGCTCCGGGCAATCGCGAGCATCTGCTGCTCCCCACCCGAGAGGGTTCCGGCAAGTTGCCTTTCCCGCTCCTTGAGGACCGGAAAAAGGGAGAATATTTCTTCAAAATTCACCTCATATTCCCCTCTTGAATATCCCCCGAGGTCAAGGTTTTCCCGGACGGTCATCTTCGGAAAAAGTTCCCTTTTTTCGGGAACGAGGCTGAGACCACGTTTTACCACTTCATATGGCGGCAAACCAGTAATATCGGTTCCTTCGAACTCGATGGTCCCTGTTCTGCTTTTCGTGAGACCGAAGATTGCCTGAACAAGGGAACTCTTGCCCGCACCGTTCGCACCGAGGAGGGTAACGATCTCTCCGGGATCGATATGGAGTGAAACGTCCCAGAGAACCTGCAGGTTGTCGTAATAGACGTTCAGTCCATGGATGTCGAGCATAAAGAATACCTCCTAATGGGCGTATCGTTCGCCGAGGTATGAATCGATGACCCGCGGATCCCTGATTACCTCTTCAGGATTACCATCCGCGATCTTCTCACCGCTGTCCAGAACAACCATTCTGTCCGATACGCCCATGATGACTCGCATCACGTGCTCGATCATGATGATCGTGATCCCTGTGTCCCGCAGGCGCTTAATCAGGGTAATAGCCTCCGTCCCTTCGCTCGGGTTCAACCCGGTGAGGAGTTCGTCGAGCAGGAGAATTTTCGGCTTCGATGCCAGGGCACGGGCAAGCTGGGTCCTCCGGAGCTCGATGACATTCAGGTTTGCCAATGGCAGGTCAATCCTCTCCCGCGGAAACCCGACATCTTCCAGGTATGATGCGGCTTCTGTACGCGCCTCACCCATACTGATTTTTCGACCGTTTCCAAAAAGGGCACTGATCATCACACCCTCTCTTGCCGAAAGACCGGGGAAGGAATGGGTCTGCTGGAATGTTTTTGCAATTCCTTTCTTACATATTTTATTCAGGCTTAACCGGGTGATTTCTTCACCCCGGTAAAGGATGGAGCCGGTATCCGGGTGGTAGATTCCCGATATCAGGTTCAGGAGCGTAGTCTTGCCGGCGCCGTTCGGTCCGACCAGCCCAAGTATTTCCCCTTCCCTGACCGTCATATCGACATTATTTACGGCCACAAGCCCGCCGAATTTTTTTGTGACCCCCTCCACTTCCAGCAGAATCATTCCCTGCTACTTCCTGACATGCTATTCGATAGCAAGGGACAAATATATTGCTATGGAACCAGCGCAAGGGGCGTTTAACTCTGTCGTCCCATCCATCATCATCTATCAACGATCGGAATCGGTTTTCAGGGTTCGGGGAATGCCCTGAATGCCGGGAAGTTTCACTATAAAATCAGACGTCCTGATAATGGGCCATTATATCGAAGACCATATATCCGTAATAATAGGGAAAATATCTTTTTATTCCCATCAATGAGAAGATTAACAAGAAATCAGGGGAGGGATGAATAAACGATGAAGGTGTCCGATCGAAAAAACCTCGTTTCCGCCGCCAAAGGTGAAGATCCGGCAGATATCGTGTTTCAGAATGCTGACCTGTTCAACCCATTCACCGGTGATTGGGAAAGCACGGATTTCGCGGTAAAGAATGGTATCGTCCTCGGAACCGGTACATATCCGGGGCGTCAGGTGTATGATCTGCAGGGTTCCCCGGTAATCCCGGGGTTGATCGATGCACACGTGCATATCGAAAGCTCCCTTTTACATCCCCAGGAATATGCACGGCTGGTGATCGGCCACGGTACGACCACGGTAATCGCAGACCCGCACGAGATCGCCAATGTTTGCGGCGCGGAAGGGATCAGATTTTTTCTGGGAGAGAGGGAAGATCTTCCGATCGATCTGTTTGTCATGCTCCCTTCCTGTGTTCCGGCGACCCCCACGGAACAGGGGGGTGGAATCCTCAATGCCGAAGATCTGGAACCCTTCATGGGTATTCCCGGTGTGCTCGGTCTCGGGGAGATGATGAATGTCCCGGGGGTCCTCTCGGGGGACACTGAGATCTGGAAAAAATTAGGGTTAAGCAGGGTGATCGACGGACATGCCCCTTTTCTGCGGGGAAAAGCTCTGAACGCGTACATACTATCCGGCATACAGAGCGATCACGAGTCCGTCTCGCTCAACGAAGCCGCGGAAAAACTGGCAAAGGGGATGTATATATTCCTGCGGGAAGGCTCGACAGAGCGGAATCTGAATGCATTGATCCCACTCATTTCATCCTATACGGTGAGCCGGTGTTCGTTTGCAACGGATGACCGGCATGTGGTTCAGCTGATGGCGGCCGGCCATATAGATGATTGTGTCCGGAAGGCAATCGCCAGCGGGGTTTCGCCCGAACTTGCATTCAGAATGGCCACGCTTTCTGCATCAGACCGGTTCGGCTTAACGGATCGTGGTGCAATCGCACCGGGAAGACTGGCCGATTTCTGTATTTTGAGAGAACGTTCGGGTTGTCATATAGAAAAAACATTCAAGAAAGGCATTCCGGTTACTCCAGGGGCGATAAAACCAGTCAAAGCGCTGAGATGCCATTTTGGCTGCTACCCGCCTGATCCGCATCAGATTAACATTCCCGGTCAAGGTCAGGCGAATGTCATCGGGATTATCCCCAATCAAATCGTGACCGAAAAACTCACGTATACAATAGACACCAAGGAGATCCCGGATCTTTCACGGGATATCCTCAAGGTGGTCGTGGTCAGTCGCTACCATCCGGGACGAATCGGCCTCGGTCTTGTGCATGGGTTTGGTCTGGTAAGGGGGGCCATTGCTGGAAGTGTTTCGCATGACGCGCATAACATCATCGCGGTCGGTGTCAGTGACCGGGATATCATTGAGGCATTGCATGCAGTGATCCGGGCACAGGGCGGACTGGCAGCCGTATCCGGCAGAGAACGGACGTTTCTTCCCCTGGCGTGCGCCGGCCTGATGTCTGTCGATCCGTATGAACAGGTTGCCGATCAACTGAGAGAACTCCTCCTCCATACGGAACGGATGGACAGTATCCCGGATCCCTTCATGCAACTCTCATTCCTCTCCCTTACGGTGATACCGCATCTCCGCGTCACTGATCGGGGACCCTATGATGTCGATGCCTTCCGGGATATACCGATACTTTCCCCTGAATGATGTTTAAGCAGATTCGGACGCACGGGTGCAGGATAACGGTTCAAAGAAAAAGGAATGAGAGCGTTATTTTTTTCTATTTTTTTACTGATAATCCGGATCTTTGAATTGGAGTCTTCAGCCACCCAGCGCCGTCAGGATAAGGATTATCACTGGTTGATGAAGCAGGTATATGAGGAGTGAATGCCTCCCGAGGAACATCAGCCCCTTTTCGTGAGGATGAGGGTTGTTTTTGGGAGGAGTTGTCCTCTGACCGTCAGGATACAGGATCTTTCCTGCGAATATACCTATCAGAACAACACCAAACCAGGGAATGAGTGGCGTATAATCGACACTATAAAAGGATATCGGGTGGATTCCCAGCCAGACCAGGTAGATCGGACCGTAAATTCCCTGAATAAAGGCCCCGAGGATAATTATCCCGGAGCCGGCAATCAAATTCATCCAGGTAAACCGGTGGAACAAAGGCGCGAGGATGATGGATATACCGATCAGGTGCAGGATACCAAAGACGATATACCCGTTCCCCAGATAGAGCCAGGTTACGATCGTCGCTGCAATGCCGAGAGAGAAGATGAATAATCCCCGTTTCAAAAATTTGAGATAAAATTCCCTCCTGCTGAGGTGTTTTGTTGCATGAGCGGCACTGATACTAAATGACAGGCCGACCAGGAAGAGAAACAGGGTTGCCGTTGCAGCGGCGAAAAATCTCCAGAATCCTGTAGAGACCTGAACCGGGTATATCCCGAGAAAGCTGATGTCAAATAACGTGTGAAAGAGGACCATCATGACAATTGCAACGCCCCGGGCGGCATCGATCTCCCAGAACCGGTACGGCATGTGGATATTTGTCATAGGTCATCAGCAGGATTGTCCATCCTCTTGTTTCGAGTAGGGGTATTATACGGCTCTCACATCATTTTCATAAGTTTTTGGTGGGTAAGGGTATGAACCTATACAACCGGTATCGGGCAGAATTCTCCGGCCGTGAGCAGACAAAGTTCCGGGCAGGGGAAAATAAGATTTAATTGATAGGAACGTACATAACGAATGTACCGGATTGCTGCGCGATCAGATGCAGGATTTTGGGTGGGAATAACATGATTGAGCATTTACTCCTCGGTAACCTGAGATTCAGGGAGACTGATTACCACGAGAATATAGAGCGATACCGGGAACTGGTGAGCGGCCAGAATCCAAAAGTGCTCTGGATCGGATGCTCGGACTCGAGGGTGAACCCGGAACGTATCACGGGTTCCGGCCCCGGCGAGTTGTTCATCCAACGTAATATCGGGAATATCGCGCCGAATCACGACTGGAATTTTGCCACCGTTCTGGAATATGCGGTCAGACACCTGAAGGTGGAGGAGATTGTCATTTGCGGGCATTCGGATTGCGGAGCGATCAAAGCGCTTGACAAAGATCTTAAGAACGATTCCTACATCCCTCTCTGGTTGAATAATGCACGGGAAGCGAAAGCGCGGGTGGACAGCCGGATTTCAAAGCCCGCAACACCAGATGAAGCGAGGGAGAGAAACCGTAATATTGAGCAGGAGAATGTGCGGCTCCAGCTGGAACACCTGATGACGTACCCGTTCATTAAGGAGGCAGTGGATGAAGGAAGGATCACCGTTCACGGCCTCTATTATGATCTGGCAACCGGTAGTCTTTCACGGGTTTTATAACCGCGATCATAAAAAAAAGGTTCGATCCTCTCGGGAACATTATGTTCAAAAATATTTTTCGATCTCTTTCTCCAGCTGTGGCAGGGATATTCTTCCCATGGGCACGAGCTTTCCCTCCACGAGGATGAACGGAATCGGGGGACATTCGCGATCAATAACATCTCTTACATGTCCGGGCATTCCATTATCCACGAGTATAAGTTTCACGGTAACGGAGTCGCCGTGAATAACTCTCAGCTCGTCTGTCAATGCCCGGGTTGCAGTGACCAGATTTCCCGAGGGATGGCATTGGTTCAGTCCGCAACTTCTTGTTTCATCGCAGGGGAACGGAGAGCATGAAGAATCTTTCAGGCCAACAATTTCAATAAGCAGGGATTTATTTTTCTCGGGACCGACGCGATGCGCAGTCTTTCCGGCTGATTGAGGGGTATTTTGGCTATTTTTCATGATCTAAGGTTTACCTTCGATGACTTTAGTCCTATCCTTTCCGGCAGAAATCTGTAAAAAAATATCCGGTAGGAGAATTAATTTACATAAAACGCTCAAAGCGGTCTTTACTGACCTTACAGATCGGACACTGGAGCGGAGGTTCGTCACGGGCGCATATGTATCCGCAAACCCTGCATCGCCAGATCGGGTATGACAGAGGGGATAACGAAGGTTCTGACAGCAATTTTCCTGATACCATACGCTTGGTCCGGGGTGGGCGCCGTTCCGGTATCGACCCGAGCGTTCGATCCCCGGTGATGACCGCTTTTGCCACATAAAGGGCACAATAACATCCCCCGTATTCATCCAGATCCGGATCCCGATAATCACAGGGACAGATAATATCAAGATCATCCGCCCGGTTGCCGGATGCAAGTCTGCACGGGCAGGATTGGTATCCGTACCGGCGTTCGTTCACGATCAAGCCGCGGATGAGGTTTTTTACGAAAGGAACGTCCGGATGGAGGTGATATCCACCGGCCTCTGCCTCTTCAAATAATTCCTTATATCGTCGCTCCACGGATTCGGGGGTTATATCCGTCGCATTCATCCTCCGAGCACTCCTCTGATCTCTTCCTCGCGGAATCCCACGATGCATTTCGAATCATTGATAACAAGGGTGGGAAAGGATCCTTTTGGGTTATATTTCTCTACATCTGCCATTACTTTGTCCATCTCTTCCGCTGGCAGAAGATCCACATAGATGAAATAATAATCCACCCCTAACTCGGACAACAACGCCTTTGTCTTGGCGCACCATCCGCAGGTGGATAGCGCATAAAGGATGATCTTTCCTCTGTTCAATCCCGGGACATGTTCAATCTTCATTGGATTTTTCCTCAAATATATTCGTACGACTTACCAAGGACTGGGAAGTATATAAGCGTTTCAGGAAAATCGGAACAGGCACCGCACCCGAATTGTTTTCTGGACTGTTTATCCGCGAGCACCCGGGTGGCTTGAAGAAAACAGAAAGATCTCATCCCGGAGGGATATGAGTAAGGACACGTGGATATACGGTATATAGAGAATAGATTAAATGGAAGAACTCTGTTCAGATTGCCCTTTGAAACACAAACCCTTTAATCAGGCAGTACCAACATAAAAAGATCATGACCATGACCAGTGCCTCGCGGGAGCCAGGGACTGTCGAATCAGAACTGAATAAGAAAAAACAGAAAACCGCCCGCCTGTCGGTTGCATCCAACACATTTCTGGTCATTCTGAAACTGGTTGTTGGTATCGGGATCGGATCAGTAAGTATCATATCGGAAGCGATCCATTCCGGAATCGACCTGATGGCGGCGATTATTGCCTATTTCTCCGTGCGAAAGTCAAGTGAACCTCCCGATAATATCCATGCATTCGGACATGGAAAGTTCGAGGATATCTCCGGACTCGCAGAAGCCACCCTGATCTTTGTAGCGGCAGCCCTGATTCTGTACGAAGCGATCAACAAACTAATCTATGGTGAGGAAACACTCGACCTGAACCTTATTGGAATCGGTATTGCAATCATGTTAGTATCCGTCCTGGTGAACTTATTTGTATCATCCCGGCTCATGAAAGTCGCAAAAGAGTCCGAATCCATTGCCCTGGAGAGCGATGCGTGGCATCTCCGGACCGATGTGTTTACCTCTCTTGGTGTCTTTGCGGGCCTTATCGCAATTCGCCTCACCGGTCTGACTATACTCGATCCGATATTTGCTATCGGTGTCGCAATGATCATCATCAAAACAGCTTATGATCTCACCCGGCGTTCGCTTGCCGATCTGATCGATACGAGACTTCCGGACCAGGAGGAAGAGCGGATTCGGCAGATCATCTGCGAACACTGTACCGATTACAGCAATTTTCATGACCTTCGTACCCGTCGTTCAGGACCAGACCGCTTCATCGATCTGCACCTTGTCGTACCGAAGAACCTGAGTGTTCAGCAAGCACATGATATCGCCGATCACCTTGAATCAGACTTGAAATTCGAATTTCCACGGACCAGTATAACCATTCATATAGAGCCATGCGATGAGAAGATCTGCGATCGCTGTGCATCCACCTGCACGGTAAATGAGATTACGGGTCCGGATAAGGAGAGAGAAGGAAAAAAGTAGAGAAAGTCGTTCGATCCTACCGATTATTCTTTCCGGGGTGTCTTTCTGTAGACCATTCCCTCGAAGAGAGCTACCTTCTCCCCGGCACTATCCGTGACCGTGACGATATACGTCGCCAGCTTGGGATTCAAAGCAAACTCTTTGGCTTCCGCGCTGAGCACCCCCTCCCGGGCAGCCTTTATATACGTAATGTGTGCGTTGATCGCCGCAGCCGGTACATGGTGGGAATTGGAAGCGAGTGCAAATGCTGCATCGGCGAGGGTGAAGATTGCACCCCCGTGAACGGTTCCGTGGCTGTTCCGATGCCGTTCATCGATCTTCATCCTGGCCCGTGCCTTCCCGGGACCGACCGCAACCAGTTCGATTCCTGAATGCATTGCATAGGCATCCCGTGAAAAAAATTCCTCCATGTCCGTCATGAACTTCACGTGATATCTTGCCGGGAGATGCGAAAAACCCATCCCAAACAATCTTCAGCCCGATCTAAAAATGCCGAAAATTGAATGGCGTGTCCAGCGAAAACGGCAATGGGGGGTGGACCTGGGAAAAGCGCGTAGATAATCGCACTGCTCTATATGGTTTGAGGACTTTTTATCCCGTGATATTTCGCAGGTTTTATTCCGATCTCCGTATGGCAAAAAAAAAACAAAAATCCGGGCTTCCCTTAATGGGGGATGGCATACGTTAATGCCGCCACAGGCCATTGATATATGAACAGGGAGTTGAATCAGTTATTAGATATGATCCGCAAAAAGCCAGCAGTGACGATATTGTCGTTGAATCGGTAAATGAGACAGGCATCGAGACCATCCGTGTTCGGGTGCCTAAAAAACGGAACCGTGAGATGTTCGCTTACGCCGAACTGATGATGGGAGCAAATCATATTCGTGTCCGCTGCATTGATGGTGTTACCCGTATGGGCAGGATAAAGGGCAAAATAAAGAAACGGGTCTGGATCCGTGAAGGAGATACCCTCATTGTCATCCCATGGAGCTTCCAGGACGAAAAGTGCGACATCTCGTACCGATACACAAAACCGCAGGTAGACTGGTTGCGGAAAAACAGATATTTATAGGGTGGATGCTGTCACTGCCCAAAGTTTTTTTTACCCTTACGTGATGAATTGATATTTTTTCCCTGATTCCATAACCGTCTCGGATAGCCGGGTGGGAAAAAAGAAACTGGTGGATAGGGGGTGGCGATCGCCGTAGTCGGATTTTTTAAAGATCGTTGCCCGATATTCTGTGAGGTTTGATCGTAAGTCGTAATTCTGAATGGATCCCGGGCATCCCAGTAATTAGGCAAGCCATAGAATTCCCGCATGTGACCCGTTTTCTTCAGGCCCCGGTTACCAATACAAACTCATATAGTGAACGGGGAGAGAATATCTGATCCGCGGGGTGTACTGTGTGACCAATATAGATACTGCAGTCCGGAAAGGAAATTTAATCCTGAAAGAAGAGATAGGGAAAATTTCCGGGACTTTCGGCTACGATGAGACCGCATACCATCTTCCCATCATATATGCGCTAACAGGGAGAGATGTGCATGATGCGGTGAGTGCCCGTGAAGCGTACGGGTTATCCGGAGAGAATACCCTCGTTGGGGCAGAGATTCTCGAGGTGTACCGTGAGACGCAGCAGGGTCGCGAACCTGAACCATACACGGGTTTTATCGGCGATGCAATTCTTCGGAAACTCGGGTATTCACTGGTGGATGGGAGTATCCTCGGGCTCGCCCTTGTCATCGGTACTCCCCCATCGGCCGGCGTCGCCGCAGGGATCTGCAGGGAACTCCAGGAAAAATATATGCTCACCTTCCTCACCGGAGGAGTGATACCGGTACTCCGTGAAGCAGGTGTGAAGGTCGGAATCGATTACCGGCTCATACCGCTGGGATCTACGCCCATTAAAGGCATTCATTTTGTGGATATCATCGTCAGGGTCGCCATGATGTTCGGGGGCGTACCTCCGGGCGACAGTGAGCGACTCCTGAAGTATGCTTCAGAACAGCGTGCGAAGGCCTTTGCAATTGTTTTTCCGGGGCTGGATGAAGAATCCCTCGCTTTCGTCGATTCGCTCCGTGTTCTCGGCATGCCGATTCTTTCCCTGGGTGATTACGATGGAAAAGACTGGATCCCAACCACACACGATGAAGCGGTCAGCCGGGGAATGGAATTAAAAGATATCCGGGTCAAAGTCACCGCAATCCCCATTCCGATGGGCTGCTCTCCTGCGTTTGAAGGGAAGAGTATCAGGAAAGAGGAGATGTATGTTGAATTTGGTGGAGGTCGTTCTCCGGCTTTTGAAATCCTTCGGATGAAACAATCGACCGAAGTGCAGGACGGACGGGTAGAGGTTGTCGGACCCGAGATCGAAGAGATCAAGGAGGGGTCCGCAGTGCCGCTTGGGATTCTGGTCGATGTTGCCGGAAAAAATATGCGGAAAGATTACGAACCGGTCCTCGAACGCCGGATCCATAATTTCATCAACTACGGGGAAGGATCATGGCACGTCGCCCAGCGTGACCTTATCTGGGTCCGCCTATCCAAGGAAGCGGTCGCGAACGGGGTCCGGATACGACACCTCGGGGACCTCCTCGCTGCCAAGTTCCGGATCGACTTTCCCGACCTGATCGAGGCAGTTCAGGTGACCCTGATCACCGACCCGGTTCAGGTGGTGCAGGAAAAAAAGGCGGCCGAGGAGATCTATGCAGAGAGAGACCGGCGTATCCAGGGGATGAGAGATGCGGATGTGAACATCTATTATTCCTGCACCCTCTGCCAGACCTTTGCGCCCAATCATGTCTGCGTGATCACCCCCGAACGAACGGCTCTTTGTGGGGCGATCAGCTGGCTCGATGGAAAGATTGCCTATGAGATCTCCCCTGCGGGGGCAAACCAGCCTATTGAGAAGGGAGCGGTCATCGATGCGGTTCGCGGGGAGTTCGAAGGGGTGAACAGGTTCGTGAAGAAGGCATCCCATGGGGAGGTCGATCGCTGTTCCCTGTATAGCGTAATGGAATATCCCATGACATGTTGCGGGTGCTTCGAGTGCATCGCCCTGATACTGCCTGAAGTGAATGGTATCATGGTAGTGAACCGGGAGTTCAAAGGCCAGACACCGTCAGGCATGTCATTCTCCACTCTGGCAGGCACGATCGGAGGAGGAGCACAGACCCCCGGTTTCGCAGGAATATCAAAGAACTTCATCCTGAGTGATCGGTTTCTCCAGGCCGAAGGTGGCATAGAACGGCTCGTCTGGATGCCGGCTGCGCTGAAAGAGGAACTCGAGGTGTCACTCCGGAAGAAGCTGGCAGAACGTGGTCTCCCGGGGCTTTTTTCCCAGATCGCCGACGAGACCCAGGCCACGACGGTAGAAGAACTCGCCGCATTCCTGGTGAAGGTCGAACACCCCGCCCTGAAACTGCGTCCCCTTATCTGATCGGCGGTGGGAGGGATATGACAACGCTGACAGCAAAATTCGACTGGACCGGAAAGATCGGGGAAGTCGTACTGGGAGCATCACCGTCGGATGGGGGCACAAGAACGGTCACGTACCATATCGGAGGGGACAATGACCTTCCCTTCTCCGGGGAAGTGACACCCGGGGATCAACCGCTCGTTGCTTTTGAGATCTGTGACGATCCCACGCTCTGGTCACCCATCGCCACCGGGGCGGTCGGTGATCTGGTACATGATCTAAAAGGATGGTCAAAATCGGCGGAACAACAATATGGAGCAGATCTGGTCAGGCTATACCTGACCGGCACCCGACAGAGGGATTTTTCCGATTTCCCCTCGGTAACGAGGGCTGTAGAGGATACTCTTTCGGGAACCGGACTTCCCCTGATCATCGAGGGAAGTAATGACCCGTCAATCGACAGCGAGGTATTCCAACGGTGTGGGGAGGCAGGAGAAGGAGAACGGCTTCTTCTCGGAACCGCGGAAGCCGAACGATACCGCAGCATTGCAGCATCTGCGCTGGCATATGATCATTCGGTTATTGCACAGTCCCCGATCGATATCAACCTCGCGAAACAACTGAATATCCTGCTCCGCGAGATCGGAGTCCCGGCCGATCATATTCTTATTGACCCCTATACCGGCGCACTGGGGTATGGATTCGAATATTCCTATTCAGTGATGGAGCGGATCCGGTTTGCCGCCCTGAAGGGAGATCAGGATCTGGCGATGCCGATGATCAGTTCCCCGATCGACTCGCTGAATATTAAGGAGGTCAGGGATGCTTCTCCTGATCTTCAGGACGATATGGCTGTGATGTGGGAATTTTACTGCTGCTTTTCAGCAGCCGTCGCGGGGGCCGCAATCGTGTGTGTCCGTCATCCGCGAACCGTCCCGCTATTGAAAGAGGCGTTCAGGACACTCCGCGGAGAAATCGCAGGAGAAGGGTGATCTGCGATGGTCCTTAAAGCCCTCGATATATATAAGCTCCTCCCCCGGAAAAACTGCAAGGAATGTGGTGAACCGACCTGCCTCACCTTCGCCATGAAACTTGCCGGTGGAAAGGGCGAAGTAGAGAAATGTCCGTACCTGGATGAACATGCAAAAAAGATACTCGGCGCCTCAACCCGACCGCCAGTACAGCTCGTCAAGATCGGGGTCGGCGAACGATCCTTTCGGGTGGGCAATGAGTTTTTCCTGTACAGGCACGAAAAGACCTTCTACCATGAACCGGGGATCATTATCGCAATCTCTGACAACTGGACTTCGGAACAGATTAAAAGGGTAACAGAACGGGTCCGTGACGAGCGATTCGTCCGCGTCGGAGCCGATCTCCGGTTTAACGGTGTTGCGATCAGAAATGACAGCGGGTCTGAAGAATTATTCCGAAAAGCGGTCGCGATCGTGGAGGGGAATGCAGACCTTCCTGAGGTCCTAATGGCCACAGATCCCGCGGTGCTCGAAGCGGGCCTGACGCTCTGCGGTAATTACCGGCCATTGCTTCATGCTGCTACTCCGGATACCTACAGTGAGTGCTGTCGGCTTGCGAAAAAATATGGATGTCCTCTTGCGATAAAAGGAAACGGCCTTAGCGAAGTCGCCGAACTTGCGCGAAAATGTTCGGATGAAGGGATAATGCACCTGGTCCTCGACAGTTCCCCCTCGACACTCGGGGAATATATCAGATCCGCAACGGCGACCCGCCAGCTGGCGATAACAAGAGAATCCCCGGATCTCGGGTATCCGATCTTCCTCGACACGACCAGGATCCAAACCCGTGATGCGGCGATTGCGCTCGGTATACTCAAGTACGCATCGGTGATCGTGGCGGATGACCTTTCTCCCGCCTCAACCCAGGCTGCATTGACACTCCGGCAGAATGTATATACCGATCCGCAGAAACCGATCCAGATGACGCCCGGAATATACCGGGTGGGCGTCCCCGGCCCGGATTCGCCCGTTCTCATGACAGTCAACTTCTCTCTCACCTTTTTCACCCTTCAGGGCTATCTCGAATCGTCACGTGTTCCCTGTTTCATGCTCATCGTCGATACAGAGGGCCTTTCTGTACTGACTGCAGTTGCAGCCGGCAAACTCTCAGAGACCCTGGTCAAAGAATCTCTCCAGAAATTCGGGGTCGAATCGCTCGTCTCGCATCGGACACTTATCATCCCAGGTTATGCTGCCCCGATCAGCGGAAGGATAGAAGAGGTTACCGGCTGGAAGGTGCTGGTCGGACCCCGCGATGCAGCAGAGATCGGGGAGTTTCTGGAAAAGGAGTGGAAACGGTAGATGCCCGTTGTCACATTCCTCCCGAATTTCCGGAAAGTCACGGTCGACAGAGGGAAGACCATACTCGAGGCTGCCCAGGCTGCCGGTCTTCACATGAATGTGGTCTGTGGCGGGCAGGGAAAATGCGGAAAATGTATCGTATACCTAAAGACCGGCATCGCCTCGTTCGACCGTGGGGCATTCGGTAAATTTTTTACCGACGAAGAACTGGATAAGGGAGCATGCCTGGCGTGCAAGACGGTGATCGAGGATGACGTGCAGGTGCTGGTGCCGGAGACCTCGCTTATCCAGGAACAGAAGATCCTGATCGAAGGGCTTGGCATCGAAACAACACTGAATCCGTCGGTCTGGAAATTCGCCCTGGCTTTAACCCCTCCCTCCCTGGATGATCCATCCCCTGATCTTACAAGGCTCCTCTGGGGGATCGAGAAGAAAGGTGGACCCGTTGCCGAAAAGATCTATGTCCCGCTCGAAGTGCTCCAGCGGATACCGCGTGTGCTGCGGGAGAGCGCCTGGCGCGTGACCGCAACAGTCGCATTCGTGCCAGGAGGATACCGCCTGATCGAACTGGAAAAAGGGGATACTTCCACAAATCTGTTCGGAGTTGCGGTCGACCTCGGCACGACCACCATCGTCGCCTACATACGGAGCCTGGTCGACGGACGGGTCGTCGGGGTTGCATCCAACTACAACCGGCAGATCGGTACCGGCGAAGATATCCTTTCCCGGGTCAACTATGCACGGAGAGAGGGGCTCGATAAACTCCAGGCACTTGCTGCGGAGAGCGTCAATACTGCCATCCGGGCTGCCGCGAATGCCGGTGCAATTGATACCGATGATATCTACGAAGTCGTTATTGCCGGCAATACCATCATGACCCATATCCTCATGGGAATAGATCCGGCGTACATGATCGAAGAGCCATATGTTCCGGTGGTCAGGCGTTACCTCACCACCGCTGCCTCCCGGGTGGGCATCTCCGTCGCCGATGACGCCGGGGTTTTTATCTTTCCTGCGGTGAGCGATTTTATCGGGGGGGATATCATTGCCGATATTCTTGCATGCGGCATGGCAGAACGTGATGAAATTGCCCTTCTCATCGATATCGGGACGAATTTCGAGGTGGTGCTGGGGAACAAGGAATGGATGTTCTCCTGTGCCGGAGCCGCGGGCCCGGCTCTGGAAGGAGGCGAGGTCCTCTTTGGGATGCGTGCGAATCCGGGGGCGATCGAACAGATCACCCTGGATCTCCTCACCCTGACCCCCGTCTACCGGACGATCAACCATATTCCTCCACGGGGGATATGCGGTTCGGGATTGATAGACCTCCTGGCCGAATTGTTGCGCAGCTGTATCATAGACAGGAATGGAAGGATCAATACGACAATCGAACACGAGCGGGTGCGGCAGGGAGCGCATTTCCCGGAATTCGTCGTTGCATGGAAAGAGGAGACCGGGATCGGGAAGGACATCGTTATCACGGAAAATGACGTGAAGAACCTGATCATGAGTAAAGCGTCCATTCTCGCAGCTTGTATAACTCTGATGAAGCAGGCAGGCATCACCCGTCAGGATATCGCCACGATCTATTTCTCGGGGGCGTTCGGGAACTATATCAATAAGGAAAATGCGATCATCATCGGGCTGATCCCTGAAGTACCGATTGATCGTATCCATACGATCGGGAACGGCGCAATCGAAGGGGCCAATATCGCATTGATCAACCGGAAAAAGCGTAAAGTTCTGGACGACATCGCCAGGGGTATCGCATATATCGAGCTGAATGCCGAACCTGCATTCATGGATGAATATACCGGCAGTGCATTCCTCCCCCATACTGATCTTTCTCTCTTCCCGATGGTTGAGAAGATGCTCGATGAATGCAGGATCCGGAGGGAATGATAGATGTCACGAATGCTCCCCCCCCCGGAAAGTCGGGCAACAGGGATCGGCGCCGTTCCTCACCTCGACCCCGAGGAAGCCTGCCAATCTGTCCTGCGTATCTATCCGGACTTTCCGTATGTTCCGACCCTTCCCAACCGGAGCGTCCTCGAAAGTATTGTATTTAATGATTCCGAGAAGCTTCCGGGGCGTATTATCCGTGAGGACCGACTCCTCGTAGATCGTTCGTCCGATCTTTCCGCGGAAATGGAGCAGATTTACATCGATTTTCTCGAGAAAAACTGCGAACCGTACGGGATCTCTGTCGATTATGGATCGGGATTTCATGCGATGATGCGATACCGGTTTCCTGATGCTTATGGCCTCAAGTGCCAGATTACCGGGCCGGTTACATTTGGTATGCAGGTGGTGGACGGGGATCGAAAACCCATTGCATATGATCCACAATTTGCGGATGTCCTCCCCAAGATGATCGCGCTGCGGGCACTCTGGTGTGAGACGCAGATGAGGATGAAGACAGGGGTTGCAGAGACCCTTATCGTGTTGAATGAACCATATTTTGCTGCGCTTGGTTCATCGGTCATCACGATTGATATCGATATGGTGCGCACAGGCTGGGATGAGATCTCCGGAATGGTCGATGGCGGCCTCGGAATACATTGCTGCTCCAATACCGACTGGGAGTTTGTGATGTCACTCAACCCTTCGGTCATATCTTTCGATGCATATGAGCATAGCCGGGAGTTTCTTCTCTACCGGGAAGCGCTCGCGGCATATCTGGAACGAGGCGGGATCATCGCGTGGGGAATAGTTCCTGCGGACGAGAGGGTATTCTCCGGTGAGAATATGGAATCACTTTATCAACGGTATATCGATCTCCGGAGAAGCGTGACCGAATATATCCCACCCCGGATCCTGGACAGCAGGTCGCTGATCACGCCAAGCTGCGGGATCCGGTTTGCAGATGAGAACGGCGCGGAAAGGATCATGCAGGCGGCATCAGATCTCTCCCGACGAATCAGGATGCTACAGTGATGGAGATACCGTTCATTATCGCCGTCTCGGGAAAGGGTGGAACCGGTAAGACGACGATCAGCGCACTTCTCATCAGATCATTCGTCGATCTCGATGAAACACCAATTCTCGCGGTGGATGCCGACCCCAATGCAAATCTTCATGAAGCACTCGGAGTCGAGGTACGGGAGACGCTCGGGAGCATGCGTGAAGAGGCGTTCACAAAGCAGATCCCGTCGGGAATGTCACGGACCGATTATATCCGGTTTCGGTTCAGGCAGGTGCTGGTTGAATCGTCAGGTTTCGACCTGATCGCCATGGGTCGTCCGGAGGGAATGGGGTGTTATTGTTTTGCGAACGACCTTCTCCAGGTCGCTATGCATTCACTGGAACGCGAGTACCGCTTCATCGTGATCGATTCCGAGGCCGGAATGGAACATATCAGCAGGGGTACGATCGGGAAACCCGATATCCTGCTAATTGTAAGCGACCCCGGTGTCCGCGGGATCCGGACGGCAGACCGTATCCGGGAGATCGCACGCGCTCTCGGAATCGAAGATCGGAAAATCTTTCTCGTATTCAACCGCTATCGGGGAGAATCGGCTGATATTACCGGTCAGATCCCCGTCATCGGACTGATCCCTGAAGATCGCGGAATATTAGGGGCCGACCTTGCCGGGACCCCTATCACAGATATCCCGGCAGATAATCCTGCCCGCACGGCTATCATGCACCTTGCCCGCCGGCTTGTAGATATGTCGTCTGTCCACAGAAAGTCGTCGTAATTATGCAGAATTATCACGTTATCTAATGGTATTAACTGAAATGAATCCCCGGTAATCGTTATCATCCCCCGTCTTCTTTAACCGTTTCCGGGAACAATGCCCTGAATGAACTGCTGCAATTGCTGGAAGATATATTCGATCCACTCTTTCAGACCAAAAACATACGGGGGGATTACCTGTTCCATCCACCGGACGATATCATATCCGGGACCGCTTGCCGTTGGATCGACCGATATCATCAGCATGAGTCCGAACAGGGCCAGCCCGGCCATGGTCAGTATGAGGATCAGCAGGGTGATGACCAGCTTGCTCCGTGAACGATTTCCCATGTGATTGAAAATGATTTCTGGTTGTAAGGTTAAAAAATGCGATCATTCATGCAGGAATTTTCCGGTTCAGGTGTCTTTCAGGTCATTCGATATAGTTATCCCGCCATGATCGTCTCTTCAAGGGTATGTTCACTACTCATTGGAAGATCATGGAAATGGACCCAGGATATGGTGTCCAATCCATCCCAGCAGAAAATTCGCCGAAATCGAAAGATATATGGTGATACAGCCAGAAATTCGATCATATGTGTGCACGGTTTTTCGACCGCTTTTTTAAACCAACTCCTCATATTGTCGAAAGTCCGCCTCCGCCGTCCATTGCACACGGTCCCGGGTTGGTCATCCCGGAATACAAGATCAAGCCGTATTTTATCGTTGCTTCCGTCGAGATGGGGAACACGACAACGAAATGCATCCTCACCGGGGTAAATCTGGAGACCGGAATGTGTTACGTTATCAACAAGACCGTGAAGATGAGCCGGGATGTCCGGAAGCCAAAACCGGGGGAGGAGATCTTCGGAGAAACCCTGGACGGAACCAAACTGACCAAGCAGTCCGTCACCGAACTGGTCCGTGATACCCTCATAGAATGCCACCGGGAAGCCCATCTCGATATCGAGAAGGACCTGGATTTCGTTGTGAGAAGCACAGGCGTTGTTGCCGCAATGGATTCCCCCGATCAGGTGGGGATGTTTGTCCTGGCACTCGCGAACGGCTGCCTCCTTGCAGGTGTGCCGCCACGGAAGATGACCCCTCCCATGTCAAAGGCAAATCAGCCGCAAAAACTCCAGCCCTACAGCTTTGCCGATAAGGTCGTCTTCATCGGCGCGGTTGCAGGGGTGGTACCACCCGTCGGCAGCACAGGGGTCGAGATGGTGGCAAACGAGATGGAGGGAGAACTCGCGATGGCCGGAATCAAAGAAGGTGCAAAATGGACCCCGATCGATTTCCGGAACCCCTGCATTTCCATAGATTTCGGAACCACCCTTGACGGCCGTATCACGAGTGACGTAGAACCGGACGATCCGAATCCGTTCGCTAAGACAATCGGTAATTTTTGTGGTCTTGCCGGGGCGATCCCTGATGCGATCGTGAGGGGGACTGGTCTGGTGGATGGTCGGACGGGGACGGCCCTCGATATCTTCGGTGACCGAAGTATCGTCGGTGAATTTTCTCTGAAACAGAAGAGCTCGGTCGTCGCCGGGTATGTTGATGCCTGTCACCAGTTCATCGATATCCGGATTGTTCCTCCCGAGCGCCGGAGATTCGGTCGGGTTCCGGTTTACGCTGATGTTGCGAAGGAGTCAGGAGTAGCACTCATCGGCTGTGACGCTGGAGTGGATGGCAGCGGGCTCACAGATCTGAGGGAGATCGGTACAGAGATCTATCAGAAATACGGCCTCGGTCTTCTCAACGATGTGATAGACCGTGTATGTGCACGGATGGCACTGAGGCTCGTGGACATCGCGGTTGTTGAGCGTCTTGTCTTTCCCCACTCATCGATCGGGTTCACCGGAAGAGCAGCAATCTCCGGAAGAAAACCCGAATACATCCTTGAAGGTCTTACCGAGCGGCACCTATTCGAAGATCCAAACAATCACCTCGTATTTGTCGATGATGGTCTCGCCCGGGGCGCAGCTCTGATGGGTAGATGCATGAATTCCCTTGGGAAACCCAGAAACCCGATAGGTGGCGTATGGGGTGGTCCCTGTATTATGAACAGGCGTATCAAAGCAGGGAAGTAATTATTTTCAATCGCGTGATAACCATGGCAGAAGAACCCAAGTCGCCAGAAGATCGCGGCCGGATAACCGGTAAAGAGATACCAGTTCCGTCTGAATCACCGGAAACAAAGAAAGAACTCTATGATCTGCTGATCCCCCCGGGTGTGCCGCGAAAGATGATCTCCGATATCATGAAGAACTATGATGTTGAACTGGTCTCCCGAAAAGAACGGTTGTACTTTGCAAATATGGCCGGTGATGAACGCGAGCTCCTTGCATTCCGGGGGACGCGTGAAGTCATCCTGAAGATCGAAGAGGATCTACTCAAGCGGCTGGAAGAGTATGTTGGTGAATGAATTACGTCGCTAAAATCATAAGTTCTCTCTGTTTTTCGTGACCTCGGCAGAAAACTGGATTTATGTAAAATACCCTCAACTTTCATCGAATGACACGGATATAATCCGGGAAAAAAATTACGCAAACCCTAAACGTTCATCAAGGCATTCATTAGTGTATTCCTATCCATGATCCGGACCATCACCCTTCCCAGTTCCTATATTTACGTCTGTACACGGCTGAAGACACGGGCGACTCTTCTCTATCCCCGTGATGAGTACGGCCGTATCCTCAACATGAGCCTCCCGGAGATCGCCCGTTTCATCGGAGAAGGAACCTACCGTGAAGAGGTAATGAGTCTGTCAGGAAGCGCTTCAGGAATAGACCTTATAGAAGCGGCATTATCCAGAAATCTAGCGGAATCCTTCCGGAATATCATGCGCATCACCCCTGGGTATCTGCACCACCTCATCGCAGAATATGTAAATAAATGGGATATAGCCAATGTTATGACGATTCTTCGGGGTAAACAACATCACATCCCTGACGACACTGTATCACGGGTCCTTATCCCGGCCGGGGTGCTCGACCCGGCGTTCCTTGAACATCTGTTGTCACGGAATTCATGCGAGGAGATAGTGGAGGCGCTCCGAGCCTGGCCCTTATATCCGGTACTCCGGACATATTATAATATGTGCGAGGAGAAGGGTGCATTTGCCCGTCTGGAAAATGCATTGTACAAAGAATTTTATTATAATCTGATAAATGATGCAGTCGTGGGCGTAAAAGGGGGTGAAATTCTTGCGAGGTATGTGCGATTCGAGATCGATATTACGAATCTGCGTAATCTCCTCCGGCTTAGATGCGGCGAGAGCCGGTGTGAGCGGGGTATGATTGAGGAGAATGTTATACCGGACGGGGATATCCCTATCGGCTTCTTTGAGAAACTGTATACCCTTGATGATCGTGACCAGTTTGCCGCGATGTTTAAGAAAACGAACATTTTGCCTGTTCTCACCGCGGCACTTCGTCAACTCCAGAAGAATCCCCTTATAGATGAGGATGATGCTATTGAACTGGTTTGGGACCGGTTCCAGACCCGGGAGCGGGCCGTTCACGAGGTGGAGATCGCAGTAGCGGCAGTCAGACTGCATCTCCTGGAAAAACTTTCGAAACGATTTCCATTCTCCGTTCTTCCTATCCTCTCCTATCTTGAACACAAAAAATACGAGGTATTCAACCTGAGGGCCATTGCACGGGGGAAGGAATTCGGTATTCCTTCAGAACGGATCCAGACCTTTTTGGTGTTGTAAGGGGACTTACCATTGAAACGAGGAGTTAATACCCCGGATACGTCCTCGATGCTCTGTATCCAGTAATCGATCAGGTGAGAACCTTATGGATATCCCCCCGACCCGAATGGCACTGCTGGCGACTAAGCGGCAGATTGCCGTTGCAGAACGGGCACATCGTGTCCTGAAACTGAAGGAGGAAGGCCTTTTGCTGGAATTGATCCGGATCGTCCCGCATGCGAAAACAGAGAGGGATAAGGTAATGGTGCAGTATCAGGCGGCGGAAGACCAGCTTGCGGTCGCCTCGATGATGGAGGGAGAGACCGGGATTGCAATTGCTGCATTTTCGATCGAAGAGTATCCTACCTTTGATAGTGATATACTCAATATTCTTGGTGTCCATCTCCCGGTGCTAAAGCCTAAGATGGTAAAAAAGACGCTGCACGAACGCGGATACGGTCTTTTAGGGACAACAGGGGTGATCGACGAAGTTGCAGATGCGTATGAAGAGCTCGTCGACCGCATTATTAAAAATGCGGAGGCAGAATGGCGCATTAAAACGCTGCTCATCGAGATCGAACGAACAAGGAGGCTGGTGAACAGCCTGGAATTCAAGATAATCCCCCTTCTTTATCGTCGTAAGAACGAAATCGAATTGAGGCGGGATGAGATCGATCGGGAAGAGCATACACGGTTGTTCCTGATCAAGAAGCGTAAAGCAGCATTTACTAGACGACGATAAAAAAACCGTAACCCGGACAGGTGGATGAGGCGAGACGACTGAGCGATTTCATCTTGCGTCTGTCATCGCCTTTCTTAAGAAAATAGAGATATTTATATCGAAAATGAGTTCCTTTATTACTATAATAACCGCAGAAGAGATGAGAAGGCCAGATTTGGAAGGAGCCTGCCTGTGCGGGCCGTTCCGAAGGGTATCAAGGCTTCCGGCACCTCCCGGAAATGCAGATTGGATCGGAACTCCTTCGCGGTTAGTTCCGGAGTAATAAAAAGACCATGAAAACATATCCGAAGAAGTGGATCTGGATTTCAATCGGATTTAGCATCGCCGTTATTGCAATTGTTCTTCTTACAACTTTTGATGAAAATACACTGGTCTACCTCCGGAAACTCGATCCCTGGTTCCTGTTCTATGCAGTGCTGCTTCGGATCGCGTCCCTCCTCTTCTGGTCCGGCCGGATTAAGGTCATGTCCCATTCCCTGGGGTACAAAGTAAAATTTTCCGCCTGCTGGAACCTCGTCCTTGCCAACCTCCTCGCGGGTGCGATCACCCCCGGTCAGGCGGGAGGGGAGCCTGTACGTGTCCATGAGCTCTACCGGGAGCATGTAAAGGTGGGTGATGCCACCGCAATCGTCATCATGGAGCGGGTTCTTGACGGTGTCATTCTCACCGTGATGGGACTCCTTGCAGTTATCCTGCTGGGGAGTATCATCCGGCAGTTATCGGTCGAGCTGCTGATCGTGGCGGTACTCGGGTGGTTGTTCATGGCCACTGTTGTCATTCTGGTGTTTTTTTCTGCGAAGAAACCAGAATGGACAAAGAGCATCATACTCAGGATTCTCCACTGGGTGGAAAGGCGGTATAAACATCCTTCGGTAGCAAAAGCGATCAAGAAGGCAGACGATGAGATCGATAACTTCTTCGGGAGTCTAAACCACTTTACCGGGAAATCGGTTATGGGTTTGTTTTACGGTTCTTTTTTCACCGCATTTTTCTGGATATCGGAATTTCTCGTCGCTTCCCTGCTGCTCGTCGGACTCGCACAACCACCGTTTGTCGCTGAATCCTTTCTCTTCCAGCTGGTCATCGCAGTGATCATGATGGTCCCCCTGACGCCAGGCTCTTCCGGCCTTGCAGAGATCAGTGCGACATCGCTCTATGCTCTGATTATCCCTTCTTCAATACTCGGTATATTTGTTCTCCTATGGCGTGCAGTCCTGTTCTATTTCAACATATTCCTCGGGTTGATCGGGGGGGTCCATATCTTCCGGAGGGAGCTGGTGGGACCGGAAGAGTCCACCGAGATCGGAAGCGGGGAAGAGCAGGTTTAGAGGTCGGGCATCTTCCTCGCCATAAACCAGGCATGGATGGCAAGCAGGGCGTAAATTGGCAATACTGTGCTATATGTCAGTTGCTCGTTTCGTGCAAATAACCACAGGGTTGCGGTTATGTCTATCTGGAAAACCAGAATTCCCCACCAAAAACCAAGATACAGATATCCCATTCCGGGGAGAAGAAAATTTAAGAAACCTGCTATGAGAGGGTTTTTCCGAATACGCGGGCGTCTGGAGAGACCCCGGGGAAGATGCATCAGGGCGATCCCACATCGGGGCGCAGCAATCACCGCATTCCAGCGCACACTGTCATTTTCATCCTTAAGGGATTGATATAAGGAGGGTATTGCCCGTTGGTCACCGATGTCTCCGAGAACCTCAACGGCCTTCGCCCGGATTCCTGCATCCCCGTCGCAGGATGCCTGCGTCAGGGGGATGAGGGAGGCATCCTTGAGCTCATTCAGTCGATCCCAGTCCTGTTTCCCGAAGGAGAAATACGCTGCATCGAGGTCATCCTTTTTTGGTTCCCATCCCAGTTTCTCAAGAGCAAGAGCGGCGCCGTAACGAACGTATTTGTCAGGATCCCGCAGTGCTTTCTTCAGGGGCTCATAAGCATCCGGGTTTCCAAATTCGCCAAGAGCGAGGGCTGCTTCCCATCTCACCTCGTTATCAGGATCCCCCAACGCCGAGATTAACAATTCAAATGTGCCGGGATCTTTTAATTCCGCAAATACTTCGATAATACCCAGCCTTACATGCTTGTTCCGCTGCCGGAACGCGTGCACCAGCTGCGTAAGATCCGAATTTCCCAGCTCTCCGAGTGCCTGTGCAGCATCTGTCTGAACCTGCAGGTCTTCATGGCTGAGCGCGTTGATGAGCCCCCGAAGGTCAGATCGTTCCTTCATCGCCTGAATATCCGGTTTTTTTCGGGATTTCAGCCAGGCCATACACTCACCTCTCCTTTTTCTTAAATTACCTGCATGTTTCTTGCCATAAACCACGAATGGATACTAAATAGCAACGAGACAGAATAGGAAACAACCATTGGAATCAGCGGCCCTATCTCCAGGGAAGCGAGGACAACGATAGTCATGTTCGTCTGGAAGAGCAAAAATCCCCACCACATCCCAAGATAATTATACCCGAGACCGACAAAGAAGAAATTAAGGAATGCGGCCACCCAGGGATTTTTACCAAAACGGGGCCGCTTTGCCACTCCCATTGGCATATACAACGGAGACACTCCACATCGTTGAAAGGAAGTAACCGCTTTCCAGAGGACCCGGCTGTCGCGATCCCGGAGCGCCGGAGCGATTGCGGAACAGGCGAGAGGATCTTTCAACTCTCCGATTACCTCTACCACCTTAATCCTGACCTGGGGATCCCGTTCCCGGGTTGATTGGAGCAGTGCATCAACGGATATGTCTTTCTCGGTTTTCAGCCGTTCCCACTCGTGTTTCGCTATCAGGTAATACGTTTTATCAACAGGCGAATCCGGCACCTGGTTTAGTCTGTCGAGTGCGATGGCAGCACCATATCTGACATATTTATCTTGGTCGCGGAGCGCTCTCCTAAGGGATGGTACTGCCTGTTGATCCCCTATGTCCCCCAGAGCCAGCGTGATCGCCCAGCGGATCTCTGCGCGACGGTCCGACTCGAGGAGTGCGATCAGCGCGGGAACCGCCTCAGGTGCATGGATATCTCCCAGCGCTTCGATGATCCCGAGCCGGACATTCCGGTCCGGGTGATGCAGTTCTTTTATCAGCTGGTCAATAGGAGCCTGGCCCATTGTTCCGAGCGCTGCTGCTGCCTGCCACTGAACGGTGAAATTCCGGTCGCCCAGGAGCCGGATCAGGCCGCGGATATCATTCCGCTGTTTCATTCCTTCGATATCCGGAATTCTGCGTTTTAAGCGAAGTGGAGCCATAATTCATCAGCTTTCGGCCAACCTCTCTTCCTGATCACGATGACGCCGATAACGGTAATGGTACCTGCGACAACGAGGTAAATATACTATCCGTTCTGGTCGACAAAACGAATGTGACGATTATGGTCACGGTTCCTTTTTAATTATTTATTGTCAATGTATTTGGGAAAACAGGACGCTTCTTTCATCATCAGAAAGAATTCCTGGTCAAAGATCGCACAAATTCTGCTTTCTTATAACAGGTTTTTTAAAAATTAGTAGGTTAGTTCGGTCATTCCCGTCCGAGATACCCTTTCTTCCATATGGCAATTACACTTACGACCGTGATGGCCACTGCAGCGAGGATGAATACCATCCGACCCTTCAGGATCGTTTCCAGCCATCCGAACATACCGAGTATGATACCCAGCGGACCCAGAGGCGGAGGTGTAGTGGGAGTCGGGACCGGAGTCGCTGGTTCTTCGGGGATTAGGGTTGTTGGCTCCCCCTGCGGTACGCTTGGTTCAGGGGTGAGGGTGATTTCGAGGTTTATTCCCTCTTCTGTCGATGAGATCGTGGACGATTCAGTGGCAGCAGGTGATGGGGTGGCTGTGGTTGTGCTGCCCGATGGAGAGCCGCCTCCGCCGCCACCTCCTCCTCCGCCGCCACCGGTGATGTACCGGGTTATAGTGAGGGTAAGGAGCTGGAAGGGATTTCCAGAGTAGGAGAGACCCACTACGCTAAATTTGGATAACCCCCCCGGTGAATCTGCCTCAAAGTAGTCGAGGTTTTTTCTTGTGTCCGTGTACAGATATCTGGTGGGCAATACTTCGGAGATCCCGTCATCACCTATTCTGATGATCCGGATACCCCCCAAGGAAACCGTTCGGGAGATGTCATTGAATCCGTTTTTGGTTACCTCCACTTTGTAGCTGCCTGCCGTAGTACCTGCAATGACCGTCGGGGTTACCCCTTTGAATACACCATCCACGTATACATTCGCCCCTTGAGGATCGGAATCGATCTCCATACCATAGAGAGGTTCCTGCTCCTTAATCCATGATGAGTTCACTGCCATCCGAATGGTGGCAGGGCCGGTCTGATTCATCCCGTTTTTAATAAACTGGGCGGTATATGCTGCACCTGTCACATCTCCGATGGTCACATTAAACCATGCCTGTTTTACTGCTTCAAGATCCAGGGGGGTGATATTCCCCCACGTGGTCAGGGAGAGAGAGCCATTCTGATCAAAATATTGTGGATTAATCCCGATCTGGACGATTCCATCAGGACCGAGGGTTTCACTTTCAAGGTGCACGCTGGATATATTCCCTTCGATCGTTGTATTGTTCGTTTTCAAAAATCCGGTCTCATTTTCAGAATAAAACCGGACATACCGGAGATTATGCCCCTGTGGATAGGAAAGGTTGATTTCTGTATAATTAAAAGAATAAACGGATATTTGCGTTGTGTTAACTACGATATGTTGTCTACCATCAAATTCCTGAACATCCAACCCCGGAATGGACCAATTCATCAGATTCAGATTTCCATTAATAACCGTGATCAGATTTTCCTTTTCGATGGTATCATTTCCGAATTGGTTGCTGCTCGTTAGTCTGACCGTGTATACCCCCGGGGGATAGATGTGCTCCGGGTTCTGCTCGGTCGATGTCGTCCCGTCCCCAAATTCCCAGAGCCAACCGGTCGGCTCGCCGGAAGATTCATCGATAAATCCCACCGTCAGCGGAGAAGGTCCTTCGGTGATGTTTACGGAAAATTGTGCTCCCGGGATGTCTCCGGCGGTGATGAGGTTTTCAACTCTCTTCGAGTTACGGCAATAGGGAGTACTGACAGTCAGAGTGACGGTGTAGATGCCCGAATTGTTGTACACATGGGTAACATTCATCCCGGTTCCTGACGTTCCGTCCCCGAAATCCCAGTTCCAGTTGGTCGGGTTTCCGGTGGATTTATCTGAAAAATAGACGGTGATAGGTAAAGACCCAATCGAGGTGTTTACATCGAAATCAGCCTGGGGACAGGAAACCGAATTACCGATGGTGAACAGGTAGATCTGTGATACACCAGAATGCATATCCTGCCATACTATACGATCCCGGGATATAGCTGGATATGTCCTATCATAGGTATCAGTGGGGAGGGTGGAGGTGGTCCCGGTCGAAAGTTCATAAGAATAGATGTTCCAGTTTCCATCTCTGTCATCCTCCCAGACTACCCGGCCTTCATCGATAGCAGGTCTTTCCTGGTTTGAATTGCCGGTATCGGGTGTAATACATATTGCTCCCTCGCTTCCTGTGAGGTCATATAGATATATATCATTTGTCCCATTAACAACATCCACCCCCTGCCAGACGACGTAATCCTTCCATATCCGGGGGAACATCTGATTTGAATCCGTTGTGTTTAGGGTTAACAGACTGGTAATACCCGTCTCATTATCATAAATGTTGATATCGTATGTCTGGTTCAGTTCGTCTAATGACTGCCATACGATCTTGGTTTCGGATATGTCTGGAAATTCACTGTCCTCTGAGCCGCCGGTAATTCTCGTCTCGCTTGAATTATCCAGATCAGCAAGATAAATGTCCCATTTGTCGTTCCTGTTATCTTGCCATACAATTTTTCTCCCATCGATTGCTGGTCGAGCCTGATTTGAATTGGGAGTGCTAGCAGTTATCGGCATTTGCTGTCGATTGTAGAGATCATATAGATATATATCCGACCGACCATTACGGCCATCTTCCCAGACGACTAAATTTCCGGATACAGACGGGTTCACCTGATCCGTATCGTCCGTGCCAGGCGTCAGCATGATCTCCTGTCCATTCGTGATATTGTAAAGGACAATATCATAGGTGAAATTGAATGAATCGATGGTCTGCCAGACGATTTGATCATTGTCAATTGCTGGGAAAGTCTGATCGCTATCCGTTCGGGTTGTTGAAACCGGGGTCATCGTTCCGGTCAGAACCGGATAAACGAATTCGCCTGAAGCAGACATGGTAGTAATCAAGATTATCAAAAGAAGCATTGCAACCGATTTGCTTGCTTTTGTCCCCGATTTATTCATGATCTCACCATTAATTTGACCGATGTTCGAATTATTTGGGTTTTAGGGTAACCCTACCCAGGTGTACGCGGTAAAGTAAGCCTGGAACTTGTCTGCAGGGAGGGCAAAGAGCCCGATGGTGACATCGAAGATTTTATCGATGAGACCTGGTCCTCCCAGGGCTTGCTTCTTTTCATTATACCACGTATCGTTCACACCAGCCCAGGAACCTGCGACAAGTGCACCAGGGGTGTTTCCTCCTGCCATTTTACCGAGAGGATTGCGGAGGACGATATATTTGATGTTCCCGCTCAACCAGATTCCAAGAATGGCATATGTATGATTCGGCTTCATCTGGGCATCCGTGGGACAAGCTGCTTTTGTCCAGCCGATCATCGGACGTGTTGTTTTCTTTCCACTGGTCTTCCCTCCGATCTCTGAATAGAGAGTGTCCCCGGTCTTCCCAGCTGTTGTTTTAGGCGTGTTTGGAGTCCATCCCGAGAGGGTCATCAGGGGAGGCGAATCGAACGATGACCAGCCAATTTGCGACATATCGTCCATGTCCTTGGTTTTATCAGCCTGAATGAAGTTTGCAAATGCTTTTTCCATTACCGCTGGCCATAGTTCTTTTAATTCGGATGAATGTCCATATTTGAAATTTTTATTTTCATCCATCCAGAATTTTTCAGATACCCAGAATTCCGTGCTGTTCAGACCAGCAGTACCGGGTGCATTCCAAAATGGGATCTGATATCTTTTAGGACTCGAATTTAGATCAACTTTCTTTGGCCAACTTGTAACGGGCAAAAAGGCTGCAGATTGAAATCCAGTCACCCACGAAACTGCAATAAGTGATGCCATGAATGAGCAGTTATTCACATTTCCCTGGATGGGTGCTTCAACTTCACCATTATTCCTGGTTTTGTAGTAGGTATAGTCCGATGGACATGGTGTACAGGTATATGTCATTTTTTAGTCCTCCTTAACATTCTGTAAATGCTGAAATCCGATTCAGTAAACTAACATCCCGCCCAGAATATACTGTTCACATCAAGACCACATCACAGTCAATCTGTGCTGGCACGTTACCCCCTTAGTCAGTGCCATCGAATGGAATTGTCGGCGTTAATTGAATACTCCCCTCAATATTTAATAAACATTTTGGAATTTAGGAGACTAATCCAGATCATTGGCGCAGAGGATTATAACAGAAAACAAGAAAACTTTGGCGATCTCGTTTGATTCATCCCTGTTTCTTAAATTAATCGAAAATATATCATTGTTAATGATGTCCATTAAAATGAATTAATATGCGCTCAAGCTTCGTTCAGGTAGAGACTCCTTTTTTACTTAATCCGGCCAAGAAAGTCCATCTGTGTGACGGATTCGATCCAATGAAAATAGAAAAGTTCCTATCCTCCCAGCAATCGCACCAGTAACGCTTTTTCCGTGTGGAGCCGGTTCTCCGCCTCATCCCAGATAACACTCTGGGGACCTTCGATCACTTCGTCCGTGATCTCCTCCCCGCGATGTGCCGGCAGGCAATGCATCACTTTTGCGCCCGGATCGGCAAGGTTTATGAGTTCCGGCGTGAGCGTGTATCCCTGGAATGCCTTCAGGCGTGCCTCGCGCTGCGATTCGTCCCCCATGGAAACCCAGGAGTCCGTTTCGATAACGTGGGCATCCCGCACGGCATCCTCAGGTCTGGTAACCAGCGTTACCTTTCCTCCCGCCTTACGGGCCCGTTCAACAACCTCCTTCTTTGGATGGTAACCCGGCGGGCTCGCGACGATAATCTCCATTCCGGTAAGGGTGGACGAGAGCACGAGCGAATTACAGACATTGTTTCCGTCACCGACCCAGGCCACCCGGAGGCCGTCGGTTTTACCGAACCGTTCCTGGATAGTCATAACGTCCGCAAGGATCTGGCAGGGGTGCTCCCGGTCAGAGAGCCCGTTGATGACGGGGATAGTCGCATGACGTGCGAATTCCTCGACGTTCTCATGATGGTACGCACGGATCATGACCGCCGAGACATACCGGGAAAGGACCCTTGCCGTGTCCCGTATCTCCTCCCCCCGGCCGATCTGCATATCCTGTGCATTCAGGAAGAGTGCGTGACCGCCGAGCTCGTACATCCCGACCTCGAAGGATATCCGCGTCCGGGTAGACGGCTTTTCGAAGATCATTGCAAGATTCTTCCCTTTAATGGTATTATGCGGTCTTCCCGCCATCCGGTGATTTTTAAGCCGGTTTGCCTCCTCAAGCAGGGCAAAGAGTTCCGTCCGGTCCAGGTCGAGGATAGAGATCAGATCTTTTTTCATTGCAGCTCCTTCATATGGGTTATGCGTTTTTGCAGGAGCTCTTCGGTACCGATATCCCGGCGGTGCCAAACCCTTCCGCTGACGGAAGAAACTGCGCGTTCTGCAATCTCCTCTGCCTCACTGAGCCGATCCGCGACGCCGACGAAGGCAAGAGTCCGTGATTTCTGAGTGACAAGCGTGCCTTCCTCTTCTGCCACATTCGCGTAGTATAGCAAGGCGTTTTCGTAGTTGCCGATCGCGATCGGACTCCCTCTGACCGGTGCCTCGGGGTATCCTTCGGGTACAATATACTTGCAGACAGTTGCCTTCTTTTCAAAGGTTACGCGGGATGCTGAAAGGGAACCTTCAATCAACCGGGGGACAATCTCCGAGAGATCACTCACCAGGATGGAAAGGACATTCATCGCCTCCGGGTCTCCGAAGCGGGCGTTGAATTCGATTACCATCGGTCCGTTCCGGGTATTCATGAACTGCCCATAGAGGATCCCCCGGTAGGGCTGACCGATTCTTCCCATAGTCGCAACCGCGTCCTCCATTATCCCCTTAGCCTTTTTCAGATCCTGATCTGTTATAAAGGGGAGCGAGTGATCCGGCATGCTATACGAACCCATCCCTCCGGTATTCGACCCTTTATCTCCTTCATTTGCTCTTTTATGGTCCTGAACGACCGGCATTGTCACCAGGTGCGTCCCGTCCACAAATGCCTGGATTGTGAACTCTTCTCCGATCAGACGCTCTTCCATGACCACATTCCCGTCAAGCTCGTTCACATAAGCGATCGCTCCCGCCTGATCGAGATGTTCACCCATGATCCGCACGCCCTTCCCTCCGGTCAGGCCAATCGGCTTGATCGCGAGGTCCCCGCCAAACTCCCGCATGAATTCAACCGCATCATTGGCATTATGGAAAACCCGGTAGCGTGGGCAACCGGCAATTCCATGCTGCTCCATCATCGTCCGGCAGAACCCCTTATCAGTCTCCAGCCGTGCCGCTGATCGGGTAGGTCCCACGCAGCCCACTCCGACTTCTTCGAGGCCATCGACGATCCCTGCCTCCAGAGGAGATTCGGGCCCGATAAAAGCATAGTCCACCTCGCATTTCTGCGCAAATGCGATGATTTCGGGGATATCGGTCTCCTGGTGGATGAGGATCTTCTCCGATAACCTTGAGATCCCGGGGTTACTCCTGGCCATCACCGAAAATATACGGGTCTCCATGTTGCGGGACAATGCCCGGGCAATGGCATGCTCTCTGCCGCCCCCTCCCACAACGAGAATCTTCATAGTCATTATTTGAACAACTCCTAAAAAAAGATGTTTATCGCTTGAGGATCTGCTCGGTGGTTGCAAGGGAGACCAACCTGATCCCTGCAGCACCCAGTCTTTCAAATGCTCCAGCCTGCCGATCGACCACCGTTACGACCGTATCGACTATCGCTCCACATGACCGGAGTACTTCGATTCCGTAAAGGGCTGATCCCCCGGAGGTCGTGACGTCTTCAACAAGAAGCACCCGTCTCCCTTCAACCCTTCCAATGAGCCTGCCCGACTTCCCGTGGGTCTTGTCGGAACTCCGGATGATCGCATACGGTTTGTCGCTCGCAAACGATGTAGCCACTGCGATCGCTATCCCCCCGACTGCTATACCGGCCACGGTATCAAAGATCGCCTTTCGTGCAATTTCTTCCCCGATCTTTCGGAGAAGAACCGGATCCGTCACCGCTGTTTTTATATCAAGGTAATAATCACTCTTCGCACCCGATGCGAGCACGAAGGAGCCGTATTCAACGGCTCCGGCTGCCCGCAAAAGGGCGGGAATATCTTTCACCATGGCACCTCCTTTACCCGGATGAGGTATCCGATCACATTTACCGACTTATGGAGAATCGGGGTGATAATAATGATTATCAGAAAGATGGGGAGGGTCATCACGCTGGCCAGCCATGGGTAGTCAAAGATAAGGACGAGAGTAAATGCTCCGGCAACCAGATCATACTGGTCGGCAATTATCCATGGCTCTCCCCGTTCTTTGCCGAGTCTTCGTTTGAAGTAGCTCTTCACCAGATCCCCGAGAAGCGCCCCTGTCGCAAGAAGGATAACCGACAGCAGGGTCAGGGCGGGGAGAAATGTCCACCCGGTAACGTCCCGGATCCAGATCTGTATGACTCCAACAACGACACCCGTTGTCACTCCGAGGATAAAACCCCGCCATGTCTTTCCATCCCCGAAAATTCTCCTGCCATCGGTGGAGGTGCGACCCCCGTCGATGGGCGTTCCTCCACCGAATAGTGCTGCAGCAGAGTTGGGAATATAAGCAGGAAGCATGATCCAGAATGCCGCCGCCAATGCTATTAAGAATGAATCAATACTAATAATAGCACTCCAATATCTGTAATAAAGAGCAGATATAAACATTAAAGTATCTCAATTCAATAATGATAACCAATCTTTCAGTCCTCGAACGGCACTGGTGGAATAAACATGTTAATGAGAAAAACAAAGAGTCTGTGCCCTGTCTGCAAAACCGTGCTTGAAGCAGATATTGTCGAAGAGGAGGGAAAGGTTTGGCTGAGACGGGTATGCCGCGAGCATGGATCATTCCGCGATATTTACTGGTCGGATCCGGTGATGTACCGGCGGTTCGATGAATATGAGAACATTGGGACAGGGGTGGAAAATCCGAACACGAACGGCAACGCTGATAGTTGCCCCTCGAACTGTGGTCTCTGCAATAACCATCGATCCGCAACGCTGCTTGCAAATATCGACCTGACAAACCGGTGCAATCTCAATTGTGATTTCTGTTTTGCAAATGCGCGTGCCTGCGGATTTGTATATGAACCAACGTTTGACCAGGTCGTCATGATGCTCCAGGTGCTCCGGGATGAAAGACCGGTGCCTGCACCTGCAGTGCAATTCTCCGGAGGAGAACCCACGATGCGGGATGATCTTCCGGAGATAATCAGAACAGCAAAAGCAATGGGATTTCCTCAGGTTCAGTTGGCCACCAACGGTATCAAGCTGGCACGGGACATCAGATATGTTCGAAAACTGAAAGAGGCGGGACTTTCGACCATATACCTTCATTTTGACGGTGTATCGACCAGAACAAACCCTCAATTGAGGTTAAATCATAAGGTCGTTGAGAATTGTAAAACTGTTGGCCTAGGGATGGTCCTTGTTCCGACAGTCATCCGTGGACGAAATGACGATGAAGTAGGAGCAATCATTCAATATGCCGCCGATAACATCGCCGTTATTCGGGGCGTCAATTTTCAGCCTATCTCGTTCACGGGGGCGGCAAGCGAGGATGATGTGCGAAGGGAACGGATCACCATCCCCGAACTTGTCGAGAATATAGAAGAGCAGACGAATGGGGTTATAAAGAAGGATGATTTCTACCCGGTTCCCTGTGTAGTACCATTCTCTGACCTGGTTCAGGCATACACCGGGCGCCCACAGATCCGGTTTACCACCCACCAGCACTGCGGGGCCGCCACCTATGTTTTTGTCACGGAAAACGGTCTGGTGCCGGTCAACCGGATGGTTGATGTTGATTCATTCTTCGGGTCCATGGAAAAAATGGCCGAAAAACTGAAGAAAGGAGGATCCGTCAATAAATATGCATCGCTCCTACAGGGAATAAAAGATATGCACTCCGCGGTAAAGAATAGCGAGCAGGGAAGTACGACAGAATTCTGGAAACTCATTGCAAAGGCACTTGTCCTCCAGAATTTTGATGCCCTTAGGGAATTTCACTGGAATGCCCTCTTTATCGGTACTATGCATTTCATGGACAAATACAACTATGATATCGGGAGAGTCCAGAGGTGTTGTATCCACTATGCGACCCCCGACGGCCTTCTCATCCCCTTCTGTACATACAACAGCGGACCCGTCTACCGGGAGCAGGTATGGAAGAAACACGCGAAAACGAACGAATAATCTGTTCTCCTGTTTGATAACGACGTGGTCATGGGAATGGTAATTCGATCCCACGGGCACTTTTCAAGGCGATCTTCGCGATTGCCAGATCCTGTATCGCCAACCCTGTTGAGTCAAATATCGTGATCTGTTTCGCATTTTCCCGACTTTTTACCCCCAGCACCACTTCTCCAAGGGTACCAGCAATCTGTCCCAGGGTGAAAAGACCCTGCGCGATCGGGACGTTGATCTCTCCGGAATGGATCGCCTGGGCCGGTTCATCAACAAACACCGTTGCACGCCTCAAAATTGCCGGGTCGAGTTCCTGCTTCCCTCTGGCATCCGCTCCGATTGCGTTGATATGCGTGCCTTCGTGGATCCATGCATCCATCACGACCGGAGAACGCGAGGGAGTGGTGGTAACAACGACATCCGCATCACATGCCTTTTCGATCGGCACACTTCTGCAGTCATAACCCGGATACCTGGTGCGAAATGCCGCCGCATTCTTTTCGTTTCTGCTCCAGATCCGGATCTCTTCGATCTGAAGGACCTGTGAGATTGCCTCGAACTGGGCCTGAGCCTGACGGCCGCTGCCGATCAGACCGAGGACTATCGACTTTTTCGGCGCAAGATATTTACAGGCAACTGCTCCCGCCGCACCGGTCCTCATGTCTGTCAGCCGGGTTGCATTTAGGACCCCTTCCGGGATCCCGGTCTGTGCATTAATGATGATTGTCAATGCCATGACGGTCGGGAGACCCGTGCCAGGATTCCCGGGATGCACATTGACGATCTTTACCCCGGCGATATTCAGGGCCGGTACATACGCTGGCATCGTCCGGAAATCCCCGGTATCGAAGGTGATGTATACCTTGGGGGGCATCTGAACCCTGCCTCGTCCATGCTCGGCAAATACATCTTCGATTGCCTGGTTTATCATCACTATATCGAGACCCAGGTCGGGTTCGGCATAATACTTCATGGACTACAGATCGGTGAGAAACATCTTCAAGCTGATTTACATTAATGGACAAAGAGACAGTATCCATGTAAGCAGAAGAACGGAAAAAAACTGCACTAGGTTTCCCGCTTCATTGCCCCCGACCAACCGGTTCCTTCGCACGCGCTGCATCGACAGCACCCGGCAACACCAAACCCGCTGCAAATTGCACACCGGGTCGGCGGACTCCGGACAAGTACCTGCCCCCTGCCATCACAGGAAGGACAGTTGATCACACCGATGCGACCTTCCCCTTTACAGTATGCACAGTCTTTAATCATCATTACGGTGTCTTTCTCTTCGATAACCGCCATACATACGGTCTGGTAAGATGAGAATAAAACGGTTGAGTTCGATCAATCACCCGCTTAAATCAGGTTTGATCAAGATGATTCGATTCTTATCTTATGCCACCCCAGTTCTTGTACAAGGAATCACTAACGATGATCCATATCGTACCAAAACCGACCGACTCTTCCATCGATAACTCAACGGCAATGGTCATCAGGGAGTTGGAACGGGCGGGATCCTCTCACCAGTTGCTCAATCTCGACACTATCGATCCCTTTTCGGATGGACCCCGGGGGTGCGTCATCTGGATATGCGGATTGCGCCAGGATACACATCAGTTCGAGGTGTTGAATGCTCTTGAGGCCGAAAACCGCCTGATCAATACCCCCGACGCGATTCTTGCCTGTGCCAGCAAGGTGAAAACCAGCGCCATCCTCTTTAAATCGGGGGTTCCTTCCCCGGAAACCCTGTTTTCGGCGTCACGTGACAGAGCCGAGGCATTCATCGATCAATGGGGAGCGGTTGTCTCAAAACCAGTCTATGGGTACGACGGAAAAGACATCCGCCTGGTTCGTTCATCAAGGGAATTGGGCCCTCCTCCCTATTATCTCCAGGAATATATCCAGAATGACCGGGATTTTCGGGTTTTTGTTATCGATGGAGAAGCAGTCGGTGCGATCAGCAGGACCTCAGATTCACTTGCACACAACATCCATCAGGGTGGAGTCGGTTGCCCGTGTCATATCGATAACTCCATGCAGGAGATCTCACAGGCCGCGGCAAAGGCGGTCGGGGTTGATTACGGCGGCGTGGATCTCCTCATGCAGGACGACGCCTACACCGTGCTCGAGGTGAACGGAACGCCCAATTGGCACTGCATGGCAGCCCCGATACCTATTCTCCTGGCGGAATACCTCATAGAAAAAGAACGTGAGTTCACCAGTTAGATGGTGAACACGGTGACGAGAGAATAAAATGGAATTATTGATTTTTAAAAAAAGATTCGGGGTAACTGCTTTATTGAACGCATTCAATTTCTTTGAGGGTCTTATCCGCCAGTTCCTTCATCCGTGCAGATATCCGTCCTGACGCGGAAAATTCAACCTCCTTCATTGCGTTTGCAAGCTCGTTACCCAACACGAATATCGCATATTTATGCTCCATCTTACTCTTGTGCAATTGCGTGGGGTTAATTTTCAGGGAATAATAGTTTGAAAATTTCAAATCTGGATTAATGGATTCAAAATAGTCCTTGATGTCGAATAGCATCTGGTGAAGTGTGATAAGTTCTTCCTTGTGCATGGGCTCACTTCCTGTACGAAGAAGGTCATAAAAAAATAAATAGGTTCCCACGAGCGGAAGTCCAGGAGTTTTCACGCGATCTTCATCAGTCTGATCGTGAGCGGGCGCTTGATTATACCCTTGAATTCACGTGCCGCGACGTACTCGAGCCCCTTGCCCACCATATGGTCCAGCAGTTTCTGAGTTACCGCATCATCGGTGACCACCCCTGCGACATCTCCGTTCAGCTCGTCAAGTACTCGATCCAGATCTTCCGTTTTTATCTCTCTGATGATTACCAGATCGGATGAAAGAAAACGTGCGATATGATGACCCTTGACCGCATCCAAGTGGTCTTTCAGGGTTACCGGTGCTGCCTTATGGGCTGGCTCCTTTGCCCGTCGAATGGGGAATTTCGGCTTGAATTTTTTATCCATCTGTTCGACTGGCAATTCTGCTGCTTCCTGCGGAGACCGGGAGACTGGCGTCTTTCCCGGTTTTTGCTCTTTTGGCGGCTCTTCGCCGGGTGACTCCTCAAGATACTGCTCTTTTACATACTCTACCGGTATTTTATTTCTGAGTGCCTTGATGATCTCCTTTCTGGTCATGTCCTCGACACTCTTCCCCCGGGGAGAATACGCGACATAATCGATATCAGCCACCTGAAGAAGTTCGCGAAGTATAAGCTCTCCCCCCCGGTCCCCGTCAAGGAATGCGGTCGCGGTCTTTTTTTCGCAGAGATCGATGATGGTTCGGGAGATGTGGGTTCCCTCAACAGCTACTGCGTTTTTTATGCCGAATTTGAGAAGATTTATCACATCGGCCCGGCCTTCCACGACGATGATCGCGTCAGATTCGAGTACGTTCGGCCCCGCGGGAACTTTATCATCACCGATGGTACTGATCTTCTCGATCCGGATGCTCTCCCTGACTTCATCGAGGAGCTCATAGGAGTCGATGGTGCCCTCCTCGAAGGAATCGAGGAGCAGCTCCTTTGCCCGGTTTATGATCTTCTTTCGTTTGTTTACCCGAATATCTTCTATCGAATCCACGGAGACGTGCGCGACGCAGGGACCGACCCGGTCGATCGTCTCCAGCGATGCTGCAAGGATTGCCGTCTCCGCACGATCAAGTGAGGATGAGATGAGTATTTCTCCCTTGGTCTCCCCTTTTTTACTGCTGATCTGGACGTCGATTCTTCCCACGCGTCCAGTCCGCTGCAGATCCCGCAGATCGAGGTCTTCGCCGAGTAACCCTTCTGTCTGGCCAAAAATAGCCCCTATGACATCGGGTTTCTCGACCACCCCCTCGGCCTCGAGGTGAAGATGAATAAGGTACTTGGTGGTATCTGGTGAATACATTGAAATGCACCCCCATGCTTCGTGCAAATATGATGACACGCGATCATAGGTGACGAATAATCGCATGGCGTATTATTTAAACTATTGGTTCAGGAAAAATATTTTTATTTATATTTTATTGTATAAATTTTATGATTTATGTACCATATATTCCTTTCAGGAAAGTGCCTCCTACGTTAAATTTAAGCGGTATGATCGTTCAGCAGATCTGTGAGTATTTTGGAGATCTCTTCGGCTGATCTGCCGGTAATGCGGACTCGCTTGAGAGAAGAAGTGGTACCCGATATGATCCGGACTTGAGATCGGGAAACCGAACAGACTTCTGATATCAGCCGAACGATCGCCCGGTTTGCTCTGCCTTCAGCAGGATGTGCTGTCGTATGACATCCGATAGACTTTCTCCAGCTGTTATATCCGGAGGGAAATTGATCTTCCCGGCAGCCGGTAGTGGCCTCTATCGTGACGACGACACCCTTTTCTTCTATTGCAATTGCAGGGGATATATCCGGATTCATGGTAATGGAAGAAGGATGTCGCCCGGCATTAACAAACAGGGATCATCAGTGGCGTGCTGCCGTCCTTCACCCGTTTTTTAACCCTCGGCCGGGCGGTGCCTGTCGCGCAACCGGGTTGTCCCGTGGTTCATTTCAAGGCAATCGCCATGAGATCGCCCGGGGACCTATGGATGCGCTTTGTCGGCACCATCATCCATCACCTCGTGATTTATATATCCCTTTCCATGATACCACCGGGGTTGCCCGGGAAGGAACTCTCCCTCCTCGAATACCAGATCACCCCCCATGATCACGAAGACAGGAAAGGCGGCCGCATGCCCGGCGAATGGGGTCCATCCCGCGCGGCTGTGAAGCATATCGGGGTCTATCCGTCGGCATTGCCGGGGATAGAGAGCAAAATCGGCCCTGCACCCAGGAGTAAACCCCGCGGCCGGGATACCAAGAAGCTGGGAAGGACGATAACAGGTCTTTTCTATTACAGAAACACGCGAGCAGCGTTTGTTCAGGACCTGGGCCATAAGAAGTGGCATCATCGTCTCCACGCCGGGGACACCGGATGGTGAATCTTCGAAAGATTCCGTTTTGTCATCAGAGGAATGCGGCGCATGATCTGATGCGATCACATCGATCCGATCCCATAACTCCCAGAGACGTCGCCGCTCCTTTTCCGGTCTGATCGGAGGGTTTACCTTCCCATGTGTGTCCTTCGGGTCAAATTGTTCCAGCGCGAGGAAGAGATGGTGGGGTGTTACCTCGACCGATGCATCTCCCGCCGCCTGAACCGCCCCGGCGGTGCTCAGGTGGCAGAAATGTAGTGAAATTTTTACCCGGTTATCGTCCTGTACCGCTTTGACCGCCCGTTCCTCCCCTGCCGGAGGACGCGATCGATGGTGCTCTTCCAGAGTTCCGGCCCGGATGAAACATACTTCCTCGGCATGAATCGTCGCCATAGCCCCGAGCTCCTTCAGATCTCCGAAGGCTTTGCAGAGTATCTCATGCGGAACAGCGCTCCCATAGCTGGAGGGGCCGATAAATATCTCCCCAAATGCCGTTACCCCGCTTTGCCACAGTTTAAGGAGGTCCACCCCCTGACCAATACCTCCATTCACCGCAAAATGACACCAGCTATGGGACCGTGCATCGGCTAACCGACTTATTATTGCTTCCTGTGTATTAAGTGGCGGAATAGTATTCGGCTGATCGACGACCACTGTTACTCCCCCCGCAAGGGCGCTCCTGCTTCCGCTCTCCCAGTCTTCTTTCTCACGCTGGACACCGGAACGCATATGCACGTGCATATCGGTCGCTGCAGGCATCACGATAAAGCGGGAGCAGTCAATAACCCGTTCTGCATGGACGGGGGCACCCACGTGGGAAACGATTCCCCCGGCAAGAGAAAGATCAGCACGCCTGCCGTCGGGGAGCGTGGCATTCTCGAGGAGGATGGAGGCTTTGCGCATATAGATGAGTGAATGGCGGGAGGAGAAAAAAAAGTACCGACATACTTCATCCAGTGCAATTTCATCGAAATGTCTTTCCTCTTTCCAGTCACGGGCTGGATAGGTGATGCGGAGGGATGATGCGATCTACTGACCGGCGTTCAACCGGATATCAGGGTGCCAGTTCCTGGGTATGGTGAAGTAGATATTATGAGCAGGTTACTGAGTGCTGTCATGGTTGTTTTCCAGCCGGATCGCCGGCCTTATTATTATTCCGGCCTTTCCTATTATCGAAAGCCCGATTCTATTCCTTAAATTATATATAAAAAATATCTCCTTGAAAACCGTGATATATCGTATTACTAGTTCGAAATGCGAGGGATGGGATTTGAACCCAAGAACTCCTTCGAGACCAGGCCCTGAACCTGGCGCCGTTGACCAGGCTTGGCTACCCTCGCGCCTTTAGTATGTAACTTTAAGACCAAATAAAGGTAGATGTTTCAGGACTTTGCCCTTACGTTTCCTGCATTCTGCGACTGTTTCAACTCCCGGTCCCGAAGCTCATTTCTTTTGATCTTCCCCGATATCGTCTTCGGAAGTTGGCTAACAAATTCTATCGCCCGGGGGTATTTGTATGGTGCAGTCACTTTCTTTACATGGTTCTGCAGCTCCTTTACGAGGGTTTCCGAAGGCTCGGACCCCGGGGCAAGAACCACGAATGCCTTCACAATAAGGCCTCGGATATCATCTGGTGAACCTACGACTGCTGCTTCCTGGACTGCCGGATGCTCTATCAGTGCACTCTCAACTTCAAAGGGACCGATCCGGTACCCCGACGCCTTGATCACGTCATCGTCCCGGCCGATGAACCAGTAGTATCCATCCTCGTCCCGATATGCTTTGTCACCGGTGTAGTACCATCCGTTCACGAACGACTTTGCGTTCTCCTCCGGGTTATTCAAATATTCCTTGAACAGACCTACCGGTCGGGGATCCAGCTTTATCGCGATCTTTCCTTCCTCATGAATACCAACGGAGTTTCCATTATCATCATGGAGCTCAATCACCCATCCGGGAGCCGGTTTGCCCATTGACCCCAGTTTCGGCGACATCGAAGGAAATATCCCGATGCAGAGAACCGTCTCAGTCTGCCCGTATCCTTCGTGAATAATGAGGCCAGTTGCGTCCCGCCACGCCTTGATTACCTCAGGATTAAGCGGCTCCCCTGCACTGGTGCAATGACGGAGCTCTGAAAAATCAAACTTATCCAGATCGGCAAGGATAAGCATCCGATAGATGGTTGGCGGGCAGCAGAAGGTGGTTACCCCGTATTTCTCGATGAGGGGAAGAATCTCCGTAGCATTGAATTTACTCCTGATGTCGTAGACAAATATGGCCGCTCCTTCGATCCACTGGCCATAGATCTTTCCCCAAGCACTTTTCGCCCATCCGGTATCTGACAGGGTGAAATGGAGATCGGTGCTCGTTACGTCCTGCCAGTATCGGGCGGTGACGATGTGTCCAAGAGGATAACCATGATCATGCACCACCATCTTCGCCTGTCCGGTGGTGCCAGAGGTGAAGAATATGACCAGCGGGTCGGTTGATTTTGTTTTTTTCATTCCGGGTATCTTGATGAGACGCGTTGATACTGGAGCGGGATAACTCAATTCGACCGGATAGCTTATCCAATTCTCCCGTTCTCCATCCGTCAACATCCGACCACAAAGTGAGGGGCATTCGTCAAAGATCTCATCTACCTTTTTAGCGTTTTCCTGGTCTGTGATGACCAGTTTAATGTCGGCAGTCTGGACCCGGTATTTGAGGTCCTTTACAGTGAGCATGGTAGGACAGGGACAATATACTGCACCACGTTTGATCAGTGCGATGGTGAAGATCCACCACTCAGGTATACGCGGGAGCATGATCATCACCCGGTCTCCTTTTCCGATCCCATATTTGATAAGTATGTTCGCCACCTGGTTGGAGAGCCGGGAAAGGTCATAGAAGGTGAATTTTCTCTCTTCCCCCTTCTGGTTCACCCATATCATTCCGATCTTATTCCGGTCTTTCTTTGCCCAGGCATCAACTACATCGAACCCAAAATTGAAATATTCGGGAATGTTAACCCGGAAACACCGAAGAGTCTCGTCGTAATCCGCCATGTTATGCCGATGCCGTTCTTCTCCCGATATATTTGCAGGTCCTGCGACTGGGAACTCACTTCCTGAACCAAGATGCACGGGTTCCCGCAGATGGACGGTGCAGGCTTCATTGATCCAGTCTGAACGGGACATCCCCCGTATTTCCCGAATTTTATCGATATTTTCAGTCAACTCCTCGTCCATTGTAACAGAATATCGCACCATACATACACCGTTTATTGGTGCATCATATTATTCTGTCGCATTTACTGCACCAGATATCAAAAAATAAATATAGGATACGCACCGGATGAGATCACACCCTTTTCTGGAGATGGTCGATCCGGAACCGCTTCAGAACTACCAGCAGTCCAAGCATGATTTCTCCGATATTGTGACAAATTTTCAGCGAATACGCGCAAATCAGGACAACATAAAGATTGTCCATTAGTATTATGCCTGAAAAAAAGCATGTACTACTAAATGGATGATAAAAAATATGATTCTTTAAAAATTGAGAATATCGTCGCATCAGGGGCAATTGCTGATTCCATAGATCTCGCAATGATCTCAAAGAAGATCGAGCATTGCGAGCTGAATACGAAGCGATTTCCTGGCGCTGTATACCGGATCGAAGAGCCGAAGATTGCGTCTCTCATCTTCTCATCCGGAAAAGTCGTCCTTACCGGAATACGAGATAAAGAATCACTTGATGCCGGTCTCGATCTTATCATCCGTTCCATGAAAAAAGCGGGAGTTCAGACGTACGACAAACCTCGCGTCGCGATTACAAATATCGTCTGTTCTTATGATATCGGAAAATACATCAACCTGAACAAAGTGGTAATGACATTCAATCTTGAAAATATCGAATATGAACCTGAGCAATTTCCGGGGCTGGTCTATCGCATCAAAGAACCAAAAATTGTTGCTCTTCTTTTCTCTTCAGGAAAGATCATCCTGACCGGGGGAAAAAATCTAGAGGATGTCAAACGTGGTCTGGACTTTCTCGAGCAAAAACTCGAAAGTATAATGTGATTAACCTCCTTCTATGAATCATCTTCTTTAGAGGGGCAGAACATTATTTTGAAACCCTTCATCGAACCGCCAGGTTATTCGATGTATTCTCACTATACGAAGCCATCACTTATTTTACAATAAACCTTTTATAGACTCAAACGAAAGTCGAGTGAGGAATACATTCCAAACGGTGGCAACTATATGAGAATACGCATACGAGGGGGTATGATCTTTCTGATACTCTGCAGTTTTTTGTGTGTGAGCGTCATGGCTGCAGGAATGACGGTGGAGACCGGTGCCTCAGTCAGAGGCAGCTTTGACGCCACTTCATCACTGGCAGCCGAGAATCAGGGCGGGGCATACGGGTTATCCGCATATTCTGAAAACACCCATGCAATAAAGGGGAACATCACGTATTACAAATATTTCACATATAATACAGGCAGTCAGCCAGCAGGGAGCAATAACCTGGAATCGACCCGGTTGATAACTTTTGATGCGGATCCGAACGGCAGGATGACCTCGCGTGAGGAGGTGACAACAGCCGGGGCAGCCGCTTCCGACGGTTCCTCCGATGCGAAATTCACCATGGCTCAGGCAGGAAGTGACCTTGATGTGACGGAAGTCTCGGCGGTCTCCCATGCGAGTACGAAGGACGGCTCGTCAATTCATTATGATATCGATGCCCATGGACTGAACGGCACCGATTCGGAGGCCGAAGGGAGTGCGTCCGCGTATATCAGGGTCCATGAAATGGGCGGCCGTGGGGATGCCCAGAGTTCCGATACCCAGTCCGAGGATGTAACAACAGTCAGAGGACTCTTCCAACTGTCCAAGAGCATGACCTTCGATGATGACGAATGAACATGGTAACCGATTATATCCTTTCCTTTTTCCGGTATCCCATGTCCCCCGGTTCCAAAACATAAAAAAAACAATATCCGTGAATGCCTGATATTTATCTGAATCGTACATGGCCATTCGAGTTACAGGATCAAGGCCAATAGTCCCCTTTCACCCATCGGGTACCAGAGAGCGTGACTTCTTTCTTCCAGATCGGGACGGTCATCTTGATCTGTTCAAGGATGTACTCACATCCTAAAAATGCTTCCTGACGGTGTGCGGCCCCGACAACGATCAGGAGTATGTGGTCACCGACCCGGAGGACCCCGATTCGGTGTATGATCTCCGCAGAAAGGAGGGAAAATTTTTGCATCGCCTCGTCTTGAATGGACTGGAGTTCCTGCATCGCTGCCTCTTCATATGCTTCCAGCTCGATCTCTTCGATCCCGTCATCCCGTACAATGCCGAGAAATATGACCACAGCACCCGTCTTGCGTCGTTTAGCACCCTCGATAAGGATTCCGGGTTCAAAATCATCCCTCGTAATGATAACGGACAATGGCATTACCCCCCTGCAACCGGCGGAAATATGGCAATCTCGTCATTCTCTGCCATTTTCAGTCCCTTTACTTGGTCCTGGCCGACCCGTCTTCGGTTCATCATGATAATCACATATTTTTTTACCTTTCCTTCCGCGTCGAATAGTGCTTCCTTTAGTTCAACATTATTATCAGACAGGAGCATGAGGAGGAGATACACATCGGCCTCCTCGGGGAGGTCTACGATACGCTCACTCCCGATCAATTCCCGGAACTGGGCAAATGCCCGCACCCTTACTTTCATTTCAACGCTTCTCCGGATCATTCATTCCGGTTCCACACTCACTACATGCAGGATCCCGTTCTACATAAATTGTCTCAAGTTCAGAGCTGGTTCCGTCCCAGAGAAGTAACCGGGTTTCCCGCTCAGGGCCGGCCCCCGTAAGATACCTGATCACCTCGTTTGCCTCGATTAATCCGATGATACCGGCGGTCACTCCGATGATGGGTACAGGTTCCTCCGGTGGCGGATAGGGAAAGATACATCGCAGACATGCGGTCTTTCCCGGAAGAAGTGTCGCCACCTGTCCGGAAAAGCCTTTGACCGCCCCGTGTACGAGAGGGATCTGTTTTATAGCCGCGATATGATTGAGGCTGTACCGAATCAGATAATTATCCATGGCATCAACGAGGATATCCGCATCACCTATGACCATATACGCATTGGTCTCGTCAATTCTGGTATCCAGAGTGCGTATTTCAATATCCGGATTAAGCTTTTTAGCTTTTCTTGTGCTGATTCGACTTTCAGACGGCCAATATCTCCTTCCCAGTGGAGAATTTGACGATTCAGATTTGAGCGTTCGACGCTGTCATAATCGGCCAGGGTTATCGTCCCGATTCCTGCCGCGGCGAGATACAGCGCAACAGGCGACCCCAGCCCTCCGACCCCTGCAATGAAGACATGGGAGTTCTTCAGAAGCTCCTGACCGTTCACCCCGAGCAGCGTCATCTGGCGGGCATATCGTTCACGTTCTCTGGCATTCAGCATAATATCTCCCTACGATCAATAGGAACCGATTATTGAATACACAGGTCCCGGTTCTGAAAGTCTTCTTCATCCATTTCCTGTTTTCTGAACAAAATTGCCCCTTATTCCATAGGGTACCGCATATGCAGACATGAAAAACAGTTGTCCGGAGAAAATTTCCAAAACAAACGGGATCCGAGGTATCTTTCATTTTAGGCCTTGCTTGTATTCCATACCACTTGTATTCGTTCTAATGCCCGAATCGCATCCTCCCGCTTAAGATCGCACCCGGATCTTTCCACATAATCACTAAACTGTGAAAGCTCTTGGGCAGCAACTGACGCCCGCGCTGCACCAATAACCGTCTCATATGTCCTTTCCGGGAAATAAAGTGATTTAGCATGAAAGATGATCTTTTCTCCGGCGGCATTACTGATAATACCTGCACCCACTGCCCTGCCGATTGTGCACCGGATATTGACCAGCGGTTCTGAAACCGCAATGAAATAAACAGGATCGAATATGAGCGCTACCTCATCATCCGAATTCAAAATACCTTCTTTAAAAAGGCGGTATACTTCTCCTACGCCCTCCATCCCCAGTGTATCAAGCTCTGCGGCACGGAGCGCACCCATGCTCGACGCTCCGATTACCTTTAGCCCTTTATTCAGCGCCTCCAGTATCTCACGATGCGCCACGGCGGATTCCTGGAAAAAAACTCCGTCTATAAGACCGATTATCCGCGCACCATCCGCCGCTGCACGGAGTATGTCGCCACGCGCAGCCGGAGGTCGGTACTCTGCATCGAGGAGTTTCCGGGCGGTCTCGCGATCAAGACTGGGGCCGAGGAATACGACGATTTCTGGCATGCCGGCAGCGTTCTCCCATCCGATCCTGGTCCATTGCATACATCTCGAGTCCCGGTACGATCACCCGAACCACCGGAACTCCTATCTCAGGTCGCGTCAGGTCCACCACAACAACCCGGTTCACCGCCACTTTTTCGAGCGCGGAACAGACATACCGGATATCTGTGAGAAAGTCATCGCTGTCAAACGAAGGTATCGAAGAAAAGTCAACCTCTTCGGATCCATCAAACCAGTATCTGTTCATTCGGCGGGCACGTTCATATCCGGCTGTCCGACGAAAATCCGCCACCGTTGTATCTTCCCTTGCGCCATGGATCTGGGTCAGGCGGCTTTGCGCAACTTCCGTGATCGCCCGGAGTAGTGTAATCCGGGCACTGGTGTGCGTTCCCATACCGATGGTAAGCAACGCAGGATCTTTCAGTTGGGTATCGTCAGAAACGGCTGCAAATGTAGGAATACCAACATCGCTGGTTATGTTTCTCAAATGCACTTCCACATTCGCGTCGGCAAACCTTTTGAGGAGACCCGCGGCGATCCCATCCCCGATATTGCAGATCCGTGGACCGGTATTCCGGGTTGCCTCTGCAAGTGACCAGGCATCCCGTTCGATCACTTCCATCAGGGCATGAAAGACCGCCTCCTCCCGGGTATTCCCGGATGCGAGACCGTTCGTATTTGTCCGGAAGAGAGGAGGATACAATCTCGGGAGCGGATGGAATACGGCATGAGCAGGGACAAACAGCTCCTCACCTTTGATAATATCACAGCCTACGACCCAGGGAAGAGGAGCTTCGCCATCCGCCTCACGGGGCAGAATGAGGTCGGAAGGTTTTACCGCATCCCGATCCGGGGGAAGCTCATCATATGATGCCATTATCATGTTCCTCCCGGACGATTCCGCGGAGTACCGTTCGATCCCCTCCATCATTGCAGAAACCTTTGCTTCGGTAGGAGTCGCCCCCTTCCCATTGTATACCGATACGGACCCCATTTCGGCCGTTGGGCGGATACTTGAGAAAACAGGGATGCCGATCCGGTCGAGATCGGTGATATCGGCAACACGGGTAATCCCTGCGGTTGCGATCTTTTTCTCTATACGGGCCAGGGTCTCTTCCGGTGGTACCGTGCGCTGGGTATCGAGTATATAGTGTTTTTTACACGAGTTCAGGAACATGCTCTTTCCCCGATCTTAACCGGCAACCTGCCGTTCTGAAGATGGTACATAGAGGTAATCCTATGTACATGAGAATGTTTTCATCTTACACCGGGATCTCAACCGATCTCATCTCCTTTTTCCGTACGGTTTTTGCGGCGTTATGGTGAAAAGTCCCCGGGAAGGACTTTTCTGGTTGATGGTTCGTAAAATACGGTATCAGCCGGGAGAGAGACGGATTGTCATAACACACTAAACCCTGCGCATATTGAATTGGCAGACTCAGGAAATGGAGTATTATTTACAAAAACTCTGAACTAAAAACGGTTTTCACTTTTGTTGCGCTTGTCGTTGACTGAATAAAAATACTGATGTAGGGGGCAGCCCGTTTACTGCATGTGCCTATTTACCCCCCCCCCTTGCCGAATCCTTTCCCGTTTTTTTCCCCGGGAAACGGGTATTCTCCTTTTTAAGCTCAGTTTCGGCGCCGCATTTTGGACATCGTACAGCAACCTTCCGTTTGTCCGATTCGTAATATTCCTCCCAGCTCGCGAAATGGATCGGTGCCTTCGGGTAGGGAAACCATGAACCACATGTATCACAACGCACTTCACATTCACATTCTTCAGCCATGCTGTGGGAATGGGAGTCAATGGAGATAATTATTGTGATGGATGGAAGTTTGTCCGGGTAATGAATGCTTTGAAGAGGTCATTATTGGTGGAATTTGACAGCAAATGCAAGGAAGAAGTAAATGATTCGGGAGTCCCGTTCGGGAGTCCTTTCCCGGTTGGGACCTCCTCTTCTAGCAGCTCCCAGTCCGGCCTCTTTTATGATGCAGCAGAAAGATCCAACCCGCTTAATCGACACCATTAATACATTAATCAGAGAATTCCCCATATCATGGCAGGTCATTCGGAAAAGACGAAACGGAGTGTTCTGCTGACCTCTGCCCTTGGCTCTTCACTCGCCCCGTTCATGGTCTCCGCGCTGATAGTTGCCCTTCCAACAATTGGGAAGGAATTTTCCACAGATGCAGTGCTTCTCGGTTGGATAACGTCGGCATTCTTCCTCGGCGCGGCTGTGTTCCTTGTCCCCATAGGAGGTCTCGCGGATATCCACGGGGTAAAACGGGTCTTCTCCATGGGTATTGCTATATATGGAGTTTCTGCATTGCTCTGTTTACTATCACCTTCTGCCATGTTTCTGATCGCAGCACGCTTCCTGACCGGCATCGGGGCTGCGATGATATTCGGCACCTCCATCGCCCTTTTAAGTCTCGTTTTCCCCCCGGAGGAGCGTGGAAAGGCGATTGGTTTTAATGTCATGGCGATGACACTGGGGTTCCTTCTCGGGTTTCTCGCTGGCGGATTTCTTATCTTCTATATCGGCTGGAGGGCAATATTCCTTTTCGTTATCCCGGTAACTCTCATCGTAACAGCCCTCATCCGGTTCAGAATTCCCGGAGAGTGTGCTCTGGCCCGGGCCAGAAAACCAGACCGGGGAGGGAGTATCCTGTTCGGGATCATGATCTTTTTCTTTATTATCGGATGTACGTTACTCCCCCGTGTCCCTGGTATTGTTGCTATTTTTTTGGGGGTGGTGTTCATAACCCTGTTTATCCGGTGGGAACGGAACTGCAATAGTCCGCTCCTCGATCTACATCTCTTCTCCCGGAATATGGTGTTTTTGCGGGCGAACGTGGTCGTGCTAATGGCCTGGGCCGGGTCCTTTGCCGTCTCCGTTCTCGGGAGCCTGTATCTCCAGGATGTGATGGGTTTTGATTCCCGTATTACAGGACTTATCCTGCTCTCCCAGGTGATTGCAACAATCGTTTTCGTCCCATACGGCGGAAGACTTTCAGACCGGATAAGTCCGGGTCTTGTCGCATCGGGCGGACTCATTGTTCTCATTGCCGGGCTTATTCCCCTTGTCTTTCTCAGCCGGATTACTCCGATCTCTGTCGTAATCGCAGCGTATTTTCTATATGGACTGGGGATCGCGTTTTTTCAACCCTCGCTGGCTCATATGGTGATCAATGCGGTCGGACAGGATAATTACGGCCTCGCGGGATCGATGGCTGAATCCATGCGTCTCGTGGGAATCACCCTGAGCCTCGCAATTACGACTGTCATATTCTCACTCGTCCTTGGAGGGGCTGCGATCGTCCCCGCCCATATATCGGCATTCCTATCCGCGAACCGGACCACTATGCTGTTCTTTACGGCCATATCAGTTTCCGGGCTCATCATCTGCTTCACCCTTCGCCACGCAGGAGGCACAGCAATATGAAATTACAGATGGGAGGTTGACATTTACCATAAAGGGGAAAGGATACATTCCTCCTTCAAATAGCACCCTCAATTTCGAACATTATACGGATACATTCATCTCCCCCCGACACGATCTGGAAGAGGAATCAACATGGAATCGAACTTCGTTATATTCCACCTGGCCGAGCCGGATCGGTTCGGTGTAATTCTCGATGAGATCCGGAACCTTTTTGCAGACCCGGGGATTGGTTCCGTTATCGTGGAAGTTATGGCTAACAGCGATGGTGTCTATGCTGTCAAGCAAAACGGACCCCATTTGGAGGAGGCCGGCCTACTGTCGGGCGAAGGGGTGCGGTTCACCGCGTGCGCCAACAGCATGCGAATCCGCAACCTGTCCCGTGAGGGGATTATGCCTTTCGTCGAACCTGTACCGTCCGGGGTCGGAGAGCTGGTAAGGAGACAGCGGGAAGGATATGCCTATATTCGAACCTGAAGAGGATTTTGTCGACGAGCGTGCGGCAAATATGTCTCCCGGGTAAGAAATGACAAAGCTCGAAGGGTACTGGTACAAATCGCGGCCAAGCCTTAACTATTCCTGTCTTTGGGATTTAAGGTCCCTCATTACGCTACCGTGGCATATCGCTTTGTTTTGCCGGGCAATAGTTACATATTGAAAAATAAACATCTTTTTCTTTATCCCGGACCGGACAACGGTATTCGTCACTTTTTTTTTCTACAAAAAAACCCCCGGGAAACGGCGTTCCGACCGGATGCCCCGGTCTATCCAGGACCAGCATGGCGAACCCGGATATCAGGTAGTAGAATAAGCGGTGATATGATGAATAGCCGAACGAGCTTTTTTCCCCCCGATCATCCCATGAAAAGCACCCCTGCGGAACCATCTCCCAGTATGACAAGGATTGGTTCTTATCCGGAAGTGGTACGTACATTGTCCTGAAATTGCCGTTACGATACATCTGAAGAAGCATATGATGAATACCGAAGAGCTGTTCCGTAAAATACGGGCGAATCCGCTCGCGATAGGGTGAGGGGAGTATATCCACCTCGCGGGTTAACCTTCCTCCGATAATCTGCAGGTCAGAGATCGAGTACCGACTGACTTCCTGTGCCAGGAGTAATCCGAGCTCCCCGCGGGTCTTCGCACCGTTCAGCCGATTGCAGATCTCCCTGATCGCCGAATATTCACAGGTGTCCGGAATCCGGGATGGTTTATCTGTGGGAATCAGATGGTTGCTGCTCACGATCACTGATACTATTTTTCCCGCCCGGAATAAAAGAGCTGGTGAATAGACAAGAAGAGTAAGTCAAGGATGTAATCATGTCTCGGAGATTTGGCCTTATTTGCGGGGAGAGAAAAAAAATTATTGTTCTCCGGAGAAAGTATTTGATGTATGATTAATCCCTTATAATCAGTTATGCTTATATCTGCTCTCATCGACACCTGCCTATTCCATACATAGAGGTGATAGATTTCCATGCTATTGGTCCTGCTCGTCGACGATGAACCTGAGATCCTCACCCTTGCCCGCCTGTTTATCGAAAAAGAAGGTTCAATAGCGGTGGATACGGCCCTTTCAGCAGCCGAAGCACTGGGAAAAATGAAGGAAAAAAAGTACGATGCGGTAGTATCTGATTATATCATGCCGGATATTAACGGGATCGAGTTCCTCAAGATGCTCCGGGCACAAGAGGATAAAACCCCGTTCATCATCTTTACCGGGAAGGGGAGAGAAGAGGTCGTTATCGAGGCGATTAACAACGGAGCTTCTTTTTACCTCCAGAAGGGTGGTGACCCGTCAGCACAATTTGCCGAACTCATCCATAAGATCAAACTTGCGGTGTTGCAGAACCGAACGAAACAGGAACTCGTCGAAAGTGAACAGAAATATCGATCCCTCTACTCCATGGTCCGGTTGATGTGTGACAACGTCCCCGATCTCATCTGGGCGAAAGATCCGGATGGCAAGTATATTTTTTGTAACAAAGCGATTTGTGAAAAGATCCTGAATGCTTCTGATACGAATGAACCGATTGGGAAAAGGGATCGATACTTTGGAGATCGTGAGCGAAAGCGGCATCAGGAGGAGACGGATTGGCATACTTTCGATACCCGATGCCGGGAATCCGATGAAGTCGTTATAAGCAGTCAAAAACCCGGACGGTTCCAGGAGTGCGGTCGTGTGAAGGGAGATCTCCTTTATCTTGATGTTTTAAAGACCCCGTTCTGGAACGACGAGCACCGGATGATCGGGACAGTCGGTTGCGGTCGTGATGTTACACAGGAACGCCTGATCGCTGAAGCGCTAAAGGAAAGTGAAGAAAAATACCGGGCACTCGTCGAGAATTCCCTGGATGGTATCCTTATACAGGACTTTGCTGGTACGATCCTCTTTGCGAATCAGACAATCAGGAGGGTACTGGAGATGGATTCTGCAGAGGAGATCATCGGTAAGAACAGTCTGGACCTTCTTGCACCGGAATCCCGGGAGATTGCCATCAACGACCTGATGAATGTATATAGGGGCCTTGACGGCTATCTCCAGGAATACACCGTACGGATACCTGGAGGACGCGAATTAATCATCGAAGGGTTGGGAACAAAGATACAGTTCAGAGGAAATGCTGCAAATCTTCTCGCGATCCGCGATATTACCGGGAGGAAACAGGCGGAAGAGGCCCTGATGATCTCGAACAAAAAATTAAACCTCCTTTTTTCCATCACCCGGCATGATATCCTGAACCGCCTTTACGTCCTCTCCGGGTATCTGGAACTGACCCGTCAACAGACTACGGACCCGATGATCCAGAGTTTCGTTAAGGCTCAGACCGAAGCTATTGATGCGATCCGCCACCAGATCGATTTCGCACGGGATTATGAAAATATCGGCCAGTCTGCCCCTGAATGGCAGAACATCCGTCAAATTCTGATGGATGGCCTTTCGTACCTCAACACTGGGGCAGTGAATATTCACGAAGAGCTCGATGGTCTCGAACTATATGCGGACCCGTTGCTCCCAAAGGTCTTCTACAATCTCATTGAAAATTCGATCGTGCATGGAGAATCAGTGACTGAAATCTCACTATCTACCCGTAAATCGGAATACGGGCTTATCTTGATCTTCGAAGATAATGGATGTGGGATCCCCGGCGACCGGAAAACACGGATATTCGAACGAAATGCAGGGGGGAAGAGTGGACTTGGGCTTTTCCTCGTCAGGGAGATACTCTCGATCACTAACCTCTCGATCACCGAATCAGGAGATCCAGGCCATGGTGCCCGGTTCGAGATCCATGTGCCGGCCGGGCAGTACCGGAATACACCCTGATCGACACCTGCCCGGAATCATCGTTTATTAAATAGAAATCTTCGGAAAAAAATTATACACTTCCTGCAGCAGTTGCTGATTCGTCGGACGGAGGATCGGAAGCCAGATAATGAGCATACAAACCCGGTGTCCGGTCAAATCAACGCGAAAAATCCCTAAAATATCCCACCAGATCTAATTTTAAATGGTTTAATACGAGAACTACGAAATTCCCCAATCCTTGAACGGATTTCCGGCCCGCTTGATCAGGTAGTATCCTGCCGCGAGGGCAAAGAAGAGTACTCCAAGACCGACAAGGAGAGAGTAATCAAGGGCAGTCGGGTCAAGGATGATTACCTTACGGGCAACGGCGATTATCGCGAGGAGCACAATCACCTCAACATGAATCTCATTTTTCTCGATATAGACCCGGATCGTGTCCAGAAGTTCGACTCCAATCAGCACAAGGAGGAAAAAACCGAGAAGATTGAGCAGATCATAGGTCTCCAGACGGATACTATTGTTTATGAGGCTGATAAACACCAGATATCCGAGCTCGATCACTGAAAAAATGACAACAATTGCGAGCAGGATGACCAACGCAATATAGATGATCTTCTCAAACTTCTGCAGCAAGTCCAGCATGAAGATCTCCTCAGTGGGGTCATCGCTGATCATATAAGAGGGTAACGAAATATCATGGTTAAGAGCAGTAATCTTCACATATTCTTAATCAGGAATTCCTATGCCCGCATACCCAATGTATTTAGGTATAGATAATTATTATTTTAAATCAGAAGCGGATAGATGAACATGGATCCGACACGTCTCATTCCTGCGGTATTGATTTTTATTGCCATTTGTTTCACCGGGTGCACTACGGGATTCTTTTCACCGCCAACGGGAGAGCTGACAAAAAACCAGTGGCGACTTGTTTCATATAACGACGGGGAAGGGAATTTTATTCAGGTCACCCTCGACAACCCGATTACCCTGAATTTTTACGAAAACGGTCATTTCAACGGAACTATTGGCAACTGCACGAGATATTCCGGAACATACACTACCAGCGGGGAATTGCTGACCACCAGTAACATCACAGAGGGGATAGTCCCCGGATGTAACGGACCTTCTGAGGGGATGGTACAAGAGGGGGCGTACCTTCCGCTCCTGCGAAATGCGACCCGTTTTAATGTCGATGAAAACGGGTTATCACTCTCATATTATGATGTCACGAAACTTTTGATCTTTGTACCTGCATAATTTCTGCCGGGAGTTGAATCACTTGGAATGGATGCCATTTTCTGCGTTGATTGTAATGGTGGGGCGGCCAAAATATTTGGACTTTGGATATTATTTCACCAAAAAAGTCCCCGAGAATGCCCCTAATGTATTGGGATGGTCGAATCGTGGGTACCCTACGAGGTTTCTCGTTTTCTGACAAGCCACGACATGCTCTTCCCCGAAGGGACTGAATTGATATATATATTTGCAATTAAAATGGCAATAAGTGTACCCGTTATATTACCTATCTCATCACCAATCGTATCGATCAATCCGTTGTTATAGGACGATTTTACCATTAGATCGATAGTTTTTTCTCCCAATTCCCAGATTCCGCCAAATAACAGGGTTATAATGAATATGCCAAGCAACACCTTCCATTTGCTGACTCTTACCCCGTAATAGTCAAGGACAAGGAAAAAAACGAACACACTTAGCCCAATGGCAATCGCTGCAACAAGATGCGCGAACTTATCATAAAATGGCATGTATAACCAATACCATCGCATGATTCCTCCGGCGACATGTAAAAAGAGGGCAAAAGGCACCAGGCTCTTTACCCCGAAAGGAAGCGACATCCCCATGACCTTCTCAAAGACGATAGGGAGTACAGCGATGATCATTGCTGCAATTACATTGAAAAGGCGTGGGAAATCCTGGATGAAAATCGCCTGAATCGCTAAGGCTGCAAAGATAGCCTCGAAAAAAATCACAATTATTATTTCTGCGAATCGGGCACGGTCCATTGTACCAGTACATATCGTCTCGGGCTTGATAATATGCCTTTGGGCATTGCTTGCAGAAGAGCATTCTCAAAAAACCTGTTGTGATTTTGCGTACGAGAAAAGCCATGACCCGATCAACAATTTCCGAGAAAAAAGGCGAATATGAAAATATTTTTATGTCCTGCAACTGATTCCTCGGATGATATGTCGGAGGAGAGCCGGGTTATCACTGTTCTTGTCGTCGACGACGAACCGGAGTGCCTTGACATTGCGGAATTATTCCTCAAACAAGAGAGGGACATACGAGTGGTGAAGGCACATTCGGTCAATGAGGCGTTTATATGTATCGACCGTGAGCCGGTGGATGTGATCATCTGCGACTACGAGATGCCCGGAGCAAATGGTCTTGATCTGCTCACCGCGCTCCGGAACAGCGGCCATCGAACCCCATTCATGATTCTTACCGGAAAGGGATGGGAAAAAGTTGCAATGAAAGCGATCAACCAGGGAGCTGACTATTATCTGACGAAGGACTCCAATCCGAAGGCGCTGTATGATGAGATCCGGATGAAAATCCGTCAGCTGGTTTATTATCATGATCATGAGCGATTACTCCGGGAACAATCATTAAAATACAGGAAATTTTTCGAGGTTTCCCCCGTGGCTTTTATCCTGGTCGATCGTTTCACCAGGAAGATCGTAGATGCCAACAAAGCCGCGTGCCGGTTGTTCGGGTATTCCAGAAACGAGCTGATCGGACTTACGAGCGATTGTATCTTCGAGGTATGTTGCATTAACCAGGCATCCCCAGGAGGTGAAATCAGCAGTTATACATTCACCTGCCCGCTTCAGAAGGACGGCACCCGTTTTCCGGCAGAGATCATGATCTGGGAATTCCCGTCGGGTTCACGGCCATACCTCGGTCTTATCGTGCAGGACCGGGAAGATCTCCGGTGAAACGGACCATATCCGAACTTAAGGATACAGGGAATATTTTTTTACCCAGGATAACCGACCTGATGCTTCATTTCCCCGAAATTTCTCACCAATCGTGATATATCGGCCCGCGCATGTTGAATGGTTTAAACAAATCGTTTTTTTTAACCTGGGCCGTTCGCACAGGATCATCTATGCCTGGGATTGACGTGACCTAAGGGTGAATAATCCTCAATCCCGGATCATAAACGTATATTCGGGAATTCAGGTTCCGAATTTTCATATCGAAACCTATATCGTTCTTCCCCGTTGAGATGGGCATTAGGTGGGGTGTCTGATTAGCGGATGGGGTGATTTTTCTGATATCCATACTATATGTTGGGGATGACCCGGATATACCGCAGATCCTGAAGGGCGTCGTTCAGGATGAGCACAATGTCGCTGTTGATACGATTCCGGACACCCAGAAAGCCCTTGAATGTGTCTCTGCGGGTCAGTATCGGGTGGTTTTTGCCGAGCATGAGCCGCCTGCCAAAGATGCAATCCAACTGGTAAGGGAACTTCGAAAAAAAGGAATGTATATCCCGTTCATCCTTTCCTGCAGCCGGAAAGACGAAGCACTTGCAAAGGAAGCATACTGCTCCGGAGTCGACTTCTTCATGGAGAAAGCGGAGGAGGAGGCGAAGACATCCATTTTGAGGGCGATAATCCTTCGGGAGATCCATGGTGATTTTCTTAGCCGGAGCGAAGAGCGGGTGAAGATCGCTTTGGATACCAATGGGCTCATCGTGTGGGAGTGGGAACCGGTGAGTGATGACATGACACTGGTCATCGAAATTCCAGAAATTTTTGGTTATCAGGGATCCGAGATCAAAGACGTGGGTACCCGGTACCGGGGCTATATCCATCCAGAAGACCTCGAAGGTGTCAAAGAGGCATATTTAGCGCATATAAAAGAAAGATCTCCCCATTTTACAGTTGATGCCCGAATACGGGGGAAAGACGGCAGCTGGAAATGGATGAATATCCACGGGAAAGTAATCGAGCGAAATGGGGTTGGGATCCCCGTGAGGGTTATCGGGACGCTCCATGATGTTACCGAGATGAGAACATACCGGGATGCGATAAAGGCAGCGAACGAAAAATTGAACCTTCTCGGAGGCATCACCCGGCACGATATCCTCAACCAGATCATGGTGGTCCTCGGATATCTGACCCTCCTGGAAGAAATGCTCCCATTAGAATCTGAGATGCGGGAGTACTGCCTTCAGGCAACAAAGGCGACGAAACAGATACGCCGACAGATCACCTTCACCCGCGATTACCAGGATCTCGGTGTCAGGGCACCAGAATGGCAGCGGGTGGAGGATGTCGTCAGGCTCGCGGAGGATGTAATTCCTCCGGATATTTCCCTCCGAATCAGGACCGGTTCACTTGAAATTTTTGCTGATCCCCTTCTTGAGAAGGTCTTCTCCAATCTTTTTGACAATTCCCTTCGACATGGGGGACAGGTAACCGAGATCAGAGTGTCATTCCGGGAAGAAGGAGACGAGGGAATCCTGATGGTTGAGGATAATGGGGAAGGCATCGCTGACGAGGATAAAAATCGTATATTTGACCGTGGTTTTGGGCGTAATACAGGATTCGGTCTGTTTCTGGTGAAGGAAATTCTGGATATAACCGGTCTCGGTATCCGGGAGACTGGAGTCCCTGGAGAAGGTGCCCGGTTCGAGATCACAATACCACCCAGGGCATTCAGGAATCACGAATAAGCTTGATTAACGCGGATTGGAGAAGGAATGCGGCCCCAATCGCCCAACACACTGGAGTTCATTCAGGGTATCAGTGATCAACGTATGATATCGCTCGATACCAGACCAATACAGTTTTATGAGCCCGGTAAGTTTTCCATTTTTATCAGGCGTACCTGCAGACTCTACCGTTCTTATGTGTGGGGATAACCGCAAGTTTGTCCCAGCGTGATCTTGCAGGTCACAATTTCCTTTGGAAGTACATTTGGTCCCGTTCATCGAGACCGATCATGGCCTCCACAGGACATCCGGATATAAGTCCTGACTATATCCTTGAATTCGTGTGTTTTACTCGGCGAATTAAGAAGAAAGAGAGAGATGAGAACAGGATAACGGAGAGATCTGCCGGTATCCCGGATAATTCCTTTCTGAAATAAAGAAAAAAAGGTCTGGATTTTGTGATTCAGGAAAGAAAACACGATCTTATCAGGTTCTCCACCTGATCCTTCGTCCCGGATATATTCCGCACATCCCGATGCGTATCCATACCGTCGATGAGGAGATCTCCGGCAGGCACGATCCCGATATGGTGCATGAAAGCATGAACCACCTTAGTAATGCAGACGAAGTTCCCTCTTCCCGATCTACCGGCGACGGAAAACAGAAGCCCCTTCGGCCTGTTTTCCATTTTACCCAGTGTCCGTTCCGCGTGATACGCCAAAAACCGATCGATAACGATCTTCAGATCCCCGGGGACCGTGTTGGTATAGACTGGGGTACAGATGACCACGAGCAATGCATGCCGGAAGGCAATGATAAGGCGATTCATGTCGTCATCGATCGTACATGTACCGGTATTATAACATTGATAGCAGCCACTGCATGGTTTGATATCCATATCGTGTGGATAGATCACCTGGACGGTTTTTCCCAGCTGATGTACGGTCGCTACAGCCCATCCCGCGAGAATACTACAGTTCCCATCGGCACGTGGACTTCCCTGTACAACAACGACATCCGTGATCGAACCCATCGGCTCCCTGTGATGCTCAGGACTGAGTGAATCGAGAAATTCCCGGGGATTCTCTGTTAACTCCCGCTCCCATTTTTCCGCCATAAGAAACGCAACCCGCTCTGCTTCAAGCGGCATTAAGGGGGAATATTCGTAGGTATTTGTCCGGAACGTACCGGATATACGCTCGCCGGACAAAAGCAGGATCGTGTATCGGATCATTCCCGGGTAAAATGCAGAAAGATCTTCCTTTCGGAGAACAAGCCGGTATTTTCCGCCAGGTGTATCGATATACCTTGACTGGATCAGATCGGTTTCCCCGTTCATCAGAAGAACTCTCGGACCCGACCTCATATAAGCATGGTGATCTTTTCAAGGATAATTGACTCATGAGGAAGAGATGCGCCATGGGATACGTTTACAGTAGATCGGAGGATGGCGCCCTACCCCTCACAGAAATATGCTCGTTATGCATACGTCTATCACGCTCTTCCCCTTTTTTCACGTTGAGAACTGAATATGGAAGAAATATCGATTCTTTCTGATCAGAGTGTATCGGCATAATCATTTCATCCCATTTCCCGATTGACAATGGACACCTCGACGAGGAACGGGATGATATCATCCGTTACCGGAAACGATCCCGGGTCTTCTTCAGGAACTTGCCGATTCGCGGAATATTCTGCTCATAATGGACCTGCAGAGAGGGTATCGTATATTTAATATATCGCGTAAGGACGAGGCCCCCCATCATACCCTTCGCGAGAAGGGTTTTTTCTGCACCGATAACAACGGTTTTTCTCCGGATAATTGCCTCGAGGAACTCCTCCACACCATCGGCCTCTGTACAGGTCACTACCCGTCCAAGATCTCCGAGGAGATGACCATCCGTTCCCCCGGTGATACCCAGACGATACCGCCGTGCAAGCTCTGCAGCCTGTCCGTTATGTTCGCGGGTCATCGTACCGCAGATCACCTCAAGTCCTTCAAAGTAATCCATAATATCCGGGCTGAGACAATCCCGGTCGATGCATCGCTGTACACCCCGATTGAACAGTAAATACCCACACGGGTGTGCCGCTACCCGCACGGCATTGTGGTCTTCGGCACGTCGAACGATCTCTTCTGTTGGAAGACGGGTGGCAAGATAGGGACTAATACCCTTGTTGGGTTCAATATGTCGAGTATAAAACTCTTTCAGGTCTGATACCTGAGAAAAAAAAAGCAGTACATGCGGACCGTCAAGCGCACTGACCTCAATTCCCGGGATAAGAAGAACTTCGTTTCCTGTGCGTGCGGCTTCGACAACCCCGCTGATCTCGTTATGATCCGTTATTGAGAGACCAACCCTCCGCTTCCGGGCAAGTTTCAGGGCATCCTTTACCTGAGTCATCCCGTCGGAGTGATTGGTATGATAATGCATATCCACCGCCGTAAGGCCGGCTGCTTTGATCTCCTCGATTACCGGATGATCGAAGGTGACATCGGCGAAGATAAGACTATCCTGTTCCCGGGGCTCCCTGCCACTACAATACAAATCATCCATGGGTATACCACATTAAACGATTCCATTTCTTCCGTTCCAGAATACACGCATGCGATATGAACGGTCCCGCTATGATGGGATAGGCAATAGCCATTGGGTCTCCTTGCATATTTCAATTACGGGATGGCGACACTCAGGTCTCTTCCTCTTTTTCCCGCGATCTGATTTCGATTCGGAATATCCCTTGAAATAAGATGAGGTAACCTATAAGACCGCAATGATCGTATAGAGTTGGATCGTTGTTGGTTGACCTTTTTTCAAGCTCATTTTGCTTTTACAGCCGAATATAATTCATTCGGTAATTGGGGTGGAAAATTCCGAAATAGTCTTCTGATCCGATTCCTTCCGGGTCAGACCGGATAAACGGAGTCCAATGAGCCGGATCTTTTTTTCCTGGGGAAATTCGAAAAGGAGAGCATGGGCAAGTGAACGGATTGGTGTGAGGTCTACCGCAGGGTGTTCGAGGGAGCGCGATTTCGTGCGCGTTATAAAGCCCTCATATCGAACCTTCACCGTAACCGTCCGAAACAGGAGCTCTTCTTCCCGAAGTGTCGCATGTAGATCCTCCGCAAGGGCATCCAGGGTACCAGTAATTTCACTAAAAACGTTGGTATCCTTTTCGAAGGTGTGTTCCCGGCTGATCGATCGTACCCCTTCCCTTGAACCAACCTCTTGTTCGTCCTCTCCCCGCGCCATAGCCTGCAGGATGACCCCTCCCCGGCCGAAACGTGATATCATTGCCTGCACATCGTGACGTTCAAGCGCCCCAATCGTCGTTATCCCCATGCGGTGAAGTTCCGCAGCGGTCTTTCTGCCGATACCCGGAATCTTTTCCACGGGAAGAGGCGTGAGGAACGCCCGAACATGAGCCGGATCTACAACGGTTAAACCATCTGGTTTTGTATAATCAGAGGCAATCTTGGCGATAAGCTTATTCGGACCGATACCGATCGAACAGGTCAGCCTCTCCTTCTCGCGGATCTCGTCTTTAATCCGGCCGGCAAGGTTTTCTGCGGCAGGATAGTTCCCGGATGTCGAAATATCGAGGAACGCTTCATCGATGCTGACCTGTTCGAAACGGTCGGTATACTGTGAGAGGATCTCCATGATCTCCCCCGATACTTCTGCATACAGAGGAAAATGAGGGTGGATATAGACCGCGTGAGAACAAAGCCGCCATGCACGCGATATCGGCATCGCTGAATGTATCCCGAAACGCCGTGCTTCATACGAGGCGGTCACTACAACCCCACGCCCTTTTCCTTCTTTCGGGTCTGCACCAACAACAACCGGAAGCCCTGACAATTCAGGGTGCTCCCGTATCTCTACTGATGCGTAAAAACTGTCCATATCGATATGAAGGATAATCCGGCTCTGTCTCATGAGATCTTCTCCTGCGAAGAAAGCTCACTCCTCGGGATTTTCCCGTGCAGGTGGTAGTATAATGGTATCAAACCGGTAAAAAAGAATGCGTCATTTTCAGGGGTCTGATGATGCCGATGCAACCGTTCGGTTCGATTACAAAAACGATCCAGCCTGCTGGAAGAACGTGATAAAAATCCTTACTTCTGGATGGGCGAAAAACCTGAAATTTCACTGCAGGTAATCTTCTGGGAGAATGATCCTGATTCATACATCCTGTCGTCCTTTTTGATGGAAAAAGGATATCGGAATATATTAGAGGGGAATATACGCAGATCATACGCATAGAAGATTTTTCAGATCTTTCAGGGTTGAACGTTCAGATGACGAAATATCCGGTGCCTGCCAAAGAATCCGAGATCTGCCGGTATCCAACCGCTGTCCCGACAAAGACAGAGAAGAGAATTGTCCTTCTTATCGCCATTCTCGCCGGTTTCATCACACCGTTTGACGGATCTGCCGTTAACATATCGCTCCCGGTGATCAGCATGGAGTTCCATATGAACGCCGTCGCCCTCTCATGGGTTTCCACCGCGTATCTTCTCGCATCGGCGGTCTTCATCGTTCCATTTGGAAAAATTGCGGATATATACGGGAGGAAACGGGTATTTCTTATCGGTCTTGGTATATTCACTGTCGCATCCTTTCTGATGACGATGGTCCCATCCGCGGAGGTCATGATCGCTATACGTATCGTGCAGGGGACCGGAGCCGCCATGATCTTCGGGACAGCCGTAGCAATCCTTACCTCGGTCTTTCCCCCGAAAGAACGCGGGGGTGCTCTGGGAATATATATTACTGCAGTATACCTCGGCCTGTCGCTCGGCCCGTTCCTCGGCGGGGTGATGACCGAGTATCTTGGTTGGCGGAGCATTTTCCTCGTGAATATTCCGATAGGGATCCTGGCAATTTTTCTCGTACTCTGGAGACTCAAGGGTGACTGGGCAGAATGCCGTGGTGAACGGTTTGATCTCGCGGGTTCCGTTTTTTACGGAGTCTCCCTGGTTGCCATCATGTGCGGTTTCTCTGTACTCCCCACCATAGCGGGAGGAACCCTTATCCTCCTCGGCTTGGTTTCCCTGGGGTTCTTTATGTGGTTTGAGATGCGAATCCCTTCCCCTGTCCTGGACATGAAACTCTTCACGAAAAGCAGGTTATTTCTTTATTCAAACATTGCGGCCCTCATCAACTACAGCGCCACCTTCGCAGTGACTTTTCTGCTGAGTCTCTACCTCCAGTTCACGCAATCCTTTTCGCCAGAAATCGCCGGAACGATCCTTGTCACTCAGGCAGTGGTCCAGATGCTTGTCTCCCCGTTCTCCGGTCGCTTGTCGGACAGGGTCGATCCACGGATCGTCGCATCGACAGGCATGGGATTCACCGTTTTCGGACTTGGATTTCTTATCTTTCTTTCCAAGGCCACCCCGGTCTGGTATATCATGATCAGTCTGGTGATCCTCGGTATGGGGGCGGGACTGTTCACCTCTCCGAATACCAATGCAGTCATGAGTGCAGTCGATCGGAAATATTACGGTGTTGCTTCCGGGATTAACGGGACGATGCGGTTGCTCGGGCAGATGCTTTCGATGGGAATCGCGATTATGATCTTCTCGATCGTGATCGGGAGGGTTGAGATCACCCCCGCTTATTATTCATCCTTCATACTGAGTCTTCGATATGCATTCACCCTCTTTACCATCCTCTGCATATTCGGGATTTTTGCATCGCTCGCACGCGGTAAGAGCCGATGAATGTGTGATCTTCTCGTAAACGGCGAACCCGGATTTGGAAAAAACTATATATACATTATATTCCATCCTTCGATTGCCCGAGGTCTGAAAATTCATCGGGAAGATCGAACAGGAGGATTGGACAGTGCGTATACAGAAGGTACCGGAGATCGTTATTTGACGAACTGGATGAAATGAGGGCTTACATGGATGATATGTTCCAGCAGATGTCCGATATGAACAGGTGGGCTCTTCTTCCCGCTGGTCAGACAGAAACGATGCTTCCATCGACGAGAGGTGAGTTCCGGGTGGATGTACTGGAACACGGCGATGAAGTGACCGTAACGGCCGATATTATTCCGGGAGTGGAAAAGAAAGATATTCGCATGGATCTGCTTAACCCGCGTGCCCTCGAGATATCATTCGAGCGGAAAAATGTGAGGGAAGAAAAAAAAGAGGGGTATTATGTCAGCGAACGAAGTTTTGGTACAATGAGAAGGATAGTACCGCTTCCCACCGACGTCACCGAGGAAGGAGCACGGGCAAGTTTTAAGAACAATGTCCTTGAAGTACATCTCAAAAAGACGGTTATTGAACCGATGAAGGGAATCACCATCGAATGAAATTCTCTTTTTTTCCCTCTTCATTACAAATATCATTCGCGCGTTATTCTGTGGATTCACGCATTAAACGGGTGATGATATCCATTCAGCCACTAAGATAGCAGAATTGAGTCTGATAATCCATACGACCAGGAAGATAAAATGACGGTATCTGTCATTTGCTCAGGCGTTTGAGTTCATCGAACATTGAATAGCCGGCTTTCTGCAAGCCAACCGTCTGAACATTTTCCAGGGGGAAACGCCCTGGAATCCGCACGACTTTCACCGCCTTAATCCGCTCCAGGTTCCTTACCGCCTCATCGACCTGTTCCGCCAATAATCGTGTCCGTTCGATGAGTTGCTGGGGAGACGCATGTGAGGGGAATTCTTCACCGAGAAGCCATATGACCCATTCTTCGTTTGTGTGAATGAAATCGGGCCTGAACATGCGAAGTCTCCTGCTATTTGGTCCTCCAGACCGCCGGCACTACAGACAATGTTGGAATATACGAATTGAAAGCCTTTTCTCCATGACTGAACGGAGAGACCCATCTGCTCAAGGGATGAAAGGCTTCTTAATAAGTTAGAATACCGGGTGATAACCTCTTAACCGAACCATTATACATGCATTTTTGAATAATATTACAGTAATTTATGAAAGTTAGTCAACAGACCCGGATCCAGGTGATCGATATCGTCGACCGATTGCTTGTTTCTGCCTCTCGGGGAGATATCGTACAGGGAATGGATCTGATAGCGGAAGATTTCAGCGGGTTTGTCAGCGGGAGATCGGACAGGGTCCTGAACCGGGACAGTTTTGCGCGCTGGCTGAAGGAAAGTGGACGTGATCTGCCGTCGGACCTTTCCGAAATGGATGTAAGGGCCGAGGGGACGATCGCATGGGTGACGGGGATGTTCACGATATCCTATGGCTATATAGGTGATGTGAAACACACGCCCGGAAAATTGACACTCATTCTCAGGGGCACGGGTCACACCTGGGTTATCACCCATCTCAACCTGTATCTTCCGATGACTGAATAATTCACGAAAACAATTTTGATTAATTAAAGCACACCGGAATAAAATCTGTAAGAGACAATCCTTCGGGTGCTTAAAAGGGTTCTCCCATCCGATCATCGGTGAGAGAACTGACCAGGTGCCCATTCGGTGTTTCCTGTTGGGTAATATTCAAATTAAGCATTCATTTGACTATTTTTTTTTTGAGTTAACCGGACCGAACCTTTATTTTTAACGTTCCCTCGTTTTCGGGGATATCCGAGCGTTGCAAGACTTTCCGCTATCTCGTCGAGGCTTGCAGGATCATCGATCGTTGCCGGTACCTTGTAGGGCTCTCCGTCTGCGATCTTTTTCATCGTTCCGCGGAGAATCTTCCCTGACCGTGTCTTGGGAAGCCGTCTTACCACAACAGCCACTTTAAAAGAAGCGATCGGCCCGATTCGTTCCCTTACCATCTGGATCGTCTCTGCGACGATATCCGCGTGCGATCTATTAACACCTGCCTTTAAAACGATAAACCCAAGTGGTATCTCACCCTTCACGGGATCTGCAACACCGGTAACCGCGCACTCCGCCACATCCGGATGCAGAGAAAGCACTTCTTCCATTGATCCCGTGGAAAGGCGGTGGCCCGCAACGTTGATGATATCGTCGGTGCGGCCCATGATCCAGAGATACCCCTCCGTATCGATAAAACCCGCATCGGAAGTCTCGTAAAAGCCGGGATATTCATGGAAATAGGTTTTTATGAAATCTTTTTCATTATTCCAGAGTGTTGTCAGGCATCCGGGAGGGAGCGGTAGCCTGATGACGAGATTTCCCGTCTTCCCGGGTCCGATCTCATGACCTGCTTCATCGAGGACCCGAACGTCATATCCGGGGACCGGTTTAGTACACGACCCGGGTTTTACAGGAAAGTGCTGCAGGCCAATCGGGTTCGCTCCGATCGCCCAACCCGTCTCTGTCTGCCACCAGTGATCGATCACGGGGACATGCAGACGTTCTTCCGCCCATTTCAGCGTGTCGGAATCACACCGCTCTCCGGCCAGGAAAAGAGATCGGAATCCCGACATATTATAGCGGGATATATAGGTTCCATCAGGATCTTCCCGCTTGATAGCACGAAACGCCGTTGGAGCAGTGAAGAGTACGGAAACACCATGTGCCTCTATCACCCGCCAGAACGCACCGGGATCCGGGGTCCCGACCGACTTGCCCTCGTAGAGAACAGTGGTACAACCTGAAATGAGCGGCGCATATACAATGTATGAATGTCCGACAACCCATCCGACATCGGATGCTGCCCAGAAAACCTCTCCGGGTTTCACTCCGTAAATGTTCTCCATACTCCACCGGAGCGCAACCAGGTGGCCGCCATTGTCCCGGACGACACCTTTGGGAATACCGGTGGTCCCGGAGGTATAGAGAATATAGAGCGGATCGGTCGAATCCACTGACGTGCAATCGACCGGATCTCCCTCTAGCAGCGTAGTCCATGGAATATCCCGGCCCGGATCGAGTGGTGCTTTCAACTCCGGCCGTTGGAGAATTGCGCAGGATACCGGTGGGTACGATGACATGGCGATTGCTGTGTCTAGGAGAGGTTTATAGGAGATAAGCCGGTTTACCTCGATCCCACAGGATGCTGAGATCACCATCTTCGGTCGGGCATCGTCGATCCGCGTTGCCAGTTCCCGGGGGGCAAACCCACCGAAGACCACCGAGTGAATGGCACCGATCCGGGCGCAGGCCAGCATCGCGATAACCGATTCTGGTACCATGGGCATGTAAATGACGACCCGATCACCTTTCCCGACCCCTTCTCTGGTGAGCCCCCCCGCAACCTTCGAAACAATCTCGCGAAGTTCCCTGAAACTGTATGTTCGGATTGTGGAAGTCACGGGGCTATCGTATATCAGGGCGGGCTGCGACCCTCGCCCGGATTCGACCTGGTGATCGAGGGCATTAAAACAGGTATTTAGCTTCCCGCCGGGAAACCATCGGGTGAAAGGAGGATGGGAATCATCAAGAACCCGATCCCATCGCCGGTCCCAGACAATGTCATCTGCGGCCGCTTCCCAGAATGATTCAGGATTATCGATCGATTGCCTGAATGCCCGATCATAAATGCCGGTCACACACCCTCCGTTATAATTAAATCCTTCTGCTGATCTTGAGCATTGGTTTTAAAATATGTTTCCACTTGCTCTGTTATTAAAATAAATATATAATAGAGAAAGCTAGTTCCTTCCATCGAATCTTCACCGAGGCAACACGGGACTCAGACTCGATGCAATAACTCAGACTCCCTTTGGTCTCCGGACCGTTTCTCACTCCCTTTTCTGTTGCGCTTCCGGGCTTGCGATGCAGAGTATTCCCCCAATAAACATGATGATGTCCAGAGGGGGAAGGATGCTCGAGATCACCGCAAGGACTCCCGCTTTCGATAATATTTTTTCATCGCTTGCTTTTAAGGCAAATATTCCGACAAAGAGGCCCGCTCCCTTCAGGATCGCTACGATCTCGCGAGAATAAGAAGAACAAAATAAGGTGCTGCAGCAATGGCATTCAGGAAAAGGGATACAGCCACGATAATGACGATTCCGATGAAACAAAGAGAACGATCGAGATCAAAATAAGGATCTTTCCGATCTTCGCCTCTCGCCTCAGTGGAAAGGCCGTTCAATTCAAGCAGGGTATCCGTACTTGTGAGACAATTTGATGAAGATGTCTCTTTTGCTTCTTCCGAACGTGCAATAAACGGACTACAGCGGGGAGATCACAGACTTCATTCATCCAGATCGTGCCTTGGATCTGCGGATCGGTTTACTGATCTTGTTCTCCGGTTTCCCATTGCTGATATAGGTTTACTTTCCATGCCCATAGGGAAATAACCGAACTTCATCCTACAAAATTCCGAACCAGACGGTGTACGAGAGTACCACCATGACGATTAGGAGGATGATCATGATTTTAAATCCGCAACGATTGCAGATGCCGAATCTGCTTCCTCTGCAGTTTTCGCAATAGGTTTTCTGGCAGACGGCACAGGTGCCCGTTCCTTCCTTATCCGGATGACAGGCACATTTCGACATATTGACTCAGTATATGGCAAAATCACCTTAATTATTTTGGTTCCGCGGATTTGAAAAATCCTATGGGAATCCTCACCAGAACCGATGGGTGCGGATATAGTTCCGCTCTGCCTTCAGAATCTCGCGGTAAAAGGTGTCTCCGGTGGCGAGGGTGGCCAGGATCCGTGATGCATTATCGGGCCCTACCCCTTTCCCCGCGAGTGCAACAGCCGCTTTCCTGCCACTCGATAGGACGATATTGGCATTCCTGATCAGGCGTATCTCGATATTTCGCTCTTCTTCTGTCTTTTTTTTCTTATTTGCCTGGGCATAGAGATCCTCTTCCCATGGTTTGAGAACGGCGATCAGGCGGGCACCACATTTCGGGCATATCGGCCTCTCCGGCACCCGCGATACGACCGTCCTGCTCTTCCACTGTCTGCAGTTCATGCATGCCAGAATGACGTTCTGCTCTTCGAGTCTCCGTTTCAGCGTGCTGATCACTGCCTGATCAACAGATGGAGGTTGCATCTGATCGCGGGACGAGAAGAGGCCTTCAGCACCGAGTATGCTCACCGGTCCGGTCATCACCCGAATGTACCCTTCCCGGATCCGCCGAACAACCCGCCCGGCCGTTTCGACGTCCATGTACACGGAAAAGAGTTCGCGATAGGCCTCTCTCTGCACAACCGTATTATCGAAGAGTTCTGTCAGCCGGTGGATACTGATCCGCTCATAGTCGGCATCGGCATCGATCGCCCCGAATTTTTTGGCGATCTGTACCAGTTTCCATTTGAAAAGCGCAGTTCTCTTCATTGCAAGCTGAAGAATTCCCTGCAGGTGATCGGGGTTCAGGTCGACCAGGTGGTCCCTGACATCCGCTGCCCGGATATCGGCGGGGAGCCTCAGATAAATACGATAGGCATCCACTTCGATCCCCACGGTAGTGCCATAGCGAGCAGAGATCAGGATGGAGAGCACCCGTGCAAGGGCCTCATTTGCTTTATGGCCGGCGCATACATTGACGATAACACCTTCTGGTGCATTTTCGAGGACGATGCAGGTATCGTCAGGCACGGCAGAGCGATTCTTATCCATTTCTTCCAGATAACGGAGAGCAAATGATATGGAATTCTCTTCCCGGGTGTAGTTCTTAACCGCCCGAGTTCTCCTGAACTCCCCGACCTCCTCCGCGACACTATAGGGGACCGGGATCTGCTCTCCTTCCCAGGACGGGAGTTCTCCTTTAGCGCGTTTTGCCGGTTCGACGGTGATCTGCCCGTTTTCCATGTCGAGGACCCGCCAGAGCTGCCCTTTTGTTATAAAGATCGCGCCGGTATGAATCCATCCGACAACAAACGATTCGTCGAGCGTTCCGACCGTGCGGCGTGAGACCATATCGAATACCGGGACTTTTCGCTCATCGTGGATCATGGAAAGATTCAGGGAGAGATATCTCCGGGCGCGGGCAGTGGTTATGATTCGCGATCCCTCAATGCGAATAAGCCGGTGCTCCGCCATCTGGGAACAGACCTGGTCCAGGAGCGGTGCACACACGGGAAAAAGAGCGGTCCGCTCAAGGCACGCGAGAACCCGGGTCTTTTCAATCTCGCCATATTCCACCGCCATCGCCGCAACCTGGTTTGCCATCACATCCGCGGCATTAATGTGCAACAGGACTGGTTCGACCTCGTTTTCCTTTGCTTTGCGTGCGATCACAAGCGACTCGAGGAGATCGGAAAATCCGGTCGCAAGGATGGTCCCCCGCGAAACCGTGTGAAGTCTGATGTCCCGCCCTTCCTACCCGCTGGACGAGGCGGGCGACTTCACGCGGGGAGCCAAACTGGATCACATGCTCTATATGACCGATATCGATCCCGAGTTCCATCGATGAAGTACAGATCAGGGCATGAATTTTCCCTGATTTGAACCGTTCCTCCGCATCTATTCGTACTTCTTTCGAGAGCGAGCCATGGTGTACTTCCACATCCCCGCGGGAGAAAAGCTGATGCCCGAGCGCCTCGGCCGTCACCCGGGTATTTACAAAGACCAGTGTGGACCCGTGCCTGTCTATCGAATCCCCGACCCAGGCCGCCTCACGTTCAAACGAATCCCCCTGATATGTGACCGATATATCGAGATGTTTGGCAACAGGGACCTGGACGATCCGGAATGGCCGCGCTCCACAGAGAAATCGGCCAACATCCTCGGGGTTCCCAACCGTTGCGGATAGTCCGATACGTTGGAACTCCCCCGCATAAGGGATCAGTCGTTCCAGACCGACTGCCAGTTGAGCGCCCCGTTTGCTTCCGGCCAGTTCATGAATCTCATCGACAATGATGTACCGGACATGCTGCAGGTGACGCCGGAGCACTTTTCCCATAAAGATTGCCTGGAGGGTTTCCGGGGTAGTGATGAGCAGATCCGGGGGATTCAAGGCTTGTCTGCGCCGTTCGGAGAGCGGGGTATCCCCGTGCCGCACACCGACCGAAAACCCGAGTTCACGACACCACCATTCCAGCCGCTGAAGCATATCCCGGTTCAGGGATCGCAGGGGTGTGATGTAGATCGCCCGGAACCCGCCCGCCGGTAGTGAAAGCATTCCGTTAAAGACAGGCAGCATAGCACTCTCGGTCTTACCCGTGCCGGTCGGCGCGATCAGGAGAAGGTGATCACCGGCAAGTACGCGGGGAATTGCCTGGTCCTGAATCTCAGAGAGTTCGATAAATCCCCGTTTCCTGATACATGCCTGCACCCGTTCGTCAAGATGTCTGATGCGGTTCACGGGTCTCCACCACTGAGATCGGTCCGACAAATGTCCCGTCGGCGAGGAAGATCTCCGCGCTCTCGCGTTGAATACAGCGGGAAAGCGGGCTGAATGGTTTGTCAAGGATCTGGAGGATGTCATAACCTGCATACTCGTTGAATGCAGGAACGAAAAGCGCACGGGTCGTTTTTTCCTCCCCGGATGCCCCCGTCCGGAAACATTTACCCGCAATATCCGCCAGAAGATATGCGGGGGCCCGGAGAGAACATCCGACTTCATCCCGGAGTGAGACCAGCGGATGATGGTGCCCTGTTATGATAAGGTGTCCTGCAAGTGCCTGGGCCGGATAGGTATGACCATGGAGATACCCGACATCATCGATAAGTGCTCCATCCATGGGAAGCAGTTCGTCCGGATCGAGAAACCGTTCCAGCCCCGGGTCATGATTTCCGGGTGCTATCCGGATCGGGGCTTCCCGCCGGAGAGCGGCAATCAATGACGGGAGCTCACGGTATTCCTGACGCGTTGTCCCGGGTATACTGTGTTTTATATCCCCGAGGAGGAGGATCTGGTCCGGATCTGTCTCCCGGATACACCCGATGAGCCGCTCCTGCCTCCGGAAGCTCCCGCTCGGGAAATGCAGCCCATGACCTGCCATGTCTGCCTCGATTCCCAGGTGCAGGTCAGCGGCCACCAGGACACGGTTCGAATCTCCCTCGACCACCAGAGCCGGACCGGAATCGATGAATTCGAGTCTCATAAGAGCTTAATGATCCCCGGCGATGGTTGGTAACATTCATCTTCCCGTATCAGTGCCTCGAGCACCCGGGTAACGGCGGCTTCATCGAGACCCTTTGTTCCGGCGCGTGAGATAAGGTCGGTCACAGCAATCCCCCGCGGACCGCTCTGTGCGGTGATGATCTCATAAATGACTTCCCTGTCTTCACGCGGTGAAATCGCTCCTCCGGAAATAGGAGTCACCTTATCAAGTGCTGATCTTGCGATTCCGGCTAGACAGTGTATCATCTGTCGGTCAACCCGATAGTGGGATATTACCCGATTCATATCGCCCGGGGAGGGGCCGCCACTTACCGCTGCCTGCAATGCCCGGAGTCGGATGAGTGAGTCGGCGGCGGTATGGATCACCCAGGTGTCCCTCACATCTCTTCCTGCTTCCCTGATTTCAGAGAGTGTTACCCCGGGGATGGCTTTTCCACCCCGCCTGAATAGCCGTGCCATGCCGATGGCGGTAACGAAGACCGGAGGCGTGAAATATGCAAGGATCGAAGAGACATGGTCATCACGCCAGTCCGTGGAGATGCCAAAGACCCCGGTCGGGTCTGCCAGCCGGGCATGCATCCCTTCACCTTTACTCCCCTCGACCGAGATGAGGGCTCCTGAAAGGAAGAGACGGGTACAGTGCAATCCCCCCGGGGTGATAACCCCGGTGGAGTCGCCCGGCTCGTTCGCTTCCACCTCGAGCGTGGTCAGATTGAATTCGCCCGCAAATACCCGTGCTGCTGCTTCCATCTCCTTCCCTGCGGCCTATTAATATTGGCTTCGCCTAGCTGATCTCCTCCGATCCAAGAGAACCGATCCACAGATGCAAGCAATGCATGTACCCGTATTTTTTTGACATATCAGGTGATATCCCTTCTGTTTGTGAACACTCATCCATCCATTCCCTTGGCTGGAATAAACCTTGCATTCCTTCATAGAAGACAGATATTCCTCTCTGGTGCGCAATGTGGTGCAGGCATCGGTTCACACCAGAATGAATTCACCGGGATGAGATTGGAAAATGATGATTCAAGATTAACGAAACGCTTTCCACGGATAGCTACTAGTATAAAGGCACACTTCTTCACCTCCGCACCACGCGGGAGGGAATCATATAGAGAATAGATTACATCATTGTAGATCATGATCTAACTGGGAGAGGGAGTGGTCATTCATGGAGGAGAGCCAGGCAATATGGATAGAGAAATACCGGCCCCTGAAACTGGCGGATATCGTGGGGCAGGAAGAGATCATCGAGCGACTCGCATCGTATGTCAGGAGTGGGAGTCTGCCGCACCTTCTGTTCACCGGGAGTGCCGGAGTCGGGAAGACGACCGCAGCAGTAGCCCTTGCACGGGAATTTTTCAAAGATAACTGGCACCTGAATTTTCGGGAACTGAATGCTTCGGACGAGCGGGGAATTGACGTCGTGCGGAACCAGATCAAGCAGTTCGCACGGACTTCCCCCCTTGGCGGTGCAGGCTTCAAGATCCTCTTCCTCGACGAGGCGGATGCGCTCACCCCGGATGCACAGTCCGCCCTCCGAAGGACCATGGAAAATTTTGCCCAGACATGCCGGTTCATTCTCTCCTGCAACTATTCCTCGAAGATCATCGATCCCATCCAGAGCCGGTGTGCAATTTATCGTTTCAGACCACTGAGAAGGGATGCAGTTATCAAAGAGATGCTCCGAATCGCTCAATGCGAGGGCTTGAATCTTACCGACGGAGCTCTCGACGCGATCGTGTACATCTCCCAGGGAGACATGCGAAAGGCGATCAATGCCCTGCAGGGCGCAGCGATCATCAGCCCGGATATCGATGCAGGGCGGGTATATGCCATTACATCGAGTGCCCGGCCGGATGAGATCGAAGAGCTGCTCAGCTCTCTCCCTGTCGGGCGATTTCGACGGGGCTGAGATGGTAATGGATCGCCTGCTGAACGAACGGGGAATCGCCCCACCGGAATTAATAAGCCAATGTTACCGCGCATTGGTTAAAAGAGACATGGATCAGGGTTTAAAAGTGGCTTTGATAGACCGGCTCGGGGTCACCGATTTCCGCCTCTCCGAAGGCGCCGACACGGAGATCCAGATGGAAGCCCTGATTGCCCAGTTCGTGATGCACGCCCGGCGCAGCGGTAAATGAGAGGAAGTTACATGGGAGAAATGCAGGAAACGGAAAACCCGGAGATAACGGACCGGGATGCCGACTGGAGTAAATTCCTCAAATCACGGTATAAAAAACAACTTGGTGAGCTGACGCGGGAGTATCCTTTCAGGCGTTCGCTCGCGATCGACTATCGGGATGTGGTCAGTTACGGGAAGACGGGAACCCGGATAGCAGATGAAATCCTGGAAAACCCGGGCAAAGTGCTGGAGGATGTGCAGAATGCCATCAAAAACCACCAGCTGTTCAGGGCCCGGAATAAGAAAGAAGGGACGACCATCAACATTCGGTTCATCAATCTCCCAAGGAAGACTGGTATTCGCGAGATTCGGGCAGATGACATCAACCGGTTCATCAGCGTTGAGGGCATCCTTCGAAAGACGACCGAAGTAAGGCCGCGGGTTGTCCATGCGGTCTTCCGTTGCCCGGCCGGTCACTTTACCGAGAAGAAACAGGGATACGGGAAATTCCAGGAGCCGGACGGTTGTGCCACAGACGGATGCACCTTTAAAAAGATCGAGCTTGTGCCGAAGCGTTCACGGTTTGTTGATTCCCAGAAATTGCGGATTCAGGAATCGCCCGAAGGGTTGCGCGGAGGAGAACAGCCCCAGACGATCGATGTCGATGTCACAGACGACCTGACCGGAATCGTAGCTCCCGGAGATCGTATCGTCGTGAACGGGATACTGCGGTCTGTTCAGAGGATCACACACGGGGACAAGAGCACGATATTTGACATCTATATGGAGTGCAATTCCATCGAGATCGCAGAGAAGGAATTTGAGGAGGTGGAGATCAACGAGAGGGATGAGGGAGAGATCCGGAACCTTTCAAAAGACCCGCAGGTCTATCGGAAGATCGTCCATTCGATTGCGCCGACCATCTACGGGAACGAAGACGTTAAGGAAGCGATCGCACTCCAGATCTTCGGAGGAATAGCCAAGGAAATGCCGGACGGAAGTCATCTTCGTGGGGATATCCATGTGCTCCTCATTGGTGATCCGGGGATCGCGAAGAGTCAGCTCCTCAGGTACGTCGTCAAGCTCTCACCGCGGGCGATCTATACGAGTGGACAATCCTCGACATCCGCAGGCCTCACCGCAACGGCAGTGAAGGATGAGTTCGGGGATGGACGATGGACGCTGGAGGCAGGAGCGCTCGTCCTGGCAGATAAGGGAATCGCTGCAGTCGATGAGATGGACAAGATGCATAAAGAGGACCGGAGTGCACTCCATGAAGCGATGGAGCAGCAGTCCATCAGTGTGGCAAAAGCCGGCATTACAGCGACGCTCAAGTCCCGGTGTGCCCTCCTCGGGGCAGCCAATCCCAAATATGGCAGGTTTGATGATTTCGCGCCGATTGGTGACCAGATAAATATGCCAGCCTCACTCCTCTCCCGGTTCGACCTTATCTTTATCATGACGGATCGTCCCGATCATAAGCGTGACAGCGCTATCGCGGATCACATCCTCAAGGCACATGGAATTGGGGAGCTGATGGTCCAGCATGCCCATTCCCCGATCCACGGGGTGACGGATGAGTTCATAAAGGAACAATTAAAGCCCGTGACACCGGACATAGATCCCCAGTTCTTCCGGAAATATGTGGCATTTGCAAAACGGACCTGTTTCCCGCGCCTCACGTCGGAGGCAAAGGAATCTCTCATCGCTTACTATATGAAACTCCGGGACCTTGCAGATACCAATAAACCCGTGCCGGTAACGGCACGGCAGTTGGAGGCTCTTGTGAGGCTTGCAGAGGCAAGTGCACGTATTCGGCTCTCCAACACGATCGAACTGACAGATGCAGAACGGGTGGTCAATATCGTCGATACCTGCCTTCGACAGGTGGCGTATGATGCAAAGTCCGGAACATTCGATATCGATAAAGTCGTCACCGGGATCTCCAAGGGGAAAAGGGATCTGATCAGGACCACGAAGGAGGTGATTCGGGATATCGCCGATCCGAGCGGATGGGCGAAGGTGGACGATGTGATCGGTCTCATAGCCCAGCGCGGATTTTCCCGGGATGATATACTCAACGTGCTGGAGATGCTCCGCCGGGGTGGTGAGGCGATGGAGCCAAAGTCGGGAAATATTAAACTTCTCTAGATCCCCGGAAATGGCCGGAATTTACCGGAAAAGCGACCTCTTCCATCTCCCACCTTAATATATTTTCCTTTGAGAGGATCTGAAGGATCCTCTTTTAATAACCCGTGACCCCCTATCCTTGATCATGGCGAGCGACCGGGATCGCGCAATATTTGAAGCGGCGATCAAACTCGGCGCCCTCTATCATCAGTGGGTCGGCACACCGGTCTCTCCGGCTATATCCCCGGTGATCGAGCAGGCGATCGAAAAAAGCGTGATTTTGCAGCCTTTCGTCGAGGAAATTAAGGTGAGACTCGACAGAGGACTGATGAATCCCAATGCCTTCGGGTATTCAGAGGTCCAGGGATTAATGTTTGATGTGGAGATCAGAACACGGGTAGGAACAGCCTCCTGTCATGCGCGGTTGCACAGAGCCGGCGGATATCCTCTGATGGAGATCGTGGAATGCGATGAAGACGCCTCCGTTTCCGATCACCGATGATCATATTCACCTGGACCCGGTTAACGGGCGGGGTATCGAGGCGGCACGTGATTTTCAGCGTGTCGGGGGCACACATCTCTTCCTGGTTAACAAACCGGCCGGTTCCCACGGAATCCTTCCTCGTTCACCTGAGGATTACATTCAGATATTTGACGAAACCCTCCACATTGCGTGTAGTTGTCGCGAGATCGGCCTCGTTGTTTTTCCAATCCTCGGGGTGCATCCAGCCGAGCTCACCCAGCTGTCTGAGAGCATGTCCCTCGAGGATGCTGTGATGATCATGAAGGGGGGACTTGATATTGCTGCGGATTACATCCGCGAAGGGTCGGCGTACGCCCTTAAAAGTGGACGCCCCCATTACGAGGTGCCGGATCCCGTATGGAACGCATCGAATCAGGTGCTCCGCCATGCATTCTCCCTTGGTAGCCGGTGCGACTGTGCAGTTCAGATACATGCCGAGTCCGGCCCCTGTGCGGATGTACCGGAGATCGCGCGTCAAGCCGGCATGCCACCGGATCGGGTTGTAAAGCATTACGGATCGGGGGAAACCCCTCTCGTCCCCTCCCTCATCGCCAGGAATCCCGATATACCTGAACTCTGTCGTGCGGGAAGGAGGTTCATGATGGAGAGCGACTATATGGATGAACTCTCCCGGCCAGGAGCTGTAATCGGTCCGAAATCGGTTCCACGGTTTACCCTTCGGCTGCTGGGTGAGGAGATGATCGAGGAGGAAGATGTACACCGGATCCACACCGAGACCCCGGCACAGGTATACGGGGTCGAGATAGTTCTTTGAGGCAGACCTGCTCGTAGCCGGAGAAGCCATATACGGAGAGGATAGAAATTTTGACATCCTGATATTCTTCGGGATCGGGCGGTTCCGGGTGTCACGGCTTATATTTTTAATAGCGCAACCCTCCCATAATGATCGATGTATTTAAAGATCCACCGAACACCCGATGGCAATGAAGTGGTAGCCGCATGTGATCGGGAACTTCTGAATACCCGCATAGAATATGGTGATATCGATATCTGCGTATCCGAAAAGTTCTACGGCAACTGTCCGGCTACTCCGGAAGAGGTCTGCTCAGCGCTTGAACGGGCGGAAAATGCAAACCTCATGGGACCGAGGGTTATCACGCTCGCAATCTCCCGAGGGTTCATCGATAAGTCCGGTTGTATAATGCTCGGAACGATACCGCACGCCCAGATCCTCAGGCTCTGATGTAATGATCACCGAGCAGATCTGTCCACATTGCGGAAGACCCGTGAAAGACGAGGGAACATGCTCTCAATGCCGCGTGGAGCAGACTCCCTGGCTCCGATCGGAATCCCGGGTGATCAGTGTCCGGTGTCCGGTATGCGGCGCACAGAAATCCGGGAATACCTGGACCGATACCACCCTCGATCGGGATTCCCTCGGGCCGGAACTAGTGCGGACAGGCCTGTATCTCCACCCGAACCTGGAACAGGTTTCCCTCCGGATGGCTATCCGGGAGAACACCGTAAACCGGTCGTCCGCCCGTGTCACCGTTGAGGGGCTGCTCTATGGCATCCCGGTGGAAGGGGAATGTCAGGTGGAGATTGCGTGGCTGAAAGAACAATGCGACCGCTGTAACCGGATCAGCGGGAATTACCACGAAGGGGTCGTCCAGGTCCGGGCTACAGGACGGAAACCCAGCCTTCATGAAGTGGAAACAGCCGGACGGATTGCGACCGAGCTGGAAGACGCGATGCAGTCCGGCGGGGAACGCCTCTCGTTTATCGTCAGGATCGAGGAGACCCGGGATGGATTGGATATAACCGTTGGTTCCCAGCATATAGGGCATGAAATTGCCCTTGCGATCTGCCGGAGACTGGGAGGGAGGGTTACAACCCACCCGAAACTCATCGGTGAGAAGGCAGGAAGGCAGGTTTACCGGGTCACCTATTTGGTGCGATTACCGCGGTTCTCCCGGGGAGACATCATCGAGGTTAAAGGGAGGTACGGGGAGGTTATGCAGGTCGATCAGCAAAGTATCCGGTACACCGATCTCCTGAGTGGAACGGTCAGAACCACCCGTCTGGAAGAGGTGAACCGGGTGATCGGGAATTCCCGTGATGCCAAGCAGGCCCTCGTTGCGTTCCGGGACGGGGACATAATCGGGGTTATCGAACAGGATACCGGAATCACCCGGGAGATTCCGGTCGGAAAGCGGTCCGAAATCGGCCCGGGAGAGACGGTGCAGGTATTGAAGGACGGAAATATCCTTATCCTGGTGGATTAGACATGCGTGTCCGGGTAGTAGAGCGAAAATTGCTCGGAGACATTCTGATCGAGGAGTGGGCGGATACCCGTCGGCGCACGTACGTGGAAGGGGAGCAAGCGTTCGTTCCGGTAAAGGATGAATACCCCTGTGAGCGGATTATCCCTGATCGCAGCCCCTATAAGGGGCGCGGTTTTCAGATGATCGGAGATATTGCCGTCCTGCATGGAAAAAAACCGGTTCCTGATGAGATAGATCGGATCATCAGATGGCGACGTCCCCGCGGAGTTATCTGGATCAAATCGTTCCGGGGAGCAGAGCGAATCCCTGATGCAGAGCTCCTGGCGGGAAGTGTGGGAGAGACCGTTCACGTGGAACAGGGGATAACCTTCCACCTTAACCCCTGCAGAGTGATGTTTGCCCAAGGAAACCGTGAAGAAAAAGTCCGCATGCAGCGGCTGACCACGCCGGGTGAGCGGGTCGCTGATATGTTTGCAGGAATTGGATACTTTACCATTCCTGTCGCCATGAAAGGTGCGTATGTTCACGCGATGGAGATCAATCCGGTCGCGTTCAGGTACCTGGAACAGAATATCCCGGCAAACCGGGTTGAATCTCGCGTCACTGCATCATATGGGGATTGTGCCGATCTCCTCTCGGGAACATATGACCGGATCGTGATGGGACACTTTGAGGCGGTCAGGTATCTTCCGGTTGCCCTCGAACATATCCGCTCGGGAAGCGTGATCCACGTACATACCACCGGAAACCTGCCGCCGGTTATCGATCCGATCATCTGCGAGGCAGGGTACAAGGCCGAAATTTCGATACGAAAGGTTAAAAAATACGGTCCAGGCATATGGCACTGGGTACAGGATGTGAGATGCCGGTGAACAACCTCCGAACGCTCGAAGGAAAAGAGATCGTCCTCGGAGTAACGGGAAGCATCGCAGCTGTCGAAACGGTCAGGATCGTGCATATGCTCCGGCGACGCGGGGCAGGGGTCACTGTTGTAATGAGCGGAGCGGCGACCAGGATCATACACCCGGACGCCCTCGTATATGCGACGGAGAGGCCGGTTATCACGCAGATATCCGGTCTCGTAGAGCATGTCGCCCATTGTGGCGAGGGTGGAGGGGCAGACCTTCTCCTCATCGCGCCCTGCACGGCAAACACCATCGGGAAGATCGCCGCAGGAATCGACGATACCCCGGTGACCACCTTCGCGACGACGGCGATAGGCAGGGGAATGCCGGTCGTCCTGGTGCCGGCGATGCATGAAAGCATGTACCGTCATCCTGCCGTCACCGCGGGGATCGAGCGCCTCATGAGTTGGGGTATTTCCGTTGTTGAGCCTCGAATTGAAGAGGGAAAAGCAAAAATTTCTGATAGTGAAGGAATTGTGCTGGAGTGCGAACGGGCGCTTCTCGGCCACCCCCTTGCTGAAATACGGGTGCTTATCACGAGTGGAAAGTGCATGGAGCCCATTGATGATGTGCGGGTACTCACCACACGGTCAACCGGACAGATGGGAAGAGCCCTTGCCCTCCAGGCGTTCCGGCTCGGAGCCGAGGTGACGGTTGTCCATGGCGATAAGTTCCCCTGTGTGAGGAATATTTCTGCTACATCGGCCGGGGATATGCGGACTGCTGTGCTCGATCTTTTCCGGAATGAAGCATTTGAGATATACGTGAGTTCGGCGGCTATCTCGGATTTTGCGCCGGAACGACTGCAGGGTAAGCTGAAGAGTGGAGGTCGTGCCACGATACAACTCGAGCCTTTCCCGAAACTTCTCAATGAGGTGATCGACGGGTTCCACCCGCTGACCGTCGCCTTCAAGATGGGGTGGGAACCGGAATCTGATGCAGTTTCTCTGCTTTCCCGGGGTGCTACCCTCGTGGTGACCAATACCCCTGATGCAATGGGAGCCCCTGGCGGGGATTTCGGGCTGATCACCGCGGAACAGAGAGGCAGATGCAGCGGGACGAAAGAAGATGCGGCTGATGCGATTTGGTCACGGGTGCTGGAAATTATGCAAAACCGGGAACGGTGAAATTTTCGTGGAACAACCGGCACTGCACGGGTTCGTATTGGTCCCGCGGCTCCCCGAGTGCTTTAATAATCAAAGGGCGAAGCTAATACGCGTCCTTTTTGAAGGGTGAAAAGAACCGTCCTCCGGCGGGTTGATCCGAATATGTCCAAAACTGCCGTCGCTTTCTGTCCGGGTCATATATCGGGTTATTTTCGCCCGGTAATGGGAGACGATGAGGAGACCTGTGGAAGCATCGGGGCAGGCATCGTCATCGATGAAGGGGTGACCGTGTACGCATCTCCCGCTCCGGTTACCGATGTAATGATATACCGGTATGGTCAGGGGAACGAAGTGGTCGAGAAGATTGCCGGATCACCGCCGGTAGAATACCTGATCGGCATGCTGGACGTGACGGTATCGATCAGGACAGTCTGCCACCTTCCTATCGGGGCCGGTTTTGGGTTGAGTGCAGCCGCTCTCCTTGGTTCAGCCACTGCATTGAATGCCCTTTTCTCCATCGGCCTTTCGCCTGAGGAATGTACCGCACTTGCACACGAATCGGAGATCGTTCATCAAACCGGACTCGGGGATGTCGCTGCATGCCAGGGTGGAGGATATGACTGCCGTTGCGGCCCCGGTATCAGCGCAGGAATTATCAGGCGGTTTGATCTCGCGGATACGATCGCCGTGGTGACAGGGAGTCCGCTTTCTACTCCGACTATTCTTGGTTCCCCGGGGATTATGGAATCGGTGTACCGGGCATTTCCCGGTGGCTGCCCGGAAAATCCCCAGGATCTCTTCAGAAAATCCCGGATCTTCGCGGAGAGAAGCGGCCTGATTATGCCTCCGGTCCGGGAGATGTTAGCTGCCTGTGATGCGAGTGAGATCCCCTCAAGCATGACGATGCTCGGTAACGGTGTTTTTGCTCTCGGCAAACAGGCAATCTCTGTGCTCTCACCATTCGGGGAAGTCTACCGTCTTCATGTCGCTTCAGAAGGCTTTCGTCTCTGCGGGGTGGAAAAATGATACCGGAGGACCATCCTCGTTACCGTTCCCTGGTGACGCGTGAACGGCTTTCTCTGCTTGCCCGCGAGGGAATTCTATCTTTTGAGGGGCTCGTTGCACACGGACGCGGAGAGGCATTTGATTATATGATAGGAGAAAAGACAACGGAAAGCGCAGCGATTGCGGAACGGATCGCTGCAGCGATGCTTATTTCCGCCAGACGGCCGGTGATCTCTGTGAACGGGAATACGGCGGGGCTCGCAGCACGGGAGATCGCCCGTCTGCAACGTGCATCCGGCGCGCTGGTCGAGGTCAACCTCTTCCACCGGACAGAAGAGCGGATTCGCCGGATTACCGATCTTCTGGAGTCCTGCGACGTCTCTGTACTTAACGGAACACCCCAGCGTCTGATTCCCCTTTCCCATGAGAGAGCGTGGTGCCTGCCCGGAGGCATCGGCTCGGCAGATCTCATTCTGGTACCCCTCGAGGACGGTGATCGGTGTGGAGCCCTCCGGGCGATGGGAAAACAGGTGATTGCGATCGACCTCAATCCGCTCTCCCGAACATCCCGGACGGCCACCCTTACCATCGTCGACGAGGTTTGCCGGGCGCTTCCGGAGATAACCCGTGGCTGCCGGGAGATCGAACCGGAAGAGGCAGCAGAACTGATCAGTTCTCTGGATAACCATTATCTCTTGCAGGAGGCAAAGCGTGAGATCAGGGAGGGACTGGAGCATGCTCTGGATTGAGAAGTACCGCCCCAGAACATTTGAAGATATTATCGGGCAGGATCCGGTTGTCGATCGGCTCCGGTCCTTTGCCCGGACAAGGAGTGTCCCCCATCTCCTCTTCACCGGTCCGCCGGGAACGGGAAAAAGTATCTGCGTCGAATGTCTGTCCCGGAGCCTGTATGCAGATAACTGGTGTGAAAATGCTCCGCTCTTCCAGGCCGGCGATTTCTTCTCCCTTGGAAAGCAGTATCTGCAGCAGGACGAGCGATACGCCCATTTGTACCAGAAAGACCAGAGCCTTCTTTCTAATTTCAAGTACATCGTCAAGTGGTATGCATCCCAGCGCCCTCTCGATACGGAGTTCAAGCTGATAGTCATCGATGATGCCGCCGCATTATCGAGAGAAGCACAGCAGGCATTACGCCGGATCATGGAACGGTTCTCAAGAACCTGCAGGTTCGTGTATTGCACGCCGCACCCCACGGGCCTCATACCTGCAATCAGCTCACGGTGTTTCCCTTTCTTTTGCGGTCCTATCCCCGAAAATCTCGTATTTGCCCGGCTGAAATCTATCCTTAACGAGGAATCCCGCAGGGACTCCGTATGTTCGGACGATCAGGTCGATCTTATTGTACAGGCCGCCAGGGGCGATCTCCGCAGGGCGACAATGCTTCTTCAGGTTGCAGTGGAATCCGGCCAGCCGTTCGATCTTACGCTCTTTTCCCGGAGTGAAAGCGGTATGTTGGCAGCTGCTGCCTTTATGGCAATGCGTTCCGGTGATCTGCAGTCAGCGAACCGCCGTCTCGAGTCTCTCATGATCGAATACGGGTTATCGTCCCGTGAAGTTCTGCGGGAACTGAGGGGGATTGTCAGAAGGGAGTACAATGATCCGAGGATTGCAGCTGCCATCGGAGAAACAGATTATATTATTGGCCATTGCAACAATGAGTATATTCAGCTGAATATGCTTTCCGCCCGTATAATTCAGGAGATCTTCTCATGACGCTTGTGCAGTCCAAGGTTCAGCGGCATTACGACGAGATGGCCGAGGTCTATGACAACCGGTACGACCGGAAACGCGGTATCAGTTACTATAACCATATCAGCCGCTCGGTCATGGAGAGAATCCCCAAAGGGGTACGCCTTCTGGATCTGGGATGCGGTACCGGACTGTTTGTCCGGAGATATGTCGCTTCGGGAGGGGTCGTGGTCGGACTCGACATCAGCCGGGGAATGATCGAAAAGGCACAGGTACGGTGCCGCACGAGCCAGTTCACCCTTGGAAATGCCGAATTCCTGCCATTCAGAAAGAACTCGTTCGACGCCGTTTCCAGTCTGCTTGCGTTCAGTTATCTGAAGAAACCTGAAATGATGCTCGATGAGGTCCAGCGGGTGCTTCGGCCGGGAGGAACCGTTTCCGTGTGTACCCTCGGAAAAAATCTCCTTACTCGTGGTCTTCCCGCCATCTATTCCATCGGGGAGGCAATGAGGATCCGGCACGTCGGAATGGGTGCATTTGGAGAGCATTACTATTCAGAACGGGAGATGGAAGAACTCTTCTCATCGGCCGGTTTTGAGAATATTACCGTGAAAAGATGCTCATTTGCCCATATTAATCTGGCAGATCCACTCTACGATCTGGCGAAAAAAGTGGAACCCTTCGTCGAGAAGCGCCTGCCCTATCTTGCATACAATATCTGCGCAAGCGGGACGAAGGCGGAATGATCTGAGTATCTGTTATCTCTCAGCCATCAGACGGTTTTTAATCCGTTCCTTCTTTTCTATAGCCGCAGTCGCTGCCTGTTCGACTCCCCGGCTCATTTCATCAAATTCCCGCGTATAACGGTCCACAACTTTTTTTACCGGCGTGTAAGCCGATTCCCGAAACCGCGGAGAGAAATCGTGCTTTTTCCCTCCGGACTCGAGGACCGCAACCGGTCTTCCAACTTCGACCCGGCCAATCTCGCGGATAGCGACCCCCGTTGAGCGGACTACCCGCATGATCCCGTCGATATTATCCGGGGGAGCGATGATCAGGAGGGCGTCGAGCGAGACGCCGAGATAATCGATCCGGAGCGCCTCGAGCATGCGGAGAACATCCGGCTGGACGAGTCCGGCCACCTGTTCCTCCTCGACGACGATCCGGCACTGTGCAGTCTCGGCGATCTCATACACATCACCCCGCAGCCCGCCGTTCGTAACATCCGTCATTGCGTGGATGCCCGCAATTACGTCACTCCTGAGCAGCGCCTCGCATGCCCGGAGGAAGTCGATGTTAATGGTATGATCGACAACTTCAGGATATCCGGAGTAGATGGCAGTCTGTCGCGATGGTCCCTCCCCCCGCTCCTTCGGTCATGAGGATCCGGTCACCGGGCCGGGCGTCCTTTCGTGCAGTCAGGTGAGATGCAATACCGACGGCACCCACACACCCGGTCATTCTGCTTCCGAGCACCATATCTCCCCCGATCCGTAGCGTGGATCCCGTCACCAGTGGAACCCCCATCACTTCGCCGACTGCAGTGATCCCGGCTGTGTAATCAAAGATCTTGGCTATATCTCCGTCGTCGGCCACATGGATATCGGAAAAGAGCATGACCGGATGGGCGCCCATCACGTATACATCCCTCAGTGTCGCCCGGGTAACATGAAAACCCGCAAGAAAGGGAAAATCAGACAACCGGCTGTGCATTCCGTCCACGGTACAGATGATGAAGGGTTGTTCTGAAGCAGAAGAGCCACGGGGGGAAGGATACCGGATGGCGCCTGCATCGTCCATTTCATCGACGCCGACGAACGCTGATGTCTTTCCGATGACACGGGCAATCTGGCGGTGTGTGAAAAAATCTCCCGTACCCCGCGAACCTACCCCAAATTCCCCCATTCTTACTCCTGCAGGATAGAAACGAAAGAGATCCCCGGTCAGTCCCAGCGTGTGTCTGACCTCTTCAATTACTGCACGGGAAAATGCTTCCGCTTCTGCGGGTGCCGATCCCTTGATCCGGATGATATGGTCACGAAGTCCCCGGCAGATCTCATCATCTCCGGCCCCGGAACAGATCCGACGGCGGACGTACTCCTCTGCATCCATGATGAGGTGTACGCCCGGGAGTTTTAAAAGGGATATCATGAATACCGGGTTTGATTTCCTGACAGGAATGAACGGTACCGGCGATGTGACCAACAGATTTAAGAAGATGTCGGCTATATGAGGCAATGCCATTGAGGAACGGCGATGAAACAAACTACAAAAGATCAGATTAAGGCGTTCGAAATTGCGAACGACGCGAAGGTGGAAACGGATGAGGGCGCGCCGTACTGGACCGTGACCATATGGTTGAAAGAAAAGGTGAAAAATACGAACCGGTTCGCTGTCCTCGCGACAAAGTACATCTCGACACTGGATTCTGGGGGAGGGGTGATTGCATTCCGCCATCCGGGAAAAGGAGATACGTACCGGGTCGAGACCTGGGAAGGAGTAGATTCATTCGATGCCTTTGTTCTCAAATCTCTCGAACGGGTTATCGAGACGCATGCCTTCGATCAGGAATCCTGTGGCTTTGAGTGCTCCGGGTGAACCCGATCCCGGGAAAGGGGCCGTATGAAGAGTTAATCAGGTAATAAGAGATGGGAGTAAACAACCCGATGATCTCTTAATATGTTTTTTTCCTAATATTAATACGAAAATTATGTCAAGATCGTCTCTTGAAGTAATCAGGCGATATCTGATCGCGCTCAGGAAGATTCCCGCTTCGGAGGAGCAGTGATGGTGACAACCCCACCATGGCATTTCCCGTCCGGGCCATAAAACAGGCAGATCTTCTCCTCGAGTTCCTCATTGTTCCCGAAAGCCCTCAGCTCTGTCGGTTCTGCCGGTGTTATTCTCCGAATTGAAGAACAATCAGGATATTGTTCCTTCAATACCTCCGGGGGAAGGTCCAGGAGTTCGTCCAGCAGGGACCGCTTTATCCCGAGTTGTGGCATTACTTCCGCAAGTCCCGATCTTCCGATTATTTCGGCTTTTGTTAATCCGGTCGCTTTTTCCATCGCTCTGTTCCAGGCGATCACTTTCCGGTCCCCCCCAACCGCACAGGAGGGGTCAGGGTTACATTCCACCAGATGTTGAATCGCTTTTTGCGCCACCTGCAGATCCTGCTTAATCTTCCTCCATTCGGTGATATCTTCGACGATACCGGTGATCACCTCGATTTCCCCCGTCTCGGAAAACCGTGCGGTTGCGGTGACGTGTACCCAGATAGGGGTTCCGTCACATCGTCTCAGATGGATCTCCTGGTTTTTCACAAAGCCCTGTTTTTCTAACTTGTCCAGCAGTTCTTTCCTCCCATCCGGTATAACGAACAACTCCGACACCGGGACCTGTTGCAGCACTTCGAGGGATGCACATCCGAGAATCTCAACAAGGGACGAATTTCCCCAGACGAATCGTCCTTCCGGGTCACCGGTGCTTCGATATACACCGACATTGATATTTTCCACGAGAGATCGGTACCGTTCCTCGGTTTCCTTCAGTTTCTCCTCGGCTTTCAGTTCGGTAATATCCCGGACGATCGAAGAAGCCCCCACAACAGCATAATTCTCATCGCAGATCGGGGATATGCTTTCAGATACGTTGAGGACTTTCCCGTCTTTCCGGACCCGGAGGGTTTCGAAATCTGCGATATGCTCCCCTCTCCGCACGCGGTCCAGTATATCCCGCTCTCCCTCGTGGAGGTTTTGTGGAATAATGATCATGATGGACTGTCCGACAACCTCTTCCGCATCGTATCCGAACAACCGCTCGGCGCCAGGATTCCAGCTCATTATTGTGCCGTTTGTTGCCTTGCTGATGATCGCATCATCCGAATACTGAACGATCGCAGCGAGAAGATTCCGGGTTTTTTCTGACTTCTGGCGTTCGGTGATATCTTCATACAGGATGAAATGTCTTCCATCCGACATTTTCACCGGCCGGAACAGGACCTCCCGGGAGTCCCCGGTTTTCGTAACTACCGGAAATATCCGTGGTCTTACTTCCCCCGGGAGAGCACGGGCTAGATCCGTCTTCCAGGTGATTTTGGCCTTCCTCCTGAGTTCCGGATCCGGAAAGGCGAGGGAGAACCATGCTTCACCGTTCGGGATATCCTCGACAGAGTAACCAAAGGTCCGCAAGAAACTCCCGTTGAGATACACATACCGATCACTGGCGTCTATGATGGATACCGGGAAAGGAGACAGTTCTGCGACATTCCTGAATTGTTCCTCGCTCTTCCGAAGCTTTACCTCCATAAAATCCCGCTGTACTGCGATAGACGCCTGGTTCAGATAGGCTGATATGATACCCGTGTTCTCCACCGGCTTTCCTGTCCTGCATATTATTATCGCATGCCCGAAGAAATCTCCGTGGTCAGATATAAGGCCGAATATAAATATGTCTCCGATTTTGAGTTTTTCGGCCAGGGCATCACAGAGTCTGTTCCGGGATCTGAGCAGACAAAACCCGACGGATATCCCCGGAGAGCCCTCCGGTCAGATGAATGAACGAACCGGCCCGGAGTCCCAGCCCCAGGGATTCTTCGTTGGGGAAGACCAATCCGACCGGATCCCGTTTGAGCACGGAAATGAGTTCTTCACGGACATTCTCGTCCAGGACAGCACGGATAGTCACCGTGTTGTTCGATCGCTCATAGGATTCGAGCATTATAATTGCATCCGGAGGAGTGATCGGTCTCAGATTTTCCCCGATGATCCGGTAGATATCTGTCTCGTCTGCGACCCGGACGAAAGACATCGCCGTCTCCGAAAGGAATTTCATCTCCGCTGAATATCGTGAGGCTTTCTCTTCCGCCGCGCGCCTGTCGCTGACATCCCTGCCGGTTCCCTGGTACTCGATGATCTGCCCATCATCGTCGCAGATGCCCCGGTTGGTCCATTGCTGCCACCGGATACCCAGTTCAGGGTGCATGACCCGGTGTTCGAGGGTAATAACAGGATGTTCACAGGTGATAGAAGTGAACTGGTCCTTCACGAATTCCCTGTCTTTTTCCGGGATAAGGGAGAACATATTAAATCCCACGAGTTCCCCGCGTTCTCGGTTGAAATAGCGGCAGCATGATTCATTTACGAATGTCAGCGTGCCGTCTCCCCTGAACCGCGTGATCAACTCGGTCTGGTCTTCCACGATAGCCCGGTATCTCGCCTCGTTTATCTGAAGCTCGCGTTCGTGCCATTTATCTTTGGAGATATCCTCCAAAATGATCGTGAGCCCTTCGCTGCCATCATCAAAGATGGACGGAATAAATTTTATCCTGAAATAATGGGGCTCACCCCGGATGACCGTCTCTTTCTCGGTTATCGTCTCTCCTTCGGTCTTATCCTGGCTCATCACCTCCTGCACAGGGAGATTCCTGACAAAATCAACCGGTACCTCCTGGATCACCTTTCCGATGATATTTTCCCTTTTTTCTTCGAAAAACTGGAGGAATTGATCATTGATCTGAATGATCTTCCAATCGTTATCCAGGATCAGGACCAGATCTGATGAGAAATTAAGGATTGCTGATAACGGAATCCTTTGCGAGAGATAAAAAACCTTTGCGGAGCCGTATGAATGCATCTCCACCTGACCTGATATGGAGAGCAGTTCAAGATACTTAGCGACCGAATTCCTGTTTAATTTAAGCCGCGAGGATATTTCGGTAATACTAAGCCCCTTCTGGTTTAATTTAAGGAGACTCCTGATCTTCCGTAATTTATCCTGATCCAGTTCCATTATTATATCATCCCTTTTTCATGAGATTTATTTAAACATTCCCGAATCAGGCATCTGCATGGCAGAAGTGACGGGCAAATTTTTTTATGATATCCATCGGAAAATGGATCTTTGCCCTCTGATGGGTAAGAGGAAGCACCCTGGCCACTCTTCCATCTTAAAAAGAGTTTAAATTGGCCAGGAAATTCGGGGAAACAACATTGTCGTGAAAAGAAACACTACTCAGATTTCTTGGGAAAGGGGATGAGTCCGGAAGATCTGTATTCGCCTCACAGATTACCGCTCTCTGGAATTCACGGGGATATCTCTTTTCCCGGGGTCTAAGACTCCGGAGCGATAGGTAGAGACGCCGGGTAACCTACCCAGTACAATGAGAATTGACCGAATACCAACCCTGATTTTTTTAGTATGGGTTCATCAGAAGATCGTCTCATGATAATTCTTTTTTCTTCTGCCCATCAATGATGCAAGGCAGAGAACCAGTGCAATACTGCAAAGCAAGGCTGCTCAACCGATATATTATGCAATAAAGACTTGCAAATTATTATTTAAGATTAATTATTATTCTCTTTTCAGCCATGGGCCGGGAGAGGCCCATGGGGACATCACCTGATACAGGGGGAAATGGGGGAATCATGTCGGAAGTAACCAGAGCACCGAAAACAGAAGGTCGGATAATCCATGAATCCGAGTATCTGAACCGCGAGGCCAATGAATTGGTTTATGCAGGAAAACCGGATGAAGCATTGGAATTATTCAACAGAGCCACAGAACTGGACCCTACCCATGCCACTGCCTGGCACAACAAGGGGACATGTTTCGATGAACTTGGCATGCAGGGAGATGCGATCAGATGTTACGATAAGGCACTTGCCATAGACCCGTACAATGCCGAGTCCTGGTTTAACAAGGGAATCTGTCTGAAAAAGATCGGAAAGGTTCAGGAGGCCGATACCTGCATCGATCACGCAGTCAAGCTGGCGATGGGATTGGACGAGCACATCAGATGAAATCGTGTAACGGGCCGCCGGGGGGGGCTCTGATACGCATCTGTTTTTCCTTTTTATTACAGATTTCGAAGTTTGGAGTAAATTTTCGGAATTCAGGGTTTTTCAATAATAAGATGCTATCTGACATGCGATTTACATAAACCATTCCTGATAATAATCCTCCGGATACCTGCTGATGGAACATTTCGTTACCCGTATTGTGAGCTCTCTCTGCCAGCCAGCGAAGCCCGGCAAAGGGGTCCGGCAGTGTTACGAAGCACGGATGCAAATCCCTTATGTGGTGCATTCGTGGCTTGCAAATTTTTATTTTATAATAATTATTATTCTCTCTGTGGCCATGGACGGGGGTCATGAAGTCCATGGCACCAACAACCCAGAGGGGGAGAAACGAAACATGTCGGACACAGCAAATTATGGAGCGGGAACGTCCATCAGGATCGTTCCGGAAGTAGCGTATCTGAACAGGCAGGCGAATGAACTGACATTTGCCGGTAAGCCGGAATCGGCTCGTGTAATCTATGAACAGGCGCTCGGGATCGATCCGTCGTCCGCCACCACGTGGCACAACAAAGGATGTTGTCTCGATGAACTCGGTGAATATACCCGTGCAATCGAATGCTTTGATCAGGCGATCCGGATCGACCCGTACAACGCGGAATCGTGGTTCAACAAGGGAATGTGCCAGAAACGGATCGGAAAAATCCAGGAATCCAATCGGTCCGTGGAACATGCGATCAGACTTGCCCGGGGTCTGGAAGACTGAGCAGGAGAATTCATCCCTGCCGCCGATACGGGAACATAGTGCGGCAGGCGTCCCTTCACTCTTTTATTTCTCTTCAAAGATTGCAGGCAGCCCGCCTTCTTCTCGGCTGTACGGTAACCTGATTTGAAAAGCCGTATTATGGCAGAAAATAAGAGCTTATGACATTTCACAAGGTATCACCGGGTTTTCGGATTTTATCGGCAAATACGATGAATGAGACACCGACACTGAAAAGGTCGCGCACGCAGGAATTTTCCAGATTGATACCATAATTCCTATGCAAAAAAAAATCCACCGGGTTTTTACCCCGGTTTTTACTTGTGTGACGATATACCTGAACTAAGCAACATATAAATGAATTCCAGGTAACCCTTCGGAAAACTCAATGAATATTGGTGAACTTTTCTAAAAAAGCAATAAAAAACCTTAAAGTATACTCCTGAAACAGTATTCGATAGCGAATATTTTTCGCGGGGGTGCAATCTATGAATGTGAAATATGTACAGACAACCTGCCCGTACTGTGGGACAGGTTGTTCATTTAACCTCGTTGTCAGGGAAGGGAAAGTGGTTGGTACGGCTCCGTACCAGCGCTCTCCGGTCAACGAAGGTAAGGTCTGCCCGAAAGGCACCTATGCACACGAGTTCGTGAACAGCCCGGACCGCCTGACAAAGCCGCTGATCAAGAAGGACGGCAAGTTTGTCGAGGCCAGCTGGGACGAGGCATATGACCTGATCGCGAAGAAACTGAAATCCTACAAGCCGGACGAGATCGCGTGTCTTTCATCGGCGCGTACATCCAACGAAGAGAACTACGCGATGCTGAAGTTCGCCCGCGGTACGCTGAAGACGCGGCATATCGACCACTGCGCACGGCTCTGCCACGCGTCAACGGTCGCCGGCCTTGCCGCCTCGTTCGGTTCCGGTGCGATGACGAACTCGATCGGGGATATTGCCCAGGCAAAATGCGTCTTTATCCTCGGGTCCAACACCTTCGAGCAACACCCGCTTATCGGGCGGAGGGTGATGCAGGCGAAGATGAACGGCGCGAAGCTCATCTATGCCGACCCTCGGCTGACCCCGACCGGTAAGAAGGCTGATCTCTACATGCCCTTCGTATCCGGCTCGGATGTCGCGATCCTGAACGGCCTTATGCAGGAGATCATCCGGAACGGCTGGGAGGACCAGGAGTTTGTCAAGACCCGGACAAAGGACTTCGACAAGCTGAAAGAAGTCGTAATGAAGGATACATACAGCCTGGAGAACGTCTCGAAGATCTCCCGCATCCCGGTTGCATCGTTGAGGACAGCCGCCGAGTGGATCGCCAAGTCCGGCGCGACCGCGATCCTCTACTCGATGGGGATTACCCAGCACACGACCGGTGTCGACAACGTCAAATCGGTTGCAAACATCCAGATGCTCTGCGGGAACCTGGGCAAACCCGGGGCCGGCGTGAATGCGCTCCGCGGGCAGAACAATGTCCAGGGAGCCTGCGACATGGGAGCCCTGCCCGTCGTTTTCACCGGTTACCAGAAGGTGATCGACGAAGCGGCGCACAAGAAGTTCGCCGATGCCTGGGGATTCCCGGACGGGATCTGCGAGCCGAAGAACGGGTACGAGGTCACCACGATGATGGATGTCATGGTCGACAAACCCGGCGAACTTAAAGCGCTCTACATCATGGGCGAGAACCCGATGATCTCCGACCCCGATCTCCACCACGTGGAGAAGGCCTTAAAGACCCTCGAGTTCATCGTCGTTCAGGATATCTTCCTGACCGAGACCGCGGAATTCGCCCACGTCGTGCTCCCCGGCTGCTGCTATGCAGAGAAGGACGGAACGCAGACGAGCACCGAGCGGCGTGTCCAGATGTGGCGGAAGGCACAGGACCCGCCGGGCGAGTCGAAACTCGACTGGCAGATCCTCGCGGATATCTCGGCGAAGATGGGGTACGCAAAGCAGTTCCCCTGGAAGAGCGCCGAGGACATCTTCAACGAGATGGCGAAACTCACCCCCTCCTACGGGGGGATGAATTATAAGCGGCTGAACCGGCCCGAGGCCCTCCACTGGCCCTGCCCGACGGCGGAACACCCCGGAACGCCCATCCTCCACATCGGGAAGTTCTCCCATCCGGACGGGATCGGGGTCTTCCACGCACTCGAGTGGAAACCGCCGGCAGAGGTGCCGGATGCGGAATACCCGTTCGTCCTGACCACCGGCCGCTGCATCTGGCAGTGGCATACCGGGACGATGACCCGGAGGTCCGAGGATCTCGAAGTGGAAGAACCGACGGGATGGATCGAGATCAACCCCGAGGACGCAAAAGCACTCGGCGTCCAGAACAAGGAACTCGTGAAGGCGGTCACCCGCAGGGGAGAGATCCGGGTACCCGCACGGGTTACGGAGAATATCATGAAAGGGGTCATGTTCATGCCGTTCCATTACAAGGAATGTGCGGCGAACACGCTGACGAACAATGCACTCGACCCGATCGCAAAGATCCCGGAGTACAAGGCCTGTGCGGTTCGGGTCGAAAAGATCGCGGAGGCGAAGTAAATGGGGCTTTTTGGTGACAAACCCGGGGAAAAGAAGGGTGATATGGTCTACGCGTGGACCACAGATGCAGAGATTGCCAAACATGCGGAATGTGGCGGGGCAGTAACAAGCCTGCTGAAATACGCCCTTGAAAGTGGAATGGTGGATGCCGTCGTTGCGGTGAAGAAAGGTCAGGATATCTATGATGCGGTGCCGACGCTGATCACCGATCCAAAAGATCTCAAGGATACAGCAGGATCGCTCCATTGCGGAACGCTCCTGTTATCAAAATATGTGGCAAAATACCTGGACGGTGCAAAGAGTAAAAAGATCGCCATGACCGTCAAGGGCTGCGATCTCATGGGCCTTACAGAACTCGCAAAGCGAAACGAGGTCAACATGGACAATCTCCTCCTGATCGGAGTGAATTGCGGGGGCACGGTGAGCCCGGTGAAAGGAAGGAAGATGATCCAGGATGCGTTCCAGGTCGATCCGAATACGGTACATAAGGAAGAGATCGACAAAGGCCAGTTCATCATCGAGTACGAGGGGGGCCATAAAGGCATTTCCATTGATGAGCTCGAGGAGAAGGGGTACGGCCGCCGGACGAACTGCCGGCGCTGTAACTACAAGGTTCCCCGGCAGGCCGATCTTGCGTGCGGAAACTGGGGGGTCATCGGTGAAAAGGCCGGGAAGGCTACGTTTGTTGAGGTCTGCAGCGACAAAGGCGCACATCTGCTCAGCAGGGCGATAAAATCCGGTGCGATCGCAACGACGAGTCCCGACCCGAAGGGTATCGAGATGAGGGGGAAGGTCGAGGGGGCAATGGTCAAGCTCGGAAACAAGTGGAGGAGGAAGGACTTTGCCGCATTGAAAAAGGATCCCTGGGGTATCATCAACCGGGAGACCTCCCGATGCATCAAGTGTTACTCCTGCATCGAGAACTGCCCTGTTTGTTTCACCTCGGCGGATGCCCTGAAAGGTACGTCGTACATGGTCGATCGCGGTGAAGTTCCCCCGAACCCGATGTTTCATCTCCGCCGGTTCGCCCACATCTCTGACACCTGTGTAAATTGCGGGCAATGCGAGGAACTGTGTCCGATGGATATTCCCCTCGCGCTCTTTTCACATGCGATCAGGGTCGAAGGGGATCTGGCGTTCGAACCAAAGCTGGGGAAGGCCTCATATACGAATTAATATTTTTTTTTTATTTTTTCCCGGTTCGCGACCTGAGATCATGAATATTCTGGACTGATTCAATTTGATTATGAATTTTTATACGTGCGGGACGAAAATACTCCGATTGCCCTGATTTTATCCCAAACCTTTATCTGTTCCATACCACAATGGTTCTTTATATAGCTCTTCCGGTTCAGCGATGGGAAAGAGGAATGCCAGAATTAACCTCTTAAATGAGAATTCTGGTTACATAACCGGGGAAGAGTGTAGGAGAGATGCGGGAATAATACCGGAATGGACAATAATGGCATGGGAACGAGGTATATGATGATGGAATGCAGAAAGGGAAAACGATGGGTGGCGTTTGAAGGAATAAAAACCGATGAACGGAATCGGGGAGGTAACGGCGTATGGTGAGTTTCCGTGAACGAGTAACCCCAGGGCATGATAAGATCTTTTCTCAACTGTTGGTAGGATGTTTCATCCTTATATTAACCTGCCTTTTTTTCGGTTCCTGCAGCGCTGCCTCGGTGACCGTGGAACCTGATCATATTATACCCGGGGGCGAGTTTATCGTCGATATCGAAGGACTTCCCAATGACACCCCGGTCATCCTCGAAGTCAATGGCACCATATGTTCCGACCCGGGGATGGAGTTCTTCTTCAATCTCACCAACATGACGTGGCCGGTGATACTTACAGAAGGGAATGCCACTGTCAGACTCGAGAACACCGCCGATAACAGGTTCACCCTCTCCGAGCATGACCCGGATAACTCGACGCAGGATATGAGTTATATCGTGGAGGGTCCATCTGAGGGGGGAATCTTTTTACAGGATATCTCCCACCTTGAGACCACTTTGCCGGAGTTCGAGCCCGATGAAGAGCATTCGGCGCTCTTTTCCGGCACCGCGGCCTCTGGTGCGACGAAAATTATCGCAACCTTTACCCTCAGTTTCGAGAAAGAGGGTCCGGATGATTTCTCCATACCCATCGATGTCAGCGGTTTTGAAACAGGGAATGTCCAGGTTGCCCTCACTGTCAATAACCAGTCCGTTCTTTCGAAAACCCTTTCTGTCGGTGCGGTCCCGCTCCAGGCAGATTTCATAGCGGTTCCCATAACCGGTTCCTCTCCGCTCACCGTTCACTTCAATGACAGTTCGACCGGCGATCCTATAACATGGCAATGGAGTTTCGGGGACAATACACCGAATAGCACGGTCCAAAACCCCGTGCACTCCTACAATACACCCGGTAACTATTCCGTAACGCTCACGGTCACCAATTGTTGTGACGGGAGTTCGACCACCGAAAGAACTGACTTCATCCAGGTCCAGAACCCAGGTGTCCCGCCGCTCCCGCAGGCCTTCTATGGCAACCTTACCCTCCAGGGATCACCGGCACCGGTATCATCCGAGGTAAAGGCGGTGGCAGAGGGTATCGTGACAGATGTACCGGGGAATCCCATTACCACGATCATCTCGGGGCAGTATGGGAAGCCCGGATTCCACGAGCGGAAATTGGTTGTTCAGGGAGCCCTCGAGGAAGGCGCCCCCATCTCCTTCATAGTAAATGATGTCCCGGCAGAGGCATTTGATGGAACAAACTGGGTTCTCACCTTCCCGTTCACCAGCGGGGAGGTTACCCCCCTGGACCTCCGTGTACCCGGCACACCCATCCCCCCCACCGCGAATTTCAGCGGCTCCCCACGTTCAGGGAATGCACCGATGATGGTGACTTTCAAGGACCTGTCCACGGGTGTCCCCCTTTCCTGGCAATGGGACTTCGGTGACGGATCCCCGAACGATTCGGTCAGGAGCCCGTCTCATATCTATCAGTACGCAGGCATGTTCGATGTCACCCTTACCGTAGCGAACGCTGCAGGTTTGAACACCGTATCGAAAACCGGATACATCATCGTGAACGAAACTCCTGGCCAGAATCTGACGGCCAACTTCACATCAGACCAGACAGCCGGTTTTGTTCCGCTCACAATCCAGTTCACCGACCTGTCCACAGATTCCCCGAACAGCTGGGAGTGGGATTTCGGGGATGGCACTGCAAATGGAACGGAGCAGAACCCCTCCCATATATTCGGTGATATCGGAAACTACACCGTGACTCTTACGGTGCAGAACGCAACTGGTGCCATAAGCTCGGTCTCAAAAGTAAATTATATCACGGTTTCACTTCCGATACCGCCGCTGGCAAACTTCTCCGCAAACCCATTAAGCGGGTATTCTCCACAATCCGTACAGTTCACGGACCTGTCGACAAATAATCCGACAAACTGGTCGTGGAACTTCGGGGGCGGTGCCACATCGAGCGAGAAAAACCCTTCGCACGTGTTTTACCAGGGTGTTTATAACATCACCCTTGAGGTATCCAACAGTGCCGGATCCTCGAATATCACGAAGACCAATTATATCACTATATACTCGAGCGGTGGCGGCGGAGGCGGCGGAGGTGGCGGCGGAGGGTATTCGGAAGAGACGACCCCTACGCCTACACCGATCCCCACGATACCGATCGGCACGGGAGGACTCCCCGTCGGGCCGGATGGTGTCACCACACAGCCCGTTGATATCACATCAGATGATGGAATGGCAACGCTATCGATTGGGGCAGGGGTGAAACTCTCCTGCGGCAATGAGTCACTCACAAACCTTACCATCACGAGACTGCCCATAGAATCCCTTCCCCCGGTCTCCGATGCGGACCTCTTCATCTTTGCCGGCTATGCATACGCTATCACCCCGGATTGCGGAATTTTTGATCCCGGAGCCACCCTGAAATTCACCATTGCCCCATCCGACTGGGAGAATCTCCAGAACAGCGATCTGATAATGAGATGGTGGGATACTGCGAATACGAGCTGGATCAACCTGCCGTCAACGGTGGATCAGGTCAATCGCACCGTGAGCGCTCCGGTTACCCGTGCGGGGACCTATGCACTCTTCCAGATTGCCGGGGCGACGCCGCCAACTACCGCGACGCCGGAGACAACAGCCCCCCCCACTACGCCGGCTTCACCAGGGGGACCTTTCCCCTGGGTATATTTCGTTCCGTTGATCCTGGCAGCGATCGTCGCTGTCATGATCGGGTTGTATTACTGGTCCAGAAAGAGAAAGCCCCCTGAACCCGGCCAGCCGGTCTACACCGAGGTTGTTTACCAAGAATAATCCCTCTATTTTTATTTTTATTTTTTAATCCAGGCACTGAACCCTATTTTTCTGACGGCACCCAGGATCATAGCATCGCAATTATCCTGATTTCCCGATCATTGTGGGTCTCACCGGGAAAACTTGCAAGGGACAGATGGGAGATCTCAGACTGCGAGGACCGGTAATTTCATTTTTACCCGGTCAGTTGCGGGAGATCTATGACTCCCCGCTCTCCCGATCGATATAATAATAGTACTCCTGGTTCGCCTTCTGTTCCCGGTCCAGATAGGAATCGGGCTTATTAATCCGTGGCCGTCCGCTCCGGTCACGCCGGAACGTCACCTGCAGCTGCCGGAGGAAACGGTTCATTCCTTCGCGCATATCAAAGGGACCGGTTGCCTCGCCACGGGAACCGGGAACCCCGTCAAACACGAGGATCCGTTCGCTGATCATGTCGATCAGGTAGATATCATGGTCGATCACCAGTATCGCCGCCTCACGCCCGTCCACATGATGGCGGAACATCCGGGTTATCTTCACCCGTTGTTCGACATCCAGATGTGCACTCGGTTCGTCGAGGATGTAGAGATCTGCATCGTGGGAAAGGCAGGAAGCGATGGCGACACGCTGCAATTCCCCTCCCGAGAGCGTGTCGATCGGCGACTGGAGAATGGGACCGAGCGAGAGGGGTTCTATGATGTCATGCTGGTACAACCCGGTATCGAACCGTTTGGTAATGTTCCGGAGATAGAATTCCACCGTGTCGGATGTACTCGGCTTGATATACTGGGGTTTGTACGATACCCGGAGGGTGGTCTCGATCGGACCCCTGTCCGGTATTTCAACCCCGGCAAGCAGTTTGGCAAATGTGCTCTTTCCGATTCCGTTTGCGCCGACGACCCCGAGTACTTCACCGGCCCTGACCTCTCCCCCGGATACTTCCAGCCGGAACCGATCATAGGACTTTGTCATCGGGGGGATCGGGAAGAGCGTGGTCCGGTGCTCCTTCTCTCCGTGAGCGCGTTTATCGAAGACGACCTGATGATCCCGGAACCGGACGTTCTCTTCGGGGAGATATCCTTCGAGGTACTGGTTGATTCCTACCCGGACTCCCTTCGGCTGCGTTATTATGCCGAAGGCGGCCGGTTTCCCGTACGCGATATGGACGGTATCTGCAAGCATATCCAGGATCGCAAGGTCATGTTCGACGATCACGATAGGCCGCTCAGCGGCACGCTCCCGGATCAGCCGTGCGGCTGCCATTCTCTGGTGGATATCAAGAAATGGGGTTATTTCGTCGAGAAAATAAAAATCTGCCTCACGGGCCAGGCAGGCGATAATAGCGATTCGTTGGAGTTCACCGCCGGAAAGCGTGGTAATCTCGCTCTCCATAACCGGCCGCAGGCTCATCGCGTCGATATAGGCCCGAAGCGATCCCCGTTCATCCGTGGTTCTGAGCAGCTCAGCCACAGTTCCTGAGAAGAGCCGGGGTATCTGATCGATATACTGAGGTTTGACCGAAACCTTTACCTGTTTCCGTGAAACGCTCTGGAGATAATCGAAGAGCTCGGTACCGGCATACTTCTTCAGGATCTCATCCCATGCTGCTTCCCGATCCGGTTCCCCGAGATTCGGTTTCATCTGGCCGGAGAGTATCTTCACCGCGGTGCTTTTCCCGATACCGTTCGCCCCGAGCACCCCGGTCACCTTCCCCTCCACCGGTGTCGGCAGCCCGTACAGGGCAAACCCGTTCTTTCCATACCGGTGGGTCGGGTGCTCGAGCTCTTCCGGGAGACTTACGATGTCAATCGCCCCGAACGGACACTTTTTGATGCAGATCCCGCACCCTACACAGAGCCTCTTCGGAGATCTCTGCTTTCCCGTCCTCCCCGATGATTACCGTCTCATCCCCGGTCCGGACACGCGGACAATAGAGGATGCATTCGGTACCGCATTTCCGCGAATGACAGCGGTCACGGTGAACGATCGCGATTCGCATGGCCAGTCACGGTGAAAAAGCTGTCAGGAGCAGCGTCCATGAGATGAACCAGAACGCAAATGTCATGAAGCCCTGGTAGATCCAGTCCTTGGTCCCCAGCTGGGGAGTGGTGAGTTTCATGAATGTGAAGATATGCCGCTGCACAACGATTCCGGCGAGCATGATGAACAGGGCGAGGAAGGTGTAATTCTGCAGGCCGATGATCTGGGTCCCGACAACCAGAAACGAAATGATGCCGGTTACGATCCCGAGAAGGCTTCCCACCAGTGTCCGTTTGATTCTGTTCACATGATCCCGTTGTTTCTCCGCCGGGGTGAGTTTCCGGTACGAAGGCTCGGGACGTTCTTCGATCTTTTCGTCACTCATCACGACACCAGTAGACCTATTTTTTAGCGCTGAAGCCATATCTATGTTGGTATAGCGATGGCAACGATGCAGGGTATGAGCGGCGTGGATCTTCGGGCGGTGACCAGGGAACTCTCCGGACTTCTTCCTCTCTGGATGGACAAGATCTACCAGTTCAACCCGAAAACGTTCGGCATCCGGCTCAATGGTCTTCAACATGCCAAATACCCGCTTATCGTGGAATCGGGGCGGCGTATGCATCTGGTTCCCGGATTCCCGGAACCCCCCACCCTTCCCCCTTCCTTTGCGATGCTTCTCCGGAAACATCTCAGCGGAGGAAAGGTACTCGGGATCAGGCAGCAGGGTATCCAGCGGATAGTCATCATCGACATCGGAAAGCACCTTGAGACCACCCATCTCATCATAGAACTCTTCGATGACGGGAATATCGTCCTCTGCGGGGAGGATTATACCATCATAAAACCCCTGCACCATCACCGGTTCAAAGACCGTGAGGTGGTCCCCGGCGTGGTTTACCAGTTTTCCGATGCCGATCCGGGCGCCTGGACCGAGGAGGAGTTCGGAGAATTCCTGAAAGGTGATGACCGGGACATCGTACGTGCCCTCGCAGTTGGTGCGATGTTTGGGGGCATATACGCCGAATACATATGCCGTTATGCCGGGATCGCCAAAGATACCCCGGCATCGCAGGCAGACCCGGAACGGATCTATCTGGCTGTCAGAGAACTTATGGATCGTGCAGAACATGATCGATGCCCGGTTACGACGAAAGATGCCTGTCTTCCGTTCCCACTCGATGACCGCGAGGCAGCGGCCGGCCCCTGTCCTACATTCAATGAAGCCCTCGCGTTGTTCTATCCTTCATTGGAAAAGGGTCATGAAAAGGTTGCAAAACGGAACGTGCGCCTGTCTAATGCAGAGATGATCCGGAGACAGCAGGAGCAGGCGATCGTGAAGTTCGAGCGGAAATGCCGGGAGTACGAACGGATTGTGGAGGCGGTCTATGAACACTACCCGCTCGTGTCCGATATGATCCGGACCCTCGGGGAGGCAAGCACCCGGATGTCATGGCAGGAGATCGAAGCGGTTCTCAAATCGAACCGTGACGGGGCAGCAGCAAAAATACTTGCCGTTCATCCGGAATCCGCGATTATAGACCTCGATCTCGGTCCGCGGGTGGCAATTCACGTGCATGAAAAGGTTGAGGCAAATATCGGGCGTTATTATGACCTGATTAAAAAATATAAAAAGAAGATTGCAGGAGCACGGGCCGCTCTCTCCCGGACGATTGCCCTTCCGCAAAAAAAATCCACGAAAGCCCCGGTGTTGAAAAAGAGATGGTATCACCGGTTCCGCTGGTTTTTTACAACGGATAATATTCTGGTACTGGGGGGAAGGGACGCATCCCAGAACGAGGAGCTGGTGAAGAGGTACATGGAAGGGGGGGATACATTTGTCCACGCGGATGTCCATGGGGCGAGTGTCGTGATCGTGAAAGGCAGGACCATGTACATGGACGAGGTCGCGGTGTTTGCCGCCTCTTACTCGGGAGCCTGGAAAAGTGGCCATTTCAGCGCGGACGTTTATAGTGTAGCGCCCGATCAGGTGAGCAAGACCCCCGAAGCGGGTGAATATGTTAGCCGCGGGTCTTTTATCGTCCGGGGTGAGCGGAATTACCTGAGAAATGTCCCCCTCGGCGTTGCGATCGGTCTGGTCACGAATCCGGAGCTGGCAGTCATCGGGGGCCCCGTCAGCGCGGTCAGGTCGCGTGCCCGGGCATGGATCGCACTCCGTCCCGGTCAGTTCGAACCGAATGATACGGCAAAGAAGGTGCTCCGGCTCATACGGGAAAAAGTACCGGCAGAAGAGTTGAGAGGACTCTCATCGGTGCTGAACACGGAGGCGGTCGCGGCCTTTGTCCCGGGAGGGGGAAGCGATATCGTGGAGTCGTCATGAAGGCAGAGATGGGTGAGTTGCAGCACTCGTTCGGCGAAATTCGCCTGTTTCCGGAAAATATCGACGATCTCTGGCACCTCGAGCACCTGGTCGCCCCGGGGGACCTCGTATTCGCGACCACGCTCCGTACCGTCGAGACGGTCGCCGATAAGATCAGGCCGGAAAAACCGGAAAAAAAAGCGGTCAGGCTTGGCATCCGGGTGGAGAAACTGGAATTCCACGGATATGCAATCAGGCTCCGGATATCCGGGGTGATCGAATGCGGTCCGGATTCCGGAGCACACCACACGCTTAACATCGAACCGGGCTACGAGATCTCGGTCGTAAAACACTGGCTCCCGATCGACCTCGGGCGTATTGATCGTGCGGTTAAGGCGTCTGTCTTTGCGGTGGTTCACATTCTGACGATCGAGGAGGGAGAAGCCGAACTCTTCAGGATGCGGCAGTACGGGCCGGAAGGGATAGTCACGATCACCATGGGCAGCGGCAAGGGCGGCGAGATCGATTCCCGCAATGCATTCTTCGAACGGGTCGCGGATCATCTCGAGGGGATCACCGGCCCCCTCGTGATCGCCGGCCCGGGGTTCATCAAAGATGATTTCATGCGCCTGCTCCGGTCCCGGAACCCCGACCTCGCAGAAAAGGCGGTTTTAGCGGAGACCCGGAGGATCGGCGCCGGAGCGGTTCAGGAGGTGATCGGAGATGCGATCCTCGACCGGCTTGCGGGCGACCTCCAGCTCTCCCGGGAAGTGCAGTTGATGGATGCATTCCTGACCCGCATAGCCAAGGACCTTCCAGTCGCGTATGGTCGCGCAGAGGTTTCGCAGGCGATCGAATTTGGAGCGGCAGAACAGCTGCTGGTTTCAGATACCCTGATACGGGATCCGCTGATCGTCCACCTCATGGAACGGGCAGAGCTGACTCATGCACAGGTCACGGTATTTTCAAGCAGTTTCGACCCGGGAAAGCAACTCGATGCGCTGGGCGGGATCGCCGCACTGCTGCGATATCAGGTCCGGTAACTGTTGCGCTGCTCTCAGGTGACCGGGGAACGGTCATACTGTCTCTGCATCAGGAAGAGGAGGAACGGGAGGAGGTAAAAGATCCCCGAGCTCCAGGGGATCCCGATGATGGCAAGGATAATTGCGGTAATTCCGAGGGCGGGTATCATAAGGTTCTTCCTTTTCTCGAGAAGCACCAGTCCCGGTTCCAGCGATCGGTCAACAAGGCGGTATCCCCTTGTCGCGTACGTCCATTGCCAGGAGATGATCACCCCGATGACGAGCAGGTTTATGGAAAAGAAGATCGCGGGGGCCGGTTCGAGGACGAATGTATCGGTATAGTTCGACGAGAACGGGACGAGGGCGATAAAGAGAAGGGCGAGTATATTGAGCCAGAGCATCTTCCGATCGATTGCCCGGATATGGTGAAACTGCTCGTGATGGAAGACCCAGAGAATGGCAACGACGATAAATGCGAGGGCATAATGGAAGAAGTCGGGGATCAGGTCGATCAGCACTTGAATGGCACTCAGCCCCGGCTGGTTCTGCGGAACTTCAATACCGAGAACGAGGAGCGTCATGGCAATAGCGAATATACCGTCGGTCAATGCCTCGATCCTGTTTTTTCCAAATCCGACCGGTTTTTCCTCAACATCTGTTTCCATGTGAATTTCTCCGGGAAGGGAAGCTAAAGATTAGGTTCTCGTAAGAGATCTTGCACTTCTTCCGTAAATGTTTCTCTGAAACAACCGGATTTCCCGTAACGTTCCCGGGCTTACGGGTTGTGTACCGGGTGATTTGGACAAACCATTATAATGGCATGAATCCGAATGGAATCATATGCTCCGGCACTCCTGTGGGTACGAGGAGTCGATGTACTGCAAGCAGTGCAATAAACCTCTCATCTACCATCCCCGGCTCGGGATATACTGCCCTTCGTGTGGAAGAGAGGTGACCATGATATGTCCGGGGTGCGGGAAGCGCTGGTAGATTCAGGCTCTTTTCCGCAGCCATTCCGCATATTGTGCACGAATCTCCCGGAGCTCCTCCCGGGTGAGGTCCTTCCTACGGGTCTCCTGCAGGAACTTCTCCAGCTGTGCCACTATCTTCTCGGCGGTCTGATAATCCTCTACTTCGAGATAAGTGGCCGCACGTTTCAGGTCGATCGTTTCGCTGCAGATCGGGCAGAGTTTCCACTCCTGGAAACGGTCGACATAGGTGAATGTTTTACATCCGCCGCAGCGGATTATGCGGAACATCGGCATGGGGTGTTCTGTTTCTGAATATGAAAAACATTCCTACGCTTCATCCGATCGGTCGTTTTGGATATGCCGGTTCTGGACCGGCATATCGAGCACTTTAAAGCATACCACCCTGATACCTGTATCGGCGGTATATCATGGAAACGGCCATTCAGGTTATGGGAATACGGGGTCTCCCGCTTATACAGGCAGGGGACGACATCCCTGCACTCATCTGTGAACGGATAAAAATTCAGGATGGGGATATTCTCGCGATCGCGTCATCCGTATACTCGAAATCAATGGGATATGTGCGCAATCTGAGGGATATCACACCGGGTGATCGTGCAACCCGTATTGCCAGCCGGACGGGTGAAGATCCCCGTTTCATCCAGGTTGTTCTGGATGAGTCATCTGATCTGCTGATAGACTACCCGTTCGTCCTGTCGGAACTGCCCTGGGGACATATCGGTGTCAGGGCCGGTGTCGATCAGAGCAATATAGAAGATGGGATGGTCATCCTCCTCCCGCCTGACCCGATGGGGGCCGCCGCAGCAATCCGTGACCAGATGGGATCCCTGTCGGGAAAGACCCTCGGGGTCATCATCACCGATACCTGCGGGCGATCCTTCCGGAGAGGTCAGACCGGTCATGCCATCGGATGGGCAGGAATGACCGCGATCCGGGACTTCAGGGGCGATACAGACCTGTTCGGTCATGTAATGAAGATCACCGAAGAGGCTGTGGTCGATGAGATCGCCGGATTCGCCAACTTTGTGATGGGAGAAAGCGATAATGGTGTCCCTGCAGTGCTCCTCCGGAACTGTCCGTCATGGTCGGGGCATGACCGTCTGTACTTTGATCGGGATGAGGATATATTTCGGGCGATCCTCAAAAAAAGTTAGAAAAGAATATTGAGCACGAGGATGACGATGCCGATCGCCGCTGCGACAACGATCACTGCAATAGGACTGACATGGATGGCGCGCTTATCTTCGCTGTCGTAGTAGTTGACAAGACCTGCCGACGATACTAACCTTCCACCCGGTTTTTTTGCCATACAAACATATTTCTCATTCTCGATATATAAAACGGTGTCAGGTTACCGATGAAGAACGAGTTTTCCCTCTCCGGCCATGCAATGATCGGTGAAGAGCTGGAGGTGCGTCCCGTGGAGATTCGGGTTGAGGACGGGATGATAACGGCGATCGACGATCTCGCCCGACCAGGTAGTTGGTGGATCTGCCCGGCCTTCTTCAATGCCCACACGCACCTCGGGGATACCATGGCAATGGACTGCCCGGTCCACGGCGATCTCGCAGAACTGGTGGCTCCGCCCCACGGGTTGAAACACCGGCTCCTTGCTTCGGTATCCCATACAGAGCTGGTCTCCGGGATGCGTGCGAGTATCGATGAAATGGTGGGGTCAGGGACCGCAGGTTTTGCCGATTTCAGGGAAGGCGGGGAAGAGGGTGTACAGGCTCTCCGGGAAGCACTGATCGGGATCACATGTGAACCGGTCATTTTTGGAAGGGATGGCGGTGAGCGGGTCGCTCGGGGATTCGGAGTCAGCAGCACGCGGGACGTTCCGGACATTGAGGAGCAGGTCTCGGCTGCCCGGAGGATGGGGAAGCTGGTTGCGATACATGCCGGCGAACGGGATCCGAATGACCTGGATACCGCCCTCTCGTATGATCCGGATCTCCTTATCCACTGCACGCATGCGACCCGGACACAGTTGAGGGAATGCGCGGGAAAGAGAATACCCGTCGTCGTCTGTCCCCGGTCAAACTGGCGACTGGGGGTTGCGGTATCTGCCACGACTCCGGATATCCGCGAAATGATCGATCTCGGGATACCTGTGCTCCTTGGAACGGACAATGTGATGTTTGTCCAGCCTGATATGCTCCGGGAATTGTCCTTCACTGAAGCCGTTTATCGCATCCCACCGTGTGAACTCCTTCGCGCGGCAATCCGGGGCTCGGGGCTGTTTGGCGAACCGTTCTTTATCGAGGAAGGATCAAAAGCGAACTTTTTCGTCGTTGATCCCGCGCGATCGAATATCCGGTTCAGCCGCGATATCCATAAAACTCTGGTACACCGGGTGTCTCCGGAGAAGCTAGTGAAAAAGGTTTTTAATTCATAATATACATTAATAAAGGAGACTATTTTGTGAGGTAGCATGTTCACCCAGATACTAATAGCAATCGACGGGTCCAAGACCAGCGAGCAGGCACTCCGGGTCGCGCTGGAAGAGGCCGGGGCCTGGAAGGCCCGTTGCCATGTCATATATGTCGCTGAAACCGGGCTCTTTTCATCACTGCCTATGGACAACACGTGGGAAATCATGTATGCCATGCTCGAAAAGGAGGGGGGCGAATCCCTTGCGGCGGCAAAGAATGCGGCGGAGGAGCAGGGCGTAACAATCACTACCCATATGAAGCATGGCCACGCCGGGAACGAGATTGTCAAGGCGGCACAGGAGATCGGGGTCGATCTGGTCGTTGTCGGATCTCACGGCCGGAGCGAGGTGGACAGGCTTCTCCTGGGGAGTGTCAGCTCCTTCGTCGTCTCGAATTCCCCGGTGACCGTCATGGTGGTGAGACCATAATAACGGATCTTCTGGTCTCCGAGTACATGTCCGCTGACGTGGTCAGTGTTGAAATCCCGGGGAACCGCGACGATGTCCTGAAGATCCTGAAAAGGACAGGCATCAGTGGCGTGCCGGTCATCAAAGACCGGATAATCGTGGGGATTATCACGAGAAAAGATCTGCTCCGTAAAGCGGATGAGACTCAACTCGGGCTCCTGATGACTGCAAACCCCGTATCGACGACTCCGGACACCCCTCTTGAGGAAGCAACACGCCTCCTGATAGAGCATAACGTCAGGAGGCTTCCGGTGGTGGAGGACGGTACCCTTGTCGGCCTGCTTTCGGTGGCCGACATTATCCATGCGATCGCCCAGCTCCGCATTAAAGATGAGATCAAGGATATCTATACCAGCCAGACGTTCGCTCTCTGGGAAGAGACTCCGTTGCCGGTCGTCGGAAGGATCATGGAGATCTCGGGATTTGAGGCGATCCCTATCCTCGATGCGGAGAGTAGGCTCCAGGGAATCATTTCAGAACGCGACCTGATCCGCCATTCCTCAATAGAGGACACCGTTGAGGTGAGCGATTTTTCGAACGGTACCGATGACGACGAATGGACGTGGGAGAGTATCCGGGATATGCATTCGATCAGCTATGGGATCTCCAAGATCAAGCTCCCGTCCAGACCGGTGAAGACGGCGATGGTCAGGAACGTCGTAGCGGTCCCGCAGAACGCAGAGGTCAGCGAGTGTGCCCTGAAGATGAAACGTGCACGGGTCGACCAGCTTCCGGTAATAAATGGAGACAAGCGGCTAATTGCGATGCTTTTTGACCGAGAACTGATCAAAGTCTTCTGCAGAGACTAATCAAGAAAACATTTAAATTTTGAAATGACATCATAGTGGTGAAGCGCTTTTGAGAATTTTCGCGGCGTTTTATACTTTTGGGGTGCTTGAATGACAGAACAGTACCAGGAACCGCTTAAGGGAACGACCACCATTGGTCTGGTTTTCAAAGGCGGTGTCGTCCTCGCAACAGAGCAACGGGCGACCATGGGCAATTTTATTGCCAGCAAGAAGGCGAAAAAGGTGTACCAGATTGCAGATCGGATCGGGATGACGACCGCTGGCGGGGTGGGAGACACCCAGCAGCTGGTCCGGGTCATGACCGTGGAATGCAGTCTCTATACCATCCGGAGGGGCCGCCCGATCTCGGTCGGTGCCGCATCGACGCTCCTCTCCAACGTATTGAACGCAAACCGATACTATCCATATTATGTTCAGCTGCTGGTCGGCGGTGTTGACGAGACGGGATCGACGATCTATTCGGTAGATGCCATGGGAGGAGCCACAAAAGAAGACACCATTGTTGCAACGGGATCGGGGTCCCCGATGGCATACGGGGTGCTTGAGGATCGGTATACGCCGGATATGAGTGAAGAAGAAGGGATAAAACTGGCTGTTCGAGCACTAAAGGCTGCAATGAAACGTGATTCTGCATCCGGGGAAGGTATACATGTCGTGGTCATCACGCGGGATAAATATCAGGAACTGAACGACGAGGATGTGCAGAAGAAATACGCTGCACTCACCGCATAAACTATTTTTAGGACGGATTTAATGCTTATAGAAGAAAGGCTGAAAGAACTCAAGGATAAGATCAACGAGAAGGTGCCGAGTGGCATCACGGTATCGGATGTCGAATTTGAAGGCCCTGAGCTCGTGATATATACCGATGACCCGAAACGGTTTGCCGACGAGGCAGACCTTATCAAAGTGCTCGCACGGGACCTTCGGAAACGGATTGTCGTCCGCCCGAATGTGCTTGAGGATCCGGAAAAAGCGCTGATGGATATCCGATCGGTGGTCGCCGAGAACGCAGGCATCACCGATATCTATTTTGACCCCGATACGGGAGAAGTGCTGATCGAGGCCGAGAAACCGGGAGTGGTCATCGGGAAGAACGGAGCCACCCTGCGAGAGATTACAAAGCATATCGGGTGGACGCCGAAGGTTGTCCGGACACCCCCGATAGAGAGCTCGACGGTGAAACAGATACGTCAGTATCTCCGATCGGTGAATGAAGAACGGAAAACATTTCTTCGTACTATCGGGAGGCGTATCCACCGCGATGTGACCAGCAAGGACCAGTGGGTGAGGGTTACGATGCTCGGGTGCTGCCGCGAGGTGGGCCGGGCGGCATTCCTTCTTTCCACCCCGGAAAGTCGGATACTTGTCGATTGTGGAGAAAAACCCGATAATACAAACAGTACCCCGTACCTGTACGTCCCTGAGATTCATCCCTTAAGTCAGCTCGATGCGGTTGTTCTGACCCATGCGCACCTGGACCATTGCGCACTCATCCCCCTCCTCTACAAGTACGGATACGACGGTCCGGTGTACAGTCACTCCCCCTACCCGTGACCTCTCCGCTATGCTGCAACTGGACTACCTGGACGTGATCCATAAAGAGGACCGTAAAGTGCCGTACAGCTCGAACGAGGTTAAAAATTATATCAAGCACTCCATAACCCTGAATTATGGGAGCGTCACCGATATCGCACCTGATGTCAAACTGACTTTCCACAATGCGGGCCATATCCTCGGTTCGGCGATCGTGCATTTCCACGTAGGTGACGGCCTTTATAATATCGCATTCACGGGGGATTTCAACTACGGGAAGAGCCGACTCTTCAACCCGGCGACCAGCATATTCCCCCGCCTGGAAGCGCTCTTCATGGAGAGCACTTATGGCGGATCCAACGATATGCAGCCACCGCGGGCGGAGGCGGAAGAGAAGCTGTACGAGACGATCAGTTCCGTGATAATGCGTGAAGGAAAGGTCATCATCCCTGCTTTCGCGGTCGGCCGTTCTCAGGAGGTCATGCTTGCCCTCGAAGAAGGGATGCGGAGGGAGAAGATCCCCCGGGTGAAGATATATCTGGATGGCATGATCCGTGAGGCGACCGCGATCCATACCACCTATCCGGAGTACCTGAACAGCGACCTGCGGAACCAGATCTTCAAGGAAGGAATGAACCCGTTCCTGTCGGAGTATTTTGTCGCGGTTGATTCGCCAGATCTCCGCGAGAAGGTTATTAATGGAGGCCCCTGTGTGGTCATCACAACGAGCGGTATGATGAATGGCGGTCCGGTAATGGAATACCTCTCGCACCTCGCGGCAGATGATCGGAATGCGCTGGTTTTTGTCGGGTATCAGGCAGAAGGGACGCTGGGAAGGCGCGTCCAGAAAGGCTGGCGGGAGGTCCCCATCGGTCGGCGCGATACGATCGTGATCAATCTCGAGATTATAACCGTAGATGGGTTCTCCGGTCATTCGGACCGCCGGCAGCTGATGAATTTCGTCGGTCAGGTCCAACCGAAGCCCGAAAAGATCTTTACGATCCATGGAGACGAAAACAATACAATCGATCTTGCGAGTTCGCTCTACAAACGATATCACATCCAGACGCATTCTCCGATGAACCTCGAGACGTACCGCATGATCTGAATGAAAGAGCGGATCCCCATCTTTTTGGGCATATTTTCGGTGATGGCGCTCTCGAATGCGATCGTGCCGGTACTTCCCCTGTTTGCCGAGGGCGCGGCTGCACAGGGCTTTCTCTATTCGGCCTATTTTCTCGGCGCCTTCATCCTGACCCTTCCCGCGGGACTTCTTGCGGATCGGTACGGGCCGGTGCCGGTGATCCGCACCGGGTTATTCGTGACACTGATCAGTGGGCTCCTTCTCCTTGGTTCTTCTTCAGGCGGGATCCTCCTGGCCGCCCGGGTCCTGGAGGGGTTCGGTGCCGGTCTTTTTGTTGCCTCTGCCCTCGCATGGGTGAATGCCCGTCCCGATCATGCGACAGAGAGCGGTATCTTCCTTGCCCTTCTGAATGGTGGCCTTGTGACCGGTTTGATCGTCTCCGGGTGGGTCGTCGAGCAGGTCGCCATGCAGTCAGCCGGGATCGTCCTGTTTACCGCGCTTACGATCATCCCGGTCGGTGCGAGCCTGCTGATGCGGAACAGCCATGAGCCTTCCGCCACATCCCCGGACAAAAAATCGCTTGCTGCAGGGCTTATCGAATCACTCAAAGCCGACCGATGGCTCTGGTACTCGGCTGTCGTCCTTGTCGGGATTACCGGGGTTGTCGCCGCCCTCTATCCCGGGTTTACCGGGGAACACCCCACGGAGCTCGGGCTCCAGATAGCAGCGATGAATATCGCCACGATCATCGGGGTCCTCCTGTTGTCCCGTCTGAGTTTTCCCCCGGTCGGTACCCTCCGCATCGCCGCGCTCGCCATGGCACTGTCCGTCCTTGCCCTGTTTGTTACCCCGATCGGGTTCATCGCGATCGGCCTCGTCGCGGGAGTGGTCATGGTCGCACAACTTGCCTATCTGGCAAAGACAGATAGATCCCAGGGAACTGCAATGGGGCTGTGGAGTACGGCGACGTATGCAGGAATGACCGTCCTCCCGGTCATCATGGGGATCGTTGCAGAACTGACCACCTTTCTGCTCGCTTTTATCCTTACCGCTTTCTTTGCGGTGACGGTTGCGCTCACGATCGGGCGCTGTTCCTGCCGGCTCAGAAAGTCTTCCGATTCAGCAGCTGATAACCCGGGAACTGCCAGGGGAAACAGACAGCGATAGCGGAGATAGATGGGTGGGGATAAGGGGATTTTGTACTTAACAGGTCCGAAGGGGTTTGTTTTCCAATAGCCGTTTATCTGTCTCTGGTCTTTTCGGATGGATGTCCAAGGATAAGATCACATACCCGTGAATCAGGCACATGAACCATTCATCCTCCTCCAATGATGGATAACGGACTCATCCTTCCACCGACCGGATCCGTTTGGGAACCTGTTTCGCAATGAGCACGAGCCCGTACGCCGCAGCTGCGGTCAGGATGATCGTCGCCCCCGATGGGATATCGAAGATATAAGAGAACCAGATACCGCCGATTGTAAACACGGTCCCGAGGACTACCGCCCACGCCATCATAGGGACAAGCCTCGACGTATATTCCCGGCTGATCGCCGCCGGAATAGTGAGCAGGGCGATGACCAGGATGATGCCGACCACCCGGATCAGCATCACCACGGTGAAGGCGATAAGGACGAGCAACAGGAGGGAGAGTGCCTGTACCGGGAGGTTCATCACCGTCGCGTACTCCTCGTCGAAGGTGACGGCCATGAGCTGGGTATACAGCAGGAAGACCAGGGCAAGAATGACGGTGACCAGGATGGCCATCAGGACAATATCGCCCGCGGGTACGAGGAGGATATTTCCGAAGAGGAATGAGAAGAGGTCCGGTGCATACCCGGGGGTCAGGGCGATGAAGAGGATACCGATCGCCATACCGGTCGCCCAAACCACCCCGATGAGGATGTCAATATGCTGCCTGGCCCGCCGGGTGATGACACCGAGCCCGAGCGCCGTTGCCAGGGTGAACCCGAGCGCCCCGAGGAGCGGGTCGATACCGAGGTAATACCCGAGCCCGATCCCCCCGAACGCGGCATGCGAGATACCCCCGCTGACCGAGACCATCCGTTTGACCACCACGTAGGTGCCGATTATGCCGCAGGCGATGCTCGCAAGGACGCCGGCAATCAGGGCGTTCTGGAAGAAGGTGTACCCGAGGATCCCGATCATTTCCGATCCTCCCGGTAATTCTCAGAAGGGATCCCGGTCATACCCCCTCGTTCCGGGTACTGCTTTGAAGAGATCCTGATCTCGTCTGTTCCTTCAGGTATTCTTCGTTTGGGGAAAATGATCACGTCCGCTCCTGCAGGGTACGTCCCGATCGTATCTGTTTCTCCCCGGTTCTTCGGTGAGGGGATAGTGATCACGTCTGCTCCTCCCGGGTATGCTTCGCGAGGACCCGGTGCGGTATCCCGTGCGCGATCAGTTCGACGGGGCAGCCATACGCCTCTGCGAGCATATCTTCGGTGATCTGGTCGGTGTCATGGGTATAGAGACGGCGGTTCAGGCACCCTACCCGGGTCACGTGCCCGGCGAGGACACCGATATCGTGGGTCACCAGCACCACCGTCATCGAACCCCGGAGACGGTCCACGATCTCGAAGAACTGGAGCTCGGTCGGGGCATCGACATAGACCGTCGGTTCGTCAAGGAGGAGGATCCGGGGTTTCCCGACGAGTGCCCGGGCGATCATCACCCGTTGCTGCTCACCGCCGGAGAGCCGGCCGATCTCGCGGCCGGCAAGCCCGCTGATGCCGAGGGTATCGAGCGCTGCCTCAGCCTGCGCGACATCCTCCGGACCGTATCGTCTGAGGAGACCGGGGATATGCCCGATCCGGCCGGACAATACCATCTCTTTCACGCTGATCGGATATCCGAAGTCGAACGTCCGGAACTGCGGCACATACCCGATGATCTCCCGCATCTCCGAAGGCGGGCGCCCGTAGATACTGACAGTCCCGCGGTCCGGATGAATTAGCCCGAGGATCACCTTGAGGAGGGTGGTCTTGCCTCCTCCGTTGGGCCCGATGAGGGCATAGAAATCCCCATCCCGGATCGAAAGACTGACGCCGGTGAGGATATCCTGCTCCTGTCTGCGGACCCAGATGTCTTGAAGGGCGATGGCCGGAGTACTCATGGGCTTTGACTCTCGGCAAAAGCCCGCGCGATACGCGCCATATTGTCATAGTAGTCGGATGCGAGGGGGTCAATCCGGACAACCCTCCCCCCGATCGCCTGCGCGATCACATCTGCGCTCCGCGGGGAGAACTCCGGCTCGATAAAGACCGTTTTAATCCTGTCCTCACGTGCCCGGGAAATGATCTCCTGGATTGCCTGCGCACTCGGTTCCTTGTCATTGGCATTGATCGCGATCTGGGTCAGGTTATAATCTCGGGCAAAATACCCCCAGGCATCGTGGACCGTCAGGAACTCCCGTGGTTCCAGCCCGCTGAGCTGCCGGGTGATCTCCCCGTCCAGAACCTTTAACCGGACAAGATACGCATCCCGGTTTCGTGAATATTCTGCCGCGTGCTCCGGGTCCGCATCCGAAAGGGCGTCGCTGATATGCGATACCATGATCTCTGCGTTCCTGACCGAGAGCCATACATGAGGATCCTTCCCGTACCCTCCCGGATGATCGGAATCTCCCTCTTCCTGGATGAATTCGATGCCGGTGGAGGTGTCAACGACGGTCATGTTCCTGTTCACGTTCCGGAGTCCGGATACGAACCTGTCCTCGAACGGAAGGAGACCCTCACCCAGCCTGAAATAGATACGCGACTCCGAGAGGGCTACCATCTGGCCGGCAGTCGGCTCGTACGTATGCGGATCTGCGCCCGGCGGGACGAGAACGGTGACCGCCACCCGATCTCCCCCCACTGCCTTCACGAGCTCCGCCTGCGGCAGAACTGTTACCGTTACCGGGATCAGCCCGGGTGCGGGCTGCGATACCTCTCCCGTACATCCGGCAGAAACCAGAAACCCGATCGCCACGATCATCAGTATCGCGGCTCCTGCAATCACCCCGGGGCGTCTCCTGTTTCCGCCCGTTCTGCACCCATTCCCCGGGTTCCCGTTCTCGCGACAAAATAGTTGGTAAGGGGTAAACTTTTTTACCGTCATGAATGCACGTCCTCTTTCCGCGTGCAGGAACCATGGGTTATCTCCCCGCAGATGCCCGTTATCGGATGCCCCATCGACCGGCATATCCGGTCGACCACATCCCGGGAAACGAGGCTCTCGAACCGGGAAGCCTCTGCACATGCTTCTTCTTCAGAAAAACCGTAATGTCGGAGCATAAGGCCGAGGATCCGGTGTCTTCTCATAAGGAACTCTGCATATGCAATCCCTGTGTCAGTGAGGTGAATTCCCCCGTAGGGGACGTGTGCAATGAGTCCGGAACCGACCATCTCGCCGACAGCCTTGGTGATCGTTGACGGGTCCACATCAAACCGGGTCGATATATCCGTTGTTTTGACGTTGCCGCCCATCGCGGCGATATACTTCAGATATTCAGCCTTTTTCCGGGAGAGTTCAAGCCCGTCGAATGTATCCATCGGGTAAGTATAGGGAAATGATGCTGATAATTTTTTGGTATTATACCAAATTATTGGGCGGAATCTTTATCCTCCCTGCACTGAATGGTGACCTGAGGCATGCGCATCATGCGACGTTCATCGATACATCCGGCCGTACTCCTCATCATCACCGTTGCAATCTGCCTGGCGGCCGGGGTGATCGGCTCATTCTTTACGACACCCCATATCCCCACATGGTATGCAGATCTGAACAAACCCTGGTTTACGCCGCCCTCCTGGGTCTTCGGGCCGGTATGGACAATTCTGTACATCCTGATGGGCATTTCCCTCTTCCTCGTCCTGCGCGAGGATTGGGAACGACGCGATGTACAGATTGGGACGGCTGTCTTCGGCATCCAGCTCGTGCTCAATATCCTCTGGTCATACCTCTTCTTCGGCCTCCGGTCGCCGCTGTACGGCCTGATAGGTATCGTGGCCCTCTGGATTGCCATCCTCGCCACGATCGTCTGGTTCTTCCGGATCTCCCGTCCTGCAGCGATCCTGCTTGTACCGTACATTGCCTGGGTGAGTATCGCAACCGCGCTGAACTATTCCATTTACGTCCTGAATCCCTGAAAAAAAGAATATGGCAACCCGGTTCCTGCCTTTGCGGGTTTACGTCCCCGCCGTGAGGAACGGGTATCTGTCGGCCTCCATAGCAGGATCTTCGGGTACACCCTCACCACCAGGAATGGTCGTCCAGGTGCCGTTTCACCGCAGGAGTGGTTACCCTTCCCTGCGGGGTCCGCTTGAGAAGGCCAAGCTGGATGAGATAAGGCTCGTACACATCCTCGATCGTCCGCACATCCTCTCCGACCGAGATGGCGATCGTCTTCAGTCCTACCGGGCCGCCACTGAAGTCTTCGGCTATCACCGCAAGTATCCTCCTGTCCAGGTCATCGAGCCCGAGCGGGTCGATACCGAGAAGGGTCAGTGCGCGATCGGCAAGATCCCGATCGACGCACCCGTCTCCTCTGACCAGCGCGTAGTCACTCACCCGCCGGAGGAGCCGGTTCGCAATCCGTGGTGTACCTCGGCTCCGCCGGGCGATCTCTCCCGCTCCGTCATCCGTAATGGTTATTTGCATAATGGAAGCGCTCCGGATGATGATAGCCGCCAGATCCTCGGGAGAATAGAGGTTCAGCCGCGCGATGATACCGAACCGGTCACGGAACGGCGAGCCGAGAAGACCGATCCTCGTTGTCGCCCCGACAAGGGTGAACGGTTCGATCGTGAGCTTTATCGACCGTGCACTCGGGCCCTCCCCGATCAGGATGTCGATCGAAAAATCCTCCATCGCCGGATAGAGGATCTCCTCGATCACGGTGTTGAGCCGATGGATCTCGTCGATAAACAGGATATCGCCCCGTTTGAGAAGGGTAAGGATCGCCGCGAGATCCCCCGGACGCTCCAGCACCGGGCCACTGGTGGCCCTGATAAGCGACCCCATCTCATGAGCGATGATATGGGCGAGCGTGGTTTTCCCGAGACCCGGCGGTCCCGAGAAGAGGATATGGTCGAGGGGCATCCCCCGGGTCTTTGCCGCCTCGATAGCGATCGAGAGCGTCTCCTTCACCGGGGACTGCCCGGTGAATTCCGCCAGCCGGAGTGGTCGGATCGTCGCGTCCTCCTGTTCATCCGGGCAGAGGGTCTTTGAGATGATACGCTCCTCCATACGGCAATCACAATCCTTTCATCCGCACGAGTGCTGCCTTGATCAGTGCCTGGACGTCCGCCTCCGCATGCTCTGCTGCAGCGGCCTGGACAGCAGAGCGGGATTCCACGGGTGTAAATCCCAGGGAGACCAGCGCACTGATGGCATCGTCTACGGGTTGCCTGGACCGGTCTTCTCTCGGGCCGGTCCCCGCGTTTATTTTTTTCATCCGATCCTTGAGTTCAAGGATCAGTCGTTTTGCATTTTTTGGCCCGATACCCGGGCACCTCGTGAGGACCATCTCATCCTCGTGAAGGATCGCTGCGGCCAGTTCATCGACCGGGAGAACGGAGATGATATTCAGGGCGAGCTGCGGCCCCACACGGTTCACGCCGATGAGCAGGCGGAACATGGCCAGCTCGCCGGAATGGAGAAACCCGTAGAGGGTGAGTGCGTCCTCCCGCACCGCAAGGTGCGTATGGAGGGTCACCTTCTCCTTCACCGTGGATAGTTCGCGGATCACGGGTGAAGGGACGGAAACTTCGTAGCCGATCCCCCCGACATCGATGATCACCGCCCCTTCCCCGATATGGGAGATAACTCCCCGCAATTGTGCAATCATGGTCAGGATCTCATCATGTGGATGTGGCAGAGGGCGATCGAGAGGCCGTCGGCGGCATCGTCCGGACGGGGAATCGAGGGGAGCGAGAGAAGCCGTTGAATCATCTCCTGCATCTGCCGTTTGTCTGCCCGCCCGGATCCGGTGATCGCCTGCTTCACCTCGTTCGGCGTATATTCTGCGACCGGTACGTTCTTCTGCCGGGCGGCGAGGAGTATTACTCCCCTCACCTCGCTTACCTGCATGGCAGACGTGACATTTTTTGAGAAGAACAGGCGCTCCACCGCGACCCAGGACGGCCGGTGCGTATCGAAGAGAGCATTCAGCCGGTCATAGATCACCTGGAGGCGTTCCGGTCTTTCTGCAGCAGCTCCCGATGTTCGGATACAGTCATACCCGAGGGTGATGATCCGGTCTCCCTCCTGTTCGAGAACCCCGTACCCCACCCTCGCAAGCCCGGGATCTATCCCGATCACGATCATATAGCGGCGTCCGGCCGGCAATAACCGGCTTTATACGAAGATCTGGATGCGCAACCCTAAATACTTGTTTCATTCGGGCGAAATCCGCGATCAGTCCCGATTGGTCCCCCACCCGATCGCCAGGACATCGGGAGACAAGTCCGGGCGAACCCTGAGATCCCACTTGATCGCCCCCGTGATGCCTTCATTCATCCTGGTGATCCAGATTCTGATCGTTCCGATGCCGATCGGTCGGGCACGGGAGGTCCATTCCGGAGCAAATTTCCCCACCCTGTGCATCCGGGGAACGTACATTGCCCGAATCTTTACCGGCATCATCCGGGGATGGGTATGGCGACCTTATTCCTGCGTGAACCGCTGAACCCATCGGCCGGTGCCAGGAGCCACGATTCGCGATAAACCAGTCCTGCGCAGAGAAGGGGGCTTCTCCTTCAGGAGGCGTTACGGGCCGGTATGTCCCATCGGAGAGGAGAGTTCGGGATTTTACCGTATCTGCCAGCTGGACCGGGATGATCGTCCGGTTCAACGCAGAGCGGATCTCCGGATCCTCCACGGGAAAGAGCACCTCGACCCTCCGGTCGAGGTTCCGGGGCATCAGGTCGGCACTCCCGAGAAAGATATCCGGCGTGCCGCCGTTGTGGAAGTAGTAGATGCGTCCATGCTCAAGGAATCTTCCGACGATGGTGGTGACGTTGATGGTATCGGATAGACCCGGGATACCGGGACGCAGGCAGCAGATCCCCCGCACCTGCAGGTCTATCCGTACACCGGCCCGGGAAGCGCGGTACAATGCCAGGATACACTCCCGATCCACGAGTGCGTTCATCTTGAACATGAGATACCCGTCTCCGTTCGCCCGGTGCCGCGCAATCTCGCGATCTATCCGGTCAAGGATCCCTGCCCTGATGGAGACGGGCGCGACCAGAAGCTTCCGGTACTGGCAGACCCGCGAACACCCGGTCAACGAATTGAAGAGGTCGGCGACATCGTTCCCGATATCCGGATCCGTGGTGAAAATACCGATATCGGTGTAGACCCGGCTTGAGGCTGCGTTATAATTCCCGGTACCGAGATGCAGGTACCGGATCAGACCATCCTTCTCTCTCCGGACAACCATGCAGACCTTGGCATGAACCTTCAGGCCCGGAAGGCCGTACACGACGTGGACCCCCGCATGCTCGAGCGCACGGGCCCACCCGATATTGTTCTCCTCGTCGAACCGCGCCTTCAGCTCGATCAGCGCGGTCACATCCTTTCCCTGCATCCGTGCGTCCATCAGGGCTGCCACGACGGGAGAATCGGGACCGACACGGTAGAGCGTGATCTTGATGGCGAGCACATCCGGGTCCCGGGAAGCAGAGACGAGGAATGACACAAGCGGAGAGAAACTGTCATACGGGTGGTAGAGGAACCGGTCCCGTTGCCTGATCGCCGGAAAGAACCCTTTCTCCGGGGATAACTCCTGCTCCACGAAGGGTACGAATGGTGTATCCTTCAGGTCAGGCCGGTCCAGCGCATGGATCTCCATCAGGTCCGCCATACCGATGGGAGGCGGGACCCGGAAGAAGAGCGCGGGAGGAATGCCCAGGTTCTTACCGAGCATCAGAAGGATCCGTTCCGGCATATCGCTCCGCACCTCGATCCGGCAGGGCGATCCTCCCCGCCGCATCTCCACCCGTTCTTCCACCGCGGTGAGCAGGTCGTGCGCTTCGTCCTCTGTAATCTCCAGATCCGCATCCCGGGTAATCCTGAACGGGTATGATTCAATCACCGAGAACCCCGGGAAGAGAAGATCGAGATGTGCCTCGATGAGATCTTCGATGAAGATCAAATGGACCGTTCCGTCCGGTTCGGTGAGGCGGCCGGGAACCGCCACGACCCGGGGGAACAGCCCGACCGGGATCTTGAGACGCGCAAAAGATTCCGTCTTCTTCGCCGATGGATCCCGGAGCAGGATCGCAAGATTGAGGGAGAGGTTGGAGATGAAGGGAAACGGATGGGATGCATCGAAAGCAAGGGGGGTGAGAACCGGAAAAATCTCGCGAATGAAATAAATGCGGAGCGATTCTTTTTCACCCGGGGAAAGCAGATCCCCGGGATGGATCCGGATGCCGGCCTTTGCGAGTCTCCGGTACCAGTTCGTCCTTCCAGCATGTGCCGAGTTCAGCAAGCATCGGGGTAAGCGCCTGGTGAAGGGCATCCAGCTGCTGCCGGGGGGTCATACCATCCGGAGGAAGATCCCGTGCACCCGAAACGACCTGCCGTTGCAGGCCCGATACCCGGATCATAAAGAATTCGTCCAGGTTATTGGAGAATATCGACGCAAATTTCACTCGTTCCAGGAGAGGGTGCCCCGGATTCCTCGCTTCCTCGAGGACATGCCGGTTGAATGCGACCCAGGATAGTTCGCGGTTGATGAAGTGGGACGGGCGGTCCAGGATCCGGGCGCTCTTGTCCGGGCCGGGCCGGGAAGAGGGGGTTTCAGATGTCATGGTGGGTTCCGGGAATTGTTCACGTAATCGTCGTTTGCCTGACCAGATAAAATTGCAGCTGACCGGAGTGGGCAAAGCCTGATCCCCGGAGGGAAGAATGTGTTCCCCGGGATGGATGAAGTGGATGCACCAAAATAATTGTCCGATGGTCTCCGCAGGCCAAGAATTCAGCGTAATAATCCCGTTGAATTCCGGAACCAAACAGTTTTACCATTGCGGGTTAAATGGATCCGGTACAGAGTGATCGCAATGGGCTCGAATGAAGATATCATGCATGAATTCGTCAAAAAGGAACTGATCAGAGCATATCCTTCTACCGACGGATGGTCGGTCTCACCCACCGGAGCGAAAGGGAAGGACCAGGGATTCGTTGCACGGAAACGACTCAAGGGGAAAACAATCAGTGTGAACATCCTCGTCAGTTTCGATAAAAAAGTCACGAAGAACCTGATCGATAAACTCAACAGTCTGCGGAAAAGCCCCGATATCGCGAGTGTCCTTGTCGTCCCGCAGGGAGCGGAAGTCGGGATGGTACCGGCCGAAGTCATGGTCAGGTACATGAGAAGCTTTGCATTCGAAGGAAAGGATTTAATCTGGATCCGGAAGCGTCTCCAGAGTCCGGCAACGGCGACCATGGCCCCCGCTGCCGTCTGAGTTACTCCTCCTTCAACCCTTCTTTTAATCTTCGGGATAAGCTGCTCCCGTGGGATCCCATCCAGTAGAGCTTCCTGCAGTTTTTGCACCAGAAAAACTCCAGCGATTCTTTTTTTGCCGGGGCATAGGACGTGCCGCAGATCTCATCAGGCCGTGCCGGCCTGAGCACCGCATTGCAGAGCGAGCACCGGTTCATCCGGAGTTCCGGTTCGATCAGTCCCAGCCGGGCGAGCTGTCTGATCTGCGGGATGACCTGCTCGTCATGAATGAGGACTGCCTGTTCCCCCCCCCGCCGGGCGAGTTCGCGGTCCCGGGTGAGGAGGATCCGTCCTTCTTTCTCGGCACGGGTAAGAAGAAGCGTATCCTCTTTCCGGTTACCCTCCCGGAGAATGTTCGCACTGATCGTATCATATCCCATAAACCGGAGGTACCGGGAGAGCGTGCCGAGCATCCGGTCGACGATGAATGAGTGCCTCGCAGCGGGTTCAGCGGACATCGGTCACGATCTCGATCTGCTCCCCGCACTTTCCACACTGATGCCCTTTGAGGTTTCGTATCCGGGTTACGTAGCCTGCCCGTTCTATGAGCAGTTCACCACATGAGGGGCAGTAGGTACTCTCATAGGGATGTGAGAAGACATTCCCGAGATACGGAAACCTGACCCCGAGCTTACGGGCACGCAGGTATATCTCTTCCAGTCGTGCGATCGGCGTGGGGGGGCGGTCCTGCATCTGATAGTCCGGATGAAACCGGGTAAAGTGCATCGGGGTCCCGGGCCCGAGCGAATCGACCACCCACCGGATCAATGCGTCGATCTCATCGTCGCTGTCGTTCAATCCCGGGATCACCAGGGTAACCGTCTCGATATGGAGCCCGAGTTCTTTTGCCACTATCGCGGAGTCGAGCACCGGCTGGAGGTGGGCGCCGCAGATCTTGCGATAAAAGTCCTCCGAGAACGCTTTGAGGTCGACCCGGTATGCACAGAGCATCGAAGATATCTCCTGCAGTGCCTCCCCGGTGATATACCCGTTTGTCACATAAACCGTGCCGAGGCCTGCAGTTCGTGCGATACGCCCCATATCGAGGGGATATTCGTGCCAGATCACCGGTTCATTGTATGTCCAGGAGATGCTCGCGCACCCCCGGTTTTGTGCCCGCCTGACCCCTTCCTCCGGGGAAATATCGGCGAGCCCGGTGACCTCCCTCTTCGACCGCGAGATCTGCCAGTTCTGGCAGTGCTCGCAGTGAAAGTTACACCCTACACTTCCGAGGGAATAGGAGAGGGAACCGGGCAAAAAGTGGAAGAGCGGTTTCTTCTCGATCGGGTCGACTGCTTCCGAACTGACCTTTCCGTAGGTGGTTGCATACAGGGTTCCCCCCCGATTTTCCCGGATGCCGCAGACGCCGTGTTTCCCTTCCTTTATGATGCATCGATGGCTGCAAAGAGAGCAATGGACGGTCTGATCTTCACCCTGCGTATACTGGAGCGCTTCATGCATGGCCACACCTCGTGGATGTTATCCGTATCAGGTAGATAAAGGTGATGCAGGTTTGGCTACTCTCCGGCATCCGGTTCGTTCTCCTCTTCATCGATCTCAAGGACGAAGGAGCCCCGGTACCCGCACTGTTTACACTGGAACACCTGCCCGAGATATCCCCCGCCGACCTCGTAGATCTCCGTGCTTTTACATCGTGGGCAGCAGATCATATGCAACAGGTATAAGTGGAGAATGATGAAATCATTTGGGTTGAATGAAGAAGCTGGTCATTTCTCTGGGGGGTTCGGTCCTCATCCCCTCAATAGGCGAACATACCCTGCATGCATACATTCCGGTCCTTACGCGTCTTGCTTCGGCATACCAGGTATTTATCGTGGTAGGCGGCGGGGGCGAGGCGCGCCGGTATATTAACCTCGCCCGGCAGCTGGGGGTGGACGAGGCAGGTGCAGACGAGATCGGGATCCTCGTTACCCGGCTGAATGCAACGCTCCTCATGAGCGCACTGCATGATGCTGCCTACCCGCGGGTCGCGGAGGACTATACCCAGGCGCAGGAATTTGCCCGCTCGGGTAAGATCATCGTGATGGGAGGTATTACCCCTGCACAGACGACCGATGCGGTCGCGGCGGTTCTTGCCGAACGGATACGGGCGGATCTGCTGGTGAATGCGACCTCGGTGGACGGTATCTATAGCGAGGACCCGAAGAAACACCCCGGTGCTGTCCGTTTCGACCATCTCACCCCGCCGGAGCTGATGGAGATCGTCCGGAAGACCGGCCTGCATGCAGGATCCAATACGGTAATCGATATTGTGGCCGTCAAAGTGATCGAGCGGAGCAGAATCCCCCTTCTGGTAATAGACGGAAGGAACCCGGAAAACCTGGAAGAGATGCTCTGTCGCGGGATCCGGCACGGGACCCTGGTCAGCGAGGATGAATCGCTGACAGCCATATCTTTGCCACATCCGAAAAAACGGTAAATATTTCTCAACTGCCGACAGAGCTGTTATCTCAATCCCGGGGTAGTAGGGTAGCCTGGTCCATCCTAGAGCGTTTGGGACGCTTTGACGGCAGTTCGAATCTGCCCTACCCCATCCTTCTTCAACGTAAAAAAGGGCGATGTCTGTGGATATCGAGACGGCGAACCGGATATACGATACCCTGTCCCGCTCCTATCCCCATGCGGGGGAGGCGGTCCGGCATCGTGCCCCGCCCTTCCAGGTTCTCATTCTTACCATTCTCTCCGCCCAGACCACCGACAATGCCGTGGACCAGGTTGCCGGGACGCTGTTTCGCCGGTATCCGACACCGGAAGCCCTCGCTTCTGCACAGGTCGGGGATGTCGAGAAGATTATTCACAGTACGGGCTTTTTCCATGTGAAGGCACGCCACATCACGGGTGCGGCTCAGAAGATTATACAGGAATTCGGTGGATCCGTTCCGGGTACAATGGAAGAGCTGCTCACACTCCCCGGCGTGGGCAGAAAAACGGCGAACATTGTCCTGTACCATGCATTCGGGGTGAACCGGGGTGTGGCGGTCGACACCCATGTATTCAGGCTCACAAAGCGAATCGGATTCTCCGATAGCCGGACGGCCGGGGGTGTCGAGGCCGACCTGATGCACTGGTTCCCGGAGGATCGCTGGGGGACCCTCACCGACCTCCTGATCTCCCACGGAAGGGCGATCTGCACGGCACGGGACCCCCGGTGCAGGCAATGCCCGATAAATGCCGATTGCCGTTATTATCAAGAGGTATACCTGAAAGGCAACGACAGGAAACCCGTTGGTTAAGCTGATTGTTCCATCACAGGGGCTGGTGAAAAATCAGCGCGATGACCATGTAGACGATCCATGAGACCGTGAAAGATAAGGGTATTGTTACCACCCACGCCTCCATCATCTGGCGGGGGACCGCCCACTTGACTGCTCTTACGCCCCTGGTCGCACCAACACCGACAATTGCCCCGCTCATTACCTGGGTCGACGAGACCGGGACCCCGAATATCGTGACCATGGCAAGGATTCCGCTCCCTGATGTCGCTGCACAGAAGCCCTGGTAGGGCCTGATTTTCGTTATCTCCTTTGCCAGTTTGTTGATCACCCTCCACCCCCCGAAACTGGTACCAAGGGCGATAGAGGCAGCCGAAACAACCACAACCCATGTAGGGACAACAAATGATGAGATCAGCCCTCCCGCAAGGAGCAACGCGGTAATCATACCCACGGCGTGCTGCCCGTCATTGGCACCATGTCCTGCCGCCTGGAAAAGGCTTGCAATAACCTGCAATGGCTGGAAAATACGTTTCATGGTGTTCTGGCGTGAATAGCGGAACAGGTGCGTAACCAGCAGGTCGAAGAGAAAGGCCACAAAAAAACCGATGATGGGGGAGATGAAGATGAAAACAACAATGGCGAGGATTCCGGTAAGCACAAACAGACCGGATATCATCATGAGGGGGATGGTTACTGAAATGCCAAAAATTATGCCGAGTATCGATGCGGCTATGATATTTTCTTTCAGGGAGAATGCAAGTGCACCAAGGAAAAGGGCACCAAGGACTCCTCCGACGAAGGAGAAAAACACCAGTTGTTCCACCATGGATGCGGGGGGCAGAATAAGGGCCTGGAGACCAAAAGCGGCCACACCCGCCCCTAATATGCCACCGATGAGGGCCTGGCTGCTTGACAGGGGGAGACCGATATGGGTGGCAATAAATACCAGCATAATGGCAGTAAGCATCGCGATGACGATCGACAACGGTGTCAGGGCATCGGTGACAACCAACCCGGTCCCGATGGTCACCGCCACCGCAGTCGTAAAAATAAAGGGGCCGATGAAATTTGCAAGGGCAGAAGAAATACTGGCCTTCAATGGCGGGAGTGCCCTTGTTGCAACCACCGTGGCAATCGAATGGGAAGCGTCATTCAGGCCGTTCACAAAATTGAGCAGGATTGCAAGAAAAATCCCAAAAATGATGAGGGCATCCATGTTGATCAGGTATGGTTACGTGAGATGTCGGTGAGGGCGTGCCCGACGTCATTGTACTTCTCCATGACCTTTGCCATTCCTTCATAAATGTCCTTGAATTTTATAATCATCAGAAGGTCCTCCTTCACGAACAACTCGATAATGGCCCTTGAAAGAAGCTCTAGCGAGAGGTTGTAGAGCCGGTTGATTTCGCGCGCGTGTTTTTCTATTTCATCTGTTTTCTTAAGAGTTGCAAGGTCTTCAATTCCGTGACCAAGCTCGTCGCCGGACAGAACGATCATATAGGAAAATTCTTTCAGTTGGTCATTTGACTGAGAAATTCCGTAATTGCACAGCTGGTGTGTCACCCAGTCGATACGGTCCATAACATCGTCCAGGGCCGGGGCCATGCGGGCAATTTCTTCCGGTTCAAGCGGCGTAATCAGGGAATCGTTGAGCCTTTCAAAGGTCTGCCTCGTGATTTCGTCGCCCAGATGTTCGAGCTGCCGGACTTTCTGTCCTTTTTCCGTCCCTCCCGGGAGTTCATGGGTTATCTCGTTCAGGATCGCCGAGGCTTCATTTATTTTTCCGGCCATGTCCGAAAAGAGGGTAAAAAAAACCTTATCTTCGGGAAGGATCAGGTCCCTGATGCGCATGCGTGTATCAGCCAGCTATACTGCGCTTGGTATTGAAAAAATCACCGGTGGCCTGCGATTAATGAGGGGATCTGTATCAGAAAAGGCTGACCAGCCAGAATATACCCAAAAATGCCCCGAAACCAATGAGTGCGCTGATGGGGATCGTAAGAATCCACGCCCAGCCAATACTCCGGGCGACCCCCCACCGGACCATTCCCGCCCCTCCGGTGGTGCCGACCCCCATGATGGAGGTGCTGATGATCTGGGTCGTGCTGACAGGGATGCCGACAACCGATGAACCGAGGATGGTTGCCGCGCCCGCGGTCTCCGCCGAAAACCCGTCAACAGGCCGGAGCGTGGTGATCCGGTACCCCATCGTTCTCACGATTCTCCAGCCTCCGGACAGCGTGCCGAGCGCGATTGCCGCATGAGCGGCAAGGATGACCCATATGGGAACCGGAAGATGTTGAGGGTCCACCGATGCTCCATAATACCCGATACTGAAGAGAAGAGGAGTGATGATGCCCATAGTCTTCTGGGCATCATTGGTCCCGTGGCTGAAACTGTATGCTGCCGCCGAAACGAGTTGTAACCTCCGGAACCCCCGCTCGGCACTGTTCTTGTGTATTCTCCGGGTGGTCCTCATCACTAACGCCATGAAGAGGAAACCTAAAATGAAACCTATCACCGGTGAAATGACCATGAACAGGATTACATTGAACAGGGTCGATAACTTCACCGCGGCTATTCCGGCAGCTGCAATCCCTGCCCCGGTCAGTCCGCCAATGAGTGCCTGCGAGGATGAAGTGGGAAGACCGTAATACCAGGTGATGAGATTCCACCCTATCGCCCCCATGAGGGCTCCCAGTATGATATAGGGAACGATATCGGTATCCACATAGGTGAGATTGATGATGTTACTGATGGTGTTCGCCACTGCGACACCAAATGCGAATGCAGCGACAAAATTGAAAAATGCTGCAAATGCAACCGCATTCCGGGGGGTCAATACCTGCGTGGATACGATGGTCGATATCGAATTTGCCGAATCATGGAACCCATTGGTAAAATCAAAGCAGAGGGCGACGAAGATGATGAACCCGATAACCTCCGGAGTAGGGATGAGCATTGCCCTATCCCCGGCCGCGATCCCGTGCGTAACTCCGGCGAACGAAACTGATTGCGCCAGGGTCTGCGGGGGGACTGAAGACCATACCTTTCATCTCCCGATGGTCACGAATGCCGGATGGCAATATCGGAGAGGACATTCGCCACGTCTTCGCATTTATCGGTCGCGATCTCCAGATACTCGTAAATATCCTTGTACTTGATGATGTCGATCGCATCCTTGGTTTTGAAGAGCTCTTTCGTCGCGTGGGCGAGGACATCGTCTGCGAGGTTTTCCAGCCGGTTCACTTCGATACATCGCAATTCGATAGTCATGGGATCCTTAATGGAACGGATGCCCTTTACCGCTGTTTCGAGCTCTACCGCGGAGAGCTGGATCAGATTTGCGAGCTCGACCATGTACCCGTCCACCCCCTGAATTTCGTAATTGTACATCTTCCGGGTGGTTGAATCGATATAATCGAGGACATCGTCGAGCAATGCCGCCAGGTGGGAGATCTCCTCCGGCTGGAAAGGGGTGATGAAACTCTTGTTCAGCTGCTCGTAGATCTCATGGGTGATCTTGTCCCCGTCATGCTCGAGCTGCTTTATCTGGGGGACAACTTCACTCAGGGTTCCAAAATTATCCATAAGATCTACCAGACGGTAGGACGCGAGTACAACGACGGCGGCAAGACGGTCAAACAGGTCGAAGAAAACCTGATCCTGGGGTATTATCCATTCCTTGATTCCCACGTTCGATCGATGGATCAACGTCTGCAGAACGGAAAAATACTCCGATTTGGATCATCCCGGAAGGATGACGGTATGGGACTGGGCGGGAATTGAACCCGCGGCCTCTCCCATACCGAGGTAGCGATTTTCCCTGATCTATCGGCCCGCCATTTCTCCAGGACGCGATCAGTTAACTATGTGAGATACTTTTACCCCGTCTGGGTGAAACACAGTCGTTTAATTTGCCCATGCTCAGTTGGTTATTGGAAAGCAGACACTCTAACATCACGCAATCACGAAAATAAAAGAAATGGACTGGGCGGGAATTGAACCCGCGGCCTCACCCATGCCAAGGGTGCGTAATACCACTTTACCACCAGCCCGCGAAATCTTCTTCTGCAATTGTATGAAACACGGTCGTTTAGGTTTGCATCATATCAAGGGAACGATCTTCCCCTGATCTATCGGCCCGCTTCTTACAGTATGTGTCGGCTGGAGATAAAAATTGGTTGCAGGACAGCTCTCGCAGGGAACTCCGGAACGACAGGAACGGGGCCCAGTGACCCCCGACCATAGGTAAGCAGAGTGTAATCCCGCCATTCCCCAAGGTGGAAAGAGGGTAAGTGCGGATCCGGGAGAGAACTTGGAAGATATTCTATCGCATCCTGCCTTGCATACGGCAATATCCCTCCCCCGATACCATGCCTCTGATGCATTTTCGGTCATTACCGGCAGGATTTTGACGGTTTCTTCCGTGTCCGTTCCCGCCATCGATGATGCAGTCATTCAGGGGTGGGCAATTCCGGTACATATAACGCTGCCTTTTAATGGAGAAAAGGAGACATAGCATGAAAAGGCGGTGATGGTGTCGTGCGGGAAGCGAGTTCGAACGGGGTGATCTTATCCGGTTATGTCCGGGACGGGTCAGGAACAGGGTTCTGGTGCCAGTGGCGGCCATCGCCTCGCTGGTGCCTTCCCGCGGGAAAATCGTGTCCGTGCGGGGGATTCTGAATGCTTGCGATCATCGGGGGAACCAGCCTCCGGTATGCCGGTCTCCCGTCAACCGGGCGGCAGTTGGTCGCAACGCCGTATGGAAGGGCCGAAGTTCTCTCCGGAAAGGTCCCGATCCTCCTCCGGCACCAGCAGGGAGTACCCCCGCACCGGATCAATCACCGGGCGAACATGGCGGCGCTCGCGATCATCGGTGTGGACCGGGTAATCGCGATCGGTTCATCCGGTTCCCTGCAACCGGAGATCGAACCCGGCTCGATCGTCATCCCCGATGATTATATCAGTTTTTCCGATATCCCGTCCATCCACGACCATGCGATCGAGCATGTCCATCCCGCGCTCTCACCGGGGCTTATGGACGACCTTTTCCGGATCGTGCCGGCGGCCCGGCGAGGGATCTATGCACAGACGAAAGGTCCCCGGATAGAAACGATAGCGGAGGTCTGTATGCTCGCGCGGGTGGCAGACATCGTCGGCATGACGGTCGCGAGCGAAGGGACCCTCTCATGCGAACTGGGTATGGAATTTGCAGCGCTCTGCACGGTAGACAATTTTGCGAGTGGTCTCGGCGGTGAGACGCTTACATTCGAGCATATCCTCGAGACCTCGCGGCAGTACCGCCAGCGTACGGAGGGGATCCTCCGGGATATCATCACAGGACTGGGGTGAGAGATTCGATGGATGACATATACCGGACCCGGGGATCGATACTCGTCCGGGAGGTGACCTGGAAGCGGGATCTGGTCGATCTCTATATCAGCCCGGAGGGGGTCATTGGAGAAATCGGACCGGGCATCGGGCGGGAGTATGCAGGGGATGCAGAGTTCGTCATCGAGGGTGCGGGAGCGATCGTCCTCCCGGGGCTCGTGAATACCCATACCCATGCGGCGATGACCCTGCTGCGGGGGTATGCGGACGACATGCCCCTCCAGCAGTGGCTCTCCGATAAGATCTGGCCGCTTGAGGCTCACCTTACCGCGGAGGATGTCTATGCAGGAACCAGGCTCGCCTGTCTGGAGATGATCCGGAGCGGCACCACATCCTTCAATGACATGTACTTCTTCATGGAGGATGCTGCGCGGGCGGTTGACAGGACGGGGATACGGGCGACGCTCAGTTACGGGTTCATCGACCTGTTCGATCCGGACAAGTGCGCGTGCGAATGCACAAAGACGGAGATCCTGGTGAAGTTCATCCGGTCCCTGAATAATCCGCGGATACAGGCTGCGGTTGGTCCCCATGCGGTCTACACCGTCTCCCCGGAAGGGCTCCGCTGGCTTGCGGAATTCTCCCGGGAGGAACGAATCGGGATCCATGTACACCTGAGCGAGACCGAGCTGGAGGTGCAGGATGCCGTATCGCGGTGGGGACGGAGACCCCCGGCGATCCTCGACGATTGCGGCCTGCTCACCCCGCGAACGGTGGCGGCGCACTGCTGCTGGCTCGACCGCCCGGACTGCGCACTGCTCGGCGAACGCGGGGTCCATGTCTCCCACAACCCGGTGAGCAACATGAAGCTCGCCGTGAACCGGGCGATGCCCTACCAGTGGCTGAAGGATGCGGGGGTGAACGTCGCGCTCGGCACCGACGGGTGCGCCTCGAACAACAATCTCGATCTCTTCGGGGAGATGAAGGTGGCCGCTCTCCTCCAGAAGTTCTCCTGGAATTCCCAGACGCTTCTTCCGGCGACAGAGGCCCTTGAGATGGCGACCGCGGCAGGTGCCCGCGCTCTCGGGTGCGGAAACGGCAGGATCGCGCCGGGGGAACCCGCCGACCTCATCCTGGTCCCCCGCGAACGGGCGTGCAATACCCCGCTCCATCACGTCGCCTCCAATATGGTCTACGCCTGCACCGGTTCCGCGGTCGGCACCGTGGTCTGCGATGGCAGGGTGCTGATGCTCGATCGCGAGATCCCCGGCGAGGAAGAGATCCTCGCGGATGCAGGCCGTGCCGCGTACGATCTCGTACAGAGGGCGGGAGGATAGACAGCCTCTCTTCAACAGGCGGGGGAGATTTCCCGGGACTACACCCCGCGGTATTTGAAGAATAAAACAGGACTACATGCTTCGATCCGCCTGACCGGGGTTACCGTTCGCCAGAACAGGTCCGGGATTCTCTCCAGTTCAATTCGCTCATCCGGGGGCTGCCGAAAGAGAGAAGATTTACGCGGTCTCTATCTGCTCTGCGGCCTCGAGTCTGAAGATCCCCGACAGAGATCTCCCGCATCTTGTATTTCTGGATCTTCCCGGTGACACTCATCGGGAAATCGTCCACGAACTTCACGTACCGCGGTATCTTGTAGTGGGCGATGCGATCGGTGCAGAACGCTTTCACTTCCCCCGCGGTGAGGCATTCCCCGGGCATCACCTTGATCCATGCCATCAGTTCCTCTCCGTATTTCTGGTCGGGCACCCCTATCACGTAGACATCCGCGATCTTCGGATGATGATGGAGGAACTCCTCGATCTCCCGCGGATAGATATTCTCGCCACCGCGGATCACCATGTCCTTCAGCCTCCCGACGATCTTCACATATCCTTCATTGTCGATCGTCCCGAGATCCCCGGTATGGTTCCAGTGGTTCTGGTCGAGGGTTGCATGGGTGGCGCTCGGGTTGTTGTAATAGCATTTCATGACCATGTATCCACGGGCACAGATCTCCCCGATTTCGCCACGCGGAACGATCTTCCGGGTCTTTGGATCGATGATCTTCAGCTCGGTATGCGGGAATACCTTTCCCACCGTGGAGACCCGCCGCTCGACCGGGTCTCTTGTGGTCGTCATGGTAATCCCGGGTGATGTCTCGGTCTGGCCGTACACGATCACGATATCGGACATGTTCATCTTCCGGTTCACCTCCTTCATCACCTCTATCGGACAGGGGGAGCCTGCCATGATCCCGGTCCTCAGGGATTTCATCGAGTACCGGGTGAATTCCGGGTGTGAGAGCTCGGCGATAAACATGGTCGGGACTCCGTGCAGGGCGGTGCATCGTTCTTCCTGCACTGTCCGGAGGACATCCTCTGCATTGAATACCGGGGACGGGATCACCATCGTTGCACCGTGCGTCATGCAGGCGAGGTTCGAGAGGACCATCCCGAAACAGTGATAAAAGGGTACCGGGATACAGAGCCGGTCTTTTTCGGTGAAGTTCATCCCTTCGCCGATGATATAGCCATTATTCAGAACGCCATGGTGGGTGAGCACGACTCCTTTGGGAAAGCCGGTAGTGCCCGAAGTATACTGGATATTGATCGCATCATCAAATTCGAGGGACTCTTCGCGGGCGATCAGATCGTCGCCGGGGATCTCCTCCCCTCTTCTGAGGCATTCGTCCCATCCGTACATGCCGTTGCAGGGGAGGTCCCCCATGAAGATAACATTTTTCAGGAAGGGGAATTTTTCGGAATTTATGCGTCCCGGCCGGGATTCGTATGCTTCCGGGCAGGCTTCGTAAAACATCCCCACGTAGTCGGACGCCTTAAACCGGTCCTGCAGGATCAGGGTCTGGATCTCTGCCTGTTTCAGCACGTACTCGAGTTCGTACGTCCGGTACGCCGGATTGATGTTCACCATGATCGCCCCGATCTTCGCGGTGGCAAACTGGACCTGGATCCATTCCGCATGGTTCATCGCCCAGATTCCGACCCGGTCTCCCTTCTCGACACCGAGCGCCATCAGCCCCCGTGCCAGGGCGTCGACATGCCGGAGTAACATGGCATACGTCCACCGGATCGTCTGGTGCACCGATACGACTGCTTCGGTATCGGGATAACGGTCTGCGATTCCGTTCAGCATCTCCCCGATCGTGACCCCGAGAAGGGGGAAAGCCGAAACGCCGCACGCATAGCTGCCATCATCCATCCCTACACTGTTGGAATGACGGGAATATATGGGTATTGCTCTGTTCCACAAGAGTTAAATCGGGAAAAAACCGATTTATACAAAACACCGGGGGTCGTGGCCTAGTCCGGAATGGCGACGGGCTCCAGCGGTCTTTCGCGTCGTGTGAATGATGAAAATGGGTCTTCTGAATCGGTGATGATCCGTTGGAGCACTGACGCATGTCGGAGAGACCCGTCGATCGTGAGTTCAAATCTCACCGACCCCACATTATGCTTTTCCTGTGTGTTTGAAGCCTGATCCCCGCTGGCATTTTTATATGAGTCTGTTGCATATATACTCCTGCGGACATCTGTCACGCGATGGGGAATTCCATGTATCTGGTAGGAGAAGCACTCGTTGGGGACGGCACGGAACTGGCACATATCGATCTGATCATCGGGGAAAAGGAGGGGCCGGTAGGGACGGCATTCGCAAATGCTCTCTCGCAGCTCTCTGCCGGGCATACACCCCTGCTTGCGGTCATCCGGCCGAATCTTCTTACAAAGCCGGCGACGCTCGTCATTCCGAAGGTGACGATTAAGCGGGAGACGCAGGTGGCCGAGATGTTCGGTCCGGTACAGGCGGCGGTTGCAAAGGCCGTTGCCGATTCGGTCGAGGAAGGAATATTTGCGGATCGCGACCCTGAAGGGCTCGTGATCCTGGCCAGTGCCTATCTCCACCCGGATGCTACGGACTATAACCGGATTTACCGGTTCAATTATGGTGCGACAAAACTCGCGATCCGGAGGGCATTCGATGCGTTCCCCGATACAAAGACACTTCTGTACGAGAAGGACCGTGCCGCCCACGCGGTGATGGGGTTCAAGGTGCAGCGGCTCTGGGACCCGCCGTATCTTCAGGTCGCGCTCGATCTCGTGGAGATGAAAAAAGTGGCGTCGGTGCTGACCTCGCTTCCGGAGAACGACCACCTGATCATAGAGGCCGGAACACCGCTGATCAAGAAGTTCGGTCTCTCCATTATCTCTGAAATCCGCAAGCTCCGCCCTAACGCCTTCATCATCGCCGACTTAAAGATCCTCGATACCGGAAACCTGGAGGCCCGCATGGCGGCGGATGCATCGGCGGACGCCGTGGTGATCTCCGGCCTCGCTCCGGTCCCCACGATGGAGAAGGCGATCGACGAGGCGAAGAAGACCGGAATCTACTCGGTGATCGATATGTTAAACGTCACCGAACCGGTGAAGGTGATCGAGAAACTCGCCGTTTCCCCGGATATCGTGGAGCTCCACCGTGCCATCGACGCGGAAGGAACGGCACATGCGTGGGGGGACATCCCTGCATTGAAGAAAGCGGCGGGAGGGAAACTCCTTGTTGCGACTGCCGGAGGAATCCGGGCAGAAAACGTAAAAGATGCCCTGAAAGCAGGAGCCGACATTCTGGTCGTCGGACGGGCGATCACCGCGAGCAAAGATGTCTACCTGGCGGCCGACGGATTCCTCCAGAAGATGAATAAGGAAGAGATCGACCAGTACCGGGTTATGACGGATTTTTAGTAAGATCATTCGTATCCGATCGCCCCCATCATCCCTTCTTCAAATTCCTGAAGGCTCTTCGCACCGGTACAACCCGGTGAGAACGTTATTATACCATGTCGGCGAGAATCGGGTGGTGATCCGCATGAAAACCATCGACCCTGCGATATCCGTGATTCGTATCCGCCCTACGGCAACGGCGGCGTCCGAACCGGTGGACGACCTCCACTACCTCCCTTCCGATCCTTCCAACCTGTTGCATGCCGACCCGAAACGACGAACACCGGTGGCGTTCCGTAGCAGCGGTCTTCTGCTCGCCGGCCACCTGTACCGCCCTCCCGGGATACCCGGTTCCCGCCGGACCCCGGGGATCGTGATGTGCGGCCCGATCAGCAGCATCAAGGAACAGACCCTGCCTCATTATGCAGAACGGCTCGCCGATGCCGGGTACACGGTGCTTACCTTCGACTCCCGCAGTTTCGGCGAGAGCGAGGGCGAACCCCGGTTCCATTACGACCCGAACCAGGTGATCGATGATTATGTGAACGCGGTGCGTTACCTCTTCACCCGGGAGGATATCGACCACGACCGGATCGGGGTGGTCGGTGTCTGCATGGGGGGCGGGTACGCGATCTCGACGGGCGCCCGCGAGAAGCGGATAAAAGCAGTGGTCAGCATCGCGGGTGGGTTCAATATCGGTGGGACTTTCCAGCAGTTCATGGGAATTGAAGGATTCAACGAATTCGCCCGGAAGATCAACGAGATCACGATGCGGCAGTACCTGACGGGCGAGACCGAATATATACCAACCATCGCCCACAGCCTCTCCGAGAAGGTCCCGATGGCGGCGATGCCGAACGAAGAGGCATACAGTTATTATGACCGGACCCATAAGGCAGACGCCCCCAACTGGTCGGAAAAAATGACGGCGGCCTCACTCGAGCCCTTTTTTGCCTATAATGCGATCGTCCACGCACCGCTGGTCGCCCCGAACCCGCTGCTCATCATCCACGGTACGAAAGACCTTTTCCTGCTGCCGGAATATGCACGGCAGGCGTACGATGCGGCACTCGGGCCGAAAGATCTCATCTGGATCGAGACCCACAACCATATCGAACTCTATGATCAGGACCCGTACGTGAGTATCGCAGCATCGAGGGCAATCCAGTGGCTGAACCGGTACCTGAATCCGTAACGTGCAAGCCGGGAAGCAATCCTTCCGTTCCGGCCAGGGGACCGGATCGGCTGCGGGATTATTTCATTCCCGTGACCTGGAGGAATTACTTCCTCTGGCCCTTACTCGTGCTCATCCCGCTCATGATCATGGACGCGTTCTCCACGACCCTTGCACTATCTATGGGGTTCGTCGAAAAAAATCCGGTCGTTGCAGGAATTGCCATGGATCCCGCCCTGCATCTTTCGGTTAAAATCCTTGTATCCGTGCTTCTCTTCTTTCTCTGCATCTTCCTGTACCAAAAAGAGGTTGCGGTGGAAGGACCGTGCCCCCCGAGGTTTTTCACCCTCAACCTGGTTATTTTCCTGGCTTTGCTCCTTGACTGTTATATATACGCAGTCTCGGTCGTGAACAACGTGTATCTCCTGTTCACCTGAACGGAACTCCACTCTCCACAAGTAATACGCAGTCTATCGATATGGTCTGCACGCCAGAGATCGCGTCCTGCGTCGGACAATCCGGTCTGGCCTCCCAAAAGATATAACAGAGGCCTCTGTACTCCCCTGCCTCCCTTGAAATTCCGGAAAACAGACTTATGACCGGATCATATTGGTGACTCCGGTACCTTCAGGGCACCCCATTCTCCCCTGTTATCTCCCGGTTACAACGACACCGATTCCCCCGGTGAAAGGACCTGTACCTTCAGATCGGTCGTCCGCTCCACCGCTTGTTTGAAGGGTCCAAGATCCTGTCGTATCACCGGAAACGTATTGTAATGGATGGGGATTACGGTTGCCGCCCCGACATACTGTGCGGCGATCATCGCCTCGTCGGGCCCCATCGTGTAATGCCCCCCGACCGGGAGGAGGGCCACCTGCGGCCGGTACAGCTTCCCGATCAGTTTCATGTCCGAGAAGAGTGCGGTGTCGCCGGCATGATACACCCGGATGCCATCCAGTTCTATCACGAATCCCGCGGCAAGACCCCCGTATCCTCCCGGGCCGAGATCTTCGAGCGGGCTCGAATGAATTGCCTGTGTCATGATGAACGTCACTCCATCGGCAGAAAAGGTCCCCCCGATATTCATTCCCTCGGCCGGAACCCCTTTCGTTCTGAGGTACTTCGCGATCTCGACGTTCGTGATCGTCCTTCTGTTCAGCCGGACCGTCTCTCCCAGGTGATCCCCGTGACCGTGGGTAACCGCCACCAGGTCCGGCATGACCGGGATCTTTCCATCGGGCACGAACGGGTCTATCAGCACTTTTTTTGTTCCTGCAAGCATGACACACGCATGCCCAAGCCACGTCAGCTCCATGATTCTAACTAAAGACCGTTCTGTTATGAATAATGCACGGTGTCCGTTGCCGGAGCATATCAGCGGAATACGGGGAAAACAGCCGCCGGAATGGTATCCGAAAAATAATCGGGACCTTTTGGGTTTTAAAAGAAATTCCGAAAAAAACAGATGATGTGATCCGCGAATTCGAGAGCGGATTACTATGCGATATCGATCAGTTCGGCCTCGGTGATATCGATGGATTCCCCGAGTGAATCCTTGGTGGCGCTGATCGTCATCTGCTCGGTCAGGTCCCGGTCCTCCATCACGTCGCGGATCCGTTCCAGGAACATATCGATCGACGTATCGTCACGCTGTTCGATCACATGGCGGTACTCACGGAGCGTCGACGGGCTTACGCCGAGTTCTTCACTCACATCTTTCATCGTCTCGCCTGACTGGATCAGCTCTTCCATCCGTTCGCGGTCGAACGGCATTTTGAAATCGAGGTCACGGAAGAGTTTCAACCTTACCCGGGCACGGGCAACAGTCTTGGAGAGCTTTTCATCCCCCAGTTCACGGGCGATCTCGGTATCGTTCTTCCCGGCATAGTAGGCGGAGACGAGCTTGGCAAGCTGGATCGGTTTTAATTTCGTCTTGAAATATCCCTGTTCCAGTATTTCGCGCATGACGAGGGCGATCTCGCGTTCAATGGCATCGCGGTCACGCAAGGTACCGTGAACTTTCTTCATCGGTTCGACGATCTTCGTTTTGCTCGTGATGTTGGTGAAGAGCTCGAGGAGCTGGGTTTTTCTTTTGTCTTCGGGCATCTGGAAACCACTCGTTTTGATTAACCGATATAGATACCTGCAAATATATATAAACATTTCGGAGTTCCCATAGATTTGGAAGGAGTATTCCTGTCTTTTATTCGTTTCCCGGGATAAAACCGGGGTTGTTAACCGGGTACCCTCCCGAATGCGGATCTCCTCTTCCCGGTTATGCTCTGTCATGCAACGGGAGCCGGAAACAGCTTTTTCATACCCGCCGTCGAATAGATCGGGAAGAATCGTGATCCCTATGGATGATATCTACGACCGGGTCATGGACCTCGCAAAAAGACGCGGTTTTGTCTGGCCTGCATCCGAGTGCTATGGTGCAGTCGCCGGCTTTATCGATTACGGGCCGCTCGGGTGCATGATGAAACGTCGGATCGAGGATGTCTGGAGACAGTTCTACGTGATCCAGGAAGGATACTACGAGATCGAATCCCCCACCATCGGGCAGGAGGCGGTTTTTGTCGCCTCCGGACATGTGAAAGGCTTTTCAGACAAGATGTTCCAGTGCCCGCACTGCGGGGAATACCTTCGTGCCGACCATGCAGCAGAAGCGCACGGGATCCCGGGGGCATCCACGATGCCCGGGGAGGTCCTCGCAAAAACCCTCTCCCGCCTCCCCTGCTCCGTATGCGAAAAAGAGCTCGGAGATGTGAAGGTATTTTCATTCAACCTCATGTTCCAGACCTCCATCGGTCCCGGTTCGCAGCGTACGGGGTATCTCAGACCGGAGACGGCCCAGGGGATGTTCACCGACTTCCAGCGGCTCCTCCGCTTTTACCGGGACAAGCTGCCCTTTGGAGCGGTGCAGATTGGAAAATCATACCGGAATGAGATCTCCCCCCGCCAGGGGATGATCCGTCTCCGGGAGTTCACGCAGGCGGAGGCGGAGATATTCGTGCATCCGCAGGAGAAGGATCACCCCCAGTTCGAACGGTACGCCTGTTACGCGGTTCCGCTCCTCGCCATAAAACAGCAGCAGGAATGTACCGCCCCGGTGACGGTCACGATGCAGGACGCGGTGAGAGACGGCATCATCGCCAATCAGTACGTCGCCTACTATATCGCCCTTACCCATCATCTGTTGGACCGGATTGGGGTCTCCCCGGACCGGATACGGTTTCGCCAGCACCTCCCGGACGAATGCGCCCACTATGCCGAAGACTGCTGGGATGCGGAGATCCGTTCGGACCGGTTCGGGTGGGTGGAGACGGTCGGTATCGCCGACCGGACCGATTATGATCTGCGGGCACATGCAGAACATTCCGGTCAGTCCTTCACGGTCTTCATCCCGTTCGATGAGCCGGAGATCCGGCACCGGACGAGGGTCGTACCCGATATGGCAGCCCTGGGGCCGAAGTTCCGTGGTAAGGCAAAAGCTGTGGCAGATGCACTTGCAGCCTGTTCCCCGGGGACCGACGGGTGTCATGTCATGATCGACGGGGAGAATTTCTTTATTCCGGCGGAATTGTATCAGATTCGCGAGGAGGTCGTCGAAATCCCCGGGATCGAGATCATCCCCCACGTGATCGAACCGAGTTACGGGATCGACCGGATGTGTTACGCGGTCCTCGAACACCGCTACAGCGAGGAGGATGTCGCCGGTGAAGTGCGGGTCGTTCTCCAGCTGCCGCCCCTGATCGCACCGGTACAGGTTGCCGTCCTTCCGCTGATGGCCAGGGACGGTCTCGACGAGATCGCACGGGAGATCGTCGGGAACCTTAAGGACTACGGGATTCTCGCGGAATATGACGATTCCGGGGCAATTGGAAGACGATACCGGAGGCAGGACGAGATTGGGACTCCTTTTGCCATCACCATAGACTACGACACTCCCACGGAGAAGACCGTCACCCTCCGGGATCGCGATACCATGGGCCAGGTGCGGATCGCGATCGATCGCATCCCCGATATCATCCGTTCTCTCGTCGACGGAACGGTCTTCTTTGGCGAGCTCCCGCAATGACCTGTATCACCCATCCCCTCATCCGCCCGGATACACTCGAATCACGCTCTTATCAGCTCTCCATTGCCATGCACGCCCTCGAGGGAAATACCCTCGTCGTGCTCCCGACGGGGCTCGGGAAAACCGCAATTGCCCTTATCGTCGCGGCATCCCGCCTGTACAACGAGGGCGGCAGGATCCTTGTTCTCGCGCCGACAAAGCCGCTCGTCGAACAGCACCGCAGCTTTTTCGAACGCTTCCTGCTCCTGCCCGGCGGGCCGGGTTCTCCCTCACCCCTGGTGATGTTCACCGGGGAGACCCCCCCGGAGGAGCGCGAACAGGGGTGGAGATCGGCAACGGTCTGTTTCGCTACTCCGCAGGTGGTGAAAAACGACCTGATTGCCGGCCGGTATACTCTCGATGATGTCACGCTCATGGTCGTCGACGAATGCCACCGGGCGGTCGGGAACTACAGTTACGTCTTTCTTGCAGAGCAGTACCTCGCCACGGCTGCCAGTCCCCGGCTGCTGGCAATGACTGCCTCTCCCGGAGGCCAGCCGGAGAAGGTGGCGGAAGTCTGCACCAACCTCGGTATCGGAATCGTGGAGACACGGGTCGAAGAGGATGAAGATGTGGCTCCCTATGTCCACGAACGGGAGATAGAGGTTATCAGCATCCCGCTTCCGGATCAACTGGCCCAGGCACTCGGGGATCTCAATCAGCTCCTGGACCGTCGTCTCGACCGGCTGCGGGACCTCCGTTTCACCCTTCCGAATCGCCAGCAGTTGACGATGAAGACGTTGAATGCGCTGAACGCACAGATCCAGACCCGGATTTCAGCCCGTGATCCGGAGGGATACCAGGCGGCCTCCCTCTATGCAGAATGCATGAAGCTCCGGCATGCAGTATCTCTTGCAGAGTCCCAGGGAAGCCGGGTGCTGAAGCAGTATCTCTTCCGGCTCTCTGCCGAAGGAAACTCCCCGGGGGGATCCAAGGCAAGCCGGCGGCTCGCCGCAGACCCGGTCTTCCTCCGGCTTCTTGAACGGGCCGCCGGGTGGGACGCAGAGCTCCATCCGAAGCTCTCGATCGTGGAGGAGCTGACCCGGGCACAGCTGGATGCGGACCCGGACAGCCGCATCATCATCTTCGCGAGCTACCGGGATGCGGTGCAGCAGATCGTGGATCATTTGCGTTCCCATGCGATCGCCGCCGAACGGTTCGTTGGCCAGGCCACCCGGGACAGTGAACGGGGCCTCTCCCAGAAGCGGCAGCTCGAGGCCCTGTCACGGTTCCGGTCTGGCGAGATCCGGGTGCTGGTTGCAACATCCGTGGGGGAAGAGGGGCTCGATGTGCCGTCTACGGACCTCGTGATATTCTATGAAGCGGTGCCCTCCGAGATCCGGAGCATCCAGCGGAAGGGAAGAACGGGGCGGAGCAGAACCGGGAAGATCATCGTGCTCGTCACGAAAGGGACCTCGGACGAGACCTACCGGTTCATCAGCCAGTCCCGGGAACGGAGCATGCGGTCCGGGATCCGGCGCATGAGCGTATCCTCTTTCTCCCCGGGCCAGGCCACCCTGGATACCGGGCCGGGCCCCGGGACGGACGAGGCCGGCACGGTCAGGGCCGAAGGCCCCCGGATCCGGGTCGACGACCGGGAGACCGGTTCACGGGTGGTCGAGAAGCTGCACACGTCCGGTGCATCCCTCTCGATAGTACGCCTGGAACAGGGAGATTACGCGATCGGCGATCGGATCCTTATCGAACGGAAGACAGCGCGGGATTTCGTCGATACGCTGGTGGAGCGGGATCTCTTTGCCCAGCTGAAGGCACTCGCCGAGGCCGCTCCTCTCCCCATCATCATCATAGAGGGCGGAGATATCTACACCCAGCGGGATATTCACCCGAACGCGGTTCGTGGGGCACTCGCCGCGATCACGGCAGACCTGCGGGTGGTTCCACTCTTCACGCGGGACGAGGAAGACACCGCCCAGATGATCTACGTCCTCGCGAGCCGGGAGGCCGGAGGGGAACGGGAGCCACGGTTCCCGGGGCGGAAATCGTACCATTCCCTCGCGGCACAGCAGGAGGGGATCGTTGCGGCGTTCCCGGAAATAGGCCTGAAAAATGCGAGGCTCCTCCTCGAACACTTTGGCAACATCCAGCGGGTGATCGATGCGGACCTGGAGGCGCTTCGTGCGGTTAAAGGAATCGGGGAGCGGAAAGCCCGTCAGATCCATGACCTCTGCCGGCGCCCCTACCGCCGGGAAGGTACCTGAACCGCGGTGGCAGGCCCTCTCAGCGGGTCAGAATCCGGAGGGCCTCTGCTCCCCGGTGCACCGCCTCCATCAGGGTCAGGCACCGCCCGGGATCGGTTTCGCTGGCGGCCCGTTCACAGAGGGCGACCAGCGCCTGCTCCAGTGCCGGAACGGCTATCGTATGAACCGCTTTCCCCTCGTTTGGGAAAGTCCGCTCCTGTCCCTCCCCGGAGACCGGAGCGGTCGCTGTCCCGGCCGTATCCTGCACACCGGCCGTGCAGACCACGCACCGCGTGGTATCCTTGTATTCGAAGAGCGGACAGCCGCATTCCGGGCAGGTCTTTGCAAGCATCTTCGCTCCCTTCAGGAGATATTCCGCCATGATTTCGTCTTCTTTCTGCATAGGTACCCCTCCACGTCGTTCTCTGGATGAGAGTATTTTACCAAACTATATAAATGGGGATATTAGTATTAATAAGAGACAGAGGGAGACCATGCCCAGTCCTGAAAAAACGATAGAAAATTGTATCCTGATGTTGCAGCACATCATGGATGACAGTACCATTCCCCGGAATATCCGGAGAGTGGCAGATGAGACCCGCCAGCTGCTCATGAACAATAACAAGGGGATTGGGCTTCGCGCAGCCGAGGCGATCTCCAAGATCGACGAGATCAGCAACGACCCCAACATGCCGGTGCATGCCCGGACCCGGATCTGGGAACTGGTATCCCAGCTCGAGACCATACCCCTGGATTAACGGTTTTTTAAGATTTCCACGGAATTCCCTCAGACAGTTTGTCCTGAAAATAGGAGGCCTTTCTTCCTTCCCAGATCTCCCGGTATGAAGATTGTATTTCACGAAAGCCGGGGATCCCTTCATTTCTCTTTCCCAGCCTGAGTATTGTCTTTCCTGGAAGCAGGGGAGGTCCCTTTCTTTAACAGTCCAGGTGCGCGAGGATTGTTTTCCGGAGATCTCGTTTTTTATCTCTTCATTCCTGGGTACAGGTCCTCCCCTGCTCCTGCAGATTTAACCGGTAACCGTACAGATGACGGTCCTCGTCCGGGATGGCCTGACGTCCAGTTCGAGAAGGACGATCTGCTGCCAGGTCCCACAGAGGGGTGCTCCTCCGGCGACCGGGATCGTGATCGAAGGACCGACGATGGACGCCTTCACGTGAGAACGTCCATTGCCGTCCCCCCACCGGCTGTTGTGGGCATACGGGATCGCATCCGGGGCAAGGACCGACAACGCCCGCTTTAGGTCTGAAAGTACACCCTCCTCGTATTCGATCGTGGTCACCGCCGCGGTCGAACCCGTCACGAACACGTTCACCAGGCCCTCCCGGACCCTGCTCTCGGCGATCGTCTGCCGTACCTCCCCGGTGATATCAACGATCTCACCCTCACCACGTGTTTCGATCTGTATGGTTTTCCGGTACATCTGCATTCATGTGGGAACCGGGGATAATGAGGATTTCCCTGACTCGATATCGGTCAGACCGTTACCAGAGGAGCCGGGTTTCATTCAGAGAATCAGAAAACCTGATCACCCCGGGTGAAAGGAGGAGCCCCAATCCACGGGGAGAAGAGAGGAACGGCTGTCCCGGGAAAATCAACTCTTCAGAGGACCGGGAATTGATCCCTGCAGCAGAAACGTAACCAGTCACCGATACGGGGAGGAAAAGGATCGGCTGTCAAGGGAAAATCCGCTCTTCAGAGGACCGGGAATTGATCCCTGAAGCAGAAACGTAACCGGTCACCGATACGGTTGGAAAAGGAACGGCTGTCCCGGGAAAATCCGCTCTTCAGAGGACCGGGAATTGATCCCTGAAGCAGAAACGTAACCGGTCACCGATACGGGGAGGAAAAGGATCGGCTGTCAAGGGAAAATCCGCTCTTCAGAGGACCGGGAATTGATCCCTGCAGCAGAAACGTAACCGGTCACCGATACGGTTGGAAAAGGATCGGCTGTCAAGGGAAAATACACTCAGGGACTGCCCCTCCCGCAGGGGAAACTAACGTGTCACCGATCCGGAAGTGGTATAGGATTGGTTGGAAGAACCTGATCGTTGGGAGAGGTGGAAATCAAGCCGCTGCCCGGGGAAAAGAGATACTTGCTTGACCGGGCAAAAAAGGGGGGGAGCCGGGACAAAACCCGGTTTCATTCTTCCATTTCCGGCTGGAGGACCGCGACCCCCACCACGCGGTCTCCCTGGTCGAGCTTCATGATCCGTACCCCGCGGGTGCTCCGTTTTTGAATCGAGATCTCTGCAACCTTGGTCCTGATCACGATCCCGGACGCACTCATCACGATGATCTCATCCCCGATCGCAACCGCTTTCGTCTCCACGACGCCCCCGCCTGCCCGGTCGGTGAGAATATTCCGGACTCCCATCGTTCCCCGGCCGTGGCCGCGGAACTCGTCGAAATCGGTCCGCTTGCCCATCCCGTTCTCGGTTATCGTGAGAAGGTGATCCTTCTCGACAACGGTGACAGCCTTTACAAGGTCGCTTCCCCGGAGCCGGATTCCGATGACTCCCATCGCGTTCCGGTGGTGCGGCGTTACCGCCTGCTCGTGGAACCGGAGGCTCTGCCCCTTTATTGTGGTGAGGATCATCTCGCGGGTGCCGTCGGTGACCTTGACATCGACGAGCTCGTCCTTCTCCCGGAGGTTGATCGCGTTAATCCCGGTTGACCGCGGGCGCGAGAACTCGTCCAGCGGTACTTTGAGCACCTGCCCCCGCAGGGTGGCAAAGAAAAGGTACCGGTCGGGCCGGAACTCACGGACCGGGATCACGTTCGTGATCCGCTCATTGTTCAGGTTCAGGAGGTTGACGATCGCTTTACCCTTCGCCGTCCGCATGCTCTCGGGAATGTCGTATACCTTGAGCCAGTAGACCCGGCCGCTGCCAGTAAAGCAGAGGAGGTAGTCATGGGTGTTGGCGATGAAGACATTCTCGACAAAGTCCTCCTCTTTTGTCCCCATCCCGATGATCCCCCTGCCCCCGCGCCGCTGCTGCCGGTAGGTGTCGAGGTCCATCCGCTTGATATAGTTCTGGGATGTCAGGGAGACGAGGACTGCCTTGTTCTCTATCAGGTCCTCCTTCTCGAGGTTGGTCAGGTCCTGGCTGATACGGGTGCGGCGGGGATCCCCGAACCGGTCCCGGATCTCGACCGTCTCGCGCCGGATCTCGGCCCTGATATTCTTTTCATCGGAGAGGAGGAGATTCAGCCGCTGGACCTCCCGGTTCAGCTCATCGCGTTCCTGCACGATCTTCTGCTGTTCCAGTGCGGCGAGCCGGCGGAGCTGCATCTGGAGGATCGCGTTCGCCTGGGGCTCATCGAGCCCGAATTTTGCGATCAACGCTGTCCGGGCGTCATCAGCGGTCTCGGAGGCACGGATGGCAGAGATGATCGCATCGATCTGGGAAAGGGCGAGCAGGAGTCCATTCAGGATATGGACCCGTTCCTCGGCCTTCCGGAGGTCGAACTGGCTCCTCCGGCGGATGACGACGATCCGGTGCTGGATGAACTGCTCGATCATGCTGATCAGCGGGAGCACCCGGGGCTGGCGGTCGACGATCGCGAGATTGATGATCCCGAACGTGCTCTCAAGTGCCGTGTGTTTGTAGAGCTGGTTCAGGATGACCCCGGGCACAACCCCCTTCTTGAGCTCGATCACGACCCGGATCCCCTCTTTATCCGACTCGTCCCGGATATCCGAGATCCCCTCGATCCGTTTCTCCCTTACCATCGTTGCGATATGCTCGATCAGCCGCGATTTATTCACCTGGAAGGGGAGCTCGGTCACGATGATCCGGTCCATCCGGGTCCCCTCTTCGATCTCGGCAACACCCCGGGTGACCACCCGGCCGTACCCGGTCTCGTACGCACGGATGATTCCCTCGTTCCCCATGATCACCCCGGCCGTCGGGAAGTCAGGGCCGGGCATGATCTGCATCAGCTCGGCAAGCGGAACCGTTGGTTCATCGATATACCGGCAGATCACGTTGCAGACCTCGGTGATATTGTGGGGCGGCATATTGGTCGCCATCCCGACGGCAATCCCGCTCGATCCGTTGATCAGGAGGTTCGGCACCTTGGCCGGGAGCACCGACGGTTCCTGCAGGGACTCGTCAAAGTTCGGGGTAAAATCGACCGTTTCTTTCTCGAGATCTTTAAGCAGCTCCTCGGCAATCGGGTTGAGCCTGACCTCGGTATATCGCATTGCCGCGGCCGAATCGCCGTCAATGGAGCCGAAATTCCCCTGTCCTTCCACGAGCATGTACCGGTACGAGAAGGGCTGGGCCATCTTCACGACCGTGTCATAGATCGCGGTATCCCCGTGCGGGTGATACTTGCCCATCACGTCCCCGACCACACGGGCACTCTTCTTGAAGGGCTTGTCATGGGTGTTCCCCATCTCCCACATCGCGAAAAGGGACCGCCGGTGAACGGGCTTCAGGCCGTCCCGGACATCGGGGATTGCCCGCCCGATGATCACGCTCATGGCGTAGTTGATGTAGGAGGACTTCATCTCGTCCTCGATCGTGATCGGGATAACCCTCCGGGCCGGTGCGCCGGTGATCGCCTCTTCCTCCTCAGATGTCAAGGTTGGTCACCTCCCGCGAGTGCCGCTTGATGAAGTCTTTCCGTGCGTCCACATCCTCCCCCATCAGTTTCTCAAATATCTCGTTTGCATAGCTCGCATCCTCGATCGTCACCTGTTTGAGGATCCGCTGCTCCGGGTCCATTGTGGTCTTCCAGAGCTGTTCGGCATTCATCTCCCCGAGACCCTTGTATCGCTGGATGGTCGCGCCCTTCTCACCAAAACCTTTCATGATCTCGCGGAGCTCCTCCTCCCGGAAGGCATAGTGCTCCAGTTTCCCCTTGGACACCCGATATAGGGGAGGCTGTGCGATGTAGACGAACCCTTCTTCGATGAGCCTGCGCATGTACCGGAAGAAGAAGGTCAGGAGGAGCGTGCGGATATGTGCCCCGTCGACATCGGCATCGGTCATCAGGATCACGTGGTGGTACCGGGCTTTCCCGGGGTCGAACTCCTCCCCGACACCGGTTCCTATCGCCGAGATGAGTGCCTGGATCTCGGCGTTCTTTAAGATACGGTGCTCTGTCGCCTTCTCCACATTCAGGATCTTTCCCCGGAGCGGCAGGATTGCCTGGAACCGCCTGTTCCTGCCCTGCTTGGCTGAGCCTCCTGCTGAGTCCCCCTCGACGATATACACCTCGCTCTTCGCCGGGTCCCGCTCCGAGCAGTCTGCGAGCTTTCCCGGCAGGCCCGAGCTCTCGAGGGTGCTCTTCCTGCGTGCGAGCTCGCGTGCGTTCCGTGCGGCCTCCCGGGCCCGTGAGGCTGCGAGTGCCTTCTCGACGATCGCAGCAAGGATTTTGGGGTTCTCCTCGAAGTACTCGCTCAGGCACTGGTATACGAGCGAGTCCACGATCCCCTTGACATTCGAGTTCCCGAGCCGCATCTTGGTCTGGCCTTCGAACTGCGGGTTTGCCATCTTGATGCTGATGATCGCGGTGAGTCCCTCGCGGACGTCTTCGCCCCGGAAACTGGTCGTTGCATCCTTGATCAGGTTATTCCGCTTCGCAAACGTGTTGATCGCACGGGTGATCGCGCTCCGGAACCCCTCGAGGTGGGTCCCCCCTTCCCGTGTGTTCACGCTGTTAACATAAGAAAAGACCTGCTCCGAGTACGCGGTCGTATACTGGATCGCGACCTCGACCTCGAGCCGGCTCTCTGGTTCGGAGCGGCGGAGGAGGATCACGTCCGGGTGTACCGGGGTCTGCCCGATATTCAGGTACCGGACATATTCGCTGGTTCCCCCTGCATACGAGAAACAGTCCGCATCACCCGACCGGGCATCGGAGATCCGGATCGTGACGTTGCTGTTGAGGAAGGCCAGCTCCCGGAGCCGGTGGGCAAGGACATCGTAATCGAAATCTACCGTCTCGAATATCTGGTCATCCGGCGAGAACGTGATCTGGGTTCCGGTCATCCGGGCGCCGTATGCAGCGAGGAACTCCTGCCGTGTTGCGGCTGAGGTCTCCGGTTCGCACCCGTACCAGGCCGCGTAACGGGCCTTCAGTTCCTCCAGACTCTCCTCCCGCTTTTTGATCGGCGAGGTCACCGCTCCCCGCGAGAACTCCATCTCGTAGATATTGCCGTCCCGGTACACCCGGGCAAAGAGAACCCGGGCGAGTGCATTGACGACCGATACCCCGACACCGTGCAGCCCGCCCGAGACCTGGTAGCTGTCCTTGTCGAACTTCCCCCCCGCATGGAGCACGGTGAGCACCGTCTCGAGGGCGCTCTTTCCGTTCTTCTGCATCCGGTCGACCGGGATGCCCCGGCCGTTGTCGATCACGGTGCAGGAGCCGTCGGTTCCGATCAGGATCTGGATGAGGTCGCAGAACCCGGCCAGGGCCTCGTCGATCGAGTTGTCGACCACCTCGTAGACCAGGTGGTGAAGGCCGCGGGTGTCGGTGCTCCCGATATACATCGCGGGCCGTTCCCGGACTGGCTGGAGACCTTCAAGTACCGTGATATGCGATGCGTCGTAGGTTTCAGTCATATTTCTCCTTGGTATTGCCTCATATTCGCCCCGAATCCGGCATTTATGCATTTTTCAAGAAAACGCGACCGGGCGTTGTCATGGAATAGAGATTCCTCTGCCTTGGACCGGAGAGGAACCTCCTGACAGGAACCGGCATGCCGGGCCTGAGGTACCCGGCGGTACCGCCCGGGCACGCGGTAAATCACAGTAAATATTGGTCCTGTGAGGATTTAATCCTGCCCACCTTCCGATTAACCGTTCACCGGAACTCGCCGATATCCGGGTCTTTTATCCCGAGCGCCTTGTCGATCGCGACAACCAGCCGGTTCAGGATCCGGGTTATTTCGGCCGCCTCCTCGCGGTCCAGGGGACCGGGCTGGTGCCAGATAAGGTGTTTCCGGAGCTGGTTGACGAGGGATTCCACCTCGGTGTCCCTGAACTGCTCGGGAAGGATCAGATCATCGAGATGGTCCGCGACCCCGTAAAACGCCTGCTCGGGTGTAAGGACGAAATGGTTCGAGATATGCATCAGGTTTACGATAAAACCCCGTCCGAATTTACTCGCCATGTTTCATGATCGGCAGGGAGAGAGAAAAATGATACGGTCAGGCGAGGGACGATCACGAGACAGAGCGTAAAACCATGGGACGGTATATGAGGATTGAAGGGAACCAGGATTACCAACCATGGACGATTGAAAGGGATGCCCGGGTTTTCATAATATATTTCATATTATAAAAGTGAATGTACACATTTAGTGATACATAAATCAAAATATTTATTATTGGAGCGTTGCAATATTCCCCGAGGTGGTCGGTGAAACGGTGCGAACGATGGAACACTTCCTTCATTTCGCGGGGAAACGATCCCGCCATGCACGGGTTATCCACTCAGCCGAATATGGGTTATATCATTCAAGGGGCAGGAAAGCGAGGAGAAGAACCATGATATCGACCGATCAGCCCGGAATCGGGGGAATTCGGGATGTCGGGGGAGTGTTCGGGAGAGAAAGATCTCCGGAATGGGATACCTGATCGGAAAAAGTTCTCGTGGTATCGAGGGGAAACCGAAAACGAATTCAATGGTTCATTCGATACCCATGCAATCGCCTCTATCGCAATGCCGTATCGTACCCTGACAGAAATCAGGGAGATCCATTTCACTCATTTTTTTTTAATCACTCTTTTTTTTAATGCACCATGATCCGGATTCCTGTTTTCCGATTGAAATGGCAGGGGCCCGGGTCTCAACAGGCTTGCTGAATTCATAAACAGGGATGATTAGGCTAAATAAGGCGGAACCGGGATATCCACACCGTGACAGGGACCAGAATAACAAAGAGAAGCCCGGTTGCGAGAAATGCCCATTCTGCCGTACTGAATTCTCTTTTCTTGAGGAACAGGTGGCTTTTCTTCCCGTACCCCCGGCAGAGCATACTGATGTAGACCCGCTCCCCCTGCTCGTAGGACCGGATGAACATCGTGCCGATAGTGTACCCGATCTGGCGCATCCGGTACCGGTACGGCAGGTTTCGATCGAACGGGTCGAACGCTTTGCTCTCGAGCGTCTGTTTGATCTTCCGGTACATGTAGCCGAAGACGAAGAGGTACCGGATCATCATCCCCATCGCGAGGGCGAAATCCGCCGGAAGTCCGAGTCGCTGTCCTCCATCGAGCATATCCTGGAGCTTCGTGGTCGAGGAGAGCAGGATGACGAACGAGATGGTGACGATGAATTTCACAAAGAGGATGAACGCGAACTGTATCGATTCGGCATAGATGTTGATCCCGAACGGCAGGCTGACGAGTGTGGTGTATTCCGTATAATACGGGTTTTTTAAAAAGATCTGGAAGAGGATGACGATCCCCCACAAAGGGATGATGATAAGGGCACGTTTCAGGTACACGAAGGGGGAGAGTCGGGTAAACCCCCAGAGGATCGCAAAAAAAAGGAGAAACAGCGCGCCGACGGTGAAGACCATCGGCGAGTACGGCACGGAGACGATCGCGATGATCGTGGCAAATACGACGATGATCTTCACCCGTGCATCCAGCCGGTGGATGACACTGTCCCGGTATGCGAACCGTTCGATATCAAAGAGTTCTTCGATCATGGTCGGCGGCCGAATGCTTCCAGGAATGCCGCTTCTGCATCCGCGTAGGTATACGCCATCGTGATCTGAACCCCCTGCGATCTGAGGGTGCCGATCAGCTTCGGGAGAACCGGCACGTCCAGCCGGACTGCTTTCAGCATATCAGGCTGGACGAAGATCTCCTCGATCGTTCCTGCGGCAACAATACTGCCTTTATTCATCACATAGAGAAAGTCGGCGATCTCGGGGACCAGCGAGACATCGTGGGTGGAAAAGATCACCGTCATCCCGTATTTCTCGGAGAGAGAGTTGATGAAGACGTTAAAATCCCGTACACCCTGCGGGTCAAGCCCGGCGGTCGGTTCGTCGAGGACCAGAACCTGGGGTTCCATCGCGATCACGCCGGCGATCGCCACCCGCTTCTTCTCTCCGCCACTCAGATGGTGCGGGACCCGCGTCGCGATATCCTCGATACCGACGATGCGAAGGGATTCGTGTACCCGGTGGTGGACCGTCTCTTCATCGAGCCCGAGATTGGTCGGACCGAATGCGACATCCTGTTCGACCGTCGGGGCGAATATCTGGTCATCCGGGTTCTGGAAGACGATCCCGACAGACTTTCCGCACTTCCCGGATGTTATCCTTGGTGATCGGTTCTCCCTTGACCAGGACCGAACCTGCCGAGGGCTTCAGAATTCCATTGAAGTGCTTGAAAAGGGTGCTCTTCCCTGCACCATTGGATCCGATCACCGCGATCCGCGCTTTTCTCGGCGCAATGAAATTGATCCCTTCGAGGGCCTTCACGCCGCCCGGATATACGTAGACTGAGATCCCGTGTCTCGATCAGGTGCATGTGCGGTTAGGGTTGGATGAAAAAATGTAAAGTTCTATTTGTTCGGTTTAGCGGCGATCTTCACGGTATACGCGATCCCGATCGCCAGGGAGAAGGCAAGGATTATCCCGAGCACGATCGCAATAACCCCCCCCACCGGCCCCCACTCCTCGCCAAGAGAATAATCCGGCATCAGCGAGGTGTACGAGAACGTATCTGCCACATTTTCCTGGACCTCTGCATCCGGGGGGGTATCCCCCGTGAGGGTTTTTTCGCCCTGTACTACGAGGGCGGTGCTCTCCAGGCCGTCGGGATCAGCGGATGCGAGGAAGACCGCGGCCACACCGATGAGGATCGCAAGGATCAGCCCGCCGATGAGCAACGTTTTGATGCTTATCATGCGGCAGTCGCCCCCTTTGCCGGATACACCCCGCTATCCACCAGGTCGGGCCGGACGTTCATGATCAGGTAGATCGCGGCGACCGTGATGAACCCTTCAATAACCCCGATGACAGCGTGGTAGATCCCCATGGCAGTCAGGCCCGCGACGAGGGGGAACGTCCCCGCAAAAAACAATTCGACCGCGGCCGCAAGAGCGGGGATAAAGCACGCGAGCCATGCGGCGGTGAACGCGGAGACCGGCATGCTTTTGGTCGCTGCCATCAGTCCTTTGAAGGTATAGAAGCCGACAAAGCCCCCAATCACGCCCATATTGATGATATTCGCTCCCATGGTCACCACCCCCCCGTCGCCGAAGACGACCGCCTGGAGGATCAGCACCATGGTCAGGATGAAGACCGCCGCAAAGGGGGATCCGAGCACGATCGCACAGAGCGCCCCGCCGACCAGGTGCCCGCTCGTCCCCATCGAGACCGGGAGGTTGAAGGCCTGGATGGCAAAGATGGCGGCTGCGAGGACGGCGACCAGCGGGAGTTTCTGTTCGTTCAGTTCGTTCTTCGCCCACCGCAGGGCAAGGGCAACAAATACCAGCGCAATAATCCAGTAGATTGCCCCCTGCCAGATGGGAATGAATGCATCGGGAATGTGCACACCGGTCACCTTCGTAATACGAATATGAACTATCGTATTAACTAATAGTTAAAAAAGATTATTGTTTGATAATCCCGCGTACTCCGGAACGGATCAGTATTCCGGCAAGGAGACAGAACCGTGGATTTTTCATAAGGGAGGCGACGAGCCGGCTCGGCCGGTCCATGTCCCCGGAACGGATGATCTGCGCGATGATCTCCGGGTCATCCAGCATCCGGATGACCCGGTCGATCTCCTCCGGCGTCATCTGCCGGCGTATCTTCCAGATCTGGAGGCCGAGCGCCAGTTCTTTTCCAAAGTCCTCCTTCCAGCCCCGTTCATAGCGCCGGAGCGCGGTCCCGGAGAAGTCCCCGGTCTCGCAGCAGAAGAGGGCGGTCTCTGCGGCATGACGGGCAGATCGCACCCCGGTATAGACGCCGCCGCCCGAGGTGGGCTTTGCAAACCCCGCGGCGTCTCCGATGAACAATACCCGGTGACCATACGTACGGGGCATGACCCCGAGCGGGATGGTCCCCGTGACGAGATCCGTGTATGAATCCCCGAACTGCCGGAAGAACTCGGTAAAACGCGATCGCGTCTGCTGGAACCCGCAGAGGCCGACCCGTGCCCGCCCGGGTCCGGACGGGATGGCCCATCCGAAGAAATCGGGGGAAGCGGACGGGTACAGGTCCACGTACCGGTCATCCATCCGGTACGGGACCTCTGCCTGGATCCCGGCGAGATACCAGGGTGCCCGTTCCATGCCGAGACAGCGGGCGACGGAGGACCGGGGACCGTCTGCAGCGATGAGCATCCGGTACGGGATCTCCTCCCGGCCGTGGATCCCCCGGGTGATCACGCTCCCCTGCCCGAGCCGGTGAAAGGCGGTCTTCACCCGGAACTCCGCTCCGGCCGCTGCTGCCGCCATCGCCATCTCCCGGTCGAGCATCCCCCGGTCTACGATATATGCCCTGGGCATCCCGGCATCGAAGCAGAGCCGGGCGCCGGGGCCTGAAATCACCCGTGCGCCGGAGACCGTGTGCTGTACCGGTCGTGAAGATACCCCGCATTCCCCGAACGCAGCCAGAGAGAGCAGTCCCGCACACTGGACCGGGTGTCCTATCGTCGCGTGTTCCTCGATGCAGAGGACCGAGAGCCCGGATTCGGCACAGAACCGTGCGCAGGCACTCCCGGCAGGTCCGGCGCCGACGACGAGCACATCGTATGTCACCGTGTTTGTTCCTTCCTGAGGAAAGATCCGGCGGGAGGAGTCATCAAGATGGTGCACACGGCAAGACGTGGTATCAGGGCACCGATCCCGTGATTCCCGGGTTACTGGCGATTCATCGTAAAACTGGTTCATATGACCGTGATCGCTATGGGGGAACACAAATGCCCCGGACGGGAACCATGACAGAGTGTGGAAAATGGCGAAACTATACACGGGGATTACGGATATTTCCCCCTTCGGCATCAGAGAAGAAATCACCTGCAGGGAATCGCGGGGAGATATCTATGGCGGGGATCACGGATATTCCCCCTTCGGCATCAGAGAAGGAATCACCTGCAGGGAATCGCGGGGAGATATCTATGGCGGGGATCACGGATATTCCCCCTTCAGCATCAGAGAAGGAATCACCTGCAGGGAATCGCGGGGAAATATCATTGCCCTCTCTTGCATTCGGAGAACCCGATCTGTGTTACCTCTCCCCCGGATCCCGGGCTTATGCACACGCAGGTATTTGATATCCCCGGCTCTACGTATGCTCGCAATGGGAGATACTCCGGAGTTCCGCTGGAAACAGTGCCTGATCATGCGGAGCGACATAAAGATGAGCTGCGGAAAGAGCTGTGCGCAGGCGGCACATGCCGCGGTCGCCGCGTACGAGCGGGCTGCGTCAGGCGCCCGGAAGAGCTGGTTTTCCGAGGGGCAGAAGAAGGTGGTGCTCAAGGTGAGCGGGGAGCGGGCGCTCTACGAGTTGAAAGTCCTGGCAGAACAGGCAGGGATACCGGCGGCCCTGATCCACGACGCCGGACTGACCGAGATCCCGCCCGGAACGATCACCGCCCTCGGGCTCGGCCCGGCAAGGAATGAAGAACTGGATAAGATCACGAGCGATCTCCCGCTCTTATGAGAGAGAGCACGTACCCGCTCGAGCACACGCTCGGGATGCAGTATTACGCGAGTGACACCCCGGGTATCGGTGGCAGGCTCCGGACGACGCCCGAGGACTTCGTCGTCGACGAGGTCTTCGGGGCGGTCGGGGAGGAGGGCCCGTACCTGATCTGCCGCCTCACCAAGCGTGACTGGGAATTGCAGCGTGCGGTCAAGGAGCTGGCCAGGCGGCTCGGGATCAGCCACCGGCGGATCGGGTGGGCAGGTACCAAGGACAAACACGCGGTCACCACCCAGCTGATATCCCTCTATGACGTTTCGCCGGATGATATTGCCCGCGTCCGGATGAAGGACATCGCGATCGAGGTCGTCGGGCGTTCCCCCGAGCCGCTCTCGCTCGGCGCCCACCTCGGAAACCGGTTTAGGATCTGTATCCGGGACCCGGAAGAGGCGGACCTGAAGGAGCGGGTGGAGGCGATCACCCCGGTCATCGCGGATGGAGTTCCCAACTACTACGGGCTCCAGCGGTTCGGCGTGACCCGCCCCCTGACGCATATCGTGGGGGAACAGATCCTCAAAGGTGAGTACGAGATGGCGGTGATCACGTACGTCGGCAAAGCATGCCCGCTGGAACCGGAAGAGGTGCAGGAAGTGCGGAGATCCTTTCAGGCTGATCGCTCCACGGCGGCCGCCCTCCGGGGACTCCCGGTGCAGATGACCTACGAACGTGCCCTGCTCCATCATCTGCATACGCATCCGGATGATTATGCCGGAGCGCTCCGGAAGCTCCCCCCGAAGCTCCTTTCGCTCTTCGTCAGCGCGTTCCAGTCGTACATCTTCAATGCGGCACTCAGCATGCGCCTGGAGAACGGCGGATCGCTGACCGTTCCGGAACCGGGCGACCGGCTCGTCTTCGGGAACGGGCGGGAGGACCGGGTCACACCGGCAAACCGGGAGGCGGCCGCCCTCCATCTTCGCCGGCGCCGTTGCCATATCGCGCTCTTCATCCCGGGTGGCACCCCGTACCCGGCGCACGAAGGAAGCGACCGGATGATCAACGGCCTCCTCGCAGAACACCATGTCACCCCGGAACACTTTCAGGCAGCCGCGGTATTCGTCCATACGCGGTTTGCCGGTGCACTCCGCCCCATCGCACTCCGTACGGATGTTACGGCGGAGGTCACGGATACCGGGGTCCAACTGGCGTTCCTTCTCCCTCCGGGCCAGTATGCAACCACGGTCTGCCGGGAGTACATGAAAACAGATCCGGTGAAGATGATCTGAACCGGCAGGACCACCAGGAGCACTGCTCTGCGATCGGGGTGATCTGGACCGGCAGGACCACCAGGAGCACTGCTCTGCGATCGGGGGATCTGAACCGGCAGGACCACCAGGAGCACTGCTCTGCGATCGGGGGATCTGAACCGGCAGGACCACCAGGAGCACTGCTCTGCGATCGGGGGATCTGAACCGGCAGGACCACCAGGAGAACCTCCGGTTAATCCAGTGAACCGAATGATCCGGACCCGACTGAAATAACGGGAAACGTCTGGTTATACTGATGAAAAGGTGACCCTCCCCGCTGGCAGACAAAAATCTCAGGACTATCCCGGGGTGATGCCCGCCCGGTACCTGAATTATCCGGAATACTCTTGATCTTCAGGAATGTGCTATTTGGGATGCCTTTTCCGATCCCGTGTAGAGGACGTCGTACTCGGTGATGAGGTTGGACCCGCAGAGATAGAAATTCTTCAGGGAAAGCCGGATCATCTCCTCTTCGGCATCGATATGCATGCCACCGACCAGGGAGGGGGTATCCGCTCCGCCGACGATGAACGGGAGGTGGATCAGGCGGATCTCGTCGACGAGCCGGGCGTGGAGCATATGCCAGTTCAGGGTCGGCCCCCCCTCGATCATCAGCCGCTCGACCCCGTATTCCGTCGAGAGAATGCGCATCAACCGGGTGAGATCCACCTGTTTCTCCCCGGCGACGACCACATCCGCCCCGCGGTTCCGCAGGGCCTTCACCCGTTCGAACGGCGCCGTCTCGGCAACCGCAATCACCGTCGGGGCACCGGGCCCGAGAACATTCGCATCGAGAGGGATATCCGCCCGGCTGCTCGGGATGACCCGGAGGGGGCTCTTTCCGGGGACGGCCCGGACCGTGAGGAACGAGTTGTCGATCCGGATCGTGTTGGATCCGACCATGATCGCATCGTACTGTGCACGGGTCTCGTGGAGGAGGACCTCCGTCTCGGGGGCCATGTATTTCATCAGGATCTTGCTCGAGGCTCCTTTCTTCAGCGTGAGCTTTCCGTCCGCGGTGATCTCCGACATCATCAGCACGTGCGGCCTGGGCCCGGAATCTGGCATTATTCTCCTTCCTGGTTAGGGGTATCTTTCTTTGGGAATAAAGAGGTTCGCCACGCGGGAAAATCCGGTAATTATCCCGGTTCGTACCTGAGCCCGGAAAAGACCCTTCACCGAACGGATCTTGCCGGAAACGCGGAAACAGCATCCCGACGGGGACTGAACAACTATTAAGGAAGGGCATCCCATGTACTATGCCCATGAACATTACTGCACTCCGGCCGAAGCTATCCCGGTATATCGAGCCCATTGCAGACGTGTTCATACGACTGAAGATTACGCCGAATCAGATATCCCTGCTCTCCCTCCTCGCGGGTATCCTCTGCGCCGTACTCTATTTCGAGACCGCATTCATCATCGGAAGTCTCCTTCTCTTCGTCTCGGCGACGCTCGACCTGGTCGATGGCAGCGTTGCCCGGAAGATAAACCGTCAGACCGATTTCGGCGCCGTCTTTGACTGGATTACGGATAAGTACATCGATGCGTTCGTCCTCCTCGGCATCGGTCTCTCCGGGATCCCGATCATCACCCAGTTCATCCCCCTCCCCCCATCGCAAACTTCGGGGTGGTGGCGCTGGCGATCATCGGTTCCCTCATGAACACCTTCATCAAGCCGGTCGTGTATGCCGAGATTGGCTACCGGGAACGGGTGGAAGGGAAGATCGACGACCCTCTCGAGGGGATCGGCTTCTTCGGCAGACCGGAGACGATCCTCGTGCTCATCATCGGTGGTCTTGCCGGAATTATCTGGCTCTCCGTGATCATCATCGCCGTCTGCACCAATCTCTCGGCGGTGCAACGGGTTCTCTACCTGTACCGGCGGCTCTCCTGATCTCCGCTTCCGGGAAGAGGTAAAAAAGGTTTTCAGGTTTGCCTGTTTTTGGAGATGCTGGTACAGGAAACGTTCCGGTACAGACGATACGCATGGCAGATCCCAAATGGGCAGGTTCCGCCACTCTGTATTTTTTTGGAAGAACAGGATTCCCGCAAAACCCCGGACACCGGATTATTCCGGTGGCCGTCGATGGACGAACTGCACCACTTCTCCCCGGTACAGATCGTAGAGCCCGGCCGCGAGATTTCCGAGTTCGGGTATCATCCGGAAGAGGGCATAGGCGATGACGACCAGGAGCACCAGCGCGAGGAGTTCGGCACCGACATTATGGGCCCAGAAAAAGCTCTCGTACCCGAACTCCCCGTTTCCCGCGATCGCGGGGAGATACGGGAACCACTGCTCGGTATACGCGATGATGACCGCCGTATTCCGGGCAAGGTTGAGGATATAGATCGGGGGCACCACGAGGAGGAATCCGAGGATCTTCTGGCGCGATGTCGTCGGTACCGCGGCGACGACCCCGAGCATGATCGCGATCGCCTGGATACCGGTGCAGGCGAGGATGATCTCGGTCCGGAACCCGTTCCGGGCGACCATGTTCCAGGCCTCGAACGTCATCGGGTAGCCCGCGGCCTGGATGAGCCAGGCGGTCTGCCCGACGACGACGGAGATCAACCCGTTCCCAAGGGGAGAAATGAACTCAAAGGGTGCATAAATAAGAAACGCGACCGCTGCCGCCATGGAGAGCTGGATCACCCGGGTGTCTCCCCGGAGAAGATATTTTATGGTGATCAGGAGGAACGGGACCGAAAGGACCGCCAGCGTCGGGTAAAGGAAATTATTCAGGGAGGCATATTCGGGTATTCCCGCAAAGAGGAGGAGAACGACGCTCGTCCAGCCTGCTGCCGCAAAGTATGTCCGGTACCGTCCGGGGATAAGAAATCCAATGAAAAAAATGCATGAAACGAGTACCAGGTATTCTTTCATCCCGGTATGCGTGTGACAGCATCGGAAAAAAAGCATTGCGATGCGGCAGGGTGGGATAACCCGGTGGGAGCGGTTTTTGACAAAGTTAGCCGCATACGAGGGTTAATCTTGTTTGCTCACGCATCGTATGATCGAATGTTCTGCCCCGAATGCAACAGCCTCATGATATCTTCTGCCGGCCAGCTCAAATGCAGGAAGTGCGGATATATCCGGAAGATCCGTGTCGATGACCAGATGACCCGGACGACCCGGGGCAATGAGAAGCAGATCGTGATCGTGGAGGAAGACGCCCCGTTCACACTCCCCACGATCGCCATAAAATGCCCCAAATGTGAAAATAACCTCGCGTTCTGGTGGCTCCGCCAGCTCCGGGCGGCGGACGAGAGCGAGGTCCGGTTCTTCCGCTGCACCACATGCAGCCACACGTGGCGGCAGTACCGATTAATTCAGAGCCGTACTTCTCCACTCTTCCTTTCTTCACAGGCACCTTCTGTCAAGTGGCTGAGTTCTTCGTACGGCGAGAGTTACTTGCCAAGGGCACTCCTTTTTTTCTGGTATTGGAGTCAGAGACATCGACCCTATGAGCTCGACGACCACATTCCTGTCACCACGGCGTAGTAAGTATTTTTGATGCGAAAACGCTGAAATGCGGCGCTCTGGCAGTTTTATCCTTCCTTTGTCGTGGGATAAGAAAAAGGGATATCTAATGTGGCCACAACGACATGCAAAAATACTATAGACCGAACCAGGCGGGGATAAAAAAAGAGAGGGTCTAGGTCGCCCACAGTGCCTGCAGTCGTCCATACGCGGCACGGGCAGAGAGGAGGTCCGGCTTACCGGGGTCCGGGTTCATGGGGTTCCGGTTATTCACCGCAACACCGTTTATACCGTACCACTCCTGGTCGTCCCACCCGCCCGGGTACTCGGGTTTCGGATCGTTGTTCGGGTCGTGTTGCCAGACCGGGGCGACCTTCTCCCAGCCGTCGCTCCAGTAGAAGACCACCGCCCCGGAGCAGACACCCTGGCTGTGCGTGATGTCATCGCTCCCCCATCCCGGATAGGTGCTGGGGCTGCGGTTCCAGTGCACTTCCAGGTAATCGGCGACTGCCTTGGCGTTCTCCGGGAGGAGGACCGTCGAGCTGCCATCCCGGGTCGAGGCGGACGGCCCCCACTCGGTGATGATCAGCGGCTTGGCGCTTGCGTTGGAGAAGGTCAGGAAGAGGCTGTCGAAGGCGGAAGCTGGCGGATCGAACGGATTCGCCAGGGTGCCGATCCGGCCCCGGAAGGAGTTGATCCCCCAGACGTCCAGGTTGGTCAGGTACTGGTCGGCAAAGGCCGGGGTGATCATCGAGTCGTCGACCACTGCCGTGAGGGTGACCCGGTCGGGGCTGGCGCCCTTCACGAGGCCTATCACCTGGTTATACTTGGTCCAGTAGGAGGGGCTGCTCCGCAGGTTCTCCGGGTTCAGCTCGTTGCCGACCGTCCACCCGATCACCGCCGGGTACTGGTTCCCCTCTTTGATGAGCGCCATCCACTGCAACATCCAGATATTGTTCTGCCAGTTGTCCGGGTCGAACGTGAGGATGTTGTCGGTGGTCGTGTATACCGTGCCAAAGACGGAGATGCCGTTCTGCTGCAACAGCCGGTAGAACTTCTCGTGTGAGATGAGGTTCCGCTGCGGGTCGTCCCACCGGAAGGCGGTCTGACCGTAGAGCCGGATGCAGTTGACGTGCATGTCCCGCATGATGGGCACGTCCCGCTGGGGGATGCTGATCCAGTAGTCCTGGAACCAGTCCCCGAAAGGCACGTACGCGGGGTTGCCGCCGATGGGCGTCGGGGCATAGTCGACACCCTTCAGGAATACCTGGCTCCCGTCGATGAGGATCTTCCTCCCCTCCACCTGCACGTGGGGGGTCCCCGCTGTGGTGGCTGTGAGAAGCTGGCCTCCTTCCTCCTCCGGCTCAAGACCCAGCGAAACGAAGACAGGGTCGGACAGGCCCTCATGAATGATCATGTCTGTCCCCGCACTCCTCCCGTCGATGCCGTTTCTTTCGGTCTCGGCAATCAGTTCGCCGGTCAGGGGGTTATAGGAGCGTACCGTGACGTTCCAGGTGTAATCGAGTTCAGGCGTAAAGGACTGAGAAAATCCGGAGAAGGTCACCATGCCGGCCTCCCTGTCCACGGCGGTGTCGAAGTTGAATCCCCCGTCCTTCTCAATGGCGTCCGACCACTGGAGATCCCCGGTGTCCGCGTCATACGCCCGGACCACGAACCGAGGACCCGCCTCGACTCCGCTCACAAACACCTGGCCGCCGAAGGCGTCCAGGGTACTGGCGGCCGAGCCGTCCCCCCGGATGTCTTCCCAGACGAGGTCCCCCGAGGTTGCGTCGTAAGCCCGGACGATCAGGTTGGCGTTTTCATCCTCGTCCGCCCCAACTCCTGCAGAAAAGACCATGCCGTCCATATCTGCGATGGCGACTGCGCCATCCCAGTAGCCCCCGTGATCGAACCGGTCCGTCCACAGGACGGCCCCTGATGCGGGGTCATATCCGCGGACCACGAACTCCCGGTCACCAGCGGCGGTCTCGTCATAACCTGCGACAAATACGCCGTCATCACTGACGGTCACCGCCATGGCGCCATTCTCCCCGCCACCACCTTCGAACGCGTCCTGCCAGAGGAGTGCCCCGGTATCAGGGTCAAACGCCAGGACCAGGAAGGCATCGTCACCGGCCGCATCACGGCCAGACCCGGCTGCCACCACCAGGCCGTCTCCCGAGGCCATGGCATGGACCTCGTTTGACCCTCCCCCACGGTCGTAGGTATAATTCCAGCGGAAGCTTCCACTGTCCGGGTCATACGCCCGCACCAGCAACAGCTGGTCACCGCCGGACGTATCGCCGTACCCGCCGGCGACCACCAGGTTGTCATTCGCGGTCACGGCGGTGGCGGCGTTCTCGCCGGCACCCTGGTCGTACCGGGCCGTCCAGCAGAGAGAGCCGTTCAGCCCGCTGAAGGAACGAACCACGAAGAGCTCGGTGCCGTCGACCATCAGCCCCCGGGCAGCCCCGAAGACCGCATTCGTGTTGTCATCCAGATCGAGGATCTGGTCCACTCCCTCCGCGTCACCGGCCTCCAGCAGGATGACCTCCTCCCCGCCCTGGGCCGCTGAGACGGGGGTGGTGCTGAACCCTACCAGCCCCGGATTGAGATCGGAGTTCTCCATTACCACCCAGTACCCCCGGAATGGCTGGATACTTTGAGTGGAACCACCCAGGGCGTAGACCCAGCCGGGCTGGTTCAGGCCGGGGCTTACCACAATGGAATAGCCGGTGAGACCGTTTGGTGCCTCCCTGATGCTCGCCAGCGCCTGCTCGAGGGACATAGTGTCGAACCCTTCACTGGTGGCGTTGTACGCCAGGGCGGGGCCGATGACGGAGACGCCCTGGGGCATCGGGCGTGTGGGCAGCCCCGACACCGCGGTGCTCGGGTGGATCAGGGCGGTAGCCCCGCCGTCCACTTTGGTATAAACAACGTTGAGGGGAAGGAGCTGGTAGTCGTACCCGACGATATTCCATATCGAGCCGGTCCACACATAAAAGATCTCGATCTGCTGCTGCTCATCCGGACTGAAGATCGTTCCCAGGGTATCGTGCCCGGGCATGAGCAGGATGGGCGTGGAGAAGAGGTTCCACCCGTCCCCCAGGTCATGTTGGAAGAAGACCGGCCCGCCCTGCTGGAACGCCGCATGGATGGTGTGGTTCGCAGTCACATTGGGGAACGTGTAAGACGACACCGCCCCCACAGAATCCTCGTCCACCAATACTTCGGCAACGGAGAAGCCGCTGTCGGCCGTGATGTTGAAAGAGATGTTTCCGCCATAGGGCAGATCGACCGGCCCTTTGGGGCTGATCGCCCCGCCATCACCCGCGGTCGCGACTATCTCAAACGGGACTGCCCCGACAGGCAGGGTAAAACCCGCCCACAACACAAGAATACTGGCAATAAGTACCCAACGTACATCAGAAAGCATCATCGACACCTCACAACAGGTGCCTGACAGATGAAAAGGCACCTGCAGATGTTGAGAGATAGCTCACAAATATAAAATACTTATTATTATCCATTACCCTGGGATAATCCGGAAAGATCGTGATCGCGGAGAGGCAGGGGCCAGAACCCGATCTGGTAAAACCGCATCCTTTCGGGATTTCATCCTCTTTTTCCCATGCAAATAAACTCTTTAACCTACGGGCATAGTCTTATCTGTTTTCCAGAAGTGAGTAGTTTATCATCCGATCACTGCCCGGTCCGGAGTAATTCTGGCGATGAGATGAATCGGATATGTGGGGGAAAGAATGAGATTAACACTGAAATCAATCTTTTGTGAGAGAACGGGTTCAGCAGAAAGTACGGAAGAACCCTATCTCAGAATTTTTACCTTTGAAGGGGCTACCACACGGGGGGAACGGTCATGGGGGCCGGTCCACATGTGGGCCGGCCAGAGTGTCCCGATAGATCTGGAACTGAGTTGCCCGTCGAATCAGTTTTTTAATATACTGCTGCATGAATCAGATACGGCAGGCCTCGGGATGAGCGGTATCGATCCCTTTATCGGCAGCTTCCAGATAATGGCCGATCATCCAAGGGGATCATTCAACGTGTATCTGCCACATCACGAGGGTATGAGAGGCGGAGGCTCGGCGAGGAGATATTGTATATTTTATGACGTCACCGATGACGAGGGCGATCGACTCAGGAATATATATTCCCTACGGCTCGTCTCCCTCCGATGCAATGATGCCCAGGAAACCAGAGATGAAGTGTTTATTACGGTAAATGGCGAGAGGGTATGGTCTCACGATCACGTAAAGACAGGCGAAACCTACTCGTTGGAGGGCGGGAGGCTCATCCCCATAGATCGCGCCGCATCGATCCAGTTATGGGAACAGGACCAGTACAGAAATGATTTGCTGGACTCGTTTGAACTCTATATCTCCGATGATTTCGACCTTGCACATACTCACACCCATCAGTTTAAATGGGAGGTAAGTTCGGTTCAGGATGCAAAGTATACCCTCGAATACAGAGTCGTGAACATGGCGATTAATTAGAAGGACGGGAGCGATCAGGGTCGGGAGAACGTATTATTCCATTTTTAGATTGGGATTGTGCCTCCCGCGGCGAATACCAAGCCTTTGTTCAGATGTGATCAAACACCCGGAGAGTGGGCTCCCCGGTATCCCCCGTCTTTATATGCAGCACCCAATTTTTTATATACTGTCTTGGGGCATTTATAAATATGAAGGTCAAGCCAGAGGAATCTCTCAAGATTGAAAATATCGTCGCCTCAGCGAAAGTGACCGACTATCTGGATCTTCCCACGCTTGCATCCCAGATAAAGGACGCTGAATATAATAAGAAACGGTTCCCCGGCGTTGTCATCCGGATGCAGAACCCCAAGATCGCGGCCCTTGTCTTCGGCTCGGGAAAGGTGGTCCTGACCGGTGCGAAGAGCATCGAGAGCCTCTCGGAAGGGCTCGAGATCCTGGGAAACCTCCTTCGCGGGCTCGACATAGATATCCCGTCGAAACTCACCTATAAAATTCAGAATATCGTCACTTCTGCTGATCTCGGTGCCGGGATCAACCTGAATAAGATCGCGGTCGGGTTCAACCTCGACCGGATCGAATACGAGCCGGAACAGTTTCCGGGTCTGGTCTACCGGCTGGAGACCCCGAAAGTGGTCGTGCTCCTCTTCGGCTCCGGAAAGCTGATCATCACCGGGGGGAAAGAACCGGAAGACGCCCGGAAAGCGGTCCAGAAGATCGTGGCCGACCTGAAGAACCTCGGGCTCCTCTAAAACGCCCGCCCGGGATTTCCGCCCCGCACCAGGTATGAATGCATGGCGGGATCAGCATAAAAATATTTTTATATAACCATTTTGAATCTATAGAGCTGTACCTGGACGTGACTTATGAAATCCAAGAACGTGTTGTATTTTACCGCGGCAGAGGAGGAGTTCGCCAATCTCCTGATAAAGATCGGGATCCGGCGGAATGTGGCGAAGGTGCTCGTCTATCTTGCGCACACCCCGGAAGCCACATCCCGTGAGATCGAACGGGGCACCGATCTCCGGCAACCCGAGGTGAGTATCGCGATGGCCCATATGATGGAACAGGGATGGGTGGAGAGCCGGGAGAACAAGGCGGAGAACAAAGGCAGGCCGGTTAAGATCTATCACCTTTCCCAGCCGATCGGGGAGATTATGGATACGATCGAACGGGAAAAAAGGGAAGAGGCGAACAACCAGCTCGCCCTCATTCAGCAGCTGCGGGACCACATCAGCTGAAACAACCCTGCCCCGCGGACCCGGACTGCACTCCGGGTTCTCCGGGCGGGTTCTCTTCTGCTGCTGAAGATCAGCTTATCCTTTTCCCGATTCGGCATTCATGGGTGGGTTTAACCACTCGTGTACGATCAGAGCTTCTCTTTTCCCGATCCGGCATTCACGGGCGGGTTTAACCACTCGTGTACGATCAGAGCTTCTCTTTTCCCGATCCGGCATCCATAGGTGGGTTTAACCACTTGTGTACGATCAGAGCTTCTTTTTTCCTGATCCGGCATTCACGGGCGGGTTTAACCCCCTTGTTTACGATCGGATCTTCTCTTTTCATGATCCGGCATTCACGGGCGGGTTAATCCCCCTTGTTTAGGATCGGAGCTTCCTATTTTTCCCGATCCGGAATCAACCGGGTCCCGTGAGCTTCTCCGATCACCACGGTCGTTTTATCGGCATACCGGGTGAAGAGCCCCGAGCAGAGCACCCCCGGCAGGATCTCCAGTTCCCGCTCGAGCGCTCCCGGGTCTCCGATATGTTTGAATATGCAGTCAAGGATGAAATTGCCGTTATCGGTCACGACCGGCCCATCCTTTCCACCGCTCGCTTCCCGGAGGACCGGAAGGCCCCCGAGACGCACGATCTCCTCCTTCACGGGGGTGAGGGCGAACGGGATCACTTCGACCGGGACGGGCGCATCGAGTCTTCCCGTGATCTTGGATGCATGGACCACAATGACCAGGTGTTTTGCCGCGGCGGCCACACATTTCTCCCGCGTCTGCGCCGCACCCCGCCCTTTGATCAGCCTCCGGTCGGGATCGACCTGATCCGCACCGTCGATCGCGAGGTCGAGCACCGGGTGTTCATCAAGCGATGTGAGCGGGATCCCGAATTCCCGGGCCCGGATGGCCGCCTGGTAGGAGGTCGGCACCCCCGTAACCTCTGCCCCCTCCGCGATCCGGGCTCCCAGCCGCTCCATCGCATACACGACCGTCGAACCGGTCCCGAGCCCGATGACCATCCCCTCCCCGACCAGCTCTGCCGCCCGGTATCCCGCGTCCTTCTTTGCCCGCTCCGTCGCCTGCCTGTCCATGATGAGACTATGGGAGCCCGCAGTATTATCGATACCGCTCGGTAACCGGGTGCCCCGGGACCGGATCCGTGAAACCCGGAAAAATGGGGGTCATGTTCCTGATATCAAGCTTTGAAAATCCGATGAAAAAAGGAATTCAGCCGCGTATCCCGTAAAAGATACGATTTCTCAGATACAGGGTCAATGCCTGTGTACCAGACAGTCACCGGTACCAGGTACTAACCTCGTTTACCGGTATCGTTCTCTCCCGGGCCTGGTCAGACATCCGGGGGGAACATCGCGGCGAGCTCCGCATCGGCCCGGGACGCCGTGCAGTCGAGCGTGATCGGCGTCACCGAGATGTTGCCTTTCCGGATCGCGTGGACATCGGTCCCCTCCTCCGCATCCTCGATGAGCGGTCCGTTGATCCAGAAGTACGGTCTCCCCCGGGGATCGAGCCGCCGCTCGACACCCGTCATGAAGAGCTTGCCCGCGAGCCGGGTGACTTCATAGCTCCCGGTCACGCGGGAAGGGATGTTCACGTTGATCACGTGGGCGCTGCGGGGAAATCCTTCGGCAAGGACCTTTCCGGAGATCTCCCGGACGACCCGCTGTGCGGCCCTGAAACTCTGCCCGTGGTGCCGGGGGTCGTCGAACTTGTCCCCCTGGTCCTCGACCTGCAGGGAGAATGCAAGCCCCGGGGTACCCTGGTTTGCCCCCTCCAGAGCCGCTCCGACGGTCCCCGAGGTCATGATCGATTCAAAGGAGAGATTTTCACCGATATTGATCCCGCTCACGATGATATCCGGTGCGATCTTCAGGGCATAGAGGCCGATTATCACCGCATCGGTGGGTTTTCCCCCGACCGCCCATGCCTTTACCCCGTTTAACACGACCTCGTTCGCCCGGATCGGCTCGAAGATCGAGATCGATCTCCCGACCGCACTCTGCTGGGTCGCCGGTGCGACGATCGTCACGTCTGCAATCGGCGTGAGCGCCTCGTACGCCGCCCACAGCCCGGCGGAGTTAATGCCATCGTCATTGGTGAGGAGTACCCGCGGTTTCATCACGGGAGAGGTGGGGGGAGGGAGAAGTTATACTTGTCCGATCGTCAGCCTTAATCTCGCTTTGTCCCCCACCACTTATCCATGAGGGTGCTCCTGGCCGAGTATGCATCCGGCCGCGATCCGGCGCTCGCCCCGGAGGGAGCGGCGATGCTCCGGGTCCTCCGTGACAGTTTCGAGCGGTGCGGGTACGATGTCGTCGCTCCCGGAGAGGGGGAGTTTTCAGAGGAGATCGCCCGTCTCGCACCGGGATGCGACTTTGGCCTCGTCATCGCACCCGATCAGCTCCTTGCCCGTCCCACCTCGATCCTCGAGCGGCTGACCCATAACCTCGGCTGCGGGAGCATGAATGCGGCGGTCTGTGCCAACAAACGGCAGACCGGGCGGATCCTCTCCCTTCACGGTGTGCCGGTGCCGGAGGAGGCGGCGACGGGACCCCGCGTGATCAAGCCGGTCCAGGGCTGCGGTTCGGTCGGGGTGCGCCTCGGGGACGATCCTCCCGGGCCCGGAGAGTTCCAAACCCGGTACATCGACGGGGAGCACCTCTCCGTGAGCCTGATCGGAAGCCGGGTCGTCGGGAATGCCTGCCTCTACTATACCGGTGAACCGCCGCTCGTCCTCGCCCTGAACCGCCAGCATATCGAGGTAGATCCCGGGGGGTTCTTCCATTACCGTGGGGGGGAAACGCCGGTGGACCACCCGCGAAGGGAGGAGATCTTCGAGACGGCGGTCCGGTCGGTGCAGGTGCTCGGTTGCCAGGGATATGCCGGGATCGACCTGGTCGTCGCCGACCGGGTGTACGTCGTGGACGTCAACCCGCGGATCACGACGAGCATCGTCGGCATTGCGGCCTGCATGGAGGAGGAGATTGCCAATCTCCTCGTGCGGGCGTCCCGGGGGGAACACCAGGACCCGGTACACCTCCACGGGCCTGTTACGTTCGATAGTAGCGGGAGGCTGGGGGCGGCATGATAGGGATCGACGTTGGCGGGGCAAACCTGAAGGTCGTCGACCAGACCGGTGTCCATATTCACTACTGCCCCCTCTGGGAAGGCGCACCGCTCGGTGAGATCCTCCGGGTGTACCGGAAAGATGGCGACGAAGCGGCGGCAGTCGTTATGAGCGGTGAACTCGCCGACTGTTTCTCCGGAAAAGAAGAAGGGGTCGCGTTCATCGTCGACGCGGTGAGGGAGGTATTTCCGGCCGCCCGCTTTTACGGGATCGACGGCCGGTTCCATGACCGCCCGGGACGGGTGCTCGCCGCCGCCAACTGGCTCGCTTCCGCCGATTATCTCCGGGTAAATTACCCGGATTCCGTGCTCGTGGATATCGGGAGCACGACGACCGACATCATTCCCCTCGGGACATTCCCCGACCTTCCCGGCCTCACCGATACCCGCCGGTTGCAGAAGGGGTATCTCGTCTATACCGGGATGCTCCGGACGAGTCTTCCGGCGCTCCTCCGCGAGGTCCCGCTCTCCGGGGTCGCAACGCCGGTCAGCACCGAGTACTTTGCCTGCAGCGGGGATGCCCACCTCGTGCTCGGGCATATCACGGAAAAGGAGTACGCGGTGGATGCCCCCGATCACGGCGGGAAAGAGCGTAACGCCTGTCTCCGCCGGCTCGCCCGGGTGGTCTGCGCCGATATCGATGAGATCGGGGAGGCGGGTGCGGTCGGCATCGCCACCACGTTCTGGGAAGCGCAGCGGCAGCAGATAACGGACGCGGTGGCACGGGTCGTCCGGGAATCCGGTGCGGGGGATCGTATCATCACGGCCGGGATCGGTGCGGAACTCTTCTCGCGGGAACTCGGGGGAAGAGACCTCACCCGGTCCCTGGGACCGGCCGCCGGTGCACTCCCCGCGTATGCCGTCCGTGAGGTGGCCATACGGCAGGAAGTATGCTGAAGACCTGGCAGCTCGCCGTCATCCTCCTCGGGGTCTCCCTCCTGATCACGGCGATCCTCTGGAGCATCGGCCTCCCGTTCTTCTTCCTGTTCATATTCATCCCCCTGATCCCGTTCATCAGACAGGAGCGGGTCGTGAAACGCTGCCCGGTCTGCGGGTGGGAGACGACCGGGCGGGAAAAATTCTGTCCGTATGACGGAAGTGCGCTTGTTCCCGCGGATGACGGGAAAGCGAAAGGATGATGACCGGCATTCAGCCGGTATCCATGATGATCTTTTGGATATCCCGCATCCGGTCAGAACCATGATGGCCGTTTGGATATCCCGCATCCGGTCCGAAGTTATGATGATTTTTTACATATCCGGCATCCGGTCCGAATCTATGATGGCCGTTTGGATGTCCGGCATACGGTCCGAATCTATGATGGCCGTTTGGATATCCCGCATCCGGTCCGAAGTTATGATGATTTTTTACATATCCGGCATACGGTCCGAACTATGATGGCGTTTGGATATCCCGCATCCGATGCGAAGTTATGACAGCCCATCTGTCCTGACCGCATACATCGAGAGGGAAAGGACCGACTGCGGGATCCGGAGGCCGAAGAGGCTCGGTCACGGGAATGGTGCCGAAATCGCGGCCGGCATAGTTCCTCACGGTACCCCGGTCGACCACAAGACCGAACTCCCGCAATATCCCCGCTACCTGGTTGCAGGGGAGTTCCTTCGCACCGGTGACGCAGAGGTCGACGATCGGGGACCCGAGCCGGGTGTCAGGATAGAAGGGTGCCCGGGCACTGCAGATCTCCCCGCACTGCCGGCATTGGAACCGGGTCACGGTCACGGTCACCTCCCGGGTCGTGTCCCCGTCGATGATCGTCGCGAACCGCCGTTCCCGTTCATCATACCCGGAGACTTCACCCCCGCAGGACGGGCAGGGGACCACCCCCGAAAAATGTTTTCCTTCGACTGCCATGACTCCGTTCTGCACGAGTGCCGCGAGCATGGGAGGAACGTGTACCTTCTTCACCGGCGCACCCCGGCCATGGCAGAATTTTCCGATAGATCAGGGTTATTTTCCATTGCTCGCTTCATTTTATTTATTTTGACGGGTGTCTCTCTTCCTTTCAGGGATGCATACCCACAGATATTCATCAATTTCTCCGGAGTTAAACATTACTGTTAAATATGGTTACCGGGAGAGATCTGAGTGTAAGAGGATTGAATATGGACATGAAGTATGTACAGACAACCTGTCCCTACTGCGGGACCGGATGCACATTCAACCTCGTGGTGAAAGGACGGCAAGGTAGTGGGGGTAGCAGCCGTACCAGCGCTCCCCGGTCAACGAAGGTAAGGTCTGCCCGAAGGGCACCTACGCCCACGAGTTCGTGAACAGCCCGGACCGCCTGACAAAGCCGCTCATCAAGAAGGACGGCAAGTTTGTCGAGGCGAGCTGGGACGAGGCATATGACCTGATCGCAAAGAAGTTCAAGTCGTACAAGCCGGACGAGATGGCATGTCTCTCATCGGCCCGTGTCTCGAACGAAGAGAACTACGCGATGATGAAGTTCGCCCGCGGGACGTCTGAAGACCCGGCACATCGACCACTGCGCACGGCTCTGCCATGCGTCGACGGTCGCCGGGCTCGCCGCATCGTTCGGTTCCGGTGCGATGACCAACTCGATCGGGGATATCGCCCAGTCGAAGTGTGTGTTCGTCCTCGGGTCCAACACCTTCGAGCAGCACCCGCTGATCGGACGCAGGATCATGCAGGCGAAGGCAAACGGTGCGAAAGCTCATTGTTGCCGACCCGCGGTTTACCCCGACCGCGAAGCAGGCCGACCTCTATATGCCGTTCCGTCTCCGGCTCGGATGTCGCGATCCTGAACGGGATGATGCAGGAGATCATCAGGAACGGCTGGGAAGACAAGGAGTTCATCAAGACCCGGACCAAGGACTTCGAGAAGCTGAAGGAAGTCGTGATGAAGCGATACCTACAGCCTCGAGAACGTCTCGAAGATCTCGGGAATACCCGTTGCCTCTTTGAAGACGGCCGCCGAGTGGTTTGCAAAGGCAGAATCCGCATGTATCTGTTATTCGATGGGTATCACCCAGCACACCACCGGTGTCGACAACGTCAAATCGACGGCAAACCTCCAGATGCTGACCGGCAACCTCGGCAAGCCCGGCGCCGGCGTGAACGCGCTCCGTGGCCAGAACAACGTGCAGGGCGCCTGCGACATGGGGGCGCTGCCCGTCGTCTTCACCGGGTACCAGAAGGTGATCGACGAGGCGGCCCACAAGAAGTTCGCCGATGCCTGGGGCTTCCCGGACGGGATCTGCGAGCCGAAGAACGGGTACGAGGTCACCACGATGATGGATGTCCTCGTCGACAAGCCCGGCGAGCTAAAGGCGCTCTACATCATGGGCGAGAACCCGATGATCTCCGACCCGGACCTCCACCACGTGGAGAAGGCCTTCAAGAACCTCGAGTTCCTCGTCGTCCAGGATATCTTCCTGACCGAGACGGCGGAGCTCGCCGATGTGGTCCTCCCCGGCTGCTGCTACGCAGAGAAGGACGGCACCCAGACGAGCACCGAGCGGCGTGTCCAGATGTGGCGAAAGGCACAGGACCCACCGGGCGAGGCGAAACTCGACTGGCAGATCCTCGCCGATACTTCGCCGCGAAGATGGGGTACGCAAAGCAGTTCCCCTGGAAGAGTGCCGAGGAGATCTTCACCGAGATGTCGAAGCTCACCCCGTCCTACGGCGGGATGAACTACGCGCGGCTGAACCGGCCCGAAGCCCTCCACTGGCCCTGCCCGACCGCCGAACACCCGGGAACGCCCGATCCTCCATATCGGGAAGTTCTCTCACCCGGACGGGATCGGGGTCTTCCACGCGCTCGAGTGGAAACCGCCGGCAGAGGTCCCGGATGCGGAATACCCGTTCATCCTGACCACCGGCCGCTGCATCTGGCAGTGGCACACCGGGACGATGACCCGGCGGTCCGAGGACCTCGAGGCGGAGGAGCCGACCGGATGGATCGAGATCAACCCCGAGGACGCAAAGGCACTCGGTATCCAGAACAAGGAGATGGTCAGGGCGATCACCCGCCGGGGAGAGGTCAAGGTGCCGGCACGGGTCACGGAGGATATCATGAAAGGGGTCATGTTCATGCCGTTCCACTACAAGGAATGTGCGGCAAACATGCTGACGAACAATGCACTCGACCCGATCGCCAAGATCCCGGAGTTCAAGGCCTGTGCGGTACAGGATAGAGAAGATCGCGGAGGCGAAGTAAATGGCAGCAAAGGGAGACATGCTCTACGCATGGACCACGGACAAGGCAGATCGCAGAGAAGGCAGAGCTCGGTGGCGCCGTCACCGGTCTCTGGAAGTATCGCGCTCGAGAACAAGATTCGTCGATGCGGTCCTTGCCGTGAAGAAGGGGCAGGACCTCTATGACGCGGTGCCGGTCCTGATCACCGACCCGAAAGACCTCGACCAAGACGGCCGGTTCCCTCCACTGCGGGACGCTGCTCATGTCGAAGCTCGCTCAAGAAGTACCTCGACGGAGTCGAACACGATGAAGATCGGGGTCACCGTCAAGGGCTGCGATGTGATGGGCCTCTACGAGCTGGCGAAGCGGCAGCAGGTCAACCTGGACAACGTCGTCATGATCGGCGTGAACTGCGGTGGTTCGGTCAGCCCGATCATGGCACGGAAGATGATCAAGGAGAAGTTCGGGGTCGACCCGGACACGGTCCACAAGGAGGAGATCGACAAGGGCCAGTTCATCATCGAGTACGAGGGCGGCCACAAGGGCATCTCGATGGACGAGCTCGAGGAGCAGGGCTACGGCCGGCGGACCAACTGCCGCCGGTGCAAGATGAAGGTCCCGCGGCAGGCAGACCTCGCCTGCGGGAACTGGGGCGTCATCGGCGACAAGGCCGGGAAGGCCACGTTCGTCGAGGTCTGCAGCGAGAAGGGTGCAAACCTCCTTACCGCTGCGGTGAAGGCCGGCGTGATCGCGACCGAACCGGCGCCGGCCGAAGGGCATCGAGATGCGGGGCAAGGTCGAGGGCGCCATGCTCAAGCTCGGCGACAAGTGGCGGGCGAAGGACTTCGGGGCACTCGGAAAGGCACGGAGCGGCTCACGACGATCGTGAAGGAGACCTCGCGGTGCATCAAGTGCTATCCAGTGCATCGAGAACTGCCCGATCTGCTACTGCGTCGAGTGCAGCACCAAGAAACCCTACCTCGTCACCCCGGGCGAGGTCCCGCCGAACTTCATGTTCCACCTGATCCGGTTCGCCCATATCGCGGACTCCTGCGTGAACTGCGGCCAGTGCGAGGAGACTCTGTGCGATGGATATCCCGAACGCCCTCTTCATGCATGCGCAGCAGGTCAGGAACTCGAGAAGATGTTCGGGTACGTGCCGGGCGTCGACATGAACCTCCCGGTCCTCGCGCTCGTCGACGAGCAGAGCGAGCGGGACCGGCTCTCCGCAACCGGCAGCGACCAGATCTTCGATATCTTCAAGTAGAACCCATTCTTTTTTTTTTCGGACGGAGCCGGCTTTGGGACTACCGGTACAGGACAATAATTCCGGGCATCCTCCGTTTGGTCGGGTAACCCGATTGGTAAATCGAAAAAGGGACGGAAATAGTCCTTTTACGAGATCTGGGGAGTATCCCGAAGGAGATCAAAAATACGGGAATCCTTTTCGCAGGACGCCAGTTCATTCAATGGATGGGTTAGCCGCCAAAGGAAGTGAATACTTTCCTTCCATAGATTTGGGGAAGGTATCCCTCGAGCGATGCATTAAAAAAGAAATCAGTGATTCCCGTAACTTGAAGACCGGTTCCCGGCCGGGAGATCACCAGGGGACCGTCAGTAATCCTGTACCGGAACGCGGTATCCGAGCGTAGATAAAAAAAGAACGTTAATAATTCTCGCACCAGGCCTCGAAGTAGTCCCGGGGATGAGAACACACCGGGCACTTCACCGGCACTTCTTTCGCTTCGCAAACGAACCCGCAGTTCCTGCATTTCCAGTGGATAGGGGCGTTCCTCCGGAAGACCGTGCCCTGTTCGACGTTTGCGAGCAGTTTCAGGTACCGCCGTTCATGGTACGCCTCGACCCGGCCCACCTGGTGAAACGTCCTGGCAGCATCCCCGAACCCTTCTTCCTCCGCGATCTTTTCAAAGCCCGGATAGAGTGTGCCCCATTCAAGCTTCTCACCGGCCGCAGCCGCCCGGAGGTTTTCTGCGGTTGACCCGGTCTTGCCGGCCGGGTATCCCGCCGTAATTTCGACCATCCCTCCCTGGAGCAGTGCGAAGAAGAGCTGTGCATGTTCCTTCTCGTTATCGGAGGTCTCCTGGAAGATACCCGAGATCTGCTCGTACCCTTCCTTCTTCGCGACGCTGGCAAAGAAACTGTACCGCGTCCTCGCCTGTGATTCGCCGGCGAACGCCGCGAGGAGGTTCTTCTCCGTCTGGCTTTGGTGAAATTCCATACCCTCCTGTATTGGTCTTGGCTCTGTTAACTCTTGCGTCGCCGGTCTTTTCCGGGTTCATGAAAGGAATAAACCGTCATTTACAAATATCCGCAACGATTCCGGATACCTGCACAGAAGCCTCCTTATAGCGGAGAACCTGCCGTTTTCTCAGGCTCAAACCGGAGAGTAACGTTACCGATCTGTTCCGGTAAAAAGAGAGAGAGGAATTTTCTTACATCGTTTCGATGGTTTGTTTCAGCATCTTGTACGTCTCGATCCGGTGTTGCATATGTTTTATCCAACACTCCTTCATCAGGATCCTCTCGTCCAGCTTGCGCAGGAGGAGCATCTTCTTTGTCTTGTCATCGAGCTTCTCCCACATCGTCCAGAGAATATCCGGCTGGTGTTCCATCCCGGTCCCGTGCATGCCCATGGCATGCATGCCTTCTTCATGTCTTCCCCACATGTGTCATCACCTCTGCCTGTTTCTTTCCGAATGTATCGGCAGGTCACTTGAAGGAGCATCTTACATATATAGATTTGGGGTTCGGCCGCTGGACTCCTCCTCATCCGATACACCCCCGGAATTGAAAAAATAACCCCGGCCGGTGTTTCCGGCCACTCCCTCATGCGGGCTGCGGATAGGTGAGGATCACTCCGTGGAATCGAACGGCCGGCGATCCGGTCAATATCATAACCAGTACAAGGGATAGGTGATGATCACTGCCGTGGAATCGAACGGCCCCTTCCTGACCTGGGTGATCTTCTCCCACCGGGAACCCGACGGTCCGTCAACCACCCGCAGGAAATCGTACGACGCGAGGATCCGGTCCCCTGCGGCATTGGGGGTGAGATCTGAACTGGCACCGTTGTACGTGTCCAGGTGGTGGACCAGGGCACGGGCGAGCTCGGTCTGGTTCGCTTCCGCCGGCGTCTCCTCCAGCACCTCCATCACCACCCAGAGGGTATCGTAGAGCGCGATCGCACTGCCGTCAGGTTCGCGCCCCAGCCGTTCCGTTATCCGGAAAACCTGACCGCTGTTCCGGTACTCGATGGGTATGCCCCAGATCGAGCCGGTCATGTTTACCCGTGCGGCAAACAGCGCGGCAGGCGTCGTGCCGGTGAGCGAAGGGTCCAGGGTGTTCCCGTCGCTCCCGAACCACCGGACCCGGGAGAGGTTGGCCTTCTCTGCCGATGCGTTCATGATATCCGCGATCTCGTTGAAGGTCACGGCATAGACCCCGACCGAGCCGGCACCGTAGGCGTCTATCGCTTCCCCGACGAGCAGGTCGAGGGATGCGACGGTCGCATTGAAGTCCGTCGTCCCGGGATCGTACCGGACACCGTCGCGGGCGACTCCGCCCCGGCCTGAGAAGGCAGCCAGGGTCAGGTTCGTGAGGTTGTCCCCATAGATATCACCCCGCCAGAGGGGAACGATCGCCCGGATATGTTCCGTGTCCAGGTAAACCGCCATGAATTCTCCCTGCGCCGAGTCGTCGGAGATCATCCGGTAGAGGGAATCGTCCGGGATCGCGAGGGCGGGGGCGGTGCTGCCGGATGAAATGGCGATCATCCCGTTCGCATCGGTATAGTTTTTGATCGCCGAGGACTCTGCGCTCGACAGATACCCGATCACGAACCTCCCGCCGCTGGCCCGGACCTGTTCTGCCAATGCAAGCGCGGTCGCGGGATCTGATCCGGTATCGTGGATGACGACCCGCACGCGGGTAGGGGAGCCGATCTCCCGGTAGTACTGGTTGATGTCGTCCTCCGCCGTGAGCAGGGCGGCCTGCGACGATTCGCCGAGCGAGGATCCGACCCCGTGAAGGGCGAGGAGGGCATCGACCCGGACCTCCCCGGCGGCCTGAGGACTGCTGGTCCCCTCCGGGGGAGAACCGGTACATCCACCGAGGAGAACGGCTGCAATGAGAAAAAGAGCGATGGGAACGAGATATCTCATACAGGGAAATATACCCGGGCATAAAATAACTTATCGAAAACGCTGGCCGAAAAGAGAGACCATCCTCTCCGGACACGAGAACCGGAAATTCGCGGTCGGGATCTTCCCGATGAACGTGAGCATCGACGGGTCCCCCCCATCCGGATGGTGGCGATATCGTTTCGGATGAGGGTTTGGAAAACACTTCTCCCTGTCCGTGGAGACCAGATCCCAGAGTACGGGATGGATCTTCCCAACCGATATATAGTCCCGCGCCAGATTCCCTGTATGGCTGGAATTCGCACACGGGACAGGACCACCGGAGCCCGATCCTGATGGCTCCCCCGGAAGATCTCTCCGGGCGGGTGCTCGACCCCGCATCCCTGATCGCATACCAGGAGGGTTCCGTCGTCAGCAGGATGCTCGTCTATAAAGATGCAGGCACCATCACGCTCTTTGCATTCGACGAAGGGGAGGGGCTCTCCGAGCACACGGCTCCCTACGATGCGATCCTCATGGTGCTTGAAGGCGAGGCGGAGGTTGCGATCGCCGGAGAGAATTCATCACTCACCGGCGGGCAGCTGATCATCATGCCGGCGAATATCCCCCATGCGGTCGCGGCAAAGACCCGGTTCAAGATGATGCTGACGATGATCCACGCCTGATCCCGGCGGGATGGGGCCGATGTCGGATCCACTTATTACCCCGTCTGTATACATGTGCATGTATGACCGACATCGTAGTACTGGTTGATTCACGGGGCGGGAATACAAGGAAACTGGCGGATGCCATCGCGGGGGAGCTCGGCGTCGCTGTGGGAGATCTTGGGGCCCCGCTGCCCGGCGAAGTGAAGACCCTGTTTTTGGGGAGCGGGACCTACGGCGGAAAGCCCGGTGAGGCCATGGTGAAATTCATCTCATCGAACGACTTTTCCGGACGCAGGTTGGCGCTCTTCGGCACGTCAGGGGGTCCCAAAGGAGCAAAGAAAATGATCGATGCTATGGCGGAAGACCTCACGAAGAAAGGCGCTGCGATCCTCGGGAGTTATCATTGCAGGGGGAAATTTCTCTTCACGAACCGGGGTCATCCCGACACGGAGGACCTGGAGAACGCCCAAAAGTTCGCGAGGGAAATGCTCGGGGTTTCCTGATGGATACCGTGAATTCATGGAGAAAGTGTTCAGGATAGGAAGGGAGTCGTTTAGGTGAGGGGGCCTCGAAACCGGCACACCATTTTTCCGCTCAGGGTTCACGCATCCTTTCAGGGGCTGGCGAAGAAAATATGAGTTATTTCCGTTCGGGCATTTTGTTCGGGCTGATGTGGGGTGTTCTCGCGGATGTATTCCTATTGTTCGTGGTGCTTCCCCAGCCCGATATAATCCCGGGCTATACAGAGCCTGCAGCCTGGTACCAGGCGGTCGCCCCTGTCGGGTTCGCATTATTCTCGGTCCCCTTCTTTGCCAGCCTGGGGACGTATCGCCTGCTCGATGCGGTTTTTCCAGGAATTGCAGTGAGCGATTTCTTCATTGTACTGGTGTTGTGTCCGTTTTATGGGATGATCGCAGGTGGGGCAATCGGGTTCTTCGCAGAGATGATCCGGCAGAGTAAGAAGAGGAGATAGAATGAAGGATCCATTATGGTACACCTGAAGGGCCTCATCGGGGATACGATCAGGGACAGGTGCGAATGCGCTTGTCTCACCCTGCCGGAGGAGGAGATCCGGAAACGTGTGCTCCGGGTCTTTGCGGGCGACCCGTTCCATACATAAACCGACCGGCGGTCCCCCATGCCTGGGAGCTTCATGCACCGGGACCGCTAACCGGAACTCCTCGTTATGCACCCACCCTTCTCCGTGACCGGTAGGAGATGGAGCACCCTCTCAACTTGCAGGTGGGTCCGGCTGCCGAATGATCTTCTTCTGCTCACCGGTCATCCGTAACCGGTGATGTCGTAGCTGATCTCGGTCCGGTTCCGGACGCATTCCTTCCCGCTCGCCACTCCTTCATCGACCAGCCGCTTGAGCAGCGCGGGGTACACGGCGCCCACCAGTTCCGATACGGGTTTGCCGCTGCAGAAGAACTTGAAGGTCGGCGTGCCCCTCACCGCGTACCGGTCCGCCGTCCAGAGATTCGCCTCGATATTGATCCGGGCAAAGACGACAACCCCGGCATATTCGGCCGCATACTGAATGAAGTACGGCTCCATGCTCCGGCAGTACGGGCAGGTCGGGGTATAAAACATCACCATGACCGGTTTCTCCGATTTTTCAACCGCCATCTCCCAGGTCTGGTCGGTCAGCTCCACCAGCGTTGCTTCTGCCACGAAATCACTACCCGTGGGTATGGTGCAGGCCGCTCATATACGTTGTGTTGGAGCATTCTGCCAGTGGGCGTCCGGGCAGCAGGCGCTCTTTCTTCTCTCCCGGGGATAGTTGGACACGTTCTCCGGGATATAGCTGAAATAGTTCTGCCTACGGGTATCCGGCAGGGTATATCTTCTCTTCCACAAGGTAGGCGATCCTGTTCTCCGGGATATCACCCGGGTATTCTGCCGGTGGGCTTCCGGTATATCTTCTCTTCCACGAGGTAGGCGATCCTGTTCTCCGGGATATCGCCCGGGGTATCCTGCCGGTGGGCGTCCGGTATATCTTCTCTTCCCCGAGGTAGGTGATGCCGTTCTCCGAAATATCGCCGAAATATTCTGCCGGTTGGCGTACAGGCAGGCCCTCTTCCTTCTTTCCCGGGGATGGTTGGAAACGTTCTCCGGGATATAGCTGAAATATTTCTGCCTGCGTGTATCCGGCAGGGCTATATCTTCTCTTCCCCGAGCTAAGTGATCCTGTTCTCGGGATATCCCCGGATATTCTGCCGGTTGGCGTACTGGCAGGCGCTATATCTTCTCTTCCACGAGGTAGTTGATCACGTTCTCCGAGATATCGCCCGAATATTCTCCGGCACGCCGGATGCTTTCTGCCATGTTCCGGAGCGCGATGGCGATCTCGATATCCTGGGTACGGGCGAGCGTATTGATCTCCTCGCAGCTGCGTTCCAGTTCCCCGACCGACTCGATATTGCGGTTGGATCCACGGATATCCGCCTTGAAGAACGAGACGATGCTCCGGTCGAAGAGGGCGAGCGACAGCTTACTCGCCGCCTGTATCTTCCCGATGATCCCGGTATCCAGGGATTGCTTGTCGGGAAGATACTCGATGATCCGGATGGCATTTTCTGCTTCACGAACCGCGTGATCCCCGATCCGCTCGATGATCCGGCAGATCGCCGAGGTGTTCACCACCTCCCCGATCTTGACCCCGATCTTTCGCGAGATCGCGGGATTCTTCAGGACGATATTGGCCTGGCGTTCGATGAGCCAGTGCAACCGGTCGACGTCGTTGTCCCGGGCGATGACATCCTGCGCGAGGGGGATATTACGGGTCTCGAGTGCGGTGATCGCATCGGCAAACATGTTTTTCACGATCACATACATCCGTTTCACCGAGTTCTCGAGCGGCATCTCCATCGGGTTGAGGAGATCCTTTAACAGCACCCCGCTCTCGCTCTCCTCCATCACCTCGAACCCGATCGTCATCTGCGCAAAGTCCCGGACGACCGTGTGGACGAATGTCGGGAACCGTCCCTTTCCGGCGATCTGGATCACCGAGTATCCCGCGATGTATGCCCCGATCAGCAGCCGGAACAGGTACTGGGGATCCGTGATCGCCGTGATATCGATCTTCTTCACCCGCTGCACCTGGCTCTCTGTTATGCTCCGGGTGATGAGCAGCGTGCCGTCCGACTGAACATACACGCCGAGCGGATCGTTCTTCTTGATGTGCATCGATTCCGCCCAGTCCTTGGGGAGCGTGATGACGAACGACGACCCGCCGGTTACCTGCACTTTCCTGATATCCATGCGGCCGATGATCTCCGGGAATTCTATATGCCTCTATCTACTTTTTGCTCATATATATAGGCATATAGTTTATTCCGGGGGGGAAACGGGTGATCACTTTTTTTCAGGTCTTCCCCGGCACCCGGCCGTCCGGGAGGAATGCCGCGATTATGGCGATCCGGGATGGAACAGCCGATCTCATCCCCGGTTCTTCACCGCCACCGCGATCACCACCCCGGCGGCCCCGATGAGGGAACCGGTCAGGATGACGAGCGGCTCCAGCTCCGTGATGAGGAAGAAGCAGGAGAGGAGGCCGATGAGAGGAAAGACGGCCACCCCCCCGATCGATACCGGAGACCGGAAGGGGCGGGGCCGGAGCGGGTCGCGGTACCGGAGGATCAGCACGGTGAGGTTGACCACGATGAAGGTGACAAAGACGGTGAAGTTGGTCACTCCCGCCACGAACCCGATATCCCCGGCGAAGAGGAAGATCGCTGCGCCGATCGCGGAGACGATCAGCGCCGCCCAGGGGGTCTGCCGGGCGAGGTTCACCCGGGAGAAGACCGACGGAAGCGCCCCCGATCGGGCCATACCGTAGGTGATCCGGCTCGTGGCATAGAGCATGAGGAGCACGGTGTTTGCGGTCGCGAACAGGGCGATGACCGAGAGGGCAACGGCACCGTTCACTCCCCAGGCAACCGATGCGACGAGGGAGAACGGGGCGTCCGAGGTGCTCAGCGCTTCCCAGCCGACCGTGCTCACCGCCGCGATCGCGACGAGGATGTATATGAGCGTGGATGCGGCGAGGGCGATGAGGAGGGCACGGGGAACGGTCCGTTCCGGGTCGCGGGTCTCCTCCGAGAACTTGACCATCTCCTCGAACCCGAGGAAGGCAAAGAAGACGAGCGCCGCACCGGAGAGCACCCCGCCGATACCGAAGGGCATCCCGAGGTAGTCGACCGTCCCGAGATACGGGATCCCCGCGACGATCACCCCGATCAGCCCCCCCGCTTCGATCAGGGTGAATACAACCGCCAAACCGGCGCTCTCGCGAATCCCGGCAAACAGGATAAGGGAGAGAAGAATCAGGATGAGCAGGGCACCGGCAATGGGGGGTATACCGGCGAGTGCATGCAGGTACCCGCCAAACCCAAGTGCGACCGTTGCGGCACCTACCATGCCGGAGAAGATGATGAGCCAGCCGATCACGAACGCGACTGTCCTGCCGAGCGAATGGGTGGTATAGTCGTATTCTGCGGCTGCCCGGGGAAACATCGAGGAGAGCTCGGCATAGCTCAGGGCGGTGCAGAGCGCGATCACGGCCGAGATGAGAAACGAGAGCCAGACCGCATTCCCGGCATCACCCGCCGCCGTGCCGATGAGGACATAGATGCCGGCACCGAGGATGATCCCGATCCCGGAGAGGGTGACCGTCGTCAGGCCGAGCTGCCTCTTCAGGCCGGCTGGAACCGGTGCGTTCCCCGTCACACCTGTACGATCGGGACGCAGGCTGAAAAGAATGTTGCTGTTCAGATGCCGGGATTGCCTCAGACCACAGCCGGTGCGACCGTCCTGCAAAATGCAGAGTTCGTGAAGCAAATGATTCGGTGTAACCTTTTTGAATGATACCACCACGAAGGCATCTGCAGTACAGGGGGAATTGCCCGGAGGAAAAGGAGATAATAGGTGCAGATCCTCTGATGTAATACGGTATGAATATGGACGCAGTCGGGCGGTATGTGGTCGATGAGAAGGGGCAGCGGGTCGCGGTCATCCTCTCGCTCGAGGAGTACGGGAAGATCCAGGAGGACTTACACGACCTCGCGGTTGTGGCTGAGAGGCGTGATGAGAAGACCGTAAGCCTGAAGCGATGGTGAATGAAACGCGACCGGACGGATCGCAAAAAAAAAAGTTTAGTAGCGGGGCTTCCTGTGTTTAGGAAGGCATTCCTGGCAATATACCGGTCTTCCCTCCGTTGGCTTGAACGGTACCTCGCATTCCTTTCCGCAGTCTGAACAGACAGTCTTTGTCATTTCTCGGGGGCCGTATGACTTCGGCGCACCATAACTCTTTTTCTCATACATCTTGTTTGCTCATGCAGGGGTTTAATTCTGCGGAGAAATATTTGATAGAATAGTATATATATATGCGGATGCAATCAACGCGGATTCGCCGTATTTAAGGGGATCAGGAGATCTCCTGTACGAGTTGCCCGTCCCGGAAGATCGAGATCTTTCCCCCGCTCTGGGAGACGACGATCCCGATCGCCTTCGTCACCTGGGTGATGCCGGCGACCGAGGAATGCCGGGTCCCGAGCCCCCGGGGGATCCCGACCGCACTCGTGTCGATCGTGATGTACCGGGCGGCCGCCTCGATCAGGCCGTCTCCCCTGACGACGAATGCGCCGTCGAGCTGGGCGAGCTCCTTGATGTTCTCCCGCAGTTCGTGGTTCGTGATCATCCGGTCCTCGCACCGGTGCCCTTCGAAGGGGTTCAGGATCAGCTGCTTGGACTTGGAGAGGACGTTTTCCGTGTCGCCGATGACAAACGCGGTGCCGACCTGCTTTCCTTCCCGCCCTTCTTTCGCGATCTCGACGCAGATATGGAAGACCGCATCGAAGACCTCCTCCCGGACATCGGTATTCCCGATCACCCGGTCCTTCCACATCGCGGTGCTGATCCGGACCTTGTCATGGCTCTCGTGGTCGGTGATGTCGTTTCCGACGCAGAGGATCCCGGTGATATGCCCCTCCTCGTCACGGATCGCCTGGTTTGTCCAGGCGACCCAGACCGGGTCCCCGCTCCGGAGGGCCATCTCGTTGATCCGGATAGCGGACCCGCCCCCGCTCAGGCCGAGGTCGTTCACGAGCGCCGTCACGTCGTGGGAGACCCGGGAGCGGGCCGGGATCAGGGTCCCGACGATATTCTTCCCGACGAGCTCGGGGCCGGAATACCCGAAGAATGCCTGTACCGCCTTGTTGACGAAGGTGATCACCCCGGTCGTGTCCATCTTCAGCACGAGGCTCGTCGTCGCCTGCATCGAGCTCGCGGTACCGGAGTTCGCTCTCCTTCAGGGCGTCTTCGACTGATTTTCGCCCTGAAACGTCCTCGAATACCACGATCTCCCCCCGGGAGAGGTCGGACGGGTCTGCCCGGTGCACCCGGAGGTGGCAGTGGCAGGGGGTCCCGTCCTTCCGGACGAGGACCGCATCCGCGTGGCCCCAGCCCTGGTCGTCCACCCGGAGGGCCTGCTCCCGCCAGGCACGCTCGTACTCCTTCTTCTCCGGGAAGAGGAGGGCGATCTGCTTCCCCGCGAGTGAGGCTTCGTCGTACCCGAGCGACCGGGCCATCGGCCCGCTCACGAACGTGAGCGCCTGGTTCTGCACCTGGCAGATCCAGAGGGGGGAGGCGGAGAGGATCCGGGAGAGCATGTCGCAGCGGAGGGTGAGGTCCCGCTCAGCCCGCTTCCGGAGGACCGCCTGCTTGACCACATCGCGGAGTTCCGCGAGGGGGCCGGGCCTCCCCGTCTGCGGCACGATCACCTCGGCCGCGTAGTTGAGGTCCTCGATCACCACCCGGTCCCGGTCCCGGCGCGAGTAGAGGATGAACGGGGTGGAGAGCCCCTGCATCTTCAGGTACGTGAGGAGCTCGACCCCGCTCATATCGGCGAGGAACTCGATCCCGTTCACCTCCGGGATCTGGTAATAGGAGACGATGATGTCGTAGCTCCGGTTCTTCAGCACCTCGGCCGCGTGCTTGGTGGAGTTCACCGTGTCCACCCGCACCTCTCCCATCTTTTCCAGGTACAGCCGGGTGGTCTCGAGGAGATCGGAATTGTCGTGAACGAGGAGAACCGTGATCATGCATGCCACCCCGGAGGTTTTATGGGGAAATTACGATTATTATGTGGATAGGCAAGCATTAAATAATTATTGAGATTAATAGCGCCCATTCTGCCGTTTCGGCCCGCGGGGACGGGACGGACCGGGATAGCGCCGGGCCGGCGAGGTGCTCCGCTCTTCGGGTGCCTCGGCCTCGACCTTCTTCTCCCCGAGCTGCATCCGGACGAGGGCTGCCGCGAGGTCGAGGGAGGTGAACTCCTCCCCGATGAACTCCTCGATGTACGGGATGTACGAGACCTGTTCCCCGCGTTCGATCAGCGCCCGCGCCTTTGCGAGCTGTTGGGCGACCCGTTTGCCCGCGAGCTCCTCGGCGGTCGGGATCGGGGCCTGGGCGATCCGGATCTTCGCGTACCGCTGGATGTCCCGGAGCTTCCAGATGTCCTTTCCCGAGACGAAGGTGAACGAGCGGCCGGTCTTGCCGGCACGGCCCGTCCGGCCGATCCGGTGGATGTAGTACTCGGGGTCCTGGGGCACGTCGTAGTTCACGACGATCGAGATCTCCTCCACGTCGATCCCGCGTGCGGCGACATCGGTCGCGACGAGGATGTCGGTCGCCCCGGTCCGGAACGATGCCATCACCCGTTCCCGCTGCGCCTGGTTCAGGTCGCCGTGGAGCCGTTCCGCCGGGTATCCCCGTGCCTGGAGGTGGTTCACGAGCTCGTCGACCCGCCGCTTCGTATTGCAGAAGACGAGGGTGAGCCGGGGGTTGTGGAGGTCGATCAACCGGGTGAGGACCTCCACCTTCATCGATTCCCGCACCTCGAAATAGGACTGCTCGATCCCCGGCACCGTCAGCTCCCGGTGCACGACCCGAACGGTCTCGGGGTCGACGAGGAACTTCCCGGCGAGGGAGAGGATCTCGGGCGGGATCGTCGCGGAGAACATCACGGTCTGGCGGGGTTTCGGGATCTGCCTGAGGATCGGCTCGATATCGTCCCGGAAACCCATGTCGAGCATCTCGTCCGCCTCGTCCAGGACGACCATCCGCACCCGTTCGAGGGAGACGGACCGCCGCTTGATATGGTCGAGGAGCCGTCCCGGTGTCGCGATGATCACGGTGACTCCGGACCGGAGCGCCGCCAGCTGCCGTTCGATCGGCTGGCCGCCGTAGACCGGCAGGATGGTGAGCCCCTTCCGGTCCTTCGCGAGCTTCGTCAGCTCCTCCGAGATCTGGATCGCGAGCTCCCGGGTCGGGCTGAGCACGACCGCCTGCACCCGGCGGTCCCGGGGGTCCACCCGCTCGATGATCGGGATCCCGAATGCCGCGGTCTTCCCCGTACCCGTATGTGCCTGGCCGATGACGTCTTTTCCGGCCATGATTATCGGTATCGCGAGCGACTGGATCGGGGTCGGCTCTTCGAACCCGAGCTCGGCGACGGCCTTCTTCACCGGGGCGGAAAGGCCTAAATCATCAAATGTACGTGTTTCCATATCGTATCCTCATTCCCATGACGGCCGGCTCCGGAAAGGATGCGAGAGCAGGCGCTATGCAATGGTTTCTTCTGTCTATCACTTGTCGCGAGGTTATAAAGCACTTAGTGTGGAGCCACTTTCATCCCGTGCACCGGAGCTCTTTCTCTTCCCGGGGAGAGAGGATCTCCCATGTCCCCGGATCCCCTCCTCCCCTGCCCGGGGTGCGGTTCGCTCCTGACCGGAGAGACGGAGGAGCGGAGCCTATGGGAATGCCGGGTACTGCCGGTGCGTCTTTCTCGTGGCGGAGGAGGGGGCGGGGTACCGGGCGGAACCGGAGTAAGACCACGAAGGTTTTTTTGCCGATGACCGTCATGTTCATTTCAGGTTCAGCCCGGGCTCCTCCTTTTGGAATCTCCGGGCTGGAGGAATAATGGCAGAAGATCTCCGAAATACCCGTGAAATAATGCGGGATATGGTATGCAGGCTCTCCGACCCCGACGAGAGCGTGCGGGACGCAGCGCTGGAGACACTGGTGGAGAGCACCTGGGACGAGGACTGGAGCCCGCACGAACTGATCAACCAGAACGGGATCGCGAGCCTCATCGACCTTCTCTCGGACGGGAATCCCCGGATCGTCGAATCGGCTCTCGATGTCCTGATCGCGGTCGCTTCGGCCGGCGAGGAGGAGGCGCTGATCCAGGAGGAACTGATCGCCCGGCTCGACGAGATAGCCGATACCGGAGACCCCGCGATCCAGGAGAAGGTCCGGAGGGCGCTCTGGCTCGTTACCCCGGAGGTCGAGGATGTCGTGATGTCCAAGCCGGAGGACGAGTACTGAATTTTTAATTTTCATGCTCCGGTTCGTGAAAGAATCATTATTGTTATCCGAAAATGCGGATCCCGTTTTTCACCGTCCTTTCCGTTTTATCCGTGAATGAATCATTATTGTTATCCGAAAAGAGATCCTGTTTTCCACCGTCCTTTCCGTTTTATCCGTGAAAGAATCATTATTGTTATCCGAAAATGGGGATCCTGTTTTCCACCGTCCTTTCCATTTTATCCGTGAATGAATCATTATTTTTATCCGAAAATGGGATCCCGTTTTTCACCTTCCTTTCCGGACTTGGCGAAACCTGGAGGGTCGAACCTCGCAGTGCGCCCCTATAACCAGTTGTTTCTCCAAAAGGATTTTATATACATAACCGGAAATCCTCCCGTATACAAAAACAGGGCTTTGTGATACCATATGCAAATACCAACCAGGTTTCTTGTTGCGTTCCTGATCATCGCGATTGCCATTCCGCTGGTGACCGGGGCGGATGATGACACGAACGACACGTTCCCCCTGATCGGGGGTGACCAGGGGTACTACCGCGTTCATTCCGACGCGGACGGTGCGACGGTCTTCCTCGACGATATACAGGAAGGAGTGACGAGCGGCGGGTACCTCGACGTGCAGGTCTACGTCACCGCGACGCCGTTCCAGACATTCACGGTGCGAAAAGCAGGCTATGTCCCCTTCACCGCCGATATCACCCAATACCCGGCGAAGGACGAGACGGTCGACCTCTATGCGAACCTGACCCCGCTCCCGCACTTCACCCGGGAGCTGCAGGGCGGGTGGAATATCCTCTCCACCCCGGTCCTCCTCGATAACTGGTCTGACACGATCCCGTCGATCTTCACCCCGGAAGACCGGGCAGAGATCGGCATGATCCTGAAGTACAACGAGTCCGGCTGGTTCGTCGTCGGGGACGAGGACCCGCTCATGCCGCTCGAGGCGTTCTACGTGGACGTGGTCGGATCCGCACCGGTGACGGCGAACTTCTTCCCGTCCCCCTTCGCATCCGGTCCGCCCGAACGGGATCTTCCGGCCGGGATGAGCCTGATCGGGCCGGCACCGGAGTTCACTGAGGGGACGTTCCCCGACACGCCGGTCGAAGAGGCGCTCGCGAGCATCCGGGACGGGACGAACGGCGGCATCGGGTACGTGATCGGGATCAGCCCGGCGCTGGACCAGCCCGGGTGGGTATACCCGCGGGGCGGGGCCTCGCAGGTCATGATGCCGTTTAACGGGTACTGGGTGGTCATGGACAACCCGGGGACGTTGAAGGGCGAATCGACGACGCCGGTCCCGTGAGCCGGTGACGAAATATTTTATTTTTAAAAAATATGCGTGAAAATTTTTCCGGGAACGAATGGTGAAGATTTTTTTTCTAAGACGAAACAGGAGGAATTTTTTTCAAAAAAATAAAGATAAGACGCAGGTACAAAACAATCTTCATCAATCTTCGAACTGTAGCCATTCCTCACGCGTGATCCCGGCCTGTCGAAGCATTCTCGACAGAAGATCGGGACTGATCTGTTTCCGATGTGGGTTCGGCACCGTAAGGACAAGAGACTCTTTGATCATGTAGGGATGTTTTCCTCCCTGGAACGGTCCGTCAAATCCACATTTCTGAAGTCGGAGAACGAGCTCTTTCCAGGAAACAGGGGATAATTTATGCCCTGGCACCCGTATCAAGCCCGGTTACTTCTTCAATACCATATTCACCCAGTTTCGGGATGGGTATCCCCCGCTTCAGGTGAATGATAATCCAGCCGTCGATAACTTCTGCCAGATTTTTCCGGCATTCTTCGAGTGTCTTACCGGTGGCAAAGACACCCGGAAGTTCAGGCACCTCACCGTAATAGGGTTCATCGTCATCGATGATCTCGTATCTGGCCCGGGCGAGAGCGGCCTGAATATATTCCACAATCATGGTACTATCCTCCGATTGATTAATCATTCATTGCTTTGATTCTTATGATAATTCTTCCCCTGTTACCGGAGATCTTTTCGAAAATTGTGTCTGCTTTCACACCTTCGGAGCCGGATGTGATCCTCTACCGGGAAGGAAACGAATATCCATCGGCCGGACCCGAGCCGGAGAAGACCACTATGCCCGTATCCGGTCGAGATCAAGGAACCCGCCCGGGCCTGATCGGAATCGAAGGAACTGTTGATTAATCTTCAATTTTCCCCTGAATCAGCCGATAAATCGCCCGTTCCCCCGCGGTATCCCTGCCCGATCTGCTCATAGGTCAACCGGTAACACCTCCCTCCCACATCCCTGAAGGATTCCGGGCTATTAAGCACCTCTTTACCGGGATTAAATCGGCTCTTTTCATAATATACCCCTTTAAAACAACTGTTGTCCCGGGTGTGTTCAGACGTATCCCCCTGACTCCGTTTCAGATCGGGTTTTTGGGGAAAATACGCCCAATTCAGGGGTATCTGGATGGTATCTCCCCGCGTGGAGGCGAACCGTTCCGGATAGGGATTGAGGAAAAAAATACCCCGGTTCCGGGGTTATCCGGGATGTCTCCCTGTCCAGTGAAAAATCAGGGGTTCATGAGGAGCACGTTCTTCGCGCTCTGGAACGTCATTCCCCGGTATATCCGGGCGTCGTACATCACGTTGATCGCGGCCTTGTCGAGTGGCGTCAGGATATCGTTGCTGAAACTGTTCGCGTAAAAGAAGCTGTCCGGGTAGTCGTAGGTCTGCCCGGGGAACCCGAGGTAATAGAAGAGGGCTCGCATGGTCATGTGGGTCCGGATATCCCCCGTCAGGTCCGAGTTCACGTACAGGTGGTCCCCGCTCTCCGGGGAGTAGGTAACCATGAAGAGGATCCGGTCGGTCTCGGGATCCACCTCCTTGTGGATGATATTCGCCTCGCTTAAGGATTTCAGGTACACGTCCGGGAAGTACCCGAGATAGATCCCCTTCTGGTCGGTCCGGATGGGTTCGCGCGAGAATGTCCGCGTGTTCGTCGTTTTATTGTAATCGGCTGCAAAGGCCTTGATCGTCGCCACGTCGTCCGCACTCGCCTGCCCGTTTAAGGAAAAGTCCACCGGGTTGTCCGGGTCGACGGTGAGCTTCTCGATGTACGCGTTGTCCCTGCCGAACGCGATATTCAGGAAGTGCCGCTTGACCATCTCGTCGGTGAATTGTGCCGGTGGGCTGGGAGTGGCGGACGGGGTGGTATTCGTGGCCGCGACGGTCTCCGCCGGGGATGCGGTTGCCTGCGGGGTAGTATTTGTCGCCGGGGGCTGCTGCGATGTACTCAGGCACCCGCAGAGAAGGACCAGGCCGATTATGGAGAGAACGAGGAGGATTTTTTTCATGGATATTTGAATAGATCTCTTTTTGATTATTCAAATACATCTCGGTTTTTATAGGAAAATTGAATCCGTCGACGATCCCATTCACTCATTCCTTCAGGGAAAAATCTGATCAGCTTCCGGGGTCGGCGATCCCTTGTAAAAAAAGTATCTTCCCGGGAAAAAAATCCGATCGGAGCCCCGTGATTGCCGAAAATAATTGTTTTATTTTTATTGCAGCATGGTATGTAGGAGGACTATGGCATTGGCTGGCATTCACGGGATGAAACCGTATGTCTTCCGGGATCTGTCCGTGGTTGTCGAAAGACCACGCGAACACGGAGAGGTTGCCGATATATTCTATGTCCATGTGCGGTATCGGTGACAGAGTACGGGAGGGGACGGGTGTTGCCGGGACGGCAGATGCCGACCGAGCGGTTTTTCACCACGGCTCCCCATAGGGGCCTTCTGTTTTTTTGTTGCGTGGCATCACCTCTTGGGTTATTCCTCATAGTGAACTATGAGTGAAGGACGGGTCGGTCCGAGGATCCTTAAGTTTGTCCCTCTCCCGGGTGGGACGATCGTACCCCGCGGGTCAATCATTGACGACAGAGGCCGGACCCTTTTACCGGCATTCCTGAGGAAAAGTTATATAGGAACATATTTGTGGAAAACCAGGTCCCCCCGCTGTTCGGCCTCCCGTCACGAGGCCGGGTTGTACGGAGACCGAAGATCCGCGGGAAACAGGTATTTCATCACCAATATCCCGCCGGAGTTTTTCGAAAGAACAGTTCCCGGTTGATCCGGGTTCCGATACCTTCTTATATCCCGGGGACCAGAGTCGTCGACGGAAGGTGTGAAAAATGCCATACCGATGGAAGAAGAATGTCGATGTCGACGAGACGATCGTGGTGATCAAGAACAGCCTCGATGAAGACCCCGAGTTGCCGAACTGGCTCATCCGGACGGTGAGCGGCTCGATTGCCGATTCCGATCCGAAATTTACCCGGTACTTCTTCGCCGAACTGAAGAAGCATGCGCCGGGGGCGATGAAGTTCTTCGAGAGCGGGGCGGAGCTTCCCGCCTGAACACTCTCCTCTGTTTTTATCAAACGTTCATTCCCTTACCGGGTCCGTTCATACCCTGCATCGTCTTCTTACCGGTCTGTTATTCTTCCATGGAATTTTCTTATTCATGCCCTGCATCGGCTATTTTCCGGTCCATTCATCCCTTACATCGTTCTCTACGGGCCCGTTCATCCTCGTTCATCGTCTCTGCCGGTCTGTTCTTCCCCGTGAGCTTCCTCATCGGGATACCCGGTCAGCGTCTCCTCACGGTTGCGTTCGCATTTTTCCTTCGGTACTGCGGTACCGGCCGTAGAGGAAGTAGATCACGAGCCCGATCAGGAGCCAGACCACGAACCGCAGGTGGGTGATCGCGGGGAGAACCCAGGCAAGGTACCCGCAGAACCCGATGGCGAGCAGCGGCACGAGCGGGACCAGCGGGCACCGGAAGGGCCGCGGGATCTCCGGGTGCGACCTCCGGAGGGCGATCACCCCGGCGGAGACGATGATGAAGGCGGCGAGGGTGCCGATGTTCACGAGCTCGGCGATCGACTCGAGGGAAAGGAGACTCGCGAGTACCGCGGTGACCACGCCGAGGAGGAGGCTGACGAGGACCGGTGTCCGGAGGACCGGGTGCACCCGGGCGAAGACCGCAGGCAGGAGCCCGTCCCTCGCCATCGCAAAGAAGATCCGTGACTGCCCGTACAGGAGCACGAGGATGACCGAGGTGATCCCGGCGATCGCCCCGACCGAGACCAGGGCCGCCCCCCAGGTCACCCCGATCTGGGTGAGGGCGTACGCGACCGGTGCCGCCGTCTCCCCGAGGCTCGTGTACGGGACGATGAGGGTGAGGACGGCGGCCACCGCGATGTACAGGGCGGTGGAGATGAGGAGCGAGAAGATGATCCCGACCGGAAGCCGCTTCTGCGGGTCGCGGACCTCCTCGGCCGCCGTCGAGACCGCGTCGAACCCGATGTACGCGAAGAAGACGATCGCTGCCCCGGCGACCACCCCGCTCAGGCCGAACGGGAGGAACGGGTTCCAGTTCGCCGGATTGATATGCCCGAAGCCGATGAACAGGAAGACGGCGAGCACGGAGAGCTTGATCAGGACGATCACGTTGTTCACCCGGGTGCTCTCCTGCACCCCGAGGATGAGGAGCCCGGTGATCAGGGCGATGATCAGGATCGCGGGGAGGTTGACGATCCCTCCCGCGGTGCCGTATGGGTTTATGAGCGCGGGAGGCAGGGGAAACCCTGCCTCGGCGAAGAAAACGGCGATATACCCCGACCACCCGATCGCGACCGCGGCAACCGCGACCGTGTACTCGAGGATCAGGTCCCAGCCGATGATCCATGCCCATATCTCCCCGAGCGAGGCATAACTGTAGGTATAGGCACTCCCCGCGATCGGGACCATCGCCGCGAACTCCGCGTAGCAGAGTGCGGCAAAGATCGCGGCGGTCCCCGCGATCACGAAAGAAAGGACCACCCCGGGTCCGGCGTAATCCGCCGCTGCGATCCCGGTGATGACGAAGATGCCGGTGCCGACCACCGCACCGATGCCGAGGAAGATCAGCTCCCACGTCCCGAGGACCCGTTTCAGGGCATGGGTCGTCGAGATATTCTGTTCGAGCTCGGCGATCGATTTCTTCCGGAACAACGAACGGACCTGGTCCGCGGTGGGGGGAAAACCCATGGGGTTCTGGTAATCCTTTTTTCTATTAACAGGTTGGGGTTTGTCGTCCTTACGTCTGACATGGTTTCCCATTTCACAAAAGAATGCGGTCGCAGACATACACGGGAGATGATTTCGGTGATCGGGATCAAAAAAACCCAGAACGGACTCATCGGATGACTTCCTCTGTCATAATTTTCCCTGAGAAATCCCGGAGATGGAGTTCCGGGTGAGGTCCACCAGCATGTGATCTTTTCCTTGATCCCGGCACACGTCTTCCGGAGGCGGAGATAGGACAGGAATTGACGAAAAATTCTCCGAAAAAGGATTAGAGTAAGAATCCCTGGTTACCGGGGTTCCGGGTGAGGACCCAGTTCACCGGTGCCCGGGCGCCCGGTACAAGCGGCGGGATCAGGGGGGTACTGGTCCGGTTCACACAGGTGATAAGGCGGCCGGCATTGACCTGGTACTGGACTGGCCGCTCATAGTACGTATCCGGCCGGTTCACCGGGGAGAGGGCCGCTCCGTACAGGGGGACCCCGGAAGGCAGGCCGGTGAGGGTATAGATCCCCTGGTCATTCGTCACCGCCTCCCAGTACTTCCCAGGGATCGAGAGTTCATCTGCGCTCCGTGCAACCCGGACCCGGATGCCCGGCACGTAAGAGGGACCATAGTCCGAACCGGAGGAGATCCAGCCGCTCATCCCGGCGACCGGAGACTCATGCAGGTGAAGCGGGAGGAAGTCGGTGTTCTTTGTGTCAATACGATATGATGTATTGCAGAACCCGTCCCCGCGGTCCGCATGGGTCTGCGAGAACCCGGTGCCGTCCGGCGATGCCCAGTAGTTCCCTCCGAGGTACGGGCCGCCGACGATGTTGGTGCCGGCGGTCTTCGTGGTGTTCCAGGAAGAAGCGGTCACAGACCCCTGCGAGAGGTCGACATTCACCTCATTCGAGAAGAAGTTGTTCCAGATAGTGAAGTTGCGGGAATCCAGCATGCCGATCCCGGGACCCTGGTTGTCGCGAATGTCGCAGCCGGTGACCTGGACTGAATCTCCCCCGAGGATCATCCCGACGGCCCCGTTCGCATCGGCGGTCACGTCCACCAGCGATGCACGGTCGGTATCTTTCAGTTCTATCCCGGCAAAGTTGTTCTCGCTCGCGTTCACCTGGGAAAGGAGAATGTCCTGGCATTTTTCGACGGATATTCCTGTCCCCACATCTAATCCGCCCAGGGTTTCGGCGGCGCCCGAGCCGGTGATTCGCACCCCTTCTGAATCCTGTACCAGGAACCCGTTGACGGCATTCGCCCGGGCGGTACACGTTTCGATCCGGGCGCCATCGCTCTCCTGGATTGCAAACCCGTTACTGTTCCCCGTCGCGGTCACGTTCGTGATGACCGCCCGGGCAGATTGGAGCAGGAATATCCCGTTCTCGTTGTTCCCGATGGCGAGGTCCCTGATGGTGAGATCGGGGCATGAGATCCCGTAAACCGTTCCCGCCCGGGTGGCACTATCGACAACCACACCGGACCGGTTGACGAGGTAGTAGATCGGGCGGCCGTCGACGGTATTGGTGGTATCGACCTGATGGTAGAACTGTTCCGTGACAAGACCATCCACACCGAAATTCATCGTATTGTTCAGCATCACGTTCCAGGTCAGGGTCGCATTCCGGCTGTTTTCGATAAGTATTCCAAATCCGCAACTGCTCACCGTGTTGTTCCTGACCCGGTGGTCGTTCCCCACAAGCCATATCCCATACCCGCTCTCTGAAATGGAGTTGTCCGCGATGGTGGAGTTTATCACCGGGTCTGTGGCCAGGGCCGTCATGAAGATCCCGCCGTTGCCCCCGTTGTGAAGGAACTCGCTCCCCATCACCATCGGATCCTTCGAGTTCTGGCTCCAGATGCCGGTGTTGACATTTTCATCGATGCTGCAGCCGGAGATGAGAAGGCCGGTGTTGTTCAGGGATAATACTCCAAAGCCACCGACGGAGGGAAGTGCCTCGCCCCACCCGTTGTGGCTGACGGTCGAATCAAGGATGCAGGTACCGGGAGAATCCGTGATATAGATCCCGTTCCCGCCGAAGAATACTCCCTGGTCTTCCAGCGGGATGTTGTCGATCACGGTGCAGTTCGAAACCGTGCCCTGAGGGGACCCGTCAAGGGTGATCCCTGCCTGGTTGCCGGTCATCCGGTCGTTCCGGAGCGTGGCTTCGGTCACCCCCTGTATCTGCATGCCGTTCCCCCACCCGGTGACGGTAAGGTTGGTGACGGTGATATTTTCCCGTCCCCCGGACCCATCTCCTGCCAGGACCCCGTTAGCGTTTATTTTCAATACTCCATCGAGCGTATGGCCGTCCCCGTTGAGGAACACGTCCGATGCCGTGATCCGGATGGCCGTGTCTGCGGTGGAGTTGGAGAGATCGTTCATGAGCCGGTATCGTCCCGGGCTGCTGATCACCGCGGGGGCCGTGATCGGGATACCCCCGGGGTCCGGGGTGTTGGTCCTCAGGGGAAACGTAATGGTGTCGGCAAGAAGAGGCGGGCTGATAACAGTCCCCGTTTTTGAATCAAAATCCGGGACCGAGGCTACAAAGTACTCGTTCGCCGTAGCCGTATTATTCGCCGGGTCCACCATGACCTTGAGATATCCCAGTTCCTTTGTCGCGTTGTATACGTACGAGGGCGGGAACGGTTTGCCGTCAGAAAGGTTGATAAACTTACCTCCGCCATTGGCAACGATAAAATAGGGGATGCCATTCACCGAGAACCGCTGGTAACTGTGGATATGGCCGGCGAAATCTGCACTGATGGGGTATTTATGAAACAGTGTCTCCCAGGGCTGGAGGGCCGATTCCGAAGAGACACGGCCATAGGTCCAGACGGGATGATGATCCAGGACAAAGGTCCCGGACATATTGTTATCCAGCTGGTCTTTCAGCCAGGATACCTGGCGCTCTGAATGGGCGAGGGTCGGATTCTGGTCATCGGTGTTCTCCGGGTCCGGAGAATCAAGGACAACGAACCGGATTCCGGCACAGTCAAAGGAATAGTTCAGGGGGTACTCAAACGCGTTGCGGTACTCATATGCATCCGTAGATGAATTATTACTGATGTTATGATATTCATGGTTTCCAATACTGGTAAAGATTGAATAATTCGCCAGCATCCCGTCACCATAGTCAAAAAAGTCTGTCCATTCCGATGCGTTGTCATTATTGGCAAAGTCCCCGCCATGAAGGATAAAAAGCGCCCCCTGTTCGTTTTTGAGTGCATCTGCAACGTATTTGAACCGATAATCATCGGCATGTGAATCAGAGATCACAATGAAGGTAAACGGACCGCTGACCGGAAAGGTCTGGAACCTGCGGTTGCCAAATACGTCCTCATTACCTGAAGGCCTTACCCGGTAGGTATACGATGTATCTGGTTCAAGGTCGGTCAGGAGAACCTGCTGATAGGCGTTCATGGCCTGGACTGCTACCGTTTTATCAAATTTTTTATACTGGTTGTAATAACTCGAAGCCGCATAGTCTATTACGCCCGATTCATTGCTTCCACCCAGCCAGTTGATCGTTGCGGAAGTGGTATTGGTCTTTGTTACCCACGGAGCCCAATAATCGGTAGATGTTTCGGAACTATTGACCTGGATCTCATACCCGTTACTATCAGTCCCAAAACTGTTTTCAACGGTCAGCACCGCGGTGAAGGTCTGATTGGATCCTGTCGTGTACGTATGCACGGGATTCTGCACGGTGACATTCGGGGTCCCGTCACCAAAATTCCATCGATACGACAGGGGAGGCGTACCGGTAGAGGTATCATTGAACTGCACCTGGAGGGGGGATATTCCACTCGTTGGGGTGGCAGAGAAGCCCGCGACTGGAGCACCGGACCCCGTTGCAATGGCCAGGCTGTGCTCATAGCCGCCTGCGATAGTGGAAAAGGTCCCATCCGGGGCATCGCATTCGCCGGAATCGTTCGCCCCCCATGCCACGATGCTCCCGTTCTGCCGCAACGCCAGGCTGAAATACCCCCCACCGCTTACCGCGACATAATCGTTCCCTGCCGGGACGTTGCACTGGCCATACTGGTTGTCCCCCCATGCCACGATGCTCCCGTTCTGCCGCAGCGCCAGGCTGTGATATCCCCCACCGCTTACCGCGACATAGTCGTTCCCTGCCGGGACATTACACTGGCCGGCAACGTTATTTCCCCATGCCACGACGCTTCCATCCTGGCGCAGGGCCAGGTTGTGATACCACCCTGAAGCGATCGCCATATAGTCATTCCCTGCCGGGGCCTCTCCCGTTGACTCTCCCCATGCCACGATACTGCCGTTCGTCGCGATCGCCAGGCTGTGCCACCCCCCGGCGCTGACCGCGGCATACGTGATACCGGCCGGGACATTGCACTGGCCGTACTGGTTGTTTCCCCAGGCAGCGATGCTCCCGTCCTGCTGCAACGCCAGGTTATGGAAATAACCGCTGGAAAGTGCCAGGTAGTCGTCTCCCGCCGGGACATCATGCTGGCCGTCCTGGTTATCGCCCCAGTCGATAAGCGTCCCGTTTCTTTCGGCCAGGCTGCTCCCCCAGCCGGAGGCAATGGCAGTGTAGTTATCCCCTGCCGGGACATCGCATGATCCCTGGTCATTATATCCCCAGGCACTGAGGCTGCCAGGCAGATGGGTGATGAAGATCACCACGACATCATGGGTGGTTTCTACATCGTTGATGATGTACGGGTCCTGGACCTGCTGCGATATCCCGTTATCGAAGATCGCCCCGATACTATATCCCGGGTCCGGATTGAGGTTGATGGTCGCGTTCTCGTAGATGCCGACCGTCTGCTGGGAGGGAGCAACAGTACCGTGGCCACCGATCGCCGCCGCATTCACGGAATATTCAGAGGGGATCGCTGCGAAAAAGACCACGACCTGATGGTCGCCCCGGATGCCGGAGATGGAATAGGGGTTTTCAACCTCCTGGTCCACCCCGTTGTCGGTGATCGATGAGATATAATACCCGGGATCGGGGGTGAACGTCACATTTACTCCCGAAAGGAATATCGCGGTTTGATTCGGGGGGTCGGCGGTACCGTGACCTCCTGAAACAGAAGCATTTACCCAGAGTGGCGAATGCAGGGCCACTGCGTGGGCCTGGCCTGCACTCAGCGAAGAATAGTTATCTCCCAGTGGGGGCTGGTCCAGGCCATTCCAGTTCGCGCCCCAGGTAACGATGCTGTTGTTCTGCCAGAGGGCACCGGAGAACTGGTCCCCGGTGGCGATCTGGCGGTACCCGTTCCCCGGAGGCGGAGTACCCTGGTTTGCATTGTTCATCCCCCAGCCGATGACCGTGCCATTGGTTCGTAAGGCAAGGGCGGAACTCCACCCTGCCGAGACGGCTGAAAAATCTTTCTCCGATGGGACGCTGCACTGGCCGAACTGGTTGAGACCCCACGCAGCGATGCTGCCATCCTGCCGCAGGGCCATGGCGAAGTCGGTCCCGGCGCTGATGGCCGTAAAATTGTTCCCTGCCGGGACATTGCACTGGCCATATCCGTTGTTGCCCCATGCCACGATGCTCCCGTTGTTCCTCAATGCCACACAGAACTCGGATCCTCCGACGGCGATGGCTTTAAAATCGTTCTCTGCCGGAATCTTGCTTTGACCTGACGAGTTATCCCCCCAGACCACGAGGGTCCCGTTCTGCCGGAGTGCCATGCTGTTCATACCGCCTGCGGCGATGGCGGTATATTCATTCCCCGCCGGGGCATTGCACTGGTCGTACATATTGTCGCCCCATGCCACGATGCTCCCGTTCTCCCGCAGGGCAACGGTATGGTACCTGCCTGCGGCGGCAGCAGTGAAGTCGTTCCCCGCCGGGACGTTCGTACACTGCCCGAAGCTGTTATCCCCCCAGACAAAGAGGGTTCCCGTTTCCTGTCCGGCTGATACTATCCCGGCGAAAAAAAGGCTGGATATGATAATCAGTAAAACTATTGCTTGTATTTTCATGTTTTAACCTCAATTCGGATTTTTTTACCTCTGAAGAGTGCCATAAACCTTTTCTCCCTGATAGTTACTCCCGATTCACGGCTTTATAGATGTTGTCACCGTCCGGACCGGAATTATTCTTCAGTTTAGTCATGAATTGTTGTTTGGATAAAAAGAGAGAACGAATTGTCGTTATGCCCTCACGCTGCGGCAAAGATCGCGGCGGTCCCCGGGATCACGAACGAGAGGACCACCCCGGGACCGGCGTAATCGGCCGCCGCGATCCCGGTGATGACGAAGATGCCGGTGCCGACCACCGCACCGATCCCGAGGAAGATCAGCTCCCACGTCCCGAGGACCCGTTTCAGGGCATGGGTCGTCGAGACATTCTTCTCGAGTTCGGCGATCGATTTCTTCCGGAAGAGGGCCCGGAACTGATCCGCGGTGGGGGGAAAACCCATGGGGTTCTGGTAATCCTTTTTTCTATTAACAGGTTGGGGTTTGTTGTCCGTCGGGAGATGAAAAGCCCCTTTCATCTGACAAGATATGCTCCTAACCGCTGGTGACGATTCATCGACCGGGATCAAGATAAATCGCCAGCGCCCGGGGGTGGAGATATTTTTACAAGAATTTCCCTTGAATTTCCACAAAGAGGGTACGAGTGCAGTAAGTACCGCAGAAAATAGATCAATCGTTTCCCAGTTTTCCCACCTGGGATACGATTGGGAAAGCAATTGGGAAACAATCAAATGGGTTAAATAATGTTCCAATAAGAAATCCGGATGATTAAAATAGAAATAATAAATATATAACAATTAGTTTTCCCAAAAGTGTGAGAGCGCGGTAAACACTGTTAACATTTTTTTCCAAATTTATTTTTTGATCCTCCATCATCTTGTGTCTGCGTTTCCTGAAAATGCGAAAAATGGGAAAACGAAAACCTGAACTTTATAGATCAGGGAGTTATTGAGAAAATAACTGCATAGATCGAAAATTATCGTTTCCCAGATCGTTTCCCAACCCTTTCCCACTGGGAAACGATGGGAAAAAGATGGGATCACATCAAACTTATGCTATCTTTTTGGTTCTCCCACAGGGAGTTTCCCGCCGGACATTCAAACGAAAATGCCGGCGCCTCTTTATCAAATGCTGTTACGGGGGGACGTGTCGAAATCTATTCGCGTTCCTTAACCTGTTCCACCTGTTCCCAGCTGGGAACTGATTGGGAACAGATCTGGGAACAGGTAAATATCTACAATAAGAAATCCATTCATCATTTTATAGATAATCTGCAAGTTTTTCCAACAGGTGTTCCCAATTTCCCGGAACGCACGTGGGAGGGGAACAGGAATAAGAAAATTGAAAGTTCGCAGATGTGTTAACAGTGTTTACTGCGCTCTCTGTTTTTTGGGAACTTCATAGTATTCTATATTATTATTATCTTTTATAATGTACCGATTACTCATTCAATCGTTTTAAACCGTATTCGATCTGTTCCCAGTGAAGGACCCAACCTGTTCCAAACCTGTTCCCATGGGAACTTCAGAATTTTGTTTAAAAATGTGATCTATTCTTTTTGTTTTTCCCGCAGGAGCGTCCGGTTTATCCGGACGACGTTGCCAGTGCTTCCTGAATCACGTTCCTGTTCCCGGAGACCGGTAAGGCAATTTCATATGCACTTTTCTGTACCCTTATCCATCCGCTCCTCCCCTTGCTCAGGAAGGGACATGTCCAAGATTCAACATGCTCAGTCGAATTCGAAGAATGATCAAAAAAAAGATTGAACGATATGATTGTGATTGTATTACGATTTTCCCCGTTATATCTTGACAGTCCCGCTGATCTTTTTATCAATTCTGAGCTGGTCCGAACCCGTTACATAAATTCCATCATATTTGATCTGTCCCTTATAGTTCCCATCACACGGGACCGCTATGTAAAAGTCAAAGCCTGCTGCGGTACCGGGCAGCAGGGTATCGATGTACGTCCAGGTGACTTTCTTGGCATATGCCTTTGTATCCTGAGGGGTAAATTCCAAGGATACATTCAAAAACCGGGCGGTCGCATACCCGCTGTTCGTTACTGTCCCAGTGCAGGTATAAATACAGACGCCAGCGACCCTTTGCGAAGAAGCGTTCGTGACAAGGATATCTATTATTGGTTTGGCTTCGGGGAGCGTTCCGGTAAAATCAACTGTTGTCCCATTTTTTGCCGTAACCGTGCCGTTGTACCGTCCGTATCCCTGCAAGCGGAAGGATACATTATATTTTATTCCACCCGATAGGTTATTAATCGTCATCGGGGTGAGCCCGACATAGTAATCGTTAACGTACGCGTCGGCACCCATAGGGGATGAACTAAGATGGAGCGATGCATTTCCCCACGTCGTATTGGGAATGGGACCTGGTTGCGGCGATGTATTTGTTCTTGTAGTATTGGTTTTGGCTCCGGATGATCCTCCTATCGTTGAGCCCGATGATCCCGTAATGGAGGTGTTTGAACTCTTTGGTGGGGCAATACAACCGGCTGAAATAATTGCAAGTATAAGTAATGATACAATGAGAAACTTCAATCGTGCCATAGTAAGGCCTTTTGCGTTTGTTTGTATTATTTGTTCTCTATTTTTTAAAAAAAAAGTTAAGATTAGAATCTCTTGTCGAAGAGGACTTGACTTGCACCGTCAGTAAATGTACCAGTGACTATCACTCGCCCACCTGTTACATCCCCACAAGCAATAAGGGTAACATCACCTGTAGCAACAGAATTGGTTCCGGATAGATCTGTTGTAGTTGTAGTAGGAGTAGTAGGACCATCATTTGTGGTTACAATCTTAGTGAGACTGTTAATGTCACTCCCACCTTGCCAAAGGATACTAATTCCTGTAGTTCCATCAGGAGATACAGTCATTCCCACATTCTTTGTGGCCGACGTCGACCCAGCCATTCCGAACACGAACGCTGCAATGACCGCCGCGAGGATGACGGTGATTGCGACCATCAGGATCACACCGATAACGGGTGATACTGCCTCATCATTTTGAAAAGTTCTCATACTTCACACCTTGATTGTTTCCAGCAATGCCCGGGGATCGGGCATAACACTGTATGGATTTTAATATCCTTTTGGTGATATAAGTCTTACTTATTAGCTCAACGATTATTCATCGGATCGATGAACGGGGGCAAAATTGGATTTATTTCAGAGATGGATCTAGACAGGAATGATGAGAATAGTTCTTCATCGGTGAAGGCCCGCGACCGGCGGTCGATCAACCGTTACCCGTATTCGGTCAGCAGTATCATAACCGGCAATACTGCCTCGTCACAAACAATTTCAGATCATAACGCCACCTTGATTGTCTTCCCGCGATACCCGCGTGACGAGATACCACGGTATGAATTTCAATATCTTTTCGGTGTATATAAGCTCAGCTGCATTGGTCCGGTGAATGTTCATCGGATCGAATATTCGTGCGTTAATTACGCCCCGATTGCATTTCCACCCGATCATGTGAAATAAACCTGTCGGTCATGACATCCGTGAGCCCCGGAATGAAGAGCGACGCGAATGGATCGCGAAAAATATCTTCCGACCACCTGATTACCAGAGAAATCCACCACCCGACGAAAGAGATCGCCTCCGGCATATACTGCGCGGAATCCATGAGGTTAATTTAACCGGATGGTTATGGTAATGGTCCGCGAGATCAAGAAAAAGGGATCACATCTCGACCCGTGAGACAACCCCGTGCACCTTGTCCGCCGGGAGTCTGTAGTACTGGACGAACGAGGGTGACAACCGTTTGATCGCCGAGAAGATCTTCCAGACGACGTTGTCGGTGACGATCTCCTCCATCCCGTAGAAGATCGTCTTCTCGCCGATCTTCGCGGACTCGATGATCTCCTTCAGGTTTATCCGCTCCATGTAGCCGTACTGGACGACGAAGAGCTGGAGGCCCGGGGCGAGGTCGGGCTCGAACCACCAGGAGATCCCGAAGGGGCTGTCGAGGACCTTGATCGTGATGATCACGTTCTTCTCGTAGAGGATGTTGTCCTTGAAGATCGTGTGGGCGATGTACGCGGGGACGTGGTGGACGTCCCGGGCAAAGAAGATCGCCGTCCCCTTGATCTTCTCGAGCCTCTCGTAGATATTCACGAAACCTTTGAGGAAGTCCGCGATGTCCATCGGGTGGAGGGCCGCGAAGAGGCGGCGCTGGCCGTAGATGTAGATCATGATGATCGCGAAGGGGACCGAGGCGATGATCAGGCTCCAGTACCCGCCGGCCGGGATCTTGAAGGTCGCCGAGAAGAGGTAGATGAAGTCGGCGGCGGTGACCGCGATCGCGATCAGCATCCGGATGTACTGGTTGCGCTTGAAGAAGATCATCGAGACCATGATCCCCGTGATCGTCATCGTGCCCATCACCGCGAGGCCGTACGCCGCGGCCAGGTGGACCGATGCCTGGAAGATGAAGAGGACGAGGAGGACGGCGAACATCAAAAACCAGTTCACCGAGTCGATGTAGATCTGGGAGCGGAGCTCCGCGGAGGTGTAATCGATCTTCAGGAGCGGGAAGATCCGGGTGGTGACCCCCTGGTACGCGATCGAGAAGACCCCCGAGATCATCGCCTGCGAGGCGATGACCGTCGCCGCGATCGAGAGGGCGAGGAACGGGATGTAGAGGAGCGGGGACTGGGTGTAGATCATCTCGAAGAGGACGTTCTTCGCGCCCGGGTTTGCGAGGAGGAACGCACCCTGCCCGAGGTAGTTTACGGAGAGCGCGATGAAGACGAAGAACCATGCCCGCCGGATCGGTTCCCGGCCGAGGTGGCCCATGTCGGCGAAGAGCGCCTCGCCGCCGGTCGCGCAGAGGATCACCTGCGAAAGGACAAAGAAGGCGGCGATCCCGTGGGTCAGGAAGAAGGTGAGGCCGTTCAACGGGTTGATCGCCAGGAGGATCGCCGGCGCCTGGAAGATCGCAAGGACCCCCGAAACCGAGAGTGCGACGAACCAGAGGACCATGATCGGCCCGAACGCCCACGCGACCCGTTCCGTCCCCCTCCGCTGGATGGCGAAGAGCCCGATCGTGATGAACGCGGCGATCCAGACGAGCGCGATCTGGGCGATATCCTCCGCACCCGGGATCAGCCGGAACCCTTCCACCGCGGAGAGGATGCTGATCGCCGGGGTGATCACCCCGTCGCCGATGAGGAGCGCGATACCGATGATCGAGAGGAGGGAGATGAACCCGGCGACGCGGCCGGTCTTGAGCAGCGGGATGAGGATCTCCCGGAGCACGATCGTGCCGCCCTCCCCTTTCAGCCCGAGCTGCATCGCCAGCCAGACGTACTGGACGGTGACGAGGATGATGAGGGTCCAGACGATCAGGCTGACGATACCGACCAGGTTGCCGGGCGTGGGGGGGACGAGGAGGAAGATCACCGTCAGGGTATAGATCGGGCTGGTCCCGATATCCCCGAAGACCAGACCCATCGACTTGATGATCCCTTTCGAGAACGGACGGTGGTTCTGATTGGTTTCCTCCACGGTTCAGCGCTCCTGGTCCGGAGGACCGGCAGCGCACCGGTGCTGTGTGTGCGGTCGCCGGCGGAAACAGTCTCGCGAAAGCCGCCCTGATCCCGATCTCTGGCCCGTGCAGGTCATTTCCGGTATACTGATCCCCGTTGGAGAACATATCTCCGGGATAACTAATATAGATTGTATTTCAGATCGGCAATCCCTGCCGATCAATGTTCGTTCCGGGCGGTTGTACTATCATTGTAAGTAAGAGATCGGGAGACGATCGACCGGGTGGTTCACCGGTGGTTCCCGGTCGGCTGCACCATCGCACAGCCGCTCCGGGTCCGGGCCGCGAGCCGGAGGGCCCGGTCGATGAACTCCTTTGCATGCGAACACGCGTCCGGAACCGACTCGCCGCGTGCCATGTACGCGGTGATCGCCGCGGCGAAGCAGCACCCGGAACCGTGCACCTCGTAGGGGTACCGCACTCCTTCGAGTACCCATTCCTTCCCCTGCCCGAGGAGGAGGTCGACCGAGTCCTCCTCCCCGCCGAAGTGTCCTCCCTTCACGACAACGAATGCCGGACCGAGCGCGAGGATCCGCTCCCCGGCCCGCTGCATCCCGGAGAGCGAGGTGATCGGCGGCATCCCGGCGAGGACCGCTGCCTCCGCGAGGTTCGGGGTGACGATCGTCGCCCGGGGGATCAGGGTGCGGGCAAGCGTCCGGACCGCCCCCTCGGGAAGCAGGGTGCTCCCCGAGGTGGAGACCATCACCGGGTCGACGACGAGGGGGATCTCCGGCGGGAGCTGTTCCGCGACGACCCGGATCACCTCCCCGTCCCCGAGCATCCCGGTCTTGCACGCGCCGATCGTGAACTCGTCGAGGAGGGCGGCGAGCTGCGCCGCAACCGCATCCGGGGTGCTCGGCCAGATGCCGGTCACCGCCCGCGGGTTCTGCGCCGTGATCGCGGTGATCACGGAGAGCCCCCAGACGTGGAGGGCCGAGAAGGTCTTCAGGTCCGCCTGGATCCCGGCTCCTCCGCTTGCATCGGAGCCGGCGATGGTGCAGGCACAGGGCATCGTCTGCTCGTCCATGTGCAGAGATCGGTGCCGGGAAGAATGAACTTTCTCCTCTCCGGAAGGGATCGCCCCTCCGGCCGGCCGGAACACGGTTCGCACCGGATTCCGCGAACGGAGGGGAGAATAAACGGTCAACTATAAATGCCTGCAGCGCAGTGTTCCTTTCAGGGGACATGGAAGACGAAGACGGGCCGGAAAAGGTCTTCCGGGTAGACCGGGGCGGGCATACCCGGATCCAGGCATCGGAGAGGATTTCCGGAGAGAACCGGGAGAGATCCTTAGGGCAGGACCAGGAACCGGAAAGGACTGCGGAAGGATCACCGGGACAGGCCACGGTGATGGAACCGGAACAGTCACCGGGGGCAGAACAGGCCCCGGAAGGAAAGAGGGCGGGTTCTCCTCCGGAAAAACCCTATGAGGAGCCGGCCGGCACGGGTTCGTCACGGGAAACGGTTCATGAAGAGCCGGTTGGATCGGCCCGCGACAAGATCTCCCGCGAGGTGGACCGGTTCTGCCGGGAAGGGATCCGCCGGTCCCGCCACGGCGAACACGAGGCGGCCCTCCGCTGTTTTGACCGGGCCCTCGATCTCCAGCCGGACTCTGTCGTCGCGCTCGTCGGGAAGAGTTTTGCGCTCGGGAAGCTCGGGCGGTACGATGAAGAAGTCGCCTGCTGCGATCAGGCGCTCGCCCTCGAACCCCGGAACGTCAGGGCCTGGATCAACCGCGGGTTCGCGATGGGCCGGATGGGAGACTTCGCGGGGAAGCTCCGCTCCTGCGAGGAGGCGCTCCGGATCGATCCCGCATCTGCCGCCGCCTGGAACGGGAAGGGGCATGCGCTCGGGATGCTCGGGATGTACGAGGAGGAGGCCCAGTGCTGTGCGATCGCGATCGAGCTCCGGCCGCATTTCATCAGCGCCTGGATCAACCAGGGGTACGCCCTCGGGAAGCTCGGGCGCTACCGGGACGAGATCGCCTGTTATGACCGGGTGATCCGGATCTCCCCCTCGTTCGTCTCCGCCTGGGTGAACAAGGGGATCGCGCTCTGCCTCCTCGAAGAATACGAGTACGCCCTCTACTGCTTCTCCCGCGTGCATGCGCTCGGCGACGGCGGGCCGCGGGTCCGGTACTGGGAAGGGTACGCCCGGTACAAGCGGGGAGAGCACCGCGAGGCGATCGGGTGCATGCAGCAGGCGCTCGCGTGCAAGCCCCGGCACGCGGATGCCTGGGTGGTGATGAGCAACTGCCACTTCATGCTCGGGGAGTACGACGACTCCGTCCGCTGCTTCCGGAAGGCGTTCAACATCGACGTGAAGGATATCAATGCCCTCCTTTTACGGGGAATGTCCCAGCTCAGGAACGGCAACCGGGACGAGGCGATCCGCTGCTTCTCCGAGGTCTTCGGGATCATGAAGCGGTGAACGGGGAATTATCTTTTCGTGCATATCCATCCGGATGCCGGATCCCGTGCAATTTCCGGCGCAGTTTTTCCCGGACCGGAAAGCTCCGATACCCCTCCCGGATATGATCCTCTCGGAGCCGTTTTCCGCTGGAGCCGGGAAACCCCTCCTCATTATGTACGGCAACGTGAGGCCTCTTTTCCCGTAACGCAACCCCTCTTCATCAAATACAGCGCCATGATGCCTCTTTTCCCGTGGCGGAACCCCTCTTCATCATGTATGGCCACATGATGCCACCTTTCCGTGGCCGGAACGGCCTGGAGCTCCTCCAATGATCCTTCTCCCCCTCACGTTCCGGAGGACCTGTCCACTCGTGCAGCTCTCCCGGTATAAAAACCATTTTATATGCTCCATTCGGCGGTTGGCACGGATTATCATGGCACTTCGAACAAGTTTAAGTAGTGCCGGCGCCTATAGAAGAGACAGTTTACCGCTGGTGCGGAAGACCGCACCGGGAGAATTTTCTGTATCATGACGGCCACACCCTGCCATGCAGAGAAAACGCATGATTTTCACCATCTTCCTCCCGGTGCTCCCGTATCGATGAGAGGTCCAGAATGACACGGATGCTTTCCCCCCACACGACCTGTCCGGGCTGCCGGGCAGAGGTTTATCTCGACGAGCTGGTCAGAGGGCGATGTCCCCTCTGCGGCTGCACGCTGGAGGACTTCGAGGAGTCCTGCCAGGACGTCGAGGAGCTCGTCGAGCGGTGCGACTTCTCATGGCTGGTCTTCAACTACTTCGTCTTTAAGCGGTTCGACGCACTCGGGGTGAGCCCGCTCCGGATCATGGAACTGATCTCCACGTACGAGGACTCCTGCATGGGACAGCCCGGCGAAGGGGTCGATACCCACTTCGAGCTCGAGGCACGGAGAAAAGTCCTCGACCGGGTCCGGCCGAAGACCTGCGCCGGGTGCGGGCGGCTCTTCTTCCGGGGCGGAAAAAAGAACGTGTCGGGCGACCTGAACTCCCCGGGCCTCACGGTCTCCTATCGCTGCCCCGACTGCTGATACCACCCAAAAAAAGTGACACCGGAGGGAAACCCCTTTGGTGTTTTTTCCTTTACCCTCTGTTTGACGAGCCAGGAGTTTCGTTCGCCTGACATTCATGGGCCTGTCCTCTCCGGGCGGCCCGCTTCCCCGGATATTTTTCCGCCTCCCCGGCTAATACGCCCGCCCGACAAGCGTCGTGATCCCGGGTTTCCCGCAGATCAGGCAGTGGCCGGCTTCCCCGGTCACGAACTCCGAATGGACGTCCGTTCCGAGGATGCTCCCGCCCGTCGCCCCTTCGACCGTGATCGCACATTCCCGGTCGCCGCACCACCCGACGAGGGCCGCCCCGTTCGCGACCGCATCGATCGCATCCTCGAGCGACGATACCTGCCGGAGGTGTGCCTGCACGAGCGACCCGGCCCGGGAGCGGAGATCGGCCCGGACCGAATCGAGGAGGCGGTGGACCCCCTCCACCAGCTTCTCCCGGGCGATCACCGACCGCGTCCCCGTACGGGTCACCGCGGTCACCTGTCCGGCGTCCAGGTCGCGGGGGCCGATCTCGAGCCGGAGGGGAATCCCCCGCATCTCCCCGTAATAGTACTTTGCCCCGGGCCGGAGGTCCCGGAGGTCCAGCTTCACCCGGAACCCCGCCGCGGTCAGCGTGTCCGCGATCGCTGCGGCCGCATCATGAACCTCGTCCTTCCGCTTCCCGATCGGGATCGGGACGATCGTCACCTGGACCGGTGCGACCGCCGGCGGCAGGATGAGCCCGCGGTCGTCCCCGTGGAGGCTGATCAGGGCGGCGATCGAGCGTTCGGAGATGCCGTAGCAGGTCTGGAAGACGAGCTGCTGCTCCCCTTCTGCGTCCTCGAACCGGATATCGAACGTCCGCGAGAAGTGGTCCCCGAGGTGGTGGGCCGTGCCGATCTGGAGCGTCTTCCCGTCCGGCATGATCGTGTCGACCGCCATCGTGTAGTCCGCCCCCGGGAACTTGTCCCAGTCGGGCCGCCGGCAGACGATGACCGGGATGCAGAGGCTCTCGTAGAACTCGGCGTAGAGGGAGAGCGCCGTCGCGACCTGCGCCTCCGCCTCCGCCCAGGTCGCATGGACCGTGTGGGCCTCCTTGAAGGAGGTGATCTCGCGGAGCCGGATGAGGGGGCGGGTATGCTTCGTCTCGTACCGGAACGTGTTCACGACCTGGTAGATCTTCAGGGGGAGATCGGCGTGCGACCGGACCCACAGGGCGTACATCGGGTAGATCGCGCATTCGCTCGTCGGCCGGAGGGCGAGCGGGACATCGAGGGGGGTATTCCCGCCGCGGGTCACCCAGTAGACCTCGTCCTCGAACCCCTTGATGTGCTCCGCCTCCTTCATGAACTCGTGCTCCGGGATCAGGAGGGGGAAGAGCGCCTCCTGGTGCTCCCGGTCCATCAGCTCGCGGAGCCGGCCGTACACCGCTTTCCGCAGCGCAAACCCGAACGGGAACCAGACGTAGAGCCCCTTGACCGGGTACCGGACATCCATGATCTCCGCACGCCAGAGCAGTTCGTTGTACCACGCGCTAAAATCCGATTTCGGCGGCAATGCGCCCTGTTCTTCCTCCATCCGGCCCGGTTCTCCTTATGACACCAGATGTATGATCTCCGGTGTGATAAATGCCTCTATAACAGCCGCGGCCGCGACAATGGGGACGACAACGGTGATGAAAAGCCGGGCAGAGCGTGCAGCTTCCCGGGCCGCGTCCTCCTTCCCCTGCCACTCCCGCCAGAGGGATCCGGCGAGCATGAACCCCAGGGCCCCGGAGATGATGAACGCCGGGATCTCGAAGACCCCGTGGGGGAGGATCGCGGCGGCGACAAAGAGCGTCCCCTTCTCCTGCTGGACGACCTCCATGATCGCCCCGATGATCACCCCGTTGCTCCCGAGGATGATGACCGTCAGGATACCGAAGGATGCACCCCCGAGGAAGAGGAGGATGCATGCCTGCAGGTTGTTCAAAAAGATCCCGACGGCGAGGACCGGCGGGGCCGCATCCTCGAGCCCGCCCATGATCGTCTCCCTGAAGAGGTCGAGGAGCATCGTACCGAAGTCCGGGTTCTCCATCGCGATCAGGACACCGGCGACAAGGGCGGCCCCGAAGAGGATCGCGATGTTTAAGACCGCGATCGGAAACCGCCGATCAGCCGCACCCTGGTCATACATAGCGCATCACTCCCGCGAACCGCGGACCGTTCATACCGCGGGCACCCGGTTCAGACATAGAGCATCATCCGCACCATGTCCCGCACCCCGGGCGCAAGCCCGACGGTGATCATCGCGAGAAGGATCAGGTGCCAGAGATCGGATGACCCCTCGTTCCGGAACCGCTCGAGGATGTAGATGCCCGGGAAGAGGACGAGGAGCTTCAGCGGGTACATCACGAAGGCCGTGCCGGTCAGCGCGATCAGGCCGGAGCCCACGACATGCTGCTCCACGTAGACGAGCGGGTGGAGGTCGATGCCGTAGTACGTGGCGCTCGCGTCGAGCATCTGGCCGAAGATCAGGGCGATATAGAGAGGATCCGCGGCATACTTCCACCGGAGCAGGTACCGCATCGCGCCGTAGGTCAGCCCGGACGCGACCAGCGCAAGCCCGATGATGATCCCCACGACCGCCGGTACGATCTGGTGCGAAAGGCCGTAGCTCACGAGCACCCCTGCGGTGAGGATACACCCGCCGATCCCGATGAGGGCGTAGAGGGGGATGTAATCCTTAATAATCCCGTATTTCTGGAGGAGCACCGAGAAGAAGAGGGCTATGACGGTGATGATGAAGAGGAGGATGTAGATGAGCGGGGTGACAAGGAGGAACTGGATATCCGACTGGATCATCCCCGTGTCCTGGACGACCCGGGCGAGTCCGCCGAGCACCACGTACGGGAGGGTCGCGAGGACGAACCGCCGGTCCACCGGGATCCCGACGGACCGGAGGAACCGGTAGATCCCGTAGAGGGCGATGATGAGAATGATCGCGTAAGTCAGGGTATCGACGATCGTATAGGCCTGGCCGTAGCGTATCGGATCGATGTAGTATTTGTATATGAATTCCCTAATCACTCCTGAGTTTAATGAGCGGCGATGGCATAAATGTTCTGAAAGAGAAGATCATCGATAAATCGCGGTGGTTACAGCTCCCGCGGACCGTGATCATCGGGCACGACGCCCTCCCGAACCTGCCGGACGTCGCCCACGACCTCTGCATGGGGCGGTCGGTCCTCGTCATAACCGGGTCGCATACGCTCGGGTTTGCCGGGGAACAGGTGATCGACCTCCTCTCGAAGGACCACGAGGTCCGCTCGTTCATCGCCCCGGTGATCAGCCCGGCGATCATCCGCGAGGCGGAAGAGGCGGCCGCCGGGGTCGATTTCCTCGTCGGGGTCGGCGGCGGCCGGGTGATCGATACGGCGAAGATCGTCTCCTACAACCTCGACCACCCGTTCATCAGCGTGCCGACGGCCGCATCCCATGACGGGATCGCCTCTTCCCGGGCGTCCGTGCCGATGGAGGGCGGCGCCAGCTCCCTCCAGGCGGCCCCGCCGATCGCGATCGTCGCCGACACCGCGATCATCGCGGCCGCACCCCACCGGCTCCTCGCCGCGGGCTGTGCCGACGTTCTCTCCAACTATACCGCTGTCCTCGACTGGGACCTCTCGCACCGGCTGACCGGGGAACGGGTGAGCGAGTATGCCGTCTCCCTCTCCCGGATGACCGCGGAGCTCGTCATGAACAACGCCACGGGGATTAAACCCCATCACGAGGAGAGCGCCCGGTTCGTCACCAATGCCCTGGTATCTTCCGGGGTGGCGATGAGCATCGCCGGTTCCTCCCGTCCGGGGAGCGGCGGGGAGCATAAGTTCGGGCACGCCCTCGAGCGGTTATGCCCGGGGAAGGCGCTCCATGGCGAGGCCTGCGGGATCGGGACGATCATCTGCATGTACCTCCACGGGGGCGACTGGCGGGCGATTCGCGGGGCGCTCCGGACTATCGGAGCCCCTGTTACGCCGCAGGAGCTCGGCATCCCGGACGACACCGTCGCGGACGCGCTCATGACGGCAAAGACTATTCGCCCTGAGCGTCTCACCATACTCGATATGGGGCTCACGCGGGAATCGGCAGAGCACCTCGTGAAGATGCTCTACCAGGAGTGAGAAGAACCATGGCGCAGACAAAACCGAAGGTAACCCTGATCGGGATGGAACTGGCAAAGCAGGGACTGGAGTTCATCTATGAAGGGGAGCTCGATGACTGCGGGTCGTGCAAGGTCCGGAAGGCATGCAACAACCTCCAGTCGGGGAAACGGTACCGGATCGTCGGCATCCGGCCGGCACGGCACGACTGCCTCGTGCACCTGAACGGGACCTGTGCGGTGGAAGTGGTGGAGTCCCCGATCGCCGCCCTGATCGGTTCCGAAAAGGCGATAAAAAATACCCGGATCCAGTACGAATTCGTCTGCAACCGGGAGGAGTGCGAGTCCTACCTGCTCTGCCACCCGGAGGGGATCGTCGAGGGGGAGAAATACACGGTGCTCGAGGTCCTCGGCACCTCTCCGGACGCCTGCGAACGGGGGAAGCAACTCACCCTCGTCGAGCTGATGTCTTTCTGATCACTTTTTCATCTTCGATCTCCGGAGGATTTCCAAATCCTTTTCCGGGCATTTTTTTTTATCTTTTTTTCAGCATCAGATCTCATTCCATCTTCATTTCCCGATCGACTTCGAACCGGTAAGGGCGGGGATTTCCAATCCCCTCCCTACAGACCCTCCCTATGGCGGGATAGGGGTACATCTAGACCGCATATACAGAGGAGAATAATTAAAAAACAATCTCATCGAACGGCTCGATAGGGTATCTCTTGAAGGAGAGGGATTGAATTCCCATCCGGTGACTCACCTCTCTATGCGATAGAAAGGGAAGGAACGAAAACGCAGCGATCGATTTCGCTATTGTTATTCTAAAATAGGATCTTATCGAACGGTGCGGGAGGTTATCCCTTGCGGAGGGGTGGGCCGGGGAGGGGACAGGCACTGTCCCCTCCCGGAAGGAGACCGGGTTTTCGATGAGCGGAGAGCACCGGATGGATCGGGATATCCGGACAGGCACTGTCCCCTCTGAAGGAAACCGAAGTCCGGTGAACGGAGAGCACCGGATGGATCTGAACGACCGGACAGGAAAACAGAAAGCCGGCGAAGCGTTCTGAACGAACAGTTGAACCGGGTCAGGAAAGGGACCCCGGCCTAATCCTGAGAAACCGTCCAGAGCCGTACCGCCGTCCCGATCACCGTGTCCGCATCCTGGAGATGAGAGAGCCAGTCCCGGGGGATCGCCCCGATCCCGTAGCATGCACCGGCAAGTGCTCCCGTGCATGCCCCGACAGTGTCCGTGTCACCGCCCATGTTCACGGCGGCGATCACTGCGTCGGCGAAATTTCTGTTCTCCATGAAAACCGAGAGCGCCGCGTGGCTGCAGAGGAGGGCGTCCAGTCCCGCCTCTGGGTCGTACCGGTGGTACCCGCCGAGGTACCCGGCGACCTCCGCGTCCCGGCACCCCCGGAGAGCACGGGCAAATGCCTCCTCGCGGGACGCCCCCCGGCAGAGTGCCGAGACCATCCCGTTCAGCCAGGCGGAGCAGGCGCCGGGGAGCGGGTCGTAGTGGGTCAGGCGGGAGGCACAGGAGCTCACGACGGCCACCTCCGGTCCCGCGTAGTATATCCCGATGGGGAATCCCCGCATCACGCTGCCGTTGCTCCTGCTGCCGTTGTTCATCCGGTGGGCGATCCGTGCCGCCTCTTCCGGGGGGACGCCCCGCGAGATCAGGTCGAGGGCGAGGCCGGAGGTCGGGCCGTAGAACTCCGGGCACCGCAGGTACCCGGCGAGGAGCCGTTCTGCCATGTCTCCGGCATGAAACCCGCGGCAGCGGGAGAGAGACTCCGCAACCGCCAGCGCCTGGAGGGTGTCGTCGGTGAACCGGCCGGGTGCACGCAGCCGCGGGCCTCCCCCGGAAAGATCCGTGATTCTCCGGGCCGGAGCCGGGTACCCCTCGAAGGGCGCACCCATCGCATCGCCGATCGCAAGCCCCGCCAGGGCGCCTGTTACCCTCCCGATATCGGATATAAAGATCACCAATAAGCTATATCTGGTCAGGGAAAAAGTAATTTTTGAGGTTAGGTGATAGCGTGCAAAAGGAAGAATTGCTTCATTTACACATGTTGATGATTCACATCAAAAAATACCATGAATCCATCACCGGTGATGAAATCGAGACAAAACGGTATTCAGCACTTGAAATCTCTCCTGTTCATATTCACAAAAACAAAAAATGCCACAAAGACGCGATTCTGACGCTCGGCGACGAAATTGTCAGCCATATCAGGGCACAGCGCCCGCTCATGGTTGAGTACTCCCCCGAGGTCGGTTCCGGACGGGTGGCGGTGGAACACTAACATCTCCTTCATGGATGAACGCGACGTCTGCAGGGAGATCATATCCCTGTGCTTTTCTGAGCCGAACCCGGATATTCACCGGATAAAACTGGTTGTTTCACGGAAGTACTCCCTCCCGGTGGTTCCCCGGAACTCGCTCCTCCTTGCCGCCGCGTCGCCGGAGGACAGGAAAAAACTCCGGCGACTCCTCCTGGTCAAGCCCGGGCGGACGCTCTCGGGGGTCGCCCCGATCGCCGTGATGACCTCCCCGGCCCCCTGCCCCCACGGGAAATGCCTCCCCTGCCCCGGGGGGCCCGATCACCCGTTCCAGTCGCCGCAGAGCTATACCGGGGAGGAACCCGCCGCCCTCCGGGCACGGGAGCACGACTACGACCCGTATACACAGGTACAGGCCCGGCTCGGACAGTTCGAGGCCCTCGGGCATGCGGTGGATAAGGCGGAGCTGATCGTGATGGGCGGGACGATGACCGCCCGTCCCTGGGAATACCAGGAGGGGTTCGTGACCGCGTGCATCCGGGCGATGAACGAATACGGGAAGGTCCCGACCGGCGGTTCCCCAACCAGAGAGGAGGTCTTTGCGAGAAACGAGACCGCACCGGTCCGCTGCGTCGCGATGACGTTCGAGACCCGCCCCGACTGGTGCCGGCAGCCGGAGATCGACCGTATGCTCAGCCTCGGGGTCACCAAGGTCGAGCTCGGGGTGCAGCAGATCGACGACCGGATCCTCGCCTTCAACCGGCGGGGCTGCACCGTTGCGGACACCGTGAACGCAAACCGGCTCCTCCGGGACGCCGGGCTCAAGGTCGGGTTCCATGTGATGCCGAACCTCCCCGGGAGCACGATCGCGGACGACCGCCACCTCTTCGAGGGGCTCTTCTCGGACGACCGGTTCCGCCCCGACTTCCTGAAGATCTACCCGACCCTGGTCACGCCGGGATCGGAGATCGAGGCGCTCTGGCAGGAGGGGGCGTATGCCCCCTACGATGAGGATCTCCTGATCGACCTCTGTGCATACGGAAAGTCCCTGCTCCCCCCGTATGTCCGGCTCCAGCGGATCCAGCGGGACATCCCGGCAAAGCTGATCGTCGCCGGTTCGCGGCACAGCAACTTCCGCCAGCTCGCCCGGGACCGGCTGGAGGATCAGGGCGGGCGGTGCCGGTGCATCCGGTGCCGGGAGATCGGGCGCCTCCCGTCCGAGGCAGCGGCTGAAATGACGGAAGAACGGTACTCCTGCTGCGGGGGGGAGGAGCATTTCATCTCCGCGGTCTCCGGCGACTCCCTGATCGGGTTTGCCCGGCTCCGGACCGGCGGTGACCGGTGGCGGGAGGAGACGAAGGATGCCGCGCTCATCCGGGAGCTCCACGTCTACGGGAGCATGGTCCCGATCGGACGGTCGCCCGACCCGGAACAGCGGCAGCACCGGAGGTTCGGCGACCGGCTCCTCGCCGCCGCGGAAGAGGCGGCGTGGGCGGCCGGGTACCGGCGCATCGCGGTGATGAGCGGGATCGGGGTGCGGCCCTGGTACCGGAGACACGGATATCACCGCGAGGGCCCGTACCTGATCCGGGAGCAGGGATGAGGCGGCGGGTACCACCCCGAGGGGCCAGTCCGATCCGGGAGCGGCGATGAGGCGGCCGGATACCAGAGACGCGGGTACCACCCCGAGGGGCTAGTCCGATCCGGGAGCGGAGTGCGGCCCTGACGCCGGAGACACGGATATCACGGGAAGAGTCCGCACCTGATCCGGGATCGGGGTGCGGCCCTGGTACCGGAGACACGGATATCACGGGAAGGGTCCATACCTGATCAGGAGCGGGGATGAAGGCGGCCACCCTTGAATTTTTGCGGCAGCGGTTCGGTGAATATTACTCCGGGGAGCAACTGGTCCCTCCCCCGTCAGCAGACCAGCGGGAGTGGGGATTCGTCTTCTTCGACCCCGATTACCCGGAGATCCGGATGCGCCGGCACCTGGGATTTCCCGGCCGGACAGAACTCCTGGAGTACCTGCGGGCCATGGCCCCCGCACATGCGTACTACTCGGTCGCGTATTACGCGACGCCGGGTGCCGGGACGATGGACGGGAAGGGATGGGCAGGTGCGGACCTCGTCTTCGACCTCGATGCGGACCATATCGTGCGGGGCCCCTACGAGCAGATGCTCGCCCGGGTAAAGGTCGAGACGGAGAAGCTCGTGGAGATGCTCACCGGGGAGCTCGGGTTCGACCGGCAGCACCTGGACGTGGTCTTCTCCGGCGGACGGGGGTATCATGTCCATATCCGGGATCTCGCGGTGCGGGGATTGTCGAGCGCGGAACGGAGGGAGCTGATCGACTATGTCTGCGGGATCGGGATCGACCCGCAGCTCCTGCTCCCGGCCCCCTCACCTTCACCCCGCGGGTGGCAGCAGCGCTATATAGCAGCACTGCTCGAGTACCTTTCGTGGCTCGACGGCCGGACAGAAGAAGAGGCGGTGGAACGGCTCATGTCGCTTGAGGGCGTGGGGAAAACATCTGCGGAACGGTTTTACCGGGGAAGAGCGGAGCTCGCGGAGAAACTCGGGCGCGGTTCCTTCGGAAAGCGGGAAGACCGGACGACGTGGGCGATCCTTGCCGCGCTGCAGGAGGAGAAGGACGGGGAGTTCCGGCAGAGGCTCCGGGAGAAGGCGGCGCTCGCCGACGAACCGGTCACCACCGATACCCGGCGGCTGATCCGGATGCCCACCTCCCTGCACGGCGGGAGCGGTCTCCGGGTAACCCGGGTGCCGCTCCGGGACCTTCCCGATTTCGATCCCCTCGTCGACGCAGTGATCTTCGGAACCCGCCCGGTGACGGTCGCCTGTTCGCTGCCGGTCTCGATGACGCTCCTCGGGGAGCAGCATACGCTCCCGAAGGGGGAGGCAACCGTCCCCGAGGCACTCGCGGTCTTCCTCTGCTGCCGGGGGATCGCCGAGATCGCGGGAGGTGCCTGAAGATGCAGCTGGAAGAGCTCCACACCCTCCTCCTCACCGAGCGGGAGAGCGGAAGGCTCCTCTCCCTGCCCGCCGACCTCTTCGAAAAGGCCCGGATGGAGATCGAGCGTCTCACCACGGAGGTCTATGCCCAGCAGGACCCCTTCTCCGAAGAGACCCGTCTCCTCATCGAGGAGGTGGGGAGCCTCCGGGAGATTGTGGCCGAATTGTTCCGTGCCCGCACCGCGAAGATCCTCGCCCTCGCCACCAGCCAGGAGGACGGCCTGTACATCGACCGCGACGAGCTGAAGCGGATGCTCCCGGCCGAGCGGACGATGTTCGACCAGATCACCCTGGGGATCGCAGAATGCCGGTGCTTCCTCACCGGTTCCGGGACCGGACCGATCCCGGGCCAGATGGAAGCCGCCGAGGGGGAGGCACCCCCCGGGGAGGCCGGACCGCTCTCGCCGCCCTACGTGCTGGTCCGGGCGCTCGAGACGATGGAACCGTTCATGGGAGTGGACGGAAGGATATATGCGCTCGAGAAAGAGGATATCGTGACGCTCCCCGAACGGAATGCCGCGGTCCTCTGCGACCGGAAGATCGTCCTCTCCGTGGAAAGCCCGGGCGATCTCCCCCATACCTGATATGCGGCCTGATCCCCGCAGATGCGAAGAGACCGGGACCGGTTCCCTTCAATCCGGGAGAGATCGGTGCTTTCCCGGAAAATGAGGCTCCGGACCGGGGGCGTACATCCCGAAAAACTATCCGGCAACCTCCTGTCCCGCATGATCCCGCAGTACGGGCCGGATTTTTCCGGAACGTTGAGTAATCCCACACTCTTATATATGAATCTCTTCAAATAATACTGATATTTGTTATAGAAATACAGAGGCCAATTTCATGAAAATGCCAGCAAAATTCAGGACATACTGCCCGTTCTGCAGGAATCACCAGCTGCATGAGGTGGAGAAGGTGAAGAAGGCCAAGACCAACGGACTTCACTGGATCGACCGGCAGAAGGCACGCAGGGGAAGCGTGGGCAATATGGGGAAGTTCTCCAAAGTACCCGGCGGAGACAAACCGACGAAGAAGATCAATGTGCGGTACCGCTGCAGCGTCTGCAAAAAGGCACACCTGAGAAGCGGATTCCGGATTGCAAAATTCGAACTGACGGAGTGAAGGGGAATGGTACAACTACAGAGAGAGAACCGGAGCAGGTTTTTCCGGGTGAAATGCCCGGACTGCGAGAACGAACAGATCGTCTTTGAGAAGGCCAGCACCCCGGTGGTCTGCGTCGTCTGCGGAAAGGTCCTTTCGGAACCCACCGGGGGAAAAGCCGTTATAAAGGCCGAGATCCTGGCCACGTTCGAGTGATCGCCGGATGAACGAGAGGGAATGGCCGACGGAAGGGGAACTGGTCGTCTGCACGGTCAGGAATGTACGGGACTTTGTCGCGTTCGTGAGTCTTGACGAGTACGAAGACCGCGAGGGACTCATCCCGATCTCCGAGATCGCGACCGGCTGGATCAAGTACATCCGGGACCATATCCGGGAAGGGCAGAAGGTCGTCTGCAAGGTGCTCCACGTGGACACCTCCCGCGGCCACATCGACCTCTCGCTCAAGGATGTCAACGAACACCAGCGGCGTGAAAAGATCCGGGAGTGGAAGAACGAGGCCAAATCGAAGAAATGGATCGGGTTTGCGGCCGAGGCATCCGGCGTAGAGGCCGGGGCGATCGAATCGGCGCTCTATAAGCAATACGGGGACCTCTATTCTGTTTTTGAAGATATCGTCGTGAACGGGGACGAGGTGCTCGAGAAGACGGGCCTCGACCGGAAAGTCCGGGAGGCGCTCGCAACCGTCGCCCGGGAGAACGTGAAGGTCCCCCGCGTGACGGTATCGGGCAATATCATCCTCCTCTCCACCAAGCCTGAGGGGGTCAATATCATCCGCCGGGCGCTCCGGAGTGCGGAACCGAAGATCCCGGACGTGGATATCGAACTCACCTATCTCGGGGCTCCGGCCTACCGGATCAAGGTGACGGCACCGGACTACAAGAAGGCGGAAAAAGCGATAGAAAAGGCTGCGGGATCTGCGATCGCCGTCGTTGAACGGGCCGGCGGCGAAGGCAGGTTCATCAAGAAACCCAAGTCCGGAAAGGCGGTATGAAGGGCAGGATCCGGCGCTGCCCCGCAGACGGTACCTATACCTTACAGCCCGTCTGCCCTGCCTGCGGGGAGCCGACCGGCACTCCCCATCCGGCGCGGTTCTCCCCGCAGGATCCCTATGGAAAATACCGGAGGAACGAATGCCGATGAAAGAGATCACGGTCCATTTTTTTCCCGCAGGATCCCTACGGAAAATACCGGTCAGGCGAGTGCCGATGAAAGAGATCACGGTCCATTTTTCCCTGCAGGATCCCTATGGAAAATACCGGTCAGGCGAGTGCCGATGAAAGAGATCACGGTCCAGTTCTCCCCGCAGGATCCCTGCGGAAAATACCGGAGGGACGGGTGCCGATGAAAGAGATCACGGTCCAGTTCTCACCGGGAATCGCGGAAGAGGAGATCCGGGCATCGATCCTGATCGAGGGGCTGCCCGGGATCGGGTACGTCGGGAAGCTCGTTGCGGAGCACCTGATCGAGGAGCTCGGCGCACGGAAGGTCGCCGAGATTCATGCAGTCTATTTTCCCCCGCAGGTGATCATCGATGAGAGCGGGACCGTCAGGCTCGCGAACAACGAGCTGTACCATTATGCGGGGGAGGACCTGAGTATCCTCTTTCTCGTCGGCGATCACCAGAGCGGAACGCATGAAGGGCACTACCATCTTGCCGACCGCTACCTCTCGATCGCTTCGTCATGCGGCGTGAAACGGATCTATACGCTCGGCGGGTACGGGGTCGGCCACCTGGTCGACGAGCCACGGGTGCTCGGGGCGGTCAACCGGCCGGAGCTCCGTCCGGAGGTCGAGGCGGCGGGCGCCGTCTTTGACCGGGGAGAACCCGGCGGCGGCATCGTCGGTGCAGCCGGCCTCCTGCTCGGCCTCGGGGTGGAACGGGGCATGGACGGGATCTGCCTGATGGGGGAGACCTCGGGGTACCTCGTCGATCCCCTCAGTGCCGCAAGCCTGCTCCGGGTTCTCTCCACCCTCCTCGGCATCACGGTGGATCCGACCCGGCTCCAGCAGCGGGGGACCGAGATGGAGCAGGTGATCCAGCACCTGATCGAGGGGGAACGGGTCTCCCGGGACGAGGAACTCCGGTACTTCGTCTGAAATGTATGCAGATGCCGATCTCCATATCCACTCCCCGTTTTCCATCGGTTCATCCCGGTCGATGCGGCCGGAGAACCTGATCGCTGCCTGCACGAGTAAGGGGCTCTCTGTTCTCGGGAGCGGCGATGCACTCCTTGCCGCCTGGCGGGAGGTTTGGGAACCGTTCCTCGATAACGATGCCGGCATCCTCATCGTTCCTTCGGCAGAAGTGGAGGACCGCGACCGGGTCCATCACCTGATCCTGATGAGCGACTTTCCCGGATTCGCGGACCTCGCCCGGATCCTTGCACCGGCAAGCCGCGACATCGGGACCGGAGGGCGGCCGCGGGTGCGGCTTTCCGGCAGGGAGATTGCGGCCGCTGCGCATGCATGCGGGGGACTTATCGGGCCGGCCCATGCGTTCACCCCCTGGACCTCCCTCTATGCGGCGTTCGACCACGTCGCCGGCTCTTACGGGGATGAACCGATCGACTTCCTCGAGCTCGGCCTCTCTGCCGACAGCAGTCTATGGTGCCGGCATCCCCGGGCTCTCCGGGGTCCCTTTCCTTTCGAACTCGGACGCACACAGCCCGGAACCCTTCCGGCTGGGGCGGGAATGGACGCGGATCGCGGTCGACCGGAGGACGCCGGCGGGCGTGCTGGAGAGCATCCGCGCCGGCCGAATCCTGATGAATGCCGGTCTCTTCCCCGAAGAGGGGAAATACAACCGCACGGCCTGCGTGCGGTGTTTCCGGCAGTACTCGCACGAGGAAGCGGCAAGCCTCGGGTGGCGCTGCCCGGCGGATCGCGGGCTCATCAAAAAAGGGGTCGCCGATAGGGCCCGGGAGCTCTCTGCCGGGGACCCGGGTTCCCGTCCGCCGTATATCCGCGTGATCCCCCTCGCAGAGATCGTCGCACGCGTCTCCGGGGTTTCCTCCCCCGGGGCGAAGCGCGTCCGGGTCCGGTACGACCGTCTGATTGCCCGGTTCGGGAACGAGATCGCGGTCCTCACCGAAGCCCCCCTGGACGAGATTATCGCCTGCGACCCGGAGGCGGGCGGGGCGATCGCATCCCTCCGGGACGGGCGGGTGGCGCTCTCCCCCGGCGGCGGAGGGCGGTACGGCTCGTTCTCTTTTTTCTGAACCGGACATCCGGGAATTCCCTTCCCGGGGCCGGTGGGAACCAAAGAAAGGATTATGGGAATACCTCTCCAACAGGATCAGGAATGTTACGGGTTCACCGGGATATCTGTGGCTACTGCGGGTGCTGCGTGTCGGTCTGTCCGGAAGGGGCGCTCGAGCTGATCGACGCCTACCTGGAGGTGGAGGAAAACTGCACCAGCTGTGGCATCTGTGCAAAGGTCTGCCCCCTCGGGGCGCTGGAGGTTGTGCATGAAGGATCGGTATGATGTGCTCGTCATCGGGGGAGGCCCGGGCGGGGCGATCGCGGCACGCACCGCGGCAGAGAAGGGGCTCTCCGTCTGCCTCGTGGAGAAGCGGGCCGCGATAGGCACCCCGGTCCGGTGTGCGGAAGGGATCGGGAAGGAGGCGCTCGCCGAGTTCATCGACCCTGACCCGCGCTGGATCTCCGCGGATATGAAACGGGCGGAGCTCGTCTCGCCCGACGGCACGTCCATGATCCTCGAGTCCCGGCATGCCGGCGGCAAGGTAGGCTATATCCTCGACCGGAAGGTCTTCGACCGGGAGCTCGTCTGGCAGGCGGCGGAGATGGGCTCCGACATCGCGGTGAAGACCCGTGCAACCTGCCCGGTGATCGAGAACGGAGCGGTGAAAGGCGCCTTTCTCGACTGTTGCGGGACCAGTTCCCGGGTCGATGCCGATGTCGTGATCGCGGCGGACGGGGTGGAGTCCAAGTTCGCCCGCTGGTCGGGATTCGATACGACGGTCCCGATCAGGGAGATCATGAGTTCGGCACAGTATCTCATGACGGATATCGATATCGACCCGCACACGACGGTGTTTTATCTCGGTAACCATATCGCGCCCGAGGGATATGTCTGGGTCTTCCCGAAGGGAGACCGGACCGCGAACGTCGGGATCGGGATCTCCGGGAGGAAGAGCGGGACCGGCCACCGGGCAAAGGACTACCTGGACCGGTTCGTGCAGGCGCATTTCCCGGAAGGAAAGACGATCGAATGCATCGTCGGCGGCGTTTCGGTCTGCCGTCCGCTCCCCTGCACGGTCGGCGACGGGCTCATGATCGTCGGGGATGCGGCCCGCGTGGTCGACCCGATCACCGGCGGCGGGATCTATAATGCGATGTTCACGGGAAGGCTCGCGGCAGAGGTCGCGTGCGAAGCGATAGCGAACGATGAATGTTCGTGTGAAGGGCTCCTGCCCTACGATGCCCGGTGGCGGGTGTCCCCCATGGGAAAGACGATCGCGCGGAACTGGCACATCAAGGAGTACTTCATCGGCCTCTCGGACGAGAAGCTGAACGCGCTCGCCCATTCGATCTCCCGGATCAACCTGCAGGAGTTCTCCACGTTCAACCTGATCAAGGAACTGATCCGGCATAACCCCTCTCTCCTCGTCGAACTCGCAAAACTGATGGGCAAAATCAAATAGGTTGCGGGGACCGGCTGCAAAAAAAAAACCGGGAACCCGTTCTTTTCGCTCCTTTTTTTCGGCACATCCCCGGCACTGTCCCGGTACCATCCTTGAAATATCCCCGGGCGCTGTCCCGGTACCCTTCTTGAAATATCCCCGGGCGCTGTCCCGGTACCCTTCTTGAAATATCCCCGGCACTGTCCCGGTACCGTCCTTGAAATATCCCCGGGCGCTGTCCCGGTACCATCCTTGAAATATCCCCGGGCGCTGTCCCGGTACCATCCTTGAAATATCCCCGGGCGCTGTCCCGGTACCATCCTTGAAATATCCCCGGGCGCTGTCCCGGTACCATCCTTGAAATATCCCCGGGCGCTGTCCCGGTACCATCCTTGAAATATCCCCGGCGCTGTCCCGGTACCATCCTTGAAATATCCCCGGCGCTGTCCCGGTACCATCCTTGAAATATCCCCGGCACTGTCCCGGTACCATCCTTGAAATATCTGCAGATCAAACCGGAATGGTGTGTTCTGCGGTGTGGACGAGGCCGGAAAGGGAGCGGTCCTCGGCCCGATGGTCGTTGCCGCCGTCGGCTGCGGAGACCCGGGCGAGCTGCTCCCGCTCGGGCTGAAGGACTCGAAGCAGCTGGCGCCCCCCCGGCGGGAGCTCCTCTACGAGGAGATCACCGCGAGATTCCCGAGCACCGTCCTCGTCATCCCTCCCGGGGAGATCGACGAGCGGAGGAGGAGGATGACGATGAACGTCCTCCTCGTGGATGCACACGCACGGGTGATCGCGGGGATCCGCCCGTCGGTCGCCTACGTCGATGCCTGCGACGTTGTTGCCCCGCGTCACGGGAGGCAGGTCAGGGGGAGGCTCGGTTTCCCCTGCCGGGTGGTGGCACGGCACCATGCGGACGAGACCTATCCGGTGGTGATGGCGGCGAGCATCGTGGCAAAAGTCACCCGTGACCGGGAGGTCGCCCGGCTTGCGGAGCAGTACGGTCCGGTCGGGAGCGGGTACCCGTCGGATGACGTGACGATCGCGTTCCTGGAAGGAGAGATGCGCTCCCGGGGACGGCCCCCCCTCTGCGCCCGGTGGAGCTGGGAGACCGTCCGGGCCCTCCGCGAACGGCTGGAACAGACGAGCATCTTCGATTTCGAACCCTGAAAAACCGTCCTCCTTCGGGTTAACGTCGATGTGTTTTATGGGTTCGGAACGATAACCTGTTAGAAATGAACTGGCTCCTGATCGTCATTCTTTTTATCCTCGCGTATGCGATCATCGCCCTCTTCATCTGGCGGAAGAAGATACTCCCCGACCATATCGGGTTTTACGGTCCGATTATGGCGATCAGGAGCAAAACCGTAGGATTCCTGGACGCGTTCGACCGCCTCGGCCCGTTCCTCCGGATATACGCCACGTTCGGCGTGATCATGGTCGCCGTGATCTCGGTCTCCATCACCGTGCTCCTCTTCTTTTCGCTCCAGTACACGCTCGCCGTGCACCCGCCCCCGACGGGGATCTATGAACCCCAGAACATCCTGCTCATCCCCGGGATCAACCAGTACGTCCCGTCCACCTTTGCAGTCTGGTTTGCCTTTATCCTTACCATTGCGGTCCACGAGCTCGGGCACGGGGTGCTCTCCCGGATAGAGGGGATCCGGGTGCGGGCGATAGGGATTATCATCGCGGTGATCCCTATCGGGTTCTTTGTCGAACCGGACGAGGAGGATCTCGAGCAGGCAAAACCGGCGCCGAAAGTCCGGATGTTCGGGGCCGGGATTACGAACAACATCGTCCTCGGCGTGATCTGCTTCACCGCGATGATCCTCCTCTTCGGGGCGGCAGTGCCGACCGACGCCCCCGTGATCCAGGGAGTCTACGCGAACTATTCCGCCGCCGAGGCGGGGGTCCCGCCCTGGTCGGTCATCACGGCGATGAACGGGACCGCGGTGCAGACCCCGGACCAGGTCGCCGCGTTCCTCAACACGACCGTGCCCGGTCAGAACATCACCCTCGCGGCCGAAACCAGCGGGGTCCCCGATACCTATGCGCTGACGCTCTCCCCCTGGCCGGAGGAGATCGGAAACCGCACCACCGGGTTCATGGGGGTATACTACTTCAGCGGTCAGCTGGTCTCCGCCGAGGTGGCGAACAGCCTCTCCATCGTCGGGTTCCTCCGGCTGATCACCATCCCCTTCGATATGAGCGTCGCCGGTCAGTCCCTTCGCCTCCTTGCGGTAGACACCCCGGCGACCGCTTTCTACAGCATTCCGTTTCCCCTCTTCTGGAGCGTCATCCATATCCTCTTCTGGTCCGGCTGGATCAACCTCAATGTCGGGATCTTCAACGCGATACCGATGATCCCGCTGGACGGGGGATATATCATGAAGGAAGGGGTGAACCGGCTGCTCGTTCGCCGGGGGCTGGCAAAGTATGTCCCGGTCGTCGTCTCCGCCGTCTCCTCGGTGATCGTGGTGATGCTGATCATGCTGATCCTCCTCCCCTACCTCCTTGCCTGATCTGACCCGGTGGAAAACCGCCCGCGATGACGGGAACCCGGACGATTGTCCCCTCTATGATCGTTCGCCGTGAGCCGATAATGCGGGTATTCCTCCCCTGCCTTCCCAAATGACTGATCCGACCTTGTGGAAGGAACCCGGACGATTATCCCCTCTATGATCGTTCGCCGTGAGCCGATAATGCGGGTATTCCTCCCCTGCCTTCCTGAATGACTGATCCGACCTGGTGGAAGGAACCCGGGCGATTGTCCCTCCTATCGATCTTTTGCGATCGTGGTAATGCTGATCATGCTGATCCTCCCTCCTCCTGAACGCCTGATCCGACCCGGTGGAAATCCGAGCCCGGAATGGCAGGAAACCTGACGATCGCCCCCCATCGGACCCGTATTCAGGTCACTATGCCGGGTCCCTGGTACATTCCCTCTCCCCCCCCCACGGCCTCCCGTTTCAGGGTGATAGAAACATTCATATGATCAGGCTGCAAGGTCTCTCGTAATCCACATTGGTGGAGGGGGGATAACAGTAACCTCCGGGCGGACTCCCCGGAGGCTCCAATTCTTTTTCAGCCCGGGCTATGAAGCATCTGTCCAATACGTTCGAATGCATCGATCATTTTGTTTTATCTCTTCTTCCCGACAGGCAGGTTGTTGTTCCCCCGGCCGGCATGTCCCGGACTCTCTGAATGATGAAACCCGCCTCATCTCACGGTTTATATCGGGAAAACAGGAGTTCGTGAGACACAACACGGAGAAGCGGCCGTGATTGTCATTCTGATCAGGTAAGTTGGTCGGCGGCGGACAGGAAAGGGGGAGTCCGTCACTCCCAGATCAGGATCGCGAAGAGATCGGAGCAGACCTCCGGCGGCGCGGCCGCGGTTCCGACGCAGACCCGTTCGTCCGGATATCCCAGACGTTCACAGACGGCGATCCGGGTGTCCGTTCGCCGGGCCGCAACCGCTGCTGCGGCAAGCCGGAGATCGAACGCCGGGTCTGCGAGAAGGAAGACCGCACGCCCCCGCGAGAGCTCCCCGATCGTTGCACAGATCGCATCCGCATGGTCCTTTCCATGCGCCGAAACGACCGAGATCCGGGCGAGCGGGATCTGCAACCGGGAAGCGGCGACCTGCAGGGAAGAGATGCCGGGGATCACGAGATCCCCCGAACCCCCGAGACCGGCGAGCATCGGGTCACCCGTGGAGAGGAGGACCGCATCGTCCGGGAGGTCGCGGAGGTGCCGGAAGTCTGCGAGTTCATGCACCGCCGACGAGGAAGAGATGTACCGTCCGGCGAGGACGATCGCCCGCCGCGACCCGTAGATCTCCCGTGCCGCGGAGATCGCCCGGATCGCCTCCTCGGTGAGCATTCCCGGTCCGCAGCCCACCCCGACGACCTTCATCCGCTATCACCGATGACCCGGCCGCTCCGGTCCACGCAGACGATCCGGATCCCGGGATATCTTTTGTGGAGGGAGATCACCGCCCGATCGAACCGTTCCGGGAAGACCGGGTCCGGGACGAGCTCCTCGACCGTGACACATCCGGTCCCGGAAAGGATCTCCGGGTCGCAGAACCGGAGGATAAGCCCGGGAAGACCGCAGAGGATCACATCCCCCCGGGCGACACCGAGCGCCTCTTCCAGGCGTGCACCGGCGAGGATCGGTTCGTGGTCCGGAAAGAGGAGGCGGGCGAAGCGGAGGCCCGTCCGCCCGGTGGTGAGGACGACACGGGGTGCGGAAGCGACCCGTTCCCGGACCGATTCCCCGAGGTGGTCGTCCCAGGGTTCGACGAGCCCGGTCGTGCCGAGGATCGAGATCCCGCCAACGACTCCCACCCGGGGATTGAGGGTCATCCTACCCACCTCCGCGCCGCCGGGGACCACAAGAGTAATCTCTGCGCCGCGAAGGCCGCATGCGTCGCATGCTTCCCGGACGGATCTCCCGATGCAGTCCCGTGCGGGAGGACTGATCGCCGGATCTCCCTTCCTGAACCGCGGCGTGCCCCGGGAGAACCGGCCGATCCCCTCCCCCGGGATGACGCGGATCTCTTCGGCCGGCCGGGCCATGGCCTGAAAACAGAGCCCGGCGGTGAGGTCTCCGGGGTAGCCCCCGGCGAATTTCGAGGCGACAGCCGTTCCCTCCCGTGCGGATACCGGCACATCAACGGTGAGACCTGCCGGGATCGTGACCGGTACCCAGTCGTACGCCGTCCCGCCAAGCGAGAGGACCGCCGCCTTGCATGCCGCCGCTGCGGTCGTCCCGGTGGTGAACCCTCTCCGGAGCACGGTCCCGGACGCGGTGAGTACCGCGAGCCCCCGCGCGACATCCCCGAGCAGTGCGGGGGTGGTGCAGGCCTGCACCCAGCGCTCCGGGTACTCAAACCCGGTGACCGGATCCTCCATCTCCTCCTGCCTGTTCCGCGTGGATCGTGATGCACTCGTTCATCGCCGCGACCGCGACCGGGGTCCCGCCCCGGGTCCCCTCGGTGGAAACGGAGGGGATATCGAGGGTGCGGAGGAGCTCCTTCGACTCCGCCGCACGGACGAACCCGACCGGGGTGCCGATGATCACGGCCGGGCGCTGCCCGGCAGATACCAGCGCACAGACCGTCAGGAGAGCCGTCGGCGCATTGCCGACGACGACGATCGCTCCCGGCAGTTCGTCCTGCAGCGCGAGAAAACCCGCGGATGACCGCGTAATCCCCCGTTCCGTGGCAATATCGCTCCCGTAATCGAGCGCACAGCGTATCTCGCTCCGGTGACCCTTCTTCTGTATCCCCACCTGCACCATCCGGATATCGGCGATCACCGGTGCCCCGCGGCCGAGTGCCCGGAGCGCGGCAGCGACCGGGTCGCCCCGGAACCGGATGAGATCGGCGAGAGAGAAATCGCCGACCGCGACCGCGCAGCGCTGGCGGACCCGGTCCTCGAAATCCCGGTCGCCGATCTCCTTCCGGGCAAGCCTCCGGCTCGCCGCCGAGATCTCGTACGCCTCCGGGGTGACCGCCCCGAGATCAATATACGTATTTCCGGTGGTATCCCCGCGGGGTGATGACCCCTCTGACTGTTTCATCCTTATTCCTCCATATTCTGCTTTCTGTTCCCCCGATGATGACCGTGGTATGCATATCCACCTCTCCGGCAGCCGCATCCGCCTCCCCGAGGGTGGTGACGAAGACCCCTTCCCCGGCCCGGGATACGTTCCTCACGATCACGACCGGGGTCCCCGGGGGAAGATGGGTGCGGGCGATCGCGTATGCGGCGACGAGGTGGTGCGGCCTTCCCCGGCTCTTCGGGTTATAGAGGACCACGGGCACCCCCATCGCAAATGCGCATCCGAGCCTCCGGGCGATCTCCTCGTACGGGGTGAGGAGGTCGGAGAGGCTGATGACGACGAAGTCTCCCGAGAGGGGTGACCCCGCCAGGGCAGCCGCCGCCGTCGCCGCCGTGACTCCGGGTACGATCTCCACCCGGAGATCGGCATCCGAATGTTCGATCACCTCGAGGACGATACTCGCCATCCCGTACACCCCGGGATCGCCGCCGCTCACGATCGAGACGACATGCTCCCGGGCGAGATCGACCGCCTCACGCGCCCGGGCAACCTCCTGACCCATACCGCTCCGGATGATCACTTTCCCTTCGATCAGCGGCTCGATCGACCGGAGGTACCGATCGTTCCCGATGACATATGCGGAGGCCGCGATCGCATCGCACGCCCGCCCGGTCAGGGACCGGAGGTCCCCGGGCCCGATCCCCACGATGAAGAGGGCTCCCGGGCGATCATCGGGCGATAGCAACGGTCACCCTCCCGTACACCTTCTTTTCCATCACGAGTTCTCCCTTCCGGGATACGGCGAGCGCGCAGGGCTCCGCCACTCCTTTCAGCCCGATGAGCGCGGCCCGCGAGGGAGACACGCTCCCCTGACGTCCGATCGCCCCGGGATCGATGAAGACGAGGTTCCCCGAGAGCGCCGTTACGGCGTCGATCAGCCCCTGTTCGCGGGCCTTCTTATCGGTGGTCGCATAGACCGCGATCTCCCCGGCGGCGATCCCGGCATCGCCGAGTGCCCGGCCGACCGCCCCGATCACCTCGTCCCGGGAGACCCCCTTCCTGCAGCCGATGCCCACAGAAAACTCCCCCGCCCGGCAGAGAAACGAGACCCCCGGGCCGGCGATCACGATCCCGGGGCCCGGAATACGGTACACCGGCACGTCCCCGTCCAGGACCGCCGCATTGACCTCCCGGGTCGATTCGCGGTTGATCACCCGGCACCCGGTCCGCTCCGCCACCTGTTCCACCGCCTCGCGTCCCCGGACCTCCGTTGCGGTGGATATCACCGGGGTGATCCCCATGCCGGAGAGCCGGCGGGCGAGTTCATTTGCCCCGTGGTGCCCGCCGACCAGGGGGATCGCGTACCGGAGATCCGGGGTGACGACGACGACCGCGGGATCGTTCCATTTGTCCCGGAGCAGCGGGGCGACCTGCCGGACCACGATACCGGTCGCCATCAGCGCGACGATCCCTTCGTATTCCGTCCAGGCCTCTGCGAATACCCCTTCGCGGTACAGGACCGTCTCCCCGGAGAGGTACTCCGCGATCTGCGCCGCTTCACCCCCCGTGCGGGGGAACGTGACGACCGCCGTGCCTGTCATGAGTAGAGAACCGACCTCCGGAATCCCGAATGGAGCGGGTCGACCACGGCGCCGACGATCAGGAGGGCCGAACGGGTGATGCCGGCATCCCGGGCCTTCTCCGCGATATCCGCGACGGTCCCGAGGACGACCTGCTCGTCCGGCCAGCTCGCGTGGTAGACGACCGCCGCCGGGGTCTCCGGCGGGCAGGCGAGCTTCGCCGTGATCTCCCCGAGGTGCTCCGTGCCGAGGAAGACGACGAGGGTCGCTCCGAGCCCGGAGAGTTCCCGGATCTGGTCGTGTTCGAGGGTCTTCCCCGCCGGCCGCGTGACGATCAGGGTCTCGGAGACCCCCGCGAGGGTGAGCTGGGTCTGCAACGCCGCGGCGGCACCGAAAAGGGACGAGACCCCCGGAACGCACCGTACCGGCACCCCGAGTGCGGAGAGGCCGGCAATCTGCTCGACGATTGCCCCGTACAGCGAGGGGTCCCCGGAATGGAGGCGCACCACCCGGCGGTCCTCCCGGGCATGCCCCTCCATCACCCGGACCAGCTCCGGGAGCTGCATCCCCATGCTGTTCAGCTTCACCCCGGCCGGGGATCTTGCCACGAGCTCCGGGTTGACGAGCGATCCGGCATAGACGAGGACGTCTGCCTGCGTGAGGAGCGAGAGCCCCTTCACCGTGATCAGGTCCGGGTCCCCCGGGCCCGCACCGACGAAATAGACCGTTTCCATGTTCATTCGCTCGCATACAGGATGGACAGGTAATGGCTCGTCTCCGGGAGCTCCCCGTGGTAGACCGCCATCCCTTCCATGTACATTCGTTCGACCAGGACAAACCGGGTATATCCTTCTTTCCGGAGCGCTTCCGCCAGTTCGGCAGGACGGGTCACCTTGAGGATGATCCGGGACCGGGGGCTCGCCTTCCCGTCGGAGACCGAAAAACCGTCCGAGAGGGAGAGCCCGGCGACCGATGCGAACGCGGTGATCGCGCTGACGCCGGGCACGGTCTCGTACGGGATACCCGGGTACCGCTCCCGGATCAGGGTGCAGAGCCGGGTGAAGGTGGAAAAGAAGTTCGGGTCCCCGATCAGGGCGAGGAGGACGAGCCCGGCTTCTGCCTCCTTCGCGATCCGGTCCGCATGCCCCTCCAGGCAGCGGCGGATCCATTTCTCGTCCCCGGTCATCGGGAACTCGAGCACCTGTGCATCCCGGTAGGGCGCCACGAGCCTCCGGGCGATCTCGCCGGGGACGTACACGTGATCGGCCTCCCGGAGCAGCCTGACCGCCCGGAGGGTAAGGAGTTCCGGGTCGCCGGGGCCGAGCCCGAGTCCTACGAGCATCCGCTCCCCCCCCCACGACGATGTACACGGGATCGATCGGCTTCCACATGAAGTCCCCGGCAATCGGATGGCTTCTCCCTACCTGTACCTGGATCGCCTCGCGGAAGATGCCGAGCCGCCGCATCCCGGCGATGGCCGTATGGAGGGTCGAGAGGAGCACGGCATTCACCACGATCGTCCGGTCCACCCGTTCCGCAAGGAGCGGCAGGACCTCCGCCAGCCGGTGCGATCCCCCGATGAAGGCGCAGTCGAACCCGTCGTGCCGCACGAGAAAATCCACGCCATGCTCCGGGAAAAACGTGATATTCCCCACCCGGGCCTCATCGCTCCGGTTCTTCGCGGCCCGGATCGCATCCGGATTACGGTCTACCGCGGATACCGCCCGGACCCGGTTCGCGAGCGCGATCGTTACCTTTCCGCTCCCGCACCCGATCTCGACGACATGGTCCTCCGGCCGCAGTCCGAGCTTCCAGAGGTCGATCGCCAGCACCTCGTCCGCGGTCTCGCCTCCGGCAGAATGCACCGTCATGGTCTCTTCAGGTACATCGACTTCCCGGTATTTCAATGTGGATAACCCCCGACCGGATCGGCCGATTCCGGATCCTGCTTATTTTCGGCGGATTCATTCCCCGTCGATCCGCCGAGAAGTTTCACCGGGATAGAGAGGCCGTTCTCCCGCGAAAACTCCCCGACCCGGTCGAAGACCCGGTGGACCATGCTCTCCGTCGTGAGGATGAGGGCGTCTTCGCCGAGCAGGGCCTTCAGGATACACTTGTCGATCACCCCGTAGGTGAAATCGAGGACGACCTCCCGGTCCGCGGCACGCTGTTTCGCCCGGGTCCCCATCGCACCCACCGTCCCCCCCGGATGCGCCGCGAGCCATGCCGGAAGGGGACCCTCCGGGGAAGAATCGACATCGATGACGCTGATCGTCCCGGGCTCGGTGTAACAGGGACGGTTCTGAAATGCCCGGTCGATCACGTTCAGCATGTCGAGGACCGTCCGCGGCTTTCTTTCGGGAACGGGAAAACCCCGTTTTACGAGTTCGAAGTAGAGGTCGAGGAGGATCGGGACCGAAAGCCGGGCCAGCCGGACATACTCCTGCCTGCCGAAGGCCACGTCCGGGACGTCCTCCTGGAGGATCCTGCCTTTTAAGAGGAGGATCGCCCGGTCGGCCCAGGGATAGGCGAGCTCGATGTCGTGCGTGGCGATGATGATCGTCTTTCCCTGGTGATTGAGTTCGTCGAGGAGTTCCATGATATCCTCCGACCCGGAAGGGTCGAGGCCGCTCGTCGGTTCGTCCAGCACGAGCAGGTCGGGGTTCATCGCAAGCACCCCGGCGATCGCCACCCGTTTCTTCTCCCCGCCGGAGAGCTGGTGCGGGGGACGCCGTTCGAACCCCCCGAGCCCGACCTGGCCGAGCGCTCCTGCCACCGCACGGGAGATCTCCTCTCCCGTGTACCCGAGGTTCGTCGGCCCGAATGCGACGTCCTGGTACACCGTCGGCGCGATGATCTGCCGGTCCGGGTTCTGGAGGACGAACCCGACCCGTTTCCGGAGCATCCGGAGCGACGCCTTGTCGTACCGGACCTCCGCGTTGTCGAAGAGGAGGACCCCGGAATCGGGGCGGATCATGCCGTTGAACATCAGCATGAGCGTCGATTTTCCGGCCCCGTTCGGGCCGACAAGGGCGATCTTCTCTCCTTTCCGGATATGAAAGCTGATCCCCTGGAGCGCCTCCGGTCCCCGCGGGTAGCGATACCGGATCTCCCGTGCCTCGAGGATGATGCTGCTCATGGAATTTCTGCCCTACATCAGTCTTATATTTCCGGTGAGGATCACGATGGCGGACGACAGCGCGATGAATGTCACCACCACGAGGAGGGGTACACGCTCCACCGGGCGGTTTTCCCCCAGTATCGCAAACTTTCCCGCGTAACAGCGTGCATCCATCGCCCGGATGAGATCCTCCCCTTCTTCCCAGCTCGCTGATAAATACTGAGCCGCAGAGGGAAGAAAAGGATTGCACCGATTCCCGGAACGAGGTATATCCGGATCGCATCACCTGGGCCTGGTACGTCTGCACGAGCTGGTCCATGATCGAAAAGATGCTCCGGTAGATGATCATCGCGAGATCCAGCACGGCTTCCGGGATCCGGGCCCGGCGCATCACCACGAATAGATCCGTCATCGGGGTCGTGAGGGCGATAAAGATAAGCGCCGACATGCCTCCGATAACCCGGCAGAACACAAAAATTCCCTGGTTGATGCTCTCTGCCGTGAGCGAGAACGAGAGCCAGGATGCCGGGCTCCAGCTCCAGTAGACCGTGCTGCCCCCCGAAAGCAGGATGATGACGGCGACACTCATGACCGCAAACCAGAAGGGCACGATGAAGAGCTTCGCATACGTCCATCCGTCTATCCGGGCGAGGAGAAGGATCGCCCCGGTAAAGAGGAGGGCGATCGAAAGGGGTGCGATGTAACTGGAAGAGAGGAGGACGAGGAGGATCCCCCAGAGCCCCGCTGCCAGTTTCAGGTATGTATTGACTTCCCGGAGACCGTTCGTCTGGGCGATGTCCTCGAGGAGTTCGTCGTACATGGCTGAAATCTCATTTATTCTTGGTCTCCTTCGTTTTCAAACCTTTCCAGTACCCGAAGACCCAGCCGACGATGATCCCGCCTGCCGCCGCCTGGAGCGCAAACAAGGCGGATTCCACCTCCGCCCCGGGAGGGATCCACTGCGGGATCAGGGGATGGACCTCCTCCGCGGGTACTCCCGTGATATTCGCGACCTGCTCCGACCCTTTATCGTCCGACCCGGAGAACTCCCCGCTGCCGGCGATCGAACTCGTGTACAGGAACATCCCCGCGAACACCAGGACGGCGACGATCGCAAGGATCTCCAGCCGGAACCGGAACGCCATCAGTCCTCCCCCCGGGCGGACCGGATCTTCTCCTCCGGAAAGACGTGCAGACGGAGAAGGATATCGGGTTTGAGCTGGACGATGTACTTGAAGACCAGGGCGAGGACGACCCCCTCGACGATCGCCAGGGGTACCTGGGTTATCGCAAAGATGCCCATGAACAGGAGGAACGAGCTCCCTACCCCGCCCACTGCCGCCGGGAATGCGAGCGCCAGTTCCAGCGAGGTGACCACGTAGGTGAACAGGTCTGCGAACGCACAGGCGAGAAAAACGGTCAGGTACATATTGACCCGGGTATCCCGGAGCGCCCGGTAGATCCCCCACCCGACCAGCGGGCCGGCGATCCCCATCGAGACGAGATTGGCCCCGAGGGTCGAGAGCCCGCCATGGGCGAGAAAGAGGGCCTGGAAAAGGAGCACGATCGCCGCGATCACCGTCGTGATCCAGGGCCCGAAACAGACGGCGGTCAGGCCCGTCCCCGTCGGGTGCGAACTGCTGCCGGTGACCGACGGGAGTTTCAGGGAGGAGAGGATGAAGATGAACCCCCCCGTCACCCCGAGGAGCGGGAGCGCCTCGCGGTCAGCATCCAGGACTTTCTTCAGCCGGTAGATGCCGAATATCAGGCAGGGCAGGGCGATGATCCACCAGAAAACCGCCCAGGAGAGCGGCAGGAATCCTTCCATGATGTGCATATTGAATACCTCAACTTATTTTGTTTTAATACAATTTATTTTGTATAACCCGGGGATATTTATAACATTTGATTTCGGGTCGGTTGCGCGTCTGCCGGGGACGCCACCTCCCGTAAGCCTTGTGTTATTCCTGCAGCGCCGTAAACCGGGAACGATTCATTCCTGCAGCATCGCGATCCGGAATGATCGGTTTTTCCCCGGTTCATTCCCGCAGCAACGCGATCCGGAACGATCGGGTCTTCCCCTGTTCATTCCCGCAGCAACGCGATCCGGAAAGATCGGTTTTTCCCCGGTTCATTCCCGCAGCATCGCGATCCGGAATGATCGGTTTTTCCCCGGTTCATTCCTGAAGAATCGTGAACCGGGAACGATCTATTCCTTCCCATTTATTCCTGCACAACGATCGGTTCTTCCCTGGTTCATTTTTGCAGGAATGATCCGTTTCTCCCCTGATTTATTCCTGCACAACGATCGGTTCTTCCCTGGTTCATTTTTGCAGGAATGATCCGTTTCTCCCCTGATTTATTCCTGCACAACGATCGGTTCTTCTCTGGTTTATTCCTGCAGCATCGCGATCCGGGAACCCCGGGGCACACCGACCGCCTCCGCGATCGGGTCGCATTTGACCGCCATCAGGTAGGCGACCGGGGGCAGACCCGAAAATTCGGAGAGAGACTCGTAATTCGCCATCCCCTTGGAGATGACGAGCGTGCAGTCGCGAAGGGCACGGGATACCTCCGGGGAGAGGCATTCCAGCCGTACCCCGAGCTCGCAGCCGCATCCGGTCGTTGCAAGGGTATCGACGAACCGTTCGAGCCGGAGCTCCCGTGCCTCCTTCATCGTCGCATCGTTGAGGATCGGCTCGTCCCGGACGACCAGGGTGATCCGGGAGCCACGACGATGGAGATCCTCGAGGAGCAGCCGGTCGAAGACGATCTCCCCGCAGTTATCCGTGAAATAAACAACCCGTGCGATCTTCTTCTGTATGCGGGCCGTATCGTCGATCGCCAGCCCGGCGGAGAAGGCCTCGCGGAAGAATGCGAGGAAGTCCTTCTCCACCGTGTGGGACTTCACCCCGTAGTCGTAGGTATTCCCGATGATGCTCGCGATGCAGTAGTCCCGGAATCCGGTGAGCATCGGCCGCACCTGCCGGCAGACCGCGATCGCCTCCCGGTTGCCCGCTTCCTTGAGCGCGGCGAACGGGTCCCGGTCTCCGAGGAGAGCATACGCCTTCCGGTGCATGGCACTGGCGATCTGCGGGTGCAGGAGCGGCCCGGCCTTCAGGGTATCGAGGAGTGCGGCACATGCCTGCAGGGTCTCTTCGCTCTGCCGCGGATCCGCCCCGCAGAGCTGGCACTCGAGGGCGACTCGGGAGAGCAGGCAGTCAAAACAACGGGTATCAAATTTCATCTCGGGCACCGGAGGGGGAGACCTCATGAATGGAATGGGGCCACCGCGATTTGAACGCGGGTCAGAAGACCCCCAGTCTCCTAGGATGGCCAGGCTACCCTATGGCCCCGCTCTTATACGGTTCGTCCATATCCCTTATAATAGGTAAGTACCGGAGGTTCGGATCCGGATTTCGTCTCCTGATCTTCCTGTACCGGGCAGGGTTTGAGAGGATCCTCCGGGAGGGCAGGGACCGGCCGGGTCATGGAGGCTCTTCACGGTGGATCGGGTGCAAACCTGCAAGCTATAAAGAGATGGGTGGCATATCTGATGGTTGCGTCCCATATCCGGAGGGTTGGAGGGAATCCCCAGACAGGATTCCCGATCTTCCGTCCAGGACGGTAAACCAGGAACCGGGGGTTCATGATGTACACGATCCTCATCGTCGATGACAGCCCGTTCATCATCGACATCTTCTCGGCCATGCTCGGAAAAGGCAATTATCGGACGATATCCGCATCAGGCGGGAGAGAATGCCTGGATATCCTGGAGAAAGGGATCCGGCCGGACCTGATCCTCCTCGACATCATGATGGAACCGCCGGACGGCTGGGAGACCCTCGTCCGGATCAAGGCAGATCCCCGGACCGCCACAATCCCGGTGATGATGATCACCGCAAAGGACCTGACCCCGGGGGAGGCGGAGGAGTACGGAAGCTGGATCGAAGACTTCCTCCAGAAGCCGATCACCCATCGCGATCTCCTCGGGGCGATCGGGGACTTTTTCGCACGAACCCGGCAGATCGAGGAGGAACTTCGCGATGCGTCCGCGGCCGGTCTCCCGGACGGGACAATAACGGAGTACAGGGAACTTTCCCGACGCGTGATCGGGAACCGCCGCCTGATCTTCCTATTGGAACAGGCAGATCCGGCTTCCCGCCGGAAGGGAAGGGAACCCTCCCGCACGATCACCCGGATGAGAGAGGAGCTGGACCGGGACGAGCGGCGTCTTTCTGAGATCCGGGGCTGCATCGCATCCGGAGCGGGGGACCTCATTCTTGACGCTCCTCCAACGGACACCTGAAGGAAAGTGGCTCAAGGGGATCGGGAAGGAGAACGGGTTCCTTTCAGAGAATATTCGTAACCACTCAGAGTGTGCCATCCGCATGAAGAATCGGGAAGGTACCGGAGAACAAAACATGAACGTCACGAATCCCAGACCCGCACCATGTCACTATCTGCAGGTGGATTCAGTGGGAAACCGGATCAGAGAGGGAAAAACCTCGTAATGGTCACCGGTAACCGCACGCTATTGCAATATCAGAAAGGGGAGCTGACCAGGGGACCTGAGGAATCATTTCCCGAGTGAGCAGACAAGCCCACGCGGTATCCGAAGAAATAAAACCCGATCTCCTTCGTGCCTCTTTCATCCCCGGCAAACCATCCCCTCCGGTGCACGAATCCCCGGAATTGCGGTCCGTAAAAGTCTACGGGGTATTGATTCCCTACAGTTTTTCCACGGTAACCCGGACGCGGTCCCCGGGCTTGAGCTCATGACCCTTCGGCACATCGATGTTGAACCAGAGGACCTTCGGATCCTCCGTCTTCTCCTGGGACATGAGGCAGTCCTTCACCGCATTCACGTTCCCGATGAATTCGAGCGTAGAGATGAACTCGATCTTGTCTCCCATGCACCCTCCTTACGCCGCCTTCGGCGTCACCATCCAGGTCGTACTGTTGGAATAGCTCCACTTGATGATCGCGAGCTCCTGGCATATCTCGGCGAGGATCGCCATATTGGTGCCTACCTCCTTTGCCGAGAGGCCGAGCTCCTTTGCGATATATTTGGACTTGAAGTAGTGCTTTCCCTTCTTCAGGCCTGAATCGAGATACAGGATTATGCGGTGCTGGGTCTCGTTGTATTTATCACGTAATCTGCGTGTTGCTGTCATGTGATCTTCACCCAAGCAATGTTGAGGATCTGGTATCCAATCGCCGCTATATAAACATATTTGTCTTACATAGCGCGTTATTTCCGGCTATTTTGATGATCGGACGGAAAAATTCACCAATTTCCCAAGGGTGAGAGTATCCCCGGGGGGATTTTTAAGAACCCGCCGGTGCCCGGGAGATCTTTGCGATCAGCCCCTGCAGCACCTCGTCCCGCATCCCCTCGACGAACTTGATGCTCCCGACGACGAGGTGACCACCGCCACTGATCCCTCCGCCCGGGATCTCGTCCCGGAGCTCGCGGACCATCTGGGGGATGTTCATCATGACCCCCCGGGAGCGGAGGACCGCGAAGTCGGGGCCGAACCCGATCGTGACGACCGGGGTGCCGGCATTCTCCCTGCAGAGCCGGTCGTGCACCTCCCCCGACGTCTTGCCCGGGGGTGGAAAGGTGAACTTGTGGGCATGGATCTCCACGTCGAGGAGGAATAAAAGGGCGCCGTTTTTCAGGGATTCCTTCCGCACATGGGGCAGGCTGGCGCTCATCTGGTCCTCGATCGCCGCATTGGCCCCCTCGACGAGGGTCGCGATCAGCCGGGTATGACGTTCCGGGTTTCCGGTCAGGTTCAGGATGTCCTTCACTATCTCGCGGCCGTCATTGAACCGGAGCCAGAACTGTTCGTAGTCGAGGGAGAGGGCGATATCCCGGCACTGCTGTTCGCTGTACCGGTCCGCCGCGAGCGCGAGGTACCGGGGGCACTCGGGCGCCTCGCTCCGGTCTCCGACCCCGGCGACCGCAGGAAGGTGACGGATCAGATCGCCGATCGCCGGGTTGATCATCCGGGCCACTTCGGTCCCGAGCATCCCGGAGGTGAGGCCGAAGTCCCCGCCCACGTGATAAGGGTTCACATGGGCGATCACGTACCGGTCCACGATCTCGTCCGGGTGGTGGTGGTCGATCACGACGATCGGGAGTCCGTAGACCTGGGCCATCTTGTACGCGGGGAGATCCTCCTCGGTCGAACCGTTGTCGGTAAGAAGGATCAGGGGCATTTTCTGGCCGAAACGGATGTGATCTTTTAAGGAAAAGTCAAGGTCACGGGTGATGTCCTCGATCTCGTAGAAGGGCGCCTTCGAGGGGCTCCGCTTGAAGAGAAAATAATCCGCGTCATAATCCCCTCCCGACTCCCGGATGAGCGACGTGACCGCCTGTTCGATCGCGACCGCAGAACAGATGCCGTCGGCATCCGCATGATGCCGGAGGATGATCGGCTGTGCGGTGAAGACCGCCTTCCGGATGATCCGGGCGATCTTTTTCATCTCCGGCCTGAGGCGGGAGAGCGTTTCGCTCTCGATCAGGAAGGGGATGTCTTCCGGTTCGGACCGTATCTCGAGGGCCTTTTCGATCCGGTCCCGTACCTGCTCCGCATCCTCGCCGGTCAGGATCGAGAGGCTCTCCACCTCCACCTGCATCTGGTTGTTCCGCTGCATCACCTCTCCAAAGATCCGGACGATGTCCCCGAGCTCTGCCTCCGGGTACGCCCGGACCCCTGCCTCCACGAACGCAGCCGCATTCTCGGTCCCCGACTCGTCGACGAGGGTGAAGATCGTCGGCCCGCTCGTCTGTTTGATCTGGGCGATCTCTCCCTCGATCCGGACGACTCTCCCGATCCTGCTCCGGAGGTCCGAGAGCCGGACCGCAGCGGACTTCTTCTCCACCATCTCGGTGGTGTACACCGGGATGAGCACCTCCTCGAGATCGATATTCCCGTTCGGCCGTATCATCCGGACCTTGACGAGGACGTTCTCCCGTTCCTTCAGCTGGGTCCGGATGTTGCTCTTGTGGACAAGCCCCTTGACCCGGTCGTTCAGCTGGACGAACGCCCCGAAGTTTGCGAACCCCTGCACCCGGCCGATATAGATCTTCCCCTGCTCCACGTCGTTGAGGTCGCAGCTCGGCCCCAGGCGATAAACGGTTGTATTGGTATCATTTTCCATGTAGTGAACTCCGTATCGGGTGCGACCGCCCCCGAACCCTGCAGCGGCCGCATCCTGTCGTGATGTACTGTGTTTTAAGGACGGGTTAATCTTCCTGTTCGTATCCTGCAGCAGTTATTCGGCGGTATGCCCGCGGAGGGTGATTCCCCGGAACATGATCATGGGGTGCTGCAGTTATTCGGGGCGTCGCAGGATGATTCACCGGGATGCTCTCCCGGGATGCGCCGGCGATCAGTCCCGGAAGGGGATCTCGACCATCTCGAGGTCGGACGGCACGAGCACGGCCCCGCTGAACCGTTTACCGGCATCCCGGATATGGCCTGCCTGCGTGGTGTACCGCGAACTGAGATGCACGAGTGCAAGCGTGCCCGCCCCGAGGACCGTCGCGGCTTCCCCCGCCTCGCCGGCCGTGGAATGAAAGACCTCACGCGCCCGGTCTCCCGCCTCGTCATCGTACGTCGCGTCATGGATCAGGAGATCGGGCCGCTCCGCCAGGTCCCGGATCCGCGAATGGACCGGGCGGGTATCCCCGGTATACACGATCATCCTCCCCGGCCGGGGCGGTCCCATCACCTGCCCGGGCAGGATATCCACTGCCTGGCCATCCCGCCCAATGCAGACCGTTTCCCCCCGCTGGAGCCGCCCGAAGAGCGGACCGGGCGGCACCCCGAGCTCGACCGCACGCTCCCGGTCGAACCTCCCCGGCCGGGGGTCTTCGGCGAGGATGTACCCGACCCCGGCGAGCCCGTGGTCGGTCGAGAATGCCGTCACCGTGTAGCCGTTGAACCGGACCGCCGAACCATGCTCCATCTCGATCGAGGTGAGGAGAAATTTCAGGTTGAACCGGCAGATCTGCCGGATCGCCGAGACGCACTCGTGCACCCATGCAGGGCCGTATATCGGGAGCGGGTCTTTCCTTCCCGTGAACGAGAGGGTCTGGAGCAGGCCGATGATCCCGAGAAAATGGTCCGCATGCCAGTGCGTGATGAAGATCGCATCGACCAGGAAACCCGTCCTCGCCCGCATCATCTGCTGCTGCGCCCCTTCGCCGCAGTCAAAGAGCAGGGTGTCCGGTCCCCGCTTCACCATGATGCACGGGGGATTCCGTGACGGGGTGGGAAGCGCCCCCGCGGTGCCGAGGAAGAAGACCTGGAGCGTTTCTCCGGCTATACAAACCACCTCTCCACTGCTGCACGGCTTTTCCGGCCTTCTTCGACCGAGCGGCCCTCCACCACGACCACCCCGTGGTAGTCCCGGGCGACGGCCCTGCCGACCCGCTCCCAGTCGATCGTGCCGTCTCCCAGGGCCAGGTGTTCATCGGAGGACCCGTGGTTGTCATGGATGTGGAGATGCCGGGCACGGGAAAGACACGGGAGGAACGCATCGACCTGCCCGATCGTGTGCGCATGCCCGATATCGATCGTGATACCGATCCCCTCGATCCCTTCGGTCATCCCGAGCAGCTCCCCGGGCTCGCGGCAGAGGAACTCCTTCACCCCGATCATGTTCTCGAGGCAGGCGAGGACCCCGTTATCGGCGGCAACGCGGCCGATCTCTGTTAATGCCTCTTTCTGCCGGCTCCAGGCACGGTCGGGCATCATCTTGCCGGCCGGGGAGAGGTACCCCGGATGGATCGTCACCCGGTCGGCGAACGATGCGGCATGGGTGATGCAGCCGACGATCTGGCGGATCGATTCCCGCCAGATCGGGTAGTTCAGCGTGGCGAGGTTCAGGTCCCCGTACGGGGCATGGACGGATGCACGGAGCCGGGTGCTCTCGAGCACGTCGGTGATCTCTTTGAGATTCTCCGGGTCGTCCAGCCGGTACCGGCCGTCTGCGACCACCTCCCATCCCTCGTAGCCGGCCTCCTCGATCCCGTACACCCAGGAGATCTCCTCCCAGACCTTTGCCGACGAGGAGAAATAGAGGGGAAACCTCATGTCGTGCCCCGGAGGCGGGTGAGAAGTTCCCTGACCGTCCCGGTGAAGGCCTCGAGCGACCCGTCGTTCTCGAGGATATAGTCCGCCATCGAGAGGGCGCGGTCCAGTCCCCAGGAGACCTCACGCCGGTCGCGGAGCAGGAGCTCCTCCCCGTCGAGGAGATCGTCCGGCCGGCCCCGTTCCGAGAGCCTCCGCAACCGGGTTTCGAACGCAGATTCGATACCGATCAGGATGAAATCCTCGAAATGCCGGCGGAACGCGTCGACCTCCGCATCCCCCCGTATCCCGTCGACGAGGACGACGGGCGCACCGGTCGCCTCGATCACCGGGATGCAGCGGCGGGCGATCGCGTCCATCCCCTCGCGCTCACGGAGCCCCCGGGAGACCTCTCCCATGTTCAGGTCCGAGAGGGGGAGCGCGGCCTCCACCACCGCCTGCCGGATGATGTCCCCCATGACCACGACCGGAATCCCCATTTCTCCTGCGATCCGGGAGAATTCTCCCTTACCGCTGGCAGGCAGCCCGACGACCCCGATCACCCGCATAGACGGACTCACCTCCCTCGTGGGTTCGGATCCTGACCGGCCTTCCGATCCGGTCGGCGATCAGGCGCAGTTCCTCAAGGCTGTACGGGGAACGGTCGATCTCAGGAGTTCCCTGCCGGATATCTTCGATCTCCTTTCCCGGGGACCAGGGGTGCTTGTGCACTCCCTGCTGGAGCACCAGGTCCGTCCCGTCCGCTTCCCGGGCGATCGCGAGCACCTCGTCCCGGTTGCCCCGGAAGATCGTCACCACCACCTCGAACTCGGAGAGCGCATCCCGGGACCGGGCCGACCGGCAGACAGCCAGGGATCTGCGCACCTGCCGGGTATAGTCCTCCCGGCAGATATCGCCGTACCCCTCCCAGTGCTTGCTGTATCCTTCCCACCGCATCTTGTAGTCCAGTGCCACCCGATCCAGGAGACCCTCACGGATCAGGTGATCGAGCGTCTCCGGGAAGTACCCGTTCGTCTGGATTCCTACGCCGAGCCCCATCGATCGTGCCGCCCGGGCAAGGACGGTGAGCGCCTCTTTCTGCATCGTCGGTTCGCCGCCGGAGAATACGACCCCGCTGATCGCGATGCGCGCCGATTCGATGAGGGAGATCACCTCGTCGGTATCGCACCAGGTCTGCCCGGTCTGGATCGGGGCGTTATGGCAATAGGAGCACCGGAGCGGGCATCCCCGGAGAAAGACCGTGCAGACCGCCCTCCCGGGCCAGTCAACGGTGCTGGTATCGATAAATCCGCCGAAGTTTACCTGCAAAACACGACTCCCCGTTGTGAGTACTAATAGGGAAGGACGGTTTATTCAATCTATTGAAGCGGGGCGGCACCCGGTGGCCCGGGCGGCATCCCCGGGGAGGTCCCCGTTGCACAACTTTTCTTTCCTTGAGGAAGATCAACTTTACTTGCGGAGAGAACAAGCCAGATTGAGTCTTTTTCGGATAACCGAGCCTTTTATCTGGTCTTTTGGCGCACCTCTGATCCATGAGCATGATCGGAGATGCCCGGGCAGGCATCATCAACGAGGCGATGAGAACGGTCGCTGCAGCGGAACAGGTCCCGGAGGAGTTCATCCGGCGGGGGATCGTCGACGGCCATATCGTGATCCCCGTCTCCCCCTACCGCGACGTGAAGATCTGCGGGATCGGGGAGGGGCTCCGGACGAAGGTGAACGCGTCCATCGGCACCTCTTCGGATATCGTCGATATCGATATGGAGATCGAGAAGGCACGGCAGGCGGAGCTCGCCGGGGCCGACACCCTGATGGAGCTCTCCACCGGCGGGGACTTTGCCGAGATCCGGCGGCGGGTGATCGCGGCGACCTCCCTCTCGGTCGGGAGCGTCCCGCTGTACCAGGCGTTCATCGAGGCAGCGGAGCGGGACGGCGCGGTGGTCCACATGCGGGAGGACGACCTCTTCCGGATCACCGCCGAGCAGGCGAAACTCGGGACCAACTTCATGGCGATCCACACCGGGATCAACTGGGAGACGGTGAAGCGGCTCCGGAACCAGGGCAGGCACTGCGGACTCGTATCCCGGGGCGGTGCGTTCATGACCGCGTGGATGATCCACAACGAGAAGGAGAACCCGCTGTACGCCGAGTTCGACTACCTCCTCGAGATCATGAAGGAGCACGAGGTCACCCTCTCGATGGGGAACGGGATGCGGGCCGGGGCGATCCACGACGCGACCGACCGGGCCGGGATCCAGGAGCTCCTGATCAATGCGGAGCTCGCGGACAAAGCCCATGCCGACGGGGTCCAGGTGATCGTCGAGGGGCCGGGCCATGTCCCCCTCGACGAGATCCAGGCGAACGTCGTCCTCGAGAAGACGGGTGACGAACCGGAAGCCGTTCTATATGCTCGGCCCGCTCGTCACCGACATCGCCCCGGGATACGACGACCGGGTCGCCGCGATCGGTGCCGCGATCTCCTCTGCCTGCGGTGCCGACTTCATCTGCTACGTCACCCCCGCCGAGCACCTGGCGCTGCCCACCCCCGAAGAGGTCTACGAAGGCGTGATCAGCTCCCGGATCGCCGCCCACGTCGGGGACATGATCAAGCTGAAGAAGACCCGCGAGGCCGACCTCGAGATGGGGCATGCCCGCCGGGACCTGGACTGGGAACGGCAGTTCCAGGTCGCGATGAACCCGGAACGTGCCCGGCAGATCCGGGCGGAGCGGCTGCCCGCGGATGCGGAAGCCTGCACGATGTGCGGCGATTACTGTGCGATCAAGATCGTGAACCGGCACTTCAAGTTCTAGGGAAAACTATACCCCTTTTTTTCCGTTCCCGTCTTTTTGCCAGGAATACCGAAGTTCCCGGGCGTTTTTAAGAACGGGAATGTTCATTCGTGACCTGACCGACCTGCCGGTCGAAGCCCTCTGTTATACTTCCCAGGAGTTCGATGAGATGGTCCGCAGAGGCAATATCCTTATCCAGACGGTCCTTGCAGAAGGCAGGGACCTGTAAGAGCCGTGAGTTTCGTTATCCGCTTAACGATGCCGGTTCGTCACGCTTTAAGATGCCGTCCGGTGCATAGTACCGGTAGCGATGTCCCGTTCCAAGCAGGAGATCCGGGAAGCGGCCCGGGCACGGCGTTCCGGTCTCTCTCCCGGGGAGATCCGGGAGAAGAGCCGGTCGATCTGCGCCCAGGTACTCCGGCTTGTCGATGGCGAAGATCCGGTGATGGTGTATGCGTCGAAGCCCCCCGAGGTGAGGACCGAAGAGCTCATCACCGGTCTCCTCTCCCGCGGCACCCGGGTCGTGGTCCCGATCATCGAGCGGGAAACCTGCAGCCTCCGGTTGTCCTATATCACCCGGGTCTCATGCCTGATACCAAGCACGTTCTCTGTCCCGGAGCCGATCGGGAACGAAGACCCCGCCCGCCCCGAAGAGATCCGGACGGTCGTGGTCCCGGTGATCGCCTATGACCGGTCGGGCCACCGGCTCGGGTACGGGGCCGGGTACTATGACCGCTTCCTTGCCGCACACCCGGGTCTCCGGAAGATCGGGGTCGCCTTCACCTGCCAGGAGGCGGCAGCGATCCCCGCCGATGCAAACGATGTCGGAATGGACATTATTGTGACGGAGAAAGGCATTTTGCGCTGTAATCCGCCGTGATTATGTGCTTCTGTTTTTACGTTATTTTTATATATTATTAAACCCTAACTTTAGGTAAATTATGCGTACAGGAGTTATCCATGGCAGATAAGGAATTTATGGAAGTGATGGTAAAGGAGGCAGCCCGGGACGACGCGGGACGGGGAATCGCCCGGCTCAGCATCGAGGTGATGCGCAGCATGGGGCTCGTCTCCGGGGACGTGATCGAGATCCAGGGGAAGAAGAAGTCGACCGCGATCGTCTGGCCGGGGTTCCAGCAGGATACGGGGTTGTCCGTCCTCCGGATCGACGGGACGATCCGTTCAAACGCCGCGACGGGCATCGATGAGAAGGTCCGGATCCGGAAGGTCGAGCTCGGATACGCGAAGAAGATCGTCGATCCAGCCGACCCAGCCGGTCCGGCTCGTCGGCGGGGAGGCATACCTCTCCCGCGTCCTCCGCGGACGCTCGGTGATGGAGGGGCAGCACGTGCGGATCGATGTGATCGGAAACCCGCTCACCTTCGTCATCGCAAAGGTGGTCCCGAAGGGGATCGCGATCGTCACGGACGAGACCGAGATCGAGCTGAAGGAGACCCCGTACAAGCCGGAGGAAGGGGCAGAAGGCAGAGATCTCGGATGTCCACTACGAAGATATCGGTGGCCTCGGGCGAGAGCTCGAGATGGTCCGCGAGATGATCGAGCTCCCGCTCCGGCACCCGGAGATCTTCGAGCGGCTCGGGATCGAGCCCCCGAAGGGGGTCCTCCTCTACGGCCCGCCGGGCACCGGGAAGACCCTGATCGCGAAGGCCGTCGCCAACGAGGTGGACGCCCATTTCATCTCCCTCTCGGGCCCCGAGATCATGAGCAAATACTACGGGGAGAGCGAGGGGAAGCTCCGCGAGGTCTTCGAGGAGGCCCAGGAGAACGCCCCCACGATCATCTTCATCGACGAGATCGACTCGATCGCCCCGAAGCGGGAGGACACGAAGGGAGAGGTCGAGCGGCGGGTCGTCGCCCAGCTCCTCTCCCTGATGGACGGGCTGAAGGGGCGCGGCCAGGTGATCGTGATCGCGGCGACGAACATCCCCGACGCGATCGACCCGGCGCTCCGCCGCGGCGGACGGTTCGACCGGGAGATCGAGATCGGCATCCCGGACAAGAAGGGCAGGATGGAGATCTTCCAGGTCCACACCCGCGGCGTCCCCCTTGCCGACGACGTGAAGATCGAGGAGTACGCCGAGAGCACCCACGGGTTCGTGGGTGCCGATATCGCCCTCCTCGTCAAGGAGGCCGCGATGCACGCGCTCCGGAAGGTGATCCCGAAGATCGAGATCGACCGAGGAGATCCCGGCCGAGCTCCTCGACGAGCTCCGGGTCACCCGGCGACGACTTCGACGAGGCACGCCGGCACGTCGAACCGAGCGCCATGCGCGAGGTCCTCGTCGAGATCCCGGATGTCTCCTGGGAGGATGTCGGCGGTCTCGACGACGTGAAGAAGGAACTCCAGGAAGCGGTCGAGTGGCCGCTCAAATACCCGGCGGTCTTCGCCCAGCTCCAGACCAAGGCCCCGAAGGGGATCCTCCTCTTCGGGCCGCCGGGGACGGGAAAGACCCTGCTCGCCAAGGCGGTCGCGAACGAGAGCGAGTCGCAACTTCATCTCGATCAAGGGGCCGGAGCTCCTCTCCAAGTGGGTCGGGGAGTCTGAGAAGGGGGTCCGGGAGATCTTCCGGAAGGCCCGGCAGGCGTCCCCCTCGATCATCTTCTTCGACGAGGTGGATGCACTCGTCCCGAAACGGGGTACCTACATGGGGTCCTCCCATGTCACCGAGAGCGTGGTCTCCCAGATCCTGACCGAGCTCGACGGGCTCGAGGAGCTGAAGAACGTGACGGTGATCGCGGCGACGAACCGGCCGGACATGCTCGACCCGGCGCTGATGCGGCCGGGCCGGATCGAACGGCATATCTACGTGCCGCCGCCCGACGCGGAGAGCCGGAAGAAGATCTTCGAGGTCTACCTCCGGAACGCGGAGGCGATCCTCGCGACGGATATCGATATCGAGGACCTCGTGAAGGAGACCGACGGGTTTGTCGGCGCCGACATCGAGGCGCTCGTCCGGGAGGCGAAGCTCTCCGCGATGCGGGAGTTCATCAGCGTGATGGCGGCAAAATCCGAACAGGAGATGAACGACGCCGTGGTGAACGTCCGCATCACCCGGAAGCACTTTGAAGACGCACGGAAAAAAGTAAAAGGATCCCTGGACCAGGACGCGCTCGAGGCGGCCGAACGACAGGCGTGGGAGATGCTCTTCACCCATGACCAGCGGGCGATCCTCGAGAACGCGGTCGCCGAGATGAAGCGGGCGGAACTCCGGAAGGAGCCGCCGGAGACGGTCGAGCCACTCCGCACCCAGGTATTTGCACGAACGAAGAACTTCAGCGAGATCAAGCGCCTGACGAATGAGCTGGAGGACCGGCTCAGACCGCAGGCTTAATCCAGAGAGCATACATCGATGGGAATCCAACCAAACGACACCGATTTCACGGGGATCGACGAGATGATCCGCCGTATCATTGCCGAGTCACAAAGCCAGGGAAACGAGAAGCCGATCCTGATCGGGATCAAGGTGATCATCATGCAGCCCCCGGCCGGCCTCGCGGCCGCACCGGAGACGGACCATGCGCCGGATGTCGAGATCCACCGCGTCGGAAACGAGGTGAAGCTGATCACCGAACTGCCGGGGATGTCTGCCGAGAACGTCCAGGTGCTCTTCCGGGGCACCACCGTCCATATCCGGGCCTGCGACGGGAACCGGTCCTTCGAGACGAGTGCAGAGGTCCCGCCGGCCGACCGGGATTCGGTCGCGATCAGCTTCCGGCACGGCGTGCTCGAGGTCAGCTACCGCGAGCGGCCCCCGGCGACCCCTCAGGGGTACCAGTAAAACCGGGCCGGAATTCCAAAACGCCCCTGGGAGACCGGGCCCCCTTTCCTCCTTTTTCGATCGTCCCGCGTCACGTTCCAACACCTTTTTAGAGACAGGGCGCAATACCTGTGTGATTCGATTCGTAAATTCCGAACCAGATTCTCACGTAAAGGCGATGCAGATGGCAAACCACCAGATACCGATGAGGGATGTGCCATGGTGAAGACGACCGTATCTGTCATAAAAGCGGATGTCGGCAGTTTTCCCGGCCACTCCCGTACCCACCCGAAGCTCCTCGAGCGGGCGGCCCAGATAGTGAAAGCTGAGGAGGGGCGCCTCCTGATCGACTCGCTCGTCACGCACTGCGGGGACGACCTCGAGCTGATCATGACCCATACCCGGGGCGAGGACGACCCCGAGATCCACCGCCTGGCGTGGAAGGTCTTCACCGAATGCGCCGCGATCGCAAAGGAGATGAAGCTCTACGGGGCGGGACAGGACATCCTTTCCGATGCCTTTTCGGGCAACGTGAAGGGGATGGGCCCCGGTGTGGCCGAGATGGAGTTCGAGGAGCGGGGAAGCGACCCGGTACTCGTCTTCATGGCAGACAAGACCGAGCCGGGTGCATGGAACTTCTTCCTGTACAAGATCTTTGCCGACCCGATGTCCAACCCGGGCCTCGTGATCGATCCCGGGATGCACGACGGATTCATCTTCGAGGTGCACGACGTCATCGACAAGCGGCTGGTCCGGTTCAGGACCCCGGAGGAGTCATACGACCTCCTCGCGTACATCGGGGCGCCGTCCCGGTACGTGGTGAAGGGCGTCTGGCGGAAGGACGGCCTGGTCGCCGCATGCACGAGCACGCAGCGGCTGAACCTGATGGCCGGCCGGTACGTCGGGAAGGACGATCCCGTCATGATCGTCCGGGCACAGAGCGGCCTTCCCTCGGTCGGCGAGGTGATCGACCCGTTCACGATACCGATCTTCGTCGCCGGCTGGATGCGGGGGTCGCATCACGGGCCGTTCATGCCGGTGGGGCTGCCGGACGCGAACTGCACCCGGTTCGACGGGCCGCCCCGGGTGATCTGCCTCGGGTTCCAGGTCTCGAACGGGAAGCTGATCGGCCCGGTCGACATGTTCGACGACCCGGCATATAACCGGGTCCGGGACCGGTGCAACGAGCTGGCCGACGTGATGCGGGCGCACGGGCCGTTTGAACCGCACCGGCTCTCCCTCGACGAGATGGAGTACACGACCCTCCCCGGCGTCGAGAAAAAGTTAAAAGATCGCTGGAAGCCGATTCCCGATTAAAACAATTTTTTTTCCGGTTCCCCATTCCATGATAGGAACGTATCCGCGGTTGCATATGGTTCAGGACGGAGACGAAACACGTTCGATGGACCAGGAAACGCCAGATATTTCCGGTGTTCACGGCCCTGTGCCATGTGGGGGCATAAATTTTATCAGGTATCAGGATATTTAAATCATCCATCATTACACGAGAGAGAAGGGAAATATTCGATATGTCACGCAGATCGCCAGCGATCATCCTCACGGCCGACGAGACGATGATGAGCAAATACCGGGGAGGCATATTCACGGGGTTTACCATGTGTGCCCCGAGCGGGATCATGCCAGACTGGATGTTTTTCCATGCCTTCGGACCGCCGGTACCCCGGAAACACGGCCGGGCCCTCTTTGCCGACGGCGGAGTCCGGTCGATCGAGGCGGCACTCCTCTCGCACGGGTTTACGGAGGACGAGGTCGCAGTCGTCCACCCCCGGGATCTCTCCCGGATGGCGGGGGATGAAACCCGGATCGTCTCGATCACGGGGCATGATTTCCTCGGGATCAACCCGCCGACATCCACCTTCTCCGATTTCGTCCGGACGGGCCCGCCTTACAACCGGATGAAGTTCTTCGCGCTGATGGCGCACCCGGTGATGCGGAAGGCAACCACGGTCGCCGGCGGAAAGAGCGCCTGGCAGCTGGTACCTCCCCATATCCGGGAGCGGCTGGGGATCGATCACGTGCACCTCGGGGAAGGGGAACGGTCGGTGCCGAAGGCATTTGCCGCGATCCTGGCCGGTGAGGTGGTGCCGCCGATCATCACCGGGGAGGAGGTGCCGGCCGCGGAGATCCCGCCCCTGGTCCATGCCACGATCCACGGGTTGGTCGAGTGTTCCCGGGGGTGCGGACGGGGCTGCGCATTCTGCACCCCGACCCTCCAGTCTCTCCGGCATAAACCCGCCGACCAGATCATCCGGGATACGGAGGTCAATGCCCGGGCGGGTAACCGCGGCTCCCTGCTCCACGCGGAGGACATGCTCTGCTACGGGGGGCGTCCGATTCACCCCGATCCGGAGAAGCTGATCTCCCTCGTCAAACGGGTGGGGAAGGTCGAGGGGATCACCAATATCGGGTTCTCGCACATTGCCCTCGCCACGGTCTATCATAACCCGCGGCTGGTCGAGGAGATCTCCGATTACATGAACAGCCTTCCCGAAGTACCGTTCCTCGGGGCGCAGACGGGGATCGAGACCGGGAGCCCGAAACTGATCGCGAAGCACATGCGGGGGAAACCTGCCCCCTCCGGGCCTGAACTCTGGCCGGATATCGTGGTCGAGAGCCTCGGGATCCTCCACGACCTGAACTGGGCGATCGCGGGCACGATGATCGTCGGGCTCCCGGGCGAGGAGGAGGAGGACGTGCAGAAGAGCCTGGAGCTGATGGACCGGATCAAAGGGCTCCGGGCGCTCGTCGTCCCGATGAACTTCGTCTCGATGGACCCGGCACGCCTCTCGGAGAGTAAATCCTTCTCGGCGACACAGATGACCCCGGCACGCTGGCAGCTCTTCGGCGCCTGCATGGAGCACGATGTGCAGGTCGCCCACGGACTCTCCCACACCATGACCGGCGGGGGGATCATCTCCCTCACGATCGGCAGGCTTGCCGTTTATTACCTGCTCAAGGGGGCGGAGCGATATGCAGTCCCCCTGAAAGAAGGCCACCCGCCGGAGGGTTTCGACCCGCAGAAGAAGAGTCTACGTCGTTCCCGACCTGTGAGAAGGTTTTCTCCGTCCCGGACGATTCGCACCCGGGATCACTCTGTCGACAGGTGGCCGGGTAACCGGAAGCTGACGGTGATCGGGACCCGAACATCCTGAAGCATGGCCGGGACGACCGGAAGACTCCAAGCGATCGGTACCCGATACATCTCGGAGCGGGACAGTACAGCCGGAAGGCCTGCCGGGCGATTCGGTACCTGGGACATCTCGGAGCAGGACAGGACAGCCGGCAGCTTACCGGCGACCGGGGCCCGGGCATCCTGAAGCATGGCCGGATAGCCGGAAGGCAACCCGGAATGGCACGATAACCGCAGGGTGTCATATTCCAGGCCTCTTGCCGGTGCACAAACTTTAATCATCTTGCCCTCCAAATTAAGGCAGATGGTCAACGGTATCGTATTGCCAATCAAAAAGGTTTTTTCTCTCGTGGATTCGAAAATTACCGTCGAAATAAAGGATGAAGGGAAGAAGTTGCAGGGTCGACTGGTCGCTGTGGATGAGTATCTGAATATCCACATGGAGGAGACGATCGAATTTGAGGGGGACCAGCGCGGGCGAAGCCTCGGCACGGTCGTCATCCGGGGAAATAACATCCTGGCGATATCTCCTGTGATCTGAGAGGTCACATGTCCAATTCAGCAGACGATGCACTGAAGCTCATTCAGTCCAAGCCTGAAGGAGTGCTGCAGAGTGAGCTCTGGAAGATCCTCGATGTGGACTCGCGGAAATGTTCGCGCATCGTGAAGAAGCTCCTCGATTCGGGGCTGATCCGGCGGGTGGAGTTCCGGAAGGAGGGGATCAAGACATTCGTCCTGATCGCCTGCCGCCGCCCGATAGATCCCTGCCATATCCTCGCGGGGGAAGAGCTCATCCCCTGCATCGCCTGCGAGGAGGAATGCACGGTGGAGAAGTGCCACCGGCTCCTCGACTGGATCTATCAGCTGGCGATCTGCGATGCCGGTGAATAAGTTCTCTTTTTGTCCATGGAGACACCGTCCGGATTCCCGGAACCTGATTCGTTCCCTTCTTCAGGAGTGGCACAGGATAGCGCGAGGACCCGGAAAGGCGATAGCAACACGGTAATATTTATCTCATTATCAGCGTAACAGATACAGGCAGTCGCTGGACATACCGGATCGGGCAATCCGGGATGGCCAGGACCGCGAAATATCCGTTGTTCACGCACCGGACCACACACATATCTCACGACCGGAAAATGGAATTATCCCCTCACACCTTGATATCCGCCTTTTCCTTCTTTTTAATCTGACTTGAGATTCCGTCTCGCTCACGCGCATGTTCCGATTTCCCGGGTCTCTTCCGGATGAATAGTTCTTTTCATCGTCCATGACACCTCCGGCGACAGAATTTTTCCATTCCGTTCTTTGCATATTCGGACGGTCTGCCGCCGGAGAGGGATACCGGTCCATTCCCGTATCCGGACGGTCTGCCCCGACTGAACTCTTTTTCGCCATTCCCTCCCCATACTGATCGGAGAGAAACCCGCATGTCATCCGATTCATCCTTTTCCGCAGTGGTCCGGTTCCACGGGCACCGCTGTCCCGGTCTCGCGCTCGGGTACCGGGTAGCAGAGATCGCTTTGAATGAACTCAGGTCCGGACGGTCGGGCGACGAGGAACTGGTCTGTATCGTCGAACACGACGCCTGCGGGGTCGATGCGGTCCAGTACCTGACCGGCTGTACCCTCGGGAAGGGGAACCTGGTCCTCCGGGACTACGGGAAGAACGTGTATACGTTCATCAACCGGGACTCCGGTGAGGCGGTCCGGATCGCCCAGCATCCGGACTCCTCCACGCGGCGGATCGACAGCCGTGCCAGTGACCTCCGGCAGCGGGTGATGGCCGGAACCGCCACCGCGGCGGAAGAAGAGGAGTACCGGGAGCGGATGGATGGGGTGATCGCGAAGATCCTCGCGGCACCCCCGGAGGAGCTCTTCTCCATCCGCCGGGTCAGGGTGCCGATCCCCGAAAAGGCCCGTATTTTCAACTCCGTCATCTGTGCCGGCTGCGGGGAACTCGTAGCCGAACCCCGGACCCGGAGACGGGAAGGAAAGGTTCTCTGCATCCCCTGCGCAGAAGCGGCAGAGAAGTGCGGGTGAGGGTTTTTTGGATAAACCGGGCCGCTTCGCAGAGGACTTTCCTGAAGCGGCCGGATACATGTGGCCCAAGGTGAAATTTGGGTAAGATTGCCTGAAAAAAAGAAAGGGAGATATTAGTAGTAATACCCTCCTCCACCGGACGACGACTGGGTCGTCGGCGCGGTCGTCGGGGTTGTTGCCGGTACCGTGGTAGCGACCGTCGTCGGTGTCGGTGGCGGCGGGGTGCCGGCTACCGTTGCGACGGTCCAGATGTTGTTGAAGCCCTCGCCGTTCGTCTGTCCGGGTTTGGTATCACCTGAGTACCAGTAGAGCGGCTTTCCCTGGTACGTGGTCTGGAACCCGCCGTCCGTGCGGGTTATCCGGGCGAAATCGGACGAAGGGATGAGCGACGGTGCGACGACCGGCGGCTCCACATAAAAGATCGGCCAGATCTGGCTGCAGTTACCGATGCAGGTGCTGACCCCGGGTGTGTCGCGTGTGAGTGTATAGAGCGTCATTCCGGCGGGGTCCGCAAGGTACGTTCCCACGGCGTTGTTTCTCATGACCACGACCGAATAATCGGGTTTCACGACCCACCAGAGGTCGGCGACGTTTTCCCCGTTCGTCTGCCCGACGCCTTTGTCACCGGAGTAGTAGTACAGCGGCCATCCGCCATAGGTGGTCTGTTTCGTCCCGTCCGTCCGGGTAATCGTCCCGAAGTCCGCTGCGGAGAGCGGAGGGTTCACGACGATATTCTCGGTATAGAACGGGGGCCAGAGCTGGCTGCAGTTACCGCTGCAGGCGCTCGTGCCGTTGCCGGGAACGTCCAGGGCAAAGTAGTAGAGGGATATCCCGTTCTCGTCGACAAGGTATATCCCGAGCGTCGTATTCGTTGCCAGTTTCACCGTCGTTGGAACCCCGGTCGGTCCGGTGGTCACCGTCGGCGTCGCCGTCGGAGTGGGTGTTGGTACACCCGGCTGGGTACACCCGGCTGCGAGCACTGCTGCCAGGACGATGCCGATCACGATTAAAAGGTACTTCATCATTTTCACCTATCCATCACGGATGAACAGGGGTGATCGCTGTACCGGGATTTAATGGTTCGGGTCACCGGTTCAACCCCTCCCTTCATCCGGCACGATCGGTGAAATGAAATCAGGCAGCCATATATGGGTTTCAGGGGGTTCGGATCGCCGGGACCCTGCATATTTTCTCCCTGTTCATCCGGCGACGAACCGGTGAAATGAAATCAGGCAGCCTATATGGGTTTCAGGGAGTTCGGATCGCCGGGACCCTGCATATTTTCTCCCTGTTCATCCGGCGACGAACCGGTGAAATGAAATCAGGCAGCCTATATGGGTTTCAGGGGGTTCGGATCGCCGGGACCCTTGCATATTTTCTCCCTGTTCATCCGGCGACGAACCGGTGAAATGAAATCAGGCAGCCATATATGGGTTTCAGGGGGTTCGGATCGCCGGGACCCTTGCATATTTTCTCCCTCTCCATCCGGCGACGAACCGGTGAAATGAAATCAGGCAGCCATATATGGGTTTCAGGGGGTTCGGATCGCCGGGACCCTTGCATATTTTCTCCCTCTCCATCCGGCGATGATCGGTGAAATGAAATCAGGCAGCCATATATGGGTTTCAGGGGAAACCAAAACAGGGTTTCACTATGTCTGCTCTTTCCGTTTCTTCCCGGCCGGCATCTCTCCTGTTCGGAGCCACCGTTGTCGTAACCGTAACCGGTACATTCCTCGGAATTTTCTTCCTCTTCTCCGATATCCCCCTGTCCATCCGGATCGTGACTGCATTGATCGTCGGGGTTGTCGGGGTCCTCAGTTTTATCCGTCACTCCCTCTTCTTTCGTTCAGATCAGCTCAGGATGGGATGGACACCGGATCATCCCCTGTTCCAGATAGAGGTGGGGTTTGCAAACCTCGCGATCGGGATCGGAGCGCTCACCGCATCCATCCTCGACTGGGGGTATCTTGCCTGCGGGATGGCGCTCCTCATCTATGGCCTGTATCTGCTCTGCACCCTCGTGCTCCACATATACATTGCCCGGACGGATCCGGCACAGCGAAAAGGAGCCCCCGGACGAATCATGAACACCGCGTTCTTTGTCTTCGTTCTTCTCATATTCGCGGCAATCGCGTTCCTGAATGCGGGCAGTTAGGTCGCGAGGAGAGCTCACGAACTCCCGATAACGCGATCAACTCCTTTTCGGGAGACTTCAGATTTATTGCGGAGGGGATGAAGGAGAAGGTACATCCTCGTGATCTCCTGTCCAGTCGGGTCCATATGCCTCCCAGAACGGCCGAAAAGATGGATCTCATACGGTTGCCTGATCAGACCACGGTCGATCCCACTAAAAACGCAGAACATAATTTTCCGGTACTCAAAAAAGGAAGGACTGAATATATCAATGGGATAATCGCATAGTGTGCCACGTTCCGTGAGGGTACCGTCGAAGGCAGTCTGCCAAAGCCAGAGGGGATCTTCCTGATTGAATATGTCGCGGGATTTTTTATCGCCATTCTCATCGGGATCGTCTCGTCCGTCATCGGGGTCGGCGGCGGATTTCTCTATGTACCGACCCTTACCCTGCTCTTCGGTCTGGACCAGAAGGTCGCCATCGGCACCAGTCTCACCATCATCATATTCACGTCGCTCTCCGGGAGCATCTCCTATGCGAGGCAGCGGCGCATCTTTTACCGGAGCGCTCTCTTCATCGTCATCCCCAGTATCATCTTTTCAGCCGTTGGCTCGTATTCGACGAAGTACATATCAGGGGGTGCCCTCGCGATCATCTTCTCCATTCTCCTCCTCCTCATCGCCCTCCACATGCTGTCCCCCCGGGTACCGTTTGTCATATCTCTGAGATATGGCCCCTATTTCGACGAGGAATGCAGCGACTGTTTCTGCACGACCGCACACTGCCGTTCATATCTTCTTCACCTCTTCTTCTGGGGTGCGGTTGCGGGATTCGTCGGGGGTATAACCGGGATAGGGGGAGGGGTGATCAACGTCCCTGCCCTGACATCGATCGGCATGCCGATTCACTTTGCCGTCGCCACATCCCTCCTCGTCATCCTCGCGACGTCCATCTCAGGGGCGATCGTCCATCAGCGGCTGGGACAGGTGTCGATCGATTACGTAATCAGCTTCTCCCTGGGTGCGGTCATCGGTGCCCAGATCGGCGCGCACATGGCCCCGAAGATACGGTCCGAAGAGCTGACGAAGGTATTTGCCGTGTTTCTCGTGCTCATCTCGGCAACCATGCTCATTCAGACTCTGATGAATCTCTAGCGACAGACCGGCAGCTTCCGGAAGGGCACTTATTCGTCATACGCGGCCTCAATTTCCAAAAAATACCGGTGTACATGATAAATTTTATAGTCCCCGGTTCCGAACTATCCATAGGTTGTTATGGACCAATGGGTTATCTTCGGGTTCGGGGACTATATCAGCGACGTTTTCGATATCATTCACGCAAACGGGGGAAAAATCAAGGCAGTGGTTGATCACCCCAGCCTGAGACAGGCAGAACCCGAAAATCTGGAGAGGAGAATCTCCCTTCTCTCCTATGCGGTGCCCGTTGTACCCCTCCCTGATTTTCGGCCGGTTCCCGGGGATAAATATATGTACGGATTTTTAACCACCCGGGAATTGGTCCTCGAAGATCTGGAAAAAACCTATGATATCCGGTTTTCCAGCATCATACATCCGTCCGCGTATGTGGGGTCGAACGGGGGGATCGGCCGGGGCGTTATCATCAGTCCGCATGCCGTGATCGGGCCCAACGTCCGTATCGGGAGCTTCACCCTGATCAACCGGGCGTGTAACATCGGGCATGATACGGAGATCGGCGAATTCTGCCAGATAAATCCGGGAGCTTCACTTGCAGGACTGGTCACCGTCGGTGACCGGACCACTATCGGGATCGGGGCAACGGTCATCGACAAGATACATATCGGCAGACACTCCTTCGTGGGTGCCGGGGCCGCAGTCGTGGGCAATGTTCCGGACGATGTCGTCGTTGTCGGGGTACCGGCAAAGATCCTGAAAAAGAACGAATAAGTTCCAGCGGTCTGAGTAAAATAAGGGGAGGGTGATACCGTGCTAGCAAGGGGAAACCGGGTCGGGAAGTTAATCATCCAGGTCGCGCCCACAGGGGTGATCCCGACGAAGGACATGACCCCGCATGTACCTGTTACTCCGGATGAGATCGCAGAGGATACCTACCGGACGTACCGACGCGGTGTCTCCATGGTCCATGTGCATGCCAGGGATGAACAGGGTCTGCCAACGACGCGGAAGGATGTCTTTGAAGAGATATTCGAAAAAATCCGAAAAAAATGCCCGGATATCATAATCTGCGCCACAACAAGCGGACGGTTCCAGAGCGATCCCCGTGAACGTGCAGAAGTCCTCGATCTCGGGCCCGAGATGGCCACGTTATCGGTAGGATCCGTAAACTTCTTTGATCACCCGAGCATCAATCCCCCCGATACGGTTGCATTCCTTGCCAAGAGGATGCACATGAGGGGAGTGAAACCCGAACTCGAAATTTTTGAACCCGGCTTTATTAATACGGCCCGGCATCTGACGAAGAGGGGTATCATCCATCCTCCTCTTCATTTTAATCTCCTTCTCGGGTCACTCGGCAGTATCCCTGCAGATTTCAGGGATCTTGTGTACCTGGTGGAATCCCTGCCATCCGGAAACACCTGGTCGGGAGCGGGTATCGGCAGATTCCAGTGCCAGATCAATGCGGCGGCAATCCTTATGGGAGGGCATGTACGGACGGGGGTCGAGGATGCGATCTATTTCGATCATGACCAGATGATATTGGCCACGAACGAGGCGCTGGTGGAACGCATCGTGAGAATTGCCCGGGAACTGGGGAGGGAGATTGCGACACCGGAGGAGGCGAGGAAGATCCTCGGGTTATCTCCCGGGTGAAGGCCTTGTCCTTCTAGGCATGTCCCGCATCTATTTCTGAGCTACCCCGGATTTACAAAAGGAATGAACCCCGAAGTTCGTTCTGATACCTTACCGTTACCGCCTCCAGAAGGTATTTACCCTATTCTGTAAAATTTACTTTACATAAATGCCGGTTTTACCGGTCATACGGAAGGCTATTTGAAAAATAACCAGAGGAAAGATACCATGAACGCCCGTGTCCCCTTTTTTATCGTCGTGATCGGAATGCTGGCCGTATTCGGGGGGACGGTTTCGGCCGCCGATTCGTATACCTATTCAATCATACATATATCCGACACCCAGACCCTCTCCTCACGGTATCCCGATACTCTGAATTATACGTTTTCTTCCCTGGAATCGATGAAAGGCAATTACAATATATCCGCGATAATCATTACCGGCGATCTGGTCGATAACGGGAGCAATATCAGTCAATGGACGAATTATGCAAACGCACGATCCCTGACGACGGTTCCCGTCTTCGAAATACCGGGGAATCACGATCTGGGCGGCCAGGCGGTTAACCCGCTCTTTGATGCATTTGTCGGGGACAAGTACAACTGGAATGCACTCATCAATGACTTCATCTTTCTCGGGATCGGATATTCGAAAGGACCTCTGAGCGATTCGCAAATTGTGACGGGAAGGGCCTTTATTGAAGAAAATCCTCAAAAATTCGTGCTGATCGCGGCGCATAACTTTTATGACGAGGATTTTTCTGAGTCGCTGCTCGGCGAGAGCATCGAACAAAATCTGGTCCTGAAACCTACGTTTGTGTTGAGCGGGCATGCCCACGCGACGACCCTGGATTCAGAACTGATCCATAATGCGCTCTGCGTGGAAGATCTCACCAACTATCAGGGGGACGGGGATACCTCCGCCGGACGGATGTATACCGTGTACCATCGTGACGGGGAGGTATCAAAGATTACCATCCGGGATGTCCATTTCTTTCCCCGGCAGTACCTCGATGCCGAAAAAACGCTCTATGACGGAACGGGAGCGAATATGTATCCCGGGGTTGCGGAAGATCCTGCGGACGATTACGGTGCCCCCTCTGCTTTCACCATCTCCCCATCACCGAATTCCCCGGGGTATTTCATCGATCCGTCGCGGATAATCGGCCCGGTTTACACGAGGGTGTTTGGGATTGCAGACCTGATAGAAGATGCGATCGAATACCGGTACCTCCATCTCGGGGCCGAGGACGATCATGGACGGGAGATCGAGCCGCCGCAGGGGATCGGCCCCCTCCCACCGATCACGGTATTGTGATCGGACCTCCCCGGCGCAGGGGTTATCCCCTAAGATACGTTTTCGGAGGCCTGGTTCCCCGTTCAGGGAGATGCATCGGTTGCATGACCGGAAGGAAATGAGTGGCCCGTTCTCAATCCCGTTTCTTCCCGATGAACGGGGAAAAAAACTCTTTCGAGAGATTCTTCAGGCAATAACAGTACCCCCGGGCGGATTCGAACCGCCGTCGCCGGATCCAAAGTCCTGCATGATTGACCGCTACACTACGGGGGTGCATCATTGAAACGGGTATTTCGGTACCCGACAAATTTTCCAGTAAAATTTGTTCCTGTACTTATGGGGGGGTAAAATATTTTAATTCAACTTCACGTATCGGATTTTCCCGACCCATCCGATCTCTGATGACAGCCGGATCCCATTCTCCCTGCTCCCGACCGCCCTGCTGACCGGAAAGCCCTGAAGAATCCCTTTGGCCGGAAAACTCCCGGTTTTCGATCGCTTTTTTCCCATGGCTCCCTCTGAATATGTATCCCGGGGGGGTTCATACTCCGGGATATCGGGTCACCATTCGTTCCTCAAAGACCTGTAGGTGATAAAAACATACTGCATTAACCGGGGCGAGACGGATAAACCGAGTACGGCGAGGAATTTTATCCTGAAATGGTCCAGTTTCAAAGCGTGCATGAGGAACGTGTGTGCCTTTGTGCGATCTCCCGCAAAATAATACAGGAGAGATAACTGGAAATATTGTTCGGCCAGGATCGGCGTGTGGAGAGAGAACTCTGCACAATGTTTTTTAAGAATGTAGAGCAGTCCGCTTATCTGCGCCCGGGGGTCTGCCGTTATGCTCTGTTCAGAGTGATATACCTCAAACAGGGCCTCGTGGGAGTATGCAAAAGGATAGTGTCCTGATATCCGGATGAACAGGTCCCAATCCTGGAACCTCGGTGCATTCTCATCAAAAACGCCAACCGCATCGAGAACATCCTTCCGGATCAGGCTTTGTGTATTGATGAAATTGCGCCATAACAGCTCTTCGTGGATCTTCCCTTCCTTGGATTTAACCCATTTGAACGGTACATACGATTTTTTACCGTGGATATGACGCCAGAACCCGGAATAAACAACGCCGACGTCCGGCCGCTCCTCCATGAGAGAGAGCTCCTTCTCGATCTTATCCGGGTGCCACTCATCGTCGCTGTCGAGGAACGTAATATACGCCCCTCTGGCGTTCGCGATGCCCGTATTCCGTGCGGCAGGCGCTCCCCGGTTTTTTGTATGTCTGATCACCCGGAGGCGGGGATCGGAGATGGCTGCAAGAATTCCGGCAGTGTTATCGGTTGAACAATCGTCTACGACTATCAGTTCAAACCGGGTATAAGTCTGGTTTAGTGCGCTCCGGATCGAACGCCCGATCGTCTCTGCCCGGTTGTAGGTCGGGAGGACTATGCTCACAACCGGCATTTCAGATCGATCTTCCATCATATCTTGTCATATCCCGGCGCATAATAATTATCGCCGGAGAACGGTTCAAGAACGGACGAAGACGGGTATCCATACGGTACATCCGGACCGCGACCTGATAGGAAGGATCGCGCAAACACCTCCGCGTCTGGAGTTTCCACTCTCTCGCTCTGATCTTCGACAAATCGACGCAGATCCATCCCGGTAAATTCCTGTATAGAATGATGACTGCCCGGATACGGATTGTCAGATTCTTTATTCACGTCTCCTGCCCCGGAATAAATGCTTCTGGACGATCTTTTCTCATTTCGATCCCGGACTTAATTGGCGACGATGGGCGTAACAATTTGCGCATTTTCTCGTCCAATCGCCCATTTTCTCCGTATTCAGGAAAGAATGATTAAAGACGGTGAACGGGAGATATGGTATTGGAATGAAAGTCGTTGAAATTTTGGATTCATTTCCGAGCATTTCCCAGACCTTTATTTTGAGAGAGATTCTGGCAATGCAAAGGAAGGGGGTCGAAATAGAGGTTTTTGCTTTTTATAAACCCAACCAGAAGGTCGTCCATCCGGAGGTGGGCGACGTAAAATCAGTCCATTATTTCTCAAACAACAGAAAGGAGAAGATTTATGGGCATTTTTACTGGTTTTTTCACCAGCCGTTTGCCTATTTAAAAACAGCGGCATTTGCATTCCATCCCCATAGCGGTATCGGCCGTTTATTTCTTGAAAATCTGTATGATGCACTGGTGATCGATAACCGGAGACCCGACCACATTCATGCGCATTGGCCGAGGTCTTCGGATTTCGCCCTGCTCGTCCATCTCCTGACAGGGATTTCCTTTTCTTTCACGACACACCGCTACGAAATCTTCGATAAACCGGGAAAAAATTACCGGATCAAGTCAAAGTTGGCGAAAAAACATGTCACGGTGACGGAATATAACCGGCGGTACATCATGGACCGCTTTGGCGTTGATGCGGGCGATATCACCGTAATTCACTCTGCGCTTGATTTTACCAAGACGTATCCCGTCGCGGATTGCAGGGGAAAAAATACCCTGGTCTCCGTCGCACGTCTTGAAAAAGTCAAAAACCTGGATGCTCTGATACACGCCTGCGCGATCCTGAAAGGAGAGAACATCCCCTTCGAATGCCTGATAGTCGGGGATGGTTCCGAAAAACCCCGTCTCGACGGCCTGATAAAGGGATTGAATCTGTCCGGTGAGGTAAGACTCCTCGGATATAAAAACCAGGAAGAGGTCTTTGCGGTCCTGGGCAGGGCAAAATTACTCATTTTAACAAGCAGGTCCGAAGGATGGCCCAATGTATTCACCGAAGCCTGGGCATGCCGGGTACCCGTGATAGGTCCGGACGTGACCGGTATTCCTGAAATTTTACAGGACGGGGTGGACGGTTTTATCGTTGAACCGGATGACGTCGGGATGCTGGTGGAAAAGATCAAGATATTGCTGACCAATGAACCTCTGCGGGAAAGATTCATCGAAAACGGGTATAAAAAAGCCTTTGAACAATTCAACATCGATACCGAATCGGGAAAGCTCTTAGCCGTGTGGCAGGGTTAGGCACCGGCCGGATTACCGGGAAAGGGGGAAATTCCGGAATTCATCCGATGTTTACATTATTTCATATCTGTAGTATTCGTATCGGATGAACCTTTTTTCCTAAAGACGATCCGGTATGCCCGACCCCCGTGCTCTTCCCGTTTCGTGCGTTCCGTCTCTGATCCACGCCACGTACCGATCCAACCCTTCCCGGATGTCCACCTTTGCACCCCACCCGAGCAGCTCTCTGGCCTTCTGCGTATCAGCCCACGTATCCTCTACATCGCCCTTTTGCCGTTCGATGTAGCGAAGGGTCGCATTCATCCCGGTAGCCTCCTCGATCGCTTCGATCAGGTCGTTGACCCGTATCCGGTTTCCCCCGCCGATGTTGAATGCCCCTCCGGCAGTCCCGCTTCCCGCGGCGACGACGTTTGCATCCACGATATCATCGATATAGGTGAAATCCCTCGTCTGGTTGCCTTCCCCGTACACGGTGATCGCCCTGCCGCCCCGTATGGCATCGACGAACCGGTAAATCCCCATATCCGGCCGCTGACGGGGGCCGTACACCGAAAAGTAGCGGAGCGATACGGTGGGCAGTGCATAGTTCTTCCCGTAGAGGGAGCAGAGGTGCTCTGCGGCGAGTTTGGTGACCCCGTAAGGAGATACGGGGGATACCGGGCGATCTTCGCGCATCGGAAGCTCCGCATCGCCGTACACCGATGAAGATGACGAGTACACGAATTTCCTGATCCCCGCGTCCTTGTAGAATTCGAGCAGCCGCTGGGACGCCTGGATGTTGTCGCGGGTGTAGATATCAAAATTCTTCCCCCACGATGCCCGGACCCCTGCCTGGGCAGCGAGATGGAAGACATAATCGACCTTCGGAAAGGTCTTCATCCCCGCAATATCTTCTTCGATCAGGGTAAACCGCGGGTGATCCCGTGCACGGGAGAGGTTCCGTTCCTTGATCTCCCGGGGATAGTAGTCCGAGAACCGGTCGATGCCGATGACCTCGTACCCCTCGCCCAACAGCTGGTCGGTCAGCGTGCTCCCGATAAATCCCGCACACCCGGTGACAAGTGCCTTCATGCCTGCATAATCCACTCATCTGTTTTTTTCACCGCATCTTAAGATCAGCTCATGAAAGGCACCCCGCGGATGGGTTCTCATACCTCTCTCACCACCCGGCGGGATTCCTCTCATGCGTGGTGATATGCGATAGATTCCTCGCATTCCGGAGCGGATACCGCGGATTATCCCCAAACGGGATCATAAAAACCTTCCCACTCCCGGCATCCCGGGAAGAAGAGTTGACCGGTGCGCTACCGGTAAGCGGGAACTCCTATTCCCGGGTGATAACATCAAGAGACGTCAAAAGAGAGAATTTATGGGCGAAGAACGCAAATGGTTTACGCAAGACGGGGAAGTGAGGGTGCGGGTCTGCCGGGATGCCGGGGATCTGGAAGCGGGTGCAATTTCGTGAGGAGATGAGACATTCTTCACGTCGCTGGGTTTTCATTCCCGTTGATCTCAGAGTCGATGGGGGCGCCATGCCAATGTATTGTACTACTCTCCCGGGTAACAGGAGAAATGAGATGGGGGACAATTAGGGCCGGCCAGGGTATTTCTTCTTCGCGTTCGGTATCATGGAATGTGTTCAGAAAAGAGGATGGTTTTATATCCCGATGGATGTAAAAACCCGCGAACTGTATGGTAAACTACTTTTAGCGTTATTTTCGGCAGAGAATGGTTTTCATGTGGTGATCGGCCAGGAAAATAGTCTGGGCCGATGTCTACCGCATATGCCAAGGGGTATCTCTTTGCATTATGGAGTTGCGCAACAGCATGTGAAGGCATTAAGGGCGGTCCAGGCTTCCGGCCATAAAAACGTGGCTCTGGATGAGGAAGGGCTTGCTATCTACAGCCCGGAAATGTACCTCCGCTACCGGATCTCACCGGAAGCAATGGGATTGGTCGAGAAGTTTTATGCGTGGGGAAATTTCCAATCCGACATTATTCTCTCAAAATCCGGTGGGATGAAGGAAAAGGTTCTTCCAACAGGGAATCCCCGTTTCGACCTGTTAAGAACTGAATTCCGGTCCGTCTTTCAGGATGATATAAAAAAAATACAGGATACCTACGGGGATTTTATTCTCATCAATACCAATTTTGCCTCCTCAAACCATTTCAAGGGCCCTGATTTTGGTTTTACCCTTCTTGAGCAGAGGGGGTTGATCAAGGGTAAGGATGATGAACTCTTTCACCGGGAACGACTGGCGCACCAGAAGACGATACTGAATTTTTTTGTCGGGATGATTCGGGAACTGAACGATGAGTTTCCTGACTACCGAATCGTTCTCCGTCCGCATCCTTCGGAAAACCAACAATTCTGGAGAGACATTACCCGTGGGCTGAGCCGGGTCATGGTAGTTCACGAGGGGTACATTGTCCCCTGGCTCGGGGCGGCCAGGGCCGTGATTCATAACGGGTGTACCACCGGGATAGAGTCATTCCTTATGAAAACTCCGGTGATCGCGTATTGTCCGGTCGTATCGGAGAAGTTTGACAATTATCTGCCGAATGCGTTAAGCTACATTGTTTCCGATACCCATGCACTGAAAGAAAAGATCCGGAACGTATGGGAGAGGGATGAAGATGACTCTTTATTCCACGACCCGGAACGGCGTTCGATCGCAGAGGCGCATATCGCCTCCATCGATGGGGAGTTCGCGTGTGAACGCATCGTCAGATCACTCCTCCCCATTATGGAAAATCTCCGGGGAAGTGATATGAGTCGGGGAGACCTGTTCAGGCCTTTTTTGGTTAAGGGGTATTTGTCCATCCTGGATACGTTCGAGCGGTCCGGAGGGAACAAAAGATATTTAGAGCATAAATTCGAAGAACTTGAACTATCCGATGTTTTGGACTGTATTAACCGATTCCATGAGATCTCCGGGCGTTTTGGGTCGGTTAAGGCCTCGAGACTGGCAAAGAATCTCTATTATATCCGGTGTGTTGAGTGATGCACCGTCTCCCATTCCGGGGAAACCTGTAGAACTCCCTGCCAATGTGCTTATTCCGATCGATAGCCAGACCCGGAACAGGGTAAATGGGATCGGTTCACCGGCCGATACCAGACCATCATTTGACGGCAAACGGGAAATTATCATTCTGATCGGGGGGGGGTCCCCATCAGCAGCGTTATCCTGCAGAATGGTGCGTCTATTCGACTACCCGGAAAGAGACATTTTTCTTTTCCTGTACGGCTTTCAGAAACCTGCATATCTGGGCGATATATAACCGGGGTTTACCATCACTGACCCGTTCTGATATCTGCTTTATTTCAGGTATCATTTCAAACACGTCGACAACGTCCGGATCTCGAAACCAATCCTGGCTGTAACCTCTGTCCAGTTTTGAAAACCTGCCCAGGAACCCACTGAATAAGCGGATACGCCCTATCAGGCCAAACTCCCGCTCCGTGCGTTTCATCGAGGAGGTGGTATGCGGCACCTTCGAAAGGACGGGACTCAGCTGCGCAATCGCCCATTCGAGAAAGACGGGCTGTTTTTTATCCTCTTCAGGCAATGATATGAAAAAATCTCCCGCTTCCTTCGCACCATCAAAAACAGGCATACCATTTTCACACAAGAATGTCTCTCTCGTATCCATCCTGCTGTAAGCCAGCATATTATATGAAATATCGACAGCAATATCGGGCCTCTCGCATTTTGCCAGTATTACCGGGATTAAACCGGAGACGATCTCCTGCCTTCGCTCCTGTTCCTGCTCGAGAAGCGGGCCATATTCCGGGAAAATTACCTGGCACCTGTCGAAATAACTCTCCTCCTTGTGCAGCCAGTACTCCCGTAAATCCCCTGAATGCTCGTAGAGCCGGCCTTTCCAACCCGTTAAAGAGCTCATCACCCGTATGGCAGCAGCAGGGTGCTCTTTTATCATCTCGGCACAGAGTCCGGCGGAATACAGCGCTCCCGGTGCAAAAAATCCATCCCATCTGGTCAGATACCCCTTTTGTCTGAGGAGATCCCACCCGGGCATGATCAATTGCTCGTACGGCAATTCGCGGAAGGATGCTCCGGCAGTCCGGGCGACAAGCCTGGCCTGTTCCGCTTCGCGCTTGGAAATTATCGCATGGTAACAATGGACTTTTTTATTCAGGCGGGTTAATATAGCCAGCTCAAGCCTGCTGTCCCATCCACCGGATATCGCAAGGCAGATCTCGGGATCCTGATGATACGCTTTGTCATATTGGCCGGTGAGAAGATCCAGAAAATCCTCCTTTGTGGCGTTTTTGCGAAATGCAAAATCGATATCCGACCAGGTAACTGAAGGGATGCGATCCTCAAAAGAGACCCGGTACCGCGATAACGGCATCAATAACATGATATCATCTATTAAACGGGATAATGCAGTCCGGATTCCCTGGGACCCGGCTGCGGCGAGCAACAGCTCGACCCGCCTGACAGAGACCACTTCATCCGGTACCAATAATTCCGAGATGTCATTCGACACCCAGACCATATCCCGCACAACCCTCACATAAAGGGGGAGAATATTCTGGTGAAGGGTCCTGATTATCCAACCGGAATTTTCGGCCCATCCGATGGTTTCACTATTATTCTTGTAGTCCAGGCGGATAGTATTGTTATTTACCCGTATCCTGCCGGACTTTTCAACGGTAATCGAGTCCGGCTCGTTCTTCGAAAAAATTAATTTGAATGAGTTTTTTCCCGCTTCGTCAATATCCAGCACCCTTTATGGCCCCTTTCATAGGTAAATTCACCTTTCAGGAATAAATATTTCCGCTGATGTCGCCCATCCGACGGGTTAAATCCTCTCCGATCTCTGTCTGCTGTTTTTGTACCCGTATTCGGGAGATGCCCCTGGAACTGCCAATTTTATCCGTTCCGGATGCTCAGGTCTCTGGTACCGCAGGCATTGAAAAAATAATTTGAAAATGCGTTGATATCCTTTTCAATCGGATCACCCCCACGCTCCGAGAGATACACGACAGTGACATTCCACCCGTTTTTCGCGAACAGGAGGGATAGTTCCCGATAATACGTACCAATGCCACCAACAGGGTCTATTCCCTCAAATTGACTGGTCGCAAGGCAGATTGTGTAATCCGGTTTCATTTCATTAATGATATATTTGAGTTTTATAAAATAGTATGGACACGAAATTGGTCCGGTTTAAAAGAAGTCTGTTCCCTGATGCAGTACGAGGCACACCCTGTTCATTCATGAATCACCTGTCCGTACATATCTTCGATAAGAGGTGTAATCCGGTGCCAGTCTAATTCCAGCGCTCTTTCTCTCGATTTTTGACCCATTTTTCTCTGTTCATCCAGATTTTCATACAGATATACTATTGCTTCCGCCAACCGATCGGGATCGTTATTATCTATTAATACGGCCCCCTCCATGGAAACATATGCCTGAACTGACGGTAATACGGTCGATACAATAGGGAGGCCGCAGGAAAGTCCTTCAAGAAGCGCATTGTTTGCCGTGGATTCCTTGAGTGGCAGGAATAATACGTGAGATCTCTGATACATCTCCCGCAACATTTCATCGCTTATCTCGTCCCTATGCAGGATGACATTGTCCAGATCCTCTAAACCCAGCTCCGGGGGACCGGACATCCTTGACTGGATGACATGGAATTCAATATTTTTATACTGCGCCAGCCGGGAAGCAACTTCCCGGACTGCTATTAAGTCCCTCAACCAAAATCCAACAGTTATACACCTGAATCTGCCGTTATCCATTGAATAACTGCCGGGCTGAAAATAGTGGGTATCGATTCCGTGGAGGATCAGATGAATCCTTTCCGGATCCATTATTTCTGTAAAGTAAGGAATCTGATCCGGTGACACGACCATAACTGCATCCAGCCTGCGAATAACGGCTTTACTCGTCACTTGTTTTAACAGGTACGGGGGCTGGTGATACGTCCCCATAATTTTGGTTCTGCGACCTGATCTCCTGAACAGGAAAGGAAGAAACTGAGTTCCATGATCGGCGGTTAAAAAATGGATGAGATCTGTTTGCGAGGATATACTCGATAAAAATGCGCTTAGTTCAGCATTTAAATCACTCAAATTATACCATTTGGTCCCTTTTTGGAAGAAATTCCGAAGGAATTTTTGTACGGCGGGATTCCGGATGGGGAAGTCCTCGTCACGAGGTGACGTCAAATGCTCCTCGATGATATATCGATCAGTATCAATATATTTTATAAATTGATTTATTCCGGAGAATTGTCCCCAGTGAGGCCATACGGTCCGTATGAGAAGGATTTGTTCAGCCATTGTTCATATCCGCCTGGATTTGAACGTGGACTCGGTATTCATATAATCAGGATCCATTAACCATAGTGTTTCTTCGGCTATGATCCTAATGCTTTTGACTCATATCCCGGTCTGCTCCTTCCTGCCGATCATCGTCTCTGCCGGGTATACGGTCATTTCGAATACCCCGGTATAAACTGCATTCGTCGCGGATAACTATTGTTATTTCACCGTATCGGACCAATTTTGAGAGTTCCGGAGTTCTTTCCTTAAAACTTCCGTGGCTTTATGAAAACAGCGATCGAATCCCTTATCGCTTACTTTTCTTGCCGGAGCCCCCGCGATGGTAATCCCCGGTTCCAGGAAAGACGAATTAACAAAAGAATTTGCTCCTATTACAATGTCGTCAGCGATGGTAATCTCACCGACAATCACCGAACCGGGTCCGATGAATACATTGTTCCCGATCGTTGGACATTTATCCGGTTCTCCTTTCGCATGGCAATGCGTCCCTATGTGCACACAATTGTGGATCCGGCAATTTTCTCCGACCATTACCTGAGGATTCACAATAAGCGTTCCGAAATGAGCTATTGATAAACCGGGACCAAATACATGGGGAGGGATTAAAAAACCCAGTTTCATTCCCCGTCTCCGTAATCTTAATTTTAAATAAAATGTATAGGGCCTCCAGATTTTCGATTTTTTCTTACAGTTCATGAAATATTCCACTTTTCGAAGCAACCGCTGATAACGCCAGATTTCATCGGGGTAAAAAAGCCGCCTTCTGTCGGGGATTTCCAGAGCTATTTTGTCCGCTTTCAGATAAAATGTATAATCCGACTTGGATTTTATCATATCATACCCGGTATCACACGTATATTCTTAATTTTTTTCCCTGCGTGGGATATCGCAGCAGGCATAATCCCGGCAACACCAGATTCCTCTGCATTCGTGACGCTGCTCCGCGACATTCATGTGTCTGCGCCGCAAGCGGCAGCAGGCACACCGCGATCAGGGCCCGGACACGGGTTCCCCGCTGCGAAATGTTGGCCGCGATTGATTCTAGAAGGCGCTCCCATCCCTGAACGCTGCTGAGATGAACTGATCGGCACCGAACTCTCCGCCGGCGTTCTGATAGATAAACCGGTGAGTGGCCTCGAGCAGGGGGGCTTTACAGCCAAATTTTTGCGCCAGCGAATGCCCTGCCTTCACTGATTCGAGGCCTTCGACGACTTCGCCATGTTTCTTCAGGTCATCGAGCAGCCGGGCCAGGGATGCACCGCCGCCCAGCTGCAGGCCGATGGCATAGTTCTTCGCAAATTGGCTGGAGCAGGTCAGGAATATGTCTGACAGGCCCGCCGGACCATAGAATGCCCCGGCATGCAGCCCCATTCGTTTCAAAAGCCGGCTTATTTCAGCCATGCCCCTGGCCAGCACCAGGGCCCTGAAGTTGTCGCCCAATCCCAGGCCGGTGACAATGCCCACTTCAATGGCGACACCATTTTTTAATGCACTGATATGTTCAAACGTCCGGATATCTGTCGATACGGCAACGTTGACCGTGCCCGAGGAGAACGCGAGTTTTCCGTGATCCAGCATCTGCGGTGAAGTTGAAGACACGAGAAGCGTCGTGGGCAGATTCCTGACCAGATCCAGGGTAATATTCGGACCAGAAAGCGTTCCTATATGTACCGTCTCCCACTCCTCGCGCAGGACCCGGGACATCAGCTTGTGGGTGACCGGTTCAAACCCCTTCGTCACCGACAGCACCGATTGGTGCGTTTTCGTCAAATGTCCCATCCGCCGTGCAACCTCCCGCATATCGTAAGACGGCACCGCCATGACAAGCAGTTCTGCATCGGGGATACAGGCATCAGGTGCAGTCACCCCTTTCACCCTGTCGTGAATATTCAGGCCATCAAAGAATACGGGATGGCGGTGCAGGGTATTCACCGATTCTGCAACCACCCTGTCATCGGTCAGGAGGGTGCAGGAATGGCCGGCAGATGCGATCACATGGGACAGGGCCGTGCCCATGGTGCCACCGCCGATGACGACCACATTCAGGTGTTTTTGGTCAGATTCCACCGCTCACCTCGATAATCTGACCCGTCAGGTAGCTGGCGGCTTCCGAAGCCAGAAAAACGACCACCTGTGCTTGTTCTTCAGGGGTTGAAAGCCGTCCGAGCGGTATCGAATCAAGCACTGCGCGTTTCTGTGCATCAGACCTGACGCTCCAGAATTGTTCGTCGATCCGTTCTGTCAGGGTAATTCCGGAGGCGACAGCGTTGCAGGTAATGCCAAAGGGCGCGATTTCACGTGCCAGTTTCCGCGTAAACCCGTCCACCCCGGCTTTGGATGCGGCATACGCAGTGGAAACCTTGTCCCGTCTGCCATGCCGTGCAATCGATGAAAAATTGACGATTCTGCCGTAACCGTGTTTTTTCATCAACGGGATGGCTTCCCGGCAACAGAGAAAGGCAGAAGTCAGATTGAGCGTGATGATCGACTGCCACTGGAGCAGATCCATCTCCTCCGTGAGGACTCCCGCGTACCCTCCCGACGAACTGCCGCCAACGGCATTGATGAGAATATCAAGCCTCGGATACGTATCCTGAATTCGGGCGAATACTTCTTTTACTTCGGTTTCCCGTGTTGCATCAACCGGATACGTATCAATGGTTCCTGCGGTGCCTTTCCCCGCTTTTTCCCGTATCCGGTTCCTTGTCCCGACCAGCCCTTCTTCGTCTCTGTCCATCAGTATCAGGGCATTCACCTGCCCGGCCAGCATCAGGGCTGTCGCTTTCCCAATGCCATGCGCAGCACCACTGATAACTGCCACTCTTTCCGGGGTATCCATCATCATCCCCTGCGATCTGGAGGGTGGTCTCTCGTACCGGACAAGGCAGCCAGCATAGGCGACATTTTCATCCTGACTTCCTCATTCTCCTGTGCCGGATCTGATTCCGCCATGACCCCTGCCCCGGCCTGCACGAACAGGCGTGCACCATATTTGTACATGCCGCGAATGGTCAGGGGAAACCGGCAGTTACGCCCGGATATCCAGCCTACAGTGCCGGCAAACAAGCCCCTCGGAAAAGGTTCCAGATCCTGCAGGAGCTTGATGGATTCGGCCTTGGGCACGCCACTGACCATGGTGCTCGGGAACAGCGACAGCATTGCATCGATGCAATGCTTGTCGGCACCGAGCCGTCCCCTCAACTCAGAACTCAGGTGCATGATATTGTTCCTTTGAACGATGTCCAGCAATTTTTTCACCACCAGCGTCCCCGGCTCACAGCAGGGTTCCAGTTCCTTCAGCATCTGCAGCAAACCCAGCGTGTGCTCCGCAAGTTCTTTGCGATCACGGAGGAGTTCCTGCGCCAACTTGTTGTTTTCGGCAGCATCCCTGCCCAGGGCTCGGGTACCTGCGAGAGGATTGGCTAAAATCATCCCTGAGTCGATCTCGATCAGAAGTTCCGGGGAAGCAATAGCGGCACCGACTGAGCCGAAATCCATGAGAATGGCATCTGCATATTGTTGATGCAGACAATAGCCGCTGAACAACTCCAGCAGATCGGCATCGTAATCAAATCCCAGGTAACGTGACAGGACCACTTTGGAGATACCATCCGTCATGGATCGTTTCGCGGCGGCAACCGCCTCCATGAAGGCCCGTTCAGGGAACTCCACGTCAGGGGGGGACTGAGGCAGTTGCAGGGGTATGGAGACGGCAGGGGCATTCAGGATCTTCTCAAGCAGGCCGGAGTCGGTACCCCTGTATTCAATCTTCCCGGCCTCGATGCAGATTCTGTGTTCGGGAATAAAAAACTGGACAAGCGGGAAGGGAGAACTGTTATCGGGAGCAAAACCCTGCGGACTGTCGCAACAGACGTCAAACCCAAGATAGCCGAATGCCTTGCTGTCGGCGGCGGCAGCCTGATCGCCGATTCGCTTGACTGCCGGAACCCAGTCTTCGGCAACACTGGTCTGCCCATCCAGGAATGAAATATGTTCTTTCGCCTGCCAGCCAATTTCGGCATTTTCCCCGTTGATATGCAGGTAATACGGTGTGGTTAACAGATGGTTTTCTCTCAGCCAGTGCACGATTGCGGCGGGTTCCGGTGGCTTGATCGTCCGGGTCTGCTGATAATGTTCGCGATCGATAATCCGGTTCATCGCTTTCTCAATTCATGTACCACGTACCGAGCTTCATATACCTTAAGATATGTTTAACAGTTTCCCGCATTGCAATAAGGCTGCTCGGCGCACGGGTGGGACTTGTAGCCCGGTTCGGGAGAAGTGCCCGGCTTTTTCACCCTGTGGCCCGGTCCAAATCCCTTCGGACCCGTTCCCACGATACCAGGGATATGTTCGCAGACCTTCGAATCTGAACAAGGGTTCGTTTTTCTTAAAGAATGGATCCTCCTGCCAAGGCAGTTAGTGGCGTAGAAAGACGGAAATTTGATTGAATCATGTGATTCACCAGATCCTGATACATAAAAGAGCTATCACGCTCTCCTGGATTTGTTTGTTATTCACGGTCCCGTGTTGATTAGGTTAAAAGGATCTGCCTTTTCGCATACGTGCGGAAGAATTCTTCCCCATACCTTCAGGAAAAGGAACGGCTCAGGGAAAGTGGTTTATCCGATCTCTCCTCTCGTCTCGGGTACGGGATGTTTTATAAAATCCAGGGAAAATAGTGTCATAGGCATATCGAATGGATGCAATCGATGTCCTCTGGACAGGTGGCTGGGATTCCACATACCGGGTTCTTGAACTGGCAGTGATCGAGAACAGGACGGTGCAGCCCCATTATATTGTCGGACCGTACCACTCGCTCGCCCAGGAGGTCATTGCGATGACGAGGATCCGGCAACGCGTCCGGGACACATTTCCCACCCGGGCCGCGAACCTGTTGCCGGTGAACATGGTCTGGGGCGAATCGATCCCGAGGGACGAGGAGATAACCCGGTGTTTTCAGCGACTGAAAACATTGGTGCATATCGGAGGACAATATGAGCTATTGGCGTATTTTGCCAAGTATTCCGGGAACGGGCTGGAATTGTGTATCGAAAAATTATCGGGATTTAATGCAGATTTATTGCTGTTCCGGGATTTTATCCGGCCATTGCTGACCGGAAAAGGCCATGAATGCCGGATAGAGGGACCGATTCCGGAACCTGCGATAGAGATGTTCAAATATTTCCGGTTCCCGGTCTGCCACCTCACCAAAGCCGAGATGCGGGCAATATCGGAGGAACAGGGCTTCTTCGATATCATGGAACTGACCTGGTTTTGTCATTATCCCAAACACGGGTTGCCCTGCGGGAAGTGTCGTCCCTGTCTGATGGCCCCTGCCACCGGTATCACATACACCTTTTACCAGCCGACCGTCTGGGATAGGGTCGGTGCCGTTAAAAAACAATTATTACGCCGGAAATAGGAATGATCCCGATCTTTTTTCAAATCAAATCGATCGGTTAATTTAAGATTGCTGAGATGATACCAAAATATCGCGGGGGAAATCGGATTCCCTTCACGCACGATAGATTATGTTGAATCAGGACCTGGTGATATCGTTATCCCTATGACGAACGATATCGACGATCAATATACAGGCGAGAGAATGATCCTTAATCTTTTTTTTTGAAATAGATCTGCTCTGTTTTCTTTCCATTGAATGCGAGATGCACCTTATTCCTTTTTTATAAGAATCTTCCTTAAAAAATTACCAGAAACGGTAAAAATCTTTTTCCATGCCGGATTTCGATCGGCAAATTCTCCCAGTCTTTTACCGATCAGGATCAAGGGACTCTTTTCATCTCCGGTCTTCCGTCTTTCCTGACGAGGACATCTCATTAATCTATGAATATTCCAGTAATACTGAGAATACGTATCCGGATACATTTTTAAAAATTTCTTAATATTGTTGATATTAACATCATCAACATACAATAAATTTAATTTGGCTTTCTCATCTTCCGGGCCCTGGCGGGAATAGAAGAGGACTTCGGGGAGTACATCCATATGATACCCGTATGCCAATAATTTTACCCGCATCGTCCAGTCACGGTAACCACTTTTTGAATATGGCCATCCACCGACCTTTTTAACAATCTCTGTCACGTATATTGCATTTGAATCTCCCATAATATTTTCAGTAAAGATTAACGGAATGCAGGGACCTATTGACGAAAACAAGGAATTGTTTGATATTTTTGGAATTCCATCTTTTGACATTGTTACATGGTTCATAATCGTGGCCTCGTCTTCATCAGTAAAAAACCTGTAGTAACATGACAGGGAGGCCATGGAATCCTGTTTTTCCATACACCGGACAAAAGTGTCCACCATCTCAGGTTTTGCGATATTCCTATCATCCACAATCAAAAGATATTTTGTATCGATGTGAGTCATCATTTCATTAATCCCTTTAGAGGCCTCGGCGTGGAGGAAGGTAATTTCCCTGTCCGGATACCTTCTTTTAAGGTGATCAAACCTTAAGAGGGCCTGAGAGTCGCTCCTGGTATCGTATATGAGAATTTTCATATTTTTGTACGTCTGCATCAGAATAGATTGCAGGGTCGTTTCCAGGTATCGTTCGGTAACCTGATCCTTAACCAGCACGGAAAGGGTAACCAAAGCTTCTGATTCATGATTTCCGATATTGATGGGGAGATTATTAAACGGCACATCATTTTCCACATTTTTTTCGTACCATCTCAATATTACATCAGGATCCACGAGTTCCTGCAGCCGGTCTTGTGCCATTGAAAGGAGCCTGATCGTAGTCTCAGGCTCATTTTTGAGATAGCTGATGATCAAGTCTCCCAATTGTTTTGGGTCTGTAACGTCGCATGAAATTGAATTATACAACTCGCTATCTTTTCCCAGCATCTCCGGGATTCCCCCTCCCCGGGAGGAAATAAACGGAACTGCAAGGGACATGCATTCCAGAACGGTATTAGGGAAATTATCCTGCCAGGACGGTATGACCACCAGGCTGGGTTTTTTCTTTATGAAATCCAATGCATCATCTCTATTAATAAATGAATGAAATTCGACATTGAATCCCGATAATCGTTCCTTAATACTTTCATTTGTAATTTTTCCTTTCGTACCGACAAAAGCAATGGAATATTTTTCCTGAAATTCCGGGTGATTTCTTTTAATATACAATAAGGAATCCATAAATTCTAATAACCCTTTTCTCTCTTCGATTCTCCCAAAAAAGGCAATTATATGTTCCTTAACCAATTCTTCAGGAATTTTTTCCTTTGGGAGAGATATTATATTTCTGCATACAGATGCATCATCTCTCACATCCCAGCCATGAAATGTACACCAGTGTAAGAGATATTCTGTTGGCGAAACCTGTATGTCGGCATTTTCGAAAGAATATCTGTTTAAATAATCGATCTTTACGTCTCTCTGACACAACGAAGGATCAAAAAAACTTTCTCTTATCCAGGCATCCGGGCTATGTAACTTAACAATCATTTTCGTATTTTCATAGCTCTTGCAGATTTTTTTCATCCTCACGGGAATCGCGCCAATTCCCTGCCATTCATGAAATTCAATAAGATCGAATGTGAAGTCATATTTTTTCTGAAGGATTTGAATTGCTTCGTGTAACATATGACTTTGGGCAAGATGGCGATCGGATTGTGCCATAAACTCATACGCGTTTATTAAATCATTTTGATCTTCGATACCCTTACACAGGACCCTTGCATCGTAAATGGGAATTCCATGGATTTCAAGAAAAGAATTTGAAAATGCCTTTAATTCGTCTTCACTGACGTGGCTGTAATAGGGGAGATATAACACAAAAACACTCCAGCCGTTTTTTGAGAGGAGTATTGATAGTTCCCGGTAATATGTACCGATACCACCGATTTGATCTATCCCCTCAAATTGATTGGTCGCAAGGCAGATTGCTTTTCCTGGCATTTGCAATTAGGTTAGAGGGTTTTCTCATAAAAATTTATGTCAGATTGCGCATTTTCTTAAATCAGGAATAGAAATTACCCTTCTATAGAAATTGTGAGAATATAAGAATTTCCACCGGTAACAATTGGTTTTCTGCTGCCGGAAAATTTTACCATTATATTAAAAAAATACCATCGGCTTTTAATCACGAAATGTGTCACTATAACCAAATTTATTGCCCGTTTATACCATTATTATTCGTGATGCGTAGATTTTTCGAAAGGGCATTAAACCGCATTTTTCCTTATTATGAATTACGCCCCGCCCCCCTGTTATTCGGAGTAACGAGACCATTTGAAACCTCACCGAGTTTTCGGTATACAGCACTGGGTTTCCTTGAGTTTCTCCGGATAAGCCGTTTGATTACCCCTCTCATCGGGCCTCAATACAGGCGAAGCCGCACATTGATAGAAATTGATTTAACGTACTTTTGTAATTTAAAATGTTCGAATTGTAATAGATCATGCAGCCAGGCCCCCTCCAGAGAATATATCACATTAAACCAGATCCAGGATTTTATTGACGCGAGCATGAAAGAAGGGGTCCGCTGGAAGAGAATTCGCCTCCTGGGCGGGGAGCCGACACTGCATCCGCATTTTCCTGAGGTTGTGAAAATGATCCTCGGTTACAAGGAGAACTATTCTCCTAAAACAAAGATCGAGGTTGCAACAAATGGCTATGGAACATTCGTAAATAAAATGCTGTCCAGTCTGCCTGAAGGTATCGAGATAATAAATACCGAAAAGATAGACTCAACTCCGTATTTTTTTAGTCTTTAATGTTGCTCCCAAAGATCAGTTCGTTTATCATGTAGCAGATTACCGGAATGCGTGCTGGATCGCAAAAGTGTGTGGAATGGGTCTGACTCCCCGTGGATACTATCCGTGTGCAATCGCCGGCGGTATCGACAGAGTACTTGAATTCAACCTCGGGTACACGCAATTGCCTGAGGCGTCCGATGACATGGTCAGCTCGTTGAATGTTTTTTGTCAATATTGTGGACATTTCAAACGTCTGGTGGATCCAGAGATCGATAAACCGAAAATATCAAAAACATGGAAAATTGCCTATGAAAATTATGCAAAAAGAAACCAAGGCAACCGGTAATCGACACGGGTAACAAGTAACTGGGTCAGCTTGAAACGAATGACAGCAAGAATTGCGACCAGTTTTCCAGAAAAAAATCTCTATCCATTCTCGTTTCCAATTCCGGCGCACTCTGGAGATACTGCGTAGAATTTGTCGTTTCTACACTGAAAATCTGAGTGCTTATCCACAAGGACTTCTGTTCCAGTCGCAACCATCACTGCGTAAAGGGATTAGCGAAAGAAGAATTTTATAATAAAAATATTGTGCTATTCTTTATGTTTTATCCCTACTCAGTATTTAAACATGAGTCTAAAAAGCCGATTAACCAGTTTTTTAAAAGAGCCCTTTTTTATTTTATTTAATTACGCATCAGATAAAGATGCAAAAAATATTGAAAGGGCGTTACAAAGGAAGGCATTGCAGGATACCGTGGACCTTATTTACGTCACAGATATGCATATGGCAAGGCCGTTTAGAGATCGGTTTTCACTCTTAAAATATTGTTTGGAATGCACCAAAATTGATGGCTTATATCTGGAATTTGGTGTTTTTGAAGGAAAATCCATTAACTATATTGCTTCTCACACAAATCATACGATCTATGGATTTGACTCATTTGAAGGTTTACCTGAAAAATGGAGAGGAGATGCACCTCAGGGAATCTTCGCGATGGAGCAATTGCCATCTGTCAGAGATACTGTAATTTTAAAAAAAGGATGGTTTACCGATACAATACCCATTTTTTTATCAGAGGAATCCGATTTTTGTTCGTTTATTCATGTTGATTGTGATCTGTATTCTTCAACAAAGACAATTTTGGACTTATTAAAATCACGAATTACCAAAGATACCATTATTGTTTTTGATGAATTTTTTAATTATCCGGGTTGGCAAAACCATGAGTATAAAGCGTTCAAGGAGTATATTGAAAAAAATCAGGTTAATTTTGAGTATATAGCGTATAATGCCCGCTTTGAACAGGTTGCTGTTCGAATATTATAATCAATATCGTGTTTCCTTCAGTTCTCTAAACCAAGAATTGGCTAAAGGTAAGAGGAAAGAATTAAGCAAGATTTCGGGAAAAGACGTTTTAATACGGACTTTTTTCCCCAATTCTTGTGAGATAATAGGAAAGTTCTCCTTTTATCCGTTGCTCGCCAATCTTTTCAGTCATAGACTGATTTATAAAAATCAAGGCAAATAGTATACCGGGTAAATCGGGTGGATGCAATCAATATCCTTTGGACTGGCGGATGGGATTCGACCTACCGGATATTGGAATTGCTCTTAATGGAAACCCGGACGGTGCAACCTCATTATATTGTCGGACCTTACCACTCACTCGCCCAGGAGGTCATGGCAATGACAAAGATCCGGGATCGTCTTCAAACCAAATTTCCCGCCCGTGCAACAGAACTGTTGCCCGTTAACATGATCTGGGGTGAATCGATCCCGAAGGATGAGGAAATAAACAGGTGGTTTCAGCGACTGTCAGGATTGGTCCATATCGGGGGACAATATAAAATTTTAGCGAACTTTGCGAGGAACTGTTCGTGTGAGCTGGAATTATGTGTCGAGAAAGACGCATTTCTGACAATTCCCCCCTCTGATTTAATGGCAGATCATTCCGCAGAATTGTTATTATTTCGTGATTTTGTCGGGCCATCACTGAACGGTAAGGGGCACGAATGCCGGGTTGAAGGCCCGTTTCCAGAACCGGCTGTAGAGATGTTTAAATATTTCCGGTTCCCTGTTTCCCACCTGACCAAAGCGGAGATGCGAACGATATCGGAAGAAAAAGATTTCTTCGATATCATGGAACTAATCTGGTTCTGTCATTATCCAAAACAGGGGTTGCCCTGTGGGAAGTGCCGGCCCTGTCAGATAGCTCCTGCCACCGGTATCGAATACACCTTTTACCAACCGACCGCGCTGGATAAGATCGGTGAAATGAAAAAACATGTGCTGAAACGAAAAAAGTAGTTTCCCGCCTCCTGGAATTATTCGGGAATCTGTTAAGTGTCCGGGATGGATAGAAAAATATGCACGAAGAATAACCGACCGTTCAGACTGATATTGTCGGATGAACAGCCATAATTCGTCCGGGAAAAATCTCAAGCGACTAGAGCGCCAAGAGCGAATCCCTCTTTTTATTAAACGCATCGATTAAGAGATATATCTGCAGGATTGGCCATAACGATCGTAATTTCGGCCAGTTTTTCTGGGCGGTATACCGTTGAATATCCGCCACCAGATCTCCCTCGGGGTAAAATTGCGGGTACCGATGAACACAATCGGTAATGAGGGGAAGGATGATATCACCGAGCCCCGATTCAAAAAATTGTGTCATCGGTGATGAAAAGCCGATTTTATTCTTCCGCAAACGAATGGATTCGGGTAACATTGAGTCCATCGAGGCACGGAGGATCCATTTTGTATACCCCTTCGAGAGTTTGCAGTTGTCCGGTAAAGAAAAAGCATAGGTCACCAGTCGCCAGTCCATGAAAGGCATCCTGACTTCAATCCCGTGGGCCATGGACAGACGATCAAAAATCCGAAGGATGGTCTGGAGTTTCCGGCAATGAAAATAATCGTATAACGTCGTATTCAGATGTGATTGTATGACCGGATCGGGTACCACCGCAGAATACCCCGGCGAAAGATCTCGCCTGTTGTTTCTGGGGAGCATATTTGCGAGTTTCTTCCCCATCGAGAAGAAATTCGCGGCAAAAAAATAGATCATGTCGTCATGGATCGACAGTTGTACGGATTGTGAACCTTCCCTGAGATTTTTCAATACGTTCCGCAGGTCGGAATAATAGAACAGGTTGCCGTGCTGGACAGCATAATTTTTCTCCGTGTTTACGATCGTTGCGTAACCGGCGAGCAGTTCGTCGGCACCGTGCCCGTCCAGGCTTACGACGACCTTGTTGTCCCGCATTGCCTTATAATTGAGCCATGCACCTTCCAGGAGTATCCGATCGATCCCCTCGTTTTGATAGACAATATCCTGGATATGCTTCTTCACGAGATCGTACCCGATCTCCGTGAAGACGGGGAATGCTCCGGTCGCGTCGATCATTACGCCCGCATAATGACTCTCGTCCAGCCCGGTTTCCGGATAGCAGGCTACAAATGCCTTCTGCCAGTCCGTGGTAAACCCTTCGACCTGCCCTATTTTATAAACAGCTGCCAGTACGGAACTGGAATCCAGCCCCCCGCTCAGGCTTGTGGCGATCGAAACGTCGCTGCGCATCCGGATACGACAGGCATCCAGAAAAAGTTCGCGGAATTTTTTCGCCTGTTCTTCAAAGGTCTCCGGTACCTCGACAAGGTGGTCGCGGGTATCCCACCATCGGGTGATCTTTGGACTTCTTTTCGATCCGATTGTCAGGCAATGCCCCCCGATCAGGCGTTTCACTCCCTGAAGGAGGCACTCCTCGGTTCCTTCGAGATCGTCAACCTCACGGAGGGTCCGTATGATATTTTCGTCATCAAATCCGTAGTTGTAGCACTTTAACGCGAGAAATCCTTTCATCTCCGAAGAAAAAGAGAAAAACCGGTCATTCACGATATAGTAAAGGGGCTTTATTCCAAACCGGTCCCTCGAGAGGAACAGGGTCCGGGTATCCGCATCCCAGATCGCGAACGCCCACATCCCGTTACATTTGAGCTGACATTCTTCCCCCCACTGAATATACGAGGCAAGAAGAACTTCAGTATCGGTGTGACTGGTAAATACATGCCCCAGAGCTTCCAGTTCCGCTCTGAGTTCAAGGTAGTTGTAGATCTCGCCGTTAAAGACGATCCAATATCTTCCATCGGCAGAACTCATCGGTTGGTGCCCGGCATCCGATAGATCGAGTATTGCCAGCCGGCGGTGCCCGAGCCGGAGATCGCATCCCCCATCGCGGTACGTGCCTCTCCCGTCCGGTCCGCGGTGCGCAAGAATATCGGTGAAGCTGTCCATCTCCCGGTCTGAAATATCGGGTTGATTATAGGACCAGATGCCCGTTATGCCGCACACGTTATGACCTCTCGTTTTTTCGTTTATAAATTTTATACAGTTCCCTCTGGTGCCTGTTGATAAACAGGTCATATTCCCCGAACGCTCTGAGATTCTGTTCGGCCTGAAGCAATGGTCCGCAGGATTGTTCCTGTCCGAGAAGACTTGCATTGCTGTTTATTTCAACGATGACCGGTTCGCCGTCTTCCCGGATCGCAAAATCGATCCCGAGAATGCGGTAACAGGGAAAAGCCCTCTGTATGGTTATGGCGAGGTCGATGATCCGCTCCCATCCGGGTATCTGATACCCTTCAAACGGAACATCGGACGTCGGATGTTTTGAATACCTTTTTGCGTCCTTATCATACGCGTATTTCATTAACCGCCCGGTGAGCGGATCGACACCCAGACCGACCCCCCCTCTGGACCAGTTGCTGACATAAGAATCCCCGATACCACAGAGCATCGATGCGGCGAGGACAATGACGGACTCGTCCCTGGTAAACATGGTCAGGACGCGGATGGTGTTCACCGACGATCGGGAAAATGCAGCCATCCTCGGGTCCTGCTTTATCAGCTCCTGCACGATCGCAGGTCTCTCCAACGTAAAATCCTCCAGGGGTACCAACCCCGACAGGGATTGGATCATGATAATTCCCTCAATCTCCTTTACCAGAACGATACCCCGCCCCGAATGACCTCGTACCGGCTTGATGATCAGGGGACCTGTTGCTGAATTTTGTAACCATGCCCTGATTCTTTCCCGGTAGTTCTGACCGGGGCTGAGGAGACCATGCATACGGGGAAGATTACTCACACCGATTCCCCTGCAGAGAATTTCACAGACTGCCTTATCATCGAAGAGAATTTCATATTCCCGGGGTTCCACCGTGCTCCCCAGCCTTGATCTCTGGTAGGTTGTCAGTTCGTCTCCAAAATAATATTTCCATTGAGATCTGTCGATTTCCCATAACCGGTTCATACCGTAGTGGCTGGGAAACGATCTGTAGCTGAAAAAAAGGATCAGAAGATCAAATGCCACCCCCACCCGTAATCTTTTACCTGAATTTTTAAACTCTTTGCTGGTTATTATTTTCCGATAACAATCAGGGAGATAAAAAAATTCTGTCAATCGGTTAACCGCTGGATTCGATACGCGCAACATGACTGAATGCCTCCTGCCTCTCTTCACCCGGATTACCGGTTATTTCGCAGATCAGACGCCCGCGGTATTCTCTTTATCAGCATACAGTTCCCTCTGGTGTTTGTTGATGAACAGATCGTATTCCCCAAATGCTTTCAGATTCTGTTCGGCCTGGAGCAAAGGGCGTGTTTGTTCCATTCCCGAAAACCCCGGATCGTTGTTTATCTCGATAAGGACCGGTTCCCCCCCTTCCCGAAGGGCGATATCCGTGCCGAGCATCCGGTAAAAGGGGAATGCTTTTTGAATTGTCGTGGCGAGGTCGATGATCCGCTCCCATTCGGGTACCGGAAAACCTTCAAACGTAATTTTCGATGTCGGATGTTCCGTATATCTCGTTGCATTTTTATCATGCGCATATTTCATGAGTCGTCCTGTTGCCGTATCGATACCGATCCCGACCCCTCCCGCGGACCAGTTGCTGACATACGAATCCCCGACACCACAGAGCATCGATGCAGCCAGGACAATAACAGACTCGTTTTTGGTGAACATTGTCAGGACCCGTATCGTGTTCACGGACGCTGATGAATATGCGGCCATTCTCCGGTCCTGCTTAACCAGTTCCTGGACAATCGCAGGTTTTGCTAACGTAAAATCCTCCAGCGGTATGAGTTCCCGTCCGGACCGGATCCTGATGGTCCCGTCGGTCATCGTGACCAGTACTATGTCCCGCCCCGCATGACCCCGTACCGGCTTGATGATCAGGGAAGGTGTCGCTGCATGTTGAAAGATCGATCTGATCCTCTCGGTATAGTCCTGATCGGGACGAATGAGACCATAGGTATGCGGAAGATTCGTTACCCCGATCCCCCTGCAGAGAAGTTCACAAACCGCTTTATCGTCGAAGAGGATATCGTATTCCCGGGGTTCAACGGTACTTCGCAATCTCGCCTTCTGGATGGTTTGATATCCGTAGTAATATTTCCACTGCGATCGGTCCACTTCCCATAACCGGCACCAGACATAAATCCTGGGAAACATTTTATAGCTGAAAAAAAGGGTCCAGAGATCCCGTGCCAGTTCCCATCCTGATTTATTCCGGGATTTTTTAAATTCTTCATTCCTTATGATTTTAACATAACAATCCGGGAGAGAAAAAAATTGCTTCAGTCTCACCCGGGCAGGATTTGAGAAATGGAACATGGACTGGTGCCTTCCCTAATCGTTCTCCGAGTTTCTCCTGTACCGATGTACAGGCGGCCAAAAACCGTTATTCATCACGGTATTGTGGCATCCAGCCACCATCCCCGGTCTCTCCGGTAATGAATTGTCGTGTCTTCCTATAGATTTTGTTATAATTTCTTCCCGATCCTTATGTCCGGTTTTTCCTCTCCGGATAAAAAAAACGGCCGGAACACCGGGATTTTCTGGCAGGCACCTCTTTATGGTACCTCACCGGGGTCGGAAAACAGCGTCCGGCGGCTTCCCGGATATCCTGCAAGAGAACGTTTATGATTCACGATCGGCAATAGTACAGTATTATTCCCGACCCGACGAAACCCCCGGAACCCGCGAAAACGGGTTTATCTCCGGCGCTCCGGAAGTACATCGTACCCCTCCTGCTCCTCCTGTTCATTGCCGTGGCGGTCGCGATCCGCATGCTCCCTGCCGCTTCGCTCGTCATCGACGGCCAGGTGCGGCTCATCTCAACCGATCCCTGGTTCATGATGCGCCAGATCGACCAGGTGATCCACAACTTCCCGGGTTATGCCTGGTTCGACCCGATGACTGCGTACCCCGACGGGAAGATCATCGACTGGGGGCCGCTCTTTCCGGTCTCGGCCGCCGCGTTCTGTCTCCTGTTCGGGGCAACGACCCGCCCTGAAGCGGCATATGTCGCCTCGATCTTCCCGGTCATCCTCGCGGCCCTGATGGTCCCGGTGATGTACCTGACCGGGCGGGTGCTCCGGGACAAGTGGACCGGCCTGATCGCGGCCGGCCTGATCGCCGTGGTCGCCGGGGAATACATGTACCGGGGCTTCTTCGGGTACGTGGACCACCATATCATGGAGGTCCTCTTCTCCACCATCTTTGCCCTCATCTACATCGCCCTCCTCCGGTACCCCGGCTGGAAGGAGATGACGACAAAGGACCTCCGGACATTGACGACCCCCCTCCTCCTCTCTGTCCTTGCGGGTATCGCCTACCTTCTCGGTCTGCTGAACATGCCGACGATCGTCCTCTTCGCCCTCATCGTGGGTATATTCACCCTGGCCCAGGGGATCGCCGATTATTTCCGGGAGCGGTCCACCGCATACCTCCTCTTCATGAACGCGACGATCTTCGGGATCGTCATCATCGGGTTCCTCCTCTTCGGCGCGAAGAGTTCCTTGCTCTCCCTCTCCCTGTATTCGATGGCGCACGTGTACGTGTACCTGATCCTGATAGTTGTGACGGCCGTCCTGTATGCCCTCACCCGGGTGTTCCGGAAAAAACAGCTCCTTTTTATCGTATTCCTCATCGCGGCGGCGCTCCTTGCGATCGGCATCCCCCTCGTGGTCCTGCCGGAGTTCGGGCAGCTGATGGTCCAGTCGGCAGGCGTCTTCTTCGCGAACATCGGGCAGCCGTATTATGTCGCGGAGCTCCAGCCCTGGGACCTGACCCGGGCCGTGGCAGTCTTCAACGTCGGTCTCATCCTTATGGCAGGGGGATTTTTCGTCCTCCTGTATGAAATATACCGGACCCGCCGTGCGGAGGCCATGTTCGTGCTCGTATGGGGCGCAGTGGTGCTCTTCTCGACGATCCAGCACCTCCGGTACGAATATTACCTGGCCGTGCCGGTGGTCCTCCTCTCCGCGCTCGCGGTCACTGCGGCATGGTCATGGGGGGGAGGAGACATCCGCCGCCTCCTCCGGCGTTCCGGGGGGGAGAAAACCCCGAAGCAGAAGGGAAAGCCCCGGAAAGAGGCCCCCTCCGTGGAGAAGCCGTCCGGGGTCCGGGCGGCCGTCGCGATCATCGCGCTGGTCCTGCTGGTGCTCTTTGCGGTGCTCTCGGCCACCACCTCGGTGATCATCGCGAACCACCAGGGGCAGGCATCCGATATGATCCCGGCCGACTGGGTCGCGGCGACGACGTGGATGGGTACCCATACCCCGGAGACGGGGGTCGACTATTACCGGATCTACGATAAGGACACGTTCCAGTATCCGGATACCGCCTACGGCGTACTCGCCCGGTGGCCGGCGGGGCACTGGATCACGTACATCGCGCAGCGTATCCCGAATGCAAACCCGTTCCAGGATCATGTTACGGGGCGGAACAACGTCTACCAGTTCCTCTTCGCACAGGACGAGAATACCGCCCTGAATGTCTCATCCGCCCTCGGGAGTCGTTACGTGGTCACCGATTACGGGTACGTCACGACGCTGGTCCTCGGGAATCAGTCCATCCCGCGGGGCTTCACCTGGGAGGACTTTACACCCATCATGATCCAGCCTCAGGCTTCCGGGGATACGAAAGTTCTCCAGTTCTTTGCGCAACCGTTCTTCCTCGCCATGTCCACCCGGCTCCACAACTTCGACGGGAGCATGGTCGTTCCGGACACGGCGTTCTATGTTGAATATACGCGGGAAGCCGGAGTGCCCTACCCGGTTGTCACCACGATGGAGAAGCTCCCGGCAGGAGAAGCGCGTGCGAAGGCCGTACAGTCGGGGCTTACCGGGGATTCCGGAGCCATCGCGGTCAGCGGGTTCGTGGACCAGCCCGTGGACGTGATTCCCGCGCTCAGGCATTTCCGCCTCGTCTACGAGTCCCCGACCAATGCACGGCAGCCCGGGCTGGCGCCGATACAGGCGGTCAAGATCTTCGAGATCGTGGAGGGGGCGCACATCCGGGGGGACGGCATCATCGAGCTCTCCCTGGAAACGAACGAGGGGAGGCAGTTTACCTACCGGCAGCAGAGCGAGAACGGGGAGTTCATCGTGCCGTACCCGACCATCGATACCGGGACCGGGGTGCGGGCGCTCGGGCCGTACCGGATCGCCGGCACCGGGACGACGTACCAGGTGACGGAAGACGACGTGCGGAAGGGGCTGCAGGTCCCGTGATCCTTCCCGGCACGGGTGGTGCGGATGAACCATGAAGGAGATCAGCCGGCCCCGGCAGGGATGAAAGGGACCGTATCGGTCGTCCTCCCGTCGCTGAACGAGGAGCAGACGATCGGTCCCTGTATCCAGGCGATTCAGCAGGCGTTCCGGGAGAACGGGATCTCCGGGGAGATCATCGTTGCCGATTCTTCCACCGACCGGACCCCGGAGATCGCCCGATCGCTCGGGGCGGTGGTGATCCATCCCGGGGCACGGGGGTACGGGAACGCCTATATCGCGGGATTCGGGCGTGCCCGGGGGGATTACGTCGTCATGGGAGACGCCGACGGGACGTACGACTTCTCCGAACTTCCCGCCCTCGTCTCCCCGCTCTCCCGGGGAGCCGACCTCGTGATCGGGTCCCGCTTCACCGGGAAGATGGATCCGGGGTCGATGACATGGCTGCACCGGTACATCGGAAACCCCCTGCTCACCTGGCTCCTGAACCGGATCTTTCACACGCAGTTTACCGATACCCACAGCGGGTACCGGGCGATCCGGCGGGAGGCCCTGGAGCGGCTCCGCCTGACTTCGTCGGGGATGGAGTTCGCATCTGAGATGCTCGTCGCGGCGAACCGGGAGCATCTCCGGATAGAGGAGGTCCCGATTCACTATCATCCCCGGAAGAGCCCGTCAAATCTGCATTCCTTTGCCGACGGGTGGCGGCACGTGCGGTTCATTCTGCTCCTAAAACCGATCCCGTTCATCGCGGTCCCCGGGCTGATCTTCGCCCTCATCGGGATCGCCCTGATCAGTCTTCTCGCCCTCGGATCGGCCGAGACGCACGCCCACACCGTCATCCTCGGCGGTTTTCTCCTGGTGGCGGGCGTCCAGGCGTTCCTGACCGGGGCGATGATCGACGTGTATTCCGAGATCCACGGGTACGGGGAGCGGAGCAGGGTCACGGAGGTGATCCTCCGGTATCATAACCTGGAACGGTTTCTCCTCCTCGGGGGCCTGCTGATCCTGCTCGGGATCGTGCTCGGGTTCTCGATCATCTCCGAGTGGATCCAGTCCGGGTACGGGTCTCTCTCCGAGATCGCAAACGCGATCCTCTCCCTTGCCGGGATCAGCATCGGGGTGCAGATCATCTTCTTTGCCATCTTTGTGAGCATGATGCGGATGAACCTGCCGGAGTCCTGAACGGGGGGAGCGATGCGGATCGCCTACGTCTACGATGCGGTATATCCCGAGATACCGGGCGGGGTGCAGCTGCGGATCTGGGAGGTGGCGAAGCGGCTCGCAGGACGAGGGCACGAGGTGCACCTCTTCGGGATGCACTGCTGGGTCGGCGCCACAACCATCACCCGTGAGGGGGTGACGCTCCACGGGGTCTGCCCGGAGATGCCCCTGTACCGCGACGGGAGACGGTCCATCGGGGAAGCGATCCTCTTCGGGTGGGCCGTCGTGATCCCGCTTGTTTCCCGGAGATTCGACCTGATCGACTGCCAGCACTTTCCCTTCTTCTCGGTATTCGGAGCGAAACTGAGTGCGGTTCTCCGGAGGACGCCCCTCGTGATCACCTGGCACGAGGTATGGGGGGAGTACTGGTACGAATACCTCGGGAGATGGGGGGCGTTTGGAAAAGCAATCGAACGGGTGGTGGCGGGTATCTCTCCCCATGCGGTCTCGGCTTCCCCCCTCACTGCCCGGGCTCTTTGGGAACTCTCCGGGCAGGAGAGCGCGATCATCCCGAACGGGATCGACCGGGAACGGATCCTCGCACTGCCCGCCTCGCCGGACCCGGTCGATGTCCTGTTTGCCGGGCGGCTCATCCCGGAGAAGCATGTCGACCTCCTGATCGAGGCGGTCGCGTCGTGTGCGGCGGAACTCCCCGGCATCCGCTGCCTGATCATCGGGGACGGTCCGGAACGGGAACGGCTGGAGGCGCTCGCCCGGACGTTGCAGGTTGCAGGGCAGGTCACGTTCACCGGCATGCTTCCGACCCACGACGCGGTGATCTCCCGGATGAAATCCGCGACCGTCTTTGCATTCCCTTCCACCCGCGAGGGGTTCGGCATCGCGGCGCTCGAGGCCCTGGCCTGCGGCCTCGTCCTGGTCACCGCGGATCACCCGCAGAATGCGGCAAAGGACTTTGTCACCGCGGACCAGGGGGTCCTCTGCGCCCCGACGGCGCCGGCGCTCGCGGTCGCCATCCGTAAAGCATTGGCCCGTGCACCGGAGATGCGGCCGCACGCGATCGCGTTCACCGGACCCTACGACTGGGAGCGGATCACCGACCTCGCGGAGGCGTATTACCGGCGCGTCGCCGGAGGGTCACCGCCAGGCGGGCCCGACCGGAGACCGGAACATGGTGGATACTGATGTTTACGAGAGTGAGGTAAGATGAAAAGCAGGGGAAGAAATTACCGGTTATTTTCGATCCGTTTGTATAACGGATTCATGGAACTGCTCACCTCTCCGGATCTTCCCGTCTTCAATACGCTTCGGAATTCCTGGATACGTTCACGGATACGGGGAACCGTGTACGCACGCGGCAGACTGATCCTGCCGAGAAGCCCCTACAAACTTCCCATCGAATCGAAATTCGCATTGATCGGAGATGGTGTCCGGATCGATGGCAACGGTACGCTTATCCTGGGAGACGGGGTGACCATCCGGAATAACGTGCGACTGGACATCAGGGGAGAACTGGTGATAAAAGACAATGTCCTGATCACGAATGATGTCTCCATACTCACGCACGATCACCAGTACCGTTCCCTGACGGAAAAAGAGGTCCTGTTGAAGAAGACCGTGATCGAGGAAGGGGCAATATTACTCGAGAGATGCATAATTCTTCCGAACGTCGGCAGGATAGGGAAAAATGCTGTTATCGGCGCGGGTGCGGTAGTGGTGAAAGAAGTTCCCGACAATGCGATCGTGGCAGGAAACCCGGGAAAGATACTCGGATACCGGGCTTAAAGAGCGTTCGCGATTTATCTCCTTTTATCGCATCTCCCTCTTTCTCACCTCCATTCAGCCGGGGGGTACCATTCTCACCTTATGATGGACGTATTACCCGCCGGTCTGAGAGACCTGAGACCCTTTTTATGCCGGAGAATTCAGGACCCTCCATCCCGGGTCTCCTGGTTTTTCGTATAATGCCGGTGAAGGGGTACGGGGTTTTCTTCCCTCAATATGTTCCCAGATGAAGAATACAGAGGAAAGCGAAGGAGCAATATCCGTATTTCCGGTCAGATATCAAAATCGATTCATACGGTATCGTATCACCTCGCCGCTCCTCGACCTCGAGGCCTACCGGGAAACCATTTCCGGTTTGTCAATTTCAATCAGTCCTTTTTCAATGATCAGTCCGGCAAGCAGAAGGTCCAGTTCCTCGTCGATATTGATATGGAAATTCCTCGGCATGATATACGGCCGGCAGTCGTCTCCGTACAGGCTGTCTTTATCGAACAGCACCGATCTCTTCATCGCATATATCTGGCCGTTCCGCCAGTATACCTTTGGTAAATCCTGTCTCATCGGGTGAAGATCTTCGTCCCGATCCGTGTAGGGACGGAGCCTGCCGTCAACGATTTTTCTTACCCAGTGGGGATTGCAGGTATGGGGCGCCTCACAAACGCTGATCACGGAATCCGCATTGGTTTTTAAGAGCAATTCAACAGCATTATCAATATCGGGGGCTCTACGGAATGGCGTTGTCGGCTGGAGCATGACAACGATATCCGCATCATATCCTTCCTTCTCCGACAGGTGTAGGACAACCTGCTTTAATGCCAATAATACCGGAGAATCATCAGCCGCAAGGTCATCCGGGCGGAGAACAATGTCTGCCCCCCACTTTTGCGCCACCTCCGCAATCTCGGCGTCCTCGGTCGACACGACTACCCGGTTCAGATACCGTGATTTTTTTGCCTCAGAGATGGAATACGCAATTAAAGGAATTCCATGCAACAACCTGATGTTTTTTCTCGGAACTCCTTTTGACCCTCCGCGTGCCGGAATGATCCCCAGGATGTTTTTCCGGTCAGAAGGCCCTTTTTTCGTCATAGTTGTACACGACCTCGTTATCGATCTTACTGGCGAAACGGCCCCGGTAATAGTCCCTGTTCAATAACTCCTCGTGGGTCAGGTTCGATCTCCCGTCACCGATCATCCTCCGGTAATCCGGAATTTCTTTTTGTACATAAGATTTGAGCATATGTTTATCCATTTTTGAAAATTCCACCAGTTCTTTCAGCTGGTCCGGGTTTATCGATACGGGCCCGTCCTTGGTTTCCGTTTTGTCGAGGACGGTGAAGTGTCTTTCAATAAGATCGGCTCCCCTATATAACGCCACAATGGACGCGTTTATCCCGTCCCTTTCTACCAGGGTATGATCGCTGAACCCGACGGCCGGGGAGAATTGCCTCAAATAATCCATCCGTGCAAGATTCAATGAATCGAGGGGTGTCGGATAAATGGTCACTCCGTGAAGAAACGTATAACCATGGTTTTTCAGTATCTCTGCGGTTTTCCGGATCTCGTGATCGTAGGTTGCACCCGTGGAGATGAACAGGTGTCCGAATCTCTCTTTTAATTCCCGTATCAGGGGAAAACTGGCACAGTCATAACTTGCCACTTTGATCTCGTTCCAGGGGAATTGTTCGAGAAACGGTATCCTCGATCGGGAAAAAACAGTGGTGAGGGGCTTTATGTGATACCGCTCACATTCCCTGATAAAAATCCAGTGTGCTTCGGGATCGAGGTCCATGGGTCTGAGGCGGTCATATTCCTGCCGGAACGGCCGCTTGATCGTAAGGGTTTTCCCGTCTTTGATCAATCCTGTCTCGAACCTCTCCCTGAACGTGAGGTCGTCCGCATACATGGACTGTATTTTGGCATATGTTGCGCCTGCCTTCGCTGATTCCCGCACCATTTCTTTGAGGATATCGATATCCCCCTTGTGATTCTGACAGAGTTCGGCGATGATGGTAACCGGCGGATCTGCTGACCGGTTCATGCGCCCACCCCTGAAAGCATCTCATTCAGCTGCATAATACTGGTTTTAAGGTCGGTATCCGAATAGTTATATCTCCGGCCGGTCGCTTCGATGATGACCGGCGGCATTCTCTGGAATTTTCTGATTGTACCGAATATTTCAGGAAAGGGAATGGAACCAGACCCGACCAGCTTGTGCTCGTCCTCCATCCCCTCGTTATCACTCGCGTGAATTTCCGAGATCTTTCCCCCGGTTATCTGTATAAACCGGTCGATGTATCCGGGATCGTCCGTCCGGGCACCCGAATAATATGCATGACCGATGTCAAAGAGGACATTCACCCCGCCGGGCAGATGCAAAAAATCAGAGGGTTCTGAAAAGAGATACCGGTTACCGGGCCGATGGCACAAATTTTCTATGCTGATCCGGATATCTTCATCACGATAATCGACTATCTCCCGAAGTCCCCGGTTTACATTTTCATACGCGATCTCATAGGGAATTTCACCGACCGGCACGAGCGTATCGAATTCGGAACCTTGTCGCATATCGTTCGCTGCATACCCTGCATGGAAACTGACATTCTTCGCACCGATCAGGACCGCAAGATCCATCGACCTTTTCATAGCCCGTATCGAACCCTCCCTGATATCCGGGTCGCTGCTTCCTAAATTGATGAAAAAATCGCTGTGGGGCAGCCACAGGGACTGATGGATGCTGTACTTGATATCGTACTCTTTTTGTACCGAGATCAATTCGTGAACAAGAGGATCAAACTCCTCAGAGGGCTCGGAGTGGAGCTGGATGTACGGCCTGATGCCCAGGGAGAGGAAGATCTCCGATAATAAACGAATCTTAGGGAGGATTTTTCCTTTATATCCAAAAAAGGTCGTTATGACGCCGATCTGACCGGAGGGATCATTCAACACCCAGACCTCCGTAAACAATGCCCTCGACATTTGAGATGACTTCCTTGGGAAAGGTATGCCAGCCGTCGAAAAAGAGCCCGGGTTTGTTCATCTTCTCGAGGTGGGCATAGATGTCCATACCCGAAAAGGACTTGTGGTTATTCATTATCACGACGACATCGGCCTGCTCGAACCCCTTATCGATAGTACAGGGGATCACCCCGAGATGGTGAATTACCTCCTGTTGTACGACCGCATCGTACCCGAAGATGTTTGAGCCCGGGTTCATGGAGCGAAGGTGCGCTAATAACTCGATCGCGGGGGACTTTCGAATATCCGAAGTCTCTTCCGATCCCTTGAACGCGAATCCCATGATAAAAATTTTTGCCCGGGACATATCGATCTCGTGCTCTTTTAAAAAACCAAAAATTTTTTCTGCGATAAATAGAGGCATATATTCATTTATTTCCCTTGCACTTCTGGTTAATTTCAAATTATACCCTTTTTGGAGGGCATTATGGATCAGGATATAAGGATCCTTGGTCAGGCATGAGCCCCCGACACCCGGACTGGGAAGCGGTATCCGGTTTCTTAAATACCCTTCATTTGCCGCCCGTATTGCTTTCACGGTGTCCAGATTGAATTTGTCGCAGACCAGTGCAAGTTCATTCGAGAACGCGAAGATGAGGTCCCGGAAACTGTTGTCCATTAACTTGATCATTTCTGCGGCCTCGAGAGAGTCTACCGTTACAATGGTCGGGGTCAGTCTTTTGAAGATGTTGGACGCCATCTCGGAACTGATCTCGTTCCACCCTCCCACTATCTGGGGGAGTGTCCTGAGTTCCTCCAACGCTTTGCCGGCCAGCGTTCGTTCGGGAGCAAAGGCCAGGAAGAAATCGGTCCCACAGGTCATGCCCGATCCCTCTTCCAGAATGGGGGGTATCACGCCTCTCGATGTCCCGATCGGGACGGTAGATCTCAAAATGACCAGATCGTCTCTTTTTACTATTTTGCCTATCGATTCGCACGCATTTTTCAGATTTTCCATATCGGGGCGATGGGACTCATCGACCGGGGTATCGACGCAGATGATATAGACATCGGATTGTATGGAATCAAACGTGGAACGTACCGAGAAAGACTTGTTTATATGATATTTAAGGATGGTATCGAGCCCTTGTTCATGGAAATGGGGCTTTCCCTGTCCCAGGGTATGAACGACTGCGGAATTTTTATCGATGCCGACGACCGTAAAACCAACGTCTGCAAGGGATACGGCAAGGGTTAATCCGACATATCCCAAACCGACGACACATATATTCTTTATACTCATCTCATTTTTTTTCCAGAGATCGAAAATAGTGATTACATCTTCGATCCTGCCGGATTCGTCGACGATAATGACTTTTTCGATCTTCTTATTTTTTATCCTGTCCGTTGAATTCAGTTTTCTGGTGATTTCTTTGATCATTTCACTGCCGGACAGGCCCTGCAGGACCGTTATGGGATCCGTTATCATGATGGTCTCTGCCGGAGCGTCAAGAGACACTCCCCGAAGGGTGGCACGTCTGATATCCCCGTCGCTGATCACGCCCTTTACATATTTTTCTTCGTCCACAACCAACGCTATTCCGGCAACTGCACCTTTATGAGGTGCCTCGTTGATTATTTCCATTACTCTCCGTATAGGGGTATCCGGATCGATTAGGATGGGTTCAACCGTTTTGTTCATCTAACCCCCGCAAAATTACTGGTTTTTATTGTAAGGTGAAATAATTTAACGGTATCGTTATTTTTTCCGGAACTGGTATGCAGAAACCTCTTAAAGGGTTACTCCACAGCCCGGGATGCGGAGATCGTCTTCAGGATACGGGAATGGTATGCTTCTTATGAAAATGAGGACCATCCCGCCGGTTACACCTCTGTTCATGACCGTTTTCGCGGGCTCCCTCCCTCCCTCTGCTGCTTCTTATTCAATTGAATGGTGTCCAGGAGCTTATTTTTTGAAATTTCCCAGTTTTGCGCATCCGGAACCTGCAGGTGGGGATCCCTTTCCGGACATATGGGAGAAAATCGTTCCCAGAAGGCAGAATAGAGTTTCTCGTCGACACTCCCGTCCGGATGGAGAGAGAACAGGAGTAAGGGGGAGATTGCAAGGAGTTTCGGGAGGGGGGACATTCCATATAGTCTGAAACCGGACCTGTGCACTTTTCGATAATTCATGGCAAATATATGCGTATAATAGAGGTGGTACATCCGGTTCACAAAGGAGATGACCGCGGGGTTCCGAATGCCATATCGTGCATTCAAAAAGTATTCGATGAAGTATCTGTGGTAATCCCGACGGAGAGACTGGTATAGTACATCGGAGAGGAACGTCATGTCATCCGAATCCGGATTCCCCAGCGTCGAAAGGCAGTATTTCATAACCAGTTCGAAGTCATCCCGTGCTTCGAACCACAGAGCAACCGGGTCGATTCCACCGGTTGATATGGTGTCGGGAAATAATGACAAATTTTGATAAAAATAAATTTTATCGGGTAAATTCGGAACCTTTGCGGCGAGTTTCGGATAGAGACGGGAATAGTTCTCTCGCAGCCGCTCCACCCTGACTTTGGATGAGGGATCATAGAGATGGTGACAGAGGGTGAGCTGAGTTCCCATATGCTGGTATACTTTGCTGCAATAGAAGATCAGGGAAAACCGTTTTTTTCCGGTCGGTGGCGAGTTCAGGCAGTCGATGGAAAATTGGTTGAGAAACGACTTTATGCTTCGAAACAGGCTGTAGTAACAAGCCGAAACAGCCAATTTTTCTATATCGATCGCGACGAGGTTTCTGATATCTTCCCCGTAGAGCACGATGCTTGCATCTTTCATATCATAAATGCTTAAATGTGCATTACTGACGAATTCGTTGAGGGAAGACCAGAAGAGATCGAGATCGCAGCCAGAGATTACGTGCTGCGCTATCTTTCCCGACCGGCACTGGTCATGTAACCGTCTCCTGAGATCGGAATGCTCTCCGGCGGTGAGGAGTGACCGTTCATCCCCGATGATGAGCAGGTCATAATCCATAACGGGAACGATCCTGCCGTCCTGTCCATCCGCCATGAGCACACTCCCTTCACCTCTCCCAAAAGTTCCTGCCAGTAAAATGGACTTCGGTCGTACAGGCCGCGAGTATCTCGTGGCATATGAGATCCAGATCCTTCTGAATCGTCTGGTCCACCGCTGGATTATCATATAAGGTAAATTTTCCCATTGCGTACCTTATTGGTTCTCAATTCCACCGGATTAATTCTTTCGAAGAAAAAAACCAGGGATTCATGACGGTCATATCGGGGGAAAGGATCAGCCGGGGCGAAAGGGTATATCATCCGGTCGCCCGCACGGGGAGCCCGGGCACAAACCGCACTCCGGGCTGCTGTTCCCTTTCATAAGTATATATAGGATTTTTCCCCACTGAGTACCTGTATGAAGATCGCCGTCTGCCACGATCATTTCCTCAAGCGGGGGGGAGGAGAACGCGTGGTCATGACCATGGCACGGGCGCTCGGTGCAGATATTTATACCGGTTTTGTCGACCGGGAGCATACGTACCCGGAGTTGCGGGACCTGCCCGTTACTCCGCTCTCTTCATCCCCGAACCTTTTGAAGATCGCGAGGGCATTTGAAAACCATGACTTTTCGCCCTATGACCTCGTGATCTGCTCGGGTACGTGGGCGATCGCCGCTTCGCACCATCATCCGTCGGTCTGGTACTGCCACACCCCGCCGCGATGGCTCTATCACCTCCGCGACTCCCCGGAGGCGATCGATGCGGCGATCGGGGACCCGGTGCAGAGAGCGCTCGTGAAAGCCCTGGTGAGGCCGTTCTCGGTCTACTGGAGGAGAAAGGATCAGAAATACGTCCGGCAGTTCGATAAAATCCTCTGCAACTCCGAAAATGTCCGGGATCGGGTGAGAGCCTCCTACGGGGACGAGGTATACCGGCGGAGTTCGGTCGTCTATCCCCCGATCGCGACCGACCGGTATTCCTGGCTCGGGCAGGAGGAGTTCTACCTCTCCACCGGACGGCTGGACGGTTTAAAAAGGGTAGACCGGATCGTGGATGCGTTCCGGAGGATGCCGGAGAAGAACCTGGTCGTGATCTCGGGCGGGCCGGACCTGGAGAAGATCCAAAAGATGGCCGACGGATACCCTAACATCAGCATCGAGGGATGGGTCTCGGAATCCAGCCTGGAACGGCTGATCGGCACCTGCATCGCGACGATATACATCCCGGTGGACGAGGACTTCGGGATGTCGCCGGTGGAATCGATGGCGGCGGGCAAGCCGTGTATCGGGGTCCGCGAAGGCGGGCTGAAAGAGACGATCGTCCACGGTGAAACGGGCTGTCTCTGTCCGAACGCGACCGTGGACGAGCTCGTGAGAGCGGTCAGGTACCTGACGCCGGCACGGGCACGGGAGATGAGGGAGACCTGCGTCGCCAGGTCCGGACAGTTCTCGGAACAGATGTTTGCCGGGAACCTGAAATCGGCGATCCGGGAGTTCGAACCGTGACATTCATCCGGACGCGGAGCCGGATCGGGGAAGTATATAAGAAACTCCCCGTCGAGAAGTACTGACGGGTATCTGGGCGGGATGGCGCCCTCTGGCATATGATAAGCGCGATTGTCGTCAACTACAACGGCGCGGAGTTCCTCTCCGCCTGCCTTTCGTCCCTTGCCACGCAGACCTGGACGGATCTCGAGGTGATCGTGGTCGATAACGCCTCGACGGACGGCAGCGACCGGATCCCCGACGAGTTTGCGGCCCGGGTGCGCCTGATACGGAGCACGGAAAATCTCGGGTACGGCGGGGGGATCAACGCCGGGATCGCGGCGGCTTCCGGGGATGCGATCCTTGCCCTGAATAACGACATCGTCCTCGATCCCTCCTGCGTGGAACATCTTGCGCGTGCGATGGAAGCGGATCCCCGGACGGGGATGTGCGCACCGAAGATGCTCCTGCCGGACGGGCGGCTGAACTCCACCGGTATCTGCATCTCACGGAGCGGTGCCGCCTGGAACCGGGACATGGGGAGGAGAGATCCCGGGCCGGAATCCCCTGCGGAAGAGGTCCTCGGGCCCTGCGGAGGAGCCGCGCTCTACCGGAGAGCGATGCTCGCGGAGGTCGGCTCCTTCGATGCGTCGTTCTTCCTGTACATGGAAGACGTGGATCTCGCCGTCCGCGGACGTCTTGCCGGCTGGAAGTGCCGGTACGTGCCGGAGGCCGTGGTGGTGCACGCGAACGGGGCGAGCGCGGGACGGGGGTCCGACCTCGCGGTGTACTATGGAAACCGGAACATCCTCTGGTATACGTTCAGGGACTTCCCCCTCCGGCTCCTCGTCACCTCTCTCCCCTGGATACTTGGGCGGAATATCGGGGTGACGGTCGTTTACCTGCTGCAGGGGCGGGGAAGGGTCATCCTCCGGGCGAAGGTCCACGCGATCGCGGGGCTCGGGCGGATGCTGCGGGAACGGCGGAGCGTGATCCGGTCGGGGACCTATCACGATTTTTCCCGGTTCGTCCGGACCTGGGGCAGCGGGGAGGCTTCCTATGTGGGTGCGTGATTATTACGACCTGATCCGGATCCTTGTCATCAGCGACCTCCGGATCAAGTACCAGTCCTCGGTGCTCGGGTTTCTCTGGTCCCTCTTAAACCCGCTCCTGTGGCTCGTCGTCCTCTACGTGGTCTTCCGGAACGTACGAAATGTTACCGATACCAGCCTGATCCTTTACCTGTTCGTCGGGATCATCGTCTGGCGGGTCTTCGCGAACGGCACATCTTCCACCGTCCGCTCCATCTACAGCAAACCGGGGCTGGTAAAGAAGATCTACATTCCACGCCAGATACTGGTCTTTTCTCTCGTGATCTCCGGCTTCATCAGTTCCCTGCTCGAGTTTGTCATCCTCTTTGCGTTCCTGATCATCTTCAGTGCACCGTTTTCCCTCAATCTCCTGATGTTCCCCCCGCTCATGCTGATCTATTTCGGGATGGTCTACGGGGTGGGTCTGGCCCTCGGGGCGCTCTTTCCCCGGTACCGGGATCTCGAGAATGTATGGACGGTTCTCATGCAGATCGGGTACTTTCTCACCCCGGTCTTCTACCAGGTCACGCTGATCCCCGAACAGTACCAGGCCCTCTACCTGCTTAACCCGGTGAGCTCGATCATGGTGATGTTCCGCGAGATCATGCTCTATGCGACCTTCCCTTCTCTCCCTCTGCTCGGATATACGATCCTCGCATCGGGTATCGTCCTCCTCATCGGAACCCTGATATTCAACCGGATGGAACCCCGGTTCGCGGAGGATATGTAGATGCGCTTCATGCGGTGCGCCAAAGGGAGCACCCTCGAACCGGGGAGCGAGGACGAAACGATCGCCATCTCCGTCCAGCACCTGACGAAGCAGTTTCAGATCCCGCTCGAGCGGCGCCGGACCATTTACTCGCGCCTTGCAGCCCGGCTCCAGGGAAAGGCGGCAATGTACCGGGACTTCAGCGCCCTCGACGACGTCTCGTTTCATATCCGCCACGGGGATACCGTCGGGGTGATCGGGCCGAACGGGTCGGGAAAGAGCACACTCCTGAAACTGATCGCCGGGGTATTGTACCCTGACCGGGGATGCGTCCTCGTCCAGGGACGGGTAGCCCCGTTCCTCGAACTGGGTGTCGGGTTCGAGCCGGAGCTCACCGCCCGGGAGAATATCTACCTGTACGGGGCGATCATGGGGATGACCCGGAGGGAGATCGACCGGAAATACTGGGATATCCTGAACTTCGCCGAGCTGAAAAAAGTTCGAGGACATGAAGATACGGAACTTCTCTTCCGGCATGCATCTCCGGCTCGGGTTCTCCGTCGCGATTCATACCAACCCGGATATTCTCCTGGTGGACGAGATCCTGGCGGTCGGGGACGAGGCGTTCCAGCATAAGTGCATGGAAAAGATCGAGGAGATCCGCCGGGCAGGAAAGACGATCCTCTTCGTCTCCCACGAACTCGACCAGATCCGGGCGGTCTGCAAAAAGTGCATGTTGTTCCGTGAAGGAAGGATCGTCACGACCGGCACCCCGCACGAGGTGATCCGCCAGTACCTCCGTGAGGTCGGGAAGGAGGAGGAGGAGGCCGGGGGGTCCGCTCCGGCTTCCTGGACCGGGTAGGCGGGCAATCACGAACAATCGTTCGGATGTATCGATACACCGGGACATCCGGATCCGTGCGTCACGGGCTGGGTTGTCGTGACCCGTACTTATGAACAACTGTTCGGGAATTTATCGATACACCGGGGTGATACCCGGGTCCGGGCGTTAGGGCATGGGTATTCGTGATACTCCCCATGACCGGGTGAGCGGATACTCGTGAACAATCGTTCAGGACAAATCGATACACCGGGGTGATACCCGGGTCCGGGCATGGGTTTTCGTGATACCCCTTCTGCTTGGCCTATCCCGGCCGACGGGGGGAATGGGAGTGTCTCCGGTTCGTTTTCCTTCGGAAAAGTCCTGACCGCCCATTTCCCTGCCGTTAAAATGCGATATCATCCCATATTACCGAGACGTTATGGTATTCCTGCGGGAAAATTTCAACCGCCTCTGCCGGATCTGCGGGATTCGTACCGGTATCCACCCATCTTTGCCAGCTGGAGGACCCAGTTGATCCCGTAGAGCCTGATTTTATCGGTAAGCCGCAATTCATCCCAGGTTTCGTTCCCTTTATAGGAGCGGAAAAAATTCCAGGGGGTGCGGGGGATGTAATTCCGGGGATTCCACGCACTGTACTTCCGGACAGGGAATCGCTCCGGATAATAGACCGTTAACTGCCGAAGTCCCCTTCCGACACGGAATAATTTGTTATAGTGTGACCTGAACGACGAACGGGCAGGATGCCTCATCACGATCTCCGGGTCGTAACAGAGTTTTTTCCCTGATCGGTACGCTCTGTTTCCGAATTCGAGATCCCCGCCCGAGATCAGTCTCGAATCAAATAACCCGAGTTCCATAAACAGACTTTTTCGCACCACCAGGCAACAGGTAGGCGCGAAGTGGTCGTCCTGCAGGTAGGACCCTACCGGAAACCCGGTTATTTTATCATATAGCTCATAGATGGTCTTGTTCCTCCCGACTATTTCCACTCCGCAGGCGAGATAGTCCCCGTTATTCTCCTGCAGCGACTGGTTGATCTTTGTCAGCCAGTCCGCACCGACCGACATATCCGCATCCATGAACGCGATAACCGATCCCCGGGACGACAGTATACCCTTGTTCCGGGCTGCGTACGAGCTGTGGACCGGATATTCCGTTTCCAACCGGATCTTCGGGTTATCCCTTCCATACTCCCCGATCACCGCCGCAGTATGATCGGTCGATCCGTTATCCACGACAATAACCTCAAAATGATGCGGGGGATAGTCCTGAATGACGAGCGAGTCCAGGGTATCCTTTATGCCATCCGGATCGTTGTATACCGGGATAACGACAGAAATAGAATGAAAATCCGCACCCGTCTCACTCAGTTTTTTCATGGACATCCCGGTAATAAGCTCTTTTTATTCATCCCTGCTCCCCTTCTGTCCCTGTTGAGATACGGCGCATCCATGCTCCCCTTCTGTCCCTGTTGAGATACGGCGCATCCCTGCTTCCCTTCTCCTCCTGTTGTGGTACGGCGTATCCCTGCTTCCCCCATTCCAACAAAACACCCTGCACGGAGAGTAATCTTCATGCACTCCCTGGTATATCCCTCTTGGGTCGGGGCCGTACTAAACCTTCTGTCATGTGCACCTCACGGGTGCGGGATGTAATTGTACGCAGGCCTGTATTGACTGGTGCAGGTGAGAAGATGCGAAGATCAGTTGCCCTTATCCGCCCCGGAGATCAGAAGTCCTGACCATCCCGGATATATCAGTTCTCGATCAATAACCTCTTCAGTCCCTCTGCACTCTTTTTTAACTGTTTTCTGATATGCAGAGAACGCTCGGGGATATATCTCGGGCAGCAGGCACAGAAGTGATACTCCCGCGGATCGTACCGCTCCAGATAATACTCCAGTTCTTTTCCGGTTACGGTGAAGAGGTTGCAGACCGGTGTCTCCATCTCCTGGTGGAAACAGAAGAAGAGATCGCCGTTGCAGTTAACCAGGAGGTCCCGCGCCCGTTTCCGGCAGGGCGTCGATGCATCATTGATGACGGGCCGGGATTCATAATAGTGGTGAAGTTCCGAGAAGGTTACGTCCAGGTCGTACCGATCTTTCACCGCGAGTATCCTTCCCTTCGTCTCTTCACTGCAGTAATCGGGCATCACGTTGACGTCCAGGACGATCCCCGCCGCCACAATTTCGGGCGCGAAACGCTCGAGAAGATGGATATTCTTGTGCTCGTCGTCGCACCCGACTTCGATGCGGTGGAACGTCTCATAGATCGTCTTCCGGATGTCGGTATATCGCCCGCGATCCCAGGAGAGCGGTATGAGGTTCGTCCCGAGGGAAAGATACATCCGGTCCCTGAACTGTTCCTTCAGGTACCTGCAGATATCGATGAACCGGGGATGAATGGTCGGTTCTCCGCCGTTCACGACAAGGGACCTGAACGGTTTTTTCCCGGCCATATCGAAGAAATGTTCGATGTCCCCGACCTCGAGGAGATGCGGGTCGTTGTGGAACGGGCAGAACCTGCAGTTATTCACACAACGTCCGTTAATCTTGAATTTTACCGTGTGGACCCGGGTCGCCCCTATCGTTTTATCGTTCAGGAAGGCGCGGACGCTCTGCATATTCGGATATTAACTCGACGGTTATAGTAATATACTGATTGGTTAAACGAATCCATTGTCTTTCCTCCCCATTGGCCAGTAAACCCTGACATCACGACGAAACAACGGAGCTCCGGGTGAACAATGCCATCACCACGGCATTCATCGCCAGAATCAGCCGCTTCCCGCATCCGGTCCGGAACCTGATCTTCCCCCTTGATGGGGCATTGCATCGGGAGATTCATCTTCCTTCCAGTGAGGATTCATCCCGGAATCCCTCTCCGGCATTCTCCTGACGTGCCCGAACTTCTGAACCGTGAATATTTCGATATATCCTGATTCGGCAACCGAAAACACCGGAGTTATCCCGTCTTCGCCTTCCCCACTCATTCATCGGGATCTCTCCCAGTCTCGGAGTTATCCCGTCTTCGCCTTCCCCTCATTCATCGGGATCTCTCCCAGTCTCGGAGTTATCCCGTCTTCGCCTTCCCCTCATTCACCGGGATCTCTCCCAGTCTCGGAGTTATCCTGTCTATTTCCCCTCATTCACCGGATCCCTCCCGTTCCGGAGCTATCCCGTCTTCGCCTTCCCCTCATTCGCCGGGATCTCACCCGTCCCGGAGTTATCCCGTCTATTTCCCCTCACCCGCCTCGTGGTCCCGGACGAGGATGCCGGCACGGAGGAGGCTTTCGAAGGTCCCGGCATCGCTCCAGTACCCGGAGAGAACGGTGAATTTCATCTCTTTCCGGCGGATGTACTCGTTGTTCACGTCGGTGATCTCGAGTTCCCCCCTTCGCGAGGGTTTGAGCGTCCGGACGATCGGGAAGACGTCCCGGTCGTACAGGTAGAGGCCGGTCACGGCGAGGTTCGACTTCGGCATCTTTGGTTTCTCTTCGATCGAGACGATCCGCTCACCCTGCACCTCCGCCACCCCGAACCGGTGCGCATCGGGGACCGCCTTTAAAAAGACCCGTGCCCCGGATGAGAAGCCGGTCACCGCATCCCGGATCGGGTCCTCGAAGATGTTGTCCCCGAGGATGACGCAGACCGGGTCGTCGTCCGCCCATGACTCCGCGAGGCCGAGCGCCTGTGCGATCCCGCCGGCCTGCTCCTGGATCTCGTAGGTGAATTTCGCACCCCAGTCCGACCCCGAACCGAGGAGCTCGAGGAAGTGCCCGGCGTGGCCGCGGCCGGAGACGATCAGGATATCCGTGATCCCCGCATCGATCAGCGTATTGATCGGGTAGAAGATCATCGGCTGGTTGTACACCGGCAGGAGGTGCTTGTTCGTCACCTTGGTGAGCGGGTAGAGCCGGGACCCGGTCCCGCCCGCGAGGACGATTCCTTTCATGGATCGTTCACCCCGCTACGGTTCTCCGGTATACTGTGGTCACCATATCTGTATGGGGATGGCCAGGATCGGACGCTCACTCCGTACATCCTGAGAACAGGTGCCACCGGAAAGTCATTCCGGAATTTCAGAACAGGTATCATGAGGATCTTCCCATCTCCCCCGTTTGTCTGCCAGATTGTCATGGTCTCACTGGTTATTTATGATATTTACCGAGCAGGCATATCATGGTCTCTCCTCTTCCTTCCGATCGACCGCCCCTGTCAATGCTCTCTCCCTCTCTTCGCGATCTCCCGTGGCTCCATATCATACCGTCTCCCGTTCGTCGAGATACTCGGCCAGTGCGAGCCGCCAGTGGCGCATGGGGGGCAATTTGGTATTTTCCAGGATCGAGTACCGCGGGCGGCGTGCCTTCCGGGGGAACTCGTCCGAGGTGCAGGGTACTGCATTCGGGATTGCTGCAGAGGCGAACTCGAACCAGGAACATGCACCTTCGTTCGTGAGGTGGTAGATCCCCGGCGGGGCCTTCACCACATCCGCCGTCCTTCCGGCGAGGTCGACCGTGTAGGTCGGCTTCCCGTACTGGTCGTCGACGACCGGGACATGGCGCTGCTGCCGGGAGAGGCGGGTCACGGTATCGACAAAGTTCTTCCCGTGTTTTCCGAAGAGCCACGAGGTCCGGATGATCCGGTAGTCGTCCGTCTCCTCCCGGACCCGCTCCTCCCCGCGAAGCTTGGATATGCCGTACCGGTTGATCGGGGCAGGGGTATCCTCCTCGCGATACCCGGCTCGGGATCCGTCGAAGACATAATCGGTGCTGTAATGGACCAGGACTGCTCCCGCCTCCCGGCATGCCCGGGCGAGGAATCCCGGCGCTTCCCCGTTCACCGCCATCGCGAGGTCCGGGTGATCCTCGCACCCGTCCACGTCGGTATATGCGGCGGCATTGATCACGAGGCCGGGGGCTGCCTCGAGGATAAACGTGTGGACCGACACGGCATCGGTGATATCCAGGTCCCGCCCCGGGGCGATCGCCCCCGGGAACGCGTCCACCAGCGCATGCCCGAGCATCCCGGAAGCGCCGAGGACCACCACCGGCCGCGTCATTGCCGGAGCGGCCTCCACCACGAGGGATTCTCCTCGTACCAGCGGACCGTCGCCTCCAGCGCCTCCTCGAACGAGTGCCGCGGCTGCCACCCGAGGCAGTGAAGCTTCCCGGCGTCGAGCGAGTACCGGAAGTCGTGGCCCGGCCGGTCCGGGACATACTCGATCCACGACTCGTCCTTTCCGAGGAGGCGGAGGAGGGTTTTGGTGATCTCCTGGTTGGACCTCTCGGCATCCCCCGCGATGTTGTAGATCCCGCCCGGTTGTCCGTGCCCGATCAGGTGGCGGATCGCGTCGCAATGGTCAGTCACGTAGATCCAGTCCCGGACGTTCCGGCCGGTGCCATAGAGGGGGACTTTCTCGCCCGAGAGAAGGTTCGTGATGAACCGCGGGATCAGCTTCTCCGGATGCTGGTACGGCCCGAAGTTGTTCGTGCACCGGGTGACGATCACCGGGAGCCGGTGGGTGATGAAATAGGAACGGGCGAGAAGGTCGGATCCCGCCTTGCTCGCGGAGTACGGGCTCGAAGGGTTTAATGTGTCGTCCTCGGTGAACGAACCCGTCGCGATGCTCCCGTACACCTCGTCGGTCGAGACGTGGATGAACCTCTCCACCCCGTATTTATGCGCGGCGTCGAGGAGGGTCTGCGTGCCGAGGACGTTCGTCCGTGCGAAGACCGAGGCGTCTTCGATGGACCGGTCGACATGGCTCTCCGCGGCAAAATGCACGACGGTGTCGATACCGCAGGTGCGAAAGATATCGTTCACCACGGTCGTGTCGCAGATGTCGCCGTGTATGAAGGAATATCCGGGGATGTCCTGCATATCCTGCAGGTTGGCCGGGTTCCCCGCATAGGTGAGCTTATCCAGGTTGACCACTGCGGTCCCGGGATCGCCTGCGAGCAGTGCACGGACGAAGTTGCTCCCGATGAACCCGCATCCTCCGGTTACCAGAACTGCCATGTGTCGAATTCTCCTCAGCCGTGCTTCAGGCCGGGTGCAAGACCCCAGTCGTACGGGATCTCCAGTGCATTCGGCGGGATACGGAACTCGTCCGGTTCTGCAGGATTGTAGGGATGCGTCGGGATACTCAGGAAGAAGGCCGTTTCGGTCCCGATCGCCTTGAACCCGTGGTATACCCCCGGGGGGACATGGACGAGGACGGGGTTCCGGACGCCGATGAAGAGCTCCATCAGGGATTGATGGGTGGGCGAATCCGGCCGGGCATCGAAGAGGGCGACCTTCATCATCCCCTGGATACAGGTGAAGTTGTCGGTCTGTATCTTATGGTAGTGCCAGGCTTTCACCACCCCCGGGTACGCGGTGGTCACGTACACCTGTCCGAACTGCTCGAAGAGGGGATCGTCACAGCGGAGGATCTCCATGAGCCAGCCGCGTTCATCGGGGACTACTTTCAACTGTTTGATCTGGACACCGTCGATCGTCATGGGAAAATTCCTGCCTGGGAGAGACCTAATGGTAGTACCGTCGTCAATAAACTCATAAAAATGTTCCGTGACCGGATCTTCCCACCAGGCTGCACCATATCCGGGACCCGGTGTTTCCTAATCACCACAACAGGGATCTCTTTGAATGAACGGGTGAAAACGAAATCAAGTCAAGGCAGGCTATCCGGAAGATTGGGTTGTTCTTTTCATCACGAGTATGTGCCCGATGCGTATCACGGAGACCGGCCCCGCATGCATCGGACACGGTTGATGGATATGCTGTATTGTCGCACCATATGATCTGAGGGAGCCTCGGTTATCCAGCAGGTACACGCATTATCGTCGCACCGTTTGATCGATGGATCATCTCCTGCTTGGCAATTCATCTGAAAGTCCCCGCTTGTCGCCGCCCTTACGCCTGGTAGGTAATCCGGTAGACAGCCCCCGCTTTGTCGTCGCTGACGAGAAGGGACCCGTCGGGCATCACCTGGAGGTCCACCGGCCGGCCCCACGCCGCGGTTCCCTGGAGCCATCCGTCGGCAAAGACCTCCGTTCCCACCGGGGTCCCGTTCTCCAGCCGGACCAGCGCGACCCGGTACCCGATCGGCACCACCCGGTTCCAGGAGCCGTGCTCGGCGATGAAGATCTGGTCCTTATATTCGGGGGGGAACATGGTCCCTGTATAGAACCGCATCCCGAGCGGTGCCACGTGGGCCTGCAGTTCCACCGCCGGCGGGACGTACCCGGCACAGGAATGGCCGGTGAAGGCAGGGTCGGTCACGTTGTCGTCATAGCAGTACGGGAACCCGAAGTTCATCCCGGGTTCCGGGGCACGGTTCAGCTCGTCGGGGGGAATGTCCTCACCGAGGAAGTCCCTCCCGTTGTCGGTGAACCAGAGGATCCCGGTATTCGGGTCCCAGTCGAACCCGACGCTGTTCCGGATCCCTTCCGCATACACCTCGAGGCCGGTACCGTCGGGGTTCATCCGGGTGATCGTCTGGTCGAGCGGGTCCGGGGGAGTGCAGATGTTGCAGGGAGACGCGATCGGGACATAGAGTTTCCCGTCCGGCCCGAAGGCGATAAACTTCCAGCCATGTTCGCCCCCGGGCGGATAGCCGGCTTTCACCACGACGGGCTCAGGCGGGGAGGAGAGATTCGCCTCGATGCCGTCATACCGGATGATGCGGCTGATCTCTGCCACATACAGAGATCCATTCCGGAAGGCCACCCCGTTGGGCTCGTTCAGCCGCTCCGCAATGGTAAAGACGTCCGTGGGGTGGTCGTAACTTCCCGGCCGGTTGGTGAGTGCGTATACCTTCCCTGCCGTCATGGTCCCCACGTACACGGTACCGTCCGGGGAGATGGTCAGGGAGCGGGCCCCGGGGACCTCCCCGCTGTAGACCGCGATATGGAACCCGGGCGGGAGCCGGATCGTCGAGAGCGGAAGGCCGCCCGTGTTATTCTCACCGGGCGGGAAGATGAGGGGGATGTTCGTCAGGGCGAAGGCGACGATGATCACCAGTCCCACTCCCAGGATCAGCCATGCCTTCCAGTCCATGGTGCGTCATTGTCGCCCGGGGGGAGATAAAGGTGATGCCAGCCGGGCCCGGTGTGTTCCGGACGGGGACTCTCCCCGACAGGGAAACCGGATACTCCTGCTCCCTCTCCCGGCCCGATGATAACTCAACCTTTATGGTGGCGCCGGCCCCAGCTCTCCTTCATGGGACCCGGGATCCGGATGGGGCTGCGGTCGGGGCCGGGATCGCGTTCCATCGGTCTCCGGGTCTTCCTGCTGCTCCTTATCTGCTGTATATCCTGTATTTCATCCGTCCATGCCATGGATCCCCGCTGGGAATATACGGCCGGGGTAGAGCGTATCTCGAGCATGGCACTCTCCGAAAACGGATCGGTCGTCGCCGCCGGGACGAAGGAAGGACACCTCGTGCTCCTGAACGAGACAACCGGTGACCCCCTCTGGACCCGGGACAATCCCGGCGAGGTCGTCGTCGCACTCTCCCCCGACGGCATGTCGGTGGTTTCCGGGACGCAGGAGGACCGGTTCAATAACAAGGGTGCGGCCCGGCTGTACTACCGGAACGGGACGAACGGGTGGAAGATCATCACCGGTTCGGTGAATGATATCGCGATCTCCTCCGATACCAAACGGGTGGCGGCCGGGATCGTGAACGGTCAGGTGTACATCACCGATCTCGCCGGGTCGAACGTGACAATCGCCCCGGGACCCTTCGACGCCATCATGGCGCTGGAGTTCGTCATGTCCCCGGACGGGAGCACCGGGGCATATATCCCCTGTAACGACTTCAAACCGACGGTGGTCCTTGTGAACCTGAAGACCCGGAGCAAAATAACCGTCGAACTCCCCGCAGGCGTCCTTGCCATATCCGGAAACGCATCGAAAATTGCTGTCGGGTTTGGTGAAGGGAAGGCAGGAAGCCTCACGCTCCTCGACAGGAACGGGAAAAAACTCTGGACGAACCGGACGGATGCGATCTCTGCCGTGGCCATATCGGCCGACGGTTCCCTTATCGCCGGGGCATCGGGAAGCGGTCTCTATCTGGTGAACCAGACCCCGGACCAGACTCAGATCGTTCCTTCCGATTCACCGCTTACGAGTGTTGCGATGAGCAAAAACGGGTCGTTTCTTGCCACCGGTGCAGAAGACGGATCGGTATCGTTCCGGTACCGGAACGGCTCGGAACTCTGGAACTACCAGGTCCCGGGCTTCGTACCGGAAAGGATTGCAGGCATGAAGATCTCGGCCGATGGCACCCGCCTGGTCGCGGCAACCGATCACTCCCTCTATTATTTCTCCACGGGTGTCCGTGAGGAAACGATCCTGCCGGGCAATGCCAGCCCCGCCAATACCACGAAAACGAATAGTACGGTGACGAATGCGGCCAAACCGAATACCACCGTCCCCACCGTGACCCCGACAGGGACAGGAACTAACGCCACGAAGCCGAATAAGACTTCAACGAATGCGGCCAAACCGAATGCCTCCGTACCCACCGTGACCCCGACCGGGACGGGAACAACAGACAACACCCCAACCCCTACCAACGGGGATACAACACCTTCTCCCGATACAGGAACTCCCCATTCATGGATCGAGGAACTGATATCCGGTATCCTCGGGTCGTTCTCCCACCTGTTCTCAGGATAATGGCTCTTCGGACTAGATAGGTTTAGTATTTTGGAGACGCTCCCGGGGCTTCGCCCCGCCGCTGCGGCGTCCCCAATGGGATAAGGGGTTCATTCTCATTCTTATTGAGGTTCATCAAAACCGATGACGCTCCCGGGGCTTCGCCCTGCCGCTGCGGCGCCCGGATGGGATAGGAGTGTTCATTCTCAAACGGGTCCTTATCTTTCCCCCCACAAAAACGACCAAGAAGGCCAAATCAACAAAAAGAAATGCAAAAAATCCGGGATAATACCGATAATTGAAAAATTATTATTGCCCGATGGTATGGGATACCGACGGGATGGTGATCTGGTCATAAAAGGTCTGCGAATACCCGTCCGGGAACTGGATCACCGTGGTCGCCGGGGAGAAATCGGGTGATATATACCGGGAGAACCAGTACTGCTGCAGAACCTGTTCTGCCTGTGCAAAGGAGATCGTCGGGGTTGTTAGTGTCGGTCCCATTGCCTGATCCTGGACGACCGCAAATTTCTCCACGCCGAGGGAGACTTCCCGGGGCGTTACGGAATTCACCGTCACGTTCGCGTATGTGTTACTTTGTACTGCCTTCTGCAGCTCGGCCGCCGGGTCTGCCACGTGGAGGAAGACCGCGAGGTATTCCAGCCAGTTTAAGGTATAGTCGAAGGTGATATTCGCATCCCCGTTCTCCCGGACGCTGATATCCAGCCGGTCGGCGGTGAATGCCTGCACCGGCATGCTGAGCGCGACGAGGAGGAGCAGGGCGGCCAGCCCGTAGCACCATTTCATAGCTAGAATGACGGAATGGCTCTATAAATCCTTTCCGGCGGGAATTCCATAACCATCATAACGAAAGAGCCCCATCATCTCTTATCCATGAAGAAGAAACAGGTGGCCGCGGTCGCACTCGCCGCATGGGTGCTTACGGTCACGGGTTTTATGATCCTCGCCCAGTCTATCGATCTTGAAATCTACTTTGTCCTCTTCCTGATCGGTCTTTTGATCGTCGTCGAGCTGATCGACACGATATCGGCCACCCCGCGGTACCTCTCGCACCTCCGGTACATCATCGCGGTCGGGGTCGTCATCTTCGGCTGGATCGTCGCGACCAAGGTCCTGGAGATCCTCAGCCAATGAAACGCATCTATGGGTACGGGATCATCGTCGCAGCAGCGGCGACCGTCGTCATCCTCCTCGCCCTCCATGCCACGTCCCCCCTCCTCTACTCCGCAAAGGACGATGCGGTCACGCCGTTTCATACCAATAACGGGGTGCTCACCGAGATATCCCCGGAGAACGCCGCCTCCCTCCTGCCCCTCATGGGGGATCTCCTCGACCAGCACGGTTCCCTCACGCTGAACGTGCGGCTCGAGGACTACGACATCGCCGCCCGGGACCTCCGCGAGTTCATCCAGATGGGCGGCCACCTCGACAACCTGGTGATCAACCTCGACATGTCGGAGAGCGATATCGAGGAGTGGCGCCGGCTGAACCAGGACGACCTTTCGATCCTCTCTGAACTGGTGAACAGCACGACCGCCCTCTCGGAGCTCCGGTCCCTGGAGATCCGGTACCGGAGCGAAGGGAATTCCGGGGAGCTCTACGCGGTGACGATACAGGGGAGGGCGCTGAAACAGAAACTGCAGCAGCTCTACCAGGACTACAAGGCGAACGAGGACCCGATGGTCAGGATCAGCAAAAAATACGACCTGAACACGACCCGGTACGAAGGGAGTGTCGCGGACTTCGCCGCGATCGTGGACGAGTTCACCGCGGAGCAGGCCGCCCGCGAGCAGGAGTTCCTGCCGTCGGGGCCCGACCTGACGCTCGCAGTCATTCCCGACCGCGGAGTCTACCACGACACCCTCACGATGTCGGGGGTGCTGAAGGGCCCCTCACTCTTGTCACCGGATCTCCGGATCGTGATCGGGGGGGAGGAAACCCGGTCCGTCCCGGTCCAGCCGGACGGCGCATTCCGGTACGGGTACCTCATCGATCGGATCCGTGCGGGGAACCATACCGCATTCGCCCAGTCGGGGGCAGCGACATTCTCCACACCCGTGCTGTTCCGGGTCGATGAACTCCCGACCATGCTGACGCTCGCTCCCGATCAGAACGGGAACCGGGTCACTGTCTCGGGAACGCTCGTGGCGGGCGGCCACATCCCGGTCACCCGGGCGCCGGTGTCGATCCGCCTCGACGAAGGCGGGACGGGAAGAACGGAAATGATCGAGACGGGCGACGACGGCCATTATTCCGCAGTCATCGCCCTCTCTCCGGGTACCACCCGGCTCCGGGCAGTGTTCAGCGGCGAGGGGTACCCCCTGCTGCCGTCCGAATCGGAAGAGTTTGTGTTCCATGTATCCCCGGGGATCACCGGGACGGACGCCGGCACCGGGTCTTTCCTCGTCGCCGCCCTCATCATCGCCGCGTTCATCGGCGCCGCGGTCTGGTACCTCCGCCGAAGGGTATGGCCGGCTCCCGCTTCTCCCCGGGGAGAAGAATACCCCGCGACGGACCAGCCGGCTCCCATACCCGAGGTACCCGAAGCGGAATTGGCCCCGGAAGCGCCGGTCGCCCCGAGCCGGGAGCAGGTGATCGCGTCATACCGGGAGACGGTCGGGGAGGACGCCCGGGAAGCGGTCCGCCAGCTCTTCCTCCACCTCCTCGCGCTCTGCCAGGAACGGATCCCCCTCCGGAATCCCCGGTCCCTGACCCCCCGGGAGCTCTGCCGGCAGAGCCGGGGGCGATCGTTCTTCGATGCGGTCCGCTCGTTCATCCTCCCGTACGAGCCGGTGCGGTACGGGGGAAGGGTACCGGATACCGAACGGGCGGATGCGATCCTGGCCCGGTTCTCGGCGGCATCCGATGCGGTCGAGCGGGAGGAGCAGGCATGAGACGGATACTCTGGCTCACCGGCGCCCTGCTCGTGCTCGTCGTCGTCCTCGTCTCTGTCCACTTCTCGACGACGGACGAGGAGTTCAGCCGGTACAATATCCAGTGGAACGGGACGTCGGCATTCTTCGACGGCTTCGAGGCGGCCGGGGGGACCGAGATCACGGAGCTTCCCGCTCTCGATACGACACATGCATCGCGCCTGCTCGTGATCGCCCCGTACCGTAATTTTACTGGGGAAGATATCGCCCGGTACCGGGCATTTTTAGAACAGGGGCATACCCTGGTCCTCGCCGACGATTACGGCACCGGGAACCAGCTCCTCTCCGGCCTCGGCAGCAGTATCCGGATCCTGCCGGGAAACCTTACGAGCATCAACCGCGAGTATGCCGACTCCTCTTCGGTCATCACGTATCCGGTCGTAAATGATACCCTTATTGAGAACGTCTCCACCCTGGTCCTGAACCACCCGGCCGCGGTGGAGGGAGGAGAGGAGCTCGTCACCACCTCCCTCCTCTCCTGGCTGGATACCGACGGGGACGGCCGGGCGGGTCCCGATGAGGAACTCGGCCGTTATGCCGTGCTGTCCCGGGAGCAGATCGGAAGGGGGACGCTGTACGTCCTCTCCGACCCGAGCATCTTCATCAATGCGATGGCGGAGGAGAGCGGGGACAACCGGGTGTTCCTGGACCGACTCGTCCCCGGTCCGGGAGGGATCGCGATCGACCAGACACACGGGCGGACGAGCACGGATGACTTCTCCATCCGGATCTCCCGGGCGATTGCGGAGTCGCTCCCGGCCCGGATTCTTATCGTAAGTATTCTCATCGTCATCGTCGCATACCTGTTCAGGAGAGGAAAGACCAGCGGAGACCGTGCATGACCGGCGAGCATCCCGACATTGATTTCTCAAACCTTTCGTCGATATACCAGACCATACAGGACCGTATCGGGGAATTTATCGTCGGGTACGGGGAATTGAAGGAGCTCGCGATGATCGGGCTCCTCTCCCGGGGACATCTCCTCATAGAAGGGTACCCCGGGACGGCGAAGACCTCCATGGTCAAGGCGCTCGCCCAGATCACCGGGAGCCGCTTCTCCCGGTTCCAGTGTGCGGTGGACAGCCAGCCGGCCGATATCATCGGGGTCCGGATCTTCGATCCCGAGCGGCGCGAGTTTGCGCTCCGGAAGGGACCGATCTTTGCGAACTTCATGCTGATCGACGAGATCAACCGGCTCTCCCCGAAGACCCAGAGCGCATTCATCGAGTCGATGAGCGAGCGCCAGGTCACGATCGACGGGGAGACGGTGCCGCTCGAGTCGCCGTTCATCGTGATCGCGACCCAGAACCCCTTCGAGTTCGAGGGGGTCTTTCCCCTGATCGAGGCGCAGAAGGACCGGTTCATGTTCAGCATCCGGATGGGGCACCTGGACGCGGACCACGAGCTCGACCTGATCCGGCGGGAATACGAAGGCGGGCTCGACTGGGAGGCATATTCATGCACGCTGAAGCCGGCGATGACCCGCGGGACGATCGAGTCCTTCATCCGGCTCATGGACCAGGTCCATGTGGAGGAGCCGGTGCTCCGGTACATCCGCGACCTCGTGATCGCGACGCGGAAGCACGGCGACGTGCGCGTCGGCGCGAACTCCCGTGCCTCGATCGCGCTCGTTCGGGGGAGCCGGGTCGTGGCGGCGTTACAGGAGCGGGGGTTCGTCATCCCCGACGACGTGAAGAAGCTTGTCCCCGCCACCTTCACGCACCGGTTGATCCTCGAGAAGGAGGCGGAGATCGCCGGGGTGACGACCGGGCAGGTCGTCCGCGAGATCCTGGACGCGACCGAGGTGCCATAAGGCGTGCACACGACGCGATGCTCATCCGGTCTTGCCGTCCTCGCCCTTGCCCTGGTCCTCGCATCCTGGCTCTTCGACGACCTCCTCCTCCTTTCGCTCGCCGCAGGTCTGCTCGTCTTCCTGCTCTTCCGGTTCGTGCTCTTCTTCCGGGGGCTCCGCATCGCCGGGGACGCTCTCGCGGTCCACCGGGAGACGGACAAGACGATCGTCCGGCAGGGCAGGACGGTAGCAGTTACCACGGTCGTGCGAACGCGTATCCCGGTCCGGATGGTTGCACAGGTAAAAGACCTCGTGCCGGTGGGGGCGAGTGTCACGACCGGAGAGACCCAGGGCCGAATCCGGGATGAGATCACCCTGTCTTACGAGATCACTCTCCTGGAAACCGGGGCAGTCCGGTTCGGGGGTGTCTCGCTCACATTGAAGGACGCCTTCTTCCGGACCGCCATTCCCTGCCGGGCCGCCCGGTTCCGGGGCCCGGTCATGCATGTCGAACCGTTCTCCCTCTTTGCGCTGTCGGAGTCCGCACGCCTCGAAGGGGAGACGGAGCACGAGCGGCCGTACCTGCTTCCCGGGTACGGGATCCGATCGTTCCGGGCGTACATCACCGGGGATGACCCGCGGCATATCGACTGGAAGCTCTCGGCAAAACACGACCGCCTCTTCGTGCGGGAATATACGGGGATCGCGGGAAGCCCCCCGCTGATCGTCCTCGACATGCCGGATCCCTCCGCCCCGCACGGGACCGGCGATGCACTGAAGGGTGCGGTCTCGGGCCTCGTGGAACAGGCCGCCGCCCGGCATGGCGCCGGGCACCTGCTCGTGATCTCGGGCGCAAATGTCATCCGGTACCTTCCCTTCGGGCGGCAGACCGCCCCGGTGCGGGCCCTGCTCACCTCCCTGACACCGGGCGAACGGCTCGTCCACCTCTACCGGAGCATGGATGCGGCCACCGCCCGGTCCCTGGCCCGCCGGATCGACGGGGTCCCGGCGGCAGGCCCGCGGGACCGGGAGTTTCTCTCCGGACTTACCGGTATTTACCAGACCTTTCCCGCCTCGATGAAGCCGACCACGTTCGAGGCCCAGGTCGCCCGGGTGTTTCATGCCCTGCCGACCACCGATCTGTACCTCTTCAGCGGATTCTCCGGCGACCAGAGCCATATCCGGAAGCTGATCCTTCCCGCACGAAAACGCGGGATGCTGGTCCATGCACGGACAACGGCCGCCTCAGCGACCCGGACGTGCGACGTACGGTCACCCGGTACGGCGCGACCGATATCGAGGTGATCTGAAATGATCCGCGGGAGTTTGTGTCTTATACCGGATCCTCGTGCCGGGGTGATCTGAGTGCGGGCACTGCCGGTTATCCTTGTCATCCTGTTCGGTGCCGGGAATATCCTCCTGGTCCCGATCTCCCCATACTGGTACATCCAGACCCTCGTATGCGGAATTTTCCTTCTCGTCGCCTTCTATGCGCTGATCCGGGAGATAAACCGGTTCTACGTCCTCTGCGCCGGGGAACCGGCGGTCGTCGCGGCGGGTGCGGTCAGCCCCTGGGCGGCCCTCGTGCTCCAGCTCCTCCTCCTCGCGCTTCTCCTCGAGGGAACGGGGTCCCTCCGCTCGGTGCGGGACGGGGCGGTCTTCGGTATCTTCTGCCTTGCCGCCGCTGCGGTTACAGGCTTTGTCCTGGCTTTCCGGCATGTGTCCACCCCGCTCTTCGTGCTGGTCATTGCAGGCCTGGCCGTGGTGGGGATCTGTCTCCTCGCCGAGCACCAGTATACCGCCCGTTTCCGGAGGGACGTCACATGAAATTCCTGTCCTGCCCCGTGAACCCATTCGGCGGAACCGGGGATCGCCCGGTGAAAACGGAGTGCACCACGATTCCTGTCCGGGGAGATATCGATGTAGGGTTACTTCCCGGCATCAGAGTGGAGGATCCATGAAACCGAGACCGTTCAACGATTACTTCCTGGGGGGGAGCGTGCTCATCGTCACGGCAGCAGTCCTCCTCGTGATCACGGTCTTCTCCGGCCGGGGCGACCTGACGACCGCGACGATCGTCCTCGCCGGGACGTCCTGTTTTATCGCCGGGATCTTCCTCCTGACCCTCTCCAAGGGAGAGCCCCTCGATACCCGGATGGTGAGCCTTCTCCCGGTCGCGGGGACGATCAACGTCTCCCGGATGTGTGCGGACCTCGGGGCCGGAGGGGATGCCTGCTTCGTCCCGGTCAACGGCACGGTGAAAGAGGTGATCCCGGTCTCCGACACGATCCCGCAGGAACTCCCGGAGAACGGGAGCTACCTCACCGGGGAGACGGGGAACGGGGTCATAGTCACCCCGGCCGGCATACCCCTGCTCACCTTCCTGGAAAAGACCCATGGGCTCCGCCTCCCCTCCGAACCCGACGCACTCCTCGCTGCGATCGGTGAGGTCTGCACGGATGTCCTCGAGATCGCCGATACGGTGCAGACAACCGCCGAGGGGGATGCAGTCATCGTCGATCTCCAGGGATACCGGCTCATATCCGGCTGCAAAACGGTGATGCAGGAGTCCCCGAAGTGTTGCACAATGCATCCCTGCCCGGTCTGCAGCCTGATCGCGTGCATGTACGCGAAGGGGACGAACCAACCCGTGACGATATCACGGGTCAGTGTCGGGAAGAAGGACGTGAAGATCTTCCTGAAGCCGACGATACCGGGGAAGAAGGAAGGGGAAACGGTTCCTCCGGGTGCGGGCGGGGAATTCCCGGATTAAATTTTTTTTTTAGGTTCGAAACGATTGCTGAATGTTTCGTATATTTCTGACGCTCCCGGGGCTTCGCCCCGCCGCTGCGGCGCCCCAAATGGGATAGGAGGTTGATCCGGAATATAATCAATTTTCAAAAGAACCCCAAATCCATCCAACGATATTCTGATACAGTACCAGAGGTAAAGCCAGGATACCAGTTGAAAAAAAAACTTTATTGAATCATATCCCTATCCAGTCCTATCCCATTCGGGGGAGGGACGGGGAGGTGGTGTCCCCCTCCCATAGAGATCCTGGGTTCCTGTGAATTCGTTGAAAACTCCCCTCACGCTCTCGGCGGCCGGACGGTCACCCAGAGGTGGAGGTCCCGGTAGCTGCTGTTGATCCGCTCGTAGCCGGTGAGTGAATCCGGCGGGGCTGCATCCATGAACAGGAGGAAGGTGAGCTGGTTGTACCCGGTCGCCGGTGCCGTAAACGGGTGCGGCTCCTGGTAGGTCTCGTTGTGGGGCAGGGTCGCGTTGAACCGGTCGAGGAGCACCATCCGGTCCACGAGGGTCGTATTGGTCGTGGTATCGAAGCTCGTGTTCGTCAGCCAGATCTCGGTCACGTAGGTGACATTCCGGTACTCGTGGTTGCCGATGCCGATGATAACCTGGTCCGGCCGGCCGACAAAGAGGTCCTCCGGGTAGTCGGCCGCCTTCCCTTCCGCCCCGAGGATGTAGAACTCCGTGAACTTCTCGCCTTCCTTCGGGACCGCGATCACGAAGATGGTGGTACCGACCGCCGCGACGATCGCGACGAGGAGGATGATACTGAGTGCCCGGTCCAGGCGGGTCCCTTGTTTTGTGAAGAACTCTTCCCTGACCCCGTCCGCCATCGACCGGAACGGCACCCGGAACCGGGCCTCCTCCGGGAGCAGGAATCGCCGGTACTGGGCGATGAGGGCCATCACCACGGTGAAGATGACGAGCGAGACGACGATCGGGTCGAGCCGGATCCCCCACGGGGTATAGTTCAGCGCGAGGCCGATCAGGGGAACGACCGCGATCGAGAGGCCGAAGGAGAGGGCGACCCGTTCGATCCCGTCGATATCCCCGTTCCCCGGGAAGAGCGCCGCGATCAGGCAGTACCCGGGGATGAACAGGACAACGGGGAGCGCAAAAACGACCCGGAGCGGGCTCTCGTTCAGGACCGGCACGTAAATCCCGGCGACCGCCAGGAAGAGCCAGACATAGACGATCTTCAGATCCGTGGGAAAATTCTTCCCGGAAAATGCACCGATGATACGGTCTGCCGGGGTATCGGGATCGGTGCTCATGTCAACTGACAGAAAGGTTATTTTCTGGGATTATAAGGGAGGGGGAGGGGGCAGTCCGGGAGCGGTAAAGCGGTTCATCAGGTTCGTCCTATCGTTTCCCGGTCGTCCGAATCGATGAAACCGGGGGAATCATTCTGCCACGATCGGGCATATGGATGAAAGAGCAGGAGGAGACCAAGGCCGATTCCGGGGTAATTCCTCATCCGGATCGTGGCTACTATCCCTGAATTTTTCATTCGAAAAAAAAATGCGGTTATCTCTGGGACCGGTTGTACATGAGCAGCGACGCGATCACGAGACCGAGCAGGGGCAGGACCCCGAGCGCCGTCTGGGTGGGGGTGGAGACCGGTGTCGTCGGGCTCGGGGTCTGCTCCGGGGTGATCGTCTCCGTGGTGAAGACCGGCCCGGGTGTTCCCGTCGCGGTAACGTTTGCGGATTCATTTACCGTCGCGGTCGGCACCGTGGTCGTGGTCGCTGCCGATGAACCGCCACCGCCGCCCCCTCCCGTGGACGGCTGCGAGTACGTGGTTGCCGGGATGCTGGTCGTCGGGACGACGGTGACCCCGGTACCGACGGTCACGGTCTTTGTCAGCACGGTCGACCCGTCAACGGATGCGGTCACGTCCACGGTCCCCGCGTCGATCCCCTGCACGACGAACGATATCACGCCGGTATCCGGCCCGGACTTCTTCCCGGTAAGTTCCAGGTTCGTGATCACCGTGGTTGCATCCGGTGACGCGGTCCCGGAGAGCCGCATATAATCATAAGTCCCGTTCGAGATCGTGACGGACTGCGCGGTCGAGTACTGTCCGTTGGTCGAACTGCCTGACTTCTGCACCGTGACGTCCCCCTTCTTCACGGCAAGGACGTTCGTGGCCGAGTTCTGGATCGTCGCGCTGATCTGGCTGTCCACCAGGGAGAACGGCATCTGGAAGTCATCCGCCTCGAAATTGAACTCCCCTCCGGGTGTCACGGCGAACGTGCCGGTGATCCGGAGCGCAAAAGTCGCATTATCCGGAAGGCTCTGCAGGGTGATCGAGACCGTGTCCCCCCGCTGGATCTGGTCCGGTGCGGTGACCGCGACCGCTGCTCCGCCTGCAACACAGAGACAGCAGATCGCTGCGAGGATCAGGCTGCCGATGATGCTCTTCAATCCCTTCTTCATTCCCATCCCTCAGGTACAGTACCCGTTCTTGCTGAAGGGAGAAGTATTCACCGGTACCCGATCAGACGGAATGTTCCTCCGATCTCCTCTTCACCGATCTGACCATCCGGCGTATGTTCTCCCGTGCTCCGGAATTTCCCCGCTTTCCCCTGCAGCATTTCCGTTCCCCTGCATCCCCCGGTTCTCCGCTGCATGCAATGTTCTCCCGGTTCTCCGGAATTTTCTGCACTCCGGCAACGGTTGTCAACCGGGATGCGTCCCCGTTCTCGGAATCCCCAAGGCCGCCCGGGAAAACCCCTGACATCCCCGCTTCATCAAAAATCGCCCGGAGAATTTCCGGAGAGCTAGCGCACGGCAATTCCGCCGATCCTCACCCCGATCCCGTCATCAGACGGGCACCGGGTATGCAAAAACCAACCATTTCCCACCATTCACCCGATGGAGCAGAAGCCGGAGCGATTAATCTTTGGTGTTCTGTCCAAAGATTCATAAGACGAATCACGATATCCTTACGTATGAGATCAAACAGGGGAAACCCATTTGCACATCTCAGGGTATGGATTGTCCTGATCCTTTTTGCAAGCATATTTGTGGCTGCCGGTACCGCGGAGATCGTCGCTCCCGGCGACATTCTCCCGGTGGACGTGAGCGGTCTCCCGGGCAGCGACAGCAATGCCGTCCAGGTGAACATCCCGATCCTCGACGCGATCCTGTGGAACTTCTTCATCCAGCCGATCATCAACGCGATTCCCATCCTCTCCCCGTCCGCCGGGCATGTCGTGAACCCGAACGACATTCTCCCGGTGACCATTCCGTCCCTGTTCTGACCGGGAACATTCAACCTTTTTTTGGAACAGGGGATAACGGCGCACCACTATTCCCCCGATTATATTCCGCCTTTTTATCCAACCCGTTGTATATTTCTGGAGAAAACCGGCCATTTCCCTTTATTTTCCAAAAAGAGCATAATCCGGAGCGATTGATCCCCCGTTTCCCTGCCCAAAGATTCATATGAAGAATCACACATCCTTAACACATGAGATCAAAGCGGGGAAACCCATTTGTACATCTCAGGATATGGGGTGTCCTGATCCTTTTTGCAAGCATCTTTGTGGGTATCGGCATGGCGACCACGGTCACCGTCCAGCCGGATTCCATCGCACCCGGCGGCATGTTCACGGTCGACGTGACCGGTCTTCCGAACAACACCCCGATCTCCCTCCAGGTCCAGGGAGAGTTCGGCGTCCTGCCGGGAGGGGAGTTCGCCTTCAACCTGACGAACATGACCTGGCCGATAGAGTTCACGAAGAGCAATGCCACCGTCACGCTCGAACACACGGCGACCAACCGGATCGTCCTCACGGAGTCCGACCTGAGTTATATCGTCGAAGGGATCTCCGAAGGAGGCGTCTTCTCCCGGGAGATCGACGGGCTTGAAACGGGCACCGATATCGAGCCGGGACAGGAACATGCTGCATTGTTCTCCGGCACTGCGGCCGGCGACGCGACGAGCGTCATCGCCACCGTCACTATCAAGGTGGAGTCGGTCGGCGCACCGAACTTCGAGATCCCCGTGTACGTCTCCGGCATCGACACCGGAGTCATCCGGGTCGCCGTCTTTGTGAACGGCCAGCTGGTTACCGCAAAGACCCTGACGGTCGGGAACCCGGCATTTGCCGATGCGAACATCCACGCCACGTCGATTCCTGCCGGCGCATCGGTCTTTGTCGACGGGGTCTACGCGGGCCAGACGCCTCTGTACGCAAAGATCCCCACGGGCACCCGCGTGATCACCATCCAGAAGACCGGGTTCTACCCGTACACCCGGCAGCTGACGATCGGCTCCACCCCGGGCCTCGTCTTCCCGGTCTATGCCGAGCTGATCCTCGCGCCGCTCGGCTATACCGCGCCTTCGAATTTCCCCGCGCCCGGTACCGGCGGTTCCGGGACTACTCCCGGTGTATTCACCCCCCTGTCTCCCTATATCCCGTTCCCGAATGCATACTCCGCCCCAGTGAACCTCCCGGTGAACGTACCACTTACCTATAGTATTCCTTTGTCCCCGTACGCGGGCGGCGGCATATATCCGACCTCGATCGTGAACCCCAACAATCTTATCCCGAAGAATATCCCGTTCCCCTATCTCTAGGAAATAACAACCTCTTTTTTAAAACCTGCAACCGGATTCACGGGTTTCTTTTATAATTAGTTTCGTTATCGTTATCGTACCGGGAATCGTCCACTCGGGATGATCGCTTAAACAAAGGGATCCCCGGCACCGGGTCCCACGGAGATCCCATCCATGTTTGACCCCGATTCGGGCCATCACGAACCGGACCACATTCTCTATACCCCGGCGCATCCACTCATCTCCATGGCACTTAGTTCACCGGTGAACGCGGAGATCCAGGAGATGCTCGAGAGCTACGCACGCGCTTACGCGGAGAAAGATTTGGGGGGGATCTGTTCCCTGGTCTCGCCGGATATCTGCGGGTTCGGGAGCGGCCCGGACGAGGTGATCACCGGCTACGACGCGTTCGTCGCCCAGGTTACCCGGGACTTTGTCCAGGCCGACCAGATCGCACTTCGTTTTACGGACATCCGGATCCACGGTGCGATGCCGGTCGCCTGGATCATGGCCGGCGCCACCTTCGCGGTAATGATCGGGGAAGAACGGCATACCCTTGCCGGCCGGGTGACCGCCGTGCTCCAAAAGACCGATGACCGGTGGCGCTTCGGGATGGTCCATTTCTCGATGGCGTATGCGGAGCAGCAGGCAGGGGAGTCGTATCCCGGTCGGGGATGAACGTCGGCACCGGTCCCGGTCCGTCTGCTATTTTCTCATGAGAGAGATCCACCGAAGGAAACAGGCAGGCTCACCGTGAATCGGGACCCGGATCCGCATCGTGCAGGTGCATCACCGGGGTTCCCGCAGAAACCGGCGACCTTTCTCCCGCCAGTGGACCGGGGTGGGTAGCGGGGTGGCCAGACGGCGGGAAGGAGGAATGTCTGCGAAGGGGGGGTGCAGTCTTGGATCGGGTCACGAATCGGGCGCCGGTTACTGATGTTTTTTTTTAGAGATCTTCGGGGGAAAGATCTGCGTCAGTGAGGATCGCACGAAGAATTTTCGGATGCAGGATCTTTCCCGCGTGACAGGGTACGGTAACCCGTATACCCTGCTCATTCCGGAATATCTTATGGCTTCCGCTCTGGCGGACAAGGACAAAACCCTTCCTTTCGAGGGCTGATATCACCACCACCGCCTCAACCCGTGGCAGCTTCTCTTTCATACCGGAATTTCCACCGTGGTGAAGCTCACCAGTTCGGGCTGTGGGATCTGCTCATCCCTGCTCATCCGGTCCTCGATGTGGAGCCTGATGGCGTCACGTATCTGGAGAACGACCTCTTCATAGGTGTCGCCCTGGGTATAACATCCCGGGAGGTCGGGAACGAATGCGACATAGCCGTCGGCATCTTTCTCGATAACGACAGAAAATCGTAGGATCTGCATATACCCTCGTGAGACTATATCGTGCTTTCTCCTGAAAAATGTTCTCTCCGGCAGGAATAGGCGGTGTTTGGGAACCCCGTCCATCATACTCATGTATGCGAAGAGCGCGAATGTCCGGAGGAGGCCGCACCCTTATCCACCCGTCCTCCCTACCTTCCGGTGCACATGCTCTGGTTCCCCCTCGCGCTGATCGGTGCCGTAAGCCAGGCGGCGGAAAGCCTCTCCTTCAAGGTCCTCCTCCGCTGGTTCTCCCCCTACGTGCTCGCCGGGTTCTCGTACCTCGCCGCCTCCGCGATCCTCCTCCTCGTCGCCTTCTTCTCCGGCATCCCGCCCCTCGGCCCGGGGCTCTTTCCGGCCCTGGCGGTCACCGTCGCGATCAACATCGCGGCAACGATCCTCTTCCTCCGGGCACTCTCCACCACCGACCTCTCCCTCTGCGTGCCGATGCTCGCCTTCACCCCGGTCTTCCTCATCCTCACCTCGTTCGTCATCCTCGGGGAGCTCCCCTCCGCGGCCGGCGCCGCGGGGATCCTCCTCGTCACCGCCGGGGCCTTCCTCCTCGCCCGGGTACCCGGGGACGCCTCCCTGCTCACCCCGTTCCACACGCTCCGCTCCGAACGCGGGGTACAGCTCATGATCCTCGTCGCGTTCCTCTACAGCATCTCGGTCAACTACGACAAGGAGGTGGTGACCAACTCGGGCCCGATCTTCGGCGCCGGGCTGACGTCCCTCTTCCTCGCCGTCTCCTTCCTCCTCATCGCGGTCGTTGCCGGGAGGAAAGGCACATTCCTGTCACGGGGAGGCGGGGCACGGGACGAACCGAAACCGGAGATCACTTCACCGGCGGATCCGCGGAACGCACCGGACGAACTGAAGCCTGAACGGGAGATCTCACCGGCGGATCCGCGGAGCACACCGGACGAACTGAAGCCTGAACGGGAGATCTCACCGGCGGATCCGCGGAGCACACCGGACAGCCAGGACTCATCCATAACACGGAACCAGCCCGATACCCCGTTCCCCTATCCCGCCCCCCTCGCGTTCGCGGCCGTCGGGGCGATGCTCGCCCTCGAGGGGATCTCGATCAACACCGCGTACACCCTCTCGATCGTCCCCTACGTGATCACCGTGAAGCGCCTCTCCATCTTCTTCGCCGTCCTCTTCGGCTGGCTCATCCTCCACGAACGGCACATCAGCGCCCGGATGACCGGGGCGATCGTGATGATCGCCGGGGCGGTGGTGATCGGGCTCGTGGGGTGAGGGAGAGGAGTGTATCCGTCGAATCGCTGTGGTCTTCCTGAATTAGTATTATGCCATATGTTGATCAATATGGCAGAGTTAGTAAAAATGGATAAAAATGGGAGGATCCGGGGTAAGATCCGGAAACGCTTTTCCGCCCTCTTCACCCTTGATGCGGATGAAAACCGGATAGAACTTCGGCCGATAAAGCCGCTCTCCGACCTTTTTGGTACCATACCTGAGCTGGACCTCAACCGGATCCATGAAGAGCATGATGAAGAGGTGCGGGATGAGCAGACCGCCCCTGCGTATTGATAGAACGATTTATGCTCAAACCTCTCGATGAACGGGAACCGGCCCTGCGTGAAGATATTCTCTTCGCGGAACAGACCGAAAAAGCATTTGCAGAATATAAATCGGGAACATATTCCACAAAAAGCGGGAGCGACTTTCTTGAAGAGCTGGCAGTATGGTGACCGTCCCCTGCGGCGAGCAGTTTGAAGAGACCATCCGGAAGATCAAGGATGCCAGACTCAGGGAACGGGTAAAAAAACAGATTGCGAAGATCGTCAACGACCCCCTAAGCGGAAAGCCCATACGATACAGCCGGATATTTACCGCACGAACGGGTTTATCGCCTGCGCTATCGGGGTGTGAGCGATCCTTTCCGCCCACTCAATAACAGATTCAGCAGTAAAGACTGCGGTTTTATATTCTTCTTCAGTCAGAGGCGGTTCGGTTCCGGGGCTATCGTGTCTGGGATGCATAGATATAGGATTATCCTGGTCCCGGAGATCATCCGGTCACTCCAGATAATCAGGTTCATTCCTGTGCGTCACACATCTGAAGAACAACCTCTTTCAGGGCAGGTATATCCTGTACGACAATGCTCCAGACCTCCTCCGGGTCGACTCCCATATACCGGTGGATAAGCAGATCACGGAGTCCGGAGACCCTCCGCCAGGGTATCTCCGGGTAGGATGCCAATGTATGTCCGGAGATATTTTTAACCGCTTCACCGATGATCTCAGGGTTCCTGATCACCGCATCCTGCTGGATCGGTGATGTCATGAATGACTCGCGGCCTCCGGAGGTGTATGATTCAATTTTCCGGATGCATTCCCTGATATGAATCAGGTAGAGCCGGTCATCTTTCACAGCGGCATAGCCTCCTTCACCACCCGGTCCCTGATATACCAGTGCAGGCCACGTTCTGTGACCACGTCCACCGGGCACCCGAGCAGATCCTCAAGGTCCTGGATCAACCCGACATGCTCGAGGAGGCTTCTCCCCGGATCAAACTCCACCAGGAAATCGATGTCACTCTCTTCCGAGTCCTCGCCTCTGCCGACCGATCCAAAGAGACGGATGTTTCGCGCCCCATGCGCCGCTGCAATCCGGAGGATCTCCTCCCGGTTATCCCGGAGAGCCCGGATTCGACCTCCTGCAAGCCTCATATGACCAGACATTGGGTAAATCACCAGATAAAAATTACCTATGCCGGTTTTGAATAACACCGGTGTGAACGGTACCGGGTCTGGCGATCTTCTTCGCCGTCCTCTTCGCCCGGCTCCTCCTCCACATCCGGGCCCGGGAGACCGGTGCGGTGGTGATGATCGGCGGGGCGGTGGTGACCGGGCTCGCGGGGTGAGGGATGGGGGTTTTAACGGGAATGTGAGAATAAGCAAGAGGTATTCCCGGGGCATCGCAACCGGTGGTGGCAGGTGGGGGAAACGGAAATCTTCTCAGGTGCTCGGTATTATCCTGCAAAAACTACTAAAACGTTCTCCTGCTTTTCATGGGGGGATGGATCTATCTGCGGGGTGACTCCGTGAGTTACCTGAACCGGCTTCCTCCTCGCCTATACGTAATCTCTATGTTCTTTCCTCACATACTGTGTATACACAGTATATGGCAACGAAGACGATCAACATAAAGGAATCCGCATACCAGGCTTTGAAATCAATGAAGCATGAGGGGGAAAGTTTCTCTGACGTTATCCTCCGTCTATCCCAGGGAGAACGGAAATCGGTGACCGAATTTGTCCGGTCGCTCTCCCCCGACCTCCGGGAAGAGCTGGCTCTCTCGGTCACCAGAGTAAAGAAGGAGCTCGACGAGGCCCGGCCGCGGGAGGTGGGATGGTGAGCATCGTCGATACCTGCTTTCTGATCGACCTGATCCGGGAAGATCCGGGAGCGATCCGGTTTGCGGAAAATGAGCCCTTGTTAAGAACGACCTCGGTTTCAGCCGCTGAATTCCTCTATGGCGCACGGATCAGTACCCGGCCCGGTCTCTTCGATGCCGCCCGGACATTTCTCGCCCATTTTCCTATCCTTCCTTTCGATACCGAATCGGCGATGATCTACGCAGATATAGCAGCGGAGCTCAGGCAAAGTCGAAACAGGGTCTCATCGTTCGACGAGCTGATCGCCGCCATTGCACTCCGGCAGAACGATGCGATCGTCTCCCGGGACACCCATTTCACTGCTGTCCCGGGGTTGACGGTCCTTCCGTACTGACCGATTATTTCCCCGCCAGATGATCTTCTTCGCGTTTTCTTCGGCCGGCTCCTCCTCCATGAACAACACATCCGTGCCCGGATGACCGGTGCGGTGTGACCGGTCGCGGGGTGAGGATGGGTGCTTCCGACCAGATTGCGTTTCCTCCGGCTCGATGAACAATATATTATGCACGGATCGATCACGTTTCGATCGTGGATGATTCGCCGGGGCGGTCGTGATCGGGGTACCGCCGGAGAGACGCGGTGTGTTTCCGTCAGGTTGGCGATACGATGATCCGGTATCCTGGATTGCCCGGGATGCCTCTCCATCCGATAAAAAAGACGTCAATTTCACACTTTTTTGTCGGTCCAACCTGCGGAGCCTGCAGGGTATCTCCCGTTACCAGCCCTTCATGCGTTTCCATCGCCTGAGCGACAAACAGCATGATCATAGAAGGGATGGGCGTGTTTTATGCTGCGAGACGTCCGCCGCATTTAATGTCATCCAGAGCTGCCGCCATGTCTGATAATTCTCTCGTCAGCGGTTCGATCTGCGATTGATCACTCGTTACCTCACGGCAGATATCCCCTGTCATGGTATAGAGCCGTCAATCGCCCGTTCCTCCGGAATAGCACCTGCACGGAAGTATTTCCAGAGAACGTTGCCGCTTTCTGTCAGGAGGAGGGAAAACCGAACGGGGAGCCCTCTCCGGATCAAGCCAGGGCCGGACAGCCTCCCCGCCTTCTTCACCAATCAGAAATGCGATGTATGCCGCGCCGTCAATGACGGTCACGATCCTCCCTCACCAGTCGGGATGCAGTCCCTCTGGGGGCTGGGGAGTGCGTGATACGGGCTTCCAGTTTCTGGAGGAGGTCCCGTTTTCGCTCCTCCTCGATCTTTCTCCCGATGAACTGCCGGATTCTCTTCGTTCCAGTTCACCCGGTCACGCAGGTGCTCCATCCCCTTCTTGACCGGTGAAGGCGGAGTCTCCAGTCCATGACACAGATAACGTAAGTGCTTACCAAAAGGATCAAATCGTTTGGTCTCGCCGATATTCATGTGGGAGGGGGACACTTGACAGGGGGTTCATCCGCCGGCAACCTTACTACTCGCTGCTCGTCGCGGCAATGACAAAACTCCCTATGCCAGGTGACAATATCCGGTACGCAATGTTCCATCTGTGAACCCCCCGGGTAGAGCGGGGGGACGGACGGGGAAAGGAGGAAAGAAGCGAAGGTCACGGTAGTTTTTCAGCCTCCTGATGGTTTCTGAGTCGATCCGGGGCACCATGGTGAACTCTCCCGTCCGGGTGCGCCGGGTCTGATGCATTTTTACCCCGGATCGCGATGAGAATTGTGGAGCGACAATGACGATCCCGGTTCCCAAAAAACTATCATGACCGCGTTTCCGTTCACCAACGAATGTCAACGATTCTTTACCATCTCCCTGCGAAACGGAACCTTTTATATTCCCTGAGCCGAATATCGTCATATATATATTTGGTGGGGAGGATATTTGGGGTATCTTCTTTTCACCTTCCGCTCATTCCCGTGCACATTCCCGAGGTGGCAGCTCTTACGGAAATCTACGACGACACCGACGACACCGGCGAATTCGAAGATATCGCTGAGACAGACCAGATCGACGAAGACCAGCTGGCGGTCCCGGATACCCGCGGCTTTTCATCCGGCACGTTATCGCTGATCAAGCAGTACGCGGCATTCAGCGAGACCCTGAAGGCGAACTCGGCGGTCGGCATGGTGGAGCCGGTCGTCCGGAAAAGATCCCAGTCCCCCGATCAGATACCCCTGCAAAAGGTCGGACCCCATAGCGATATTGTTTCCAATGTTCCTGTTCTTCTTTCCGGGATCCCAAAAGGATCCCCAGATAGTAACCCTTGCAGCATCATGCCCGCCTTCAACGAAGAGAAGCAGATCGCCACGGACCATTGTCCTAAAGCCCAGAACTATGTCGACAAAGTCATCGTTGTCGATGATGGTTCGACCGACGCCACAGTAGCAGATTGCCGAGGCCCTCGGTGCATACGTCGTAAAACATACGCAGAACAAGGGATACGGAGGTGCACCTCTCAGACGATTTGCATTACTGCCACGAGCATTAGATGTCGATGCCCTCGTCATCCTTGATGCCGACGGTCAGCATGACCCGAGATTGATCCCGGATGTATTAAAACCGCCTCGGATGATGGTGTGGACGTTGTGATCGGTTCCCGCTTCATCTCCGGAAACAAGAAGAATATTATCCCGGTTACCGTGATGTCGGGCCATGAAGGTCCTCGACGCCGCGACAAATCTTGCAGGAGATCATAACGTTTCAGATTCCCAGAGCGGTTATCGTGCATACGGGAAAAGAGCAATCGAAAAGATCAAAGTATCCGGGAATGGCATGTCGGCGGGTTCCGATCGAATCCGACTGATTTCAAATACATCGATAACGAACTGAAGGTTGCCGAGGTTCCCATAACCGTCCGTTATGATCTTGAACATACGTCCACACAGAACCCGGTATCTCATGGGATAGGAGTATTATCCAAAATTGTTGGGCTGGTGAGTTACCGGAGACCGCTTCTGTCATTTGGAATCCCAGGAATAATTCTAACCCTTTTCGGTGTCCTGACTGGAATTGGGACTCTATCAGAATATTACGTGGACGGGAGTTTCCATTATATCATCTTTTTCGGGGGTCTCATTTGCCTAATATTGGGACTACTGCTGGTGACTACCGGGTTGATCCTGAATTCGCTGGTGCATATAATAAAGATGGAGAGACGAAGAGAGGGGTAGTGCATTGATTGCAATTGTCCATGGGACTCGACCCGAGATCATTAAAACCCGTTTCCAATCATCCGGTGTAAGGACCGGGATATCCCTTAGTATCATATTCCTACTGGTCAGCACTATTTCTACGAGATGCATCGGGTATTCTTTGATGAACTTGCGCTCCCAGGAGCCCAATATAAAATCGATGTCGGGTCCGGGACTCATACTGAGCAGACAGGAAAGATCATGATGGGTGTCGAGCGGGTCCTGGAAAAGGAACATACCGATATGGTGTTGATCAAGGGCGACACCAACACAGTCATGGTCGGTGCCCTTGAGGCAGTAATACTTCATAAGCACTTTCGGCCATGTTGAAGGAGGGTTGTTCCATTATTTTGACCGGAGCATGACTGATGAGATCAACCGTGTTATTAATATGGGTTGCTAAGTGCTGGAATCGGGATGATGCAGATGTTTTAGGAGGTCCCTTCACAGGAGTACCGAATGTGAGGCATTAAAATGAATTCGTCAATTTCTGTGATCATTCCAGTGAGAAATGAAGAATCAAAGATTTGTACATGTCTTGAAGCGATTTTATGTCAAAGCGTTTTACCAATTGAAATAATTGTAGTTGATGGTCATTCAACGGATAATACTGTTGCTAATGCGAAGAAATATCCGATTAATCTTTTTTTTGAAGAATATCATACAAGAGCAGGAGCAAATAATATTGGAATTGAAAATGCACGAGGAGAATTAATTGCATTTACCGATGCTGATTGCATACCTGATAAAAATTGGCTGCAGAATCTGATTAAAGAATTCAATGAAGAAATAGTTGGTGTTGGTGGAAGGGTGATTAATATTGGCTACGGAATTTGGGAGAATTCCATAAATTTTGTTTATAATACGTTTCTTGGTAGTGCAAATTCTGTTCAAGGTCGAATTTTTGAAAATAAAAAATTTGTTAGCAGTATCAGCGGTAGCAATAGTATCTATAGAAAAAGAGATCTCATCAAAGTGGGAAAATTTAATGTTTATTTAAAGACAGCAGAAGATACGGAATTAAATAAAAGATTATTGGCTCTCGGAAAATTGTTGTATACTCCTCATGCAATTATTTTTCATAAACATCAAAGAGGATTGAGTGACTTTTGTAAAAGAATGTATCAATATGGACAGGGAAGAGCAAATGTCAATACACTAAATTTTCAGATTGTCCCTCCAATATTGATTCTTTTTTTGGTTTTATCCTTGATTGTATCACCTATTATCTTTGTTGCATTTTTTATACTATATCTATTTTTGATTTTTATAATGGGAATTCATGGAGTCGTAGTGAAACGTGATTTAAGATTTTTAATTACAATTCCAATTGTATATCTGATAGAACATTCTGCATATGCACTTGGATTTTGGAGGGGGATATGTGAAAAATTTTTAAGAATCATTCGGGGAATTTTGCTTGAGAATATGCATTGTTGGTACTGAAATTGTTCCTTCACAAGGTGGTGCATTTACTGGAGGTTTGGTTAATAATACGATAAGACTAGCACAGGGGTTATTTGAAAATGGTCATCAGATAACGATAATTACTTCGGATGTCAATAATAATTTACAAGGAAAACACTATACCTATAATGGTATTATTATTATTCCAATCCGTATACATTTTAGATATGGATCTTTTATTAATAATATTGAATTCTTGTTAAAGATCATACCAAAAATTATTTCAGAACAAAATAAAAGTGATTTTGAGATCATTCATTTTCACTCGGGATACTCTATTTTTGGGATTATACCTGCCTTATTAAAACTATTTTTAGATGTCCCTTTTTTTTTTACCTTATATTCCCCCATCCAAATTACACCATTGAGGGATAGAAAAGGGATGTATCAATTATTTTCGTCAGTTTTTCTTTCAAAGATTCTGATTTCCAATGCAGGAAAAATTACAGTTTTGAGTAAGAACATACTATCTTCCCTAAAAAAAATTGGATTAGACAATAATTTTATTGAATACACTCCACCCATCGTTGATAGTCGTGTCTTTAATCTGGACTTATCAAAAGATCGTTGTAAAAATAAATTAAAATTGGGTAATGATTTATTTATTATTCTTTATTGCGGAAACTGGGCGACATGGAAGGGAGTTGATCTATTAATTTCAGCAGTTGCGCAATTAATTCAAAATCACAAAAACATAAAATTGATCCTAGCTTGGGGAGAACCGTATAATTGGTACGATGAAGAAAAGTGCAAGATTTCGAACGCAATTCAAAATCTTAATCTAACGGAATATGTTATCGAATTAGGAATTATTAAGGATATTAATTTTTTAATGGCGGCTTGTGATGTATTTGTAGCTCCCTTCCGAAACACAGATGGTGTTGCTGATCAACCGTTGTCGATTTTAGAAGCCATGTCTTGCGGAAAACCTATTATTGCGACATCGGTAGGCGGCATCCCGGAGATAATTTTTAATAAGCATAATGGAATACTGATCGCACCGAATAATGTTGAAGAAATTAGACATGCTTTGAAATATCTTATTGAACATCAGAATGAGGCAAAAATTATGGGAATAAATGGTTCATGCTTTATCTCTGAAAATAATAGTATAAATTATCTTGCGAGAAAATTTGCGAAATTATATCAGGAGGAGATCTCAAATTATTATCGCCATTGAAGGCATTGATGGTTGTGGAAAAACTACTCAATCACAAAGATTATATGATCGGTTAAAAAAAGCAGGCTATTCCGTTGAATATGTGAGACCAATTTATTTTTTGTCTGATTTATTCAACTTGAGTAATCTGATTTCCAATAATATGAGTCCGAGAAGACAGAAAACAAATGAAAAATTTCAAAAAAAAACAATTTCTCGATTTAGTAAAATGGTGTTTGGTTTAATAGGTTTTTCTTATGGAATAACTACATTTATTTTCATAAAAATAGCATTCCAGAACAAAATCGTTGTTTGTGATAGATATTTTTATCAATTTTTTTTTGATATTTTCGATGATAGAGCTTATAAGAATCGTTAGATTTTTTCCAAAACCTGATTTGACTTTTTTTTTGGAAGGGGATATAGATTTATTCTATTCAAGAATGACGAATTCAGAGGATAAAGCAATTTCTATGACATATTATATTAAAATAATGAATTATTATAAGATCATTGCAGAAACGCAGAAATTCATTAAAATTGAGGCAAGTCTTAACAAAGACGAAATCCATGATATAATATATCAGTATAGTATCCAAAGTTACAAGAAAATGTGATTGTATGACAAATAAATTCAGTTTAACTGATTTTGTCTTGTCAATATTAGATTATGACTATTCTAAAAAAATTGATCCAGGAATGATTATCGGAGATAGAAAATTGTTGAATGAAATTATCAAATTTTCCGATATTAATGGATTATACTTTGGATTAATGAACAGACTTTCTGAAGATTTTCATTTTCAACCACATAATAAAAATCGTTGGGCAATCGAAAACAAAAGATTCGAAAATTTTAAAAATTCCTTAAATTTTTTAAATTATCTCGAAAACCAATATGGAATAGACTTTTTCGTAATTAAAAGCTGTAACAAAATTTCGCATATCCCTCGAGATATTGATATTTTCGTTCATGAAAATGAAAAAGAAAAAATATTTCATATCCTTAAAAGTGAAAATATGCAGATTATATATTCAAATGAAGTAGAAAGCTCCTTCAGAAAATCAGGGTGTTTAAAATTAGATATTTATTGTAAAATTAGTTACCTCTCAAAAGAATTTATTGAACCCGAATTTTTGTGGAAATGTTCAGAACGGGACAATGTATTCGGAATTAATTATCGGAGTCTCAATGATGAAGCAAATTTTTTAATTCTTCTTGTTCATAGTATATTTGGCCATAGGAGGATGACTTTATTGGATTTTTTGCAATTTAAATCTCTTATGAATACAATAGATATTGATACATGTAAGAAATATGCCGAAAGAATGGGGTGGGGAGATTTGTTCAATCTGGGTCTTGAACGATTATTAGCAATCAAAAAAATGATTTATATCGACGGCAAGCCTGTTGAATTTCCCCATCTGTTTGACCGAGAATTCATGCTTCAAGGAATCAATTCAATTGATGATATTAAAATGACAACGAAAGAGAGAATTTTTTTTAATATCTCCTTAGATATAGATAGGATAACTCACGAACTAATGAAAAGCCGGTTTTATGAATTTTTCTTGACTTCACAGGTCTGTCGGAATCTGTATAATTCATTTGGATATTATGTCAGAAACAAACGTGGAGATCGTCACGGGTTGAATATTGATAAAAAATAAAATCTAAAAAAAATCAATGAATTCTCGGTAAGAGGAAGAAGATTTTATATGAAAGTAGGAATTATTGCGACATCTGGCATTTACCCCATTGAAATAGGTGGTCCGGCCAATGTTGGATATTTTTTGGCAAAAGGGCTAATAAAAGAAAAGTGTGAAGTAATTCTTTTTGTTCGTGTAATGAATAGAAAACAACTTTTACAAATTCAGAATAATCAGGAATTTAAAATAAATAATATCAAAATAATTCCAATTATGATCAATTATGATAAAAATTTGTTTTTGAATTTCCCTCAAATTTTGTTTAAGATTATATTATTAACAAAAATGATTGTTCATGAAAAAGTTGATATTATTTTTTATAATTCTCCTCCTATTGATATTACTCTACTGTCACCATTGTGCTATAAAATTATGGGAGTGAAACAAGTCTTAATTTTTCATGGATATGGAGGTATATACGATAGCAAGAATTTATTCCATCGATTTGGTCGATTCTTGGTTAAATTACAAAGAAATTTTTTTGATAGAGTTATTGTTTCAAGTAAGTATTCTTTGGTTATCCCTGAGCATTTTGGTTTTAAAAAATCAATAATTAAAATTATTCCAAACGGTATTGATATTGATATTGAAAAGAATATTAAATATATTCAATTAACTGGTTCCCCCAAAATTCTATTTGTTGGCAGATTAGTGAAAATTAAGGGAATTGAACAAATATTACAAGCATTTGGGATTTTCATAAAAAAATATCCATTATCTCGTTTATATATTATCGGAGAAGGTCCGGAAAGGGAGAACTTAGAACAATTATCAAAAGAATTGGGGATTTTTGATTATATCAAATTTGAAGGATTTGTAAATCCCCCGGAAGTTTATCAATATTACAAGTCATGCGATTTATTCATTCTGACATCCTACCAAGAATCATTCCCCATTACGATATTGGAGGCCATGCTTTTCAAAATCCCAATAATTGCCACAAACATTAACGGGGGACCTAAGGATTTAATTAAAAATGGGGAGAATGGTTTTTTATTCGAAGTGGGGAATTATAAACAACTCTCCGAATTAATGATTTATTCGTTTGAAAATGAGGAATTAATTAAAAATTTTGCTCAATTAAATTATTCATTGGTTCAACAACATTATGATTGGAAAATAATTTCTTCAAATTATGCAATTTTATTTAATGAATTGGTATTGAAAAATATTTAAGGAATAGTAATTCTTTTTGCTTTAATTATAATTTCACATCCCGTTTTATCTTTTTTTTCAAAACGATCACAGTATGCTATCGGATATAGCAAAAAAAAATAGGCAGAGTGAAATAAGGGAAATCCAGACCGATAACAAAGATATAACCATAATTCATAAACAAATGATCCCCATCTTTTTGGAGCATATTCAACTTCGATTATTTCAAATCCTGTAGTTTCCAATAAAAAACCGATATCCTGTTTTCTATAAAATCCTTTTCCAGTTGAACCAAATTTTATATTTAAATCCGATTTTATTTTGTTAAGATTTTTAATATAAACATAATCGAGTGGGACTGATACTATTAACAATCCGTCATCTTTCAGTACTCTAAGACATTCATATAATAATTTTTTATCATCATCAATCATCTGAAGAATGCTTGATAAGAGGATCTTGTCAAATGTGCGCTCTTTAAAGGGGAGATATTGCACATTTCCTTTTATCAATGAAATTGACGGAGAGAAATGTGCAGCCAATGCTAAATCATTGTTTATTGATTGATCTAATCCACAAATATTATCACATTTTTCCGAAAATTCATACGTAAAAATTCCATTGCCACATCCTAAATCTAATATTGATTCATTATTTTTTGGGGCTAACATCCTTATTAGCACAGGGGCCTGCAATCGGCGGATTAGACTTGGATATCCTGCAATCCTTAAAAATACATGCTTCAAATATGTTTTCCGCCATTGATTTTCCCTATATGATATGATAGAACCCCCAGGATTAGTAAATAAAAAGGATGGTAACTTATTATTTCGGTTTATTTGTTGTTATTGATTTTGATATTCCACCATATTTAAATTGTTTTTCTGCAAAGATTATTAAATATTCAATTCCAATTTGCAGATTATCGCCATCGAGAAAGGAAGATTTTTATAATGAAAAATAACGTCCTTATCATTGCCGATCCGGAAGATATCCAATATTTAAACACGAGTCGACTTTCTGCAGATTGGAATATTTATTGGGAAGTACTGGATTACTCAAAGTTATCTGATAGTATCGAACGTTTACGGGAAAATGTGTTAATGAACGATATTGATTTTGTATTATATTCAAGAAATGACCAGGTCGAAAATAGAATTAATATCGGTTCCGTGACGAATAGATTAAGGATTGGTTATTCCTCATTTAGTGGTATAGATCAACAGTTCAGAACTCTTGAAATGCAAACATTATATGAAGATTTTTTTAATTTTAACAATGACATTAATTTCGATATCTCCGAAAATATTTTGCCCAATGAGGATTTAAGAAATTATTCGGGAACTTTTTCATTAATTTTTGACGTGGAACAATTTGGATGTGTTCGATACGGTCTCACAAGGATTTTACCGCTATTAAAAAGATATGATATTAAAGCAACTTTTTTCATCACAAATCTAATGAAAAAAATATATCCTCAATTTTTGGATGTAATTTTCACTGAGGAACATGAAATTGCAATACATGGAAATTTCCATGAATATATTTCCACATTTGACCAATTTGGACAAAGACATTTGATTGATATGATGATTAAAGATATAAATGTAAAAATTTTTGGAGCAAATTTCATCGGGAGGATGAACAAAGACACTGTATCAAGTTTGATTGAAAATAATATTGGTTATTTTGTTTATCCGGCCTTGAACCATTACAGGTTATTCGAGCTATCTGAAATATCATTCATATCCCACTTCAATTACATCGAATAGAGGTAAGATCATATCGATACCGATTAATGTGGAAACTTACAATAAACCTTGGTTTACTATAAAAAACATGATTGATACAACCTTTCAAATTCATAAAGAAAATGAAAACCATATAACAATATTATGTCATCCCTTCAGAGAGGGGAATTTACAGCAAATAGAGAATTTTGAGAGATTAATCAGGTATGTAAAAATAAATAAAAAAATGCGCCCGATAATGTGCAAAGAATTATCGATAAATGCAGGTTTTCACCAATTAAATTTGGATATAATTGAAGAAGAAAATTTTAAGATACAATCTATTAACCATTCACCAATTACAAAAAGAGATATTTTATTTGCAATTCCCGAAAATATTGCTTTCTTATATCGAAAAATCAACAAAAATCGTATGATTTGGTGAAAAAATGCGGATTTTATCTGTTTGCGGTGAACCCGATTGTTCTGCATATTATTTGCGGGTAACAAATATCGGGAGATTATTATCGTCACTGGGGCATCGTGTGGATTATATCCATTATCCACTTGCACCTGGTATATTAAATAAGAATTTCGTAAAACGAGAATTCATTGATGAAATTGGTTCTACGCATTATTTTTTATCTTCGTCACGATATTTAATACCAATTAAACATTTAAATTTTTTACTTAACAATAGGTATGATTTAGTCTATGGCAATGCTACCCCGTATTGTTTTGTCTCTCTTCTCGGAAAACTTATCAAGGTTCCTTTGATTCTTGATTTCCATGGGGACGGCTTTGAGGAGTTTTTAATTTCAAACCCATTCCAATACAGCCCAAGTTATTTGCTAAAATATTTTCAGAATATAATTATAAATTTGAGTTCAATTAAATTTTCGAACAAAATAGTCTGTGTATCAAAAAAAATGATACATTATATACATCAAAAAAAAGTTCCCCTTGAAAAAATATACTATGTTCCTAATGGTGTTGATCTAAATTTTTTTAATAATGTGAGTGAGAAAGAACGTGAAAAACTTCGGGAAGATTTAAAAATCGAAGATAAACAAATATTTGCATATATTGGAGGTTTTCAAAAATGGCAAGGTGTGGAAAATTTAATCCATGCTGCAGAACATATTCACGATGAGAACTTAGTATTTTTATTTGTTGGGGGGAACATCCAATATAAAAAAAGAAATATCGTCTGCATTCCCAACGTTCCACGACATGAAATAATTAAGTACCATTCGATTGCAGATATTTTTGTGCTACCAAGGTTCAAAAGCACTGCTACAGAAATCGCCGCACCCACAAAATTTGCTGAATATGCATCGATGGGAAAACCAATATTAACTACTAATGTTGGTGATGCTGCAGAATTAGTAAGAAAATATCATTGCGGATATGTAATTGATGGTTACGATTCAGAGAGTCTAGTTGAAGGAATTCAAACTATTAGAGAAATACCTGATTCCCTGCTTTCCAAAATGGGAGATAATTCAAGGACATTAGCAGAGAGCGAGTTCGATTGGAATAAAATAAAAACAAATTTATTTAAAATGATTGATTGAAGAATTCAAAATATTATTGCGCTTTACGCTCCATATTTCGTTTTACCATATAATACAACGGGAAAAGGAAAAAATAAATTGACTGTTTTGGATAATACATTCCTAATTTTAAAGTTTGTTTGAAATTGGAATATTTTCTGATGATTTTAATTCTCTCCAATACAAAATCTTTGCGATTCTGATCGCTAACTCCTCCTATCAGGTAATAGATTGTTCGGATATTAATATACAGAATATGTACCTGATGTTTTATCAGTAAATTCAATAACCAGTCAAAATCTGAATAAATTGGATAGCTAGTATCAAATAGTCCATAATCGAACACTGCTCTCCTGACAAATGTCGATTGGTGGTTAATTCCTTGGGATATAATGTGGGTGATATTTTTCCGGTACCCAACAATAAATTCAGTTTTGTTCTCGTTATACAAATAGTAATCTCCGTAAATAAAGGCGCAATCTCTATTATTAATGAATACTTCAACAATTTTTTCTATAACTTGGTTATCGCAAAAATAATCTCCACAATTTAAAAAATGAATTATTTCCCCATTCGCCACTCGTATTCCTTTATTCATTGCGTCATAAATTCCCTCATCTTTTTCTGACACAATTTTACTGATCTTTTCTTCATATTTTCGGACGATATTTAATGTTCCATCCGTTGATTTTCCGTCAATGATAATATACTCTATATTGGGATATGTTTGATTAATTACACTTTGAATCGTAGCTTCAATAGATTCTTCTGAATTTCGGCATACCGTAATTATTGATACCTTAATTTTTTCGGATTTCACAGCATATACTATGGTGTTATTCAATAAATTTTTTGATATTTTTTAGGTGTACTTCAAAACGATAGCTGAAAGTATATTCAAAGAAAATCGGAAAAGATGGATCTTATCCTGCATGAAATTATGGTGTTCCAATTTCTTCCTTTGCCTTAATGAGCCAGAATATTCTCCATAAATTCATAAACCTGATTGACATGGCAAAAACGACTGGAAATTTTATCATATCTTCGTTGAAATTGATCCGATTGAAAGCTCGATGCAAAATTTGCCGCGTTAATATTTAGCATCGCCTTCAATTTAGAAAATAACTTTACTGCAAAGCGACAAAATAAAATATACAACCGGTGAATTATGAAATTACATGATATTTTTTCAGACAATTTTATCCCATTGCCGGTCCTTTTTGTGGCAGTTGCTTCAATAATCTTAATTTTTATGTTTTTTTTAAAAATTTATGTTACTTTCGAAATTTTCATTGCTTCTATAGTCGCGTTACTGTGTTGTGTATTTTGGTTAATTGTTAAAAAACATAATATTAAGTATTCATCAAAATTGAAGATCACAAAAACAACACACTATATCACAAATATTTTTTTTATATTTCTTTACGTTTTTTCGATTCTATTGATATATACATCTGGCGATTCATACCAAAGACCCATAGGATTTTTCGTAATTTGGTCAATTATGGTATCAATCATTTTTTTTGAAATTTTCTTACCCGTGAAAGAAAAATTCTGGACCTGGATAACTTTTCTAAAAATTATTTTTGTTGTCTTATTGGCGAATTATTCAGAAAATTTGATATTTCCAAGCCTTCTTGGTATTGACCCTTGGTTCCACCAACTATTTGCCCAAGAATTGATTAGTTCCGGTCACATTCCAAATCTTATTTCTTTATATGACAAAATTCCCATTTATCCTCTCATTATCTCGTCTACTTCAATTCTAGCGAATGAAAACTTTAAACTATCCACTTTATTGTCCGTTATGATTCTTAATACAATAATTTTAATTTTATTCATTTACCTCATTGTTAATAGTTTGTTAAAAGACAAGATTGGGACCGAAACATCCAAAAAATTAGGGTTGATAGCGGGATTGTTTATTTTAATCGGGGCTCTAAATTTTAATTTTTATTCGGTTCATTTAGTGCCTTTTGTTTTTGCATTTAATTACATTTTGATTATAGTTTATTTATTGCTTAATTTGGATCGATTAAAATCATTCTATATTCAAATAATTATTATTATTGAATTGTGCGCCCTTATTTTATGCCATCCATTTCCGACATTATTGATGGAATTTATATTATTTATTAATGTTATTTTATTAGTTATCTCGAAAAAACTAAATCTCTCTCAATTTCAAGATGATCTAAAACAAAAATTATTTATTTATTTTTTTGTTCTTTTTACAATTGGAACTTTAATATATTGGCTGGATTTTACAAATTTATCTGAAAGTATCTTACGATTATTTGATACAAATTTTGGCACATATACCTTTAGAGATTTAGGGACGTATAACAATGTTTCACATATACCTATGAAACCTTTTTTTGATCAATTGTGTGATATGTTCATTTTAGATGTATATTATGGATTGTCATTATTGGGGATTTTTTTCCTTCTATCAGAAAAAATAAGGGATAAGAAAATTTTTATTCTATTGTCATCTTCAGCATTAGCATTTTGTATAGGCCTTGTTGGATATTTTTTAATCTCGGAATTGAATCAGAAAGATGGATTCTTTATATTCAATTATTGTTTCCCGTTTTTGCAGCACTTGGGCTATTCATACTTTTCATGAATATCCGTAATGATAAAATAAAATATTTCGCCATTTTTGTCATTGTTTTTAGTTTCTCATTCTTTAGTATAATTATTTCCTCAATTGATAATCCTGCATTTCATTCAACGACAAACATCAGGTACACATTTATTGATTCAGAATTAAGCGCGATAAATACATTGAATCCCTTTTTGGAGGGTTATTATGTAAGTGATAATTATTATTCAATTCTATACAGGTTTGACACCCAAAAATATACTATGAATACTTTAGTTTCAATAGATAACTATATCTTTTTCAAAAAATTTGATAAGAATCGTCAAAATCTGATTTTATTAAGGGACTACATTATTCATTACCCATTTCAATCGGGATTTGGTTTAGATAAGATTGATTATAATCCAAAAAATGAATTCGAGATGCATCAGTTCTCGGAAATTTTTAATAGTAAATCTGTTTCAGGTTATATCTCTCTTTAAAAAATTCTTAAGGAACTCACAAAATTATTCCAATTTTATTCAAACTGCATCGTAAAATTATTCTTTTAATGTATTTTTATACGATTTTAAGTATTCTTCAACTTGTAGTTCTGATCCAAATCTTTCATTGCATCATTCGAGCATTTTCTCCCATTTTTGAATAGTCTTTTATTAAAATCAAATCCAGTATTTCGTTGCCATGGCATGTAAATCTACAAGTGAGATGAAAAATCCAGGGTATCCCCTCTTTAATTTGTTCGGGAATTCCTCCAAATGCTCGCAAACACTGATACCCCACAGGATAAAAGAGTTCAAGAATGACATTTGGATATATAACAACACAAGCTGCATGAAAATAAATTTCCGATGCCTGGTAATCTGCTCAATCAGAAAGATGTACCAAAAATTAAGAAATTATTTTATTCCAAAGATATCATATAATAAAAATTTTTCCAATCCTTTAAAGGTTTTAATCCCGGTTATATCGTCAATTTCGCGGCGGAGTTTTACATTGATGAAAGTATTCAGGATGCCGAAGATTTTGTAAACAACAAATGTTTATGAGTATCTAAAACCTTCAGAAACTATATTTGAATTTGGAAATGCATCCTGATGTATTTCCCTATTCGCGTTCAAAGACAATGTATGCTTCTTGATGGACTATTGGTTAGTCTACAACGGGTTCGTGACCCGAAATCCTGCAACCTTTCCTCACCACGAGAATATTCAAAAAAGTAGGATAAAAGCATTTTTCACATTATATGCTTGAGTCTTGACTTATGTTCGTTTCTACAGATGAAGTGTATGATCTTTGGGTATAACTGGTCGTTTTAACTGAAATATACTCCCATAAATCCAATAATCCCTATTCAATTGGTAAGTATTTGGGGACTTATTAACTCTGGGCAGTTTTCAATATCCCCTCATATAGTTCCATATATTGCCGATGTACACGGGTCGCTTCAAATTTATCTATCACTTTCTGCCGAGCATTTTGGGAAAGATCATCTGATGTGGAATGATTTAAAACCCAATCAATACCTTCGGCCAGACTAGTTGGGTCATAGGGTGCTGCCAGAAAGCCATTTTTTTGATGATCTACAATATCTAATAGCCCTGTTGCCCTAAAGGCCACAACGGGATGTACCGCAGGCCATTGATTCGCTTGCAGTTTGGCCAAACGCCTCTTGTAAACTTGGCACTACCATCACATCTGCTGCAGAGTAAAGTATACGAAGCGAGAGGTCACCAGGCAAATGTCCCAAGTAATGAGATGGGAAGCCAAAGTCTGGGACATTTATTACGGGATGACCGGAACCAAACACAACTAGTTCCACATTCCCTGATTTTAATTTGTTCATTGCCTTTGATAGTTCCGCAAAGCCTTTGCGCGGGTCTCTCGTGGCATTAGCAGCCCCGAATAATATCAACTTCTTGTTCAGTGGCAAATCCAAGAGATCTCTGGCAGTTTCTCTATCAAGTGGCCGGAAGGTGTGTGTGTCTATTGGATTTGGTAAATTAACTATGCATTTCTCTGCGAGTATTGCGCTATTCTTCGCACAGCATGCAAGCCAACGACTGATACCTACAATATTGATATTAGGTATTTTGGCAAAGGTTTTTGCTTTACGGTTAAAAATGCTATAACTCAGATTATTATCTCTTTTTTGAACCGAGTAACAGGACAAGCCCCGCAATGTGTGGTAAACTTGCCACACTCAAAATCATAATGACAACCCCCTGTAAAAGCCCACATATCATGCAAAGACCAAACAATGGGTTTTTTAATGCTAGCGATATCTTCTATCCGCATCATGCCGTCACCAATCCAGTGAAGGTGAACTAAATCCACATCACTGGTGTTTATTTTTTCTACCATACTACTAGAGGGCAGCCATGCAGGTGAGAAGTGGGTTTTGATTTTGTTCTTGTAATGGTTGACCGGCAATGCATCCAAGATTGGACGATAAATACTACGGGCTTTTTGCAATCGGGTTCGTGGCCCTAAAACTGTGGGATCTCGCTGGTTTTGGATTGACCAGCATTTGAGAATTAATACCCTCACACTGTAATGCGTTATGCAAACGATACGCAGCCCGGGCCGCACCGCCTTGGATATCGTGGGTATTTACAATAAGTATTTTCATGGTTTTATCGCTTCGCAATATAATGAAGAGACCCCTTTCTAGGGGGTTCCATCCTTATTTGTATCAAGATGGTAATCAGAGAATTTTGGGATCTGACTTTTATCGTGTGAGAAGAATCTCACGTGTATAAATCCATGTTTACTAATATTTTCGCTCAAAGAATATTTATCATACATCCAGAGATGTCTTTCCCCGATGGAAGTGTTTAAGATCAAACTGTCTTTAATAGACCGTGGAAATAGTCTTTTATAGTAGTGATATACACATAAAATATCAATTCTTTTATCGTTTTCAGATTTAACTTTCCTAACTTGTCTTTATAAGTAGAACTAACCGGTAAATTGCTTGAGTTATGTAATTTTTCTCCAACTCTTCTAAAAATATATTCTTTCAAAAAATCATCATTTACGGTTTTGGCATCTCTAAAAATTTTTAACATTTCACCTCCGGAATCAGTCCGAACCATTTGATCCGAAATCTCGACTATAATCCACTCATATTTTATTTTATTGTTGCTATTTTGAATATCAGACAAAATCTCCAAATATTCTCGGCATATATTTTCTAAATCTGGGACCACAATCCTGACTATACCCCCCACCTTTAAAACTCTAAAAATTTCTCGTAATACAAAATCTGCCTGTGTTTTCGTCAAATGTTCGAAAAAAGTGGCTCGAATAAACAACATCAAACGAATTATCAGAATAAGGTAGACCATTTAGTACGTTTATTGCGTTAACTTCGCGTGGAAACGCATGAAAATCAATATTTATCCAATCTTTATGAAATCTGTTACCACAAGCAACATTAAGTAATTTCATAATTTAATCTCCCTTATACAGGTGGGATCAATAAGTTTCTAGTACTAATTTTTTTTACTTTTTATTTTTTTGTCTATTGATCTTAACATAACTTCAGATAAGACTTTGCCGGGCCGAGAGTTAGACTAAATTCCAAACCTTATAAAGGTGATGAAAAAACATTAAGATATGAAGATAGGGAACCTCCAGAGCATGAAACTAGAATGCGACACGTATTTTGAAGAGAGAATATCTGGTGATCGTAGAGAATTTTCATTTGATCATCCATCGTTTAACTATTCTTGCAATCTGAATATGCAAAGATAACTGAGGTTTTTGCCCATTAAGATAGACTTTAATCTGTTCTACACATCTTTCACATTCAACTAATTCTTCTTGAAACTTATTTGGTATGTGATTGAGTGGCATGCTCTCTTTATATACACCTTTCGCACAATGGCATCCACTCCCATCATGACCAATATTTTGAACTAATGAGTGCACCGGGTTCAGGCAGAGACCGTCATTTTTGAAAATTGTCGCATACCAGAAGATAGCCCATGTAAATAGCTTTCTGTCTAATATTTTGCTGTACCTGGTTCCAAAAATCATATGCCCCCTCTAGATTAAAGTGATAAATATCTTCTTTGGAAAACTCTTCAATAAGTTTTTCCGGATTACGTTCGAAATACTTCCAGCGATCCGCCGAAGTTGCCCATCCTCCTGAACAATTCATAACTCGCCATAGAAAGGTTTCCTGCAAACGATCCGATTTAAACGGAAATGTCCAAGCACTGATATGCCAGACTTTTTTTGTATTCTCGTAAAAATCCAGAGTTTTCATAAAAGTAAGAAAATTGAGATTTACAACAATGTCATCTTCCAACACTATGACTTTTCCCGATTGATTCACAACTTCAGTGACTCCTTCAATGATATTTCTGGCAAGACCATAATTCTTTTCTCGCTCAAATATGGTTACTTGTTTAAATCCGCTAATGGTTTTTAGATAATCTCTCACATCTTCGACTTTTCTTCTTTCATTTTCACCTTTTGCCCCATCGGAATAGATAAATAACTCACTTCCCGTAGCAAGTGCATTTTCTTTTAGGGCCGTTATAGTCTGTTGGGTATGCCAAGGCCGGTTATAGGTGAAAATAATTATTGGAGTCAAATTCATCCTTTATATCCTCTGCTCTTCTTATGCTTAAAATTTTAGAGAAAGGAAAAAGTTTTATTTTTTGGCTCTTTTAGATAACTTCCATGTTTAGGAGTAGATAGAACGTCAAAGAATTTCAGATGCTTCTTTAGTCCAAATGCCCTGAATAAGATCCTATTTCGTGTGTTGTAACTATCACAAACAATCAACCAGTCTGTATCGGGCTATTCCTTTATCATCAATGAACGGATTTCTCGGTTTTTTTATATTCCATTGCACGTCACAATCAGTCTGCTTCATGGTCTAATGATATTAATTAATCCAAGTGCGGGTAGATAGTCCGCAAGAACCACATAATTGTCTGATTGATAATGTGCAATTTTATTGATACAACTCTTTAATTAATCAACCCATTTTCTGAATCTGGCTTTCATCTTATTAAAAAAAATAAGAAATTTATTTGTAATGCAATTTTTTATCGAATGCGATATTTTACCCTCCCGGAAATACAAATTCGCACTTTCGATTGTATATATCATATCATTATTTATCAATGAACGGTTTTGATCTGCTTCCGGGCCATCATATGAATGCCCAGTTCCGCTGGGAACATGAAGATAATCATGATTCTGGTGAACTGCAGTGATTGACGATGTTGCATCGATTACATCTATATCATTCATTCTACAATGATAGATCATCCAGTTATCCCATCCGGGTCTTCCAATAATAAATGGGGGCATATCTTTGATTTCTCCTTTTTTAAAAATAAAATAATCAATTCCTTCCTTTGAATGAAGAATTCCCCTTTTTTTAACCTGTTTTGCAAACTTAATTTCCCAATCTTCGGAAAAATCTATGCCAGTATTTTGTTCGAAATCTAATCGCTGTCCAACTATCAAAAATTTCTCTCTTCGTTCTTGTATTTGTAAAAATGTAAGTAAACAATCTTTTAAAAATATAATGTCGGAATTCACATAGCAAAGGTACTGATTTCGTGCCACGTTATTTATTTGATCGAATATATCGCTTATTAATGGAGTTCCATACTCTGTCGTTTCAACAGTTGGGATATGTTTTGCAGCCATGATTTGTGCAACTTCTGCGGTTCCCTTCCTCCTCCCCAAAAAGAACGATTTCGATAGACGGATCCAACAATCTCCAACTCATAATTGCGTTTCGTTGGATTATGTCGGTATGCCCTCTGAAGGGTTTTGGACAGGAAAAAATGGTTATCATTTAATCAATCCATATACTTTAAGCAATGCGAAGAACGAAACACCCCAAACCATAGAGATGTGGTTGAGATTCTTTCATCAAAGCATCTGACTTATCAGTCACAACCCATTGATTTTGTTCGTTTTTTACCCAAAATTCTTCATGTTCAATTGTGTAACCATTGAAAAGTGAAGGTAACCGCTCGATCCCATATACTCTGTGAAGTGGTGTAAAAACCGCATCTTTACCAACCGGAATTGTAATGAGCATACATCCATCTGATTTCATCAATTTTTTTAGATATCCCATCGCTTCAATATCGCCATCTGGTTTATTGGAGGATATATTATATCTCCCCGACAGACCAACATGCTCAATAGTCGAACAACTGATAATTAAATCAAATTTTTGTTCAGGAAGGGGAATTTCTAAAAGATCGCCCTGAATAAATTCCAAATGGGGATGGACATAAGGCCAATTGATTTTATTGAGGTCTAGGGAAGTAACATAATAATTATTCCGGGCTGCAATTAATCCCAGGTTACTCCCACCAGTGCCAAAATCAAAGGCAAAACCCGGACCTATTGGCATCTTTACCGCAATAAATGAACATTCAATATCACGATCTCCGAGTAGGTTTGGACAGACCTGATTTTTGTCACAAAATTTAATCAAAGCATATCCAATATGTCGCAATATTTTTTTAATCATAATTATAATCCCCTTTAATTAATTGGATGTAAATCTAACTTAATGATCGTCCGTTGATAGATATGATCTTGCATTTTGAAAATTTAACCATTCAGTATTAAGTGTTGTATATGCAAGCTTTCTGTTAACATCAAAACCCGTATTATTCATATCACAAGAAATAATTTCAAATTCTATCACTTCTTTCTATTTGGTCAAGTCGCTCTTGATGAGGTATTGATAATAAACAATTTATAAAATATGTTCCTGAAGTAAGCGGAAGGTGGGTTATATGACATTCAACATGTCCATATTCTTTTTCAGGAACGATTAAAAGATGTCCTTGAGGACTTGACGAGCAATAGATGACTTTAGTATCATCGTTTGAAATAATTGTCCACTCAATTGCAAAATAATTAATTTTTTTTATCTTCACTTTAAAACAAAATCTCAAAATCATTTTATCGTTATACTTAAAAGTCTTGCAGGTTTCTCCATTTTCATTTAATATTCCGATATCGGTAATTCGAATATTGTCACCCCCAACAATTCGCAGCATATTTTCTATATGGATGGATTTTTTTTGTATATTTAATCCGAGATATTTAGAAATTACCGTTCTCGGTAGACCTTCATCGATTAAATTGCCTCCATCAATTAATAATACCCGTTTACATAATGTTGAACTGCTGCCATATTATGACTCACAAACAAGTACGTTCTTCCCTCTTTTGCCACATCCCCCATCTTCCCAAGACACTTCTTCTGGAATGCTGCATCTCCAACCGCAAGTACTTCATCAACTATCAAGAATCTCCGGATCCAGATGTGCCGCCACCGCAAACGCAAGTCGCACATACATCCCGCTCGAATACCGTTTCACCGGTGTATCAATAAATTTCTCAATTTCGGAAAACTTCACAATCTCATCAAATTTTTCGCTCAATCTCGCGTTTCTTCATCCCGAGAATCGAACCGGAAAGAAAAATATTCTCCCGCCCGGTCAGTTCCGGATGAAAACCCGTCCCTACCTCAAGAAGCGATCCAACACGCCCATAAATATCCACTTCACCCTCGGTTGGCGTAGTAATTTGAGAGAGAATCTTAAGGAGAGTCGACTTCCCCGCACCATTCCTACCGATGATTCCGATAACCTCCCCTTGATGCACATCGAACGAAACATCTTTGAGTGCCCAGAACTCATTCGTGGATTGGTCAGCACCCTTCTGGGTCAACCTCCTGAATGGTGCCTTCACCGAATTGACGATGGCATCCCGGAATGTGAGGTATTTTTCCTGCGGTCCACCGATAGTGTATTTCTTCCCGAGCCCTCGGACACGGATGGCAATATCATCAGACATCAGGATCACCAGATAAAAAGAACCGTGTTCTCATCTCATACCACATCCGCAAAGTACTGCTCCATCCTCTTGAAGTAAAACAAGCCTCCGATAAGGAGAAGAACAACAACACAACAGAGACAAGGATCATCGCCTCCGGGGGATTTGTGCCAAGGAGCGCCCAGCGGAACCCTTCGATCACACCGACCATGGGATTCAGAGCATAGAGAAATTGCCATTGCTGGGGAAGGAGCATACTGCCCGGATACACAACCGGAGACGCAAAGAGCCAGAGCTGGATGAGAAATGGAATTGTGTACTGGAAATCACGGTATTTGACGTTGAGTGCAGAGAGCCAGAGCCCGACCGCGAGCGAGGTCATGAACTGCGAGGAGGATGAATGCCGGCAGCAGAACGATTGCAATAGTCGGGACAAACCCGTAGTATGCCATCATGATGATAAGAATGACAAAGGCAATTGCGAAGTCGACGAGTGGTGAGAGAATACCGGATAGTGGCATAATGAGCCGGGGGAAATAGACTTTTGTCATGATATTCGCATTGCTCACCATGCTCGTTGTAGAACGGGTGAGCCCTTCCGCAAAGAGTGTCCAGGGGATGAGGGCGGCAAAACTGAAGAGAGGATAGGGGATGCCTTCTGAGGGGATTTTTGCAAGATTGCCGAAAAACAGGGTGAAGACCACCATTAAGAAGAGTGGCTGGATGATTGCCCAGAGAAAACCGAGTGCAGTCTGCTTATAGCGGATCTTCACATCCCGTGCGACAAAACTATAGAGCAGTTCACGATAGTGCCAGAGCTCGGAAAAGTTGATGGGGACCCATTTTTTTGGAGGGCGGATCTTGATCGTGGGTATCCGTGTATCTCCTATCGGTGGGCATCGGAAGAGGATGTGGAAAAGTCATTCTCTGTTCATCCTATTGGTGTAATAGTGGACATATTTTTCGATTCCCTCTTTATTCATATAAATAGCTGCAATTCGGCGGTTCGAGTTTCGGAATTTACGCAAACGTACTGCCGCACACACATCCAGTACGATAATAAAATATTCATCACGGTCACTACGGAACAACCCCGCTCATCTTATTCCCTCATTTTGATGTGATTCATGTACCACTCAATCGTCCGCTTCAACCCCTCTTCAAACGATACCTGCGCCTCAAACCCGAACTCCTCCTTCGCCCGTGATGTAACAAGGCAACGGCGTGGCTGGCCATCCGGTTTGCTCGTATCCCAGTGGATCTCCCCGGTAAACCCGGTATATTTCTGAATGATCCCGACAAGGTCCTTAATAGAAATTTCCTGTCCTGCACCAATGATTCACCGGATCGGGTTTGTTATACCGTTCGGTCGCGAGCACGATAGCCCGGGCGGCATCCTCGACATAGAGGAATTCCCGCGAAGCAGCACCGGTTCCCCAGACCTCCACAACGGTTTCTTCTCCTGCACCGCTTCAACAAACTTCTTGATGAGTGCCGGGATCACATGGGAACTCTCGGGATTGAAGTTGTCGCGGGGGCCATAGAGGTTGACCGGCAGGAGATAGATCGCATTGAACCCGTACTGCTGCCGGTATGCCTGCGCCTGGACAAGGAGCGCCTTCTTTGCAATCCCGTAGGGTGCATTCGTCTCCTCGGGATACCCGTTCCAGAGATCCTCCTCATGGAACGGGACCGGGGTAAACTTCGGGTAGGCACAGACCGTCCCGAGGATCACGCACTTCTCCACACCCTCCTGTCGTGCCGCTTCGATCGATCTGGATCCCCATGATCGCGTTGTCATAGAAGAAGTCTCGCCGGGATACTTCTGGTTGAACCCGATGCCTCCCACTTTTGCGGCAAGGTGAATGACGATATCCCTGCCCTTCACCGCCTTGACGCAGTTCTCCCATTTCCGGAGGTCAAGGTCCCTGCTTCGGGGGATGACGATCTGATCGTGTCGGACACCCCTCTCGCTGGAGTCTGCTCGACGATATGCGAACCGAGAAAGCCCGCACCACCGGTTAGAAGGATCTGTTTTCCATCCCAGAATGTCATGGATACACGAACCCATAATTTCCTTTGGAATCAGGATCTGTATTATTCCCATCATCGATACTATCAGTCAGCCTGCCACCATTTTTCGGGAACTTTTCTGGAGAAGTGCGTCCCCTTCACCGATCGACGGGAACCCCATCGCACGCAGATCGGCATCCACCATGATCTTGACCAGATCCGTCAAATTTTATCTTCGGTTTCCAGCCGAGCTTCTTCCGGGCTTTCGCCGGGTTGGAGATCAGGACCTCGACCTCGGTCGGCCGGAAGTACTTCGGGTCGATTTTGACATGCTTCTCAACGTCAAGGCCGGCATAGGAAAATGCCGCCTCGAGGAACTCCCTGACAGAATGCGTCTCCCCGTGCCGATCACGTAATCATCCGGATCTTCCTGCTGGAGAATCTTCCACATGCACTCGACATATTCGGGTGCAAATCCCCAGTCGCGGCGGGCATCGAGGTTTCCAAGGTACAGGTATTGTTCTTTCTTTGCGAGGATACTGGCGATCCCCCGGGTGATCTTCCTGGTCACGAAGGTCTCGCCACGCCGGGGGGATTCATGGTTGAAGAGGATCCCGTTGGCTCGCAAAGAGCTTGTAGCCATCCCGGTAGTTCTGGGTCATCCAGTACGCATAGACCTTTGCGCAGGCGTAGGGGCTCCGGGGCTGGAACGGGGTCTCCTCGTTCTGCGGCGGTGGAGCAGATCCAAACATTTCACTGGATGATGCCTGGTAAAATTTTACGTCGTATTGCTCCTTCGCATCGCTTCGAGAAGCCGGGTCGTCCCAAGACCCGTCACATTCCCCGTATACTCCGGCGTATCGAAACTCACCCGGACATGGCTCTGGGCACCGAGATGATAGACCTCATCCGGCTGATATTGTACATGATATTGGTGATCTCTTCCGAATCCGAGAGATCGCCGTAATGGAGGAACAGTCTTGCCTGCGGATCGTGCGGATCGACATAGATATGGTCGATCCTGCTCGTATTGAATGTCGACGACCGCCGGATGAGTCCATGGACCTCGTAGCCCTTGGAGAGCAGCAGTTCGGCAAGATATGAACCGTCCTGCCCGGTTATACCGGTGATGAATGCTTTTTTTACCATTTTACAATTCCTCTGTGAAATTTTAGTAATGAAGTTAGCAATTTTTTATTCTTCTCGAATGGTCCTCTATAATACGTACCTAGAGATCTACAAGGTCACATAGTGCATTCCCATCTGAACCGCCTTTATACGATCATACAAACGCCGGACATCAACAATCACGGGATTTATGGTCATTGATTCTTTGATTCTCTCCAGGGGAATATCCCTAAATTGATCATGGGCAACGGCAATAATAAGTGCATCCATTCCATTATAGAGACCCTCCAGCGGCTCTATACCAAAATTTTCCACCTCCTCTTTGGAAAGAAGAGGATCAAACCCATATACAATTACTCCAAATTCTTTAAGTGACTTAATCACTTCAACTACAGGTGTTTCACGGGTATCTGGAACATTTTCCTTGTAGGTAAGGCCCATAATTAGGACTTTTGAATCCTTGATAACCTTACCCGCTTCATTCAATCCTTTTACCGTTAACATTGCAATATACTGAGGCATATAATCATTAATGGCCCGACCAGCGAGGATGACCTGCGGGTGATAGCCGAGTTCCTGGGCCTTGTATACAAGGTAATAGGGATCGACCGGGATACAATGCCCGCCAACCATGCCAGGGGAAAACCGTATGAAGTTCCACTTTGTAGATGCCGCGTCAACCACTGCTTTCGTATCCAACCCCATTCTGTTGAAGATTATGGACAGCTCGTTGAAAAGAGCAATATTCAAATCCCGCTGAATATTTTCAATAACCTTCGCCGCCTTCAGCAGTCCGGATATCTTTTGCGATGAATACCTTGGTGATTAGTCCATAGAGCCTCGGCAAGGATTTCCGTAGTTTCTGCATCCATTCCCACGACTATTTTCGTGATCCGGTCAATCGTATGGAGGTCATCGCCAGGATTTACCCGTTCGGGAGAGTAACCGATTTTAAAGTCCTTGCCGCATTTCAACCCGATTCCCCTCAAGATCGGCACCATCACTCCTCGGTCAATCCTGGCCATACGGTGGATTCCCCGACAACGATCGCACCTCGCTTGAGATTTTTTCCGACCGTTGATGTCGCATCGAGAATAGGACCGAGGTCAGGCATCTTGTTCTTTGTCACGGGAGTCGGGACGCATATGATGACGACATCTGCCTCACTGATACGACTGGAATCCGTAGTGGCAAAAAAATTGCCCTTCTTCAACTTATTGAGTTCATTAACGGCTTCCTGATTTCTCCGGTATCCGATTGTTTTGAGATGCTTTGAAAATTCTTCCGCAAGGGGGAGGCCGACATAACCGAGGCCCACGACGCATACGGTCAGTTTGGTGATGTCTTTTCGTACCATGCGATTGTCTCCTGTAATCCTTTAAGAACGGTATAATCAGGGGAATATCCAAACGCGTTCTGTGCTGCGGTAATATCTGCCAACGAATCTTTGACGTCTCCCGGTCGGGAATCTTCAAATTGTGGCGGGAAATGAGAACCTAGTTCATCCATTATAATGGAGCCAAGACTCGAGTAAATCAATCCGTTTGTTGTATGCAACATTAAAAATTCCTTCTGCATTGCTGGTCATCGATTTAGTATTTGCCTGGACGACATCTTTGACATAGGTAAAATCTCTTGTTTGTTTTCCATCTCCATAGATGATCGGAGGCTCCTTATTGAGTATCCGGGTGATGAATTTCGGGATCACTGCTGCATATTCTGATGACGGATCCTGACGGGGACCGAATACATTAAAATAACGTAATGATACCGTCTTCAACCCATAGAGTTCAGAAAAGGCCTGGCAGTAATATTCCCCGGTCAATTTTGAGATTGCATACGGGTGACTTGGGCAGAGGTTTCATATCCTCCCGTTTCGGAAGAGTCGGAGTGTCCCCATAGACCGAGGATGATGAAGCATAGAGGACTTTCTTCACCCCACAGTCCCGGGCGGCGATCAATACATTCAGGGTGCCGGTGATATTCGCTTCATTGGTTGCAAGTGGATTCTTCACTGAACGGGGTACTGAGGCAATGGCCGCCTGGTGAAAGACCCCATCAGCTCCTTCAAATGCTTTTTGAAGACTTTCGGGGGAAGTGACTGTGTCTGTTGCAAAAACAACCTTCGGATTTTTCAGGATTGGTCGATGTTTATTGCTTTCCCGGAAAAGAGATTGTCCAAAATAATTACTTCGTGACCTTGGTTGACCAGGATCCGCATATATGCGAACCAATAAACCCTGCCCCTCCGGTGACAACATACTTCGTTCAGAATCGCCCCCCTGAATTCTATTCGACATTATGAGGATTATATAGTAAATAAATGATGAAAGACGAAATATATTACGGACTAAAAATGCCTTTTAATTCGTCGTCAGATTCTTGTGATCGGATTTCGGAAAAAAAATCACCCTCCCTCTTCCCCAACCCGCTTCCCACACGCCCCACGGTTATACCTCACACTCTCGCTGATCTGGACGATCATCCTTCCCGCGTACCCGTCGCCAAACGGGTTCTCCCAGTCGGGCTCCGCGTCCATCATCATGGCGGCCCCCTGGCAGATGTCGTCGGGGTTCGTCCCCACGAGGACGTTTGCCCGGACCTGGACCGTCTCGGGCCGCTCGGTGTTCTCGCGGAGGGTGACGCAGGGGACGCCGAGGATGCAGGTCTCCTCCTGGACGCCGCCCGAGTCGGTGAGGACGAGCCGGGCCTGGGACTCGAGCTGCAAAAACTCTAGGAACCCGACCGGCTTGATCATTGTGAGACCGTCGGTGTCGATGCCGAACTCCGCGATCTTCTTCTCTGCCCGGGGGTGGACCGGGTAGACGAGCGGCATGCCGGAAAACTTCTGTACCTTCTTGAGGCCCGCGATGATCCCGGCGAGGTGCGCGGGGTCGTCGACGTTCTCCTGCCGGTGGGCGGTCGCGAGGAGGTACTCCTTCGGTTTGAGGCCGAGGGCCTGGAGGATGCTCTTCCGCTTCCCGGCGATCGTGAGGTTCTCGTGGAGGGCGTCGACGATCGTGTTCCCGGTGACCGTGATCTGGTTCTCGGGGATCCCTTCCTTCTCGAGGTTCTGCCGGGCGAGCTCGGTCGGCGCGAAGAGGTAGTCGGCAATGTGGTCGGCGACGACCCGGTTGATCTCCTCGGGCATCGTCCGGTCGAAGGACCGGAGGCCTGCCTCCACGTGCCCGACCTTGATGTGGAGCTTGGCGGCGGCGAGCGCCCCGGCGACGACCGTGTTCGTGTCCCCCTGGACGAGGACGATATCGGGCTTCTCGTCTCCGAGGACCTTCTCGGTCCCGGCCATGATCGCGCCGGTCTGGACCGCGTGGGTCCCGGAGCCGACGTCGAGGTTGTATTTCGGGTGGGGAAGTTCGAGCTCGTCGAAGAAGATCTTATCCATGTCGTACGAGTAGTGCTGGCCCGTGTGGAGGATGAAGTAGTCGCGATGCTTTCGCTCGCATTCCCGGATGATCGGGGACATCTTGATGATCTCCGGGCGTGTTCCCAGAATGATTGCAATCATAGTGTATCGCTACCCATGGAACTAACAGGGATCACGGTGGATCCCTTCGATGGGCGTACTCGATAACCGGGATCCTCCCTATGGGAGGGTTCTTCAGGATGATCTCCCTGGCCGCCTTTTTTCGCGGGTATACCACGGGTGATATCCCCGAACGGATCAGGCAAGACCCGCACGGTTTCCGCAGATTTTCGGAAGATTACGATCCGGATACGGTTCGGCCGACCTGAAGATGCCCTCTGTGATGCCGGATGGTTATTGCCCGGGCGTATTGATTGCACCGGTTATCCCGGAGAGTACCCGTATGGCATGCATCAGACACAACGACAGGAAGAGGTCCCCATTCGTACGCGGGAGTGCAGCTCCTCCTTCCCCGCGTGCCACCCATCTTCAACAGGGTATTCTTCCCCACCCTCACTTATACATTTCTCACAGGAACGTTCACCGGGACGATGAATATGAGCCGGTGGTACTGATGAAAAGATACCGGGACGATGAATATGCGACCGTGTTTTTTTCATGAAAGAATACCGGAATATTGCCTGGACGGGATCTTCCCTCTTTTCCTATTTTTCAGGTCCGGGAAATGCTATCCCAGTTCCTGTTCCTTCTTTCCCCGAGCATTCACCCTGGCACTCCGCCCCTCTGCCCGTAGTATTATAACGGCTGTGGACAACCAGAAGATTTGTCTGAGATCCGCTGAGGGAAGTGTGCATGAACGAAACTGTCTATAAAGCCGGCTTCTGGTTCGCCCTGGTCGCCTTTGTCGCCGCGGCCGGATTCGATATCGCCCAGGTCCTGCAGATCATCGGTACGCTCGGTACGCCCTGGGACGAGGTCCTCATCTACGGGTTTTCGCTCTTCATCGCCACGCCTTTTCTGCTCGCGATGGTCGCCCTCCACTCGGTGACCCCGGAACAGAAGCGGTTCTGGAGCATGGCGGCCGTTCTCTTCGCCGTGATGTATGCCACCTACGTGTCGCTGAACTACGTGGTCCAGTTGACGGCGGTGATCCCGTATGCGGCCCCGGACCCGGCGATCGTGCAGACGCCCCACTCCCTGTTCTGGACGGCCGATGCCCTCGGCTACATAGCGCTGGGGCTGTCGACCCTGTTTGCCGTCCCCCTGTTTGCGAAGCAGGGGGTGCAGCGGTGGGTCCGCTGGTTCTTCCTCGCGAACGGCCTCGTCACCCCGCTGATATCGTTCGTGTACTTTTATCCCGCCTTTTCGGTAGGGCTCCTGCTCCTCGGGGTGCCCTGGATCGTCACCGCGACCGGGTCGATGCTCGTCCTGGCGCTCTTCTTCAGGGCACGGTCCGCGATCTCATGAAGGGAAAAACCCTCTCGCGAGAGATCTTCCCCTCTTATCCTTCCCCCGCTCTCTTATCCCACTCCCGTTCCAGCTCGTCGTTGTACCTCACGTTCCCGCAGATCTTTACGATCCTCCTTGCGGCATGCCCGTCCCCGAACGGCTGTTCCCACCCGGGCTTTGCGTCCATCATCATGTACGCCCCGTAAAAGATGTCCTGGGGGTTCGTCCCGACGACCACGTTCGCGCCGGCGAGGACCGTCTCGGGCCGCTCGGTCCGCTCCCGGAACGTGACGCAGGGGACGCCGAGGATGCAGGCCTCCTCCTGGACGCCGCCCGAGTCGGTGAGGACGAGGCGGGCCTGCGACTCGAGCTGCAAAAACTCCAGGAAGCCGACCGGCTTGATCAGCGTGATCCCGTCCGTGTCGATCCGGGACTCCGCGATGATCCTCGCGGTCCGGGGATGGACCGGCGATATGACCGGCAGGTCGGCGTTCTTCCCGATCAGCTGGAGACCCCTGATGATCCCGGCGAGACGGGCGGGGTTGTCGACGTTCTCCTCCCGGTGGGCCGTCGCGAGGATGTACTCCTGCGGGATGAGCCCGAGGGTCGCGAGGAAACTCGGCCGTCTCTGCGCGATCGCCAGGTTCTCGCGGACGGCGTCGACGATCGTGTTCCCGGTGAGCCGGATCCGGTCCACCGGGATGCCTTCATTTTCGAGGTTGGCGCATGCCATCGCGGTCGGGGCGAAGAGGTAGTCGGAGACGTGGTCGACGACCACCCGGTTGATCTCTTCGGGCACCTTCGGCTCAAAGCTCCGGAGGCCGGCCTCCACGTGGCCGACCGGGATCCGGAGCTTGGCTGCGGCGAGCGCCCCGGCGAGGGCGGTGTTCGTGTCTCCCTGGACGAGGACGACGTCGGGCTTCTCCTCCGAGAGGAAGACCTCGGTCCCGATCAGCATCGCGCCGGTCTGGAACGCGTGGGTCCCGGATTCGACGTCCAGGTTGTACTTCGGGTGGGGCAGTTCGAGCTCGTCGAAGTTGAGCCTGTCGAGCTCGTACGAGTAGTGCTGGCCGGTGTGGAGGATGAAATAGTCGCGATGCGTCCGCTCGCATTCCCGGATGATCGGTGACATCTTGATGATCTCCGGGCGTGTACCAAGGATGATGGCAATCATAGGCTCTCGCAACGGGTGGAAAAATTCGCTGACCCATAGATCGGCGTATTTCGGTCGATACCTTTGCCGGGAGGGCACTTCGGGCTGATCTCCCCGACCGGCTTTCCCCGCGTGACCATAGCGGGATATATCCCCGCTGGATCGGAAAGAGCCCCAGGTTCCTGGTCTTCCGGATAAGAGGTTCGCCCGATCCCAGAGATAGGCCGTTCCTTGATCAGGTAGTTCCCGCCCAGAATTTATACCAGCTGGTTAATACGCGTATTCTGATCCATACCGCACCAGGAAGATGCATCCTTTCCTCCAGGCAGGAGGAGAGCTGATACCTCCCCTGACCCTTCCCCGCCCGACGGTATATACTCCGGAAAGGAATGTCTTCGGGATGATCCCTATGCGCCGACCCGTTAAATGGCAAAAACGGGAATATCAGCCAGACAGGTGGGCAGACACGGGAACAGGATCCGAACGGTCCGCTCCTCCATACCGGAACCAGAGATCGCAGGTATTTATTGCCTGAATAACCCTGAACCGGCCGTATTTTCCCGGAATTCCGGATGACTTTCCGCATCCGGAAGAATTCCTGAACACCGTACTCAATAAAGGCAATATTATCCCTTTATCTCCGGAAAGAGCGGTTTTTATCCGGATGAAAAGGTGCTTAATGGCAGGAAATACCCGGGAGGAAGAACAGGGAGGCACAACCGGCCGGACAGGTAGCCGATCGTGCCGGGAATCCCCAGGGGATCGGGCGATATGAGCCGGTTTTTTCCCCGTCCTGAGAGTATTTCGGGACAATGAATGCATCTCCCCCGTACCTGAATAACCCCTTGTCCGGACTCCGTTTCCGGGAAATACGATCCCATTCTCCGGGTAACAGGGATCCCGTGGACACGAACCGGAAAAATACCGGTTTTATCGGATATTTTTCGAAAATACGGGTTATAATCCGGATAAAAAGGTGCTTAATAGCAGGAAATACCCGGGAGGCAGATCGAGGAGGCATAACCAACCGGCAGGGCAGGGGATCCCGTCATGATAGATCAATGGATCGGGCGTTAATCAGCCGGATCCCGGCAACATGGATGTGTTTCACGCGAGCAGAATAAGAGAGGGTTCGCGGGTGTCCTATGATTCATAAAAAAATGTCATCATTCGTTTCAGCACTCTTCATACGTCGAAGATCCCGGCAACCGGAACACCCCGGGGATAATCCTTAGATAAATATCAGAGGGAATCATCTGATTCAGGATGAAAAATGAGTGGATCAAAGCTTTCGGTATACGGTTCTCCGGTCTCCGGCATCGATCACGAAGATTACCAGGATCCCCCGATCGATAGAGAGGATCACCCGGTACTCCCCGACCCTGAGACTGAATAAGGCCGGGTGTCCCCGTAACCGCTTTACGCAGGATTGAGGATCCTGTTCCTCTGCAAGATCCTGGAGAGCTCCTCCGATTCTCCGAGCGGCATTGATCGGAAGAGAAGAAAGAGGCTCGTCGGGCATGGGGGAGGATTCGAATCTGGTACCTCATTCCACCCCGATCTCCCGCATCACCTCATCGAGGCTGTAGGTTTCTCCCCGCTTGATCGCATCAAGACCGTCTTCGATCGCCTGAATGGTCTCGGGGCTCAAAGGTTCCGTATCATAGGAACAGTCAATCAATCGCCTGATGATCTCTGCATAGGTCTCCCGTGGGTGCACCTTGAGGAGATCGAGCTCTGTTTTTAAATCTCTCGGAACGACGATGGTTGTGGTTTCCCGCTCAACGGACCTTGGCATAGTGTACCATATTTGAATATATTATAATATATTTTGCGGATTCCGTACGTCCTTCCGAGAAGTCCGTTTCCAGCGGTACGCACCCGTACCCGTGGGCTCCACGCTGCCGCACCTCCTGCCCAGGCTTCCTGTTTCCCCTAATTTTCCCCGTTCTTTCCGGGATTTCCCATCTCATCGCTGCGCGATCCCCTGAAGGTCGATGGATCGTCGCGCAATACGAGAATTTCCGGCGCATTGCACGTTTTTTTCCCTGTGAGACCGCAAGGTTTATCCCTTAAATTATTGACTTTTATGCACAGCAATGATCCGGAATTTCCTCACGAAACTGGTCAGGACGGTGCGAACGGTGGTACCATCGCCGCGTTTTCAGACGGCGATCGTCACCGTCATCGAGCGGACCTGTCTCGTGGTGGACCTGCTGACCGGGGTGTACCGACCCCGGCCGGCGATGCAGCAGACGGGGATGGGGCCTCACTACAGGATCCCATTCCCTGTTCGAATTTTTTCACCCCGTACCCTCCTCTTTTTCCGCCAACGATGACGGCCGGCGCCCCGGGTGCCCGCTGACAACAACTCCTGAACGCTCCCGTGTCTGATTCGGCGAGCCGTGCACGGGTTTTGTCTCCGGCACAATCGTTGAAACCGTGAGCGAATGCTCTGCAATTTCCCGAATTGTTGTTGAAGACAGACCGAATGAAAAAAAGTGATCGAGATGACAACCGAGATCGAAGAACGAACGGAGCTGGTCAAACCGGACCAGGACTCCGGCTCCCCCGCATCGAATGGGAGCTCTGCAGATCCCCTCCCTGTGCAGGACCGGAAACCGGAACGAATACAGAATATTCTCCCGGAGCAGTCGACTTTCTCCCCGGAGAAGGATCCGCTCTCCCCACAGATATCCGGTCCTGAGAGAAGGGAGGACCCTGAGCAGAATCCACCGCACGACCCCCTCTCAATCCAGGTATCCGATCCGGTGGATCCGGTACGGAACCCGAATAAGGATCCCCTCGCCCTCCCTGGCGGACGGCGCCCGGGCCCGGAGCCCGACCGTGTCCGCTACCGGAAGGGGTGCGACGGCGAGTACGAGGCGTGCTACCGCCTGAGGCAGGACGGGTGGATCGTCAGCCGGTGGCAGGGGTACCCGTCTCCCCCGGACCTCATCGCGGTCCGGACAGACGAGATCCTCCTCGTCATGGTCCGCCGCTCGAAGCAGCCCGTACCCGATGCACACGCCGTCTTCCTCCGGTACCGCGACGGGCTCGCCTGCCTCAGGGATATCGGAAGTCCCGCGGTCGTCCGGAAGGAGGCCTGGATCTTCTGCCCGCCTGACGGGTGCCACTGTTACGAGGTGCTCCCCGGCGGGATCCGGCGTATCCGGCGTGAATGGGGACGAAAAGAGAGTTCGGAACCCCTTTCCGTGGAGGTACCGTTCCCGCGGAACATCCCGAAAACCGGAGAGGAGACGCCGTCCGTGGAGGTACCGTTCCCGCGGAACATCCCGAAAACCGGAGAGGAGACGCCGTCCGTGGAGGTACCGTTCCCGCGGAACATCCCGAAAACCGGAGAGGAGAAGCCATCAACAGAGATGCCGTTCTACCAATCCGTCCCGAAAACCGGGAAGGAGACACCGCCGGTGGAGCTGCAGTCCGTCCCCGGAACCGCACGCGGCGAGGCCGGATGACCCGCGGGCGGCAGCCACAGGTGGCGATCCAGGAAGCGATCCACGCCGCCGGGGACCGGGGGTACGAAGTGATCCCGCTCGCGGTGGATTATACCGCATTCGACTTCATCATCTCCTCCCGGCATTTAACCACCATCGTCCGGGTGCGGAGGCTCCGGTATGCACGGTACGACCCGAAGGAGATCCTCTATTCCTGCGCAGCGGAGATCGCCGAACTCCGGGGGATCGCGATATTCCCGGAGATCTCAAGAGAACTCTGGGCCCGGGGACCCCACCGGGGATGGCACCGGTACCGGATCTTATCCCGGAACGATCGAAGAGATCGTCGAAGAAGAAGGCGAAGATCCGGAAGACGGGATCTCCGGACCGATCCCTGATAGTGGATCGGTACGAACAGGGGATAAGGACGAACCGGGTGTCAACGCTGCGGGGAGTCCGGGACTCGATGCACCCGGAATCCACGAACCCCCGGACGAACCTCGAATACCCGCGACTTCCCGCGGGACGAACCCCGCTCCCCTCGCGGGGGGCTAACTTTTTTTATCGCCCGATCGCATCGTCGACACCTTCGCGACCCGAACCTTATCCCATCGAACGGGATATCGGCAGGGGTGCCTGGTTACAAGTTTTAAATATGTATCATGTTTACAATATGTACCATGAATCTCCCCAAAAGAATACCGGTCACCGAACAGGTCTGGAAGGAACTCGCAGAGATGCGATCCGCGGGCCAGACCTATAACGACCTTCTTGCCGAGATGATTGACCAGAAAAAGAAACATCGCCTCATGGAAGACATCGAGCGTTCGATGGATGAAAACGATTTTGTACCGCTGTCGGAGATAAAGGTGTGACATACCGTGTATGTATCAAACGACATCTGGTCGAATCGATCAATGAGCTGCCGGAAAAAACTCGTCGAATAATTCACGATGCACTCATGACCCTTGAGGAGAACCCCTATCCCGGTATAGGTGGCGATAAAGAGAAACTCCAGCTTAAAGAGGGGATAGCCGTATACCGGCTTCATATCGGGAGAAGCTATACCGCCTTTTATACGATCGATAGCGGGGCCAATCTCGTCCGGATCCATGATATCATGACAATAGGGCAGGCCCATAAAAAATACGGCAGGATTTGACTGGAAGACTCATCGGATGAGATTCTTCAGGATATCGCAGATTTCCCGACTTCCGGATAAGAGGCCAGTATCCGGATTCCGGGAGAGATTTCTGGAAAATGGTGCCAGGAAGGATTGCCCTCTCTTTCCCTGTCAACGAAGATCTGTGCACATATTTTTCAGATATTCTTCCAGCAGCGGCCGGATCTGCGGATCCTCCCGGGCGTAATGGAGGATCGTCTCGATATATCCCCATTTATCGCCGGTGTCGAACCGGTGTCCCCGGAACAGGTACCCGTAGACCGGATGCCGTTTTATCAGCAGCTTGATCGCGTCCGTCAGCTGGATCTCCCCGCCGACTCCCGGTGTCGTATCCTTCAGGCAGTCGAACAACTCAGGGACGAACAGGTACCGCCCGATCGCGGCACAGCGGGAAGGAGCCTCTTCGGGGCGGGGTTTTTCGACGATGTCCTCCAGCTGCATGAGGTTCTCCCCGACCATCGTCCCCTTCACAATCCCGTACCGCGACAGTTTCTCGACCGGGATCTCCTGGATCGCGATGACCGAATCTTTCTGCCTCTCGAAGTACGGGATCATCTGCCCGATGCACGGCGTGGTATCCTTCATGATGTCGTCGCCGAGGAGCACCGCGAAGGGTTCCCCGCCGCAGTGCCGTTCCGCACAGAGGATCGCGTCCCCGAGCCCCCGGGGCTCCCGCTGCCGGATGTAATGGATGCCGCAGAACTGCGAGACATCTTCCAGGCACCGGAGCATCTCATCCTTTTTCCGGGACCGGAGGTACATCGCCAGCTCCGGGGCGTCATCGAAATAGTCCTCGATCGCCCGCTTCCCCCGGCCGGTGATGATGATGATATCCTCGATCCCCGACTGTATCGCCTCCTCGACCACGTAATGGATGACCGGTTTGCTGATGATCGGGAGCATCTCCTTCGGCATCGATTTCGTCACCGGAAGGAACCGGGTCCCGAGCCCGGCGGCCGGGATCACCGCTGTCTGAACCTTCATTTCAGAGACCCCCCTCCGCGGGGAAACCGCATCACCGGAACATCCCCTCGGATACCGCCGTCTGAACCTTCATTTCAGAGACCCCCCTCCGCGGGGAAACCGCATCACCGGAACATCCCCTCGGATACCGCCGTCTGAACCTTCATTTCAGAGACCCCCCTCCGCGGGGAAACCGCATCACCGGAACATCCCCTCGGATACCGCCGTCTGAACCTTCATTTCAGAGACCCCCCTCCGCGGGGAAACCGCATCACCGGAACATCCCCTCGGATACCGCCGTCTGAACCTTCATTTTGGCAGACCTCCTCCTCGGGGAAACCTTCATCACCAGCAGATCCCCTCGTACACCGCCGCTTCCTTCTGGGCTTTTTCTATTCTCCGGCCATCGATCACGATCTTCCCGTGGTAATCCAGGGACGAAAACTCCTTCCACTCCGTGACGATAAGGATTGCATCCGCATGGAGGACCTCCTCCGCGGTTCCGGCATACCGGATGCCGGGAAAGATCCGCCGGAAATTATCCATCGCGACCGGATCGTAGGCGACGATCTCCGCCCCCTCCACGAGGAGCGCCTCGATGACCGGGACCGCCCTGCTCTCCCGGATATCATCGCTCTCCGGTTTGAACGCCAGGCCGAGCACCCCGATCGTCTTTCCCGGGAGATCCATATGCCGCTTCAGGAGTTCGATCATCGCGGCAGGCTGGTCCTCGTTCGTTTCCATCACCGCATCGAGGATCCGCGGTTCCACCCCGAGCGCCCGGGAATGGGCGATCAGTGCACGGACGTCTTTCGGGAAACACGACCCGCCAAACCCGATCCCGGAGCGGAAGAAATGCGGGCTGATCCGCGTATCGAGGCCGACCCCGGCGAAGACCGCATAGCTGTCGATCCCCATCTTCTTGCAGAGGTTTCCGATCTCGTTCGCAAAACTGATCTTGGTCGCGAGGAACGCGTTGCTCGTGTACTTGATCATCTCCGAGGTGCGGATCGCCGTGATAAAGATGGGCACGTGGAGGGGCCGGTACACCTTTTCCACTACATCGCGCGTCTTCTGGTCGTTGGCGCCGATCACCACCCGGTCGGTATGGAAAAAATCCTCTACCGCTGTCCCCTCTTTTAAAAATTCCGGGTTAGAGGCGATCCCAAAGTCCACGTACGCTTTTTTGCCGGATTCTTTCTCGAGAACAGGGATCACCAGCGTCTCGGTGGTACCGGGGAGCACCGTGCTTTTGACAATGATCGTATGGCGCGTATCATCCTCGCCCAGGCTTTTCCCGATCGTCCCCGACACCTCCCGTACCTGCGACAGATCGATCGATCCATCGTCCTGCGACGGTGTCCCCACGCAGATGAACGTGAGTTCGGACTGCTTCACCGCTTCGGAGAGATCCGTCGTTGTCCTGATCCTCTGCCGGTTCTTCTCTAACAACTGCTCCAGCCCCGGTTCGAATATGGGGCTCTTTCCCGAACGGATCAGGTCGAGTTTCTGCGTATTCCGTCCGACGAACAGGATCTCGTGCCCGAGTTCCGCCAGGCACGCCCCGGTTACCGCTCCGACATACCCGGTTCCAATCACCGCAATCTGCATGGTATCACCTGATTCGATCTCCATCCCGCGGGAACGGATCGGACCGGGGATAATATCCGGAGATATGAACAGTCCCCCCGCATAGTCTTATTATTTCCCGGTGACCGCACATAATCGTTGTGAAAAGGAGAGTGTCCCGGTTGCATCGGACCGGACTGTTCCGATGAAAGCTTCTCTCTGATACAAAAGGTTCGATCTTGAGATCGGAACATGAAAACTATGCAGTACCCACTTATTTTTGGATCGACAGTAAATCTTCAGTCATGTCTCTCATACAGACATACGAGTCATACACCCCCTGATTGTAAAATTCCGGTGCCAGTTCTTCCATGATAAATGTTAACATGAAGCCTGCAGCCAGATCACCGATCTCTTCTTCTCTTTCCGTTAAAAAATAATTCTGTATTGCCGAGACCATATCGTCCCGTTTCTCTTTCGATACGTTGATAGTATTCTTATTTTTCATAATGCCTCCCTTCTTTAAAATAATTGAACTAAGTCCAGTAGATTTCCCATAAACCAGGCATGATGCCGCTGTTCACTTCTGATACACGAACAGCCTCATTGCAGACATATCCCCGGTATCGTTAAAAAAAAGTTATTTTCTCCTCGCCAGCACCGCGACCGCGAGAAGCCCGATGACCGCGACGATCGCGGGCAGGCTCCCCTGGGTGGGGGTCGGCGAGGTGACCGGCGTGAGCGTTGCCGAGACCTGGGCCGTCTGGCCGCCCTGGACCGTCACGGTCATCTCGTAGTTCTGGTACCCGGTCTGCGTGATCGTGACGACATGGGAGCCGGGCTGGACCGAGGGGATGGTGAGCGGGCTGATCCCGACATAGGCGTTATCGAGGAAGACCGAGGCCCCGCCCGGGACAGAGGAGACCGCGATCGATCCGGTGCCCGGAGACTGGGTCGGGGTCGGGGTGCCGGTCGGCGCGACGACGAGCGTCTGCGTCACCGTGGTCGTCTGGCCGCCCACGACAGTGGTAATCCCCAGGTAGTCCTGGAAACCGGAGAGGGAGAGCCGGACCTGGTGGGTGCCGGCCGAAAGGCCGGGTGCAAGCGCCGGGGTCATCCCGTAGTACGTCCCGTCCACGTAGGCCGCGGCCCCCTGGGGGTTCGTCACCATGTAGATACTTCCCGTGTTCGGGGGAGCTGGCTGAGCGTCACCGAGACCGGCGTGTTGCTTCCCGCCGAGACCGAGACCGTCCGGGAGGACGTCGAGTACCCGGACTTGCTCACCATGATCGTGTGGGTGCCGGGGAGGACGTTGTTGAAGGTCGCCGGGGTCAGCAGGGACTGGCTGCCGTCAAGGACAGCCGTCGCCTGCGAAGGATTCGAAGAGACCGAGATGCTCCCGTAGGTCGCGATCGGGGTCAGGTAGGCGGTCACGTACACCGTCTGGCCGTCCGCCGGGTTGCCCGGGTAGTTCTGGGACCAGCTCTGGTACCCGGAGAGGGTGACCTGGATCGTGTGGCCCGGGGTGCCCGATGACGAGACCTGGACGGTCACCGGGGCGGTCCCCTGGTACGCGCCGTCAAAGTAGACGTTCCCCCCCTGCGGCGAGGAGGAGATCTGATAGTACCCCTTACCGCCCCCGATCTGGGTGGTCGGCTGGGTGACCGGGATGAAGATCAGGTCGGCGTTGATCGTGATCGTATCTCCCGCCTCCGGGTTCCCCTCGTAGGTATCCGACCAGGGCTGATAGCCCGACTTGGTCAGCGAGATCGTGTGGGAGGGATCGGCGGTGACCAGGACCGGGACGGTGACCGGGGTCGTTCCCCGGTACGACCCGTCAAAGGTGACCGACGCACCCGACGGGTTCGACGTGATATCGAAGTACCCGGTGTCCCCGCCGATCTGTGCGGCTGCGATCCCGAAGAGCCCGCAGGCGAGGAGCATCAGGACCAGGCCGCGGGTAAAGAGCCAGTAAATGTGCATGATATACCTCTACAGAGAGGAATTGGCGTTGTGGTATAAATAGTCACGCGGATTGAGAAGGGAAGAACAGGAGGAAGATTTCTTCTCACGCACACCGGGATAGGAAATGAACCGGGGATTAACGCCTATAAATCGTCATGATAACCGCACCGCCGGCCCCGTGTCGTTCGTGAATTATACCCCCGCATACATATGGAAACCTGCAAAATACGCTGATTATAGGTCAGCCGCCGATGGTTCGGGCGCCTTGATGAACTGCTTATCATATATTATCCCCGCTCTCTTACTCAATGATCGGATAAATGATCTTCACGTGGAACCGGTTCGACCGTTGAACGCCGGGAGTCAATGATCTGATCCGGAGTATCAATGATCGTGAAGGGGAAGGTATCCCCCTACCCGTTCACCTGCCACCTTCACCTGACTCTTCAACACAGACCCACTTATTTATCACGGCGGTTCGGATTCATCAGGCTGATGAATATAAAGGAAAAGGAGATTCCGGCCGCATCCCTACGGGAGAGAACACCGGGCGGAATGTCAGATCCGCAGGCGGTTACCGGAAAAGGTCAACGGTTACTCTGGCAGGGTATGGTCCGATCGTGCAGCCTGATAAAAAAAAGATCAATAGGTTTTCGATCGCCAGGATCATCCAGGCTACCGTCTTTATTCCCCGCGATGTCAGATCGGCGCGGGCTGGCGTTTAAACCAGTCCACCGTCTCTTTCAGCCCCCGTTCGAGCGGGTATCCCGGGGTGAACCCGAACGCATCGCGGGCCTTCGAAATATCTGCCACGGAACGGTGCACCTCCCCTTCCCGGGCCGGCTGGTACTCCGGCGCACCCGGTACCCCGAGAAGGTCCATGAGGGTACCGGCCAGCGTATTGATGCTCGTCCCGGTTCCCGATGCGATATTGAATACGCCCGTCGCCGTGCTCCCCATCGCCCGGAGGTTCGCGTCCACTATATCGGTGACAAAGACGAAGTCCCTCGTCTGGGTGCCGTCCCCGAAAATGACCGGAGGCTCCCCTCCCGCGAGCCGGAAGATGAACCGGGGAATTACCGCGGCGTACTCGGACGTGGGATCCTGCCGGGGGCCATAGACATTGAAGTACCGGAGGCAGACCGTCTCCACCCCGTAGAGCAGGGAAAATATCCGGGCATAATACTCGTCCACCAGCTTCGCCGCCGCATACGGGGAGAGCGGGTCGGGCGCCATCTCCTCCCGTTTCGGGAGTCGGGGCTGTTCCCGTAGACCGCCGCAGAAGATGCGAGGACCGCTTTTTTCACCCCGGTGTCCCGGGAAGCGAGGAGGACGTTTAACGTTCCGGTGACGTTCACGTCATGGTTGTGGACCGGGTGCTCGATCGACTTCGGGACGGAGACGAACGCCGCCTCGTGAAAGACCCCGTCCGCCCCCCGGAAGGATTCGAGGAGCTCGTCCAGGTCGAGGATGCTTGCTTCGACGAACGATACGGAATCCCGGTCGAGGAGGGGTGCGATATATTCTTTCCTCCCGGATGAGAGATCGTCGAGGATCAGCACCTCGTCCCCTCTTTTCGCGAGCGCTTCAGCGATGTGGGAGCCGATGAAGCCGGCCCCGCCCGTTACGATGTACCGCATGGTGATCTCTTCCCCTCAAATCCGTCGAGCTGACGTTCCTCGTCCTGCCGGTATTCTCAATTTCTCTTCCGGTATAATGCCGTCAAAGAGGAAGATCCGATCCCACGGTTCAGAGGTGCCGGAACCTTCCCCAGGCACGGTCTCCGTTCGATAGCACGTACGAGATGATGATAAGGAGCGCGATCGTCCCTTCTATCCAGAAGACCGCCTCTGCTCCGGCCGCATTCGTCAGCACGAACGCCCCCACCGCCATCGCGACATTCAGGAAGATCGATAACTCCCAGACCCCCGGATATGCCCGGGGGGCATTGGCGAGGAGCAGGAAGAGGCCGGCGAGGACGATATAGGTGAGCGCCTGCCAGAGCGCCGTCACCTGCAGTGCAGGATCGGTGATCGCTTCGCCGAGGATGATCATCACGAACGCTCCCAGGGCGACCGCCGCGGCAGCGACCATGAGAATCGCGGCGATACGGTCCCGCCAGATCCCCGGCGTACTGATGTGCATCTTCTTCCCGGCCGGGCTTGCGGCCTTTACCTCTTCCAGATCCTCCATCCGGGCACCTGTGGCAGTATCGGCGATGACAGGGAAAAATCTTTGCCCGAAAGGGAAGGATGCCGGTGTTCTCAAAACCCGGATCCGAAGAGGAAAAGAGAGAAAGTACAGACGGAATTACCCGGACCCTCTCTCTGGTCGGCAGGAACTATCCGAACCATATCTCTCCGGGCCGGCAGGAACTATCCGAACCATATCTCTGGGCTGGTAAAGAATCCCCGACCGCCACCGGTTCTATGGGGACTATCCGAACCCAGCTCCGGTAGGGTTAATTGCATCCTATCTCTGGTCCGGATGGAATTCGATGAGGGCCGCCTCTTCCTTCCCGAACGTGATCCTTGAGAGGGTGATCGTTGCCTCCTTCCGGGATCTGCTCTGCGGGAGACGGTAATTCGAGATGATCCCTATCGAAAGGCGCTTGAGGAGGACGAGATCGTAAACAGCGTCCGGGATCAGGTCACCGATCTGCCGCCCGATCCCGGCCTCCGGGGAATCCAGCCCGAGGAGCGGGGCGGCAACAGGATGGATAAAGAGAATACTCCCCAGGGGGGAGACGATGATCGATCCGTCCCTTCTCTGTGTCAGCCGGCTGATGAGCGCCGTGTCCGGATCGGTGTGGGATGCCGGTGTTGCGTCTGTTTCGGAATTTGCTGCCTTTGCTCCATTCCCCAAAGATGCGGATTCCCACGAGGAGAGGAGCTGAACCGTTTGCATACCTCCGGGGGGCGAGGTGGCAGGTGACTGCACGCGTTCGCCGGATGCGGAAGCCGCCGCATGGATCCCTTCGCCTGATGAACGGGCCAATGGAAGAGAACCCCGGAGAGCGTGGCGCTTTTGTACGCCGTAATAGATCGCCACCTTCAGGGTCGCGAGCATCTCCCCGGTCTTCCTCCCCTTCCGGAGGTAATAATCGGCACCATAGTTCAGGGCATCGATCGCGACCTTCTCCCGGCTCTTTCCGGTGAGGAGGATGAATGCCGGGTCATATCCGATCGACCCGGTGCCCTCCGGCACGCCGCGGACCGCCTTTAACAGATCGATCCCCGTGACCGTGTTCAACTGGTAATCTGCCACGATCGCATCGAACCGTTCACGCGGGATGAGACGAAGCGCCTCTTCCGCGGAGGCCGCGGTCGTGACCGTCATCTCCCCTTCCTGTTCGAGGTACCGGCGGGTCACCTCGAGCACACTCGGTTCGTCATCGACAAGAAGCACAGAAAGCATGGAGGTCCCCCTACCCCGACTCCAGGCGTCGCTGCCCGGTAAGGGAGATGTATACTGCGGAGGATAAATTCTGATCTATTCACGGCGGCGAAAATGTCTCTGATCGGGGGTATCATCGACCCTGGATCGATCGAAGGCGGAATTCCCGGTCAGGGGTATCATCGACCCTGGATCGATCGAAGGCGGAATTCCCGGTCAGGGGAGGAACTCGAGGAGGACCGCGTCCTGCCGGAACGTGGTCCAGGTGAGGCGGACAGTCGCCTTTTTCCGCCGGGAATCCCCGGGGATGCGGTAATCCGCGATCAGCCCGGTCGGCACCCGCTTCAGGACCTCGATATCGTACCCGGCATCCGGGATCAGGTCGCGGATCGGGCGGCCGATCCGGGACCCCGGTGAAGGGAGGTCGAGGGTGGCCGCGGCCGCATCGTTCATAAAGAGAACCGTCCCGGTGGGGGAGAGGATGATGGCACCTTCACGCCCCGCCGAAAGGCGCGTTATCAGGAGATCGTCCGGCCCTGCCGCTCCTTCCGGAGTCATAACCTTCCGGCAGCGGCCCCTCCTCCGCACCGCGTCTACGACCGCCGATCTCACGTTTGCGAGCGCATCGTGAGATCCCTTCCGGAGATAGCGGTCGGCCCCGTGGTTCATCGCCTCGACCACCGTATCCTCGTTTCCCCTCCCGGTGAAGATGATGAAAGCCGGGTCGTGCACCGGGCAGGCGGCGCCCCCCGAGAGCCCCTTCCGGACCTCTTTTAACAGTTCGATCCCGTTGATCTCCTTCATCCGGTAATCGGAGACGATCGCGTCGAACCAGCGATTGGGGATGAGCGAGAGGGCCTCTTCCGCGGAACCTGCGGTCGTGACCGCCATACCCCCTTCCTCCTCGAGGAACCGCCGGGTAACCTCGAGCACTTCCGGTTCGTCATCTACCAGGAGCACGGTGAGCTTGTCTTTATCCACTGAGGCAGGAATCGACATTCTCCGAATCGTGGTACTGCCAAGTATAAAATCCTGATCTTATTCCGCAGCGAGGGATGACGGGGGGGTTAGTTAACCTCATTTAGAGTCCGGGAAGGAAGAGAACGAGGCGCTTGATCCGGAGCGCCAGACAGGGATACATATATCCCCCGCTCCGGGTCCTACCATAGATATCCCAGACAGTCGCATTTCCTGATTGTTCCTCCTTCAGGATGCATACCCGAGTATATAGCATCACCGGCAGATTCAATAACTTCTCCCGATCATTCCCACTCACCGAAAGGAGATGAAAGAGATGAGAATCGAGGATTGCTGCAGAACCAATGTGGTCACGGCTGCCCCGGGCGCCCTCGTGCACGAGGTGGCGGAGCTGATGAGGAACGAGAACGTGGGAAGCGTCGTGATCACCGAGAATAACATGCCGGTCGGTATCGTGACCGATCGCGACATCGTCGTCCGGGGGGTCGCCCGGAACATCGACCCGAAGACGACCCGGGCACGGGAGGTCATGACGAAGAACCCGATCGTGGTCACCCCGGATGCGGACCTCTCCGATGCGATGCAGTGCGCCCGGAGGGAGAAGATCCGGCGGCTCCCCGTGGTTGATGACGGCGGCTGCCTCGTCGGGATCGTCACGGTGGACGACACCATCTGCGTCCTCTCCCGGGAACTCTTAAACCTCACCGATATCATCCGGGATGAGAGCCCGCGGGCCGACTGAGCAGATCGCCGTATCGCTTTGTTCCGTTCAGAGACAGGGAGTTCGGATTCCCTGTCGCTACCGTGGGTGATGGACAAAATTCTGAGATGACTCCTGCAGGGTCCGACCGGGAAAAACAGGGAAATTCCCGGATTTTTTTTCTGTTGCATTATGAAGAAATGAGGAAGATGATTGCGGCAGGTTCGCCCCGGCATCCTGCTGCCGCGGGGTCCCCACATCAATAATCCTCATATGCCTCTTCCGCCTATCAATCATCCATGCCGAGCCTCACCGACATCCGGGACGCAGCGAACCGTATCCGGGAACGGGTGATCCGCACCCCCCTCGTCTATTCTCCCACCTTCTCCGCGATGACCGGGGCCGAGGTGTATCTGAAACTCGAGTGCATGCAGAAGGGCGGCTCCTTCAAGGTGCGGGGTGCGGCGAACCGGATACTCTCGCGGCGGCAGGAGATCGGGCAAAAGGGCGTGATCGCGGCATCGGCGGGGAACCACGCACAGGGGGTGGCGCTGGCCGCTCACATGGCAGGGGTTCCGGCAACGATCGTCATGCCGGAATGGGTATCGATCAGCAAGCAGGAGGCGACCCGGGGGTACGGTGCGTCCATCGTCCTCTCCGGCTGTTCCCTGGAGGAGAGCATCGCGGTCGCCCGGGAGATGGCCGGAAAGGAAGGGATGACGTTCATCCACCCCTATGACGACGAGGCGATCATCGCCGGTCAGGGCACGGTCGGGCTCGAGATCCTGGAAGACCTCCCGACGGTCGATACCGTCATCGTCCCGGTCGGCGGGGGCGGGCTGATCGCCGGGATCGCGATCGCCGTCGCCGGTATCCGGCCGGATGCGCGGGTCATCGGCGTGCAGAGCGATGCCTGCCCGTCGGCGCTTGAAGCGCTCCTCGCCGGGACGCCCGTGACGGTCGATGCCAACTCCACGATCGCCGACGGGATCCGGGTGAAAGAGACCGGAGACCTGACCTTCCCGGTCATCCGCGATCTCGTCGCCGGGATCGTCACGGTCTCCGACGAAGCGACCATGGACGCGATCTTCGGGCTTTTAGAGCGGAAGAAGGTCATCGCGGAGGGTGCCGGGGCGGTCGGCCTCGCCGCGGTCATCTCCCGGGCGATCGCGGTGAAACCCGGCGAACGGGTCGCCATCGTGATCAGCGGGGGAAATGTGGATACGCCACTCCTCGAACGGGTGATCCGCCGGGGGCTTTTTTTCCACGGGCGGGTCATGCGGTTCACCGTGCTTCTGGAGGACGTCTCCGGGACCCTCTCCGGCATGCTCTCCGTGGTGGCCGGTATGCAGGGGAATATCCTCCACGTGGTCCAGGCACGGAGCGAGCCGGACCTGCCCATCCACCTGACCCGGGTCGAGGTGGAGGTGGAGACCCGCGGACCGGAGCATATCGAACGGATTACCTCGGCCCTGCAGGATGCGGGATACCGGATCTTGTTCTCGTGACGGGAGATGGAAGATCCGTTCTACAAACCATTCCCTCTTTTTATCTGAAAGAATACCGTCCTGTCTTGTGAGTCTGAAAAATATTTCCCGGAGTCGAAAATCCGGGCGGCGCAAGTCTTATACCTGCCCGGGTGTATTGAACCCATAGTTGATCCACCCCCGATTCAGCAATTCCGAAAAGAAGGGTTAATGAAGGATAATTTCCGGTACGAAATTATTTCACCGCTCCAGCATTTGGTGATCAACTGCTGACAAGAAATTTTCACCCTGAATTCGTGCAGAATGAACGATGTAATCTGAAAACGGAAAGATAAGACTTCAATCCCGTGCAGAACCTGAGGTTACGAAAAATGAAATCCCGAAAACAATTTATGATAGGTATTTTAGTCATCCTGGTTATCGCGTTACTGATTGGAACGGTCACCGCGGTGGTCGTCCAGGGCGATGCCCAGGTGGACTATTCAAACCAGCATAGTACCACCCAGCACTCGGCCACGGTCGAGAAGAATGTGAATGTAAAGCTACAGAACAAAGCAACCGTTAAAGATGCGACGAACGGCGGGACAGACTCCGCCACAAGCGGCGACGGGCTTATCACGGTCAATATCGACTCGAATATCAAGGCGAGCGGTAAGACGACCGGTACCGGCACCGCAATACTCAATGGCAGCGTCAAGGCCGAGGGATCCGATGACGACTCCGGCAATGCCGTGATCAATTCGTCCATCACGAGCAGCGTCACCCTCAACTCCGGCACCAAAGGTACGGCCGAGGGGGATGTCTGCGCATCCGGGTCCGCATCCGCCACGTATAACGGGACCGAGATGCAGACGAATGTCTCCGGGTCGTCCAAAGCAAGTGGTAAAGTGCAGAGTGCCTCCGTCAGCATACTCAATGCGACCGGTGGTGTCTTCTCAAATTCTTCGGTCATAAATGGAAACTACAGCACGGATGCCGTGATCTTTTCCTTCGTGTATGGTGAGAACACGGCATCCGGATCTGCGGGCGCGTCGGGCAGCGCCGGCGCATCAGCAGACAACGGGAATCTCACCGCATCGGTGACCGGATCCACGAGATCGGACGGTTCCGGCAAGGGCTCGGGAGACTTCCTCACTGATGCCGATATCGAATCCTATACGGAAAGCAGATCGTCAGGAGATATCGTTTCCTCTGACATCTACTCCGAAAGTTTCGGAGAGAGTGGAACGGGTAAGTATACGGCATCCGCGTCTTCATCCGCATCCACCCCGATCGGGGAACAGAATGAGGCATATTATGCCGGAGTGGAGGCCGGGGGAGCACTCGAGCAGGTGGCCAATACCACCGGTACCGCCTCGAGCCAGGCATCCATCTGCGACAGCAGGGGCGAGGCCGGCAGCTATGGCGATATCTTCGCGGCGGCCATAAACGGTTCGGGCGTGGCGAACTTCCAGTTGGGGCCCGAATATGCGAATCTTAGTTTCATCATCAACGCTTCTTCCGGTGACGCGAGCTTCATCGGGAGCAACGCCAACGCCACCGGGTATGACAAGAATGCCAAGGTATCGGCGGTCGGTTCGACCAGAGGTACGGCAAATGCAGCGCTTGTTATCTCCACTCCCCCGGAGGACTTCCAGACCGCCATCGCCTCCAACACCGGTGCCACTGGAGACACCTCTGCGAAGGTCGACCTCAAGGGCTGCGGGAATGCGAATGCCGAGTCCCAGATCGGTTCATTTGACCTGATCGGCACCAGTGGAGGTACCGTCAGCCTTGACCTGATCAGCCCCATTGAGGACTCCGTTATGCTCCCGCAGATACCGGAACAGAATCTGCCAAATACTCCGGTAACAGGAGATCTCAGTTCGATCAATCCGGGCATCCTGCAGCAACCGGCCCCGCAACAACTATCGTTCGACCTCCCCCCCATCGATCTCCTCGAGATCAGCATCATCTCCCAGTCGGTCTCTGCATCCGGCAGCGACAGCGGTAAAAAGACCGCCAGCGCCTGCGCAGACGGTGAGACCGCGGCCGATGGGCGGAACACATTAACGGAGATTTCAGGCAGTGTAACCAGTGGTTCCACCGGGAGCAGCAATGCGTCCGGCAGAGTCGAGGGCGGGGCTGTGGCCGGGACAAAGTCCGACCACGACCCGGCATCGGCATCGGTCATCCTCGGGGTCTCAGCACAGGGGATCGATTCAGACTCCGGGCTTGACGCGACCCTGATCGCCAGCACTTCCGGTGCCGCATCCGGCAATACCTGGGGCACGGCTTCGGGTGATGCGAATGCAGCCGGTAGCGTTCGTCCAATATTAGGGCCTTCGAGCTCGTCCGGGACAGTAAGCACGTCTGCCAATGCAAATGGCGGACTGGGCCTCTCGGCCGCTGCCATCGGTTCGGCTGACTTTGCCGCCGACGAAGGGAGTAGTGATGGCGAACTCGTGGATGTCGCCCTGATCGGGACCGGGGGATTCGCCGCCGGTACTGCAGGGGCCCACGCATTCGCAGACGGCCGGACCGAAGCGAACGGGTCCGTCCTGAACGAGATCTTCATTCCCGACGATCCGGGTGAAAATATCACCCTGCTGAATGTCACCTCGGCTGCCTTTGCAGATGGCACGGCATGCTCCGATGTCAGCACCAAGAACGGCATCGCACTTGCGGCAGACGTCCTCCTCGCCGGTGAAGGTATCAGTACCAGTGGATCCTCTCTCATCGGTGCCGGCGACACCACTGCAGGGAGCATGGTCGGTCAGGTCGCATTCGCCCAGCAGTTCGGCAAATCAGGATCTGCAATCGCGAATACCAATGCCAATGGTGAAGCAGGTACCAGCAGTACCTTCTACATCGACCTCGGTGAAGGTCCGAGCGGCGACGAGATGTATATTGCCGGAGACAGCACGACCGGTGCCTCCGGAACGGTGAGCGGAAACGCGAACGCCGGCTGCGGTGACCCCCTCTCGGCATCGGCGATCGTCGCCTTCACCGACTCCGGTGTGGGCGGATCGGTATCCACGCCTGATACGTTTGAGGAGTTCGTCGGAAGCGGAGAGTCTTACAGCGCCGCAACGGTCGGCAGCCTCTCGGCATCGTGGGGCAAGTCTGCCGATACCTGTGGCTTCGCAGATGGCGCTGCACTCGCGGACTCTTCCCTGATCGTGAATACCACACCGGCAGACTTCAGCCTCTATGTGTGGAACACCAACAGCACCGCGGATGCAAAGGTCAAGACCACCGCCAGTACCAGGAGCCCGGATGGCTTCGCCCTCGGGGTTGCGGCCCAGGGTGCGTCCAGCGAAGTTGATGCATCCATCCTCGGTGAAATCGGCGAGTTCGGCGAAGAGCACGCCATAACGCTCGACGGAGGACTATCCGTAGTGGCCGGAGAAGGCAAGGCAACGGCAGACGTCAACAAGGAATATAAGAGCAAGAAGGTTGGAAAGACAACCGTGGTCGAGTGTATCCCCGTCATGGATCGGGATGCGACTGCTCTTAGCCAGTTCACCGCGGATACGACCGATGACGGTACGCCTGACATCAACGCCACGTCGTCCTCGTTCTCGGGATCCAGCGCCAGCTCCGCTGCCGAAGCCGCGAAGGGCGGGTTTGCCCTGTCCCTTGCGGGTGAAGCATCCGGTGCGTTCACTGACCTGGTCTCCGATGCTTTGGGCAACGGCATTCCCCAGGCCGACCAGGACGTCTTCTCCGTGATCGCGGACCTCGCCGTTGCGGAGACGGACTGCCCGAAGGAGACGGCCAAGGCCTCCGGGTCGGCAAGCGGAGACACCAATGCCCTAAGCTATGCAGCGGTACCGAACTGGAACAGCACGCAGACGAGCGCTGCCGATGGAAGAGTTTCAGCCTCGGCTGTAGGCGGTGACAAGTGCAAGGACCCGATATCGGCCTCGCTCATCCTGGCAATTGGCGAGAACTCGGTCTCTCCCGATCCTCTTACGGGTGGCTATCTCCCCACCATGGACAACCATGACACGACCCTGATCGCCAGCTTCTCCGCAACGAACGGGACGAAGGGCGATACGGGTGCGGATGCATGCGGTTCGGCCAATGCTGACGGAGTACAGTTGGTGCCCGAATACGGCAGCACCCCCCTGAGCCCCACCACCAGTGCATCGAGCGATGCAACCGTGTGGAGCAAGGCAGCGGCCAGCAACGGAGTTGCCCTGGGTCTCGCTGGCGTGGGATCGACGAGCGATGCGCACGTCGATGTCAACCTTGAGACGGTCACCGACGAAAACCTCCTCTTCAGCTACGCGAGAGGCGAGGGCTTCGGCAAGAAAGCGACAGCCGATGCCTCTGCCGGGTACGATGCGGTCGGCACCGCAGCGGCAGACAGCAACGTCTTCAACCGGGACCTGGCGGCTTCAGCCGTGAACTCCACCTCGAACGCCTCCGGCAAGGGGATCAGTACGATCAAGGTCACCGACGCGAACCTGGCAGAATCGCTCACCTTCGGATGGGTACAGCAGAACGCCTCGGTCAACTTCACGGATCTGGGCGATCCCGTGAACGCATCCCACGCCGACGCCCTGGCACTCTTCGGTGCCGAGGTGAACGCGACCAACGATGCGACGGGGACCTTCGCGAATGCGGACATGACGCAGGTGAACCTCTCTGCAGCGGCACGGGCAAGCTTCCCGGACTTCGGTATCCCTGAAGACAACGCCTCGGTAAAGGTCGCCAACGGTCACACCTGGGCCTTCCTGGACCCCGACGGCGGATCATTCCACAACGGCATCCTCAACTTCGACACCAGCGCGACATACACCCAGACGAGCAACGGCGACGCGACCAGCGGGAAGTTCGTCGAACAGAGCCTGACCACCGACCCGAACTTCGGGTACACGCACGGCGAGTCCTGGGCCGACAGCGACAACCCGGCACCGGTCCCGTTCCCCCCCCGCGACTACATCCTCCCCATGCTCCCGCCCATCTAGGCGTGAACCACGGAATGGGGATATCCCTTCCCCTAATCTTTTTTTATCCGGTTTACAGAATTTTGGGAAAAAATTCCCGATAGTGAAAAATCCGCAGCACAAGTCTTATATCCGCCTGGGTGTATGGAACAGGTAGTTGATCCATCTAAGATTCAGCAATTCCGAAACGAACGGATAACCGGAGGATAATTTCGGGTACGAAATTATTTTCCCCGCTCCAGCATTTGGTGATCAACTGCTGATAAGAACAATTCACTCACGAATGTATGCCGAAATCAACGTACGATAAAAACGGGGAGCGTACATGCATCCCCGTGCAAAATACCTGAGGTAGAAAATATGAAATCCCGAACACCCCTGATGCTGGGCATTCTCGTCATCCTGGTCATCGCATTACTGGCCGGCGCCGTAACCGCGGTGGTTATCGAAGGCGATGCCCAGGTGGACTATTCCAACCAGCATAGTACCACCCAGCACTCGGCTACGGTCGAGAAGAATGTGAACGTAAAGTTGCAGAACAAAGCATCCGTCAAAGACGCAACGAACGGCGGAACAGACACCGCCACCAGCGGCGACGGGAAGATCACGGTCAACCTCAACTCAAACATCAAAGCGAGCGGCAAGACGACCGGGACCGGCACCGCGATCCTGAACGGCAGCGTCAAAGCCGAGGGGTCCGATGACGACTCCGGCAATGCCGTGATCAACTCGTCCATCACGAGCAGCGTTACCCTCGACTCCGGTAACAAAGGAACGGCCGAGGGCGAGGTCTGCTCGTCCGGGACCGCATCCGCCACGTACAACGGGACCGAGATGCAGACGAATGTCTCCGGGTCTTCCAAGGCAAGTGGTAAAGTGCAGAGTGCCTCCGTCAGCATACTCAATGCGACGGGAGGGATCACGTCCCAGGCATCCAATCTGCTGGATTATGACCCCACGGTGAATGCCCTGATCTATGCCGACGTATACGGCGAGAACCAGGCCTCCGGCGGGGCCTGGGCCTCAGGGAACGCCTCCGCCAGTGCGGACACGGGCAATCTGACCGCGTACGTAACGGGTACCACGAAGGCGGACGGCTCCGGAAAAGGCTCGGGCGGGTTTACCTCCAATGCGGCGATCGCATCCGAAGCAGTAGATCCCATCAGTGAAACGCACGTCGAGAGCGAGATCTCGTCCGACAGCTCGGTATGGAGCGGAACCGGAAAGTATACCGCCACCGCCTCCTCGTCCGCATCGACTCCGGTCGGAAAACAGAACACGGCATATTACGGAGCACCTCCATCGGAGGAGCACGAATTCTATGTGAACACCACGGGGACCGCCGGCAGCATCGCGTCCATCTGCGACAGCAGGGGTGAATCAGGCAGCGAATCGTCGATCGATGCATATGCCGCCATCCCTCTGAAGGATCCGGGGCTCGGGTTCGGACCCGAGTTCGCGTACCTGGACTTCAGCTTCAATCCCGAATACATTGACACCACCATCCTCCAGAGCGACGCATATGCAAACGGGTTTGACAAGAACGCCAAGGTATCGGCGGCCGCTTCGACATGGGGTGCGGCAAACGCGGTGCTCAATGTCAACCAGACTCAGGGGGTTGAAGGGATAATTTTTTCATCCAACACCAGCGCCAAGGGTGACACCTCCGCAAAGGCGGACATCAAGGGCAGCGGGCGGGCGGATGCCGACTCTCAGATCGCGTCTTTCGACCTGATCGGCGCCGGTGACGGCACCTTCAGCCTCGACCTGATCGGCCCGGTGGAGGGCTGCGTCACGCTCCCGGAACCCGGTCTGGTCGATCAGGCCATCCTGCAGCAGCCGGAACAGCAACTCGAGTTTGATCTCCCCACCATCGATGTGCTCGAGATCAGCATCATCTCCCAGTCGGTCTCCGCCTCCGGCAGTGACAGCGGTAAAAAGACCGCCAGCGCATGTGCAGATGGTGAGACCACTGCCGACGGACAGCACACGTATATTTATACCCCAGAAAATTTCGTCACCGCTGCATTCACGGGAAGCAGCTCAGCATCGGGCAGAGTCGTGGGCGGTGCCGAGGCCGGCGGGAAGGGCGACGACCCCGCATCCGCATCGGTGATCCTCGGTGTCTCCGCACAGGGCATCGACGGGAATCAGGGACTGGATGCGACCCTGATCGGAAGCACCTCCGGGGCCGGCGGCCCGACGGGTAAGACCTCGGGCACGGCTTCGGGGGATGCAGAGGCTTCCGGAGGATTTATTCCCGCAACCGGGCCATCGGTTTCGTCCGGTACGGTGAGCACATCTGCCACCGCAAACGGCGGACTGGGGCTCTCTGCAGCCGCAATCGGCTCGGCTGATTATGAATCCTTCAATGTGATCGAAGGCGACCTCGTGGACGTCGCCCTGATCGGGACCGGCTCATTCGCCGCCGGGACTGCAGGGGCGCACGCATTCGCGGACGGCCAGACCGAAGCGAACGGGTCCATCCTGCGCCAGATCTCCATCGAGGACGGTCCGATTGAGAATATCACCCTGCTGAATGTCACCTCAGCTGCCTTTGCAGATGGCACGGCATGCTCCGATGTCAGCACCAAGAACGGAATCGCGCTCGCGGCCGACGTCCTCCTCTCCGGTGAAGGAACCGGTGCCAGTGGACTCCAATCCTCCGGTGGCGGTGGCGGCACCGCGGGGAGCATGGTCGGCCAGGTCGTATTCGCCCAGCAGTTCGGCAAGTCCGGGTCAGCAAAAGCGGATACCAAGGCTGACGGCGAGGCAGGGACCAGCAGCAGCTTCTATCTCGACCTCGGTTCCACCGATGGGATCGACAACCGTGCATTCATCGCCGGGTACGGCACGACCGATGCCGACGGAACAGCGAGCGGGAGCGCAAACGCCGGTTGTGGTGACCCGCTCTCGGCGTCCGGGATCGTCGCATTCACCGAATTCGGAGGCGGCGGTTCGGTTGATGCGGGATCATTTTACGGCGGCGGGGAGACGTACAGCGCCGGCCTCATTGACAGCCTCTCCGCGTCGTGGGGAAAGTCTGCCGACACCTGGGGGGCTGCTGACGGAACTGCCCTCGCGGACTCATCCCTTCTCGTGAACACAACGCTGGAGGATGACAGCCTCTATGTATGGAACGCCACGAGCGCCGCCGACGCGAAGGTCAAGACCACCGCGAGTACAACGAGCCCCGACGGGTTCGCCCTCGGGGTTGCGGCCCAGGGTGCCTCCAGCGAAGTGAGTGCAGTAGTCTACGGTGAAACCGTCGCCGCCGACGAGCACGCGATCACGCTCGACGGAGCGCTCTCCCTGGCAGACGGCAACGGCAAGGCCACAGCCGACGTCAACAAGGAAGAGAAGATAACCAAGGATAAGAAAGGAAAAGTGAAATCAGTCGAGTGTATTCCCGTCATTGACCGGGAAGCCACGGCGGTGAGCCAGTTCTCCGCCGACATCACTGATGACGGTACGCCCGACATCAACGCCACGTCAACTTCGTTCTCGGGATCGAGCGCCAGCTCTGCGGCCGAGGCCGCGAAGGGCGGGTCCGCCTTTGCCCTCTCGGGCGAGGCCTCCGGTTCATTCACTGACCTGGTCTCCGATGCTTTGGGCAACGGTGTTCCCCAGGCTGACCAGGACGTCTTCTCCGTGATCGCGGATGTCGTCGCAGCTGACCCGGATAAGCCAAAGGAGACCTCAAAGGCTTCCGCGTCGGCAACCGGCAGCACCGGTGCGTTCAGCTACGCATCGGTACCGGACTGGAACGGCACGCAGTCCAGCTCCGCAGACGGCAGCGTTTCGGGATCGGCCGAGGCCGGCGATACCTGTAAGGACCCGATCTCCGCATCGCTGATCCTTTCCTTCGGGGAGAACAACGCATATCCGGATCCGAACGATGCCGCTGTCCCGGTCATGGACAGCCGGGACTCGACGCTGATCGCCACATTCTCGGCGACCGGCGGGGACAACGGGAAGGCCGGCGGGTCAGCGAAGGGATCTGCCGGCGCAACGGGATCCCAGGTGACGGCTCCGTACGACGGATACAGCCCGATCGTTGCCCCGAGTGCAAACGCATCGAGCAAGGCGGATGTGACCAGCTACGCCTCGGCCGTCAAGGGAGAGGCGCTCGGTGTCTCCGGCGTCGGATCCACGAGCGATGCGCATGTCGACATCAACCTCGAGACCGTCACCGACGAAAACCTCCTCTTCAGCTACGCCGCCGGGGAAGGGTACGGCAAGAAGTCGAAGGTGGATGCCTGTGCCAGTTACGATGCCGTCGGCACCGCAACGGCTGACAGCAACATACTCGATATCGATCCGGTCGTCCCCAAGGTGGTCTCCAACGCGAGCGCTGCCGGCAAGGGGGTCAGCACCGTTCAGGTCAGCGACGGGAACGAAGCGGAAGCGCTCACCTTCGGATGGGTACAGCAGAACGCCTCGATCAACTACTCGATCGCATTCTCTCCCGGTAACGATCCCACAAACGCATCCCACGCGGACGCCCTCGCACTCTTCGGTGCCGAGGTGAACGCGACCAACGATGCGAAGGGGACCTTTGCGAATGCGGACATGACGAAGGTGAACCTCTCCGCCGCGGCACGTGCAGGGCCATATAACAACATCGTCAACATACCTGAGGACAATGCGACGGTGAGTGTCGCCAACGGTCACACCTGGGCGTTCCTGGACCCGGACGGCGGAATATCCCACACCGGGCTCCTCGACATCGACACCCTGGCGACGTACACCCAGACGAGCAGCGGGAACACGACAAACGGGAATTTCATCGCCGCCGACCTGATCTCCGACCCGAACTACGGGTACACGCACGGAGGTTCCTGGGCCGACAGCGACAACCCGTCACCGGTCCCGTTCCCGCCCCGCGACTACATCCTGCCTATGCTCCCGCCCATCTAGGCGGTGAACCACGGGAGGACTGAAATTCCTCCCGCTAATCTTCTTTTTTGCAATCCGGCCTTTAATGTCTGGAAAATCTCTATGGAGTCGAAAATCCGGCAGCGCAAGTCTTATACCTGCCTAGGTTTATTGAACCCATAGTTGATACACCTCCGATTCAGCAATTCCGGAAAGAGTGGTTACCGGAGTATAATTTCAGACAAGAAATTATTTCCCCGCTCCAGCATTTGGTGATCAACTGCTGACAAGAAGATTTCATCCTGAACGTATGCAGAAATTGACATGTGAGAAAAAACGGGGAGGAAAACACATCCCCGTGCAAGAACCTGAGGTTATGAAAATGAAATCCCGAACACACCTGATAATGGGCATCCTAGTCATCCTGGTCATCGCATTACTGGCCGGCGCCGTAACCGCGGTGGTCATCCAGGGTGATGCCCAGGTGGACTATTCCAACCAGCATAGTACCACCCAGAACTCGGCCACGGTCGAGAAGAATGTGAATGTAAAGCTGCAGAACAAAGCAACCGTCAAAGACGCGACGAACGGCGGAACGGACACCGCCACCAGCGGCGACGGGAAGATCACGGTCAGCCTCGACTCGAACATCAAGGCGAGCGGCAAGACTACCGGGACAGGCACGGCAATACTCAATGGCAGCGTCAAGGCTGAGGGATCCGATGATGGTGCCGGCAATGCCGTGATCAATTCGTCCATCACGAGCACCGTCGCCCTCGACTCCGGCAACAAAGGCACGGCCGAGGGGGAGGTCTGCTCATCGGGGTCCGCGTCTGCCACATACAACGGGACCGAGCTCCAGACAAATGTCTCCGGGTCTTCCAGTGCAAGTGGTAAGGTGCAGAGTGCCTGCATCAGCATACTCAATGCGACGGGAGGGATTAGCTCCGGGGCTTCTACGCAGCTGCTGGATGCCGATCCCGCTGCGAACGCCCTGATCTATGCCGATGTATACGGCGAGAACCAGGCCTCCGGCGGAGCCTGGGCCTCGGGTAACGCCTCAGCCACCGCCGAAGCGTTTACAATCCCGTTCCCGGGAAATGCAACCGCATACGTGACGGGTTCCACGAAGGCTGACGGATCCGGGAAGGGGAGCGGCGGTTTCAGCTCCGATGCCGTGGTCAGCTCCGAAGCGGAAAACGGCATTACATGGGGGTATGTGGAGAGCAACATCTCGTCCCGCAGCTCGGTATGGAGCGGAACCGGAAAGTATACCGCAACCGCCTCTTCATCCGCATCGACACCGGTCGGGAAACAGAACACGGCATATTATGGTACGGTAAACCTCGAGGAGAACGAACTCTATGCGAACACCTCCGGGACGGCAAAAAGCTCCGCTTCTATCTGCGACAGCAAGGGTGAAGCCGGCAGCGAATCCCAGATTCTGGCATTTGCTGACGTCCCTATGGAGGCATTCGCCCTGGGGTTCGGGCCCGAGTTCGCATATCTGAACTTCACCTTCAGTCCCGAATATGCTGACGGGAGCGTCATCCGGAGCGATGCCTGGGCAACCGGGTACGACAAGAATGCCAAGGTGTCGGCGGCCGGTTCGACCAAAGAGGGCGCCGCCGATGCCATGCTGGTCTGGAACGGCGAAATCCCCTCGGGAGTATATATCTCCAACACCAGCGCCACGGGCGATATTACCGCAAAGGTTGACGTCAAAGGATGCGGCGAAGCGTATGCCGACTCCCAGATCGCCTCCTTCGACCTGATCGGTGCTGATGAAGGTACCTTTAGTCTTGACCTGATCAACCCGGTTGAGGAGAGTGTCACTCTCCCGCAGGTGCCGGACACGCAGAATCTGCCAAATAGTCCGATCACCGGGGATCTCAGTTCCATTAATCCGGGCCTCCTGCAGCAGCTGCCGGCACCGCAACTAACGTTCGACCTGCCCCCGATCGATGTACTCGAGATCAGCATCATCTCCCAGTCGGTCTCCGCATCCGGGAGCGACAGCGGTAAAAAGACCGCCGAGGCCTGTGCAGACGGTGAGACCGCGGCCGATGGTCTGTCTGTATTCACCGAGATCCTGGAAGCCAGTGGCAGCAGCTCTGCCGCCGGAACCGTCGCGGGCGGGGCCGAGGCCGGAGCGAAGTGCGACCATGACCCGGCATCCGCATCGTTCATTGTCGGAGTCTCCGCACAGGGAATCGGCGTTCCCTTTGTCGTTACCCAACTAGACGGACAAGGCGCTGAAGCTTCCGGGCTTGACGCCACCCTGATCGGGAGCACCTCCGGGGCTGCATCCGGTAAGACATGGGGTACCGCAACCGGGGATGCAAACGCCGCCGGAGGCTTTGGTTCTCTTCTTCTGTCCTCACTCGGACCATCGGGCTCTTCCGGCACGGTGAGCACGTCTGCCAACGCAAATGGCGGACTGGGTCTTTCTGCAGCCGCAATCGGTTCGGCAGATTATGCTACCGATACTGTTGAATCTGATCCCTCACTGGTGGACGTGGCCCTGATCGGGACCGGCGCATTCTCGGCCGGGACGGCAGGAGCACATGCCTACGCCAACGGCCAGACCGACGCAAACGGCTCGATCCTGCACCAGACCATCATCGGTGATCCCATCTATTTAACGGAACTGAACATCACGTCGGATGCCTTCGCAATCGGTAAGGCATGCTCCGATGTCAGCACCAAGAACGGTGTCGCCCTGGCCGCCGATGCGATCCTCTCCGGTGAAGGAACCGGCATAAGTTTCGACAATGGAGGCGTTAGCGCCGGGGAGACAGCAGGCAGCATCGTAGGACAGGCAGCATTTGCCCAGCAGTTTGGCAAGTCCGGGTCTGCGAAGGCCGATACCTTTGCTGACGGAGAAGCCGGGACCAGCAGCACGTACTATTCCGATCTCGGTCTCGGGAGGTATTTCTCCGCTGATGGCGTGACCAATGCATCCGGAACCGTGAGCGGAAGTGCGAACGCCGGATGCGGTGACCCGCTCTCGGTCTCTGCAATCGTGGCATACAACGATTTCGGCGGAAGTCTCGATGAGTCATTCGCCGGGATCGGCGAGGCCTACAACGCCGCTCTGGTCGGCAGCCTCTCTGCATCATCGGGCAAGTCTGCCGACACTTGGGGCTCTGCCAACGGCACCGCTTTCGCGGATTCAACCCAGGTCCTCAACACGACCACGGCAGGTAACAGTCTCTATATCACCAATTCCACCAGCAGCGCTGACGCAACGGTCAGGACCACTGCCAGCACCACGAGCGATAACGGTTTCGCCCTCGGTGTAGCGGCACAGGGGGCATCCAGCGAATCCGAATCCTCCATCGATGATGTCGACACTGGTGGCGGGCACGCCATCACGCTCGACGGGGCGCTCTCCCTGGCGGACGACAACGGTAAGGCCACAGCCTTCGTCAACATGCAGGAACTGGTCTGCAAGGACAAGAAAGGCAAAGTGAAAGAGATCAAACTCGTACCGGTCGAAGGCCGTGAGGCCACCGCTCTGGCTCAGTTCACTGCCGACCTCGACGATGATTTTGTGCCGGACGGCAACTTCACGTCCACGTCGGTCTCGGGATCGCACGCCATAACCACGGCCGAGGCAGCGAAGGGCGGGTTTGGCCTGTCCCTTGCCGGTGAAGCATCGGGTTCGCTGACCGATGTCAATTCCATCAGTGGAACGATAGACCAGGACGTCTTCTCGGTGATCGCAGGTCTCGCCGCAGCTGATACCGACTGTTCCAAGGAGACCGCTAAGGCCTCCGCAGATGCGGGCGGGGATACCTCTGCCCTTAACTACGCTCAGATTCCGGGCTGGAACGGAACGCAGTCCAGCCAGGCGCAGGGCGATGTCTCGGCCTATGCGACTGCGAGCGACATGTGCAAAGACCCGTTTGCTGCATCGCTGATCCTGGCCCTTGGTGAAAACGAGGTCTATCCCGATCCGGTCCTTGTGTATGTCCCGGCGATGAACACCAGTGACAGTACCCTTATCGCCACGCTATCGGCGACCGGCGGGGACAACGGGAAGGCCGGCGGGTCAGCGAAGGGATCTGCCGGCGCAACGGGATCCCAGGTGACGGCTCCGTACGACGGATACAGCCCGATCGTTGCCCCGAGTGCAAACGCATCGAGTACGGCTGATGTGACCAGCTACGCCTCGGCCGTCAAGGGAGAGGCGCTCGGTGTCTCCGGCGTCGGATCCACGAGCGATGCGCATGTCGACATCAACCTCGAGACCGTCACCGACGAAAACCTCCTCTTCAGCTACGCCGCCGGGGAAGGGTACGGCAAGAAGTCGAAGGTGGATGCCTGTGCCAGTTACGATGCCGTCGGCACCGCAACGGCTGACAGCAACATACTCGATATCGATCCGGTCGTCCCCAAGGTGGTCTCCAACGCGAGCGCTGCCGGCAAGGGGGTCAGCACCGTTCAGGTCAGCGACGGGAACGAAGCGGAAGCGCTCACCTTCGGATGGGTACAACAGAATGCCTCGATCAACTACTCGATCGCATTCTCTCCCGGTAACGATCCTGCAAACGCATCCCATGCGGACGCCCTCGCACTCTTCGGTGCAGAGGTGAACGCGACCAACGATGCAAAGGGGACCTTCGCGAATGCGGACATGACGAAGGTGAACCTCTCCGCCGCGGCACGGGCCGGGCCGTACAACAACATCGTCAACATCCCTGAAGACAATGCCACGGTGAGTGTCGCCAACGGTCACACCTACGCATTCCTGGACCCGGACGGCGGAACATTCCACAACGGGTTCCTCGACTGGGATACCCTCGCGTCATACACCGAGACGAGCAGCGGAAACACGACACAAGGGTTTTTCGTTACAGGCGACCTGACCTCCGACCCGAACTACGGGTACACGCACGGAGGTTCCTGGGCCGACAGCGACAACCCCTCCCCGGTCCCGTTCCCGCCCCGCGACTACATCCTGCCCATGCTCCCGCCCTTCTAGGCGGTGAACCACGGGAGGAGGGAAATCCTCCCCATAATCTTTTTTTTTATGCGGTTTACAGAATTTTGGGAAAAAATTCCCGAATTGAAAAACCCCAGCACAAGTCTTATATCCGCCTGGGTGTATGAAACAGATAGTTGATCCATCTAAGATTCAGCAATTCCGAAACGAACGGATAACCGGAGGATAATTTCGGGAACGAAATTATTTCACCGCTCCAGCATTTGATGATCAACTGCTGATAAGAACAATTCACCCACGAATGTATGCCGAAATCAACGTACGATAAAAACGGGGAGTGTACATGCATCCCCGTGCAAAAAACCTGAGGTAGAAAATATGAAATCCCGAAAACAATTTATGATGGGCATCCTCGTCATCCTGGTCATCGCGTTACTGACCGGTGCCGTAACCGCGGTGGTCATCGAAGGCGACGCCCAGGTGGACTATTCAAACCAGCATAGTACCACCCAGCACTCGGCCACGGTCGAGAAGAATGTGAACGTAAAGCTGCAGAACAAAGCAACCGTCAAAGACGCGACGAACGGCGGGACAGACTCCGCTACCAGCGGCGACGGTCGCATCACGGTAAGCATCGACTCAAACATCAAGGCGAGCGGCAAGACGACCGGTACCGGCACCGCAATCCTGAACGGCAGCGTCAAGGCCGAAGGGTCCGATGACGACTCCGGCAATGCCGTGATAAATTCGTCCATCGCGAGCAGCGTCACCCTCGACTCCGGCACCAAAGGCACGGCCGAGGGCGATGTCTGCTCGTCCGGGACCGCATCCGCCACGTACAACGGGACCGAGCTGCAGACGAATGTCTCCGGATCTTCCAAGGCAAGTGGTAAAGTGCAGAGTGCCTCCGTCAGCATACTCAATGCGACCGGCGGGATCATATCGGAATCCTCCACCCTGCTGGATGCGGATCCATCGGTCAACGCCCTGATCTATGCCGACGTGTACGGCGAGAACCAGGCCTCCGGTGGAGCCTGGGCCTCCGGGAACGCCTCCGCCAGTGCCGACACGGGCAACCTGACCGCGTACGTTACGGGTACCACGAAGGCGGACGGTTCCGGAAAAGGCTCGGGCGGGTTTACCTCCAATGCAGCGATCGAATCCGAAGCAGTTGATCCGGCCATTGTAACTCACGTAGCGAGCCAGATCTCGTCCAACAGCTCGGTCTGGAGCGGAACCGGTAAGTACACCGCGACGGCCTCTTCATCCGCATCGACACCGGTCGGACAACAGAATACGGCATATTACGGAGCGCCACCGTCTGAGACGCACGAATACTCCGTCAACACGACCGGAACCGCCAGCAGCACCGCAGCCATCTGCGACAGCAAGGGTGAAGCCGGCAGCGAATCGTCGATCTATGCATTTACTGAAGTCCCCATGGCGTCTTGCCAATTAGGGTTCGGACCAGAATTCGCGTACGTGAACTTCACCTTCAGTCCCGAGTATGCCGACGGGAGCGTCCTCCAGAGCGACGCCTGGGCAACCGGGTACGACAAGAATGCCAAGGTATCGGCCTCCGGTACGACCAAGGGTACCGCAAATGCGGTGCTCGATATCACCATAACAGACGAAACACTTGAAACGGTCTATTCTTCCAACACCAATGCAATGGGAGATACCTCCGCGAAGGTCGACGTCAAAGGCTGCGGTGAAGCGTATGCCGACTCCCAGATCACGTCCCTCGACCTGATCGGCGCCAATGAAGGTACCTTCAGTCTTGACGTGATCAGCCCCATAGAGGACTCCGTCACACTCCCGCAGGTGCCGGATACGCAGAACCTGCCAAGTACTCCGATCACCGGAGATCTCAATTCAATCAATCCGGGCATCCTGCAGCAGCCGGAGCCCCCGCAACTCGAGTTTGATCTCCCCGATATCGATCTCCTTGAGATCAGCGTCATCTCCCAGTCGGTCTCCGCATCCGGGAGCGACAGCGGTAAAAAGACCGCCAGCGCCTGCGCAGACGGCGAGACCGCGGCAGTCGGGCAGCATACAGTAACGGAAATACCTGACAGTATAAACTATGGATCCATCGGGAGCAGCAATGCATCCGGCAGGGTCGAGGGCGGAGCGGTCGCCGGGACAAAGTCCGACCACGACCCGGCATCCGCATCGGTGATCCTCGGGGTCTCCGCACAGGGGATCGACGAGTCACAGGGACTTGACGCGACCCTGATCGCGGGCACATCCGGAGCCGCATCCGGTAGCACCTGGGGCACGGCAACCGGGAATGCGAATGCAGCCGGAGGATTTAGTCCCTTCGGGCCATCGAGTTCGTCCGGCACGGTCAGCACGTCTGCCAACGCAAATGGCGGGCTGGGGCTCTCCGCAGCAGCGATCGGGTCCGCTGACTTTGCCAGCGACGAAGGCGACCTCGTGGACGTCGCCCTTATCGGGACCGGAGGATTCGCCGCCGGCACCGCAGGGGCACACGCATACGCAGACGGCCAGACCGAAGCGAACGGGTCCGTCCTGAACGTGGTCACCGATCCTGATGTCACCCTGCTGAATGTCACCTCGGCTGCCTTTGCCGATGGCACGGCATGCTCCGATGTCCAGACCAAGAATGGAATTGCGCTCGCGGCAGATGTCCTCCTCGCCGGTGAAGGCACCAGTGCCGGTCCGACCGGAAACACCGACCATGGTGAAGGTACTGCAGGGAGCATGGTCGCCCAGGTCGCATTCGCCCAGCAGTTCGGCAAATCCGGGTCTGCAATCGCGAATACCAATGCCAATGGCGAGGCAGGTACCAGCAGTACCTTCTACGTAGACCTCGGCAGGGGTATTGATTTCAGCGGGATGTACATGGCCGGTGCCAGCACGACCGATGCCTCCGGTAAGGTGAGTGGGAACGCGAACGCCGGCTGCGGAGACCCGCTCTCGGCGTCGGCGATCGTCGCATTCACCGACATCGACGAGGACGGTCTCATATTCATGCCTGATGGGACAAATGAGTTCGCCGGAAGCGGAGATACCTACAGCGCCGCCACGGTCGGGAGCCTCTCGGCATCGTGGGGCAAGTCTGCCGATACCTGGGGAGCTGCCGACGGCACGGCCTTTGCGGACTCTTCCCTTGTCGTGAATACAACTCCGGAAGATGCCAGCCTCTATATCTGGAACTCAACGAGCACCGCTGACGCCAAGGTCAAGACTACTGCCGCAACAACAAGCGCCGACGGCTTCGCCCTCGGGGTCGCAGCCCAGGGTGCCTCCAGCGAAGTGAATGCCGGCGTTATCGGGGAAGACGTTACTGCTGAGGAGCACGCCATCACCCTCGACGGAGCGCTGTCGGTGGCGGACGGCGACGGTAAGGCTACGGCCGACGTCAACAAGGAATATAAGAGCAGGAAGGTTGGAAAAACAACCGTTGTCGAGTGTATCCCCATCATGGATCGGGATGCGACTGCTCTGAGCCAGTTCACTGCGGATACGACCGATGACGGTACGCCCGACATCAACGCCACTTCGTCCTCGTTCTCGGGATCCAGCGCCAGTTCCGCTGCCGAAGCCGCGAAGGGCGGGTTTGGCCTGTCCCTTGCGGGCGAGGCATCCGGTTCATTCACTGACCTGGAATCCGATGCTTTGGGCAACGGCATTCCCCAGGCCGACCAGGACGTCTTCTCCGTAATCGCGGACCTCGCCGTTGCGGAGACAGACTGCCCGAAGGAGACGGCCAAGGCCTCCGGGTCGGCAAGCGGAGACACCAATGCCCTGAGCTATGCAGCGGTACCGAACTGGAACAGCACGCAGACGAGCGCTGCCGATGGAAGAGTTTCAGCCTCTGCAGTAGGCGGCGACAAGTGCAAGGACCCGATATCGGCCTCGCTCATCCTGGCAATTGGCGAGAACTCGGTCTCTCCCGATCCTCTTGCGGGTGGCTATCTCCCCACCATGGACAACCATGACACGACCCTGATCGCCAGCTTCTCCGCAACGAACGGGACGAAGGGCGATACGGGTGCGGATGCATGCGGATCGGCCAATGCTGACGGAGTACAGTTGGTGCCCGAATACGGCAGCACCCCCCTGAGCCCGACCACCAGTGCATCGAGCGATGCAACCGTGTGGAGCAAGGCAGCGGCCAGCAACGGAGTTGCGCTCGGTCTCGCTGGCGTCGGATCGACAAGCGATGCGCACGTCGACTTAAGCCTCGAGACCGTCACCGACAAGAACCTCCTCTTCAGCTATGCGGGAGGCGAGGGCTTCGGCAAGAAAGCGACTGCCGATGCCTCTGCCGGGTACGATGCGGTCGGAACCGCAGCAGCAGACAGCAACGTCTTCGACCGGGACCTGGCGGCTTCAGCCGTGAACTCCACCTCGAATGCCTCCGGCATGGGGATCAGTACGATCAAGGTCACCGACGCGAACCTGGCAGAATCGCTCACCTTCGGATGGGTACAGCAGAACGCCTCGGTCAACTTCACGAATTATGTGAACGATCCTGCAAACGCATCCCATGCAGACGCCCTCGCACTCTTCGGTGCCGAGGTGAACGCGACCAACGATGCGGCGGGGACCTTTGCGAATGCGGACATGACGAAGGTGAACCTCTCCGCAGCGGCACGGGCAAGCTTCCCGGACTTCGGTATCCCTGAAGACAATGCCACGGTGAGTGTCGCCAACGGTCACACCTGGGCCTTCCTTGACCCGGATGGCGGATCATTCCACAATGGTATCCTCAACTTCGACACCAGCGCGACATATACCCAGGCGAGCAACGGCGACGCGACCAGCGGGAAGTTCGTCGAACAGAGCCTGATCGCCGACCCCAACTTCGGGTACACCCACGGCGAGTCCTGGGCGGACAGCGACAACCCGGCACCGTCCCCGTTCCCGCCCCGCGACTACATCCTCGCCATGCTCCCGCCCATCTAGGCGGTGAACCACGGAAAGGGAATATCCCTTTTCCTAATCTTCCTTTTTTTACCCCGAACCCGGAGAGGGAACTCTTATCCTACCAAGTGTTGGCTGTAATGGGGGGAGGGGACGAAGTCACCAGAGCGTAATCGTGGGAACTATTACGGTCCATACCAACATTCTGTCGGATCGCGGAGGCTCAATCCACAGAAATGGTACCCCACCCCTCCGGGTCCAGCCGGATGGACCCCACGTGAACGGATGACAACCGGAACCGATCGAATGCCGGTCCGAAGACCGTGATCGAGCCGTTCAGGGGATCGATCCCTTTCACGAGGCCCAATGCAAGAACATCCTGTTCCGGGTCGCAGAGCGCAATCAGGAGATCCTGCCAGTCTTCCTGCCGGAAAGAGCCGGGAACGCGGCCATGGAACCCGATCCCCCGGATGGAGATCTCCCGGGTGACCGACCCGGAGAAGTAGCGCCCGAACCGTTCCTCCCGGTATCGCTGCCGCCATTCCCGGGAGCGTTTCTTCACGAGCGGGGATACCCTGAACCGGTGGACCTGCATGGCAGGGTGCCTCCGGAACAGGCTGAGGATCTCTTCCAGCTCGTCGCCCTCCTCCAGGGCGATGAGGTGATCCGGCTGGAGGAGATCTATCTGGTGGAACTGGTATTCCCGGGCGACATCTCCCCGGACATATCCCGGTGAATCGATGATCGTCAGCCGGGGATGGTATTCCCGTGCCCTCTCCTGCAGGCGCTTGAGTGCGGCGATCTCCGGGAGGAGGTGCCCGCGGGGGGAGACATCGCCGACGAACCGGAGGTGTTCGGCGACCGGGACGTCCGGGTCACCGTCATAGATGGCGAGGCCGGCCGTGGTCGGCGGACCTATCGTGGACTGCCCGGTGTCCCCGTCGAGGTACGCCACCGGCCCGCCGGATGCTGCGTGTCCGATCAGGTACCGGCAAAGGGTGCTCTTCCCGGTGTCGCTGGCACCGAGGAGATAGATCGTGCCGCTATCGATCGAACCGCCAAAGAGTTCCCATTCGGGTGTTGGAACGATCATGCGATGATCGGTGATATGCGTGCAGGGGAGAGATATGGGCTTCGGCAGAGGAAAGTGCCGGGATCGTTTCCGTCTGTAACGGGCGGAGAGCACGATCGAGGCTTCGCATGCGCAATGACGATCCTTCCCGGGGTCATGGTCCGGATTGTGGTCAACCCCGGAAACGAAGGAACCCGTTCGATGCCGGACGAGATCCCCGTCAGATGACTTTACATGCAGGACATCCCATATGCCCATGATCGGTATGCCAGAAGAACCTTTATCCACCCTCACCTGCCCGGGCTGCGGATACCGCTGGGAGAGTAAATCCACCTCAGCGCGGGTCTGCTGCCCGAAGTGCAAAAAGGGGTTTAAGAGGGAAGCAAAGAAATAGGAATCCACTCACGGTTTCTCAGAGGGATTTCGGTTCCGCGGGAGAAAAGCGTTAACCGTTTCCCGGAACGATATCCGGCACGGTAACCACAATGACCGCTGAAGATCTCATCAGAACCGGGAGCGATGGCTATCACGGCCGGCAGTGGCGTGTGCCAGAGTGCCGGCCCGACGGACCAGCCCCGGAAGATCTTTTTTTCCGGCGACGATCCCGGGTCCGGTGAATGACGAAAGAATGCAAAATGAAAGCAGTGAAATAAACGGGAATTATTTTCCCCCCCGACGGGATCCGGGAATCCCCTAAAGACACCCGTGCTCTCCGGCATTTTTTTTCCCGTGGGAGATTAGATCTCAGCTGAAGAATCAGGATCCGGGAGCATCCGGGGTACCCGGACAGAGCCGTCCATACCGGAGGCCTGCAGCTGCCAGGAGTGAAATCCCGACCATGACAACCCCGGCGATCACATTATCCCCTTGGTCCATCCATCCGGTCAGTATCGAGAACGCTCCCGTAAATCCCGCATACAGGATGAACAGCCCGGCTCCGCCGAGTATGACGATCAGCACGAGGGAGAGCACGAAGAAGATGCGTCCATGCCGGATGATGAACGGAGATCCCCGTGCCTTCAGGACGCAGATAAGGATAAGGAGAACCGCGAAGGCAAAGAGCCACTCCGAGGGGTTGGTCAGTTCCTGCATAAGACCGGAGAGGAAAAAGTTCTCGACGTGTCTTCCCTGGAACGGCCCGAGGAACGGGTAGTACCAGTTCGCCGGTTCGGCCCACATCGCATCGAGGAGATCGTGGGAGAGGACGCCGAGGGCGAGGGCGACACCCGCGAAAGAACGGTACCGGTACCATACGAGGAGGCCGATAACGAGGACGACGAGGAAGAACAGGACGGTGTGCGCATAGATCCGTCCATAATCGAGCGTGGCCTCAAAGACAATGTATCCGAGCGGTTTATCGATGAGATCGGGGAGGATGCTCCCGATCGCGGCGGCAACGATCAGGATAGGGTCGCGAAAGTACCAGAAGAGAAGAATCCCGATCACGATGCCGGCTGCGAGGTGGCAGAGGATATACATGCGATAGATTACCTGTGCAGGCATCGGAGAAAAAAAGGGGACCCCTGCAGACCGGCGAGTATAAGAAATACCGCTGGGGGAGACCGGGTATTCTGGTTCCCTGCCGGGAGCGCTCTCCGGCCTCCGGTCAGTCGATCGGGATCTTCTTTCCGCTCGGTCCCGGTTTCATGTACGGCACATCGACCGTAAGAAGGCCGTTTTTATAGCGGGCTTTTGCCTTACCGTAATCGATCGGGCAGCAGACCGCGTAGGAACCGGAATATTCGACGTCTTCCCTGGTCGCGTGGATATTGAAGCTGTCCTCGTGCATCTTGAGGCTGATCTTCTCTTTGTCCACGCCCGGCAGCTGAATCTCGATATGGAGATTCTCATGTTTTTCATCCGGCATTGCACATACCTCCGGAGACATTCGTGCGATTTTCACCATATACATACACCTCCTGACACCTGCACATAGGCAGATCCGCTATAAATACCTGCTGTTAATATCGTTAACATTGCCCATTTTCCTCCGGGTCAAGGGTGAATTTTTCCATTCAGGGATGAATAACGGAAGATTTCGATTCTGAAAACCCGGATATGGAGCGTTAACACCTTTAATATTCCCCCGTCAGACGGTTCCCGTTTCTGGATTATCTCTAACCGGTGTTTGCTCGATTCCAGGGAGTTATCAGTCTATGTTAACGTTGTTAACATATGACGTATGTGTCGAAGGGAGCTATTTTCCTTTTGAAATGAAGATCACGGTAATTTCGATTAAAGTGCCCGTTTCCGGATGAAGTTAACAGTGTTAATGGTACCTGTGTTATACTGTTCCAGGTTCGCATTTTGGTTTATAACGTTTTATTGCACGATTCCGGAAGTCAACAACCATATGTTAACGTTGTTAACATGCCATAGTCTGTAGTGGGGATTCAATTTCCTTTTGAAGGGAAAAGCGCGTTTTAATTTTGATCCAGAGCGGTCGTTCCCGGTGACGTTAAAAGATTTAACATAACCGTAATAATAGAGAGTTTTCATCTCTGAATTATATTTGACCGAGGTATTGCACGATTCAAAAGGGTAGCCGGCCAGGTGTTAACAGTGTTACCATACGGTCATGAATCCGGCCAGGCGTTAACAGTGTTACCATACAGACATAAATCGAAGAATATTAGGAATTTCTCTGATTGGATGCAAAAAAGCCTTTGATCCATTCGAGCAGGCTGACCTTTCCATTTGTTAACAGTGTTAATATACCCCATAAATACGTTATTTATATCCTTATTCCTTATTTTAAGGCTTTTTGGGAGGTTATTTTCCCAATTGAATAATATATGGTATAACTATTTTGTATGTATTATCTCGATCAGGGATACAAACCCAGAAGGGTCTAAAACCGGGTTGCTCATCAGGAAAAAGGGTTCATCGGAAGGCAGCATCAAATATAGCATTATATGGTTTATAGATGTATATCCTTATGAAAATGCTGCCAAATAAGAGTCCGTTCATTTGAAGACTGAAGAAATGGGTTCATGCAACGCCCATCAAAGTATTTATGATCCTCGACGAGGGACGATTGCAGGAGTTGGTTCCCTGTTTTTGGGCGGGAGATCAAGGGGGAACGTCATTCACCATCATTCTGAAAACTTTCATGTTCGGCTTGAAAGATTTTCAGGAAAGGTTCCCCTTGATCTCTCATCTCAGCCTGAGTTACGTGATCGGCGGTGAAAGATATGCCTCAATATGTATCCTGTGGGCCCATAAATTCGTTTTAAAAAGGACGATAATTTGAGGCGATTTGCACGATGAGAATGGCCGATAATAGACCGGGATATATTATACCTCATTTTACACTGTTTTTGGCGATATTGTCCCTCATTCGATCCGATTGATGGATCAAAAATGCTGGCTTTGCCCTTGAAAGATCCCTGTGAATCCGTAATCTGAAGAAGTTTCCCCAACCGCAGGAGATCAGGATTCAGGATTATAAAATGGCTGCAATCTTGGGGATACGGCGAAATCGGTTACTTGCAGAGTGGGGACCATTCCCTGGCTGGAAGAATGAAGGGTCTGAATGATCCGCGAGCCGCGGAATGTACCCGATCGGATAAACCGGGATGGGTTCATCATTGGAGATGATCGGAGAGTGGGATCTTTAAAAAAATCGGATGATCGGAACGGGATCTGCAAATCGAATGATTCGGTTTGGTTTTTCTGCAGATCGTATGATGGGATCTTCCCGGGATCCGGATATTTCCGGAATAAATCCCCCAAAGTGCGGGTATTGATGAGAAAGGAGAAGGAAATTTAGCTGATTTCCCGGTTTATACCATTGGAAGAATGAATAAGCGCATGACAGTTCTTGCAGACGAGGACCAAACTGTCGATCTCCTCTTTCTCCAGGCAGACGACTTTACCGTCCAGAGTTACATCCTTCCCCGCCGGATCCGGAGAATGGAGATCAAAGATGACGATATTGGTTCCGTCACAGACAATTCCGCATTTTTCACATCTTCCCTGCTTGTATGCGATGATCTCGAGTGGTTCCCGTCTGTTTTGAGTCTGGTATCGGGCTGTGTCACGTTTGTTATCATATCCCTTGATCCGGACCTGCTTCTTCACCCGGTGCAGGCGGTGGTATTCCCATGGGGAAGAGGGGGAATGTATACGGTTCACCTGTAGTGATGGACCCTTCTCCGAGAAAAATAATCGCACCGGAAATTTTTGCGGAGAATGATTATTCTCTGCAAAAAGTATATTAAAGGAGATTTCTAAAGAATAAACCATGGATGGGGGTTATTTTTCGGAGTGGCTGAACAGCTACCGGGATTACCTCCGGATGCGGAATTATTCGGCCCGGACCCTCTCGAGCTACGAGCAGGTTATCCGGCACTTCGGGTACTACGTCTGGATCCGCCGGAATGTGGATTCGGCAAAGGTTGCCCAGTACTGGACGGATTTTCCCAATACCCGCCTCGATACCGATGTGGTCGTCACCCCGGCGATGATCACCGAGTTCCTCGGGTTCCTGAATTCCCTCCGCACCTACAAACCGACAACGCTTCATCGGGTCATCTCCACGCTCAGTTCATTCTACCGGTACCTGACCACGCAGGGAGCAGTTGCCGCGAACCCGATGATCGGCGTAATCCGGCCGAAGATCAAGGAAAAGGAGCTCGTGTACCTGAAACACAACCAGGTGATGAAGTTGATCGAGTCCATCCCCGACGAGAAAGAGCGGCTGATCGTACGGTTGATCTACGCCACGGGGGTCCGGGTATCCGAGTTGTCCGCGATGAATATCGAGGATATCGATCCCGAGGACCAGACGATCAGGGTAACGGGAAAAGGCGGAAAGATCCGGATCGTCTTCGTGGACGGGGACACCCTGAAGGATATCGACCGCTTTGTGGGTAAAAGGATCGTAGGGCCGCTGTTTCTCGGGCAGCAGGGGAGGCACATCTCTCCCCGGACCATCGAGCATATCTTCAAAAAATATGCGCCTCCCGGGATCACCCCGCACAAGATACGGCACAGTTACGCAAGCGAACTCTACCGGCGCTCAAAAAATCTCCGGGTCGTCCAGGAAAACCTCGGGCATGCTTCGATACGGACGACCGAGATCTACCTGCATACCGACCTCGATGAGCGAAAACAGGTATATCGGGAGTTTTTCCCGCTCGGACAGAAAAGAAAAGAAGAATAATTTCGTTGGATCGGTAGCATCCCGGGTCGTTAACCCCGGGCGGGGCGTGCAGTAACCCGTTCTGATTCAGAATGAATCCATACCTGGTTTCTTCGGAGCATAGATCAGCTAGTAACCCGTTCTGATTCAGAATGAATCCATACCTGGTTTCTTCGGAGCATAGATCAGCTGGTACCAGTTTAGGTTTACTCTGTTGGCTCAAGGTGAACCAGATCCTCCGAAATATTTACTGATGGGGTCCCCAAAAAAGTCAAAAAGTGTTTTCCCGGGTTAATTGTCAATGGTTTAGGATATCATACGAGAGAATCTTTGGGAATTTTGGGGAAAGGTTCTCCCGATAGTTCTGCCATACCGGTGTTTTCTGCCGATTGAAGATACAGGATTGTAAAAATTCTGTCTTCCCTGTGGTCCGGGGAGATTCTTTGGAAAAGTACCCCTGCCATATTCCGGTTTTATTCCCGCCGACCGGGATTCCGGATTTGAAAAGATTGTGCTTGTTCCGGGGAGATTCTTTGGGAAGAGTATTCCCATGATCTCCCGGTTTCTCCACACCGATTGAGATTCAGTATTTGAAATGGTCCGGGGGATATTCCCGGGGGACGTTCTGTGGAAACGTATCCCGGCCCATATTCGGATTTCATTCTTGCTGTCCGGGATTTTCATTTTTGAACCGATCTTCCGGGATTAAAGGGAAGATTCCTGAAATCATCACTGGGAGTTCTGGTTCCTAAACCCATCGAGGAGGCCAATTGTAAAGAACTTTCTGGCCCCTTTCAGGGCGGGTAGGATTTTTCTGAAACAATCACCCGTTTTTTATTATTTTTTTGGTCGATCGAAGATACCGGTTGAAAAATATTTTCTGGGATTGTGTTTTTGCGGGGGGAAAGGTTTCGGCAGACTATTCAGCGTAGTCTGGTTTTTCCCCGTTGATCAAAGATGCTTATGAAAAAAAATTCCGGTGTTTTTTCTGTATAATTTATGCAAATTATCACCAGCGTGGCTCTGGTCTTTTCCTCGTCGAATGAAGATACGGATGGGAAAAACCGGTGTTTGATTCGGATAAATCATTCAAATCATCACCAGCGTAACTCTGGTTTTTTCCTCGTCGAATGAAGATACGGATGGAAAAAACCGGTGTTTGATTCGGATAAATCATGCAAATTATCACCAGCGTGGCTCTGGTCTTTTCCTCGTCGAATGAAGATACGGATGGAAAAAAACGGTGTTTGATTCGGATAAATCATGCAAATTATCACCAGCGTGGCTCTGGTCTTTTCCTCGTCAAATGAAGATACGGATGGGAAAAACCGGTGTTTTTTCCGGATTGATCATGCAAATTATCACCAGCGTGGCTCTGGTTTTTTCCTCGTCGAATGAAGATACGGATGGGAAAAACCGGTGTTTTTTCGGGATAAATCATGCAAATTATCACAGCGTGGCTCTGGTTTTTTCCTCGTCAAATGAAAATGCGGATGGGAAAAACTTTTTTGGGTTATTGTTTTCTGATGATTCCTGAACGTATCACTCAGGTTGTTCTGGTTCCATGCCCTGACGATTGGAAGTATCACGGATGTTCTTCTGGTTTTTTTCCGATACTGAATGGGGATACAGTGCCTCCTGGACGGTAAATTGTCTGATTCGCTCATTTCCTTCCGATGAGAATCAGCATACCCATGGGCTCCGCTATACGCCTTTCCTGATGCAACAATTCATCCATGACCATATATTATTCTATTTCTGGATTGAAGGGCTTAAAATGCGATTATTTCGGCCGGAATTTTATTTGATCCGAAATATGATAAACTGTATGTTGCTATATCATATGCGTGTTCCAAAGGATGAAGATCGGGCCAAAAGAGGACGATATCGGTCTCCCTCAATTTTGACGCCGGGAGATGGGGCGGAAGCAGAAAGGAAAGACCGATGGGTATCACCACTCCGGGAAGAAGAGTAGACACAGTTCCTTAAAAAAAATAAATCTGATGAAGTGTTGAAAAAAATGAACAGATCGGGTTTATCGTTTCCAGACTTCCTGTCCCCCGGTCTGCGGGGTATAATATGCGACCTCGTCAGCGATAAATTTCAGAACCACGAAATCCGGGTTGTCGATCGATTTGAAATACTCCTCAAACATCGGGTTCCAGTATTTTTTCTTTGTGGCCGCATCTTCATGGATCTCTGCCTGCGCCTGGATCACGACATAGGGATCAGAGAATTCTTTTCCCGACCAGATCGCGATTGAGGCGTAGGGCTCTTTCTTCAGCTGTTCCACTTTGCGGGAACTCTTCATCGTTCCCCCGACCAGGGTCATATCCGGATATCCGGACAGCACCATAAACCGTACCGAGGGCAATTTTCCGGCGATCGTCGCGATGGCCGCCACGTGGGGACCGCCCATCACTTCCAGAATCTGATCTTTGAGTGGCATGCTGCACACTCTGCAGACGATCTTATAAAATTATAGGATAGGGGGACCCTGTTAAGAAAAGATTCACCTGGTGGTACCCGGATTCCTTTCGTAAATGGGTGATGTCAGAGCGAAATCCGGGAATGAGTTAAGTTATGGAGAAATCCGGGATGAGTTAAGTCATGGAGTTATTCGGGAATGAGCTAAGTCATGCAGAAATCCGGGATGAGTTAAGTCATGGAGTTATTCGGGAATGAGCTGAAGTCATGCAGAAATCCGGGATGAGCTAAGTCATGGAGAAATTCAGGATGAGTTAAGTCATGGAGTTATTCGGGAATGAGCTAAGTCATGCAGAAATCCGGGATGAGCTAAGTTATGGAGTTATTCGGGAATGAGCTAAGTCATGCAGAAATCCGGGATGAGCTAAGTTATGGAGAAATCCGGGATGAGCTCAGTCATGCAGAAATCCGGGATGAGCTAAGTCGTGCAGAAATCCGGGATGAGCTAAGTCATGCAGAAATCCGGGATGAGCGAAGCATAAAATTCTGGAATAAGGCATTAGGGAACCGTGGAATGTTTTATTTTTATACCCCGAAAAGGAAAAAATTTTTACCATTTTTCCCTTTACGCTCGCCAATGCAGATGACAAACCGGTCACTCGGGTTTTAGATACCGGAGATGTTTACTTCCCGGATGAGAGGGTGTACCTCCCCACCTCTCCTGTTCCGATCCGGTAATTTTCGGAAGTAAAAGGATTCAAGTCTCGATTCTGATTCAGGCATAAACGATCTGATGATGAATTATACGAAATATCACGAACACATCCCCTGAACTGTTTTTACACCAATTTTTTTTTACCCTGGAGAGTTTCCTTTGTTCGAATTCCATTTGATTCTTCGTATGATTATCCAGTTCCACATTTGGAACTGAAGTCAGAGGTACAATAATAAACCGTTCCAATTGCGGAATCGTCTTATTATCACCTTTGGGTTCGGGATCGAGTTCTGACATAAAAAACCAGTAACCATCTTACGTATTTCCCGAAATCTTCCCGGTTTCGATAATCATTTTTTAATCTATAAGTTTTCCGTTGCCTGTTCAATGTACTAATCAGTCTTTGGCCCTTCAGGAATAGTGCACTTATATTCTAAACAGCGAGGGCTCGAAACCCTCTGACGATAGCTCTTACTTACGGAGATAAACGGAATTATAAAAAAATCCGATTGCATTCCGTACCTGATCGCCCAGTGCGGAATAGCTCTCTTGTGAAACGTACGGTTCACCCGCTCATCTCGTAAATCCCCTGGTGACTTCACGAAAAATCCATTTTAATAGTTCCGAACTTGTCTGGCGGGAAATTAAGGTGAATTCGGATTCCGGGACAAAGGAGGGTAACACCGGGATCGGGAATGAAAAACACCCCTGGTTTGAACGGGTGTTTACGAGTCGAATATCCTTTAATCCCTTTATTTTTTGAATTCGAGGCTCTAAACAATATATACTTACTCATCCCCCCAACCGTGCTATAAACCACATAATGCTATATAATATAAAGGTGTATCTGTTTCTGATGGGAAACCACTTCGGAGCCGAGGATATCAACAAATACCGGAAATTCAAGAAGGTAGACGGTGCGACGTACCGGAAGGTGAACCAGTTCCTCCGGAAGCGGACCTATATCACCGCCCGGGAATGGGCCATCGCCCGACTCTGCACGGATTTCCGCACGAAGAGCGGCGCGGAGATGACGTTTATCGGACAACACCTCCCGGAGCTCGTGCCCTTCATGCGGGATGTGTATACCCCGCAGGCTGTCAACCAGGCCCGCAATTCATTCAAGAAAAAAGTGTACAAGTCGGGTGCGACTTTCTTTTACGGCGCGATGTGCGGTTTCTTCACGACAGATGAACTGGATGACCTCCTCTTCGAGGCGAGCGAGGTCGCCCGGTTCCTCCTGGAGGTCGAACGAACCTCGCTGGAGATCGACGAGGAGATCGATATCGAGGACCGGATCACGAACGTGATGCGAAGTGTTGGTGAAGCGGCGAAGGTGATCCTCCGGGCACGGGAAGAGCTGGAGGCAGCAGGTACGATCGGTGTGGTGAATGGGGATCCTCGTCCCGATCTGCCGGAACGAAATAATTCAGTTTCGTGCGAGGAAGAGGTCAGGGAAGTTACCGTGGAGTGCAGGTCACCTGAAGGAAGGAGAACCTTGAATAGTGCCGGTGAACGCGTTCCCGAATCGCCGGAAGGACAAAGGAATACTGCGGGGGAATCATCCGCCATATCCAATCAAAATTGCGGGACGGTAAAGGATGTCAGAGGGGAATTATCCCCCGAACCCGTGGAAGGACCGTTGAATGCAGTAGATGATGCTCGTGCACTGCTCCCCGAATCCACGGAAGAACGGAGAGCTGAAGCCGGGGAAGCTGCAGGGAAATGGAGTACCGAATCCACGGAAGAACGGAGAGCTGAAGCCGGGGAAGCTGCAGGGAAATGGAGTACCGAATCCACGGAAGAAAGTGGAGCGAAAGCCGGGGAAGCTGCAGGGAAATGGAGTACCGAATCCACGGAAGAAAGTGGAGCGAAAGCCGGGGAAGCTGCAGGGAAATGGAGTACCGAATCCACGGAAGAAAGTGGAGCGAAAGCCGGGGATGCCGCGAGAGAATCCGATACCGAATCCGGGGAAGATTATGGGGATGAAACCGGGGAAAAGGGAACCGGCGGGAGAAGCACGGGGGGGAGCGGCCCGTGAAGATCATCCATGTCGCGGGGACGTCAGGATCGGGAAAGACAACGTTCATCCGTTCCCTCCTCGTCGAACTCCAAAAACACGGTACTGTTGCAGCGGTGAAACACCTCGGGCATCATTCGTTCGCACTCGTCCCCGAAAAGGACACGACGGTTTTATTTGAGACCGGTATCACCTGTGCCGTCGGGATCGACGATGAAAAAGCAGTGTATATTTCACGCAGGAACCGGCTCTCCGAGGTGCTCAGGGACCTCGCCGGTTCCGGCATCGATTATACCGTCATCGAGGGGTTCAAGAGAGAACCGTTTCCCAAGATCGTGTTCGGTGATCTCAGCGCGGATAATATCGTCCTCCGGGACCCGTCGGTCGATGCGGTCATGCGCTCCCTTCCCCAATTTATGGACTTCATCCCCGGCGAAGAAGAATGAAGAGAGCAGGATGAGAACGTGAACCTGCCCGGACACAACGGTCACCCCCGTGGAACGAGTTCAGGATCCCGTGCATATCCGGATCGTAAGGGATGAACGGAAGGTTCAGGGAGGCATACCCGCTTCATGGGCCACCCCGAACGCGGAAGAGTCTCCTAAACAGACCGGAGAACTAATAGACCGCCAGTACCAACACCTCATTCTATACGGAAACGATCGGATGGCCAACGGAAAGAAACAACTCTTCGGAACCAATGGCGTGCGGGGGGTCGTCGGGGAGAGTATGACCCCTGCCCTCGTCCTCAAAATCGGGATGGCGCTCGGGACGATGCGCCCGGGCCGGATCGGTCTCGGCCGGGATACCCGGACCTCCGGGCTCGCCCTGATCAATGCGGCGAAGGCAGGGCTCATGGCCGCCGGGTGCGACGTGGTCGACTGTGGCGTGCTGCCGACCCCGGCTCTCCAGTACCTCGTCCGGGATGCATTTGATGCAGGAGTGATGATCACCGCATCGCACAACCCGCCGGAATACAACGGGGTCAAGGTCATCGAGCCGGATGGCACCGAGATGGGGGATGCGGAGACGATCACGCTCGAGGAGCAGATCTTCGCCGATCGGTTCTCACTCGTCGCATGGGATCGGGTCGGGCAGCAGACCGAGGATCTCCGGCTCGGGGAACGATATGTGGATGCGGTGGTCAGGTCGTTCCCTGCAGGAACCGGGAGCGGGATGACCGTCGCCGTCGATCCGGGATGCGGGGCTGCGGTCTGTACCACGCCGGCGATCCTCTCCCGGATGGGCTGCCGGGTGTTTACGATCAATGGCCAGATGGATGGCCGGTTCCCCGGCCGGTTGCCGGAGCCCTCTGAGGAAGGACTCCGCGGGCTCTCCGAACTCGTGCGGGGGACCGGAGCCGCGTTCGGGGTGGCCCATGACGGGGATGCTGACCGGTCGGTATTTGTCGATGAACGAGGTGCATTCATCGGTGAAAACCAGGAGTTCGCCCTCGTGGCCGATGAGATCTGCCGGAACCGGCAGGGCATAGTGGTCACCCCGGTCAGCACGTCCAACCTGATCCGGGAGATTGCCCGGCGCCACGGGTGCACCGTGGAATATACCCCGGTCGGAAGCATTTATGTCGCCCGGAAGATGCGGGATCTTCTCTCTGCGGGCAAACCGGTCGTGTTTGGGGGAGAAGGAAATGGCGGGCTCATCTACCCCGAACACCAGTTCTGCCGGGACGGCGGCATGACCGCTGCAATGATGGTCGCGATCCTCGCCGGATCGGGCCGGCCCCTCTCAACCCTCGTCGCCGGGCTTCCCCCGTACACGATGATCAACGGGAAAGTGCATACGAATGACAAGCAGGGCCTCATCGATGCCCTTGCACGGAAATTTACCGGGAAAAACATCGACCTCCGGGATGGAATCCGGATCGATCAGGGCACGACCTGGGGCCTGGTACGCCCCTCGGGGACAGAGCCGTTCGTACGGATCACGGTTGAATCCGATCGCGGGGAGGCAGCCCGCCAGTTTCATGAGGAACTGATGCAAGTCATCTCCCCCTATCTTACCAGACCTGTTTAAGACCGTGAAGACGCGTTTGCACCGCCGCGCACGAGTTTAGGGATAAAATAGAAAAGCTCATAAGGGACGTGCGAACATTTCAGTTCAACGGCATGAATACCATTCTCATAACCGGTTCTCCCGGCCCTGGTGAACGGTTACCGGTCCTGCACCGGCAGGTGGTGATCTCCTGAAGACCGTGGAAATCCGGATCTCAGGTAAGGTTCAGAACGTGGGATTCAGGAGTTGTATCCGCCGTATCGCCGGAAAACTGAATATCAAAGGACAGGTGATGAACCTCTCGGACAGCTCCGTGCAGGTCGTCGCCTCCGGGGATCCGATCATCCTCGAGAAGTTCGTCTCCATGATATACGGGTGCCCCCGTGCCGTGATCCGGGATATGTCCATCACCGAGCAGGAGTACCGCATTTTTGAAACGTTTTGCGTCGTCAGGCCCGGGCTGTAACACCCGGATCAGAGGAGTTCGATTCAGGTCTTCATGGTCGTACCTGAAAAGATATCAAATCCGGTTGAGACCCTGAATTCACGCCGGACACCCGTCGGGGATTTCATCAGGGGATTGGAGAAAACGGGAAATTCGTTCCCACACTTCGGCGGAGACCCGGGAGTCTGACCCGCAATATCGGCGGGAACCAAATCCCGTTTCAGAAATTGAAGAAAACAGAGACCCGGCCGGGGCTATGCGTTCACAATCGAGAATTCCCGCTGGTCCAGGAGCGAGTCGTGGAAGACACGGACCTGTTCATCTATCCTTTCCTGCCGGATGGAATGGCGGAAGAGGGCGATGAGCTCCTTCATGAGCGGGTCCGAGAGGATCGTCCGCGTACCGCTCGCCTCGTAGTCTTCCGGGGAGATCCCGCTCCGGGCAAGGGAAAAGACCGTCCGATCTACCATTTCGGCCTTCATCGGTTCGATCAGGTCATGGACGAGCGACTGCTCCCCCTGATGGAGTATCCCGACATCCGGATCGAGCCGGGCACCAAGAACGGCCATGAGGGCGTTTCCAAAGAGCATCGCATACCCGAATGAGAGCATCGCATTGACCACATCCTGGTACGGGCGGGCAGTCCGCCTCCGGAAGCCGAGCTCGGGGGGCACCGTCCGGGCCATGATCTCGTAGTACATATCCCCGGTGAGCAGGTGTATCCTCCGCAATTCCTCGAGCCGGATCAGGTACTCAATCTCTGATAAGTAATTATGAAGGATTTCGAGCTCCCCCTGGTATATGCACCCCGTTCCCGACTGGTGGCAGGCCTCTTCGATCGCGAGGAGGCGGGAGCGGATCGTTCCCTGGGCGATCAGCACCGCATACCGGTGAACCGGAAGGGCCCGCTGGCGTGCAGCCATCTGTTCGTCCCTGCGATCGCCATACGGACGTATGTACCCGACCGGCTCCCCGTCGGCTTCAAAGAATGAGATCATGCCGCCCGCGTTGATCAGATGAAGAACGGCGGCGCTGTGGATGGTATGTCCTCCCACGATCAGGAGGTGCCCGATCCGGTCTATCGGATACTCATCCGTCGTGCCGTTTTTCAGGATCACGAGGTTTTTTTTCGTGGATTTGATATGGGCACCAAACCCGGTGACCGCCAGCCACGGGTACTGTGCACGGCCATCGGCAACTATTTTCAACGAGTAGTAATAGCAGCCGTTTGCTAGATTAAAGCATCGTTTGCCCGCCCAAACGATAGATTTGCGTCCGAACGGCGGGTGGTCCGGAGTTACCCCATATCACTCTGCCATGCCGGATCTGACAAGCTTTTTTGACCCAGAAACTGCAAACACACTATGCAACCGGCGAATAGTGGAGAGGGAGGATAACAAGGGTGAATCTCATGGAACGCGCGACGGGAGGGATTTTTGATGTTCTGGAATGAACGGAAGGAGACGCTCCCGGAGAAGGAACTCGGCGAACTTCAGCTGAAACGGTTAAAAAAAACCGTATTCCAGACGATGAAGGTTCCGTTCTACCGTAGTACATTGCAGAAGGCCGGGATCGGTCCTGATGACATCCGGTCCCTGGATGACACAAAAAAGATTCCGTTCACCAGGAAACAGGATTTACGGGACGGGTATCCCTTCGGCTTCCTTGCAGTGCCCCGGAACGAGGTGGTACGGATCCACACGACCTCGGGCACGACCGGGAAGCCGACCGTTGTCGCCTATACCCGGGGAGACCTGGCAACCTGGGCAGAACTGATCGCCCGGAACATGACGATGATCGGGGTTACCCGGGACGACGTATTCCAGAATATGGTCAACTACGGCATGTTCACCGGGGGGCTCGGCTTCCATTACGGGGCCGAGCTGATCGGGGTCACCGTCATCCCCAGCGCGACCGGAAACACCAAACGGCAGATCGAGATGATCCACGACTTCGGGGTCACGGTGATCCACTGCACCCCGAGCTATGCGATGCATCTTGCGGAATCGGCAGAAGAGGCAAGCATACGTCTCGAATCGCTCAAGCGAGGTATATTCGGGGCAGAACCCTGGTCCGAGCAGATGCGCCGGGAACTGGAGGAGAAACTGGGATTGACTGCATACGACAGCTACGGCCTCTCCGAGCTGTACGGTCCCGGGGTCGCATTCGAGTGCGAGGAGCGGAACGGCCTCCATATATGGCATGACTGTTACCTGGTCGAGATATGCGACCCGAAGACCGGCGAGCAGCTCGGCGACGGGGAACGGGGGAGCTGGTCGTCACCCCGCTCGTCAAGGAGGCGATGCCCCTCCTCCGGTACCGTACCGGAGATGTAACGATGCAGATGGAGGACGGCTGCCTCTGCCGGAGGGGGAAGAAGATCGCCCGGATCACCGGAAGGAGCGATGATATGCTCGTGATCCGCGGGATCAATGTCTTCCCCTCGCAGATCGAGCATGTCCTGCTCGGGATCCCGGAGGTTGGCACCCAGTTCATGGTGTACATCGACCGCGTGAATCACCTTGACGAAATGACGATCGATGTCGAGATAAACCGGGAGTACTTCAGCGGCGAACTCCAGGATCTCGCCCGGATACAGAAGAAGGTCGTGAAGGAACTCCGGGATGTGCTCGAGCTCCGGACGACCGTCCATCTCGTGGAGCCCGGGTCGCTCCCGCGGTTCGAAGGAAAGGCAAAACGGGTAATAGACCGCCGGGAGGAGTTATGATGCGATGGGACCCGCGGATGGAGGGGATGCCCCCGGACGAGCTCCGGGGATTACAGTATCGTCTCCTGAAGACCCTGGTATACCGCCTGTACAGCTTCTCGCCGTTCTATCACGACCGGATGAAGGAGGCCGGAGTGCATCCGGATGATATCCGGGAACTCGACGACATCAGAAAACTCCCCTTCATGTACAAGCGTGACCTGCGGGACAACTACCCCGACCGGATATTCACGGCATCCCGCGACGACCTCGTCCGGTACCACGTATCCTCCGGGACGACCGGAAAACCCACCGTCGTCGGGTATACCCGCAACGACCTGGAGAACTGGACCGCATCCCTTGCCCGGGGCCTGACCTCGTGCGGAATCGGGCGAGGCGACGTAATGCAGGTGAGCTACGGGTACGGCCTCTTCACCGGGGGGCTCGGCCTCCATTACGGCGCGGAACGGATCGGGGCGACCGTCCTCCCGACGAGCGTGGGAAACACGGAACGGCAGATTGAACTGATGCAGGACCTGCGGGCGACCGCGATCGCCTGCACCCCCTCCTATCTTCTTCATATGGGTGAAGTGGCGGAAAAGATGGGAGTAAGCATCAAAAAGGATACCTGCCTCCGGGCGGGAATCCTTGGAGCAGAGCCCTGGTCGGAGCAGATGCGATCCCGGATCCAGGACTGGCTCGGGATCCGTGCCTATGATATCTATGGCACGAGCGAGCTCTCCGGTCCGATGTTCTGCGAATGCACCGAGCAGCAGGGGTTCCATGTATGGGGAGACCTCGCGCTGGTCGAGGTACTCGACCTCGCGACCGGCGAGCCGGTCGGCCCCGGGGAGCGGGGGGAACTCTGCATCACGATGTTGCAGAAAGAGGCGCTCCCGATGATCCGATACCGGATCGGGGATATATCCGTCATGGACGATTCCGTCTGCGCCTGCGGGCGCACTCACCCGCGTATCCGGCGGATCCAGGGACGGGTCGATGATATGCTGATCATCCGGGGGATCAACGTCTTCCCGTCCCAGATCGAGTACGCCCTGATGGAGATCCCTGAGGTGGGCGAGCACTTTCAGATCATCGTCGACCGTCGCGGCGCCCTGGACGATATGCTGGTCCAGGTCGAGGTGCGGAAGGAGTCATTCTCGGACAAGATCACCGACCTCATGCAGATCCGGAAGAAGATCGAGCACCGCCTCCGGAATTCCCTCAATATTGCGGTCAATGTCGAGCTCGTTGAGCCGGGCTCCCTGCCCCGGTTCGAGGGGAAATCAAAGCGGGTGATCGACAGGAGGAAGATATAATGGAGCAGAAAAGATTTGTCATCAAGCAGATATCGGTATTCTCGGAGAACCGGCCGGGGCGGCTTGCCGCCATCGCACACGCCCTCGAGGAGGAGCAGGTCAACATACTCGCCTTCTCGATCGCCGAGGCCGAGGGCTTCGGCGTCGTCCGGGCGCTCGTGGACCATCCGGACAAGGCATATCAGAAACTCACCGCCCTCGGATTCAACGTGGCCTTCACCGATGTGATCGCCGTGCGGATGCGGGACGAGCCGGGTGGCCTCTACGAGATCGCGAAACTCCTCGGGGAGAACAACATCAATATCGAGTATTCCTATGCGTACAGCGGGAAGGAAGGGGCAGTCCTGATCCTCCGGGTCGATAACGTGCCGGAAGCGATTACCCGCCTCCGATCCGTGCATGCCGACCTGATCGAAGCCTGCCACCTTCCAGTGATCCCCGTTTCTTTTTTTATCTAGGGACGCTTCTCCCACCGGATCAGTTCCGAGACCTGGGAGAGGGTGCTTCCCCGCCGGATCTCCTCCCGGATCCGCTCCTCGTTCTTCTTCACCTCCATCGCCCGGCGGGCCACCTCGTACGCCCGTTCCCGCGGCACCACCACGACACCGCTTTCGTCCCCGACGATCCAGTCCCCGGGCCGGACCCGCTGCCCGGCGCAGGTGATCTCCGCGTTGATCTCGCCAAATCCCTTCGGTTCACCCGCGTTCGGGACCGTCCCCCGCGCGAAAACCGGGTATCCCATCCGCCGGATATCATCCACGTCCCGTACCGCTCCGTCGATGACGACCCCGGCGATCCCCTTCTTCTGGCAACTGAGGGTGGCGAGCTCCCCCAGGGGGCGACATGGATGCCGCCGTCATTATTGATCACGATCACCTGGCCCGGTCCGGCGAGATCGATCGCTTCGACCGGCTTCGCCCAGTCCCCCGCAAATGTCTGGACCGTTACGGCCGTTCCTACCATCTTTGTCTCCCGGACGAGCGCGAACACCCCGGTCATCGCACCCCCGCGGTGCATCGCATCCGACACGTTCGGGGAGGATACCCTGGTCAGGAGTTCCCGGATCTCCTCGTCCGGGTCCTGACGGGGCAGCGACCGTACCGACAGGTGATCGATCGCCTCCCGGATCTGCCTCGTCGCACCCGTAACGTCGCCGGAACGAACGATCGCACCGCCGACGATGACGATCTCCGCCCCGTTGCCCACCGCATCTGCTGCAGTGCGGTAATCGAGCCCGCCCGCAACCGCGATCGGGACCCGGACCGATTCTTTCAGCACTGATATGAGCCCGACCGGAGAACCCCCCATCATCTGCTGGTCGATGCCGACATGGGCATTGATAATATCGACCCCGAGAGCGGCAAGTTCCCCTGCCCGCCGGACCGGCTCCGGGGTATTGATCAGGTCGGCCATAAGTCTGACGCCGAAGGCTGAAGCAGCCCGGACTGCCTCCTGAATGACAGAGTCGTCTGCATCGGCCAGAATACAGACGATGGATGCACCAGCCTTCGCCGCCATCTCCACCTCCATAGTGCCGGTGTCGGCGACCTTCATGTCTGCAACGATCGGGTGACCAGGGAAGCGTTCCCGGAGGGAACGGACAGCCTCCATCCCCTCGCTCTTGATCAGGGGGGTCCCTGCCTCGATCCAGTCGGCGCCCCCTGCGACCGCCTCCTCCGCAATGGTGAGCGCCCGTTTCAGTTCGAGGAGGTCGAGTGCGACCTGCAGCACGGGCCGTTTCATGGGTAAGGGATCTGGGGAGCGAGGACTTAAGGGTTGCTTCCCGGAGCCCCGGTCTGATTTACACCCTTATGCCGGGAAGATTAATCTCACGCGTGGAGAGAATGGTACAGAAGCATGGATATCGTTTCGGCATTGCTGATCATCGCGGGACTGGTCCTGTTCGAGACGATCAGCAGCATCGATAATGCCATCATCAATGCCGAGGTGCTCTCGACGATGGGTGAATGGGCACGGAGGTGGTTCCTTACCTGGGGCCTCCTCTTTGCCGTCGTGGTCGTCCGGTTCATGCTCCCCTGGCTGATCGTCTGGATAGGGACCCCCTCGCTCGGGCCGATCGGGGCGCTCACCGCCACATTCTCGAGCGATCCCCAGGTGATCGCCGCGATCGAGGCCTTCGCACCGATCCTCCTCGTCGGCGGGGGAACCTTCCTGATCTTCCTCTTCCTCCACTGGCTCTTTCTGGAGGAGAAACACTACGGGCTCATAGGCGAGTGTTATATCGCATCCAAGGGGGTCTGGTTCTATGCGATCATCTCGATCCTCCTCATGCTCATCGTCTGGTTTTCCCTCCAGAAGGACCCGATGATGGCGTTTGGTGCGGTCGTGGGTTCGACCGCTTTCTTCATCGTCCACGGGTTCCGCCAGAATGCCGAAGAACAGGAACGGAAGATGATGGGCGGAAACCTCACCGATATCAGCAAGCTCTTCTACCTCGAGGTGATCGATGCGACATTCTCGATCGACGGGGTCGTCGGGGCATTTGCCTTTACGCTCTCCGTTCCGCTGATCCTGATCGGGAATGGCATCGGGGCGCTCGTTGTCCGGGAACTGACCGTCAGGAATGTCGACCGGATCAAGCGCTACGTATTCCTGAAAAACGGCGCGATGTACTCGATTCTCTTCCTCGGCATGATAATGGTCGGGGACAGTTTCGGCATTCCGTTTCCGGTCTGGGTCTCCCCGATCGTAACCTTCGCGGTTGTCGGTTATTTCCTGGGAAAATCGATCCGCCATATCAGGGAAGAGGAGAATCCACTCCCCTGATATCCGGACTGCCTCTGATCGATACCGGTCCAGATTACCCTGGAACACAACCCGGGGAGATGCGTATCAGACCGTCGGCAGGCCGGCCGATCGCCAGAGGACTATCCCGCCCCGTATATTGACGACCCGGCTAAACCCGCAACTCTCCATGATCTCAAGGGTCTTTCCTCCCCGGACCCCCTGTTTACAGTAGATCATGTATGGCCGCCCGCGATCGAGTGCCTGGATCTTTTCCTTAAAACCCGGGGAAAAATAATCGATATTGATCGCACCCTCGATATGTCCTTCGGCATATTCGTCCGGGGTCCGGACATCGATCACCAGGCAGCCCTGCTCACGGTTTTCCTGGAGGAACCGCGTACACTCATGTGGATCCATCTCGATACAACGGGCTTCTGATGACATCGGTCGAATCGGGAAAAAAATATGATTATCCAACCTTCAATTCCTTTTTGCCCGACCAGAGGCCGTGAAGGTTGCAGTACTCCAGCGCATGGATCACGCCGCTCTTCGCAAACTTCATCTTAAAGACGATCTCGGGGTCGGTGCTCCCGGGATTGAAGGAGACTTTGGCGAGATTGATCGGGTTGAACGCCCGGCCTTCCTCCTCAAAGTATACCTGCACCCAGCGGATCGAATGCTCGAGCGTGTTCGGGTGTGGCCCGACCGTAATCTTCACCGATATCGCCTCATCGGGTCTCACCGTTCCCGGTACCTCGATCTTCGGCGTATGCGACTCCCGTTTTCCCAATGCTTCACCTGCGGCCATATCATACGAATAGATGATGCCGCCCAGATCCTTTGCTGGCATATGACTCACCTCACCCTGTCAGAAGGCGCCAACCTTCATAAATATTGTGTTCAGGCGAATGGATCGTATTTCATCGATCCCGGCCGCCTGCGGGGCGGCGCGTGGCAAAGACGTCCTCAGGAATGGATCTCCGGTCACCCTTCCTCAGCGTAGTTCTCATGGAAGGAGACCTCATCGAGGTCTTTTTTCTTTGTGAAGGTGATATCCATCGGGAAGCCGGCGGCCACGAGCGACACGAGTGTGTACCGGTCCGGGACGCCGAGGAGTACCCGGACCGGTTCTGCATATGCCTTCCGTGCACCGGCTACCCAGCAGGAACCGACTCCGTATGATTGCAGGGCGATGATCAGGTTCTCCGTTGCCGCACAGCAGTCCTCGAGATGATAGGTCGCATCCTTCTCCCCGAAGATGGCAAAACAGAGCGGGGCATCGGCGATGAACCCTCCGTGTTCTGTATATGCGGCGATCTGTTCGCGGGTCTCTTTCTTCGTAATCACGCCGAAGAGCCAGGGTTGGTCGTTCCGGGCCGTCGGTGCGAGGCGGGCGCAGTCCAGGGCATCCTGGATCACATTCGCGTCAACCGGCGTCGGCTTGAATTTCCGCACACTGTGGCGGCTTTTTATTACGGTTATTCCAAGATTCATGAGATCCGGTCTCCCGCTCCGGTTAAAAAAGTATCATCCGGTATTAGCGCTTGCGCAGCACGAGCAGGGCACCGGCAGCGAGGGCTACCGAGACCGGGATCACCCCGGACCCGGGAGTCGTCGTCGGCGGAGGAGTCGTCGTCGGCATCGAGGTGACCGGAATGGTCGTCGGCGGCACCGAGGTGACCGGAATGGTCGTCGGCGGAGTGGTTACGGATGTCGGAGGGGTAGTCATGGTCGTCGGCAGGGTGGTGAGTACGGTCGTTACGGTCGTTGACGGAGTGATCAGGGGATTCACGGACTGCATGAGCAGCGTGACCGTATCGCTCTCGGCATGGTAATTATCGTCCATATGGTTGGCATTGCATTTCGCATAGAAGCTGTACGTCCCCTTCGGATAGTCCGGGTTCCCCGTGTTCCAGACCGGCCCGGTGTTGAACGGTGAGGTACCCACGGGGATATCGTTTAACATATACGTTCCCTGCGGCCCGATCAGGGAGCTGTAGGTGACACCCGTCGGTCCCTCGGCAACGATCGTGACCGGGGCCCCCGACACCCCCGGGCGCTGGTTCATCACGTAGAGATTGGTCTCGATCCCGAAACCGACCTGGTCTCCCGTGGGAACCCACGTGACCCCCGGACGTATCTCGAAGTTGGCGGTCAGATCAAAGACCCGCAGGGTGATCGCCGGATCCTCCACCAAAAATGCCACAGACCCTGCCGGGTTGGCACCGGTCCACCGGTACCAGTTGCCGGTTTTTCCCACGAAGTCCGAAGGCGAAATGTAGAAGCTGGACGGGTTTCCCACGTTGATCACCTTGGTCGGGACATCCACCGCAGGGCTCGTCCCGGAACTGAACCATGCGATCATGGGGGCAGTACCCGTGGCGGCAGTCACATCGAGTCCCTGTTCACCGATGAATACGGTTGCGCCCTGCGGAATGGTGTTGATGGCGGCCGATACCGGCATCACCATAATCAGACATGCGGCGAGGAGCACCCCGCCGGCGATAAGTGCCCGAAACGTCATGTACCTTCACTTCCAGTGAGGGATACTCGCGGGAAATTATATAATCCTTGTCCACGATGAAAAAGAAGGCTATTATACGAGTTGTTGGACCCCGGCGTACATATTCGCGATACCGGTTGCGATAAGGGAACCGGGGTCGATGCCGAGGATCGGGAAGATGAAGATGAAGTACACGACCGTCCCGATGGTGCTGCCGATATTTGCCAGGGCCGCGACGATGACAACCCGGAAGAGGGGGATCTTCCACATCTCGGTGAAACTTTCGGCCTCGAGGATCCGCCGGAAGTCTGCCGCCGTGGGTTTCCGGATCTTTGCCTCGACGATCGCCGCGAACCACCCGGCCGCGATCAGGGGGTTCAACGCGGTCGCCCACGAGACCGCAAATCCGGTCAGTGCAGAGAGCGGATGGCCACGGGCAAGCAGGGTGAATGCAGCGGTGAGCACCCCGTGGATGAGGACCCAGTACACGAGGGCCAGCCCCAGTACCTCGAGGCCGACGCCCGAGAACGCTATCGCGGCCAGAAGGAATGCAAAGAGGATGGTGACCCCCACGCCGAATATCAGTCCCCACGGGCGTGATTTTATATCTGCCGTCAGGTCGGCGAGCGGGGGGAGAGTATCCGGTGCGGCAAGGTACCGCTCTACTCCTTCCGTATGCCCTGCACCCATAACCGCGAGCACCCGCTCGTGATTCCCGAGCAGGGTGCGGATCTGATACGCGAGATACGCGTCCCGCTCGTCGATCAGCGCATGTGCCCCGTGCGGGGAGAATTTCCGGAACTCCTCCATCGCGACGTCCATCACGTCCTTTTTGGTCAGCTCTTCGACATCGATCTCTTCGGAGCCGATACTCGTGACCGAGACCGCGAGCGCATAGAACATCTTCAGCTTTTCCCAGAGATTCAGCGAACCCCAGAAGCGTCGGAGCGTGATCCGGATGTCCCGGTCGATCAGGGCGAGTGCGATCCCCCGCTGCTCCGCCTCTTCGATCGCCGCCTTCATCTCGGCACCCGGCTCAACCCCGACATCCATGCCGATCTTACGCTGCAGATAGGCGAGTACCCACTGGACCAGGAGCTGGTTGAAGTTCTTTGCCTCGAGCACCTGGGAGACGGACGGTCCCTCGCCCTCCTTCTTCCGGAGTGCCGCGTACCGGCCGGGGTCGAGCTCTACCGCGACGACATCCGGCTGGAATTCCGTGATCGCAACCCGTACTTCGTCGACACTCTTCTGGGAGACATGGGCGGTCCCGACGATCCGGAGCTCAGCCATGCAGCACCTTCACCCCTTCACTGTCGATGACCACCTGAGTGCCGGATGGTATACATGCATGGGCGATATGCGGTTTCAAACGTTCTCCCTCCGAGAACTCGGCAATCTGCCGATCCATAAGCATCAATGCAAGAGTATATGCGTCTTCCTCCGCGATCGGACCCCCGAGTCCCGGGCAGTCTGATACGAGGAGGCGGTTCCCGTCGAGCATGAACGGGTACGTGCGGCATATCCATGGGCGGGCGGAATAGATCCGGCATCGCCCGCCCGCCTGAAAACGGCACCCGTTCTCCCCCTGTTTAAGGCACCAGGCCAGTGTGTACCGGCTTTCCTCCGGTCCATCGATCCATTCCGGGTACGGTTCCACCGCATCATCCCATTCGTCGCCGCTGGCCGCAAGCAGTGCCCGGATCTCAGGGGGGCTGACAAGGACACGCCCCGTATCATCCCCGGACGGACCACAGCAGGTACCACATCCTCTGCAGGTGAATCCGATCCGGCGGATGGCGCCAGCGATCTCCTGAAGTGAAGTCATCTGTTCACGGTTCCCTGCAGATCCGGTTGAAGTTCTCATAGACGATCCGGCCATCCACGGTATGACTGACCTCCGGATGCCACTGGAGTCCGTATATGTGCTTTCCGGGGCAGGCGATCGCCTCGTGTTCACAAATGGCGGATCTCGCGAGTACCCGGAACCCGGCCGGAACAACCGATACCTCATCCGCGTGCGATGCCCAGACCGGGATCTTCTCCGGGTACCCGGCGAGGATATCGTCATGGTCGCAGATCTCCACCTCCACCGGACCGTACCCGCCCGACCTGCCCGGTTTCACCGACCCGCCGTATGCGGTGGCGATGATGTGGAGACCGAGGCAGATCCCGAGCACCGGGAGACCGAGGTTCAGATAGGCGGCGCAATTCCCCGCACGATCGAGGGAGGGGCCCCCGCCGAGCACGATCCCCCGGCACTTTTCCGCCACCTCTTCAGGAGGGGTCGTATTCGGGATCATCCGGACATCGATCCCGAGGTCCCGGAGCATCCGCTGGATCAGGTGATTGAACTGGCCGAAGTTGTTCACTACGAACAGGGGGCGCATTTCATATCTATGGGGCGCGGGGGATTATGAAGTTCTTGTCCCCGGCATCTTCCCGGACCCGCCCGGGATCACCGGTAGGTACTGACCGTATCAAGGATCCGCTGCCGGATATCCCCGGGGGAATATCCGAGGATATAGGCGAGGAACATCGCACCGCCTGCTCCCATCCCTTCTTTCACCTCACCGATGCAGTACCGTGCCAGGCCCGCATGTCCGAGATCCCCGAACGCCGGATCGATGTACGTGACGCCGGCACCGATGGCCGCAGCGGTCTTCTCAAAGTTCGCGGTCGGATCGTCCCGGACGTAACAGGTCGTAACGATTCGGGGAAGAGGGCACTCCTGTGCTTTTAACAGGGCGGCCACGGCAAGCATCTGAGTCCCCCCTGCAAGAAGAAGAGTCCCCGGATAACTCCGTGCAATACCCATCGCGACCGCCATCATCGGATCCCCGGCGGCACGAAGCACCCCGATCGGATCCTGCACCCCCTCGCGGGTGAGACGTCCCCTGACCTCGCTGCAGATCTCCTCCTTGATCCCGACCGGGTTTTCCACGTAACTGCTGCTCACCCGGGCATCGTATCCCAGGGCCCGCAGAACGCAGAGGGCCGTGGTCGTGCCCCCGGGCACACACTCGCCGAGGACGAGGAGGTCGCTGTACCTGCCCAGAAATATGCCCGCCCACTCACCCTGGCGGATCAGGTGCCCGGCACCGGGTACCGCATCGCCGTATCGCGGGTCATCACCCGGCCGGCCGTAGAGGTCGAGACAGGGAACCGTCGGTGTATGCGCGAGTCCCGCATTGATGAACAGCGCCGGGATCCCCGTCATCTCCATCACCGCCCGGGTGATCGCCGCCGGTGTCGGGCACCCGGTCGGCGTGTCCGGGCGGACGGGCATCGAGGTGATCTTCCCCCGGGTGATCAGCTCGGCGTCGAGGATCGGCGTGAGCAGGGTCTTGTCCGGGGTCGGGCCGGCCCCGGAGACTCCCGGTACCGTAGAGAGGAGGGTGTTTCCGAGGATACTGCAGAAAACAGGGTTTTTCGGAGAGAGATCAGGGACCGGGTCGGCAAAGGGCATCTTTCATCTCTGTCTCTTCTCCCTCTGCATCAAGGTATCCTCGAATGAGAATCCGGAGAGAACCATTGAATAGCAAAGGGTGCCCAATAGGGAGATGGTATGTTCGAGATCGAAGATCGCCTGCGGGAGAAAGGGGTGACCATCGAAGGGATGGTCGATTCTGCGATGCTCCTGTATGTTTCTCACGGCATGGATGAGGACGAGGCGCGGGTCGTCCTCGCCGCCAGCATGGAGAAATATCTGTCGGACCCGAACATCTCGTCCCTCCTCCTCGGTGCCGTCCTCCTTGAAGACGAACTATTCTGGAAACGAAAGAACTCCGAGATCCGGGATGACCCCGTCTTTCTTTTGAGTGACGAGATCATCGGGATGGCGATCGCCGAGTGCATCGGCGGCACCTATGCGAGATTTGAATTCACCCGGTACGACCAGAAAAAACCCGGCATTTTAAAGACCCTCGGGCCATTCCTGGATGATGCCGTTGCCGGCCTCATCGCCGGGTGTACCTCCCGCCTCTATAGCGAATGTGCGTAAAATCCCTCCGTGCGCTGCTCCAGTTCACGACCATCCTCCCCCTCGGAAAACCGGTCCCGTTCGAATACTTTGCCCGCCGTTCCTGGCTCTATCCGGTTGCCGGATACGTGACCGGCGGCATCGCCGCTCTCGCAGTCTTCTGGATCCCGAGCGCTCCGGTCGCAGCGGCAGTCGCCATCGCTCTTCTCCTCCTCATCTCGGGTTGCAATCATTTTGACGGACTCATCGATCTCGGGGACGGGCTCATGGCACAGGGAGAACCGGAAAGGAGGATACAGGCAATGACCGATCGCCAGACCGGGGCTGGCGGGGTCGCCATCGGGGCCACCACGCTCCTTCTCACCTATACCGGGCTGCAGGGATCCCTGCCGATCGTCTGGACGATCCTGATCGCCGAAGTCGGCGCCGCCTTCTCGATGGTGGTCCTCACCACATTCGGGACCCCGTTCCGGGATGGGATCCACTCATTCCTGCACGGGTTTGCCCGCCCGTATTTTCCATTACTTGCCGCGGTTCTCTGTATCCCCCTCGTCCTGCTCCCGGTCCCGCCGGCACGTCTCGCCGTCGCCGCGATCCTGATGGTCGCCGTGCCACTCGTCCTGCTCGTTATTTCCCGGCGCCTCTTCGGCGGGGTGAACGGGGATGTGGTCGGGGCCGGGCACGAGCTGACCCGGGCTGCGATAATCGCCGCAATAGTGCTCATACTCCCGTGACCACACGTTTAACATCCCATCCTTCCTTCTGATCACTGATGATGAAGGATGTCGGAGTCCACATGAAGGGAGGGGTGATCACGGAGCGCGATCCGACGTTCTGCACGCTCCGCACCCGCCTTCCGGCAGGGGTGATCACCACCGCCCAGCTCCGTGGTATCGCTGAAATAGCCGAAAAATACGGGAAGTATACCGTCCATCTGACCACCCGGCAGACCATCGAGCTCCCCCATATCGATCCTTCGCTGCTCCCGGATATTGCCGCCGACCTCGAGAAGAACCGCACCCCGATCGGTTCGGAACGGGACGAGGTGGTGAATGTGATCGCCTGTCCGGGGATCGAACGGTGCGTTTTTGCCAATATCGATGCGATAGGGATCGCCCGGGCGATCGACGCGAAGGTCTTCGGAAAGGAGATGCCGACCAAGATCCGCATATCCGTTGCGGGTTGTCCCAATGCCTGTTCGAGCCCGATGCTGAACGAGATCGGTATCATCGGGAAGATTCAGCCGGTCCGGAGTGAAGGGCTGTGTACCGGGTGCGGGACCTGCGTCCAGTACTGCAAGGAGTGTGCGATCACCATCCAGCGAGGGATTTCCGTCCTTGACGAGAAGAAGTGTGTCCAGTGCGGAACCTGTGTCCGGTCGTGCCCGTTCAGCCTTCTGAAGCCTTCCGGCCCTCATTACCTGATCACGGTCGGGGGAAGGCGGGGGAGGCATCCGAAGATCGGCAGGGAACTCCTCACCGTCGACTCGGCAGAGAAGGCAGTCTTTGTCGTGGAAAAGGTGGTTAACTGGGTCTACCGGCGGGCATGGAGCGGAAGACTCCTCTCCGACCAGATGGACGAGATCCAGTTCGGGAAGTTCAGGGACGAGATGATCGCCGCCCTCGTGGCAGAACAGTCTGCGGGCGATTAGTGACGATACCGGGTCCGGAACCCTTCGCCCTCGTCGTCATCGCATTCTATCGCGGAAGCGTCCCGGATAAGCGTATTGAACTGCATCGCCGCGTTCATGAGCGCTTCATCGCCCCCCCCACCCTGGAGGGCCTTCTCCTGGGGGACCGGGTATACCCGGGGTCCGGCCCTGATACCCCGGCAGTGAACGCAGTATGCGCACCTGCTGTGGACCAGGATCACTCCCATGGCACAGTCGACCGTTGGCCGGTCCTTCTTCTCATCGCGGTGTATCTGCAGGGTTTTCATACGATCAGGGTAATTGCAGCCTGCACCGATATGATACTGTCGGTTTTGCCCGGAATCCGGCGATTTCAGCGATAATTACCATCGATATGATTAATATAGATCATTTCCAATATGGTATACTCGCATAAATAGACTGTATTTATACGGTCGCGTATTTATTGGAGGATGTGAATGGCAGCTGAGAAGCCACATTTGAATCTTGCGGTTATTGGTCATATCGATCACGGGAAGTCGACCCTGGTCGGCAGGCTGATGTTTGAAACCGGAACTGTCCCTGCGCATATCATCGAGGGATACAGAAAGGAGGCCGAATCGAAGGGAAAGGCCACTTTTGAGTTTGCATGGGTGATGGATAATCTAAAAGAGGAGCGGGAGCGGGGTATCACCATCGATATCGCCCACAAACGGTTCGATACAGCAAAGTACTACTTTACTGTCGTGGACTGCCCGGGGCACCGTGACTTCGTCAAGAACATGATCACCGGAGCATCGCAGGCCGATGCTGCGATCCTCGTGGTTGCCGCACCCGACGGGGTGATGGAGCAGACGAAGGAGCATGTGTTCCTTGCCCGTACGCTCGGGATTAACCAGCTGATCGTTGCGATCAACAAGATGGATGCAGCAAAGTACGACCAGAAACGGTTTGAAGAGGTGAAAAAAGACCTCTCTGCGCTGATGCAGATGGTCGGGTACAAGCCGGCGGAGATCCTGTTCATCCCGACCAGTGCACTCCAGGGAGCAAATATCAAGGTCAAGAGCCCCGATACCCCGTGGTATACCGGCCCGACCATCCTTGAGGCACTGGATACCCTGAAGGAACCGGAAAAACCGGTTGACAAGCCCCTGCGCCTTCCGATCCAGGATGTATACAGCATCAGCGGTATCGGTACCGTGCCGGTAGGCCGCGTCGAGACCGGGATCATGAAGAAAGGGATGAAGGTCTCCTTTATGCCGGCAAACAAAGAGGGTGAGGTCAAATCCATCGAGATGCATCACGAAGAGATCCCGCAGGCAGTACCCGGCGACAATGTCGGGTTCAACGTCCGCGGTCTTGCAAAGGGCGATATCCGCCGCGGCGATGTGACCGGACCTGCCGATGCACCCCCGACTGTTGCCGATGAGTTCACGGCGCAGATCGTTATTCTCCAGCACCCCAGTGCGATCACCGTCGGGTATACACCGGTATTCCATTGCCATACCACCCAGACGGCATGCACGTTCATCGAGCTCCGGAAGAAGCTCGACCCCCGTACGGGACAGACCAAGGAGGAGAACCCGACATTCTTAAAGACCGGTGACGCGGCGATCGTGCAGCTCAAACCGACGCACCCGATGGTCATCGAGAATGTCAAGGATCTGCCGCAACTCGGTCGTTTCGCCATCCGGGATATGGGCTCAACGATCGCGGCCGGTGTGTGTATTGCCATCCAGCCGAAGCAGATGAGATAAATTCCGCACAAAAACCGTGGTGAATCATGCAAAAAGCCAGAATACGCCTGACAGGAACTGATTTCAAGAAAGTAGAGATGGTCTGTGACCGAATTCGAGAAATAGCCGAACGCACGGGCGTGAATCTGGCCGGGCCCATCCCGCTCCCGACGAAGCGTCTGGTCGTACCGATCAGAAAGAGCCCCGACGGGGAAGGGACGGCAACCTGGGACCGCTGGCAGATGCGGATCCATAAAAGGCTCATCGATATCGATGCCGATGAGCGGGCACTCCGCCAGCTGATGCGGACCCAGGTCCCCAAAGATATTGCCATTGAGATCGTTCTCGAGAGTTGAGGCTCCCCGTGGAGACCGCGGGATTCGGGAGAACGATCCGCCGGTGGTTCTCTTTCAACCACCTTTTCATCCTTATCTTTATCCTCGCACTCGCACTGCGGTTTGCCTTTCTCGATCTGAAACTTCTCCACCATGACGAGGCGGTCCACGCCTGGTTCAGTTTTAAGCTCCTGACGGAGGGGACGTACGTCTATGATCCGATGTACCACGGGCCGTTCCTCTATTACGTGACGGCAGGGATGTTTGCGCTGCTCGGGGACTCTGACCTGGTCGCACGCCTGCTCCCCGCCCTCTTCGGGGCCCTCCTCATCCCGCTGGTCTATGGGATATACCGCCTCGGGTACCTCGACCGGAAACAGACCCTCATCGCCGCGCTCTTTATCGCCCTGTCACCCGACCTCGTGTACTTCTCGCGGTTCCTCAGGCACGACATATTCCAGCTCTTTTTTACCCTCCTGATACTGGTCGCCCTCCTCGCCTACCTGAACAAGGGGCAACTCCGGTACGCCCTTATTGCCGGTCTTGCGGTGGGAGGCGGTATGAGCCTGAAAGAGGATATGCCCCTCTTCCTCGTTATCCTTGCATTATTTGCCCTGATCCTCCTCTGGAAACAGCAACTCCGGCTGCCCCCGACCTGGAAACGGGACGCGGCGGCCGGAATCCTGGTGGCCGCCGGGATCATGGTCATCTTCTATTCCTCGTTCGGGAATCACTTCGAGATCCTGGCGACCGGATGGATACGGGCATTCCAGCACTGGACCGCGATGTCCGGTCAGTGCCGGATCTGCGGCCCGCCTTATTTCTACATCCTCCTCTTCCTCCTCTATGAGCTGCCCATATTCATCCTCGCGATCATCGGGGTCGTGGTCTTTGCCCGCCGTCATCTGCCGGCCCCCCCATGGCCTTTCCGGGAGAAACACCCGGAACCGGCGACAACCGGAGCACTGATCGAGAAGAGCAGGCAGCAGTTAGAGGGAACACTACCGGGGGGAAAGGCCGCCTGGAACCGGAAGGAACTCTTCTTCGGGTTCTGCATCCTGTGGATGCTCGTCTCCATGGCGGCCTATGCCTATATCGGTGAGAAGGTTCCCTGGCTCATCATCCACCAGCTCCTTCCGATGATCTTCGTTTCCGTCTATATGCTCAACCGGAAAAAGATCGCGTTCGCCCTCATAGGGTGCATCTTCCTCGCCGTCCTGACGTGGCACGTGGCATTTGTGCCTGCCGATGTGAACGAACCGATCGTCCAGGTCCAGAACTCGGAAGACCTGCGGACGGTGATGAACCTGATCGATGCCTCTGATGTCGTGGTGATCGCGTCGAAGGACTACTGGCCCCTTCCGTGGTATTATCGGGGGGATAGATGGGATAAATTCAAATTCTATGGCCAGGTCATCGATAAAAGTGCGGTATATGCCGATAATGCCGATATGGTTATCACCCATGACCTGGAGAGCTATGACAGCCTTGAGGGATATAACAAGACGACGTACAAACTCTGTTACTGGTTCTCCTATTATGACAACCAGAACCGGCTCCCGGAATATTATTTCGAACGGAACGGCCCGATGGGAAGCATCAACATAGATGTATTCACCCGGAACAGTTCATTCCCGGACCAGGTCGCCGCAGCCACGTAACAGTGTGTCGGGATAGACCTGAGTGTCCGTGCGAGCGAAAGTGCCCCGACGGGTATACGATGATCAGAATTGTCTCCCAAAGTTATTATTTCAGGCGAGCAAGAGGGGAGGCATCATATCGATTATTTTTCCGGGAACCGGAAGACCGGTTAGACGACCTTAATCTCCCGGAGACGGGCGAAATGCAGGGTGTGGATGCATTCCCTTTCTGGCATTCTCCTTGAGAAACAGGTGTGCGGATCCGAAGTCCGATGGATTTCAAGGAGGGGGGGTATTGCCTTAAGCGAGATGGATCACCAGGCCCGTCATCGGTAACGAATCCCGGGAAACAGATTATCGAATTTGAAAAGGGTTTTGCGGGGACAAGAAAAATGATCCCTCCTTTTGTTGTTTAAGTTACCGGAGACCAGCAAAAGATTGTCCCTCGAGGTAGTTTTCTCCTGAAGCCGATACGGTCCCCCGGTTTTTCCGAACGGCTATCGGATGATCCACCAAGATCTTCTGATGCAATTTTCTTTGCCGGGAGAATCGATGAAAAAGAGAGTACGTGTATTATTTCCAGGAAAGAAGACACGGTGGATTGCTCACCCGAGCTCATCCCATTTGTTTCTCCGGCGATACAGGACTATCCCGAGTACCACCACAACCGCGATGACCACGATGATCCCGATATAGACAAGCGCTCCGCCGATCACATTTCCTATCGCACTGAACGGGTTGTCCCCTACTGCTTTTTTGAGTGCCTGGGCATCGCTGAGCGCCTGGCTCCCCTTGTTAAATGCCTCAGCCGCTTTATTCTGGGCCTGGACATAACTCCCCTGGTTGTTCAGGTCGTTCGCATCGGAGAGGAGATCCGCCGCCCGTTCCCTTTCCGTGACGATCGGTGCCAGCCGCGCGTCCGCTCCCATCGAGCGGTTTACCTTGAAGTACGTGATGATATCATCGGTCTGGTCTATCTGTTTCTGGGCATCCTGGATCGTCTTTGCCGTGGTAGCCTTGTCGAGGAGGTTCTTTCCGTCCGAAATAGCTGCTTCGGCGTTATTCATGTACCCCTGCTGGACCACGTACGAGGTAGAGGCAGTGGCACTCTGCAAGGCCGCATTCGCTTCGTTGTATTTCGCTTCAGCCGCTGAAATATCCACGCCCTGAGCAGATTTTTCATCGAGTAATCCCCTGAACGCGCTCAGATCCCCCTGGGCGCCGGACACGCTCGACTGCATCTGCGACGGGTTGATCACATACCCCTGTTTGATGACCTCACTGCCCGGAGCCACCGTATTTTTTGCAGAAAGCGTCGCGACCCGGAGAATAGTCTTATTCTGAGAGGTATCCACCACCGGGGCGGTTCCCTCCATGGTGACTCTCATGGAGAGTTCCCGCTTTGAGGGATACGACAGTTCCCACCCGTTGATGTTGATATTGCTCCCGACCTCATCCGGCTGCTGGGTTTCGACCCCGTCAAGGATCATCACCGGGCTCCACCGGGCATCCGTCAGGTCGGTGGACATCTGGAGCGAGTCATCGCTGCTGAAGGTTTCTCCGCCCGACGCGGGGAAGTCGACGACGAATGAGACGCTCACATGTGTTTGTCCCGAGACAAGGTCGGTTGCGGGGGCGATACCGACGTTTCCGACTACCGCATATGCAGAGGCTCCGGTGATAAGACAGGATAATAGCACCAGAATACCAACTGCTACTGTTTTCATCTTCATTTCCGTTCACTCAAATAATGGTTCGATCTCATCCTGAAACATAGTCGAATGCCTATCCTTTGATTTCTCCACATCTTCCTTCGTCCCTTTTGCAATCTCCAGAAGGTCGCGGATACGCGGGGCGTTGGCGACCGTGGCAAGCATCACGACAGCGGCAATATAATCGCTGTTGACCGGATAATCGCCGCCGCGGACCTCAACACCCGCGATGTTCTCTTCCACCCAGCTCTTTGCTTTTTCGATCCCTCTGCGGTCGAGCTCATCCGGAGGACCCGCCACGAGGACAAGCGCACGTTCTGCCGTGGAATAGTCACAGGGGAGGGTGAGCCGCCCGAGCATCGCCCTCCGGACGAGAGAGATCACTTTGGCGGTCCGGTCCTCGCCGAGGAGCATCTCTTCGGTGGCCTCCCGCTTTCTCAGGGACCCCCGTATCCCCCCGATCAGTCCGCCCACCGGGTTACGGGGCTGTTTCGTTACCACCCGGGTGATCGCGTATCCTACTGTGCTGATCCCCCCGCCCCGGAGGGTATTGATGATCTCGCTCGAATCGACTACCATCTCGCCGACTCCCATCTTCTTACTGACCTCTCCTGCCCGGAACAGTACCCCGAACCTTCGTGCGATCTCGTCATTCAATCGTTTGTAGGCGTTTTTCACGCTCTCCCCTTCGTTTTTCCAGGCATTGTTATCGAAGAGAAAGGTGTTATCCGCCTCGTTTACGAGTGTGGTCAGGCTCCGGGCTGCATTATACGTATACAGCCTTCCCTCTTCGGGCGCCGGAAGGATTCCGAGGGCATAGACCGGTTCGCGGTAGATCTTCTTCAGAGCACGGGCAAGGACCGGCGTTCCGCCGGACCCCGTGCCGCCACCGAGTCCCGCCACGATCATAAATGCATCCACATCATGCGTGCCTTTCTTTTCGATCGCGCTCGTGATGGTATCGATCTCGTCAAAGGTGATCTTGGCACCGGCCGCATTATCGGTGCCGACACCGTGCCCTTTCACGAGGGTCTGTCCGATAAGGACCCGGTCCTTCATCTCGATATGGCGAAGCCCCATCAGATCTGTCCTGGCAGTATTGACTGCGATTCCTCTGAAGCTCTGTCTGCCGATCTTTTTATCCTGCTCGACAAACATATCGACGATCTTGCCCCCGGCCTGACCGAATCCGATGAAAAATATCCTCAAAATCCCACACCATCCAGGCGGATATTCCGAACAATTCCGGGTAAATATCTGTAAGAATCTTGCCTTTGTGAGTTCAAATACTTTCTTATAAAGCTAAAGCGTCATCTGCCCGTATTATGGACGTTGTCGGATGCGGAGCCTTTTTCATCCTCATTTTCCAATGAGTACACGACAGGATTCCATGAGGATATGCATCATCGGGGGAGGACTTACCGGACTGGCCGCCGCATACGCACTCCCTGAGGAGCATGAGATCGTGCTCCTGGAAGAGAAAGATCAGCTCGGAGGCTGTCTCTCCTCCTATCCGATCGGTCAGACCTGGATAGAACGGTTTTACCATCACTGTTTCTCCGGGGATGCACTGCTGCAGCACCTCATAGAAGAGCTCCGGCTTGGTGACCGGCTTGAATGGCGCAGGGGCACCACGGGTTATTATACAAACGGAATCGCGTATCCTCTCACCACTCCAAGGGAGATCCTTGCATATCCGGAACTGACAATGGTTGATAAATTACGGCTTGCATGGCTTACCTGGAGGTCGGGGAAGATACCGGTCTCCGATCTTGATGATCTGCCGGCAAAAGAGTTTGTTATCCGCCATGTAGGGGAAGGAGCATACCGGGAATTCTTCGAGCCGCTGCTCCGGAGCAAGTTCGGGGACCGGCGGGATGAGGTCTCTGCGGCCTGGCTGATCAGCAGGATTGCAATCCGATCAAACCGCGGAGTCGCCGGGGAGCGGCTCGGGTACCTGAACGGCGGGTTCCAGCTCCTCATAGATGCCCTTGAGAAGGAGATCGGGCGGAAGGGCTCAAGTATCCAGGTTCAGTCTCCGGCCCGATCGCTCCGGAGGAACGGGTCTGGCTGGCTCGTCAACGGGGATCCGTACGATGCGGTGATCGCCACTATTCCCCCGCAGCGGATAAGCCGCATCGGTGGCCCCGCACTCGGGGCGGTCCCCTACCAGGGTGCCGCCTGTATGACGCTCGGCCTCACCCGGGACATTGCAAAAAACATATACTGGCTGAACATGAAAGACCCCGCCCCGTACGGGGCGGTGGTCTCCCATACCAATTTCATACCGGTCTCGCGGTATTCGGATCATATCGTCTATCTCGCGTCCTATTTTTCCGGCAGTGCACCGGCCGGACTGGATCGTGTTATGATCGATGACTTCCGTGCACGGTTCTCCGTCCGGGAGGACGAAATCCGCTGGACGCGGCTGGCGGTCGAACCCTGTGCAGGACCGGTATATGTCACCGGGTACCGGAAAGGGATCCCGCAATATTGCGAGAAGGGGCTGATCCTCGCGGGAATGTTCTCTGAGCCCAACTATCCGGAGCGGAGCATGGAAGGGAGTATACAGGCGGGCTATGCCGCAGCAGGAACGATCGGGAACGGGCGGCCATGAAGGGTGTCGAGCTCTCGGCGGTCATCCCCGTGTACAATGACCGGAAAGCATTGGAACGGGCAATTCAGGAATCCATCGGGGCCCTTTCCCATATAACGGAAGGGTTTGAGCTGATCATCGCCGAGGACGGGAGTACGGACGGAAGTGCCGAATTCGTCCGGAAACAGGAAGATTCCCGTATCCGCCTGCTCCACAGTGATGAACGTTTGGGGAGGGGGAATGCACTCTCCCGGGCGTGTCGCGATGCGCAGGGCGAGATCTTCTGCTATTACGATGTCGACCTGGCCACCGGAATGGAGCATCTGCCCGATCTGATCGGTGCGATCCGGGAGGGATGCGATATCGCCACCGGCTCCCGGCTCCTGCCTTCGAGCATGACCGACCGCAGCGGTTCCCGGGAATTTGCAAGCCGCGGATACAACGCTCTGGTCAGAGGGGTGTTGAAAAGCCGCCTCCATGACCACCAGTGCGGATTCAAGGCATTCAACCGGCAACGACTCCTCGCCCTGCTCCCGTCGGTGAGGGCCGGCCACTGGTTCTGGGATACCGAGGTGCTCGTGCGTGCAGAGCATGCCGGTTACCGGATACGGGAGATCCCCGTGCGATGGCAGGAAGGGGAAGGGACCACCGTACGGGTACGGACGTGTGGACCATGGGGATAGCGGTACTCAGGCTCTGGTGGCAACTCCATGTATCGTAAGATCACTGCGATTGTGATTCCGGCCCTGATATCTGCAGGCCTCATCGCCTACATGCTGTACCGGGTATGGGATGACCTCCTGACCGCTCTCCAGCACCTGGTTCCGTTCTACCTCCTCCTTGCAGTCCTCGTCTGCCTCGGGGCCTGGTGGTTTCGCGGGGTCCGGTACGAGCAGATCCTGTCCAGTCTCGCCATCCGTGCGGGGATCGCCTTTTCTACCGCCTGCATCTTCATCAGCCAGACCGCAAACCTGATCGTCCCTGCCCGGCTCGGGGATCTCGTCCGGGTCTTCATCCTGCAGCACGAGAAGCAGGCGACGGTTTCGGCCGGGATCTCGTCCCTCGTCGTGGAACGGGTATTTGATATCATAACCGTCTCCCTGCTCGGGCTCGCTTCGATCCTGTTCGTGCTCGACGTCCCCGACTGGTTCCTCGAGATCATCCTCATTCCCCTCGGGATCGGAATCGTGTTTTTTCTGTTCCTGGTCTTTGCGGACCGGGTCAGGTCGGAGAATAAGTATCTCAGACTCATTTTCACGATGCTTGAGCAGGTCCGCCAGGCATCCCTGAGCATCCGCTCGATGATCGTCCTCTCCGGGATCTCGTTCGTGATATGGCTCATGGATGCAGTCGTCTGCCTCTTTGTCGTGCTGATGTTTGGGGAACAGATCCCCTTTGCC